>DATATM010000025.1:0-205264 GCA_036268775.1 Acidimicrobiales bacterium | reverse complement strand
TGCGTCCTGGAAACTGGACCAGACCTGCGGGTGCAAGTCCCGTCTGGGTAATCGCCGGAGAGCCCAGTAGCAGACCCCGGTCCGTCGGAGAGATCCGGCGGGCTGAGCGGGGTGTCAAAAGCCTCTTCGGAGGGAGCAAGTGTGCGGGCCGCAGTGCCACCAGGCGCGAGTCCTGCAGCCTCGTCAAACTCACAACGGAGGAGCCGAGCCGCTCATGTCACGGCGAAGGCAGCATTCGACCTACTGGCGTTCCGGAGATGCCCTTGGTCGAGTCCTCCCGGGGTATGGGGAGCGGCACGCACGCACGGTGTGGTTCGGGACAGGAGAGACCCGTCTTTCCAGCCTTGTCAGCAAAGACCGTCTGGATAAGCCAGTGGTGAAACTGGACGGAGGGAAGCGGGAGTCCGACGGGGTCGTAGTACCGATGATCGCCGGGATGAACCCGGCAGGAGGAAAGGACCCCGACTTCGGTCACGCCGGGAACAGAGGAACGAGTGAGGGCATGGCTGGGACCGCCCAGCCCATCTCCCCCCTGGGATTTCCGTCCCAGGTCAAAGTTCGACGCCTCCAGAACCGGCTATGGGCTGCGGCCAAGCAGTCTGAGGGTCGGCGTTTCCACGCCCTGTATGACCGCATCTACAGGGACGACATCCTGTGGGAGGCGTGGGGACGTGTCCGAGCCAATCGTGGAGCGGCGGGGGTCGATTATCTGACCATCGCTGCGGTGGAGGACGACTACGGGGTGGAGCGTCTACTCACCGAACTCCGTGACGCCCTCCGTGCAGGCAACTACCACCCGGCGCCAGTTCGCCGGGTGGAGATTCCAAAGCCCGACGGCTCGAAGCGGCCATTGGGCATCCCGACGGTCAAGGACCGGGTGGTCCAGCAGGCGACGAAACTTGTCCTCGAACCTATCTTCGAGGCTGACTTCTTGCCCTGTAGCTTCGGGTTCCGCCCGAAGCGTTCGGCCATCGATGCCTTAGAAACCATCCGGGTGGCGTTCCCGAAGGGACGAACGTTCGTCTTCGAGGCCGACATCCAGAACTTCTTCGGTGAGATCGACCACGAGAAGCTGCTTTCTCGGGTCGGACTCAGAGTCTCTGATCGACGGGTGCTCAAACTGCTTCGGCTGTGGTTGCGGGCAGGTGTGTTGGATCATGGGGTGGTGTCCGAGACGGTCGAGGGCACTCCCCAGGGCGGGGTGATTTCACCTCTGCTCGCCAACATCTACCTGCACGCCTTCGACCGGGCCTGGGCCGAGTCCGGCACCGGGGAACTCGTCCGCTATGCGGATGATTTCGTGGTGCTGTGCACGTCCCAGAGTCAAGCCGAGGAAGCCCATCGGCGGGCGACCGCCATCCTGGGTGACCTTGGGCTCACACTCCACCCGGACAAGACCCGCGTGGTCGACCTCCGGGAGGGAAAAGAGGGCTTTGACTTCCTCGGGTGCCACCTCCGTGCCCGCATGTCCGGCAAGCTCTGGGAGCAGAAGCGGGTCATCCGCTACTACCTCCACCGCTGGCCGTCCCTGCGGTCCATGAAGCGTGCCCGTGCGAGGATCAAGGCCATGACCGGTCGGAGCCAGGTCGGAATGGAGTTGAACGCCGTCATCGAGCGGCTAAACCTCTTCCTTCGGGGATGGGGCAACTACTTCCGCAACGGGAATGCGGGCGACAAGTTCAACACTATGGACCGCTATGTATGGTGGCGACTGAAGCGCTTGCTCATCAAGAAGCGTGGTCGCAATCTGCGAGCGGGCCAGGCCAGCACTTGGTCCCGCTCCTGGTTCCACGACCAGGGCCTGCACCAGCTCATGGGCACTATCCGATACCCGAAGGCAGCGTAACCATGTCCAGACGATCGTCGGTGAGCTGTATGCGGGAAAACCGCACGTACAGATCGAAAGGGGGATGGGGAACCAGGCTCGCACTGCGAGTACTGCGCCCCTGACTACCAATGGATGTTGACGGTGACGACCGGAGGCTGACCGATGCCGAGCTGACGGAACTGGCGCTGGGCGCCGATCCCGGAGCCCCGCTCGACGCCGACGCCATGCCGATGGACATGTACCTGGCCCAGACCCCCGGACTGCTACCCGAGTGGTACATGCCCCTCGGGCTGGCCCGGCCGGTGCACGGTTGGAAAGTGCCGGTGGTGGTGGTGCTGGTGGCCACCTTCGTCGCCCTCGAGGCCTTGGGCCTCTGCAGCACCTACGGGCACGTCGTCATCGGTTGACCGGACGACCGGAGCCGTTGGCGTCCGGTCGGATCAGCCGGCAACCCCCCAGTCGATGACCCTCAGGATCGAGGCTTCATGGGTGGGAGCCCGAACCGGGCTCGGATGGCCGCCTGGACCTCCTCCACCGACTGGGTGGCATCGATGGTGGCCACGTACTCCTTGCGCTCGAAGATCTGGAGGACCGGCGCCGTATGTTCGTGGTACTCGCGGATGCGGACCTCCAGCGCCTCAGGGGTGTCATCTTCCCGGGCCACCAGCCGGCCGCCGCAGACATCGCAGACGTCGGGTTCGGCCGGACGGCTCTCGATCAGGTTGTAGTCCAACCCGCAGCCTTCGCAGTAGCGCCGGGCCAGCACCCGCCGCTTGACCTCGTGGTCGGGAAGGTCGAGGTTGATCACCCCGTCGATGTCGTAGCTCTCCAGGAAGAATTCCGCCTGTCGGGGATTGCGGGGGAAGCCGTCGATGATGAATCCGAAGTTCCAGTCGTGGGCGGTGAGGCGCGACTGCACGACGTCCTCGATCAGGTCGTCGTCGACCAGGTGGCCTTCGCTGACGATCCGCCTGACCCGGGCCCCGAGCTTGGTATGGGTCTGGATGTTCGATCGCAGGATGTCGCCCACGCTGATGTGGACCAGGTCCAGGTCCTCGGTCATGAGCTTCGCCTGGGTGCCCTTCCCGCTTCCCTGGACTCCCATGATCACGTACTTACGCACGGCGGCAGGAATCCGATCGGGACTGGCGGACCCGGGATCCAGCTCCCGCCTTTGGTGATGCCGCCATGATGCTTCGGCTCAGTTGTTGAGGAGTTCGGGGTGGCGGGTGGTGACCATCCGATGCAACCCGTCGCGCCACTCCACCGTCGTCGGCCCGAGCAACTCATGCATGAGGGTCAGATCAATCTGCACACTGTCGATGGTATTGGCGGTGGGCTCGAACTTGGCCTCGACGCCGGTTATCTCCGAGAGGTAACCGCACCACTCCTCGATGCTGACGGCGTCGTCGCCACCCCAGTTGACGGTGGTGGCCGGCAGGTTGGCGCTCTCCAGCAGGGTGGGCACCATCCCGATGATGTCGTCTTCGTGCAGCGGGTGGTACACGCTGGGGGCGTCGATGTGGACGGGGATGGAGCTGCCGTTGAGCATCATCTCCAGGTGGATAGCCGGCCAGCCGCCCCGATCGCCGTAGGGAACCGACAGCCGGGCGATGGTGGTGGGCAGTTCGAAGCGGCGTGCCGCCCAGCGGGCGGTGGCCTCGGCGGCGATCTTGCAGATGCTGTAGGTACGGAGGAAAGGCCAGACGGCATGGTTGTCGCCCAGCTCGTCGTCCTCCTTGAAGACGTGGTGACCCATCGGCTTGTAGACCGCGGTCGAGGAGCAATGGAGGAAGGCGTTGGCCCGCTGATGGTGCTCCATGAGGGCGGCCAACCCGCCACAGTTGGCGTCCAGGTCGGTGTTCCAGTCGTTCGACTTGGTCACCGCGAAGTTGATGACGTAGTCGGCGTCGACCGGCAGCCCGGACACATCGCCGGAGACCAGGTCGATGGGGACGCAGCGGATCCCGGCCGCTTCCAGGCGGGCCCGGGCGGCGTCGTCCCGGAATCGAGCCGCCCCGATCACCTCGTTCTCCTTGGCCAGGGCCACCGCCACCGGCTCGGCGACCTGTCCGGTCGCCCCGGTGATCACAATCGTCTTTCCACTCAACGGCTCAGCCGACACGTCGTCCCCCTTGGTCAACCGATCCCGACCTCCGGGATCCGACGTGAGGTGATCCTAGGGGATCACGCCTGGGGCATCCCCAGGCACCCGACCCGGCTGGTTCCACCCGAATGGCGCCCACTGCCCGAAATTGGTGCTAAGGGTGGACATGCCGGGCCTTCCTGGGCCATACTGTCCTTTCCGCCCTATTTCACCGGTAGACCGCGTATTCCCTGGTCACTGGTGCAATCAACCTGGCGGAATGTCCAGTGACCCTATTCAACAGTGAGAAAGTGACGTTCCCATGAGTGCCACCTGGCGCAAGCACGCCGCCTGCCGGGGCATCGATCCAGATGTTTTCTACCCGATCTCCGACGAGGAGGCAGGTGAAGCTAAGGCTATCTGTGATCAATGCGCGGTCCGGGAGGCTTGCCTCGAGCATGCGTTGGCCAGCCGGGAACGAGAGGGCATCTGGGGCGGGGCCACCGAGCGCGAACGCCGCCGGATCCACCGTCAGCGTCGCAAGTCCGCCTGAACCGGGCGGTGGGGCGGTGCCGGAACCCGAGTTCCGGCCCTTCCGAGCCAGCGGCCGACACGGCTCCTGTCCAACCAATACTCTGGCGGGTCCCACGGAAGACTGGAGCCCGATGACGATGGCAGCTGGGGTCGACCGGCCTGAGCTCTCCTCGGAGGAGATCCGGGTACTCGGCTGTCTCATCGAGAAGCAGCTGACCACCCCCCAGCAGTACCCGTTGTCCCTCAACGCGTTGACCCTGGCCTGCAATCAGGCTTCCAATCGCGAGCCGGTGGTCTCCTATGACGAGGCCACCGCCGAGCTGGCCGTCCGGACCCTCAAGCAGAAGGGGCTGACCCGGTTCGTCCATCCGACCCATGGCCGGTCGGTACTCCGCTACGAGCACGTGCTCCGGGATGCCTTGGGGGTGGATGAGCCGCAGCTGGCGATCCTGGCGGTGCTGATGCTCCGCGGCCCCCAGACGATCGGCGAGATCCGGACCCGGTGCGAGCGGATGGCGCAGTTCGACGACCTCCGCCACGTCGCTCACGAACTCGAGTTGCTGGAGGACCACGCCGGGGGCCTGGTGGCGCCGGTGCCTCGCCGTCCCGGTCAGAAGGAAGGCCGTTTCGTCCACCGGCTGGGGGACAGCCTGTCCGGCTCGACGGCCGAACCGACCGCCGAGCCTGAGCCGGCATTTTCGCCTGAGGTGCCCCGCCGGCTGTCGTCGCTCCCCGGGGTCCCGAGCCGGGACGGGACCGCCCGGAGGGAACCGGAGCTGGCTGCCTCCGCCCTCCAACAGGTGGAGGAGTTGTCCGACCAGGTCGCCGCGCTGCGCCGTGATCTCGATGCCCTGAAGGCGGAACTGGGTATCGACGTGGGTGGCACCCCGTGAACGCCGTCGAGGAGCTCCGGGTGGCTGTCCGGGCCCACCAACCCGGCGATCGGCGGGAGGCGGCGGCCCGGGATTCCTTTTTGGCGGAGCTCGACCGGCTCGAGCGACCCTTCGACGAGAACGCCGACCTCACCCACGTGACCGGGTCGGGCATCGTGGTCGGGGTCCGGGGGGTGATCCTCCACAAGCACCGCCGGCTGAAGATGTGGATGCAACCGGGCGGTCACATCGAGCCGGGGGAGACCCCGGCGGAGGCGGCGTTGAGGGAGTGCGAGGAAGAGACGGGGCTGCCTCTCGCCCATCCGCCCGATGGACCGCTGATTGTCCACGTGGATGTCCACCCGGCGGCCAATGCCCACATCCACCTTGATGTCCGCTACCTGATGTTCGCCCCCGACCAGGATCCGGCCCCACCGCCGGACGAGAGCCAGGAGGTGGCCTGGTTCACCTGGCACGAGGCGGTGGAGATGGCCGACGACTCCCTACTCGGGGCGCTGCGGACGACCCATAGAGTCATCGATACCTCGGTGCCCATCCCGGGGGCGAGCGAAAGGACCCGTGATGGCTGAGCCGTTCGACACCCTTTTGGAAGTCCAGCACCACGACACCACCCTCGATCAGCTCCGACATCGCCGGCAGACCCTCCCTGAGCAGGCCGAACTGGACCGGGTGGAGGCAGGCCGGGCGCAGCTGACCGCCGAGGGGTCGGTCATCCGGAGCCAGGTCGAGGACTTGAAGGCCCGGCAGACCTCCCTCGAGGAGCAGATCGCCGCCGCCACCAAGCGCCGGCACGAGATCGAGCAGCGGATGTTGACCGGCGGGGTATCCGCCTCCCGGGACCTGCAGGCCATGGACGGCGAGGTGCATCACCTGGCCGAGCGGCAGGCCCAGCTGGAGGAACTCGAACTCGCGCTGGTCGACGAGGAAGACCCGCTCGACGCCGCCCTGGAGGCGAACGAGGTGGCGGCGGCGTCGCTCGCCGCCGATGCCGGCCGGCTCCAAGGGGAAGTCAGCCAAGAAGTCGCCCGTATCGACCAGGCGATCGGGGTCGAAGAGGCAGCCCGGGCCGAGCAGGCCATCCGGCTCCCGCCCGATCTCGCCGACCAGTACGAGAAGCTTCGCTCCCACCTCGGTGGGGTAGGGGCGGCCCGCCTGGTCGGAGACCGGTGCGACGGCTGCCACCTCACCCTCCCGTCCAAGGAAGTGGAGCGCATTCGCCGCCTTCCCGCTGACGAGTTCGCCACCTGTGACCAGTGCGGTCGCATTCTGGTGCACTGAGCCGATGCCGTTGAGGGGGTCGCTGTTGAGAAGGTCCAGATCGGCCGGGCCAGCACGGTGCTGATCCTGGTGCGGCACGGTGAGTCGACCGGGAACGCCGACGGGCTGCTCCTCGGCCGATTGGACGCCCCTCTGACCGAACGTGGCCTCGAACAGGCCCGCTCGCTCGGATCCTCGCTCCAAGGGGTCACCCGGGTGATCTCCAGCCCGTTGGCTCGGGCCCGCGACACCGCCGACGCTCTCGGACTGGGGCTGCCGGTGGAGCTCGATCCGCGATGGATCGAAGTCGACTACGGCGAATTCGACGGCCAGCGCCTCGGGGAGGTGCCGTCGGAAGTCTGGCTGCGGTGGCGGGAGGACGCTCATTTCCGGCCTCCGGGAGGCGAGTCCTTGGCCGAGGTCGGCATCCGGGTGCGAAAGGCGTGCGACGAGTTGTTCGCCGCCGATGGAGAGGGTGCCCGCGGGCCCGGCGACGTGGTGGTAGTCAGCCACGTTTCGCCCATCAAAGCCGCCACCTGCTGGGCAGTGGGCCTCGGCGACGAGGGCGCCTGGCGACTCTATTTGGCCACCGCGTCGATGACCCGGGTGTCGTGGGGAGCCAACGGGCCGGTCCTCAACCGGTTCAACGACACCCCGTGGTCCCGGCCCGGCTGAGGGCATTCCGGGCGCCCGCCCGGGCGGGACGCCATGACGACGGCGACGATAGGATCGCAGCTGAGGCGCTCCCTGTCCCGCATTGTCAGGGTTCCGACGTGCGAGGGTCCTTCGATCTCCCGCCGACGGTGGCGCTGCACAGAGACCGATAGGCGTCGAGGCGAGCGAAGGGAACTGGCGATCATGAGTTGGACCGGCGTGGAGCCCTACGGGGAGGACATCTACACCGAGCCCGCCGGCGATCCCGATACCTTGGCGAACCTCGGTCCGCTCACCCCGCTGGCCGGAATCTGGGAGAGCGCCAAGGGCTCGGACGAGCACCCGGTGGCCGACGGCGCCGAGCAGAACAACTTCGTCGAGCGCTATGAGCTGCAGCCGATCGACCGCCAGACCAACGGCCCCCAACTGTTCTACGGCCTCCGCTATCACACCCACATCGTGAAGCCCGGGGAGACCGAAACATTCCATGACCAGGTCGGCTACTGGCTCTGGGAGCCGGCCACCAACACCGTCACCCTCACCCTCGGAATCCCTCGGGGTCAGGCGCTCCTGGCCGGGGGTACCGCCGAGCCCGATGCCACCGAATTCGAGGTTCGAGCCAGGTTGGGCTCCGATGTCTACGGCATCGTCTCGAACCCCTTCCTCAATCAGGCGTTCCGGACCCTCAGTTACCGGATGACGATCAGCGTGCATCCCAACGGCACCTGGTCGTACGAGGAGGAAGGGGTACTCGACGTCCCCGATCGTGACGAGCCCTTCTCCCACATCGATCGCAATACCCTGACCCGAATTGCCTTGCCCACCCCCAACCCCCTGGCTCAGGCCGCCATCGACCGTGCGGGTCCCGATAGTTCAGACACAACCCTGGGTATAGGAAACCTACGAAGCGAAAGCAGGATGCTGCCATGAACCATTTGATGCGAGAGCTGGCACCGGTTGCCGACGGTGCCTGGGAACAGATCGACGCGGAGGCCAGCCGTTCGATCAAGCACTTCCTGGCGGCCCGCAAGCTGGTCGATTTCACCGGGCCGGTGGGATGGAACCAGTCGGCGGTGGATCTGGGCCGGATCGAGGCGCTGGACAGTGGCTCGATCGAGGGGGTCGAGACCGCCGGCCGCCAGGTGATGCCCCTGGTCGAGGTACGGGCATCGTTCTCGCTGGATCGGGTCGAATTGGCCGCGGCCGAGCGAGGCGCCACCGACATCGATCTCGACGCGGTGATCGCCGCTGGACGGGCGGCCGCCCTGGCCGAGGACCAGATGGTCTTCCATGGCTACGAGCCCGGTGGCATCCGCGGCATGGTGACCGCCTCACCCCATGGCGCGGTGGCCATCAGCGATGACTACTCCCACTATCCGGAGCACGTGGCTCAGGCGGTGGCCGTCCTTCGGGCCGCCGACGTGGCCGGTCCCTACGCCATCGCCCTCGGGGCCCGATGCTTCACCGGAGTGACCGAGACCACCGAACACGGCGGCTACCCGGTGTTCGAACATCTCCGCCAGATCCTCGACGGCCCGGTGGTATGGGCGCCGGCGGTGGACGGCGCGGTGGTGCTCAGCCAGCGCGGCGGGGACTTCGAGCTGACCGTTGGCGAGGACTTCTCCATCGGCTACAGCTCCAGTACCGCCACCTCGGTGGCACTGTACATCGAGGAGAGTCTGACCTTCCAGATCAACACGCCCCAAGCCGCGGTGCACCTGGCCTACGTCTAAGAGTCGTCGTGAGTTTCGTGTCCTCCCGCCACCGGGCCGGCTGGCAGCCTCTCGTCACTTCTGGGCGAGGGCGTTGAATTTCTCATCCATGTATTCGGTGAGGGAATCACGAAGGTCTTTGATCCCTCCGGCGGTGTGGATGTCGAGAGCGTCGATGATCTTCACGGTGTCCTCGTAGGTGTGCTCTGACCGAGCGTCACTGGCGATGGATTGCACGTTCTGACCGACCATGATGACGGAGAGCAGCACTAGCTGGATGAACGTCTGAGCGACCCACGCCACGATGAGGATGAGACCCGCGGACGTCAGCCAGGTCGGAAATGTGCCCCTCGCCACCCACCCGGTTTGGGTGATGATGGCGGGCAAGCTGGTGAGGGCGATGAGGGAGAACAGGTAGGCCATCCACATTGAGCCAACCAGTGAGGTTATGAAGACGGCTATTTTCGCGTTGACGCCGTCCACTTTTTGCATATCAGCTTTCAATCCTTTGATGCTGACTGCTTGTCCGAGATGATGTTGAGTTCTTACTGGTTTTGGAATGTCTAACAACTGATTGGACATGACTGCCTTTCTAGGATCACCGCTGGTGATCGCTTTGGTGGTGGAATCGAGATGAACGTGTGGTTTGGACCGCGGGCCGGGCAGAGGGTCGCCTAGTTCGCACCCAGGCTCCTGGGTGGGGACGGCTCAGGATGATGGGTACAGGCGGTTGATGACCGGCTCGATCAGATCGGCCAGCTGTTGTTGTCCCCGAGGGGTGGGATGGAACGGGGCTTGGGACTGGAAACTGCTCGGGTCCGTCACCGAATAGATGGAAAGGCCATAGGCCCACGGATCGCTGGTGCACCACTCGTGCCCGACCAGCGCTTTGGAAAGGTCGGCGACCACGATGTTGGGGTCGTTGAGGGCCTGGATGGTCTGGATGATGCCGGCGTCGAGCTGGTGGAGCAGGGTCGACAGGTACTGGGTCTGGGCCGAGTACAGGTAGTTGCTGTCGGGACAGGTGGTCGAGCCCTCCGGCATGGGGTCGTAGTAATCGGTGAAGACCGCCTTGGGAACCAGCCCGTCGGCCAGACCCCGGGCCTCGATCCATCCGGCCAGAGTCTTCACGTTCTGTTCCAGGGTCGGCAAGTAGTTGGTGAAGTCCTGGGTCACGGTCGAGCCCGGGTTTCCGGGGACGCACTGGAGATTGGCCAGGTCGAGGTAGTACTCGTAGGCATTCTCGATGCATGCCTCCACGATCGCCACGAACTGGACGTCGTCAGCCCCCATGCTCACCAGGGTCAGGTCGGGTTTGGCCGCGTCGTAGTCGGGGTTCAGGTTGGTCTGGTTGGACCAATTCCCGAACTCGGCGGGTCGAAGGGTGGTGTTGGAGAAGTAACCGGCATTCACCCGGGGGGCGGTGATCCCGTTGGTGAACGACGCCCCGGTGCAGGCGAATTGGGAGAATTGGGCCCCGTAGTGGGCGGCCAACAGTTGCCCGTTGGCATCCGGGGAGTCATGGCAGAGCGGGTACGGCCCCGGCCAGGTGACGTTGAGGTTGCCACCGGTCCAGGTCTGGCTGGAGGAGTTGTAGGTGTATCCGTAGAGGGTGCCTTCACCAGAGGCCACCGAGTCACCCAGTTGCACGATGGAACGAGGGCCGGTCGGTCCGGCGGCTCCGGCGAACCCATGAGTGGCCGTCATCCCCACCACCGGCGAGTTGAGCTGGGACCCGCCGGCGGAACCGTAAAAGCCAGCGTCACCATAGGAGAAGACACCCCCGTCGGCCGCTACCAGCCAGTAGCCCGCCCCGTCGGGGCTGGCCGTCATGCCCACCACCGGCGAGTTGAGGTGGGCTCCACCGGCGGAGCCATAGAACCTGGCGCTCCCGTAGGCGAACACCCCGCCGTCGGCGGCCACCAACCAGTAGCCCGCGCCGTCGGGACTGGCCGACATGCCCACTATCGGCGAGTTGAGGTGGGACCCGCCGACTGAGCCGTAGAAGCCGGCGTCACCATAGGAGAACACTCCGCCGTCGGCGGCCACCAGCCGGTAGCCCGCGCCGTCGGGACTGGCCGACATGCCCACTGTCGGCGAGTTGAGGTGGGACCCGCCTGCGGAGCCGTAAAAGCCGGCGTCACCATAGGAGAAGACACCGCCGTCGGCCGCCACCAGCCGGTAGCCCATCCCGTCGGGGCTGGCCGCCATCCCCACCACCGGCGAGTTGAGATGGGACCCCCCCGCCGAGCCGTAGAAGCCGGCGTTGCCGTAGGCGAACATTCCGCCGTCGGCGGCCACCAACCAGTAGCCCGCCCCGTCGGGACTGGCCGTTATGCCCACCACCGGCGAGTTGAGGTGGGCTCCACCGGCGGAGCCATAGAACCTGGCGCTCCCGTAGGCGAACACCCCGCCGTCGGCGGCCACCAACCAGTAGCCCGCGCCCGAGGAATCCGGAGTGCTGGCCGACGAGGTGGGAACCCCACCGGGGGGGACGACCAACCCGAGTCCGAGAGCCAAGCCGGCCAGGAGGCTCGCGAATCGCCGGGAGCGAAGCCGAAGTGACCCCCGTGGCTTGGCCGATCTCATCCCTGTCGTCTGTTACGAGAACGGATAGAGCGTTCCGTCCTCGCCGATCAGTGTGTACCCGCTGCCGTTGGGGACCATCCCAGAGATCGGCGCTGGAAGCGTACGGCCGCCGAGCGACCCGTGGAAGGCGGCATCGCCAAAGGCAAAGATCCCGCCGTCAGAGGCGACCATCCAATAGCCATGCCCACTGGGAGTGGCGATCATCGCCTCAATCGGCTTGTTCAACGTCAGGTTGCCCAACGAGCCGTAGAACGGCGCATCGCCGAAAGCAAAAATTCCGCCGTCCGCCGCCGCCAGCCAGTAACCCCCGCTGTCGGGCGTAACCGCCATTCCGACGATGGGCTGGTTCAGGGGGATGTTTCCGGTAGATCCATGGAACGGAGCATCGCCGAAACTAAAGATTCCGCCATCGGCCGCCACCAACCAATAACCGCCGGCGTCGGCCGTCGGGCTCATTCCGACCATCGGCTGGTTCAGGGGCTGACCCGACATGTCTCCCTTGTTGTTCGCGGGGGGACCAGACATGTCGATCTCAGGGAAGACTCTCCCGCTTGAATCCGTTACCCAGGCGTTTCGTGAACCGGGAGTCGCGGAGCAGTCCGTGCTGTTCTGCCAAACGGCAACCAAGTGGTCGGTGGTAAAGAAGGTGTCGACGGACCCGATCGGCACCAGGCTGCCGGAGCCGTTGATGGTGTTTGGGGTGTAACGAGTTGGCAACAATGCCTGACTGGCGACGATGACGCCGGGCTGGACCGATGCATCGGCCGTAGTGCGCTTGTCACCGGAGGGACAATTCAGAGAGACGGTTCTCGCTCCGACAACTGATCGAGATGTCGGAGCGGCGTCTGCACTACTTGACGTTGAGATCAAAGCAGTGCCCATTATTGTGACGACTAGCAGTGAACCCGATATCAGTCGTCTCATGGCAAAGATCCTCTCGTTTGAAGATTGGTCACGACAGATTAACCAGGCCCGAGGAGTATTGCTGTTGAAGCCGCTCAGCCGCCCTTCGTATGCAACGGGTGCGGATCGGGGTTTGATTTGACGGTGCCGTCGCACACTCCAGCGTGCCGCTAAACCACGACGCCGCGCTACCTGATGGTCTTCCGAAATCGGGCATTTCAATCGGCGTGAAATGCCCGCCGACCCGATGCTCAGATGGTGTAATGACGGTGAGTCGGCCGGTAGGCGGGATTCTGTAAGCCCTCTTGCGAGGGCCCGGTGGCCATCCATCTACGCGGTCTACCTGGGGGCGGGATTCCCGAAGGAACACCGGGCGGGCAACCCATACCCCCTGTTTGACCTTGCTCCGGGTGGGGTTTACCGAGCCGCCCGGGTCACCCCGGACGCTGGTGCGCTCTTACCGCACCGTTTCACCCTTACCTGTGCGGCACCCGAAGGCGCCGCCATCGGCGGTCTGTTCTCTGTGGCACTGTCCTGCAGGTCGCCCCGACTGGCCGTTAGCCAGCACCCTGCCCTCTGGAGTCCCGACCTTCCTCGGCCCGTACCGCTCGGAGGGTTACCTCCTTCCGGAGCGAGCCGCGGCCACCTGGCCGACTCACCGTCGACCTCATGTTCCCACAGACTGGCAGGTGTTTCCCAGATTTCCGGCACCGTCGCCCAGGGTTGAGGCAGCCTCGCCGTAGTCTGTCGCCGTGGAAACTACTCCGAGCGCAGCTACCCGGACCTTCCGGGATGCCGAAGGATCAGAGCCGCCTGCGCTCTCCATCGGGGAGCTCTACGGGCGCATCGACCGGACCCTCCGGAAGGCGTTCCCCGAAGATTTCTGGGTCTCGGGGGAGGTGCGATCCTTCAATGTCAGCCCCCGTGGCCACTGTTTCATGGACCTGGTCGATCCCAAACACGCCCAGGACGCGGCTTCACCGGTCCTGAAGGTGAAGTGTTGGTCGACCACCTGGCGCCGAGTCCGGACCACCCTCGACCAACTCGGCATCTCCCTCGACACCGGGTTGGTGGTGCGGGTTCGCGGCAAGGTGGAGTTCTACAAGCCGCGGGGCGACATCAGTTTCATCATGACGGCGTTGGACACCGATGCCCTGTTGGGGAAGGTGGCGGCGGAACGGGCCCGACTGGTGAAGGCGCTCATCGACGAGGGCCTGTTCGACCGCAACCGGCGGTTGGCCGTCCCTCGATTGCCCCTTCGGATCGGGCTGGTGACCAGTCCGGGGACCGAGGGATATCGCGACTTCATCGGGCAGCTCGAGGCGTCCGGCATGGCCTTCGACGTCCGGGTGGTGGCCACCCAGGTCCAGGGCCGGGCGGCGGGGAAGTCGGTGGCCTTGGCCATTGCCGGCCTGCAGTCCGAGGGGTGCGATGTCCTGGTGGTGGTCCGGGGAGGGGGCTCCAAAGCTGACTTGTCCACCTTCGACAGCGAGTTGGTGGCTCGGGCCATCGCCGCCTCGAATGTCCCGGTGTGGACAGGCATCGGCCACACCGGCGATCAGTCGGTGGCCGATGAGATCGCCAACCGGACGTTCATCACCCCGACCGATTGCGGCGCCGAGCTGGCCCGGCAGGCCATCGGCTACTGGGCCTCGGTTATCGAGCAGGGGGTGGCGACCGCCCGGATGGCCGACTCGGCCGTCGGCGAGGCCTCCCTCCATTTGGACCGGTGCCGGAACCGGTTGGCCATGGGCGCCCGGATGCACCTGGGCCGCCACGCCGACGGATTGCAGCGCAAGGCGTCGTCGCTGGGCGGGACTGCCCAACGCCACCTCGACGAGGCCGACCGATTGATGGTGAAGCGGCTGACCCTGTTGGCCGCGCTGCCGACGCGAATCATCGAGACAGAAGAACGCCAGATCCGCCAGTGGACCCAGTTGCTGGGTGCCTATGACTACCAACGGCAGTTGGAGCGGGGCTACTCGGTCACCCGGGGCGATGACGGCGCCGTCCTCCGATCGATCGCCGGCCTGGCTCCGGGGACCGGATTGCGCACCCGGCTGGCCGATGGCGAGGTGCACTCAACGGTGGATGTGGCCCGCGACGAAATAGACGAACATGATGGAATGAAGGAGACACAATGATGGCCACCAACGACAAGGTCGCCGACGGCGCCGGCGACGACGGCGGCGATTCCGCGGCGTCGGTGAAGGGGTTGAGCTATTCCGACGCCGGCAAGGAGCTGGACGCCATCATCGGGGAGTTCGAGAGGGGTGGCGTCGACGTCGACCGTTTGGTTGAGCGGTTGGAGCGGGCCACTTCGATCGTTGATGAGCTCGACCGCCGGCTCCGCCGGACCCGCATGCAGGTGGAGGAGTTGGTGCCCCGGCTCGAGGCCATCGGTCGTACCGATACCACCCCTACGTCCCGCGATGACGATCAACCCGAAGGGGACGGCGACTACGACGAGGACGAGCTGATTGCCGAACTGGCCGGCGATGACACATCCGGTGTGGAGAGCCCGCCGGGGCTGTTCTGACCCACCCCGCGGAGTAACCCAGCCCCCCTTCCGGCGCCTAGATGTTGCGCTCTCGGCCGACCCAGTAGGGCTTACGCAGTTCCCGCTTCAAGACCTTGCCGGAGGGGTTGCGGGGCAAGACGTCGATGAAGTCGACCGAGGTCGGGCACTTGTAGTGGGCCAGCCGCTCGCGGGAGAAGGCGAGGATATCCTCCACCACGGCTTCGTCGTCGATGCCCGCCTCCGGCGACCTCACCACGATGGCTTTCACCGTCTCGCCCCACTTGTCGTCCGGCACCCCGATGACGGCGGCGTCGGCGATGGCGGCATGGGAGAGCAGCGCGTTCTCCACCTCGGCCGGATAGACGTTCTCCCCACCGGAGACGATCATGTCCTTCAGGCGATCGTGCAGGTACAGATAACCGTCCCCGTCCAACCAACCGGCATCCCCGGTCCGGAACCAGTCGTCCTCCGACAGCACCGCGGCGGTGGCCTCGGGTTGGTTCCAGTAGCCGAGCATGTTCTGTTCCGACCGGGTCACCACCTCACCCACCTTGCCGACGGGGAGGACCTCGCCGGAATCGGGGTCGATGATGCGCAGCTCGACATGGTCGAACGGCCGGCCGGCCGACTGCAGCAGGCGGACCCGGGGCCCATCGGGGTCATGGTCCTCGGGGAGGAGGGAAGTGATCGCCCCGGTCGTCTCGGTGAGCCCGTAGACCTGGGCGAAGTTGCAACCGAGGGCTTTCATGGACCGGACCAGGACGTCCTCGCTGATCGGCGACGCCCCATAGAAGACGGTGCGCAACGACGAGACATCGGTGGTGGCCAGCTCGGGGGTGGCCAGCATGAACATCAGCACGGCCGGGACCACGAACGTCTCGGTGATCCGGTGCCGGGCAATGAGGGCGAGCACCGCGGCCGGGTCGATGTCCCGGACGATGATCGAATGGCCGCCGCGGGACATGCCGGCCAGGGCCCACCCGGACCCACCAATGTGGAAGAGGGGCATGGCCACCATCGAGACGGTGTCGGCGCCGATGTCGAAGACCCGGTCCGCCTCGTTGAGCAAGGAGGAGATGTTGCGCCCGGTGATCATCACGCCCTTGGGGAGACCGGTGGTACCTGAGGTGTACAGCTGGGTGATCACGTCTCCAGGGCCCGGCTCGAAGCCGGGGTCGTCCGGATCGGCTTCAGTGTTGGCGTCCAGCCAGGCATCGAGCCCGTCCAACGACACCCACTCCCGCACGCCGGTCGCCACCGCGGCGATCTCCTTGCCGGCGTCGGCGTAGTCGGCATCCACGAACATGGCGACGGCACCGGAGTCCATCACGATGGCGGCCATTTCGGCCGGGGCCAGCCTCCAGTTCACCGTTACGTTCACCGCGCCGATCAGCGTGCAGCCGAAGAAGACCTCGAAGAACTCGATGCTGTTGCGGTCGAGGAAGGCCACCCGGTCGCCGGGGGCCACCCCCTTGGCCTTCAGAGCTTGGGCGACCCGCCGGGCCTTCCGGTAGAGCTCGGCCCAGCTGAGGGTCCGATCCCCGGCGGTGAGCATGGGGGCATCGGGTTGGGATGCGGCCAGCTGGCGGAGCATCCCGGAGGCCGTCCGGTACTCCAGCGGGTTCGCCTGATCGACAGTGTCTGCGGTCATGGGGGAACTGTAGGCCCATCAGGGGCGACCCGGAAGGGGAGGGACCGGTGGTGGTACAACGTGGGAACGCCCACCGGGGCGGCCAGCCGGCGGGTGACGGGGAGCACGGAAAGGGGCGAGGCGTGGATCAAGTGGCACTGACGGCCGTCGGGGCCGACCAACCCGGCATCGTGGCGGCGTTGACCGGCGTGCTGATGGACCTCGGCTGCAACCTCGAGGACTCGACCATGAGCATCCTCCGCGGTCAGTTCGCGGTGCTCCTGGTGGTTGCCGTGCCCGACGACACCGGTGCCGAGGCTGTCGAGACTGCCCTTGTCCCGGTGGCGGAGCGGCTCGGTTTGATGATCGTGGTGCGCCCGGTGCCGCGTCAGCCCGGTTCCACCGGCAGTGGCTCCGAGCTCGCCGCCGAAGCCGAAGCCGACGTCGAGGCGGACAGCCCGGTATACGCCTTCTCCGTCCACGGGGCCGACCGGCCGGGCATCGTCCACCGGGCGGCCGAGGCACTGGCCGAGGCCGGAGCGAACATCATCGACCTTTCCACCCGGCTGGTGGGCTCGGACGCCGAGCCGGTCTACGTGCTGACCCTGACGGTCGGGTTCGAGCCGGGAATCGATGCCGAGGCGGCCGCCGCCACTGTCCGCAGGTCGGTCGAGGCCTTCGGGGTGCAATGCCACGCCCACCGGGTCGAGATCGACGTCTTCTGACCGGCCCGCCGGATCCTGTCCATGCCCGTCCGACCGGTGCTGACCCTGCCCCACGACGTCCTCGTCACCCCGGCCCGCCCGGTGGGCAGGACCGACGCGGAGACCCGGGCGCTGGCCACCGATCTGGTGGACACCATGGAGGCGTCGCCGGGATGCGTCGGCCTGGCCGCCCCCCAGATCGGGGTGGAGCTGCGGGCGTTCGTCGTCGACGTCACCGGCCACCGGTCGGCCCGGTCCTGTCACGGCACCTTCGTGCTGTTCGACCCGGTGGTCGAGGCGCTGGCAGACACCGAGACCGCCCGGGAGGGCTGCATGAGCGTCCCCGACCTGACCGGCGACGTGGCCCGGGCCACCCGGGTGACGGTCTCGGGGAACGACGCCGACGGCCGCCGCCGCCGGTTGGAGGTGGACGCCTTCGAGGCCCGCGCCGTCCTCCACGAGATGGATCACCTCGACGGCCTGGTCTTTCTCGATCGGGTAACGGGCCCCCACGGCGTCTTCCCCCGTAAGGTGTACCGGTGACCGAATCGACCTCTTCAGCCTCTGCCCCTCCACCCGACGACCGGCTCTATTTCCGGCAGCTGCTGGCTGGACGTGACTTCGCGGTGGGGGATGCGGTGGCCCAACAGATGGTGAACTTCGTCTACCTCATCGGGGACCGCTCCACCGGCGAGGCGCTGATCGTCGACCCGGCCTACGGGGTCGACGACCTCCTCGCCATCTTGGCCGCCGACGGCATGGAGTGCGCCGGGGCGCTGGCCACCCACTATCACCCCGATCATGTGGGCGGCGACATGATGGGCTGGGGGATTGAGGGGATAACCCGCCTGCTGGAGCTGGCACCGGTGCCCATCCATGTCCAGGCCGACGAGGCGCCGTGGGTGGAGCGGTCGAGCGGCGTCAGTGCCGATGATCTGGTGACCCACCGCGGCGGTGATGTGGTGTCGGTCGGCGGGGTGCCGATCACCCTCATCCATACCCCCGGCCACACCCCGGGGAGCCAGTGCTTTCTGGTGGACGGGCGTCTGGTCTCCGGCGACACCCTCTTCCTCGACGGTTGTGGTCGGACCGACCTCCCCGGCGGGGATCCGGAGGAGATGTTCGAGTCGCTGACCACCCGCCTGGCCCGGATTCCGGACGACACGATCCTCTACCCGGGCCACCTCTACTCTCCCGAACCCTCGGCTTCGTTGGGCGACATCCGTGACCACAACTACGTGTTCCGGTTGTCCACGCCTGAGCAGTGGATGACCATGTTCGGCCAATGAGCCAACCACTGACATCGGACGCCACCATTGTGGTGGTGGGAGCCTCGCTGGCCGGCATGCGGGCCGCCGAGGAGATCCGCCACCTGGGCCACACCGGCGAGGTCGTCCTCATCGGCGATGAGACCCACCCTCCCTACGATCGCCCGCCGTTGTCGAAGCAATTTCTGGCCGGGAAATGGGACGAGGAACGGATTCACCATCACACTCCGGAGACGCTCGACGCCTTCGGGCTGGAGTTCCGTCTCGGCCTCCGGGCCACCCGGCTCGACACCGACGCCCACACCCTGGACTGTGACGACGGAAGCCAGGTGCACTACGACGGTTTGATCGTCGCCACCGGGGCCCGACCCCGCTGGCTGCCCGGCACCGAGGGGATGGCCGGCGTCCGCACCCTGCGGACCCTCGATGACAGCCGGGGGCTGCGCGACGACCTCACCAAACTCGGCGAAGGGGCGCGGCTGGTGGTGATCGGCGCCGGGTTCATCGGCGCGGAGGTGGCCGCCACCTGTCATGGCCTCGGCGCCGACGTCACGGTGGTCGAAGCCCTTCCGACCCCGCTGGCCGGGGTGATCGGGCAGCAGATGGGTGAGGTGTGCGCGGGGCTGCACCTCGACGCTGGGGTCGCCCTTCGGCTCGGGGTCGGGGTGGACAAGGTGGTCCCCAGCCCGGACGGCGACGGCACCCCGCCCCTCCAGGTCCACCTCTCCGACGGCTCGGTGCTGGATGCCGACCTGGTGGTGGTCGGGATCGGAGTGACGCCGGCGGTCGACTGGCTGGAGGATTCGGGCCTGACCCTCGTCAACGGGGTGATGTGCTCCGATCGGCTGTTCGCCGCCGACTCGGTGGTGGCCGCCGGCGATGTCGCCCGGTGGACCCACGTGTTGTTGGACGAGGACATCCGGATCGAGCACTGGACCAACGCCGCGGAAGGTGGGGCCCTGGCCGCCCACAATCTGATTGCCGGTTCGGCGGCCGCCGAACCGTACACGCCGGTGCCGTTCTTCTGGTCCGATCAGTACCAGGCCAAGATCCAGGTCCTCGGCCGTCCCGATCCCGAGGACGAGGTGGTGGTGGTCGACGGGAGCGGTGAGGACCGCAAGCTGGTGGCCCTCTACCGCCGGGGGGACCGGTTGTCGGCGGCCCTGGCCATCAGCCGGCCGCGCCAGCTCATGGCCTACCGGCCGCTGCTGGCCGCCGCCGCCTCCTTCGACGAGGCGCTCGAACTCTCCCGCCTCTGATCCCGACCGTCGCCCGGCCCATCGGTGGTCCCCGACGGCCGGCCGACCCGGAACCGGTGGGCGAAGGTGGTGAGCCAGGCCAGTTGTTCGGCCGACGGCTCGATGCCGCCGTAGGCGAACCCTTCGATGATTGCGGCGGCCGCCAGCAACTCGGCGCGGCGCCCGAGGTCGGCCTCCGCCAGCCGCCCGCAGTAGGCGGACAGGGTCTCGTCCCCCTCCGGACGATCCCGGCATGGGCGCCGGCCCGGGCCAGTTCGACCGCGGCCCGGTGCGCCCAGGTCGGCGGACGCCGGACCCGCCGCCGCCGGGTCTCCAGCACCACCACCATCACGACCAGGACGGAACCGATGGGGATCCAGGGGAGGCGACCGAGGAAGTGGGCGGTGCTGGCGGCGATGACCGAGCCGGGGGAGGGATTGGCCAACGGCACGTCGGCGGTGGGGTCGAAGTTCTGCCAGCCGTAGCCGGGGAACCAGACCTGGACCCAGGCGTGGGCATCCTTGGCCTGCACCTGGTAGAGGTCGGTGATCGGGTTGTAGGAGCCGGGGACGTACCCCACCGCCTCCCGCGCCGGGATGCCGAGGGAGCGGAGCATCACCGCGGTGGCGGTGGAGATCTGTTCGCAGAACCCGATCCGGGATCCGAACAGGAACGAGTCGACGGCGTTCTGGTTGGCCTGCAGCGGGGGTATGTCCGTCGAGTAGTGGATGTGGGTCGACATCCAGGCCTCGATGGCGCTGACCTTGGCCTCGGTATGGGGGTCGGGGTTGCCGGGGGTGTCGATGCCGGCGGTGATCTTCTGGGCAAGGGCGGTCACCCGCGGATCGGGCCGGGCGAGTTGCAGATAGCGCTTCTGTTGGTCGGGGGGGAGGGTGGCGGCGGGGATGCCGCCCGCCCCGACCGCGGTGGAGGCCTCGAGTTGGGTGGCGGTAGCGGTGCTGTCGGCGGAGACCACGGTGTAGACGGTGCCGGCGCCCATCGAGGTGCTCGACACGATGGTCCCGTCGTTGGTGACCAGCAGATGTTGGGACTGGAGGTAGACCCGCTGGGCATTGTCGGCATGGAAGACCAGGTTGGGGCCGGACTGGGCCAGGTAGAAGGTCTGGATGTTGGTGCTGGCGGGGGAGAGGGTGGCCTGCTGGTCGCTGGCCAGCGGAACGTCGAAAGGGGATCCCGACGTCAGCTTCTGGACCGATGCTCCGTCGGCGGGAAACGCCGACTGCATCCAACTCTGACCGTCCCAGGTGTCATAGGTCTGCCCCACCCAGAAGGCCGGGCGGGTGGCCCGCACCCGCATGACCACCTGGTCACCGAGGGTGGCCCGCACCCCGGTGTTGAGGGACTTGGCGAAGCCCAGGAACCCGCCGACCCCGGTCTTCCCGCTCGGGCTGGCGGCGTGGGCGGGGAGCCCGGCCGAACCGCCGTCGGTGAGGTTGCTCGGGCTGTCGACCGGAGAGGCTCCCGCCGACGAGGAGGGAAAGATGAGTGAGGTGGAGACGTGAGGGGCAGGAAGGATGGAGACCAGCACCACCGTGAGCACCGCCACCACCACCCCGGCCACCCCGAGGGTGAGCCAGGGCACTCCTTCGGCCCCGCTCATCGACTGCCACATCGACACCAGACCCCAGAGGCCGCAGACCACCCAGGCCAGCACGTAAATGCCCAGCGAGAGGTCGACGGTCTGCGCGGCGGCCACCGCCATCAGGGCGGCCGAGCCGGCCAGCGAATAAGCGACATCCTTCCGGGCGGGGACGTCGAAGGAGTGAGTGGAGAGGACCCAGGCGAACAGGGCGGCCAGCGGTGCCTCCACCGTGGAGATATCCCCCGGGGTGGCGCTCCGGGTCACGGTCACGATGAACCAGACGAAGCCCCCCACCACGCAGGCGGCCAGGATGGGTTTGACCAACGGCCACGGATGCTGGCGCCGCCGGTAGGAGAAGGCATTGCCGATGACGGTGGCGGCGATGGCGAACAGCGCCAGCGCGGCGCTCAGTTCTCCTTGGCTCCAGCAGGCGGCGATGGCGATGACCACCACCAGGGTGGAGGCGACCCGGAACCGGACCGAGTGCTCGGCCGGCCCCGGCCGGTTGGCCTCCACCACCCGGGTCCAGAGGCTCATTCCGGCGACACCGCCCGGGCCAACCGCCGTCCCAACTCGATCCGGTCCAGCACCACCCGCACCGTCCTCCCGCCGGGCTCGAGGGTGGAGACCAGCACCGGCACCCCCCGGGACAGATACCGGGAGACGAGGGCCATTACCCGCTCCGCCTCCCGTTCCGCCGCCTCCGGGTCAGGGGGCAGGGAGACATCGACCACCACCGGGCTGTCGGTGGCTCGCTCGGTCTCGCTGACCATCAGGGTGCCGGTATGGGAGGTGGCGGGCCAGTGGATCGACCGCTTCAGATCGCCGGGCTCGTACTGACGGATCCCCCGGGCTTCGCCGGTGATCGAGGAGGTGCGCCGGGCGGCATCGCCGAGGCTGTCGGCCGACGATTCCTCCGCAGTGCCGGCGAGACCGGTTCGGGGGGCCACATGGAGGGGCCGGGGCAACGGGACGACCACCTCCCTTGCCCACCAGACCATGCCGAATGGGGAGGAGGAGGCAACTTCGACGACGACCGCGTCGATCACCCCGCGTCGGCGGGGCACCACCTCGACGGTCACCGGCCGATCGCCCCGGGCCGGGCCGACGGCGCGGACCTCGGGGCCGAGGGGGAGCAGGGGTTGGATCCGGATCGGGCCGTTGGCGGTCATCGTCAAGGAGGCGCCCCGGCCGGCCACCGTGTCCGACGGTGACTCGATGCAGACGACCCGGGCCCGGCGGGCGGAGAACAGCGGGGCGACCAGTCCGGTGGCCAACACCGCCGCCAACAGGGCCCCGACCGACTGGACCCAGCCCGACCCGCTGGAGTGGGCCACGCTGGAGAGGGCGACCACCGCGATGAAGCTCCCCACCACCGGCCCATACCAGGCGACGGCGTGGACCCGCCGCTTCGGGCGGTGCCCGGTGGGCAGTCGGCGCCGGAGGCGCGGGGAAGGAGGATCGGTGGGCGTGCGGGTGGCGGTCAAGGCTGGGGAACGCCGACCGCGGCGATGATGCCGCGCACCAGTTCCCGCCCGTCGCCGGCCGACCCGTCGATGATCAGCCGGTGAGACAGGCAGGCCACCGCCATCGCCTGCACGTCCTCGGGGGTGACATAGGACCGGTCGGAGAGGATGGCGTAGGCCTGGGCGCTTCGGATCAGCGAGATGGCCGCCCGGGGGCTGGCCCCGAGTCGAACAGTGCCGGCCGACCGGGTGGCTCGGACCAGCTCGACGGCGTACTCGGCCACCGGTGCCACCACGTCGACTGCCGACGTGGTCTCGATGACCTGTTCCCACTCCCGGGGCTGGCACACCGCTTCCAGGGCATCGAGGGCGTACCGGCCACCGTTGTGGAGAACCAGCTGGGTCTCGGTCCGGGCGTCGGGGTACCCGATGGAGGTGGAGAGGCCAAACCGGTCGAGCTGGCTCTCCACCAACGGGTGGGTGCCGAGCTGGCCGACCGGATTCTGAGTGGCGATGACCAGATGGGGGCGGGGGAGGGGCCACGACTCCCCGTCCACCGACACCTGCTGCTCCTCCATGGACTCGAGGAGTGCCGACTGGGTGCGGGGCGGGGTCCGGTTCAACTCGTCGAGCAGCACCACATGGGCGAAGACGGGCCCGGGCCGGAAATCCCAGGTTCCGGTGCTCTGGGCGAAGACGGTGATACCGGTGATGTCGGAGGGCAACAGGTCGGGGTGGCCCTGGATCCGCGACAGCTTGGCGCCCAGGGTGGTGGCCAGGGCTCGGGCCAGGACGGTCTTGCCCACACCGGGCACGTCCTCGATGAGGAGATGGCTTCCCGACAGGGCGGCCACCACCGCCACTGTGACCGCCTCCGGGGTTCCCAACAGCACTCCGGACAGAGCGGCGTGGAGGGACCGGGCCACCGCCGCGGCTTCGCCGAAGGCAGGTCGGGGCCCATAGGCGGGTTCGGCGACCGGCACCGCCACCGGCGTCGGTCCAGTGTTCGTCATACCGGTCCCGATGCTGGTCCCTGTCTCCGTCCTCATACGGTCCCTCGTTCCGGTATGAACCCGGGCTGCTACCTGCCCAGCCTGGTCCGAGCGCGTTCTGGGCGCGCTCGCGACTTCTTTACGTTACCGGTCCCCTTCTTTATTCATCGGTCGGTTCGACCGCCAGGGTGAATTCCGCCCCTGCCCCTCCCGCTGAGGGCCTCCCACCTGGTCCGGGGTGTCCCCAGAGGGATGGCCGTCGACAAGCCCGACCCGGAGGTACATACTTCGGTCATGGCCTCCGAGCCGGCCCATCTGCAGATTGTCGACCCCCGCAACGCCGAACGGCACCTCCGGGTGTCCTGGCACGCCAACAAGCGAGTGGTCGTCTTCAGCCAATGGCGGGACGGGGTGTGCGTGGCCACCACCCCCGTCGAGCTGGCGGAGATCCCCGCGGTGATCGGGGTGCTGGTCAGCGCGCTGGAGGATGCTTTGACGCGCGCCCCCACCGATACCGCCGCCCCCAACCCCACCGCCCAGTCGGTCAGGCAGGACATCAATGAGCTGGTGCGGGATTGGCTCCGGCCCCGTCTGGCCTCCATCACCGCCCTCACCCCGCGGTCGAAGCCGCTACCCGACGAGGTCGAGCCGACCGAAGTCTGACCCCGAGGCGTACCTCCGGATCAGAAGTCGAGCCCGGAGAGTTCAGGGATGGTGGCCTCGGACCGGCTCCGGGCCCGCAGCCAGCGCTCCCGCCGGGTCCCCTGCTCATCGGCGGAGATGGTCGGCTCCACCACCTGGCGCGGGGTCCAGGTGCCAGCGATGTCCTGCTCGTCCTTCCAGGTGCCGACGGCCATGCCGGCCAGGTAGGCGGCGCCGAGGGTGGTGGCCTCCAGCACCGGGGAGATCTCGATGGGCCGGCCACAGGCGTCGGCCAACGCCTGGGTGAACACCTGGTTGGCCGACATACCCCCGTCGACCCGGAGCGCCTCGATGGGCAGGCCCGAGTCGGCCTCGGCGGCCAGCAACAGATCGCAACCCCGATGGGCGATCCCCTCCAGCACCGATCGCACCATCTGGGGGCGACCGGTGCCGCGGGTGATGCCGACGAAGGTGCCCCGGGCCCCGAAATCCCACACCGGGGTGCCGAGCCCCAGCAGCGCGGGGACGAACCAGACGTCGCCGGTGTCGGGGCAGGCAGCCGCCACCGGGTCGGACTCGGCAGCGGAGTCGATGAGGCCGAGGTCGTCGCGCAGCCACTCCACGCAGGTCCCGGCGGACAGCATGATGGCCTCGATGCCCCAGGTCACCGCGCCGGCCCGGCGCCAGGCCACGATGGGGATGGTGCCGGCGTCGCCTCTGGAGGCGAACGACGGTCGGATGGGGCCCACGCACTGGTCGAGCATCCCGCCGGTGCCGAAGGTGGCCTTGGCCAGTCCGGGCCGGGTGCAGCCCTGCCCGACCAGCGAGGCCTGCTGGTCACCGGCCATGCCCCCGATGGGGGGGCCGCCGGGAAGTTTCACCGCCTCGCCCATCAGACCGGTGGAGTCGACGATGGTCGGAAGCATGGAGACCGGGATCCGGAGCTCGTCGAGGACAGCGGCGTCCCACTTCGAGCCGTCCCGGTGGACGAGACCGGTGACGGCGGCGTTGGAGGCGTCGCTGATGTGCAGCTGGCCGTCGGACAACGTCCAGGCCACCCAGGAGTCGACGGTCCCGAAGGCCAGCTCCCCGCCCTCGGCCCGGGCCCGGTCGGGATCGAACTGGTCGAGGAGGGCGGCCACCTTGGTGGCCGAGGCGTTGGGAGCCAGCCGGAATCCCTTGGCCTGGAGCTCGAGACAGGTGCCTACCGTGCGGAGGTCCTGCCACCCGATGGCCGGACCGATCGGCTGGCCGGTGGCCCGGTCCCAGACGATGGTCGAGGCGCGCTGGTTGGCGATGCCGACCACCTCCACCGGACCGCCGTCGGCCAGGGTGCGACCGGCTACATCGAGGACGGCCGACGCCAGGGCGGCGGCATCGAATTCCACCAACCCGGGGAAGGGGGTGTCGGGCAGCACCGGGACATGATGAACGTGGTCTACCGAGCCGTCGGGCTGCACGATGGAGCTACGGACCCCTGAAGTCCCGACGTCGACCACCAGGATGCTCATGGCCGGGCTCCACCCGGTGACGACGACCGGTTGCCGCTTCCACCCGGCCAGGCCAACTCCCCGAACGGCGACGGGAGGCCGAGCTTTCCCGGGTTGAGGATCCCGTTCGGGTCCAAGGCCTGCTTCATCGAAGCCAGCACCTCGAAGGCGCTCCCCAGCGCCCCGGGAAGGAACCGGGCCCGGTTGATCCCGATGCCGTGGTGGTGGCTGATGGCCCCGCCGGCGGAGATGGTGGCCCGGGTCACGGCGTCCCACGCCTCGGTGTAGTAACGCTCGACCCAGGCGTCATGCTCGGCGTCGCCGCTGTCGGGCGGCCGGCCGGCGAAGGTGAAGTAGAGGCAGGCACCGTCGGTATAGGCATGGCTCTGGTGGGAGGAGGCCGCCAGCGTCCCCTCGATGCCGGTCAGCGCATCGACCACCGCCCGGTAGAGACCGGGGAGTGCCGCCCAGCGCCCCGACACTTCCACGGTGTCGACGACGATGGCGTGGCGCCAGAGCGGGGCGAGGGCCGACACATCGTTCCGGTTGGCCAGCCAGTGCTCCACCAGTTGGTCGTCGAGCCGATCGGCGTTCCGGCACTCCTCGTCGACGATGGCCAGGGTGGCCTCGACCAGGCCCGGATCGGCCTCGTCGAGGACGATGAGCACGTTGGTCTCACCCTGTTCAAAATTGCGGCCCGACTCGGTGGCGTCGTAGAGACGGAGCACCGCCGGGGTGGCCCCCCGCCGGAGGATGTGGCGGCAGGCGTCGAGGCCGTCGGCGAAGGAGGTGAACCCGAAGGCGCGCCGCCCCGACCCCGACGGCATCGGGTGGACCCGGAACCGGCCCTCGGTGATGACCCCGAGGGTGCCCTCGCTGCCGACGAAGAGCTGGGTGAGATCAGGCCCGGTGGCCGCCCGGGGGGCGTGGCCGCCGGTGCGCACCACGGTGCCGTCGGCCAACACCACCTCGAGGCCGATGACCATGTCCTCGATCTTCCCGTACCGGTTGGAGTACTGGCCGGCGCCCCGGCAGGCCAACCACCCGCCGACGGTGGAGAGATCCATGGACTGGGGCCAGTGTCCGAGGGTGACCCCGTGGTCATCCTGGAGCCCGGCCTCGACGTCGGGCCCGAAGGTGCCGGCTCTCAGGTCGGCGACCAGCGAGGTGGTGTCGACGTTGCCGATCCCCGAGAGCCCGCACATGTCGAGGGTGACCCCGCCGAAGACGGGGACGGAGGCGCCGCACACCCCGCTGCGCCCGCCGGCGGCGGTCACCGGCACCCGGGCGTCGTTGCAGGCGGCCAGCACCGCCGCCACCTGCTTGGTGTCGGTGGGCCGGGCCACCAGTGCGGGTCGGGCCGGCACCTGCCCCCGGGTGGCCCAGCCGATGGCCAGCGGCCACCAGTCGCGCCCGGCTTCTGCCCGCTCGCCCTCGTCGTCACTCACCTCGGCACACACGTCCATCAACCGGTTGCGGAGGGCGGTGTCGACGCCGACTTTGGTGCCCCCGATCCGGTCGGTGACCGCATCCGGCTCGGCATCGATGGGGGTGACCGGGGTGGGTTGGCTCATGGGCAGTCCTTTAGGTTCCGGAACTTGGAAACTTAGATCGAACCGGTCGTCACCGTGGAGGGAAACACCGGTGTCCGCCTCTCCCGCAGGGCGGCCACCCCTTCGACGATGTCCGGGCCGAGAAACCCCAACATCTCGTAGGCGGCGGACTGGTCGAAGATCGGGCCGGCCGCCTTCAGCCAATTGTTGAGAGCCCGCTTGGTCCAGCGGATGGCGGTCTGGGAGCCGGTGGCCAGGGTGTCGGCGATCCGGAGGGCCTCGTCGAGCACCTGGTCGTGCGGGAGTGCCTTGCTGACCATGCCGATGCGCTCGGCTTCGGCCCCGGTCAGCATCTCTCCGGTCAGCAAGTAGTAGCGGGCCTTGGCCATCCCGGCCAACAGCGGCCAGACGATGGCGGCGTGATCGCCGGCGGCGACGCCGAGCTTGACGTGGCCGTCGCCCAGGCGGGCGTCCTCGGCGCAGACGGAGATGTCGGCTAGCAGGGCCACCACCAGACCGGCACCCACCGCCACGCCGTTGATGGCGGAGATCACCGGTTTATCGCAGTTGATGAGGTTGTAGACCAACTCGCTCATCTCCGAGAGCATGTGGGTCACCCGGTCGTTGTTGCCGATCATGCGCTCCACCATGGCCAGGTCGCCGCCGGCCGAGAAGGCCTTGCCCGCCCCGGTGACCACTACCGCCCGGGTCTCCGGATTCGCGGAGATGTCCCGCCACACCCGGGCCAGCTCGCCGTGCATCGTCTCGTCGGCGGCGTTGTACTTCTCCGGCCGGTCGAGCGTCAGCAACAGCACGCCGTTCTCCCGGCGCTCGAACGTCAACTGCTGGTACCCGTCGTAGGTCATGTGCGGCTGTCTCCCGAGAGTTGGTGCGGTGGTGGCAGAGTTCCGGGTCGGGGCGGTTGTCATCCGCCGGACATCGTCGACGGCGATGATCAATCGGCGGTGGTCAGTCGAGCGCCCGGGTGTCGGTCATGGGGACTCGGTGGCCACCCGTCCGCCGACCGGCTCGGTGCCGACCGGCTCGAGTCCGGCCTTGGTCAGTTGTTGGAAGATTCCGGAGGCGTAGGCGTCCGATTCCCGCCGGCAGCGGTCCGCATCCCAACCCAGTTCGGGCCCGATCAGCGAAGCCACCGCCTCGGCGGCCGACGCGGTCGATCGGGCGTCACGGAGCCGGGCGCGGGTGCGCCGATCCAGGACGTCGGAGATCGACCTGGCCATCTCCTCCCGGACCCCGTAGAGCGCCTCGGCCCGGAGATAGGGCAGGCCCGGCACCAGGGGGTCGAGCAGCTCCGGCCGTCCCTCGGTGAGGGACAGCACTACGGGGGTCTCGGTTCCGAACCGGCCGGCAAGATGCACGGCGGCGGCTTCGGCGGGACTCTGGTCGTTCGTCCGGGGGTGAGCCGGCGCCCCGCCGGGCATCGGCGGATCGTGCTCCGCGGTGCCGGCCCCGTGCAGGCGCATCCGTTTGGTGACACACCGCAACGATCGGCGACCCAGCTCTTTGGTCACCGCGTCGACGGTGTCCTCGGCCATCTTCCGGTACGTAGTGAGTTTGCCGCCGGTGACGGTGACCACCCCGGTGGCCGAGGTCCGGACGGTATGGCGGCGGGACAGATCGGCAGTCCGATCGCTGAGGGCGTGCTTTCCCTCCGGTGGCGCCAACAGCGGGCGGAGTCCGGACCAGATGCCGGTGATGTCGGCCCGGGTGATGGGCTGGGTCACCACCGCGTTGGCAGCCCCCAGGATGTAGTCGACGTCCTCGGGGAGGCAGGCCGGATCGTCGAGAGGTCCGTCCCACTCGGTGTCGGTGGTCCCGAGGTAGACCTGTTGGTCCCAGGACACCACGAAGATGGAGCGGTGGTCTTCCCGCACCGGGATGACCGCGGCGATGTCGCAGGGGAAGGCCTCGGACGGCACCGTGATGTGGATCCCCTTGGCCGGGCGGATGGAGTGGGGGTTGTGGTGCTCGTCGAGGGTGCGGACCTCGTCAGCCCAGACGCCGGCGGCATTGACCACCACCGACGCCCGGATATCGAACCCCTCCCCATCGTCGGGCTCGACCCTGGCGCCCGAGACCCGGCCGTCGGATCCGGTGGTGAGGGAGACGACCCGAGTGTGGTTAGCGGCCACCGCCCCGTGATCGAGAACCGCAGTGCGGGCGACCGCCAGCGTCAACCGGGCGTCGTCGGTGCGGGCGTCCCAGTAGAGGAACCCGGCCACCAGGTGATCGGTGCGCAAGGTGGGGAGGTGGGCGAGGGCCTGGGCCTTGGTGACCTTCTCGTGTCGACGCCCGATGCGGACACCACCGGTCAGGTCGTAGAGCCAGAGGGCGGTGCGGTAGACCCGGGCGACGCTGCGGTTGACGACCCCGCTCTTC
Organism: Acidimicrobiales bacterium; assembly: GCA_036268775.1. Classification (GTDB taxonomy): domain Bacteria; phylum Actinomycetota; class Acidimicrobiia; order Acidimicrobiales; family RAAP-2; genus DASZIT01. The sequence continues at coordinate 175,301 of DATATM010000025.1, read as the reverse complement.
CCGAACAGGGGAATGAGGAAGGGCAACGGGGAGACCAGGTGGGGGGCGTTGTCCAACAGGCGCTGCCGCTCGGCCAGGTTCTCGTAGACCAGTCGGAACTCTTTTTGCTGGAGGTACCGGAGGCCGCCGTGGACCAGTTTGGAGGATTTCGACGAGGTCCCGGAGGCGAAGTCGTCCTTCTCCACCAACGCCGTCTTCAACCCCCGGCTGGCGGCGTCGAGGGCCACCCCGGCCCCGGTGATGCCACCCCCGATGACCAGCACATCGAAGGTCTCGGCGGCCAACCGGCGGAGGGCATGGTCCCGCTGAAAGGCCGAGGCCCCGGGAGGGGAGTCGGGCGCCGGATCGGGCGGAGTCGGGGAATGACCGTCGGACACGCCCGAAGCCTGCCACAGGTCCGCCGACCATCCCGCACCGTCCCACCGGCCCTACCCGGGCCGCGCCGGGGACCGGACGAAGCGGCTTATCTACAATGAGTGTTGAAAAACAATCGTTGGTGATATACTGCTTTTCGATGAAGACGCCAGAGGAACTCACCGAGCTGTTCCGGGCCAACGGGCGCAAGGTGACGGCCCAGCGTCAGTGCATCTTCCGGGTGTTGCAGGGCGACGTGAGCCATCCCTCCGCCGAGGCGGTCCACTCCGCGGCGGTCCGGGAGATGGAGACGATTTCTCTGAAGACGGTGTACCAGACGCTCCACGACCTGTCCGAGCTGGGAGAGATCTCCTCGCTCGACGTGGGGACGGGGATGATCCGCTTCGATCCCAACGTCGATGATCCGCACCACCACCTGGTCTGCCGGCATTGCGGCAAAGTGCGCGACCTGGTGGCCTCTTTTCCTGATCTGAGGATTCCCCGGGGGGCCGACCTCGGCTTCGATGTCGGTTCCGCCGAGATCGTCTTCCGGGGGCTCTGCCCCGAATGCCAGTCCACCCTTCAACCATCGCCATGACAATCAACCCAAGGAAGGAAACACCGTGCCAGCACTAAAGGACACCAAGACGGAGGAAAACCTCAAGGAGGCGTTCGCCGGCGAGAGCCAGGCCAATCGCCGTTACCTGTACTTTGCCCAGAAGGCGGATGTCGAGGGCTATCCCGACGTCGCCGCCCTGTTCCGTTCGGTCGCCGAAGGCGAGACCGGCCACGCGTTCGGCCACTTCGACTTTCTCCGGGAGACCGGTGACCCGGTGACCGGCGTGCCGGTGGGTCCGACCGAGGACAACCTCAAGTCGGCCGTGGAGGGCGAGACCTACGAATACTCCGAGATGTATCCGGGCTTCTCGCGCACCGCTCGGGACGAAGGCTTCGACGAGATCGCCGAGTGGTTCGAGACCCTGGCCCGCGCCGAGAAGAGCCACGCCGGTCGGTTCTCCGAGGGTCTCGCTTCGGTCTCCTAATCCGGAAGTGGCCCCGGCCCCTCGCCCGACTGAGCCTGGCTCAGTCGGGCGCGGTGCCGGCGCCGAAAACACCAGTGGTTGCAGCGGCCGGCCCCGGATTGATCCCGGGGCCGTGTCGTTGGGCCACCCCCCTGGCGCCACTCGACTGACGCCGTCCGTTCCTACTCCTGACCCAGCTCCCCGAGGACGACGATGACCACCACCTACGACCCAGGCCACCCGAAGTACTTCGAGGAGCCAGACCTTCGCGTGGAGATGGAGCGGGTCTTCGATCTCTGCCACGGATGCCGCTTGTGCTTCAACCTCTGCCCGTCGTTCCCGACCCTGTTCTCCGCCATCGATGCCCGGGACGGTGATGTCGGTGCCATGACCACCGCCGAGCAGGATCAGGTGGTCGACGAGTGCTACCAGTGCAAGCTCTGCTACATCAAGTGTCCCTATGTGCCGCCGCACGAATGGGAACTCGACTTCCCCCGCCTGATGATGCGAGCCCACGCAGTGCGCCACGCCGATGGCATCCCGCTGAAGGAGCGGGTGACCGATCAGTTCCTGGCCCGCACCGACCTGCTGGGGAAGATTTCGACCAAGACGGCCCCGCTGGTCAACGCCATGACCGGCCGACCCGGGTCGTTCTCCCGGAGGATGATGGAAAAGACGGTGGGGATGGCCTCGGAGCGGCTGCTCCCTCCCTATGCCCGCCAGCGATTCACCTCCTGGTTCAAGCGCCGCCGCCCGTCCGCCCGGGCGACCGAGCAGCAGGGTGCGGTGTCGGTGTTCCCCACCTGTTTCATCGAGTACATGGAGCCGGACATCGGCAAGGACCTGGTGAAGGTCTACGAGCACAACGGGGTGGCGTGCTCGCTTCCGGAGGGAGCGAAGTGCTGCGGCGCACCCTGGCTGCACCAGGGGAACATCAAGGAGTTCACCAAGGCGGCGGAACAGAACGTGGCGGTGCTGGCCAACGAGGTGCGCGCCGGCAAGGAGATCATCGTCTCCCAGCCGACCTGTGCCTATGTGGTGCGGAAGGACTACCCGATCTACCTGGCCCACACTGCCTCGGCCGCTGATGCCAATCTGGTGGCGGAGCACGTTGCCGATCCGGCCGAGTACCTGATGGCGCTGCACAAGGCGGAGGGCACCCAGCTGGCGACCGACTTTCCCGGCCGGGAGTCCGGCGCGGTGCCGGACCAGGTCACCTATCACGTCGCCTGCCATCTCCAGGCCCAGCAGATCGGGCTGAAGAGCCGGGACCTGCTGAAGGTGGCCGGGGTCGGCGCCACCCTGGTCCAGCGGTGTTCGGGCATCGACGGGACCTGGGGGTACCGGGCGGAGAACTACGAGCTGGCCCGCCAGGTGGCCCAGCCCCTCAAACGAGAGGTGGAGGCGGCCGGCAACCCGGTGGTGTGCGGAGACTGCCATCTGGCCAACGGCTCGATCGAGCAGGAGACGGGGACCCGCCCGGTGCATCCCATCCAGCTGATGGCCCGCGCCTACGGGATCCCGGCGGAGGGAGACGACCGATGAGCGAGATCCGGGAATTGACGCTGGACGACATTGCCGATCAGCGGGCCTACGAACGGGAGCGGGACGAGTTCCGTCGGGAGGTCATCGCGGCCAAGAAGGTGCGGCGGGTGACCATCGGCCCGGTCATCACCCTCACCTTCGAGAGTCGGTTGACCATGCGCTTCCAGATCCAGGAGATGGCCCGGGCCGAGAAGATGGTGTCCGATGACCAGATCCAACACGAGCTGGACGTCTACAACCGGCTGCTGCCCTCACCGGGCGAGCTGTCGGCCACCCTGTTCCTCGAGCTGACCAGCGAAGCCGAGCTGCGGAAGTGGCTGCCGGCGCTGGTGGGGGTGGAACGCTCGGCCGAGCTGCGGATCGGTTCCGGCGATGCGGTCGAGATCGTGCCGTCCACCCCCGAAGAGGATCACGATGCCCAGTTGACCCGGGAGGAGACCACTGCGGCGGTGCACTACGTCCGGTTCCGGTTGACTCCGGCTCAGGTGGAGGCCTTCGCCCCCGGCCCGGTGACCCTGGCCATCAACCACCCGAACTACCCGGAGGGATTGCCCGGCGTGGTGCTGAGCGATGCCACCCGGAACGAGCTCGCCTCTGACCTGACCTGAACCGATCGCTGGCCGTCTGGCGGTCAGGTCGGAGTTGGCTTCCGGGAGATCGAGTCGGCGTCGAGGGCCGGGATCCCCAGGTTCTTGGGGGGCGGCGGGTAGGCCGGGCCGAGGTCTTCGGTCCCGGTCAGCGCGTTGAGGAGGGCCTGGGCGGCCACGCCGGGGAACAGCAGTGAGGTGGCCGGCAACGGTGGCACCTTGTAGGTCGGGGCGGTGAGATTGGGCAGGGCGGCGGTGAGATCGCCCACCGAATTGTAGCGCCAGGGTGAGACGTGCAGGCCACCGCTTCCCATGATGGATCCGGTCGGCAGGAACACCTTCTCGATGAATTTGAGGGTCGACACATGGTCGAACACATCCGGGCACACCCACCCTCCGGCGCTGAACGGGGAGATCACCAGGGCCGGGGTCCGGAACCCCAGCCCGACCGGGCCGAGCACGCCGCCCCAGTCGGATGGTGGACCACCGGCGGCGTTCTGCGGTGAGCTGGTCGTTACATACTCCCCGTCAAAGGAGCCGCCAGCTTGAGACCCGGTGGGGAGATCGGCGACGTGAGTCACCGTCGGTCCCGGGGTCGGCGGCGCCACGTGGTCGAAGAAGCCACCATTCTCGTCGTAGACGACCAAAAACACCGTCTTCTCCCACACGGCCGGATTGCTCACCAGGGTCTGCAGAATCTGGGAGACCAGATCCTCCCCGTACTCCGGTGGCACCGCGGGATGCTCGCAGCTCTCCAGGGGCGGCAGGATCCAGGACACTTGCGGCAACGTTCCGGTGGCCACGTCGAGCGCGAACTGGACGGGGTAGACGGGAGTGAGGCCCAGGCTGGCATTCTTGGTTTGGGCGGTCGTGGAGGGCTTGGTGAAGTTCTTGAAGTAATCGAGCACGTTGAACAAGACGTTGCCGGTTGGGTCCTGGTACACCTTCCAGCTCACTCCGTGGTCGGTGAGGACCTCGGGCATGGTTGGCCAGTCGAGGGTGCCGTAGAGCTCGAGCTTGTTCAGCACGTAGGTGGTGAGCACCGGCCCACCCTTGTCGGCCGAATGGGCCCCCAGGCTCCCGGACATCCACATCAGCCGGTTTGGATCGGTGGGTCCGAGGACCGAACAGTGGTAGCCGTCGCAGATGGTGAAGGCATCGGCCAGTGCCCGGTAGAAGGCGAGGCAGTCACTTTGGCGGTAGTAGCCCATGGTGGTCAGCCCGGTGGGGACGGTCGAGGCACCGGGGATGGGGAGCCCCAACGTGTTGTTGAACTGAAACTTGGAGATCGGGTCGTTGAGGAGGTGCTGGACCGCCCACTGGTCCATGGCCCCGTTGTTCCAGGCCAGGTGCTGGGGGCCCCAATCGTGGGTGATGTCGTTGGTGGTCTGGCCGGCGACGGTGGGCGGATTGCTCACCAGCTCGAACGGATCGAGAAACTGTTCGCCGCTGGCCAGCTTGTAGAGCGGCTTGCCAGTGCCGTCCACCATCGTCTGGGAGAACACGGTGCTGGGATTGGTCGACGGGCCACCGGCATAGGAGGAATACGACTGGGTGTCGGCGAAGTTCCGGACCCCGGGCATGGTCCCGTAGTAGTGGTCGAAGGACCGGTTCTCCTGCATGAGGATGACGATGTGCTTGACATCCTTGAGGGTCCCGGACGAGGCGGCGTTGGCCAATGCGGAGTCGATGAGCCGGGCATGCTCCGGGCGGAGTCCGGAACCGGCGGCCCCCACCAAGCCGGCTACCCCGGCGACACCGGCGGCCGCCGCCGCCCCCGCCTTCAGGACATCGCGTCGGCTGATGGCGCCGGGTCCCGGGCTGGCTCCCGTCTGCTCGTCCCGTTCGTTGCCCATGGAGGCCTCCGATGCATCCGCCTTGTCCGCTGCGCGCACCGTATCCCGGCGTGCGCGCCGGCCCCCCTGGCGCTGGAAAAGGCCTGCAGGATTTCACTGAGGGAACTGGTGACCGGACCACAACTTGCGAAGAAGATCTCCGGTCAGCAAGGTCGGCGGGGAACAGCCGGGCAAGGTGAACGGCAGGTCAGAGTCCCAAGATCACCCGGTCACCCATGGCGGGTGGCCCGCTCCGAACCCGACTTGGGATCCGGGCGGAAGTGCACCCCGGTGCCGACCAGAAGGGATACGACAATGCCCAGCACGACCGCAACCACCATCACCGGCAACCTCACCCGCGACCCGGAGATCCGCTACACCCGGGACGGGCAGGCCACCACCTCCCTCGGGGTGGCCGTCAATCGGCGTTGGCAGAACCGGGACACCAAGGAGTGGGAGGAGGCGACCTCCTTCTTTGACGTCGTCTGTTGGCGCGAGCTGGCGGAGAACACCGCCCTCAGCCTCACCAAGGGTTCCCGGGTGGTGGTCACCGGACGGCTCGAGCAGCGAAGCTGGGAGACGGAGGAAGGGGATCGGCGCTTCAAGGTGGAAATCGTCGCTGATGAGGTCGGAGCGAGTTTGCGGTTCGCCACCGCCGACGTCCACAAGGTCGAGCGCCATTACCCGGCCGCCGGGGACGGAACCGCCACTGGTGACGCCGCCCTCGACGAACTGGATGCAGCCGACCAGCCGATCGCGGCCGACGCCTGATCGGCATCGACCCGCCAACCCCAATCTCAACCCCGACGAACCGCCGCTCATCATGGACACCGGACTCGGTATGCATGTGCTGGCCTACTGGGCCAATTGGAGACTGCTCGCCGGGGGCCACCCGCTTGCCCAGGTGATCGTGCACGGCGACATCCGGGCGGTCGGCTGGCTGATGACCCGCCAACTGGCCGACATCGTGGGTTCCGCCGCCGCCGCGATCACCATGGGGGCCGCGGCGGGGCTCGCCCTCGCCCGCATCCGTCGGGGGCGACCCGGATCCCCCGACCGAAATTCCTCTTGAGTGACTGACCCGAAAGGAGTCCTGCCGTGAGCATGACCCACACCCGTCCGACCGAGCCCGTCGACACCGACTCAGCTCGAGACCGTGTCCGATTCGCCCCTTCGGTGCTGCTCTCCAAAGCCGAGGCCTTCGGTGCCTGCCAAGCGCTGGCCGACGCCGACCGGGTCCTGCTGCGATCGGGCCGCACCTCGGAGGCGACGGCCCTCGGCGACCTGTTCGAGTTGCTCGAACAGCGTCTGGCCTCGGTCAACCGGTCAGATTGACGTAGGTGCGTCGGCCTCGACCGATGGGACCGCTCAGTCGTCGGGCTTGTACTCGATGGACAGCGAGTTCACGCAGTATCGGAGGCCGGTAGGCGCCGGACCATCGGGAAACACATGGCCGAGGTGTCCGCCACAGCGGGCACAGGTGATCTCGGTCCGGACGCTCCCGAAGCTCCGGTCCTCATGTTCGTTGATGGTCCCCTGGTCAAGGGCCCGATAGAAGCTCGGCCATCCCGAACCGGAATCGAATTTGGTATCGCTCTGAAATAGATCGGCCCCGCAGCCAGCACAGGTGAACATGCCGGTACCCTCGACGTGGAGCAGCTCTCCCGACCAGGCGGGCTCGGTGCCCTTCTGGCGCAGCACCGCATAGCGCTCCGGTGACAGCTTCGCCTTCCACTCTTCCTCGCTCAGCTCCACCGGGCCAACGGCCTCGGCCTTCGTGGTGTCACTCATGAACTTCAGCCTCCTTGGGCGCACGAGGGGGGTCACAGGTTGCGTCCTTCCACCTCGTACACAGAGTAGAACCCCCCCCTTTACCTCGGTGTTCCCTCCGCGGCGCCCCAAACCGGTCGAATTTCCGTTTGCTAACGTCGCGTCAGATTTGCCCGACCCGAGAAGCGCCCTCCGGACCCCGTCCGGTCCGCTGGACCCACCGGCCGGCTACCTGACCAGGACATACCTCAGCCATGGACCTACGAGACCGACCCGAGGACGATGCCTTCCGACACCAGGTGCGCGCCTGGCTGGCTGACCACGTGGTCGGCGAGTTCGCGGCTCTGGGCGGTCGAGGGGGATCCGGGGACGAGACGTTCGGCTTCGAGACCCGGCTGGAATGGGAGAAGGTACTGGCCGCCGACGGTTGGACCTGTCTCGGCTGGCCGGCCGACTACGGCGGACGGGGGGCGTCCATCGCCCACCAGGTCATCTTCAACGAGGAGTACGTGAAGGCGAAGGCGCCGGGCCGGGTCAGCGTCCTCGGCGAGGGGCTCATCGGCCCCACCATCATCCACTACGGGACCCCGGAACAGAAGGCCCGATTTCTACCGCCGATCGTGGACGGCACCGAGCTCTGGTGCCAGGGGTATTCGGAGCCGAATGCCGGGAGCGACCTGGCCAATGTCCAGACCAAAGCCGTCCTCGACCCGGAGACGGGCGAGTGGGTGATCACCGGCCAGAAGATATGGACGTCGCTGGCCCACCAATCCGACTGGTGCTTCGTGGTCTGCCGCTCCGAGCCGGGGTCAGTCCGCCACCGGGGGCTGTCCTACCTCCTGGTGCCGATGGACCAGCCGGGGATCGAGGTCCGGCCCATCACCCAGTTGACCAAGACCTCCGAGTTCAACGAGGTCTTCTTCGATGGAGCCAGGACAGCCGAGGAGAACGTGCTCGGTGAGGTGGGAGACGGCTGGAGAGTCGCCCTCGCCACTCTCGCCTTCGAGCGAGGGGTGGCCATGCTCGGCCACCAGGTCTCCTTCCGCCGTGAACTCGATCACCTCCTGGACGCCGCCCGGGCCAACGGCCGGGCCGCTGATCCGGTGGTCCGGCAACGGCTGGCCCGGGCCTATGGGGAGCTCGAGATCCTCCGGTTCAATACCCTGCGCAGCCTCTCTAGCATCGACGGTCCGGTGGCACCTCCCGAGGCCTCGATCATCAAGCTCTACTGGGCGACGTGGCATCAGGGCCTCGGCGAACTGGCCATCGACGTGCTGGGCCCGGCCGGGTTGGTGGCCGAAGCCTTTCCCTATGAGCTCGACGAATTCCAACGGACGTTCATGTTCAGTCGCGCCGAGACAATCTACGGCGGATCCAACGAGATTCAGAAGAACATCATCGGCGAACGGGTCCTCGGCCTGCCGCCCGAACCCAAGGGAGCACTCCGATGACCAGCGGCCCCTCCGATACCCCCCAGGCTCCCACCCCGCCTCCTGGCCACGGACTCCTCACCGGGAAGATCGTGGTGGTCACCGCGGCGGCCGGCACCGGGATCGGGTTCGCCACCGCCAAGCGCTGTGTGGAGGAAGGGGCGACGGTGGTGCTGTCCGATGCCCACGAGCGGCGGCTGAACGAGGCGGCCGATGCCCTGGCCGAGCTGCCCGAGCTCTCCGGCCGGCGACCACTGGCCATCCCCTGCAATGTCACCGACGAAGCCCAGGTCCAGCACCTCTACGACGCCACCGTCGAGCACCACGGATACTTCGACATCGCGGTCAACAACGCCGGCCTGGGCGGGAAGGTCGACGTCGTCGACATGACCGACGAGCAATGGGCGCTGGTCCTCGACATCACCCTGACCGGGACCTTCCGTTGTACCCGTGCCGCCCTCCGACATCTTTACGCTCGTGGCCAGGGCGGGGTCATCGTCAACAACGCCTCGGTGCTGGGCTGGCGGGCCCAAGCCGGCCAATCCCACTACGCGGCGGCCAAAGCCGGGGTGATGGCGCTGACCCGGTGTGCGGCGGTGGAGGCGGTGCCCCACAACGTCAGGATCAACGCGGTGTCCCCGAGCCTGGCGGTCCATCCGTTCCTCAACAAGGTGATGCCGGACGATGAGCTGGCCGAGCTGACCAAGAAGGAAGTCTTCGGGCGGGGGGCCGAGGTGTGGGAGGTGGCCAACGTCATCGTGTTTCTGGCCAGCGACTACGCCACCTTCATGACCGGCGAGGTGGTGTCGGTCAGCAGCCAGCACCCCTGAGCGGTGGGGGGATGCCAGCCGAACCGGTGCCGAACCGGGTCAACCGGGGGCGCAGCTCAAACAGAATCTTCAGTCCAATGCACTACCCTGACGGAGTGTCAGATATCTCCGATCCCCGAGGGGATCTCCAGTGGGGAACCATCCCCGGCCTGGTGGAGGATGCCGCGGCCAGATTCGGTGAATCCGAAGCGCTGGTGGACGCCCACGGACCCGGGGGGACGACCACCCGGCTGACCTTCGACCAACTGGCGGAAGAGGTGGCGGCCGCCACCCGAGCGGTACTGGCCAACGGCATCGAACGGGGCGACCGGGTGGCGATCTGGGCGCCGAACTGCGCCGAGTGGGTGATCGCCGCCCTGGGGGCGGTGGGGGCCGGTGCCCTCCTGGTTCCGCTGAATACCCGTTACAAGGGGGCCGAAGCCGCCTACATCCTCAAGGAGTCGGGAGCCCGGATTCTCTTCACGGTGCAGGGCTTCCTGGGCACCGACTACCCGGCCATGCTGGCGGAGGCGGCGGCAGCGGGGAGCCCGCTGCGGGAGCTCGAACGGGTGGTGGTGTTACGGGCTGGGGAGACCGAGGAGTCCAGCCCGTCCGGCGAAGAAGGGGCGCTGCTCCGGCACAAGAAGGGCGACCAGGTGGTCAGCTGGCACGCCTTCTTGAAGGAGGGAGCCTGCGTGCCGAGCGACGTGGCCGCCGGCCGGACCGCCTCGATCACCAGCGGTGACATGTCGGACCTGATCTTCACCTCCGGCACCACCGGCCATCCCAAGGGCGCCATGAGCACCCATGCCCAGACCCTTCGGACGTTCGCCACCTGGGCCGAAGTCGTCGGCCTGCGCAAAGGCGACCGGTACCTGATCGTCAACCCGTTCTTCCACACCTTCGGCTACAAGGCCGGCATCCTGGCCTGCCTGATGACCGGGGCCACCATGGTGGCCGAGCCGATCTTCGACGTCGACGTGCTCCTCGACCGGATCGCCACCGAGCACATCTCGGTGCTGCCGGGGCCCCCGACCATCTTCCAGTCGATCCTCGACCGGCCCGACCGCCACAAGTTCGACCTGGCGTCGCTCCGCCTGGTGGTGACCGGCGCCGCCCTGATTCCGGTCGAGCTGGTGCATCGACTCTGGTCGGAGATGAGCATCGAGACGGTCCTCACCGCCTACGGCCTGACCGAGGCCACCGGCACCGTGACCATGTGCCGGCAGGGGGACTCGGCGGAGGTCATCGCCGGCACCTCCGGCCGAGCCATCCCCGACGTCGAGGTGCGGATCATCGGGCCCGATGGGGAAGAAGTGGCCAGCGGTGAGGCGGGCGAGATCGTGGTCCGCGGCTACAACGTGATGCGCGGGTACTTCAACGATGCCGATTCCACCGATGAGGCGATCGACGTCGACGGATGGCTGCACACCGGAGATGTCGGCGTCATGGATGCCGACGGCAACATCGAGATCACCGATCGATTGAAGGACATGTACGTGTCCGGCGGGTTCAACGTCTACCCGGCGGAGATCGAGGCGGTCCTCCGCAACCATCCAGAGGTGGCGGAGGTGGCGGTGGTCGGGGTTCCGGACCCCCGGATGGGTGAGATCGGGTGTGCCTTCGTGGTGCCGGTGCCGGGCGGATCGTCCGAGGAGATCGTCCGTACGCTGCCCGACTGGTCCCGCCAGCACCTGGCCAATTTCAAGGCGCCGAAGTTCGTCGAGGTGGTTGACGCCTTGCCGACCAACGCCAGCGGCAAGGTGCTCAAGCGCGACCTCCGTGACCAGTTCAACGCCAGCGAGCTACAGCCTGAGTCCGGCTAGGCGGAACGATCCACAGAAGCCCGTCGCCATTGACGGGGCATAAGAAGAGAGGGGAGTGCCGTGCGCGGCATTGTGTACACCGGTGACGACGTCGAGGTCACCGATCAGCTGTCCGTAGGGGAGCCGGGGCCGACCGAAGTAAAGGTCGGGATCGGAGCCGCCGGGGTCTGCCACAGCGACCTTTCGGTGATCAACGGGACCATCCCCTGGAAGTCGCCGTCGGTGCTCGGCCATGAGGGTGCCGGCGTGGTCGAGGCGGTGGGGTCCGAAGTCCATTCGGTGAAGCCCGGGGACCATGTGGTCATCGCCACCCTGGCCAGCTGCGGGACCTGCCGGGCCTGTTCCACCGGGCATCCCACCTGGTGTGTGAAGACGCTCGGCAATGTCTCCCAGCCCTTCACCTACAAGGGTGAGCCGGCCTCCAACTTCGCCGCCACCTCGGTGTTCGCCGAGTCGACCATCGTCCAGGAAGTGCAAGCCGTCAAGATCTCCAAAGACGTGCCGATGACCTCGGCCTGCCTCATCGGCTGTGGGGTTCTGACCGGCGTGGGGGCGGTGCTCAACCGAGCCAAAGTGAAGCCGGGGGAGACCGCCGCGGTGTTCGGGGTGGGCGGGGTGGGACTCAACGTGATCCAGGGGCTCCGCATCGCCGGTGCCAGTCGGATCATCGCGGTCGACACCCTGTCGTCCAAAGACGGACTGGCCCGCCAGTTCGGTGCCACCCACTTCGTCGATGCCTCCACCTCCGATGCGGTGGCGGCCATCCGGGAGATCGTCCCCCCCGGGCCGTCCAAGTTGAGCGGCGCCCTCGGGTGGACCGGCGGGGTCAACTGGTCCTTCGACTGCGTGGGCCATCAGGCGGTGCTGCGCAATGCCCTCGACGTCCTCGACTGGGGCGGCAATGCCCTGGCCATCGGCATCCCCCCCCAGGGCACCGAGGTGTCGGTCGACGTGAACGCCCTGGCCTATGTCGATCGCGGCCTGCTCGGTTGCCGGTACGGGTCCTCCCGTCCCCACCACGACATCCCGCTGATGGTCGAGATGTACCTGTCGGGCCAGCTGATGCTCGACGAGTTGGTCACCGAGTCACGGCCGCTGGAGGGATTCCGGGAGATCGTCGAGGACATGGAGGCGGGCAAGCTGGCCCGGGGCGTCCTCACCTTCTGAGCCGGGGCCGCCCGGGTCACTCGGAGAGGCGCTGGACGATCCCTCGGACGTAGGCCGCCTGGCCCACGTGCTGGAGGTCGTCGACCACCACCGCCACCAGCCGACTGCTCACGGTCTCGGGTGGGTCCCAGGTCGGATCCAGCACCCGGGCCAGGTCCGACTCACTAAGGGAGCCGAGGACCTCGAGGGTCCGACGGTGGACGTCCTCGAAGTAGCCGAGCAGGGACAAGGCGTCGGCGACCACCACGGCCACGGTGGCGGGGTCGTGGCCGAAGCCGGTGTCCAAGGGCTCCAGCGGGAGACCGAAACGGTCGACCCACCCCTCGGCCGTCCACACCTGTTCGCGGTCATTGAGCCCGGCGACCCGGTCATCCTGGATCCGGGTCAGATGCCACACCAGCCAGGCGATGGAGTTGGACTCGGGGTCGGGACGGAAGGTCAACTCCTCGAGCGAAAGGCCGTTGACTGCCGGGTGCACGGCATCGCGGATCCGCTCGAAGGCGTCCACCAGCACGTCGGTGCTCGTCATCGGCCCCTCCTCGTCCCGGCTGGCGAGTGGATCGCCCGCCGCCCCGCCGAGGGCACCCGCCTGCAGCTCATAGTCAGTTCTTACCATGCCGACCCGGCGATGTTCGTCAGGACCCCGGCCGCCATGCGCTGGCGGCCACCCGGAGCGCGTGGCAGAGTCTGGCGATGCCCGAACCGGCGCGTCGATTGCCGATGTTCCCGCTCTCGACGGTGCTCTTCCCCCACGCGGAACTGCCCCTCCACGTCTTCGAGCCCCGCTACCGGGCACTCGCGGAGGACTGCCTGGCCGGCGATCGGGAATTCGGGGTGGTCCTCATCGACCGGGGATCGGAAGTCGGCGGTGGTGACCACCGGCTGGAGGTGGGCACCGTCGCCCACATCCGGGGCACCTCGATCTTCGACGATGGGCGACGGCTGCTCGCCACCCAGGGTGGCCGCCGATTCCGGGTGACCGGCTGGCTGGAGGACGACCCCTACCCGCGGGCCGAGGTCGCCCATCTCCCCGAGGAACCACCGGTCTCCGAGCCGGGCGCGGCCGAGATCCGCCGGGCCGAGAGGGCGGTCCGACGTTGCCGGGCACTGCTCTCCGAGTTGGGAGCCGCACCGCCGCTCGCCCTCGATGAACACCACCTCGACCCACCCATCGAGTATCTCTGGCGCCTCTGCGGCTCGGCGCCCTGCGGGGCCCTGGACGCACAACGGCTGCTGGAGACCGATGACCCGGCGACCCGGGCCGCGCTCCTCATCGAGCTGGTCGAGGCCACCGCCGATGATGTCACTCGCCTGCTGGCCAGCGGCGACCACTGACCCGAAGCGGACGGGCCCGTGCCTACCATGAGGGCACCCTGCCCGTTGCCGGCCGAAATCCCGTGGAGGTGCCGTGAACGACTACCCGCAGACCATCGTCCCGGTCAACCACGTGGAGCCCGTCCCCCGCCGGGTCAGGGCTCGGCTGGGGGATCGGTTCGTCGTCGACACCACCTCGGCCATCTACGTGTGGGAGTGGAGCCACTACCCGCAGTACTACCTTCCTCTGGCTGACATCGACGCCGACATCCTGGTCGATGAGCAGCATGAGGAGCCGCGGGGTCGGGGGACGGCCAAGCGCTACGGAATTCGCGCCGGTGACCTCGATCGCCCCGGGGTTGCCCACCTCTACATCGAGTCGGACATCGACGGTATCGCCGGCCGGGTCCGGTTCGACTGGTCGGCGTTCGACAGCTGGTTCGAAGAGGACGAAGAAGTGTTCGTCCATCCTCGCGACCCCTACTCGCGGGTCGATGCCCTCCGCTCGACCCGCACCGTCACGGTCGGGCTCGACGGCATCGAGCTGGCCCGGTCATCCTCCCCGGTGATGGTTTTCGAAACCGGCCTGCCGACCCGCTACTACTTCAATCGAACCGAGGTGGAATTCGAGCACCTGGTGCCGAGCGACACCGTGACCTCCTGTCCGTACAAGGGGCAGACCACCGACTACTGGTCGGTTCGTCTAGGCGACCAGACCTTCCCCGACTTGGCCTGGGCCTACGATTTTCCCACTCGTCAATTGCTGCCGATCGCCGGGCTGGTGGCCTTCTACAATGAGAAGGTCGACATCGAGATCGACGGCGAAAGGCGGGAACGGCCCGACACCCACTTTTCCTAGCGATGCCATGATGACCAGGTGCGGCGTGTCTCGGTGGTGGGCAACTCGGGATCGGGGAAATCCTGGCTGGCGGCGAGGCTGGCGGCACGGCTCGGCGTTCCCTACATCGAGCTGGACGCCGTCTTCCACCTGCCCAACTGGACCGAACTGCCGGCCGACGAGTTCCGCCGCCAGGTGGCCGATCTGACTGCCACGGGCGGCTGGGTGGTTGACGGGAATTACCTGAACGGGAGGGATGTCGTCTGGGGACGGGCGGACACCGTGGTCTGGGTGGATCCGCCCCGGGCCCTGGTCACCTTCCGGGTCGTCTCTCGGAGCCTGGGCCGGGTATTGCGCCGGCGGGAGCTGTGGAATGGAAACCGTGAGCACTGGCGCAACCTCCTCTCCACCGACCCGGCCAAGTCGATCATCGCCTGGTCGTGGACCCAGCATCAGGCCTACCGGGATCGCTACTCGGCGACCATGACCGACCCGGCCTGGGCCAACCTGACCTTCATCCGTCTCCGGTCGGCTTCCGATCGGGAGAAGTTGCTGTCCTCTGTCGGGCTCCAGCCCGGGGCGGACCCGAAGGACGCCGACCGCAATCGTTTCGACGACGGTTCCCGGTGAGCAGCCGGCCGGATCGCCGGGCACGGATCAGTGGTCGAGGACCGCTCGTCGGCGCTGCTCCAGAAAGCTCCGCTCGGCCTCGTTGGTGGCGATAGCCAGGGCGGCGCTGTACGCCGACCCCGCGTCGGGATAGCGACCCAGCCGTTCGAGCAGATCGGCCCGGGTGGCGTGGAACAGGTGATAGCCGTCCAGGTCGAGGCGATCGACCAGGGCCAGCGCTTCCTCCGGGCCGGCCACCTCGGCCACCGCCACCGCCCGGTTGAGCGCCACCACCGGGTTGGGGGCGTACTCCATCAGCTGGTCGTAGAGCGCGAGGATCTGGCCCCATTGAGTGTGCGAGGCGGTGGGGGCGTCGCTGTGCACCGCGTTGATGGCGGCCTGGATCTGGTATGGGCCGGGCAGGTTGCGCCGGAGCAGGGCCCGAACCAGTCCTTGTCCTTCTTCCACCAGCGCCCGGTCCCAGAGCGAGCGGTCCTGATACGGCAACAGCACCAATGATCCGTCCGAGTCCAGCCGGGCGGCTCGCCGGGAGTGGGTCAACAGCATCAGGGCGAGCAGTCCGATGACCTCAGGTTCGTCCGGCATTAACTCGGCCAACAGGCGGGCCAGCCGGATGGCCTCCGCGCACAGATCCTCCCGAACCAGGACATCGCCGACCGAGGCCGAGTACCCCTCGTTGAACACCAGATAGATCACGGCCAGCACCGCCCGGAGCCGGTCCGGCAGCTCGGCATCCTCGGGGACGCGATAGGGGATCCCGGCGGCGCTGATCTTGCGCTTGGCCCGGACCAGTCGTTGGGCCATGGTCGCCTCCGGCACCAGGAAGGCCCGGGCGATCTCCGGAGTCTGGAGGCCTCCGAGCAATCGCAGGGTCAACGCCACCTGGGCGCTGGGAGCCAGAGACGGGTGACAGCAGGTGAAGATGAGCCGCAGGCGGTCGTCGATCACCGGACCCACCGGTTCGGGTGGTTGGCGGCTTTCGTGCAAGAGGGTGGCTTGAGCATGTCGGTCATGACGGGATGCCTCGCGTCGCAGGCGGTCGATGGCGCGATTCCGGGCCGTGGTGGTGATCCACCCACCCGGATTCGGGGGGAGGCCGGTCACCGGCCATCGTTCGATGGCCACCATGAAGGCCTCCTGGACCGCTTCTTCTGCGACGTCGATGTCACCGAAGGAGCGGACCAGGGTGGCCACGGCCCGGCCGTACTCGCGCCGGAAGTGGAGTTCGATCTCGCTGACGTCGAAGGCCACCGAGGGCTAATCCTCGGGGATCTCTTGGAACGGTCGGACCTCCACCGGGGCGCCGCAGGCCGTGCTCCCCTTGGCCGCCAACGCCAGGGCGGCATCGAGGTCCTCAGCCTCGACGATCCAGAACCCTCCGAGCTGCTCCTTGGTTTCCGCGAACGGTCCGTCGGTGGTCAGCACCTCACCGTCTTGAATCCGCACCACGGTGGCGGTTTCCGGCGGGTGGAGGCCACCGGCGAACACCCAGGCGCCACTGTCCTGCAACTCCTGATTGAAGGTGTCGACCGCGCCATAGCTCTGCTCGATCTCTTCGGGGGCGGGTGGCTTCTGGCCTTCGACCATGTGGACCGACAACAGATACTGCTTCATGATCATTCTCCTCTCAGCGGGGAGCGGCCGGATTGCCGATCCTCCACTGACACTACGAACCGCTCGGCGCCAAATCGACAGATTCGACCAGAATCTTTTGGCGGTGCCGGCTGACCGGGTGAGGGGCAGGCCCCGGGAGGACGGCCAGGGTCGACGGTCCGACTTTTCCCGGCTTACCGTGGAGCGATGCCACCCAACCCGGAAGTCGATGTTCCCAACGGCAACGCCGATGAGCGCGAGCTGCTGCTGAGCTGGCTCGACTACCTGCGGGGCGCAGTCATCCGGAACCTCGAGGGGCTCAGCGAAGAAGACGCCGGCTGGACGCCCGACGGCCGGCTGATCCCGTTGTTGGGGGTGGTGAACCATCTCACCCACGTGGAATGGCGATGGATCGACGGGGGGATGCTCGGCCGGGCGGTCTCGAGGAGCGAGGAGGAGTTCCACCCGGGTCCGGAACTGACGGTCGAGGCGGCCCTGTCGGCGTACCGGACGAGGGCGGACTCCACCCGTGCGGTGGTTCGGGCCACCGCGCTCGATCAGCCCTGCCGACGGGGCCGTCAGGGCGGGGACCTCCGGTGGGTGCTGCTCCACCTCATCCAGGAGACCGCCCGGCACGCCGGCCACGCCGACGCCACCCGGGAGCTCCTCGACGGCACCACCGGGGAGTGAGGATGCCCGGCACTCCTGACCCCGAGCCGACGTCGCCGGCCCCCACCATCGCCGTCACCGTCAGCCGGGTTCCGGTGGCGAGGACCCTGGCCTTACGCCAGGCGGTGCTCCGGCCCGACCAAACCCTCGACGAGATGGCTCTCCCCGAAGACGATCACCCGGCCACGGCCGCCTTTGCCGCCATCGACGCCGGCGGCGAGGTGCAGTCGGTGGCGCGGGTCACCCTCGAAGCGCCTCCGTTTCCGAGTGACGATCTGGCCCCGCCCGGCACTCCGACCTGGCGGTTGCGGGGGATGGCCACCCGACCGGAGGCCCGTGACCAGGGCATCGGCTCGGCGGTGCTGCAGGCAAGCATCGACTACGTCGTCAGCCAGGGCGGGGGTCTCCTCTGGTGCAACGCTCGGGTCCCCGCCATCGGCCTCTACCGCCGGGCCGGGTTCACCACCTATGGCGAAGCGTGGGTCGATCCGGTCATCGGTCCACACATCGTGATGTGGCGGCTGGTCGGGTCGGCCTGAGAATTCACTCCACCATTCGGCTCCGGTGCAACCCAAATCCGGCTCCGGTGCAGGCGGCCGACCCGGCGCCCGATGGCTGGGGTCCATCCTCCAGGTCGAGGAACGGCGCTGCCATACTGGTCGGATGCGCACGACTCCGCTGGTCGGCGAAAAGGTATGGTTCGCCCCTCGCCGGCTGGGTTGGGGCCTGAGCCCGATCTCCGTCGAGGGCTGGATCGCCACGGTGGGGTCGGTCGGGCTGGGGTTCCTGGTTACCCGCCGATGGCCGGAGCGCAAGGGGCTGCGCCGGCTGCCGGGGATCGGGCTCCTGGCCGTCGCTGTGGTCAAGGGCACCGCGCCCGGCGGGCGACGGGCGAGAGAAGAATTCGAACAAGGAGTGCCGTCGTGACCACCACTGCCGTTCCGCGCCACGCCTACCCGGAGGGTGCCGCTCGGTCGCCGGTCTGGCCTATGACTCCGCCGACCCAGTACCTGGGTCAGCTCGACTCGGCCTTCCAGCACTGGATGAGCCAGATGCGGGCGCACGCCACCGTCGACGACTGCAACTGGTACCACACCTTCGACCTGCCCGACGGGGGCACCCTCGAGGGCGCCTGGGACCTGCGGGGCCGGGAGGCTTCCTATCTGGGCGGGGTCGAGGTGACCGGGAAGCGAGTCATCGAGCCCGGACCGGCGTCAGGGTATCTTTCGTTCTACATGGAGCGGCAGGGCGCCGAGGTGGTCAGCTTCGAGACCGGCTTCGACGTCTCCATCGACCTCCTGCCGGTTGCCGGCGGGGATACTGCGGACAATGAAGCCGACCTGATGTGCACCACGGTCGAAGGCATTCACAACAGCTGGTGGTACATGCACCGCCTCTACGGCTCGTCAGCCAAGCTCGTCCACGGAGACCTCTACCAGCTGCCTCAAGACCTGGGGGAATTCGACATCGCGGTGTTCGGTGCCATCCTGCTGCATCTCCGTGAGCCTTGGGGGGCCATCCAGGAGGTGGCCAAGCGGACCAAGGAGCGAATCGTGGTGACCGATCTCATCCAGGACCGGGAAGCACCGCTGGAGAGCAACATCATGCGGTTCTCCCCATTGGCGACCCACGAGATCTCCAATTGGTGGAACATCTATCCCGGCGCGGTGGTGGCGATGCTGGAGCGGGTCGGATTCGGGAACACCACCATCACCGAGCACACCCAGGCCCATCACCTCGGGCACCGGATGGGGGAGCCGGCGGTGGAGATGCCGATGTTCACGGTGGTGGGGGAACGGGGCTAGCTAGCCCGCCGACGCCAACTTCTTGGCGGAGAGTCGCCGAAGGGGCGGCAATGTCGGCGGGGGCTGTCGGCGATCCGGCAACCCGGACAGCAACTCGACGGTCGCCTCCGCCACTTTGCGAACCGCTCGTTCGAACGACTCTTCAGTGCGCTCGGTGGTCGTCTGGACGCCGCTGACCTTGCGGACGTACTGACGGGCGGCGGCGGTGATCTCTTCCTCGGTGGCTTCGGGCTGCAATCCCCGCAGCGTGGTGATATTGCGGCACATGCCATCAGGCTAGAGGAGGGCGGTCCAACCCGGTACTCGACCTTGGCCGGGCTCAGCCCGCCCCGAAGAACGGCGCCCCGAAGGCGAAGATCCCGCCGTCGCTCCCCACCAGCCAGTAGCCACCACTGGCCGGGTCGATCGACATCCCCACGATGGGCTTGTTGAGGGTCAACGAACCGGTCGACCCGTGGAAGGCGGCATCGCCGAAGGCGAAGATGCCCCCGTCGGAGGCCACGAAGAGATAGCCGTTGTTGGTCTTGGTGGCCGCCATGCCGTTGACCGGCTTGTTGAGGGCGAGGGCCCCGGTCGATCCGAAGAAGGGAGCCCCGATGGCGAAGATGCCCCCGTCGGAGGCGACCAGCCAGTACCCCCCGGTGGCGGTATCGGCGGCGATCCCGACCACCGGCTTGTTGAGGGGCCGGCCGCCCATCGAACCGCGGAACACCGCATCACCGAAGGCGAAGATGCCCCCGTCGCTCGCCACCAGCCAGTAACCGTTGCCATCGGCGGTGGGGGCCATGTCCACCACCGGTTTGTTGAGAGGCACACCCCCCATCGACCCGAAGAACCTGGCGGTCCCGAAGGCGAAAGTCCCGCCGTCCGCCGCCACCAGCCAGTAGCCCCCGCCATCCGGAGTCGACACGATATGGGTGATCGGTTGGGTCAAATGGAGCGTGGAGGCATTGCCGTAGCTCGGAGCGTCGCCATGGGTGGTGACATCTCCATCCGACCAGGCCACCCAGTAGCCACCGCCGTCGGGGGTGGCCGCCATCCCCACCGCGGTGGCCCCCGGCGAGGGGGGCGGGACCAGTTGTCCGGCGTAGTTGACGGCCACCACGACGCCGTCGCCGTTCGGGTCCACCAGTGCCACCCCGCAGCGCAAATAGCCCTGGGCGGCTTGGGTTGTCGAGGGAGGACAGACGGCGGCCGGATCGGGGGCGGAGAACGGATTCGGCACAACGAAGGTGCCGGACATCGACCCGGTCTGGTCGGTGGGGAAGGCCTGGGTGTCGTTCTGGTCGATCTCGTCGGTCGATCCGGTGGTGGCCAACAAGGGGCTGAACTCGGCGGCCGCGACAGTGTCATTGGGCTGCCATCCAAAACAGATGATGGCGATCGAGGACCCCGGGGTGACATTCTCGACGATGCCGGTCGACCCGTTGAAGGTGCAGTTCGGAGTCACCGCGTGGGGGCGGGGTGCGGACGGTGCCACCGGAGGGGAATCGGAAGACGCGGCGATGAGAGCGGAGGAGACGGCCGGGCTCGCCACCACCACCATGGGAATCTCGCTGAGTTGGGGAACGGGAGAGGCGGCGCCCGCCCCGGCAGCAGCACCCTGGGTGACCACGCCGAGTCCGAGGGTTGCGCAGGCGATGGCGCCGGCCACAGAGGCGAGCTTTCGAACCGGGGAACGCCAGGCGACCCGGCCCGAGCACCGGCCGAGCCCGTGGTGGTTGCGGTCGCTCATCTTCGTCTCCCAACGGCCCCCGCCCGCGCGTGGCCCCGGGTGCGACGGTAACAGACGCCGTCGGGGCGGGCGGCGAGCTCAGCCGGCTTGGGTCCAGTCGACCACCACCCGGGCCAACTCCGGCCCCCGGTCTTCCTGCAAGAAGTGCCCTCCGCCCTCGATGCTGGCGTGGGGTTGCCCCTTGGTCCCGGGGATGCGATCCAGCAACGGACGATCACCGCCTTTGGTGATCGGATCCTTGTCGGAGAAGGCGCAGAGAAAGGGCTTGGTGAAGGTCTCCAGCACCGACCAGGCCCTCTGGTTGTCGGGAGTGGCCGGGTTGTCGAGGCTTTGGGGGATGAGGTCGGGAAACGCCAGCGCCCCGGCCTTGTAGGTGGCGTCGGGGAATGGCGCGTTGTAGGCGGCGATGACCTCCTCGGTCAACGGCACCCTTACCCCGCCGGAGACCAGCAGGCCGATGGGCAGATCGGGGGTGGCCTGGACGAAATTACGGAATTGCCACCAGGCCTCCGGCAGCCGAACGGTGCCGTCGGGGAGCCCGGTGTTGGCGGCGCAGACCCTCGCGAACCGCTCGGAGTGCTCGGCGACCAGGCGGAGCCCGATGAGGCCGCCCCAGTCCTGACAGACCAGGGTGATGCCGGAGAGGTCGAGGGTGTCGAACAGCACCGAGCGCATCCACTCCACATGACGGGCGTAGGTGTAGTCCTCTTGGGCCGTCGGCTTGTCGGAGCGCCCGAAGCCGATCAGATCGGGAGCGACCACCCGGAAGCCGGCGTCGACGAAGACCGGGATCATCTTCCGGTAGAGGAACGACCAGGACGGCTCTCCGTGGAGGAGGAGTGCCACCGGCCCGTCCTTCGGGCCCTCGTCGATGAATCCCACCCGGAGCCCGTCGGCGGTGTCGGCGTAGCCCGGTGCGTAGGGAAAGTCGGGCAGGTCGGCGAATTGCTCGTCGGGGGTGCGCACTACGTCCATCGGGGCTCCTCGGTGTCGGGATACGGGCCAGGTGAGACCCTAGATGCCCGTGACGAGCCAGGTCGGGCCGGGTCAGACGTCGGTGAGGGAGGTCTCAGTGATGCCGAGCACCCGCAAGGTCCGTCCCAGTCCCAGGAAGGCGCTGAGACAGATGGTCAGGTCCAGGATCTCGGGGTCGGTGAACGACTCCCGCATCCGGTCGATGAATGCATCGTCGATGCTGAGGTGATCCATGGCGAAGCGCTCGGCGTAGTCCATGGCCAACCGCTCTTGCTGGCTGAAGCTGGCACCGTCGTCATGGATGCCGACGTGGCCATAGAACTCCTCGGTGACGCCCTGCTCTTTGACCTTGTCGGCCCGGAAGGCGAGGCAGACCTTGCAGTCGTTCAGCTGGGCGATCCGCATCCGGGCGGCTTCCCGCACCCGCACCGGCAGGATGCTCTTGTTGTAGGCGGCGTCCACCAGCCGGTTGACCGCCGCGCCCATTTCCGGTCGGAGCGACCACAGCTGGACGGCATCGCCGCCGTCACCCACGGGAATGTCGAGTCGTGCCATGCCGCGACCTTAGGCCGCGAGGGTGAGACCCTGCCGGACGGCTCGGATTCCCTCCGGTCCGGAGCCGAACGACCAGACTGCTCAGCGGGTGACTCCGTCGGTGCCTTGTCGCCGGCGGACGTAGGCGGCGAAGCCGGGGACCGAGAACTCGAGGACGTTGTGGGCGGGGGAGTAGATGATCCCTTTGCTCATCAACCGGTCACGGAAGGTGGAGGCGGCTTGCGGGGTGGACCCGAGCTGACGGGCGACCTCCCCAGAGGGAATCCGTCCATCGCCGAGGATGGCCATCGCCCCGAGGTAACCCTGCTCACGTTCGGACGCCTTGTCGTAGCGAATCCGGTAGAGCCCCTCTTCCAGTCGGTCCCGGGTCGGCTCGATGGCGTCCTCGACGTCGGCCAGGGTGATGAGGGTGCCGGGTCGGTCCGAGGGGGTTCCCGCCGACCGCCAGGTCTCCATGGCGTAGAGCTGGGCGAAGTACGGGTACCCCTCGACCAGGCCGACCAGGGCGTCGATGGCTTCGGGTTGGTAGCTGACGTCGAAGGTGGCGGCCGGCTCCTCGATGGCGACGGTCACGTCCAAACGCGACAGCCGGTCGACCCGGTCATAGAAGAGCCGTTCGGCGTAGCTGCCGGCCGCCGCCACCAGACCCGGCAGGTCGGGAAGCCCGGTGGCCACGAATCCCACCGGAAGCCCTTCGGCGGCGTTGGCCGCGTGGAGGAGGGCCGACAGGTCGTGGGTGTCCATGAGCTGGAGCTCGTCCAGCAGGAACATCGCCCCCACCCCGGCATCGGCGGCTGCCTCTCCCAGCCGGATGAACAGGGAGTCGAGGGCGTCTTCGGGGAGCTGGGTTCCCTTGGCCGGGACCAGTCCGAGCTGCACGCTGAAGTCCGCGGTCCCGGCGGTCACCGTGGTGGCGTGGGCCATCTCCCGCAACCACCCCAACGCTTTGGCCAGTTTCCCCCGACCCAGCACCGCCTGCCCTTGCAGCAGGATGGAGGCGACCGACGATCCGATGCCGGCGTTCTTGCGGACCTCGCTGTAGCCGGCCAGCCAGCCGCGGTCCCGCAGGCGGTCGAGGGCTTCGTGGAGGAGGACCGTCTTGCCCATCCCTCGCAGCCCCGACCAGACGATGTTCTCGGCCCCCGCCCGGGCTTCGAGCTGGTCGGCCAAGTAGGAAATCTGGGAGAGCTGCCGTCCCCGCCCGGCCAGGACCGGTGGCGAGGAGCCCACTCCAGGGCTGTAGGGGTTCACCCTGGGTGTCATACTTCAAAGAGTATAACAAAGCCGTATATCGAGACACTGTATAACGACGATGTAAGACTCTTCATTCTCTAACAATGGGCATGGATCCGACGAGACAGCCAGCCGCCGCCCGCCCTCCGACCGCCCCTCATCGGGGGCCGACCAGATTCCTGTCCAGCTCCCGACGGGTGGGAGAGGCCGCCGACAGTCCCCGGATCGCGCCGCTGGCCATCCGGGCCAGGGTCCGGCCCCGGCCCGGTGCCGCACCGGAGGTCAAGTCGTTCCAGTAGAGCGCCCAACCCGGAGCCAGCCGTCGGCCGACCGGCGGCCAGGTGAGCATCCGCCCCACCCGGGAGACCATCCGGGGACTGGTCAGCAACAGGCCCTGGAGGGTGGCCGTCGAGCCCTGGTACGAGCTCTGGTGTTGGCGGAGCCACCGCCCGTAGGTCGCCCCCGCCGCCTCGGCGCCTGCCCCGCCGCTCGAGCCGGCACCCAATACCGCCGAGGCGGCTGCCTGCCCACTCAACATGGCCTGGGCGATCCCCTCGCCCTGGAGAGGATTGACCAGCCCGGCGGCGTCGCCCACCAGGAGGACCGGTCCCGACACCGGCGAGGTCCCGAGCATTCCCATCTTCAGCCAGCCACCCAACCGGGGGCCGGCCACCGCGCCTTCGGGAAGCAGCCCGAGTCCTTGCAGATGGCCGAGGAAGGTGTCGAGGTAGCGGGTGGCCCGGGCCCCGGCCCGGCGGTCGGAACCGGTGCCCACCCCCACCCCGGCATTGGCCATCCCGTCGGCGCCGGGGAAGATCCAGCCGTAACCCGGGAACCCCACCCCCGGCTCCTCGTCGAACAGGACGATGACCGGGAGCTCCACTTCGACCTCCAGATAGGTCCGCACCGCGAACCCCCACTGCACCCGGTCGGCCCGGACCATGCCCACCGCCCCGGCCACCGTGCTGGTGGCGCCGTCGGCCCCGATCAGGGAGCCGGCCCGCAAGCGGTGCCCGTTGTCCAGTTCCATCACCACCCCACCGCCGTCGCCGTCGACCTCGACCGCCGCCACCCGGGCGGTGATGGCCTCGGCTCCCGCCTTCATCGCCGCCTCGTAGACGACCAGGTCGAAGGCCTTCCGGGGGAGGGCCCAGGCGCATCCGGGGTAGGTGAGACCGGGGACGGCGGGGAGGAGTATCCGCCCGCCCGACGGTCCGATCACTTCCATGTCGCCGAGCGACACCGTCCCCTCCGGGACGATCCCGAGGTCGCCGAGCAGTCCCACCCCCCGCGGTCCGACCAGGTCGCCGCAGGCCTTGTCCCGGGGAAAATGGGCCTTGTCCACCAGCGCCACCCGCGCCCCGTTGCGGGCGAGCTCGAAGGCGGCCACACTCCCGCCCGGACCGGCACCGGCCACCACCACGTCGTAGAACCTCACCTCGGCGGCCACCTGCACGTTGTAGCGGTTGACGTGACCAATTGCCAGCAAGGACGACCCATCCGCCCTACGCTGCATCCAATGGTGGGAAGGATCGACACCGCGCCCAACCGCCAGGCCACCGAGCTGTTCGACGGTCTGCCCGCTCGCTACGACCGTCTCGGGGCGCTGCTGTCCCTCGGCCAGGACCGGCGCTGGCGGAAGGAGATGGTGAGCCATGTGGTGGCGGGACCCACCGGCCGGGTGCTCGACGTGGCCACCGGACCGGCGGGAGTGGCTCTGGCCATCCGCTCCGCCACCGGGGCCCAGGTGGTCGGGCTCGACCTCACCGCAACGATGCTGGCCCGGGCCCGCCAGAACCTCGCCTCCCGTCAGGAGGGCGGGGTGCACCTGGTCCAGGGGCGGGGGGAGGAGCTGCCGTTCGCCGACGAGGCCTTCGACGCCGTCAGCTTCACCTATCTCCTGCGCTACGTGGCTGACCCGGCGGCTACCATCGCCGAGCTGGCCCGGGTGCTCCGCCCCGGCGGCACGCTCTCCAGCCTCGAGTTCCATCTGCCCCCCTCCCCGCTGTGGCGCGGGCTGTGGTGGTGCTACACCCGGCTGGTGCTGCCGGCGGCCGGGTGGTTGACCGGGGGCCGGGAGTGGTTCGAGGTCGGCCGCTTTCTCGGGCCGAACATCTCCCGTCACTACCGGCGATACCCGCTGGCCTGGACGGTCGAGGCCTGGACCCGGGCCGGCATCGACGGAGTCGGTTCCCGGCTCATGTCCCTCGGCGGCGGGCTGGTGATGTGGGGTACGAAGCCCGTTGACGGCTGACCCGACCGACCTGGGTGGCGGACCCACCGATGTCGAAGGCGCCGACACCGGCGCGGCACCAACGGGAGCGGCCTACTACGCCTCCCCGGAGCACACCTGGTGGCGCGACGTGCAGGCCATCCTCCACCCGCCCTACACCGCCTGGCACCTCGCCTACGTGGTGATTGCCTCCCTCATCGGCCCGACCGTCAACTGGAGCACGCTCGGCGCCACCGTCCTCGCCTTCTTCTTGGCGGTGGGGGTGGCCGCCCACTGTCTCGACGAGCTGCGGGGCCGACCACTCGGCACCAAACTCTCGACCCGCTTCCTGGTCATTACCGCCGGGGTCGGGTTGGCCGGAGCGGTCGCCATCGGCATCGTCGGCCTTTACCGGATCAGCCCGTGGCTGGCGGTGTTCATCGCCGTCGGGGCGTTCTTGGTCCTCGCATACAACCTCGAACTGTTCGGAGGCCGCTTCCACACCGGCCTCGGCTTCGCGCTGGGATGGGGAGCCTTCCCGGTGCTCACCGCCGCCTTCGCCCAGGACCGGTCCCTGCCGCTCTCTGCCATCGGGTTGGCAGTGGCCGCCACCCTGCTCTCCGCCGCCCAGCGCTTCCTCTCGATGCCGGCCCGCACCATCCGGCGCCATGCCGTCTCCATCGAGGGTCGGATGCTGCTCGACGACGGTCGGGTCGAGGTGCTCGACAGCTCCACCTTGCTCGCCCCCATCGAGAAGACCCTGCGGGCGCTGTCGTGGACCACGGTGGCGCTGGCCGTCAGCCTGGTGTTGGCTCGCCTGTCTCACTGACCCGAGAAGCGGGTGAGGCTCCCGAGTCGGGCGAAGCATCCGAGCCACCCGAACCCGGCGAGCCAACCGAACCCTCCGAGCCAACTGAGCTGTCAAGGGATCCCGCCTCGGTAACCAGGATGCGCCGGAATCCATCGACGGTCGCCTGGACCACCAGATCGTGGCCCCACCGGAGCAGCGGATAGGCCAGCCGTGCCGCCAACCGCATCGGGCGTTGCATCATCTCGATGGTCCAACCCACGGTGGCTTCGGTGCCCTCCCCGTCGGGAGTCAAGGTGAGGGTGGCTTCGCCCCGGAGGTCGCCGCTGACCACTGCGTCGATGCGCCGGGGCCGGGTGCTCTTGGCCAGCACCACCTCCAGCCGCATCCGGTAGGGGAGGGGCGGGACCACCACCCCCCGCAACACTGATCCCGTCTCCAGGTCGCGGCCCTCGGTCTCGAACTCCCGCAGCCAGCCCCACCAGCCCTCGTAGCGGTCGGTGCGGGAGATGATCGCCCACACCTGTTCGGGGGGGAGATCGAGGTGGAACGCCCCTTTGTACTCGATGACGTAGGGGGAGGTCGCCATAAAGCCAGGGTACGTGGAGATTTCGATACCCGCTGCTACGTTTCTGTGATGTTGAGACGTCGTCGAGTGCTGATTCCGGGGGGAATCGCGCTGCTGGTGGTCATCGCCCTGCTGTTGAGTTGGGTGTTCGGTGCCTTTACCGGGGGTGGGCCGGCGCCGCTCAGCGCCGCCCAGATCCAACTGTCCAAAGCCTCCTACTCGTCCATCGGCGAAGGCACGCTGCGGGGCTCGCTGAAACCCGGCACCAAGGCGTCGCCGTTGATGGCGGTGGTCGGGAACGACTTCGCCGCCGGGATCGGCGAGGACCTGAAGTCGGCCTTCCCCGAGCAACTCGGCCCCGACATCGGTTACCGGGTGGCGGTGAGCGCCTCGATCGGCGCCGGGTACGTGAACAAGGGCGAGGACGGCTTCGGGCCGTACTCGACGCTGCTGTCCAACCTGGACCTGCCCCGGCTCCAGCCCTCCATCGTGCTGGTTCAGGGCGGCTACAACGACACCGGCGCCGACCCCTTCGCCCTGTCGGCGGCGGTCGTCTCGCTGATCCAGACCATCCACCAGCAAGCTCCTGACGCCACCCTGGTGGTGATGGGCACCTTCGACGACAACATTGTGGGCCCGCTGTCCCCGGCGGTGGAGGCGGCCAACAGCACCATCCTCGACGCCGCCCGGAGCGTGTCACCCAAGCCGGCGATCATCGATCCGCTGACCGACGAATGGCAATTCCAGCGGGACGCCGACGGCCTCCATCCGACCGCCGCCGGGGACCAGGTCATTGCCGCCTACATTGCCACCGCCCTGCAGAAGGACGGGATCGTGCCCGCTTCCCAAGTCCACCTGCCTGCCCTCTCCCTCAGCGCCACCACCGAGGGCCCGCAGATCCCTGCCGGCATCTCCATTCCAGCCGGCAACCAACCGGTGTTGTTGGTGATCGGGGCGTCATTTGCTGCCGGGGTCGGGGTCGGTCTCAACCCGCAGCTGGCCTGGCCGGGCATCCTCGGCCAAAGAATCAACTACCGGGTGGTGGTGAGTGCCGATCCCGGAGCTGGCTTTGTGAACCCGGGCGACGGCGGCCTGGGTCCCTTCTCCTTCCTCCTGGCCCAGGTGAACGTCGCCGCACTCAAACCGGCTCTCGTTCTCATTCAGGGCGGCCACAATGATGCCGGCATCAACGCCACCGATGAGAAAATGGCGGTCTCCTCGCTGTTCGAAACCATCCGCCAGGAGGCACCTCAGGCCCGGATCGGCTTGCTCGGCTTCTTTGACACCAGCCGCATCGGGCCGGCCCCGCTGGGCATCTTAAACACCGATGCCGCCATCGTTTCGGCGGCGCGCTCGGCGGTACCGAACCTCTTGGTCTTCGACCCGCTGACCTCCCATTGGGTGTTCCCCCGGATACGCGACCACCTCCATCCGACGCCCGCCGGCCACAAGAAGATCGCCGGCTACGTGGCCGGGGGTCTCCTCCGGGACGGGGTCATCCAACAGATCTACTGACGGGCCGAATCGCCGGTTGTGCCAAGCTCGGGTGTGCGGTCCGCGCCCGACTCCACCGATGCGGTGAACACTGCCGGCACCGCCCCTGTCCTCTCCGGTCAGCGGGCGCGGTTCAACTCGCTGCGACCGACCCTGGTTTCCAACTTCGTCCGGCTGGAACCCGGCCGCCCGGCCTATGCCCTGGGGCTGCGGATGGCCATCATCGTCACCGTCCCGTTGGCCGTCGGCGTCGGGCTCGGCCAGATCGGACCTACCTCCATTGTCGCTCTCGCCGCGCTGAACGGGGGTATGGCTGACAGCGGCGGAGCCAAGATCACCCGGTGGCGGGCGATGACCGCCGCCACCGTCTTCAATGCGCTGGCGCTGGCCGCCGGCACCCTGGCCGGCAATCACATCGGGTCGGCGGTGCCGTTGGTGTTGGTGGTGACGTTCGCCTGCGCCATGGTCAACCTCTACGGCAACGTGGCCTCCAACGTGGGATTCGTGGTGACCATCCTCTTCCTCCTCGGGGTGGGCCAACCCGGGGACGGTGCGGTGTCCACCCAGCGGTTGTGGTTGGCCCTGATCGGCGGGGCCTGGTCGGTGGTGGTGACGCTGGTGGTCTGGCCGGTGCGCCCCTACGCCGCCGCCAGTGACGGGGTGGCCGGCAGCTTCCGATCGGTCGCCGCCTTGGTCCGGGTGGTGGCCGAACGGGCCCGGCACCGCGACCCCTCCGACGCCATCGGGGTGACCGCTGCCGCCCAGGCCGCCCGGGAAAAGATCGCCGCCGCCCGCTCGGTGCTCGCCCTCACCCGGTCCCGGCGGCGAGGGCACAGTGCCCGGGGTTCGGTGTTGCTCGAGCTGCTGGAAGGGGCGGGGTCACTGGTGGACCGGACCGAGGGCATGATCACCCTCGGCGAGATGGCCTCCAGGCTCCCCGACTCCGGGGAGATCATCCCCGCCACCGCTCGGTCCCTCGACGGGGTGGCGGCGGCGCTGGTGGCGATGGCCGATGCCATTGAGCATCCGGATGCCGGGTTGGACTGGGGTCCCATTGACGCCCTCGGGCCGCAGATGGCCGAGCTCGACGATCTCATCGATTCGGTCCGCCGACTCCAGCTCTATGACGCCGTCGCCACGCTCCGGCCGATGGTCGAGACCCAGCGCCACCTGGTCACCACCACCGCCCTGTTCGCCTCGGAGTGGAGCCGGACGGGAGAGAGGCGAGGGACCGGCGGGGGCGAACCGACCGCCGACGTTGGCGCGTCGCTGGCCCCGAGAGAGGAGGTCCGCCTGGGTGACCGGGTCCGCAGCGCCTACCAGAACCTGGTTTCCAACCTCACCCTGCAGTCGGCGGTGCTGCGCCATTCCCTCCGGGTGGGGGGCGCCTGCGCGGTGGGGGAGGCCCTGGTGCAGGCTGTCCACCTGACCAAGGGCTACTGGGTGCTGATCACCATCGCGGTGGTCCTCCGCCCCTATGCGGCGATGACCTTGCAGCGGACCATCCTGCGGCTGGCCGGCACCCTGCTGGGAGCGGCCATCGCCGCCGGCATCCTGGTGGGGGTGGACCAGTCGGTGGGTCTGGTCCTCATCCTGTTCGTCCTCTCCCTGCTGACCTTCTCGTTGATCTCGCTCAACTACGGACTCGGGGTGGCTTTCCTCACCCCGTTGGTCATCGTGCTGATCTCCACCGGCCAGCCCGGTGACTGGGGCGTGGCCGGTCACCGGATCCTCGATACGCTGATCGGCGCCGGCCTGGCCCTCCTCGGTGGCTATGTGTTGTGGCCGAAGGTGGATCGACGCGAGCTGGTGGATGAGCTCGCCACTGCCCTGGAAGCCGACCGGGTCCACCTCCGGGCGGTGTTGGCCGGTGCGGTTCATCCCGCCGACGCCCCCGATGCCGCCGCGGTTCGCAGCTTGCACGAGAAGGCCGGTCTGGCGGTGGCCAACGCCCAGACCGCCTTCCAGCGGCTGCTGGGTGAGCCCGCCCGCAGCCGACGCCAGTCGGAGGCGCTGTGGTCTGTCACCGACGCCGCCCGCCGGACGTTCCTGGCCACCAGTTCGCTCGAAGGTCCGCTGGGCCAGCACGACGCCGCCCGCCCCCGCCCCCGACTCGACCGGGCGAGCCGGGACGCCGACCGGGCGCTGTCCGAATTGTCCGAAGCCCTGCGTCAGCGCCGGCCCCCGGACCCGTCCCGGGTCGGGAAGGACGACCTGGCCGAGGCGGTGGCCGAAGTCAGCACCGCCGCCGCCGACCTTCGGACCGGACGGAGGGCGGAGCTGGCCGTCGATCCCGACACCCTCACCCCGCTGGCCTTCCGGGCCCGGGAGGTGTCCCTGATCGCCGGGGTGCTGGAGGTCTTGGAGGTGCTGATCGGCGAGGTGAACGACGGGGTGGCCGAGCTCAGCGCCGGTTCCGTGGCTGGGTGATGGGCACGCCTCGGCGTTCCCGCCCGGGGTCCCGGGGCCCGCCGGTCGCGGTGGTTCCGGGCAGGTCCTGCACTACCATTTCGTTCGCAAGTTGCTCCTCGGGGAGCAATGTCAGGTTTGGGAAGCGAGTGCGACATCGGGCTCGATTTCCGTCGGAATCTGGGGGTCATGGCGCACGTCACGTCGAGAAGGAGTGGACAGGTGAAGGTACCCTCCGATGTCGGCATCTCCGGGTCGGGACGGGACGCTTCCCGATGAGCCTGTACGGACCCGGGCAGAGCGACACCTGCGACGTCACCATCATCGTCCCCTTCTATAATCCCGGCCCCCGTTTCGGATCCCATTTGGCCAATGTGGTCGACGTCCTGGAGGCCTCCGGGTCGACCTTCGAGGTCATCGCCGTCTCCGACGGCAGCACCGAGGACAGCCAGCAGGTGGTGGGCAAGTTCGAAGCCCATGGGGTCCGGCTGATCACCATGGCCAACAACGGCGGCAAGGGATCGGCGCTGCGGGCGGGGATGGCCGACGCCCGAGGCCGCTATGTGGGCTTCATCGATGCCGACGGGGACATTCCGGCCAGCACCATCACCCGCTTCCTCGAGCTCACCCGATCCGACGACGCCCCCGACATCATCCTCGGGAGCAAGCGTCACCCCGACTCCGAAGTGGTCTACCCCCTGCTGAGGCACTGCTACTCCTGGTGCTACCAGCTGCTCATCGGGGTGCTGTTCCACCTGCCGGTGCGGGACACCCAGACCGGCATCAAGTTCGTCCGCCGCGATGTCCTCTCCGCGGTGGTGCCCCGGATGCTGGAGAAGCGGTTCGCTTTCGACCTCGAGCTGCTGGTGGTGGCCCGGCATCTCGGCTACCGGCACGTGGTCGAAGCCCCGGTGCAGATCGGCGAGCGGTTCACCAGCACGGTCTCCATCCACGCCGTCCAGGGAATCGTCCTCGACACCCTGGCCATCTTCTACCGACTCCATCTGCTCAAGTACTACGACCGGCCCCACGAGGTGGCCATCCCTCCGGTGAGCGGTCGGACCCCCCCACCGACAAACCAGCCGACCCGGCCAGGATCTCAAGAAAGCACTCTGGACGTTCCTTCCTGAGCGGGCGATTGGCGATTCCGCCGGCCCCGGTGGGGTGATTCCAACGGAGATCGGCCGCCGGTCGCCCCTGTTACAGTCGGCGGAGATATGACGGCGCGTCAGATTGAGGGGGAATTCCGGACGGTGGTGGACGTGCTGCGCGCCGCCGCGTCGGTCAATGCCGACGTGGAGGCGTACGTCGAGCCGGCGGTCGGCGCCACCCCCCGGCGGGCCCTCACCTTCGGAGAGTGGGACCGGGCGGCCGACGGGGTGGCCGGGTTGTTCGCCGAGGCCGGAGTCACCCGGGGCTCGGTGGTGTGCCTGATCCTGCCGTCCTCCATCGACTACATGGTCGGCTACGCCGCTGCTACTCGGCTCGGGGCCATCACCTCGGGAATCAACCCCCGGTTGGGTGGCCACGAAGTCAGCTCGATCCTCCAACGCACCCGGCCGACGGTGACGGTCATCGACGACGGGGCTGGGATGCCGGAGGGACCGGCGGGCACCCTCCTTTACCGGACGGCGGCGATGGCGGCCTCGGATGGTGCCCCTCCGGGTGCCTGGCCGGACCTCGAGCCGACCGATCCGGTGGCGGTGGTGTGGACCAGTGGCACCACCGGCCTCCCGAAGGGTGCCGTCTTCGACCATCGACGGCTGGCGGCGGTGGCGGCGGGCACCGACACCCTGTCGGAGCCGGGTGATCGTCGGCTCTCCCCCCTCCCGTTCGCCCACGTCGGGTCCATGACCCGCACCTGGGACGAGGCTGCCCACGCGGTGACCACGGTGATCACCCCCACCCCCTGGAAGGCGGCCGACTGCGTGGCGGTGCTGGGTGACGAACGGATCAGCGTCGGCCAGGGCGTCCCGACCCAGTGGGCCCTGATGATGGCCGAGCCGGCGCTCGACGCCACCGACCTGTCATCGCTCCGGGTGGTGGGTACCGGGGCCGCCCGGGTCCCGGCCGAACTGGTGGCGGCCATGCGTGAGCGGTTCGGGGTCCCGGTCATCGTCCGCTACACCTCGACGGAAGCCTCCCTCGGCACCGGCACCGTGCCCGGGGACCTCGACGAAGTGGTGGCCACTACCGTCGGCCGCCCGGTTCCCGGGGTGTCGCTGGCCATCGTTGATGAGGCCGGTTCCTGCGTACCCGGCGGCGAGGTCGGCCGGGTCCGGATCCGCTCCGGGGCGGTCATGCTCGGCTACTGGGGCGGCCCGCCGACCGGCCCCGGCATCGAGGGAGTGACCTTCGATGAGGCCACCACCGGTCTGGTGCTGGACGACGATGGCTGGCTCACCACCGGCGACTTCGGATTCGTCGACGAGGGCGGCAACCTCCACCTGGTCGGGCGGGCCAACGAGATGTACATCCGCGGGGGTTACAACGTCTACCCGGCCGAGGTGGAGTCGGTGCTCTCCGCCCATCCCGCCGTCGGCCAGGTGGCGGTGGTGGGAGCCCCCGACCCGGTCCTCGGCGAGATCGGGGTCTGTTTCGTCGTGCCTGCCCCGGAGGCCGAGCTGACACTGGACGACCTCCGGGGCTGGTCCCGGGAGTCGCTGGCCGACTACAAGTCGCCCGACCGCCTGGTAACGGTCGAGTCGCTGCCGCTCACTTCGATGATGAAGGTGGACAAGCGAGCTCTGGCCCAACCGGCGGCCGAAGCGGCCGCCACCGACCATCGAATGCAAACCACAACCACAGCGAGGAATTCATGACCGATCGATCCGTACCTGCCAGCGGGGGAGTCACCGACGATCCCATCCGGTTGGGCACCATGCTCTACACCCTGGTGGAGCCGCACAAGGGCCACGAGGTGGCCTACAACCGCTGGTACGAGCGGGATCACTTCTACGCCGGCTGCCAGATCGGGGCCTACAACTTCTCCGGCGCCCGGTTCGTGGCCACCTCGGACCTGAAGGAGTTGCGGGTCCCGGAGGGGTCGTCCGCCATCACCGCCGATCCCCAGGTGGGCACCTACCTCGGCGTCTACTACGTCCTCGACGGCCATCACGCCGAATGGAACCGCTGGGCGGTGGACCAGGTCAACGTGCTCCACGCCGCCGGGCGGATGTTCGACCAGCGGGATCACATCCATACCGGCCTTTACCGGTTTGAGTGGGAGCAGCGTCGGGACAGCGACGGGGTCCCGGCCGAGCTGACCCTCGATCACCGGTTCGCGGGGATGGTGTCGGTGTTCACCGAGCCGGCCGAAGGGGTCGACCCGGCCCAGCTGGCCAGCTGGTACCGGGACGTCTACCTCCCCTCGGTGCTGCCCGGATCGCCGGTGGCGACGGTGCTGGCCTTCTCCCCGCTCCCGCTGCTGGCCGACGCCCCCGGTGATGTCCCCCGGGACGCCGCCGCCGACCGGCGTCTGTTGCTGCTCTGGTTCCTGGACGACGCCCCCGGTGATTCGTGGGACACGGTGTTCGGCGGCCAGGAAGAGGCGCTGGCCTCGTCGGGGTTGGGTCGGCTGTTGTGGGCGTCACCCTTCATCGGGACCGTTCCCGGCACCGACACCTACACCGACCAGTTGTGGTCGGCGAGTTGACCGGCTGACCGCCGACGGCTCTTGGATTGCTGCTGTACGTTCTCGACACCTAACCGATCGGCTCTGGAGGGACCATGACCGACTTCATCGAAGAGTTGGCCGAGCGGACCACCGGTCGCGGCTGGGTGGGGGCACCCTCACTGTGGGAGCTGATCGAGCGCCGGTCGGCCCGGACCCCCGATCGGGTCCTCGCCCGGGAGGACACCGGTCGCCAGATGACCTTCGCCGAGTACCGCCGAGCCTGCCTGGAAGCGGCCGCCGGCCTCTGGACCGAGTTTGCCGTCGGCGAGGGCACCTCGGTCAGCTGGGAGCTCCCCACCTGGATCGAATCGCTGGTCCTGGTGGGCGCCCTGGCCCGCTTGGGGGCGCGACAGAACCCGCTCATCCCCATCTACCGCGGCCGGGAAGTGGGCTTCATCACCGAGCAGAGCCAAGCGTCGCTGTTGATCGTTCCCACCACCTATCGGGGCTTCGACTTCGCCGCCATGGCCCGCGAGATCGCCGAGGACCGGCCGGAGATGCGGGTGCTGGTGGCCGACCGGTCGCTCCCCGAGGGCGACGTCGCCGAGCTGCCCCCGGTGCGGCCGCTGCCGGAGTTGGCCGCCGACGCCCCGATCCGCTGGCTCTTCTACACCTCCGGCACCACCGCCGACCCCAAGGGGGCCCAACACACCGACCTGACGGTGATGGCGTCCGCCCTGGCCATGGCCGAGTGCCTGGACATGAACGCCGACGACGTCTCCGCCCTGGTCTTCCCCTTCACCCACATCGGTGGCATCGCCTGGCTGATGGCGGCCATGTTCACCGGGTGCACCCTGTTGGTCACCGAGGCGTTCGACCCCGCGGCCACCCCGGGGTTCCTGGCCGCCAACGATGTCACCGTGGCCGGGTCGGGCACCCCGTTCCACCTGGCCTACCTGACCGCCCAGCGGGCGGCCGGGGCGGAATCGATCTTTCCCCGGGTGCGCTCCTTCCCGGGAGGCGGGGCCCCCAAGCCGCCTCAACTCCACTACGACCTCAAGGCGGAGATCGGCGGCATCGGCATCGTCTCGGGCTACGGGCTCACCGAGGCGCCCATCGTGGTGATGGCCCGGACCTTCGACCCGGATCAGAAGCTGGCCGACACCGAGGGACCGGCGACCCCCGGGGTCACCCTCAAGGTGGTCGACCTCGACGGGAAGCCGGCTCCGGCCGGGGTGGAGGGGGAGATCCGCTTGAAGGGGCCGCAGGTGATCTCCGGCTACCTCGACCCCTCCCTCGACGCTGATGCCTTCGACGACGAGGGGTTCTTCCGGAGCGGCGATCTCGGCATCGTCGACGCCGAGGGGTTCGTCACCATCACCGGGCGATTGAAGGACATCATCATCCGCAACGGCGAGAACATCTCGGCCAAGGAGGTCGAGGACCTCCTCTACAGCCACCCGGCGGTGGCCGACGTGGCCATCGTCGGGCTGCCGGACGCCAAGACGGGGGAGCGGGCCTGCGCGGTAGTCGCCGTCAAGGAGGACCAGCGCTTCACCATGGAGGACATGGTGGCGTTCCTAAAGGACCGGGACTTGCGGGTCCAGGCCATCCCCGAACAGCTGGAGCTGGTTCCGGCCGTACCCCGGAATCCCGCCGGAAAGATTCTCAAACACAAACTGCGTGAAGAGTTCGCGCCGTCATCGAACACAGGGAGCCCGTCA
The DNA here is from genome assembly GCA_036268775.1 of Acidimicrobiales bacterium. Taxonomy (GTDB): domain Bacteria; phylum Actinomycetota; class Acidimicrobiia; order Acidimicrobiales; family RAAP-2; genus DASZIT01. The sequence continues at coordinate 138,778 of DATATM010000025.1, read as the reverse complement.
TGAGCCCGATCAAAAGAGTCACCCTCGGCCAGGGTGGCGGTGAGCACGACGCCGCCAACGCCGCCATCAGCGGCTTCGTCGGTCACCGGTTCACCGACAAGGTGGCGGTGGTGACCGGGGCGGCGTCGGGCATCGGCCAGGCGGTGGCATTGCGGCTGGCCGCGGAGGGAGCGGCGGTGGCCGCCCTCGACGTTGCCGAGGATGGGGTGCGGGCCACCGCCGAACAGATCACTGCCGCCGGCGGCAAGGCGGCCGCCGTCAGCTGTGATGTGACCTCCGAGGAGTCGGTGATCGCCGCAGTCGCCAGCGCCGTCGAGGCGTTGGGGCCGCCGACGGTGGTGTGCAACGTGGCCGGCATCGGGGGATTCTTCAACACCGTCGACATGCCCCTCGAGCGATGGGACAAGATCATCGCGGTGAACCTGACCGGGACCTTCCTGGTCTGCAAGGCCACCCTGCCCTACCTGCTGGAGGACGGCGGCTGCATCGTCAACGTCGCCTCCAACACTGCGCTGATGGGGCAGGCCTACTCCGCCGCCTACTGCGCCTCCAAGGCCGGGGTGCTGATGTTCTCCAAGGCGCTGGCTGCCGAGTACCTCAGCCGGGGGGTGCGGGTGAACGTGATTGCCCCCGGCGGAGTGGACACCCCGTTGGTGGGCAAGTTCGAGCTGCCGGAGGGAGGCGACTTCAACGAGCTGCGGAAGATCATGTCGCCGTTGGGCTTCTCCACCCCGGCGGAGATGGCGGGGTCGGTGGCGTTTCTGGCCTCCGACGAATCGGCCTACACCACCGGTGCGGTGCTGTCGGTGGACGGGGGGCTGACCATCTGATGGCTCCCGTGACCGTTTGCCGGTGTCCGTCCCCCGAAGAGATTGTGGAGTCAGCATGACCCGCTTTGTCGAAAGCACGATCAGGTTCCCCTACAAGCGATCGTTGGGCCCGGTGGTGGGGGCATTCATGACCGCCCTCACCGAACGACGGATCCTGGGGATACGCTGCAACGATTTGGTGCTGGTCCCTCCGATGGAGTGGGACCCGGCGACCGGCGCCGAGCTTCCCCATGAGTTCGTGGAGGTAGGCCCGGTGGGTACCGTCGAATCCTGGACGTGGGTTCCGGCTCCTTCGGTGCAACATCCGCTGGACCATCCCTTTGCTTTCGCCTTCATCCGGCTGGACGGTGCCTCCACCCCGTTGTTCCACGCGGTGGATGCCGGCTCGCCATCCAGCCTCAAGGTGGGGGATCGGGTGGCACCTCGGTGGAGAGGGACTCGGACCGGGCGGATCGACGACATCATCTGTTTCGTGTCCGGCGAGCACCCGGAAACGTCGGGCGAAGATACCGGGTCCGCCATCGAGCCGGTGACCGGTATGGACTACCTGGCATCGATCACCTATCGGAATCCGGTGCCCGACGCCGCCGACCGCTCGGTGGCGGCGTCGAGGGAACACCGGTTGCTCGGCCTTCGTTGTCCGGTCTGTGACCGGGTCTACGCCGGCGGCCGGGGTTACTGCCCGATCGACGCCATCGAGCTCGGGCCGGAGTGCGAGCTCGATCTGAGTCCCAAGGGAACCATCACCAATTTCGTCGTGGTCACGCCGGTGCAGTACCCGGGGCAAACGGAGACGGAGCCGTTCGTTCGGGCCTTTGTCCTGCTCGACGGCTCCGACGTCATCGTTCCCTACTCGCCGGTGATCGAGTTGCCGGCCGACCAGGTGCGGGTGGGCCAGCGAGTCGAAGCCGTCTGGGCGTCGCCCGCCGAAGAGCTGGACGAGGGCGGCGGCATGGGTGGGAGCTGGGGATCGCTCCTCGGTTGGATTCCCAACGGAGAGCCGGCCATCGAGGATCCTGACCTCGTGAACCGGATCTTCTGATCATGAGCGCAAACCCCATGAGTTCCCGTCTCGGTGACCTCGCCGTCGTCGGGTGGGCCCAGACGCCGATGGTCCGTCACACCGACAAGACGGAGACCCAGCTGTTGATGGATGTGATCACCGATGCCCTCGAGCCGCTCAACCTCACCCGGGCCGACATCGACTTCACCTGCCTGGGAAGCTGCGACTACATCACCGGCCAAGCCTTCTCCTTCGTCTCCAACCTGGACGCCATCGGCGCCTGGCCGCCCAAGCGGGACTCGCATGTGGAGATGGACGGGGCTTGGGCGCTCTACGAAGCCTGGCTCCGGCTGTCGGAAGGGGACATCGAGATTGCGGTGGTGACCGGGTCCGGGAGGTCGTCGACCGGCGATCCCGCCCTGATCTATCCAATGGAGATGGACCCCTACTTCCTGGCCCCCCTGGGGGCCGACCCGCTGACCTTCGCCGCCCTCCAGGCCCGGGCGGCGATTGCCTCGGGGATCGCCGACGAGCGCTCGATGGCCGAAGTCGCGGTCCGCTCCCGGGGCAAAGGGGACATCGAGACACTCCTCCGCGAGGACTACCTCCGGGAGCCGCTCCGCCGCCACGACGTGCCCCCCATCACCGACGGTGCGGCTGCCATGGTGCTGGCCACCGGCGACCGGGCCCGCCAACTGAGAGAGCGGCCGGCGTACATCACCGGATTCGACCACCGGACCGAGTGCCACAATCCGTCGTTCCGAGCCTTGGACGACTCGCCGTCGAGCCGCCTCGCCGCCCAGGCCGCCGGCCTCGGCGACGGGCCGGTGGAGGTGGCCGAGTTACAGGCCGCCTTCAGCCACGAAGAGCTGCTGTTGCGGAAGGCCCTCGACCTCGGTGACGACGTGGTCGTGAACCCGTCCGGAGGCGCCCTTCGCTCCAATCCGATCATGGCCACCGGCCTCTGCCGCATCGGCTATGCCGCCGACCACATCTTCGGAGGCGGCAACCGGGCCCTCGCCCATGCCACCTCCGGCCCGTGCCTGCAACAGAACCTCATCTGCATCCTGGAAGGACGGTCATGAGCACTCCTCCGGTTGCGGTCATCGGGGTCGGTCAGACCCATCACAAGTCCCGGCGCCTCGACGTGTCCTTCGGCGGGCTGGTCCGAGAGGCGGCGTTCCGGGCCCTCGACGACGCCCAGATGACCTTCGCCGATATCGACGCGGTGGTCCTCGGCAAAGCCCCCGACATCTTCGAAGGCGTCATGAAGCCAGAGCTCTACTTGTCCGACGCCCTCGGGGCGGTGGGCAAGCCGATGTTCCGGGTCCATACCGCCGGTTCGGTGGGCGGGACCACCGCGATTGTCGCCGCCTCCCATGTCCAGGCGGGTAAGCACCGCACCGTTCTGGCGGTGGCGTTCGAGAAACAGTCCGAGGGGAATGCCCAATTCGCCCTGGGGAGCGGGAAGGGCGCATCGCTGGGAGCCGGCGGGGCTTTTGCCCCGTTTATCCGGGCGTATATCCAACGGAGTGGCGCCCCCGAACACATCGGGTGGAAGGTGGCCGTCAAGGACCGACTGAACGCGTTGAAGAACCCCTACGCCCACCTCAAGATCGAGGACATTTCCATCGAGAAGGTCAAGGCCTCGCCGATGATGTGGGAGCCGATCCGGTTCCTGGAGTCCTGCCCATCATCCGACGGCGCCTGTGCGGTGGTGATTGCCGATGAGTCCGGCGGCCGGGCCGCCGCCGCCGACGGGCGTCCACCGGCCTGGATCCTGGGAGGCTCCTCCCGCTCCGAGCCGCCGAGCTTCCCCGGGCGTGACCCGGTGCGACCGGCGGCAGCGCTGCTGTGTGCTGCCGACGTGTACGCCCAGGCCGGCATCACCGATCCTCGTCGCCAAATCGACATGGCGGAGCTCTATGTGCCGTTCTCCTGGCTCGAGCCCATCTGGCTGGAGGCATTCGGATTCGCGGATGAAGGCGAGGGCTGGAAGCTGGTCGACGAGGGTGCCACCGAACTCGGCGGCTCCCTTCCGATCAATGCCTCCGGGGGGGTCCTGTCCAGCAACCCGATCGGGGCTTCGGGACTCCTCCGGTTCGCGGAGGCGGCCAACCAGGTGCGGGGTGCGGCCGGCGAGCATCAGGTCGACGGGGCAAAGGTCGCTCTCGGCATGGCCTATGGGGCCAATAACCAGTACTTCAGCACGTGGGCGGTCGGGAGCTCGACACGACCGGAGTGGGAGAGCTAGCGCCGTAGCTGGTAGCAAAGGGACATGAGCGAAGAGACGGTCGCCGACCTCCTGCGGGCGCGGGCCGGTGATGACCACCCGGCGCTCCTCTTCGAAGACGAGCGCTACTCCTGGGCCGAGTTCGTCGACGCCGCCGGCCTCCGGGCGGCACTGGCTCTGTCGCTTCGGCGGGAGGGGCCCTTCCACATCGGGATCCTCCTCGACAACGTGCCGGAGTTCCTGTTCTGGATCGCCGGCGCGGCCCTGGTCGGGGCCAGCGCGGTCGGGATCAACCCGACCCGGCGGGGCGACGAGCTCGCCCACGACATCCGCCACACCGACTGCCAACTGATCGTCACCGACCGTGCCCACCTGCCGCTCCTCGAGGGACTCGACACCGGCGTCGAGCCGGGCCGGACCATCCTCATCGACACCCCCGACCATGCGGCGTCGCTTGCCGGCCTCGCCGGAGTCGGGCTGCCGATCGCCGAGGTCAGTGGCTCGGACCGCCTGTTGCTGCTCTTCACCTCCGGATCCACCGGGGCGCCGAAGGCGGTGATCTGCAGCCAGCGACGGCTGGCCGCCATCGCCACCATGACCCCGGAGAAGTTCGGCATCTCCCGGGACACCGTCACCTACCAGTCGATGCCGCTGTTCCACGGCAACGCCCTGATGGCGAACTGGGCGCCGGTGCTCGGGATCGGGGCGACCATGGCGATGGCCCCCCGGTTCTCCGCCACCGGGTTCCTCCCTGACGTCCGGAGGTTCGGCGCCTCGTACTTCAACTATGTGGGCCGATCGTTGGCTTACGTGCTGGCCACCCCCGAAGCCGCCGACGACGCCGACAACCCGCTGCGGCTGGGCTTCGGGACCGAAGCCTCGGCCCGGGACATGGAGACGTTCACCCGCCGGTTCGGCTGCCAGCTGCTGGAGAACTACGGCTCCAGCGAAGGGGCCATCAACACCGAGAAGCCGGAGGGGGCGCCGCCCAACTCCATCGGGCTGGCCCGACTGGGGACCGACGTGGCCATCATCGATCCCGCCACCTTGGTCGAGTGCCCCCCGGCCCGTTTCGATGCGGAGGGCGGACTGGTCAACGGCCATGCGGCCATCGGGGAGATCGTGGGCCGGAACGTGATCGGCTCCTTCGAGGGGTACTACAACAATGCCGAGGCCGAGGCGGAGCGGATCCGTCACGGTTGGTACTGGAGTGGCGACCTCGGCTACCGCGACGAGGACGGGTGGTTCTATTTCGCCGGTCGGGGAGGGGACTGGCTCCGGGTCGACAGCGAGAACTTCGCCGCCGCCCCCATCGAACGGATCCTCTCCCGCTACCCGACCGCGGTGATGGTGGCGGTCTACCCGGTCCCCGACGTCCGGACCGGGGACCAGGTCATGGTGGCCATGGAACTGGAGCCCGGCGCCTCGTTCGACCCGGTCGGATTCCATCGGTTTCTCACCAACCAACCCGACCTTGGGACCAAGTGGATGCCTCGCTTCGTCCGGATTCTGGCCGAGATGCCGCTCACCGCCTCCAACAAGGTGCAGAAGCAGTCGCTGCGGAACGAGCGGTGGGAGACCCCCGACCCGGTGTTCTGGCAGTCCCAGCGGAACGGGCCCTATCAACCGCTGAGCGGTGACCAGGTCACGGCTCTCCGGGACCAGTTCCTCCAGCACGGGCGGGCCGCAGTCCTCGGCTAGTCCTGGGACTCGACTGCCGGTCCCGGGCCTGGGTCCGGTAGCGTCATCCCATGGCACGCACGCAAGCCGTACAGGGGTGGGACACCGACTTCGACGTACTCGACCCCGACTACATCGCCGATCCGTTCGACATCTGGGACAAGCTGCGCACCACCTGCCCGGTGGCCCATTCCGACCGGCGGGGGAGCACCTGGCTGCCGACCCGCTACGAGGACGTGGTCGCCCTCGCTCACGATGTCGAGCACTTCAGCTCCTTGGAGGTGGCGGTCATCCCCTTCGACGGCGATGAGCCCGAGGACCCGGTCCTCCTCTACGGGCTTCCCCCCATCTCCGCCGACCCGCCGTTGCACACCTGGACCCGTCGGCTGTTGCTCCCCTGGTTCTCCCATAACCGGGTGGAGGGCTACGAGGAGCTCACCCGCACTCTCTGCCGTGGCCTCATCGACGGCTTCCTCGCCGACGGCCACGCCGACGCGGCGGCGGACTACGCCCAGCAGATCCCGGCCCGGGTGATCGCCCGCATCCTCGGCGTGCCCCCGGAACTGGCCGACACCTTCACCGGTTGGGTCCGCGACGTGCTCGAGTTCGCCGACGACCCCGAGCGCCGGGTCCGGGGAGTGGAAGGACTGCTCACCTTCTTCATCGAGCAGGTGGAGACCCGTCGCGCCGATCCCGGCGACGATCTCCTCAGCGAGTTGTTGCACACCGAAGTCGATGGAACCCAGATCGAGGACAGCGTGGTCCTCGGCATGTCCGCCCTGGTGCTGATCGCCGGAGTGGACACCACCTGGAGCGCCATCGGGTCTTCGCTCTGGCATCTGGCCACCCACGCCGACGACCGGGCCCGACTGGTGGCGGAGCCCTCGCTGATGCCACTGGCGGTCGAGGAGCTGCTGCGGGCCTACTCGCCGGTGACCATGGCCCGGGTGGTGGCCGGCGATGTCGAGTTCGAAGGCTGTCCAATGAAGGCGGGGGACAGGGTGCTGATGAACTTCCCCGCCGCCAACCGGGATCCGGAGGCCTTCGAAGACGCCGACCGGGTGGTGCTGGACCGGGCCCTCAACCGCCACGTCGCCTTCGGCTCCGGCATCCACCGCTGCGCCGGCTCCAACCTCGCCCGGATGGAGTTACGGATCGCCCTGGAGGAGTGGCTGGCCCGCATCCCCGAGTTCCAGCTGTCCGACCAGTCCGAGGTCACCTGGGCCGGGGGGCAGGTGAGGGGGCCCCGGATCCTGCCGGTGGTGTTCGGTTGAGAATCCGGGTGGATCCCGACAAGTGCCAGGGCCACGCCCGCTGCTACGCCCTCGCCCCCGAACTCTTCGTGGTGGACGACTACGGCCAGTCGACCGAGATCGGGGACGGCAGGGTGCCGGCGGGCCTGGAGGACAAAGCCCGGCTGGCCATCGCCAACTGCCCGGAGTACGCCATCGAGGAGATCGCCGGCTGAACATCCGGGCGTGGTGCTCGGGTCCGACTCACCGATTGGGGCGGGCTTCGAACACGTGGGCAGTCATCCGGGCAGTGACGGGCCCCGGTCCTAGCTGTCGGACCATGTCTTCCGAGACGACCACGGTGGCGGCGGCCAGATCGGATCGAGCCTCGATGCCGGCGCGGACCGGGGTTCCCGTGCAGAACCCCGTTGCCACCCCGGCCGCTGACTCGGCGTGGCCCTCCAGAGTGACCGTCTCGACGACGACCGTCTCCAGACCGCCGGCGGTGAGGTCGCTGACCACCACCTCGCGGTCGGCATAGCCGTGGGGGACGGCCACCAGGAAGTTGGGAGGGTCGCCGGGGAAAGCCCGCTCGAGTCCGGCCATCACCGCGGCGTCGAAGCCATGGGTAGCGACGACGTCCCAGGTGTTGAACAAAAGACGCCCTCCGGGTCTGAGCACGCGCCGGGCTTCGGCGTAGGCAGCCGGCTTGTCCGGGAAGAACATCACCCCGAACTGGCAGGCGACCAGGTCGAACTGCCCATCGGGATAGGGAAGTCGGACCGCATCGGCCGTCTCCCAACGGGCTGCCGGCACTCGCTGGGATCCCAGCGAGACCATGGCCGGGTTGAGGTCGGTCGCCACCAGCTCGGCGTCCGGCAAGACGGCGACCAACTCACGGGTCAGTATCCCCGTGCCCGCCGCCAGCTCGAGGATCCGGTCAGGCCGGTGGAACCCAGCGCGACCAGCCAGGTCGACGGCGAAAGGACGGAAGACGGCGGGCCCGAGCCACCGGTCGTACGCCTCGGCCATCGAGTCCAGCCACAGGCGATCCTCGTCGCTGACCATGGCCAAAGGCTAGGCCCGGTGGCCGGCTCCCGCCGGAGCCGGGGCGGCTACGACAGGCGTTCGACGATCATGGCCATGCCCTGACCGCCACCCACGCACATCGACTCGAGGCCGAAGGTCTTGTCAGCATCTTCCAGCCCGTTCAGCAAGGTGGTCATGATGCGGGCACCGGTCTGACCGAAGGGATGGCCGAGGGCGATGGCCCCGCCATGGACGTTCAACTTGTCGTAGCTGATCCCCAGCTCCCGGGCGGACGGGACCACCTGGGCGGCGAAGGCCTCGTTGATCTCCACCAGATCGATGTCGTCGATGGTCATGTTGGCCCGCTTCAGCGTCTGGCGGATGGCGTCGATGGGGCCGAGGCCCATGATCTCGGGGTTGAGCCCGGTGACGCCGCTGGCCACGATCCGGGCCAAGGGGGTGATGCCGAGCTCGGCGGCCTTGGTGTCGCTCATCACGATCACCGCGGCGGCTCCGTCGTTGAGCGGGCAGGCATTGCCGGCGGTGACGGTGCCACCCTCCCGGAATACCGGCTGCAGGCCGGCCAGACCTTCGAGGGTGGTGCCGGCGCGGGGGCCGTCATCCTTGGTTACCACCGTGCCGTCGGGGGTGGTCACCGGGATGATCTCCCGGTCGAAGAAGCCCGACTCCTGAGAGGCGACCGCCCGGAGCTGCGACTGCAGGGCGAACTCGTCCTGCTCCTGGCGGCTCACCTTCTTGAACTCGGCGACGTTCTCGGCGGTCTGGCCCATGGCGATGTAGACGTCGGGGAGACCCTCCAGCGGTGTCCAGGGATCGCCGGCCTTCGGAGTCCGGGCCACGGTGCGGGCCTCGGCTTCGGCGAACAGCGGGTTGTGGGGGCCGGTGTCGGAAGCTCCGTTGCGGTAGCTGCTGACTGCCTCGACCCCGGCGGCGACGAAGATGTCGCCCTCACCGGATCGGATGGCATGGGCCGCCATCCGGATGGTCTGGAGGGAGGAGGAGCAGTAGCGGTTGACGGTCACCCCGGGCACGTTGGGCAGACCGGCCATCAGGGCGGCCACCCGGGCCACGTTGTAGCCGGCCTCACCGCCGGGCTGGCCGCACCCGAGGAGCACGTCCTCCACCGTCTGGGGATCGAGTTGGGGGAGCTTGGCCAGGACTTCCTTGATGACGAGGGCGGCCAAGTCGTCAGGCCGGCAGTCCTTCAGCGAGCCTTTGACCGCCCGCCCGATCGGGGTGCGGCCGGTGGCGACGATGACAGCTTCGGGCATGGGGAACTCCTGGGGGTTGTGGCGGCCGCGGCCGCGCTGGGCGCGGTATCGGGTGCCGGGCGACGGCCCTGTCCTGATACCGGGAGCCACGATACCGTCTTGCCGGAGGGGCCAGCCAAAGGGGGATTCGATGGCGGCTCCGGGAACCCCTGCGCTGGCGCAGCCGTCGGGGATCAGCAAGAATAGAACACGTTCCGTTTTTCAGAGGCGGGAAACCAAGAGAGGGGGCCAGATGGAGATCGGCTACACCGAGGAGCAGCAGGCCCTCCAGCGTGAGCTCCGCGCCTACTACGCCGAGTTGCTCACCCCCGAGGTGGAAGAGCAGTTGGTGGCCGGGGCGGGCATCGGCCCCGACATGCGCCGGGTGGTCAAGCAGATGGCCGACGACGGTTGGCTGGGGATCGGCTGGCCGAAGGAGTACGGCGGCCAGGGTCGCTACGCCATCGAGCAGTTCATCTTCTTCGACGAGTCGATGCGGGCCGGCGCCCCGGTCCCGATGCTGACCATCAATACGGTGGGGCCGACCATCATGGACTTCGGGACCCCGGAGCAGAAGGCCGATTTCCTCCCCCGGATCCTGGCCGGCGACATTCACTTCTGCATCGGTTACACCGAGCCCAATGCCGGAACCGACCTGGCCGCCCTCCAGACCCGGGCGGTGCGGGACGGCGACGAGTACGTCATCAACGGGTCGAAGATCTTCACCTCCCTGGCCGGGGGGGCCGACTACATCTGGTTGGCCACCCGCACCGATCCCGAAGTCGCCAAGCACAAGGGCATCTCGATGTTCATCGTGCCCATGGACACCCCCGGCATCAAGGTGGTGCCGATGCAACTGCTCGGCGGCCACAACATCAACTACACCTTCTACGAGGACGTCCGGGTCCCGGCCACCAGCCTGGTGGGGGGCGAGAACAACGGGTGGACGCTGATCACCAACCAGCTCAATCACGAGCGGGTGACGTTGTGCTCCCCGGGAATCATCGAGCGGGCCCTGGCCGACACGAGGGCCTGGGCCCAGGCCACCAAGCTGGCCGACGGAAGGCGGGTCATCGACCAGGAGTGGGTGCAGGTCCACCTGGCCCGCATCCACGCCAAGCTCGAGTTCCTCAAGCTCATCAACTGGAAGGTGGCCTGGACGGCCACCCAGGGCCACCTCGACGTGGCCGACGCCTCCAGCATCAAGGTGTTCGGCACCGAGTTCTACATGGAGGCCTTCCGGCTGATGCTGGAGGTGGTCGGACAGGCCGGGTACCTCACCCGAGGGACCCCGGAGGCGGTGCTGGCCGGCCGTCTGGAGATGTACGCCCGCAGTCTGGTCATCCTGACCTTCGGCGGCGGCACCAACGAGATCCAGCGCGACCTGATCGCCATCTTCGGCCTGGGCCTACCCCGGTCGCTCCGATAGAGGACTGAGGAAAGAACCATGGATTTCTCCTATAACGAAGAACAAGAGGCCGTCCGCCAGCTGACCGACCGGATCTTTACCGATCTGTCCACCCACGAGCGCCTTCGGGAGTTCGAGGCGGAACTTGACGGCGACCGGTTCGACCGCAAGCTCTGGGCCGAACTGGCCTCCGCCGGGCTGCTGGGCATCGCCCTTCCCGAGGACGTGGGCGGGGCCGGGCTCGGCTTCATCGAGACGTCGTTGCTGGTGGAGGCCGCCGGTCGCACCGCCGCCTACGTGCCGGTGATCGAGACGCTGGCCACCGGGGCCGCCGCCATCGACCGGTTCGGATCGGATGCCCAACGACAGCAGTGGCTCCCCGGGGTCATCGCCGGGGACACCGTGGTGACCACCGCGCTGGTGGAGCTGCTGGGCTCGCCGTTGGCCCCGTCGGTGCGAGCCGAGCGGGCCGGGGACGGTTGGACGTTGACCGGGGCCAAGCCTTGTGTCCCGTCGGGGACGGTGGCCCAGGTGGCGCTGGTCCCGGCCGTGACCGACGGTGGGAGTGTCGGCGTGTTCCTGGTGGACCTGGCCACCCCCGGCATCACCCGGCAGGCCCAGTTGACCAACACCGGTCGCCCCGAGGCGGTCCTGACCTTCGATGGGACATCGCTGGGAGCGGAGGCCCTGCTCGGATCCGTCGAGGACGGAGCCGGGATCGTCCAGTGGCTGGTCCTCCGGGCCACCGCGGCGCTGTCGGTGGCCGAGGCGGGAGTCACCGCCGCGTCGTTGGCCTTGGTGTCGGAGTACACCAAGACCCGCGAGCAGTTCGGAAAGCCGATCGCCACCTTCCAGGCAGTGGGCCAACGGGCCGCCGATGCCTATGTCGACGCCGAGGCCATCCGGCTGACCGCCTGGCAAGCCGCCTGGAGGATCGCCGAAGGGCTCCCCGCCGAGGATGCGGTGGCGGTGGCCAAGTTCTGGGCGGCAGACGGAGGCCAGCGGGTGGTCCATGCTGCCGTCCACCTCCACGGTGGCGTCGGGGTCGACCGCGACTACCCGCTGCACCGTTTCTTTCTCCTCACCAAGCAGATCGAGCTGACCCTCGGTGGCGCCACCGAGCAGTTGCTGCGCTTGGGTTCGACGCTGGCCGCCGAGCCGGTCTGAGCGGGTCGCACGAAAGGCGGTAGCGCGCCGGAATTGAGCTAACTCGAAGACCGGAGTGGATCTGCCTGCTCGGGTGCTTCGGAGCCCGACGGCGTCCGTATGCCCATTACTTGTTCGGGACTGGACGCCGCGGTCGCCGGCCCGCAACCAGGAGGAGCAGGGCTCCGAGCATCGGGGCGATCAAGCCGACCAGCACCATCATTGCCGTGTTGCATCCGGTGAAGGCCAACGTGCCGCCAACCGCAGGGGGGCTGGCGAGGCCGGACGACAAGGTGCTGGCCCCGGGGATGAAGCCTCCGGTTGGTGATCACAGGCCTCCTTATTCCTTCAGGAAGCCATCCTGATCGGGAGCCGTGATCAGAGCGTGACGAAACTGTGACAGCGCGGCGGCCGTTGCCGATCGCGCGGTCCTAACGACAACTATTGCTGGAACTCGTCGCGCGCGGGTGACGAGAGAATCAAAGATCCATCGGCCTCCGGTCAACCGCGACGGCGACCCTGCCGCCCCTCGCGGCCAACGACATCCATCAACCCGATGTGGTCGTGATTACCTTCGGATACTGGCGACCAGATCTGAAAGGTGCGATGTCGGTTCCAGATCCAGCTTGTCGAACAACAGAGACCGGTAGCGCTCGAAGACTCGCAAGGCTTCCGACTGGTTCCCTTCCGCCAGGTGCACTCCGAACCAGGCTGGCGTGAGCGCTTTCTCGCATGGGCTCGGCCCGCATCGCCGCCCTTGCCGCTCCGGCGGCTTCGGCCAGGCGCTCGCGGGCAGTGAGCCAGTGGGCCTGCGCCTCCAACCCCGTAATCCGGAGTTGTCGCCTTCGGAGAGCGTCGAGATGGCGTCGGAATTGAGATCAGATTCTCTCGGAGGAGCTTCGGGCTGAATGAGTCGATGGGCCAAGGACTGCCCGCATGGGGCAGGCATGCGGGAAAGGGAAGACCGGAGGCTCGACCCGGCCTTTTCGTCAGAGACTTCGGGCCACTTGGTCCCGGCAATCGCCACTCGGGTCAGGTTGCGGTCGTGAAGGGCCAAGAACACCAGCAGCCGTTGGGAACCCCGGGAAGTCACAAAGAATCGGCAGGTCCCGACTCGCACCGAGAACCCCCCAACAGGGATATCTCGATCTTGGCCGGCACCAAGGCCAACGGTTCAGGCATCGCCGTCCGGTCAGCAAACGGCACGATGCGCAGGCCGGAGAAGTCAGGCACGGCGTTCCCAAACGTGTGGGGGAGGCCGGTTGACTGGGCGGGCGACCCCGCCGACATCGAAGATCTGGACACTAGGTTGCGGCCTCCCCCGGGTTCTACCGGGCAACCTCAGTTACAAGACTGTCCGGACCCTCTGCGGAAGGCGGAAACGTTTTACCACCTTTGTCCGGCCCAGGCTCCGTCGGGGAGGCGCTTGGGCAGCCTGAGTGGGTGAATGAGCAGGGTGAGGGCCTACCGGCTCCGACCCTGGTCACCGAGCCCGTCTTCCCGGCGACCTCCGGGAGGGCCCGGATCGACCTACGTTGAGGCCGATGCCGACGCTGAGACCGCCATGGTGATGGGTCGTCGCCCCGGGGTGGCGACCTCCTCGTGGCCGATCGCCGCCGTTGATCTGGCCGGGCTGGCCGGCCAACTGGCGACCGCCATGGTCCGAGTGCCGTTCCGCAGCCCCTGGGTGGGGGAGGGCTCCCCCCAGCACAACCTGACGGTGGCGGTGACCCGTGAAACCATCCGCTCGTTCATGGGCTACAGCTCTTCGCTCCCTATCGACGAGTTCCGCTCCATCGAGCTGGTCCTCGATGATCTGTGCAAGTACGTCATGCCGCCGGTGATCCGGGCGATCGGGGCGGAAAGCCGCCGGGACGTCATCGCCGGGGTGCCCGGCGTCCGCTACCGGCCCCGGGGGGTCGAACCGGTGGGGACCATCCTGTATCTGCACGGCGGCGGCTACGTGGGTACCTCCCCGAGGATGTACGCCGCCTTCACCGCCTGGTTGTGCCGCCACACCGGTTGTGAAGTCTTCGTGGCCGACTATCGGCTCGCTCCCGAGTTCCCGTTCCCGGCCGGCCTGGAGGACGCGGTGCTGGTGCTGGAGGAATTGCTGCACCGTGGCGTCGATCCGGCCCGGTGCTTCCTCGCCGGAGACTCGGGCGGCGGCGGCCTGGCCTCCACCATGGTCTACGCGATGGAACAGACCCGACACCGGCCTCTGGCTGGGGTGATGCTGTTCTCCCCCGAGGTCGACCTCCGACTCGATGAGCCGTCGTTGTCCGAGAACGCCGGCAAGGACATCCTCCCCTGGAATATCCCGACTGCCGCCTATCTGCACGGTCGCGACCCGGGGGACGCCTCAGTGTCGGCGGTCGACCAGGACGTCGACGGATGGCCGCCGACCCTGGTGGCCTACGGCGCCGACGAGATGTTCCGCGACCCGATCCGGGAGTTCGTGGCCCACCTCCAGAAGGCCGGGGTCGCGACGGTGGCCCTGGAGGAGCCGGGGATGTTCCACGTGTTTCCCATCCTGATGCCCTGGGCCGAGGCCAGCCGCCGGGTATTCCGGGCGGTGGCCGACTTCGTGGCCGACCGGCTCGCGGCCGCGGAGGTCCAGGCGGGACCCGACTCGGCGGCGGCGCCCACCGCCGGTTGACCGGCCCGGTCAGAGGGTGTCGGGGAACTCGACGAACGGGGAGGGCGGGAGGTATTCGGCGGGAACGTCGCGGTACTTCCGATAGGAGGCCACCCGCACCACGTTCGATACCGAGCCCTCGACGACACCGCAGAGGGTGATCTCCTTGCCACCGGCAAACACGTCGGCCAGTGGCGCCAACCCCTCGCGCACGCCCAGGACCGCCTCGATCCGGACTCGGGCCACCAGGCAATACAGGCAGCCATCGGGGGCCGACCCCACCTGCCGGGCCACCATGGCATGGGAGGCACCGTCGTCGATGGCGTAAATCGTCTCCTTCTCCGAGCCGATGGCCAGCCGCAGTGCTTCGGGGGCATTCTGGCCGGTCAGGGCGCTGTGCTGTCCGTGCCGGAGGTACTTCATGGCCCAGAGGGGGCCGGTCGGGACCGAATCCGGCGACTCGCCGACGGCCAACGGAGTGGAGGTGGCCGGCTCCGACGGGGCACCACCGGTGAAGGCCAAGTTGGAGCCGAGGAACGCATTGAACAATCCGGGCCTCCCCGGGTGGAGTGGCAGAGGATAGCGGTCTACGCCCACGTCTCCGATGCCGTAGACGATGTCCGGATCGGGGCCCGGATCGGTGTCCAACTCGGCGGGGTCGGGCGACTCATCATCGTCCGGGACAGTCGGCCTGGTCATCGTCGACGGTCCGTGGCCCCGGGGGCCCGTCCGGGCGGAGTCAAGCCGACTCGACTGCCACCGGCGGAGCTGCGTCTTTCGCCGCTCGAAGCTGGCGAACCGACCTTGCGGTGAAGAAGGCCACCACCGCGGAGGCCAGCAGCAGCGCGCCGGAGGCGGTGAGGGCCAGATCCAGACCGTGGCCGAAGGCGCCGTAGGCAGCCCCCACCACCTCGTTGATGATCTGCTGGATGCTGGCATTGCCCTTCCCGGCCGAGCCCCGGGCCTGGGACCCGAGGGATCCGGTGGTCACCGCCGCGATCACCTGGGATCGGAAGGAGGGCGGGATGCCGATGGCCGCCAGCCGGGTGATGAGGTTGACGGTGAGCTGGCCGTTGACGATGGTTCCGAGGATGGCCACCCCGGCCACTGCCCCCAGCTCCCGACTGGTGTTGGTCATCGAAGCGGCCATGCCGGAGTGTTCGGCCGGCACACTGCTGAGTGATGAGGAGGTGACCGGCACGATGGCCATCCCGAAGCCGATCCCGGCGATGGCCAGGGTCCAGCCCACCGACGAAATGTTCGAGTTGGGGGAGATGACCACGTCGGTGAGGATGATCCCGACCGCCGCCACCACGCAGCCGACCGTCATCGGCATCCGGTTCCCGACCGCTGCCACCCATCGCCCGGTCAGCAACGACGCCAGCACCATTCCCACCGTCATGGGGATGAAATCGAGGGCGAGGGAATAGGGAGAGGCGTTGCCCACCACCTCCAGGTAGAGGGCGACGAAGAAGAAGATGGAGAAGATCCCGAAGTAGGTCGCAAATGCCACCACGGTGGAACCGGCGAAGGGCGGCCGCTTGAAGAACCTCACATCCAGCATCGGGTTCTGCACCCGGAGTTCCACCAGGATGAAGGCGACGATGGTCATCACACTGACCCCGTAGAGGAGGAGAATCCACCAGGTGATGTAGCCGGCGGTCTCTCCCATGATGGTGGCGAAGGTGGCGGTGGCCAGGGCGGCCGCCCCCAGGATGAACCCGCCCCAGTCCAGCCGGGACTTCACTGGGTCGGCCCGCTCGGGCAGCACGATGGCCGCCGCCACCAGGGCCACTGCGCCGAAGGCGAGGTTGAACCAGAAGACCGCCCGCCACGACCAGAACCCGACCAGACCGCCACCGATCACCGGCCCGAGGGCGAGCGCCAGTCCGGAGACGGCGGCCCAGGTACCGAGGGCGCGGGCCCGAGGCTTCCGTTCGGGATACAGATGGCGGATCATCGACAGGGTCCCCGGCTCGGAGGCGGCCGCGCCGACTCCCATCACCACTCTTCCGATGATGAGCAGGGTCGAGGAGGTGGCCACCGCCGCCACCACCGATCCCGCACAGAAGATGGCCACTCCGATCAGCATCAGCCGCTTCCGGCCGAAGAGGTCACCCAAGGTCCCGCAGATCAGCATCAGGGAGGCAAAGGTCAAGGCGTACCCACTGACGATCCACTGGAGCTGGGTGACGCCGGCATGCAACCCGGATTGGATGTCGGACAGGGTGGCGCTGATCACCGTGTTGTCCAAGAAGGTCAGAAACAGGATGGACATCAGCACGGCCATGGCCAGGTGGGGCCGTTTCGGGGCGGCGGGACCTCCCGAGTCACCGCCGGGAGGCGCCGGATCCCCCATGTCGGCGAGATGGGCGGGATCCTCGAGCCCGACG
Source organism: Acidimicrobiales bacterium (assembly GCA_036268775.1). Lineage (GTDB taxonomy): Bacteria > Actinomycetota > Acidimicrobiia > Acidimicrobiales > RAAP-2 > DASZIT01. The sequence continues at coordinate 121,915 of DATATM010000025.1, read as the reverse complement.
GCGAGGCGGCCGATGGTCTTCATGGCTCCAGTGTTGTCCTTTCGGACCGTCTGATCGAACACTGTCAGGTCGGGCACGGGCGCTTTACCCACCGGCCCCGGATCCCAAACCTAGCGCCGCGACCTGCACCGTCATTCGCCGGTGCCGGACGAGGAGGGAACCGCCTCGGATACCGTGAGGGCATGACCCAGCCGACCCAGATCTCCGAGATCACCGCTGACGAGGCCAACCAGATGGTGGGAGGCGGGGCGTTCTTCCTCGATGTCCGGGAGGACGATGAGTGGGAGGCGGGACATGCCCCGGCCGCCGTCCACATCCCGATGGGGCTGGTCGCAGAGCGGGTGGAGGAACTCCCCACCGACCGGGCCATCGTCTGCGTCTGCCGGCTGGGCGGCCGTTCCGGTTCGGTGGCCACCGCCTTAGAGGAAGCCGGTTTCGAGGTCCACAACTTGAACGGGGGAATGACCGCCTGGGAGATCGCCGGCCTGCCGGTGGTGACCGAGGCCGGCGCCCCCGGCCAGATCGTCTGAGGGGAAGGGTGCCAAGGCGACCTCGATGACCGTCTATCTCGACGACTGGCGCCAACACGCCCACCTCGGACCGGTCAACGACCTCTGGTCCCACCTGGTGGCCGACTCCCACGAGGAGCTCCACGACTTCGCCGAACGGCTGGGCATGCGCCGGGCCTGGTTCCAGTACAACCATCGTCGCCCCTACCAGGCGCACTACGACGTCCCCGAGCGACTCCGGGCCGATGCCCTCGGGCAGGGGGCGGTGCCCATCACCTGGCGCCAGATCGGACGGATGATGCGGGAGCGCCGGACCGCCGCCTCCCCGCCGCCCGTGCCCCGGGCGACCTGAGCAGATGGCCGCTTCCATCGATCCCCGCACCCCGGTGCTGATCGGGGTGGGGACCGCCTCCGACGATGCGGAGGCCACCGATCTAATGACCTGGGCCCTGCAGGAAGCCGCCTGGGACGCCGGGGCCCCGGAGATCCTCGGGGAGATCGACCGGGTGGCGGTGCCCCAGGGTTCCTGGGACTACCCGGACCCGGGTCGGCGGGTGGCCGACGGGGTCGGAGCCGCCCAGGCCCGCACCCATCTGGTCGAGTTGGGCATCCCTCAGCAGAGCCTGATCAACGACGCCCTCGCCGCCATCCTGGATGGCTCGTCAGAGGTGGCGGTGGTGGTGGGGGGCGAAGCCAAGCTCTGGGCCCGGAACCCCGATGCCGTGGAGACCGCCCAGCCCGGGGTGGTCCCCGACGTCGTCCGCCGCCGGACCGGGACCCTGGTGGAACCGGTGGAGGTGGCCACCCGGTTGTGGGACCCGGTCCAGCAGTACGCCATGATCGACAACGCCCTCCGGGCCGCCGAAGGTGTTTCTATCGCCGAGCACCGGACTCAGGTGGCCGAGCTGTGGGCCCGGTTCAACCAGGTCGCCCAAGGCAACCCGCAGGCCGCCTTCCCCGCCCCGATGACGGCCGAGGACATCGCCAGTCCGTCGTCCGGCAACCGGCCACTCGCCTTTCCCTACAACAAGTGGCACTCCACCCAGTGGACGGTGAACCAGGCGGCGGCCCTGCTCTTCTGTTCGGCCCAGACCGCCCACCGGTTCGGGATCGCCCCCGACCGGCGCATCTTCCCCCGGGTGGGGATCGAATCGAGCCAGGCGGTCTCGATGCTGCGTCGGGAGCAGCCGCACAGCTGGCCGGCCATGGGGGTCCTGGCCCGGGCGGCAGCGGCCCGCATCGGGCACCCCATCGCCGAGGCCGAGCTCATCGAGGTCTACAGCTGCTTCCCGGCCGCCGTCCGGGTCCAACAGCGGGAGCTGGGCCTGGACCCGTCGGGGACCCCCACCCTCACCGGGGGGATGGCCTTCGCCGGAGGGCCGTTCAACAACTTCGTCCTCCAGGCCACCGCAGCCATGGCCGGCGCCCTCCGGGACCAGCCGGACCGGCTGGGGGTGGTGACCACGGTGAGCGGGCTGCTCACCAAGCCGGGTCTGGCGGTGTGGTCGGGCTCGCCCGACGGGGAGGCCCCATTGCTCGGCGACCTGGTCGACGAGGCCACCCGGGTGACTGGGTCTATCAGTGTGGTGGAGTCGCTGGAGGAGTATGCCGGACCAGCCACGGTGGTCACCTACACGGTGACTCCGGCTGATGCTCCCGGTACCGGCGAAAGCAGGGTGGCGCGGTGGTCCCGCACGGTAGTGGTGGCGGACACCAACGACGGGCGGCGATGCCTGGCGGTGAGCGATGATCCGGAGGTGGCCGACGACGCCGTCAACGGCGACTTCATCGGCCGCACGCTCTCGGTGAAGGGCGGCACCTTCGCTGCCTGAGGGCCCGCCGATCGGTTGTTCAGCGGTCGGGTTGGTATCGACCGATCAATGGCAGCACGAACCAGAGGGTCACGAACACCACCAGGGTAAGAGTGGCGATCACGGGGACTGTAATTCCTCGTTCCACATAGCTGATGGCGAGCAGGACGGAACCCGAGACGGCGAGTCCGACGGTAGCCAGCCCGGCGATGGCCATGTCGTTGGCCACCCGGTTCAACTGGAGCTTCCGATGCCGTCGGAAGATCATCCGGTGATAGGCGACCGGTCCGGACAGTAAAGCGGTAGCCAGCGCGGCCAGGAGCAGATCGGCCACGTACAGATCACGCTGGAATCTGCTCAGCCGCTCGAAGTGAACCGCGAAGAAGGGCAGCGACAACAAGAAGCCGAAGAGGACCTGCACGCCGAGGGCTCCGACCCTGAGCTCTTGCACCAGCTCGACCAGGTTCCGGTCGTCTCGCTCCTGTTCGGTCTCGTGCCGACCCGGGTTGTCCGGCGATTCCGGTTCACCGCCCCGAACGGGGTCGAGGCTCTGTAGTCGTCTGCCTTCTTGATGTTGCGGCATCTGAGACTCCACGAGGTCACCAGCGGCCCGGTTGTCATCCCCGGTCTCGACGGTTGGCTGTGTACCCCGCCGGGTCGGCGACGAAACCCTCTGGCCTCCAGGGTCGCCATCATCGAAGACCTTGCCGAGCCGAGGGCCGTGTCCAGCGATTGGTGTCTTCACTCGGTGGGTACATCAACGGAGGCGTCACCCAGAGGAGAAGAACGACGACCCAAGTAGCCGACACCAACGTCCTGGCGGACCTCGACGAGCGAGCGCCGACATCGTTCTATTGGAAGCTCACCCTCTTAGCCACGCTGGGTGGCTTCCTGTTCGGGTTCGACACCTCCAATATCGGCTCGGCGCTGAACTTCATCCCTTACCATCTCTCCGGTTTCTGGCTCGGCTATCTGGTGGCGGGGGCGTCACTGGGGGCGGCCGTCGGCGCCCTGTCAGCCGGAGTGCTGACCGACCGCTACGGCCGCAAGATCCTCCTCATCGTCGACGCGGCCATCTATGCCGGCGGCGCCCTCCTCTCGGCGGTGACTCCCGACGCCGCCGTCCTGCTGATCGCCCGGACCCTGATCGGCTTGGCTATCGGTGCCGACACCGCCATCGCCACCGCATACATCGCCGAGTACGCACCCAAGAGTCGGCGTGGCTCGCTCTCCATGCTCCAGCAGTGGATGATCACGGTAGGGATCCTCTCCGCCTACGTGATTGCTCTCGTCATCTTGAAGGTGGCGCCGGCCAGTGCGGGGACGGTCGGCTGGCGCCTCATCCTCGGCTTGGGGGCGGTTCCGGCGCTGGTCGGGCTGGTCCTGCGGACCACCATGCCCGAATCTCCCAGATGGCTGATGCGCCAAGGCCACTACGACAAAGCCCGGGAGGCGTTGGCGACGTTCGGAGTCAAGGTTTCGACCGAGGCGATCGAGAGCACCGCCCGCCAACTTCACCGCGATGACGTGAAGCAGAAACGGCGTCGGTCTGGCGCCTGGACCCCGGGGGTGAAGCGGGCCCTCATGGTCGTTTGTACCTTCTTCTTCTTTCAACAGGTCACCGGCATCAATGTCCCGCTCTACTACGGACCCCACCTGCTCGGCCCCATCTTCCAGGGCGGGAACTCCTCCACGGTGGCGTCGACCACCGCCGGGGTGGAGGTGACGTCGATCATGACCGCGGTCAATGTGGCCGCCACCTATTTCGCCTTCCGTTTCATCGACCGGGTGGGCCGTCGCAAGCTGGCGATCGGCGGATTCCTGGGTATGGCGGTCTTTGCGCTGGTCGCGGCAGCCGGGCTCGGCTTCCTGTCGGGGACGGCCCGGTTGGCTCTGGTCATGGTCGGCCTCGACTTCTTCATCGCCTCGTTTGCGGTGGGGGTGGGGGGGACCGGCTGGCTCCTCCAGGGCGAGGTCTTCCCGACCGCCGTACGAGGCACCGCGGCCTCGACGGGGGCCACGGTGGACTGGTTGGCGAACTTCGCCCTCATCGAAGTCTTTCCGGTATGGAACTCCTCGATCGGACTCGACTGGGTTCTGGTCTGTTTTGCCGTCCTCTGCGTGATGGCAGTCATCTTTGTGGTCCGCTATTTGCCGGAGACCAAGGGTCTCTCGGTGGAGGAAGTGGTCAATAAGTTCGAAAAGGAAGCGGCTGACGCACGACGATGAGCGGAAACGGTTCGGTAGGGGGATGTGCGGTTGAGCCTTCCCAGAAGTGGGGTACCGAGGAGTTAAGTATTCGAACTCACCAAGGGTCGAACCGACAAGAGGAGATGTCGCATGTTGCCCGTGGTACTGGCTCCGCTGGCCGATGATCGGCGATCGCTCGAGGAGGTGCTCAGTCTCTTGGAGGGAAGGTCATCGCTTGAGGTACGCGCCGATCTGGCCGGCGAACTGATCCGGCTCTGCTCGCGGTATGAAGATGCCGTGGAACGCGGCCTCTACTCGATTCTCCGCAACCGCCCTGGACACAGCATCGAGGTCGCCGAGGCCGAGCGCCGGCAGCATCTGCTCCGCACCACCATGCATGAGATGTACAAGCGAACCATGCATGTGAAGCCGCTCAACGCCCATGCGGATGATCCTGAGGGCTTCGAGAGCTCGCTGGAGCCGTTGGTCGCCGCCGCCCGGGCTCAGCTCGATTACGAGGACCGTGAGTTGCTACCGCTGGTTGATGAGCTCGGAGCCGAGGACCGGGATCATCTGCTCCGGAACATGGAGCAGGCGGTGGCCCATGCCAGCAGCCACCCGGACCCGCCGCACAATCTGGTCGGCCGGGCGGTGGCCAATCTGAAAGAAAAGTTCGACCGGGCGGTGAATGACACCTCCACCACCTGGCACCCGGGTATGGACCAGCTCGATGAGGAGCGAGGGCGGAGGTTTTGCCACAACTAAAGCCGGGACCACCCGATTCAGACCGCGCAACTCCCGTCGCTACAGGCGTCTCCGGAGTCGCTGACCTCGGCACCGCCCGCCGGGCCACTCAGGATGGTGAGGGGGTGGGCTTGGGTCCAGGCCTGCTCGAGGGCAGAGAGCAGCACGTCGGGAGTCTGGGCCCCGGGTACCCCGATGGCCCGATCGATCACGAAGAACGGCACCGCACTGATCCCGAGCTCCCCGGCCAGCCTCTCGTCGGCGCGGACCTCGTCGCCAAAGGCGCCATTGTCGAGGGCGGCGGTGACTTCGTCAGCGTCCAGCCCGATCTCCTTGGCCACCTGTTGGAGGGCATCCCGCTCGCCGATGGCGGCTCCTTGGGTGAAGTAGGCGGCCATAAGGGCTTCCTTGGCGGCATCACCGAGGCCATGGGTGGCGGCCAGATGGATGAGGCGGTGGGCATCGAAGGTGTTCCCGGATTTGGCCACGTCCCACCGGAAGTCGAGTCCGACCTCGGTGGCCACCCCGCTGACCCGCTCGGTGGCGGCGAGGGCTTGCTCCTCGGTCATGCCGTACTTCTTGGCCAGCTGCTGGTGGGTCGAGAGCTGGCGCCGAGCCGGAGCGCTGGGATCGAGCTCGAAACTCCGCCACTCCACTGTGACCTCGTCCTTATGCGGGAAAGAGGCCAACGCCGCCTCGAATTGCCGCTTCCCGATGTAACACCAGGGACAGACCACATCCGACCAGATCTCTACCAGCATTGACCATTTCCTCAATTCCGTGCGCAGGCACTTCTGCGCTTCACCTGGTGGAACGTCGGGATGAAGAGCAGTATTCCAGGCCTGGGCCGTAGGGCACTCGGCGTGAAAGGATGGTCCCACTGCCATCCGGAGTCAAGGAGTGCGACATGGGTGATGACCCCGACGGACAACCTGGTCAACCCGTCGATGACGCCATCGATGAGGCGGAGGTGGAATCGTTTCCGGCCAGCGACCCGCAATCCTCCTGGGCGGGGCCTGATCAGGGAGTCCGAGACTCCGAGGCCTCACCCGGGCAGGCCCCCATGTCGAAAGCAGGCGGCGACGGGGCTCGGGGCGGCCAGGTAGCGGGGTGAAGTGGAAGCGATGAAGGGCAACGTCCTCACGGTGGAGCGGACCATCGGGGTCGCTCCCGAGGTGGTGTTCAACGTGCTGGCCGACGCCGGCCAACACACGCTGTTCGACGGTTCGGGCATGTTGCAGGGGGCGCGGGAGGCACAGAGCCAGCGGCTGACCCTGGGCACGACGTTCGGGATGAACATGAAACTCGGCGTCCGCTACGCCACCGTGAACAAGGTGGTCGCCTGGGAGGAGAACCGGAAGGTGGCCTGGAAGACCGGCCCGGAAGGTACCTGGGGGCGACTGGTCGGCGGCAGGGTCTGGGTCTACGAACTCGAGCCGGTGGAGGGTGGGACGTTGGTTCGGGAGAGCTGGGACATCACCACCGACCACCAGCGGGCACTGTTGAAGCTGGGCGGCATTTATTGGAACAAGACCCGGCGGGACATGGAACGGACGCTGGGCCGGCTCGATCAGCTCCTGACCAGCGACCCGGCCCCGATCGGTGAGGCCTAGACCCTCGAGGCCCCCTTCGCCCCGGTGGCGGAACCCCGTCCGGTGGTGGGGCTAACGTGCCCTGCCATGGTTCTCGAACACGCCGTCATCCACATCAAGTTGGGGGTCAGTCGGGAGTTCGAGGAGGCGGTGGCCGAAGCCCGGTCGGTGGTGGCCGAGTCCGAAGGATTCATCTCCCTGAACCTCAACCGCTGCATCGAGAGCCCCGACTCCTACCTGCTGATGATCCAATGGAGGAACCTGGAGGACCACACCGTCGGGTTCCGGGAGTCGGAACGGTTCACCCGGTGGCGGGAAATCATCGGGCCCTACTTCGAGTCGTCCCCTGAGGTTCTCCACCTCACACCGGTGGAAGGACTGGCCTGATGGGTCTGCTCGATGGACACCAGGCCCTCGTCACCGGGGGCGGTTCGGGAATCGGCCGGGCCACCTGCCTGCGACTGAAGGCCGAAGGGGCCGCGGTGGCAGTGCTCGACACCGACGGCGATGCGGGGGCGGCGGTGGCGGCCGAGCTGGGAGGCGCCCCGGTGGTGGTGGCCGATGTCTGCGACGGCGACGCTCTGGAGGCAGCCGTGCAGCGAGTGGTCGCCGAGCTCGGCGGGCTGACCATCCTGGTCAACAACGCCGGGGTGGGGGCGGTCAAGCCGATGCACCGCTACAGCGACAGCGCCTATTCCCGGATCGTGGATGTCTCCATGAAGGGGACCTTCAACGGCATCCGGGCGGCGGCGCCGGTGATGTTGGAGGGTGGCCGTGGGGCGATTGTCAACATGTCCTCCATCAGCGGCATGCGGCCGACCCGGGGCGAGGCTCCCTATGCGGCGGCCAAGGCGGCGGTCATCGCCCTCACCCAGTCCGCCGCCCTCGAATACGGACCGACCATCAGAGTCAATTGCGTGTCCCCGGGTCTGATCGAGACCCCGCTGACCGCGCCGCTGATGGGTGACGAGAAGGTCCGGGCCAGCTTCGACCGGAAGACGCCGCTGGGCCGGGTGGGGACCGCCGACGATGTGGCGTCGGTGATCGCCTTCCTGTGTTCGGACATGGCCGCCTACGTGACGGGCATCAACCTGCCGATTGACGGTGGCAGCCTGCTGCCGTCGTCCCAGGTCGACGGGGTGCTCACCGCCATCCTCTCGCTGTCCGACTAACCGGTCGCCTCAACAATCACTCCTCGTTGGCCACCGCCATGGCTGCCCGGAGGTGGTCGGCCAGCTGGGCGGGTGAGGTCCGGGCATTGAGCCCGCTGGTGGAGGGCATCACGTAGACCGGTCGGCCGCCGACCCGGGCCTCCTGGAGGCCGGCCTGCGCCTTGGCATCGACCGCGGCCCGCCAGGGCCCCAGGCCCACAAAACACAGCACCCGGGGCTGCAACCACTCCACCAGCCTCTCCAGGCGACCGAGACCCTGGCGGTACTCGGCGGCACTCACCTCGTCGGCCGCCCGGCTCGGCCGCTTGACCAGGTCGGTCATGCCCATGCCGTGGGATCGAAGGGCGTCGATCGGGTCCCGGTCCCGGGTCACCAGCCCGCTGGCCAGCGCCGCCTTCCAGAACCGGTTGCCACCCCGGTAGTACCCGACCCCGGCGTCGGCCGAATAGAAGCTGGGGTTCGACCCGCACATCAGGATCCGCAGGCCCGGCGCCACCGTGTCGGCCAGGCCCCGGATCCGCACCGCCGACAGCCGCAGCTCGTCTCCGGAGACCTCCACCGACGCCTCCTCCACCTCGAAGCCGGCCCCGACCACCACGTCGATCAGCCGGTCGGGCGTCCAGGAGGCAAAGAATCGGCCAGTCACTTCGTCGTCGGACAGGGCACTGCCCTGATAGTCGCCGTGGAGGACCTGGAGTTGGAATGGCGCCCCCACCGCCAGCACCCGATGGAGGTCCCACAACGCCATCGGCAACCGGTCCCAGGCGATGTGGTGGTGGGTCATCCACGACCAGGCCCCGGCCAGCGATCCCCGGGCCAGGGGGAGCGCCTCGATGTCGCCCTGGAGGTACAGCCCGTCGGGGACCCGGGATCGGCAGTCCTCGAGCATCGGCCAGGAGGCGTCGAGGCCCACCACCGGCGACCCGAGGAGCCCGGTGTACCGCCCGCCGCCGCAGCCGAGGTCGAGCCGGGGCAGCCCGGCCGCCACCCGGTTGGCGAATCGCTCGGCGTGCGCCCGCCGACCGGGGGTGCGGTGGCTGGCGGCCCAATCCAGGCCCCGGTCGTTGTAGGTGTCGACGGTGGCCTGGTGCACGGACGCTGATGCTACGACGCCGGCCCTGTGACCGTGACCAGGGTGCCGATCGGGGTGAGCGGCCAGGTCTGGGCGGCGTCGGCGATGGCCATCTCCACACACCCGTTGCTCTGGGGACTGCCGTAGCTCCCCCGGACGAAGCCGTGGAGGGCGTCGCCGCCGTTGAAGTAGGCGGCCCAGGGGACGTTGGGGTCGTCGTAGGTGGAGCCGTCGGGATTGGTGCCTTGCATCCGCGAGGACGGGATGTGTTCGAACACCGGATAGGTGCCATCGGTGGTGTCGGCCCCGGGAACGCCGGTGTTGACGGGGATGGCGGCGAACTGCACCGCGCCGTTGTTGTAGAGGGTGAGGTTCTCCGGCAGGTTCTTGGAGACCAGCACATAGGTGTACGGATTGGCGTTGTTCTTCCCGGCGGCAGCGTCGGTCACCAGCGCCGTCCACACCTTCTGGCCGGCCAAACCGTCCACTGTCAATCCGTGTTGGTTCTCAAAATTCATCACCGCCCCCTTGGTGATGACGTTCTCGGATCCCTCCGTCCAGAGCGCCATGAGGTCCGGCGGGGTGCCTCCCCACTTCCAGGCGAAGGTGCCGGCCTGGGGCATGAACGTCTCGGCCGGCGAGCTCAGCGGGGCGCTGGGAGTGAACGACAGCGGCAGGTAGTTCTCCTGGGCCAGCAGTTGCTGCAGCCGCTCGGTGCTGGCCTGGCCGATGGTGAAGCTGACGGTGACCGGCGCGGCCAGGACACCCCCGGCGGTTCCCCGGGGCCCCGCTGCCCCCGCCGGGAAGGAGAGGTACTCGACGGTGGTGGGCAAGAAGGCGGAGCTGGGGACGAAGGTGGCAACGGTGGCGGCGGTCTTCTTCCAGGTGCCGGCGACCGGTGGGGCCAGCGACGGCATGGCGGCGACGCTGGCGATCGGCGCCGACAACTGGACGGCGATCGTGGTGTCGGTGGGCACGTTGGTGGCGCCGGAAGCGGGGGTGGTGGAGACAACGGTCAGCGGCGGGGCGGCGACGATGGTGGAACTGGAAGTCGAGGAAGTGGTGGCCTTGTTGTTGTGGCCCCGCTGGGTCAGCACCAGGCCGCCGACCACCAGGACGACCACCACCGCGACCGCCACCCCGATGAACAGCGACCGATGCCGGCGGGGGGGCGGGACGAGGATCTTGTAGTCGGCCATCGTCTCGGGTCAGAGGATACGGAAGGTCATGCCGGCCCGAACCAGGCGATCCCGGAGCACGCCGCCCATGGCGATGGCGGTGGTGACTTGGCCGGCGGTGGAGGGAAGGTCGTCATAGGCGAGGCAGAGGGCGGCTTCGCTGATCATCTTGGAAGTCTCGGTGTAGCCAGGGTCGCCCCCAGCCACCTCGGTGAAGACCTTCTTCCCCCCTCCCTCGCCGACGAAACGGACGTTGAACCAGGCCGCCGCCCGCTGGGCATCGGAAGGACCGGAACCGGAGGGGCGCAGCTTGAGCAGGGCTTCCCGGGCGGGGCGGAGGTGGGAGAGGCCGAAGAGGGCGACGGCCCCGACGGCCATGCCGGCGCCGACCACCGGGTTGGGGACGGCCAGCCGATGGGAGTAGGAGAAATCCGGCCCGTACCGGGCGAGGCCGCGGGCGGACTGGGCGACGATGAGGGGGTCGATGGTCGGCATCGGCAGGAGCCAGCCGTCACCGTCGGGGTCCTTGCCGACCCGAGCGGTGACCGCCGTGGCCCGCCGGTCGGGTGCCGCCGGCTCGACCCGCATGCGCTCGGCGTGCACGATCTGGGCGGCGCGGTAGCTGGACAGGATGGTGAGGGCGGAAGCCGCGGTCCCGCCGGAGAAGGTTCCTTTCACCCGCACCGTCCCGGTGACGGTGAGGGGGACATCTTCGGGAAGCTGCTCGACGGTGAACTGGGCGCCGAGGTCGTGGGGCATGGAGTCGAAACCGCAGGAGTGGACCAGTCGGGCCCCGGTGGCCGCCGCGGTGTCGTGGTACTTCAGGTACATGAGGTCGAGAAACGCGGGTTCGCCGGTGAGGTCGAGGTAGTCGGTGCCGGCCACCGCGCAGGCGGCGATCACCGGCTCGCCGTGTTCCATGTACGGCCCCACCGTGGTGATGAGCACCCGGGTGGATTCGGCCAGTGCCCGGACGCTGGGGGGATCGGTAACGTCGACCCGGGCGGTCGCCACCGGTCGGCCGAGCCGGTTGGCGATCGGCTCCAGCTTGTCCAGGTGGCGACCGGCCAGGACGATCCGGGTGGTGGCCGGCGCGTGGTCGGCCAGGTACTGGGCGATCAGGCGGCCCGTGAATCCGGTGGCCCCGAGGAGAGCTATGTCATAGCTGCGATCGGTGTCGGTCATGGAGGACGATGCTACTGAGTTGCCCGGAAGATACCGGTCGCCCCCCGATTGGCCTTGATGAAGTGCGGGTTAGTCGGGTTACTGTGGAATTCCAAGGGAGGTTCTGATGACGACCGAGCAATTGCTGCGGGATGCCTTCGACCGCATCCACGAGTTGGTGCACCATGCCGTCGACGGTCTGACCGGCGACGAGCTGTGCTACCGACCCGATCCCGAAGCCAACTCCATCGCCTGGCTGGTCTGGCATCTGACCCGGATCCAGGATGACCACGTGGCTGCAGTGGCTGGCACCGAGCAGTCCTGGACCTCCGACGGCTGGTTCGGAAGGTTCGGGCTGCCCCTCGATCCCACCGAGACCGGCTACGGCCACGACTCCGAGGATGTGGCCAAGGTGACGGTAACATCGGGAGAGCTGCTGATCGGCTACCACGACGACGTCTACCAGAGCACCACCCGGTTCGTCTCCGACCTCGACGACGAGTCCCTCGACCGGGTGGTCGACACCCGTTGGGACCCCCCGGTGACCCTCGGGGTGCGCCTGGTCAGCGTCATCTCCGACGACCTCCAACACGCCGGGCAAGCCGCCTATCTCCGCGGCCTGGTCTCCGAGTAGCCCGTCAGCCGCAACGGGGCGTCTGGCTATCCTGACTCTGCGATGCCCGACAGTCAGCCTGAAGAAGGTGAGCCGATAGCCATGGCCACGGTGACCAGCGCCACCGGACTCCGAGGCGAGGCCCGGACTGGTACCCACCGGTTCGTGGTCGACGAAGGCCCGGAGGTCGGCGGGAATGACGAAGGGCCGAATCCCTATCAGCTGCTGCTGGCCTCCCTCTGCCAGTGCACCTCGGCCACCCTCCGGCTCTACAGCCAGCGGAAGGGTTGGGAACTCGGCGAGATCCGGGTCCGGGCCCGGTTGCTCCGCATCGGTGACGGCGCCTCGAAGTCCGAACGCATCGAGCGATCCATCCGGGTCGGGGCCGAGCTCACACCGGCGCAGATGGACCGGTTGCTGGAGATCGCCGACCGGACCCCGGTCACCCGTACCCTGCTGGCCGGGGTGACCATCACCACCACCCTCGGCTGATCCAGTGGGTGCCTGCCCGACCCTCACCACCGAGCGCCTGGTCCTCCGCCCGTTCGAGGAGTCCGATCTGGATGCCTACGCCGCCATCTTCCTGACCCCGGAGGTCCGGGCCTCGCTGCACCTCCCCGACTCCTACTCCCGGGAGGAGGCGTGGGCGGGGATGGCCAGTTGGCGGGGCCAGTGGGAGTTGCGGGGGACCGGTCAGTGGGCGGTGGCCGAGAGGGACGGCGGGAACCTGGTGGGTCGGGCCGGGTTCCACCGGCCGGAGCGAGCCGACTGGCCGGGCATCGAGGTCGGCTGGGCCTTCCACCCCGACAGTTGGGGACGGGGCTATGCCACCGAGGCCGGCCGCGGTGCGGTCGACTACGGCTTCGAGGTGATCGGCGCCGACGAACTGTTCAGCATCATCCTCCCGGAGAACCGACGGTCAGAGGCGGTGGCCGAGCGCCTCGGCTTCACCCTGGTGGAGCAGCGGGTGATGTCCCACTTCCCGGACTCGCCCCACGGGATCTGGCGCCTCGGGGGCGACCAGTGGGCGGCGCGCCCCTAGCCGTCGCCGTCGGGGCCGGGGCGGTCGGGGCTCAGCGCAGGTGGAGGCCGCCGTCGACCAGCACCACATCGCCGGTGACGTAGGAGGCCCGGATGAGTCCGAGGATCACCTCGGCCACATCGTCGGAGGTGGCGGTCCGCTGGAGCGGGGCCTGGGCGTTGACGAACGACCGCACGGTGTCCCAGTCCGCCGTCCAGGGGGTGTCGACCAACCCGGGGGCCACCGCGTTGACCCGGATGTCCGGCCCGAGGGTGTTGGCCAGCAGCCGGGTCATGTGGGAGAGGGCCGCCTTCGAGCAGGCATAGGGGATCGAGCTGCCGGTCGGACGTTCCCCGGCGATGGAGGAGACATTGACGACCTGGCCGCACCCGGAGGCGATGAGGTGGGGGACCGCCGCCACCGTCAACTGCCAGGTGCCGATCACGTTGACATCGAAGATACGTCGCCAGATCTCCGGGGTGGCGGCTTCCAGGTCCCGGTGGGGGATGAGCTCGGTGACCCCGGCGTTGTTGACCAGGATGTCGAGTCGGCCGTGCCGTTCGATCACCGTGTCGACGAGCCGGTGGGCGGCTTCCTCGTCGGCCACGTCGGCCTGTACGTAGTCGGCCCCCGCCAACTCCCCGGCCAGCTTCTCCCCGGCCGCCACCGAACGCACCGAGTTGACCACCACGGTGGCCCCGTCGCTGGCCAATCGCCGGGCGGTGGCGGCACCGATCCCCGACGACGACCCGGTGATCAAGGCAACCTGGCCGGCGAGGGAGGCGCCGGGATCGGCGCCTCCAGAGGTGGGGATCTCGGACATGAGGGCGAGTGTAGGACGACCGGTGGCGTACGGTCTGTGGGTGCGACTGGTGAGCTTGTTCGACGACGGTATCCGCACCGGTCTGGCCGAAGGGGACGAGATCGTCGACCTCACCGATCCGGTCATCGGGCTGCCCGGCGACATGGTCGCCCTGTTGGCGCTGGGCGACGATGCCCTCGACGCGGTCCGCAAGGCCCCGACCACCTCGGCCCGCCGGGTGTCGGTCGACGGTGCCCAGCTGCTGGCCCCGGTGCCCCATCCGCCGTCGTTTTTGGCCATCGCCCGCAACTACGCCGCTCACATCGCCGAGCTCGGTCACCAGGGTTCGGAGTACCAGACCTGGTTCGCCAAGCAGCCCACCTGCGTGATCGGGCCCGGCGCCGGGATCGAGGTCCCGCGGGCCTCCGACCAGGTGGACTACGAGGGCGAGCTGGCGATGGTCATCGGCCGGCGCTGCCGCCACGTGCCGGCCGAGCGGGCCCTCGAGGTGGTGGCCGGGTTCATGGTGGTCAACGACGTCAGCGTCCGCGACTGGCAGTGGCGGGCCCCGACCATGATGCTCGGCAAGGGCTTCGACACCCACGGTCCCACGGGTCCCTGGCTGGTGACCACCGACGCGGTGGGCGACCCCCACCAGCTGTCCGTCCGGACCTGGGTCAACGACGAGCTCCGCCAGGACGGCAACACCGCCGACATGATCTTCACCTGTGCCCAGATGATCGAGCACCTGTCGACCGCCTTCACCCTCGAGCCGGGAATGATCCTGTCCACCGGGACCCCGGCCGGGGTGGGGGCGAAGGACGACCCGCCTCGTTGGCTCCGACCCGGCGACCACGTGCGGATCGCGGTGGAGGGCGTCGGCGAACTGTCCAACCCGGTGGTCGAAGAGCCGGGTCCGGATCGGGAGACTCCCTTCTAACCATGCCCCCTCCGACCGGAAGCCCCGACCGGGTGCGGATCACCTCGTCACTCTCCATCCCGCTCTCCGAACTCCAGTTCCGGTTCACCCCCAGCGGCGGACCCGGGGGCCAGCACGCCAACAAGGTGAACACCCGGGCCGAACTCCGGTTCGACGTGGCCGGCTCCCCGTCGCTCGGCCCCCGGCAGCGGGCCCGACTGCTGGAGAAGCTGGGCCCCGAGGTCAGGGTGGTGGCCGACGACGAGCGGTCCCAGGGTCGCAACCGGCAACTGGCGGTCAGCCGGTTTGCCGAGCGGATGGCCGCCGCCCTCCACGTGGACAAGCCCCGGCGCCCGACCCGGCCGTCGAAGGGGGCGAAGGAACGGCGGCTCACCGCCAAACGGCAGCTGTCGGAGCGGAAGCGGGCCCGGCGCCCGAACTTCGACGACTGAGCGCCGGCTCAGGCCGACCGCACCGCCGACCGGTGGCGGTCGGAGAGGGCGAGGAGCCGCACCGCGCGCTCGGTCCGGAACCGATCGATGCCGGCCAACTTGATTCCCTCATAACCCCGGACGAGGTCGGGAAGCTCGGCGACCTCGACCACCGATGGAGCCGAGGCCGGGTTCAGGTGGCCGAGGGCCTGGCCGACCAGTGAGAGGTACTCGCCCACCAGCGCCCGCTCGGTCCGGCGCAGGCGGGTGTGGCCGAACGGATCCAGCGGGGTGCCTCGGAGATGGCGGCCGGCGTGAAGGAGGCGGAAGACGGGACGGGTGGCGGGGCCGAGGCTGACCTTCCGGCGGAGCCCGAGCTTCTTCAAGATGGGGGGTTGGAGCATGACCCGCACCCGCGCTCCCGGCCCGAACTCGTCGCTCAGCTTGGCCCGCTCCGCGCTGTCGAGGTGGAGGCGGGCCACCTCGTACTCGTCTTTGTAGGCCATCAGCTTGTAGAGGCCTTGGGCAAAGGCGGCGGTCACCGGCAGGTCGGGGCTCGGCGCCTGGGCCCGTTCGGCGGCCAGCACCGAGAGGACCTGACCGAGGTAGCGACGGGCAAACCCGGGGCTCTGGTAGGCGACCAGGTCGTCCACCCGCCGCTCGATGGCCGGCCGGAGGACGTCGGGGATGGGGTGGTCGGCGAGCAGCCGTTCTGCCTCGGCACTGGTAGCCACCGGGTGGTGTTCGGGGCCGGCCAGCGCCGCCCGGACCGCGGCCGGGTCGATGACCGCTGCCCGTCCCCATCGGAAGGCGGCGAGGTTGGCGGCCACCGCCACCCCGTTGAGCCGGATGGCCTCCTCCATCGACGCCGCGGTAATCGGCAGGCACCCGTGCTGGAAGGCGGCGCCGGTGAGAACCATGTTGGTGGCCAGGTGGTCGTCGGAGATCTGCTCCGAGATCCAGTTGGCGTCCAGATAGAGGTTGGCGCCGCGACGGGTGTCCCGTTCGACCCGGGCGGTCAGCTTGGCCCGCTCGGGGTAGGCGACGGTGGGGTCGGTGACCATCTGGGCGGTGGCGACTTCGGCGGTGTTCATCACCACCACCGTGCGGCGGGGATCGGCGGTGGCCAGGGTGGTCGGATTGGCGGCCCCCAGCGGATCGAAGGCGAGAAGGACGTCGGTGCTCCGGGCCCCGGCCCGGACGGCGGCGTCGATCGGCTGGGAGGAGATGCGCACGTCGGACATCACCGGTCCGCCCTTTTGGGACAGGCCGGTCTGCTCCACCCCGGCGGCGAAGCGCCCCTCGAGGAGGGCGGCCATCTGCAGGATCCGGGAGATGGTGACCACCCCGGTCCCCCCGATGCCCGGCATCCGGATGAGGACATCGTCGGACGACACCCGCCGGACTGGCTGGACCAGGGTCACCGGTGGCTCGGCGATACCGGCAACGGCGGCCCGGGCCGGGGTGCCCCGCTGGGGGAAGACCTGGACGAAGGACGGGCAGTCGCCTTGGAGGCACGAATAGTCCTGGTTGCAGGAGCCTTGGTGGATGGCGGTCTTCCGACCGAACTCGGTGTCGACCGGCACCACCGACAGACAACTCGACTGCTCACCGCAGTCGCCGCACCCCTCGCACACCCGTTCGTTGATCCAGACCCGCATGGCCGGCGTCGGGAGTTTGTCCCGCTTGCGCAGTCGGCGTTCCTCCGCCGCGCAGCGGTCGTCGTAGATGAGGACAGTGACCCCACCGATATCGGCCAGCTCCACTTGGATCTGATCGAGGTCGTCGCGGTGGCGGACGTCGGCGATCGGGTCGAGGGTGATCCCCCGATAGTCGGCCGGATCGGGGGTGGCCACCACCACCCGCTTGACTCCCTCGACGGCCAACCACCGGGTCAACGCCGGGATCGGCATCCCTCCGACCGGGGTCTGCCCGCCGGTCATGGCCACCGCCTGGTTGTAGAGAAGCTTGTAGGTGATGTTGGCCCCGCTGTCGACGGCCGCCCGGACGGCCAGGGAGCCGGAGTGGAAGAACGTCCCGTCGCCGAGGTTCTGCACGAAGTGGTGGTCGTCGGTAAAGGGGAACAGGCCGTTCCATTGGGCGCCCTCGCCACCCATCTGGGTGATGCCGACCGCCTGGCCCCGGCCGTGAGGGTCGAAGGTCGCCATGATGTGGCAGCCGATGCCCATGCCGACCAGGGCATCATCGCTGGCCCGGGTGGAGCGGTTATGGGGGCACCCCGAGCAGAAGTAGGGAGTGCGGGAAGCCAGCGGGGTGGCCCCGACCTGGAGCCGTTCGGTCCGGTTCAGCTGGGCCAGGTGCCGGCGGGCGGGCTCGGGGAGGGCATCCCCCAGCCGGGCGGCCAGGACCCGGGCGACCAGATCACTGGTCACCGCCCCCCGCTCGGGTACCAGCGGGCGTCCCTCCGGGTCGGACTTGCCCACCACCAGCGGCGGGTGGGGCTGGCGGTAGAAGGCTTCTTTCACCTGGGTCTCCAGGAATGCCGCCTTGTCCTCGATCACCACTACTTCCTCGAGCCCGGCCAGCATCTGGCGCAGGTGGTCCGGATCGACCGGCCACACCACGCCCATCTTCACCAGGCGGATGCCGAGCGACTCCAGCCCCTTGTCATCGATCCCGAGATCCACCAGTGCCCGGCGGACCGCGGCGTAGGCCAGGCCGGCGGCGATGACCCCGAGTCGGGGCCGCTCCGGCTGGTAGGTGACCCGGTTCAGCCCCTGGGCGCGGGCGTAGGCGGCGGCTCTCGGCAGTCGCACCTCGAGCAGGTCCTTTTCCGCCACCATCGACTGGGCCCCGATCAGCAGCGACGGGCTCCACTGGCGGGTGAGGTCGGGAGCCGGCATCCATCCGGCCGGATCGGTGAGGTCGACGGTGGCGGCGCCGTCGGCGATGTCGGCCACCACCTTGACCGCCGACCAGGTGCCGGCGAAGCGGGAGAGGGCTACCGCGTGGAGGCCGAGCTCCCGGACCTCGGCCACCGTCGAGGGGGCCAGCAAGGGAACCAGCAGGCTCTTGGCCATCGACTCGCAGGAGCTTGGAATGGTGGAGGACTTGCAAGTCGGGTCGTCCCCGATCCAGGCCACCGCCCCGCCCAGCGGTGCGGTGCCCGAATAGTTGCCGTGCCGGATGGGGTCGGCGGCCCGGTCGAGACCGGGGTTCTTCCCGTACCAGTAGCCGGTGACGCCCCGATGGCGGCGCCCCGGCAGTTCCTCCAGGAGTTGGGTACCGCCCACCGCGGTGGCAGCCAACTCCTCATTGACCCCGGGACTGACTACCACCCCGGCGGCGTCGAGGAGCGAGTGGTTCCGTTGCATCTCCAGGTCGAGCCCGCCGAGGGGGGAGCCCTCGTAGCCGCTGACGAAACCGGCGGTGTTCAGACCCCTCGTCTCGTCGAGCCGACGCTGGTCGAGGATGCACCGCACGATGGCATCGATCCCCGACAGCAGCACCCGGCCCTCCGGCACGGTGTACTTGTCCTCCAGGGTCGCCCCCGGCCGCGGGCGGGTCGGGCTCGGAAGAAGGTCCGTCGCCTCGCCGGTCTCCGGCATCGGCCGCAGCCGGTCGCTGGTGCTCGGGTGGCGCTGCCTCGCCGTCCGCCGCCCTCCCGGGTGCCTCGGTTGGGTGAACGGGAGGGCGGACATGTCAGCCGGTTACGCCGGTACGGAGACGGGGTGCCCGAGCCGGTTGGTGGCCATGGCTTCAGCCACCTCGAGCGGTGTTCGCCCGGTCGCCTCGGCCCGGTTGAGAATCAGCCCGGTCCGATGGCCGATGCCCATGACCTCTTCTCCCAGACGATGGTGGTCCCAGCCGGAGCGGAGGGCATGGATGTGGATGACACCCCCGGCATTGAGCAGGAAGTCGGGCACGTAGGTGATCCCCCGATGGGCCAGCTCGACGGCACAGGATCGTTCGGACAGGGTGTCGTTGGCGGCTCCGGCCAGGATGCGGCATCCGAGGTTGGCGATATTGGTGGGGGTGATCACCCGGGCCTGGGCGCAGGGGGCCAGCACGTCACAGGCAATGCCGAGGGCCTCTTCCGGCTCCACCGTCTTTCCCCCCACCGAGGCGGCGACCCGCTCGGAGCGCTCAGGATCGATATCGGTCACCACCACTTCTGCGCCGGCGTCCGCCAGCCGGAGGGCGAGGCTCGAGCCCACATGGCCGGCACCCTGGACCACCACCCGGTGGCCGGAGAGGTCGTGGTGATCGAGATGGTGGACGGCGGCGACGATGCCGGCATAGACCCCGAGCGCGGTCCACGGCGACGGGTCCTGGTGGTTGCACGCCACCTCCGGACCCACCTTCCCGATGGTGGCCAGATCCTCGATGGTCGTCCCCATGTCGACGCCGGGAATGTAGGCGCCGTGGAGGTCGGCCACCATCCGGCCGAAGGCCCGCAGCACCGCAGTCCGATCGGCTCCGTCGTCCTGGCGGAGGATGACCGACTTGGCCCCGCCGTAGGGCAGCTCCGCCAGCGCGTTCTTGAGAGTCATGCCGCGGGCCAACCGGCACGCCTCGGCGACGGCGGCGTCCACGTCGGGGTAGGGCATCCAGCGGACGCCACCCAGGCCGGGTCCGAGCGTACTGTCATCGATGGCGATGACCGCTTGCATGCCGGTGGCCTGGTCGTGACCCACCGCCAGCTTCTCAGCTCGCACCTCGGATGCCTGGGTCAACGTTTCCACGCCTTCCAGTAGACACCCGAAATGGCCCAGGAAGCTGGAAATATCAGCAGGTCCGCCTAGACACGCAATGAAACAGCGGTCCTGACGGTAGGGCCGCATCTATTGTGCGTCTGGCGAGCCTTGGCTACGGTAGGGAGATGATCGAGCGGGAGCTGGATGAGACCGACCACGAGATCCTCGATCTGCTGTCCCGGAATGCCCGCCGAACGATGGCCGACATCGCCGACCGGGTCCTGTTGTCGGCGTCGGCGGTGACCCGGAGGATCGAGCGGCTCGAACGCGACGGGGTGATCACCGGGTACACGGTGGTTATCGACCACGCCAAGGCCGGCCGGCCCCTTCAGGCGTTCATGGAGGTCCGGTTCTCCGGCACCGCCGACCTCGAGGAGATCCGGGCCACCGCCAGCACGCTGCCCGAGGTGCTGGCCGTCTTCGCTACCGCCGGCGACCCCGACGCCCTGGTCTGGATCCGGGTGCCCGACGTGGAGCAGCTCGGCAAGGTAATCGGGAAGCTGCGGCGGAGCGGTCGGGTCACCGGGACCAAGACCCTCATCGTGGTGGACACCTGGACGAGGCAGCTCGAAGTCGACGACGAGCCGTCGGCCTTCTCGGTCTGATCGAATCTCCGCATCCCGCTCCGCCGCCGGATGGCGCCGAAGTCCTAGCCGGCGATGAGGTGGACCGGCTCGGGAGGCTCCCAGGCGGTGTCGAGGAGATCGGCGATCTCCTGGGTGAGGCGCTCGGGCCGCACTCGCAGCTCGAGGAGTGAATGGGCCCGGACCAAGCGGGCATTCGGCATCCGGAGGGCCAGCTGCTCGGCGTCATGGAGGGCGTGGATGCGGTCGGCACCGTGCCCGATCACCAAGGTGGGCATGGTCATCGCCGCCCGCTCGTCGACGGTCGGGGTGATGGGACCGGCGAGCACGCCGTGGAGGACGGCGGCGGTTTCCTTCGGCTCGTTGGACAGTGTGTTCATCACGCTGTCGAGCTCGCCGATGCCGGTGCGGGGGATCCGGCGGACCAGACTGGCCAGCGCTCGCACCACCGGCGCCGCGTAGTGCACCGCCAACAGCAGAGGAATGAAGGTGAGGGCGGCCGAGGGCACCGCCCACTCCAGCACCGGCATCTCGATGACCAGTCCCTGGACCCGTTCGGGCGCCTGGGCCGCCACCATCAGGGCGACGCTGGCCCCGAGCGACACCCCGCCGATGACAGCTTTGTCGATGCCGAGATGGTCGAGGAGGGCAATGACGTGCCGGGCATAGGTGTCCATCCGGTGATAGGAGGCCCGCCGGGGCTTGTCGGAGAGACCGTGACCGGGGAGGTCGAGCAGGATGACGCGGTTCCCCCTCGCCGCCAGATTCACCGCCAGCCGGCGGTTGAGGTTGGCGTCGAGCAGGATCCCGTGGAGATAGACCAGCACCCGGGGTCCTTCACCGTGGATCTCGTAGTAGAGGCGCTGTCCGTTCGATTCGAATTCGCCCACCTCGTAGGGGGCGCCGACCCGCGGCACCTCGGTGGTGGCCGGTTGCCCGGTCACCTCGGGATGGTTACCACCCGCGTTTGCGCTCGCGCTCTGAGTTGTCATCGGCGTTAAGCGTATGTCCCGGGACGGCGATGTGCCAGAACGGGAAGCTCGAGCCGGATCCGCTGTTGGCGCTCGAAATCGAGGTTGGCGGTGATCATCCCCGGTGACGGGTCGGTGTGTTCGGCCAACACCGTTCCCCACGGATCGACGATCATCGAGTGGCCATGGCCGTCGGGCATTCCGGGAGGCAGGGTCCCGACCTGACCGGCGGCGATGACGAAGACCTGGTTCTCGATGGCCCGGGCCCGCAGGAGGGTTTCCCAGTGGGCCGGCCCCGTGGCGGCGGTGAAGGCGGAGGGCACTGCCACCACGGTGGCGCCGCCCAGGGCCAGGGCCCGGTAGACCTCCGGAAACCGGAGGTCGTAACAGATGGTCAGGCCGAGGAGAAGGGGAGGGCAATCGTCGTCCGGTGGAGAGGGCAGCGACGCCAGGCAGCGGGCGTCGCCGGGGGCGAAGGTGTCCGACTCCCGGTGGGCGGCACCGGTCACGCTGACATCGAAGAGGTGGATCTTCCGGTAGGTCGCCGCCACCCGGCCCTCCGGATCGACCAGGCAGCTGGTATTGCTGAGCCGTTGCTCGGCTCCGGATCCGCCGGCGGGGGCCTCCGGGAAGCTTCCGGCCAGCACCCAGATCCGGTGACGGCGGGCGAGGTCCGAGGCCCAGCCGACGGTGGGCCCGTCCAGCGTCTCGGCGTTGGCGCGGAGGTGAGCACTGTCGCCGGCCACCGAGAAGTGCTCGGGGAGCACCACCAGTTCCGCACCGGCCCCGACGGCCTGGTCGACCAGGTCGCCGGCCGCCTTCAAGTTGACGTCCCGATCGGCGGTGGCGGTCGTCTGGATGGCTGCGACCCGCATGGCGACATGCTACGGCGACGCCGGAGCCACCCCGGGGTGAATCATTCGGAAGGTCAGTCGGGATGCACGGAGGGTTGGAAGGGCTGTCTATACGTACAAATTCATTGTACCTATAGTTGGAATCAAAATGGCGATGAATGTTTCATATGGCTGTAGGGCTGACACCATCGGGCGGCGGGGGTCAGCTTCCAGCAGAAGTGACTGTGAACTGGAGAAATCTCCAGGCAATCTGGCAGCGGCTTCACGGGGATGATTGCACAAATAGATTTGACAGTCACCGTTGCTATAGACCAATAATGACAGAATAGGTTGACGAATTATCCTGGGAAGTGGCGAGAAGGGCAGGTGCTGGGGATGAGCGCATTCGGGCTCAATGCGCCGGCGTCCCTGGCCGAATCCTTGCCGGGGACCGCGCCGGTACTGGCCAAGGCGGCCCAGGAGAACTTCCCGGTGGCGCTCTGGTTTCTCCCTGCCAACGTCCGCCACCGCCTGATGGCGGTCTACGGCTTCGCCCGGCTCGTCGACGATGTCGGCGACGAGGGATCCGGTACCGAGGTCGTGGCCCAGCTCGACTGGTTGGAGGCGGACCTGGAGCGGGCGGCCAGCGGGACCGCCGTCCATCCTCTCGTCCAGGCGCTGACACCGGTACTGACCGACCTCGACCTCCCGCTCGACCCGTTCCGGCGGTTGATCGCGGCCAACCGGCGCGACCAACAGGTCAAGCGGTACCGGACCTTTGAAGACCTGCGGGCCTACTGCCAGCTGTCGGCCACCCCGATCGGGGAGCTGGTGCTCCGGATCTTCGAGGTGTCGACGGCCGAACGGCTGGCCTGGTCCGACGACGTCTGTACCGCCCTGCAACTCCTCGAGCACCTCCAGGACGTGGGCGAGGACGCTCGGCGGGGGAGGGTCTACCTGCCGGCCGAGGACCTGGCCCGGTTCGGCTGCTCGGAGGCCGACCTCCACGCCGACACCGCCAGCCAGGCTCTCCGGGAGGTGGTGGCCTTCGAGACCGACCGGAGCCGGCATCTGCTCGGGCGGGCGGTGCCGCTGGTCCGGTGCCTTCCTTTCCTGGCCCGACTGGCAGTGGCCGGCTATGCCGCCGGGGGGCTGGCCACCGTCGATGCCATCGTGAAGGCCGACTACGAGGTGTTGGCCGACACCCGTCGGCCGACCCGGGGGAACACCCTCGCTCACCTCGCCCGGCTGTCCACCGGCCGGTCCCGGCCGGGATTGGGTGGTGGGCTCCGGTGACGATCGAGTCGGCCTACCAGTTCTGCGAAGAGGTGACCTCCAGCCAGGCCAAGAACTTCGCCTACGGGATCCGTCTGCTGCGGCCGCCCGAGCGCCGGGCGATGACCGCGGTCTACGCCATGGCCCGCCGGATCGACGACATCACCGACGGCAACCTTCCCCCCGAGGACAAACTGGAGGCACTGGCGGCGGTGCGGAAGGACCTCGGCGGGCGCGACCCGATGGGGCGCGACCCGGTGCTGACCGCTCTCGCCGATGCCGCAGAGCGCTACCCGTTGCCGTTCGACGCCTTCGGCGACCTCATCGATGGTTGCGAGATGGACATCACCGGCGTCACTTACGTGACCCGGCAGGACCTGGTCAGCTACTGCCGTCGGGTGGCCGGGTCGATCGGCCGGTTGTCGTTGGCCATCTTCTCCTGCCCGGATCTCGAGGCTGCCATCCCACTGGCCGACGACCTCGGGGTGGCGTTGCAGCTCACCAACATCCTCCGCGACGTGCTGGAGGACCGGGGAATGGGCCGGGTCTATCTCCCCGCCGACGATGCCCGCACCGTCGATTGTCCGGCGGACCTGGTGGCGGAGCCCGACGCCCTCGCCCGGCTGGTCAGCTTGGAGTGTCCCTACGCCGCCGAGTGGTTCGACCGCGGGCTCCAGCTCCTGCCCCTCCTCGACCGCCGGAGTCGGGCCTGCGTGTCGGCCATGGCCCGGATCTACCGCCGGCTGCTCGACCGGATGGCCCGGGACCCGATGGCGGTGACCCAGGGCCGGGTGTCGGTCCCCACCTGGGAGAAGGGGTGGGTGGCGGTCTCCAGCCTGGCCGGACTGGGGATGGGCGGAGGAACCTCGATCGCCGGTCGGCGATGACCCGGCCTCGCCTGGTGGTGATCGGCGGAGGACTGGCGGGGATGAGCGCGGCGCTGGTGGCAGCCGACGCCGGGTGTCAGGTCACCCTGGTGGAACGGCGCCGGCGACTGGGCGGATTGACCTGGTCGTTCGAGCGGAACCAGCGGTGGTTCGACAACGGCCAGCACGTCTTCATGCGGTGTTGCCTCGAGTACCGGGCCTTCCTCGACCGGCTGGGGATGTCCGAGTCGGTGACCCTGCAACCGAGGTTGGACGTGCCGGTGCTCGCCCCCGGGGGAGCGCGGGCCTCCATCCGACGATCGGGGTTGCCGGTCCCCCTCCACCTGGCCGGGGCCATCGCCCGGTATCACCATCTCTCGTTGGTCGACCGGGGACGCCTGGTGTCGGCGGTCCTGGCTCTCCGCCAGCTCGACCCCGACGATCCGGAGTTGGACACCACCACCTTCGGGGACTGGCTGGCGGGCCACGGCCAGAGCCTCCGGGCGGTGGCCGCCCTCTGGAACCTGATCGTGTTGCCCACCCTCAACGTGCCGGCCGACCGGGCATCGCTGGCCCTGGCGGTCAAGGTGTTCCGCACCGGACTCCTCGACCGCGCCGACGGCGGGGACATGGGCTGGTCGCAGGTCCCGTTGGGCCAGCTTCACGGCGAGGCCGGGGCCCGAGCCCTGGAAGCCGCCGGGGTCGAGGTGGTGTTGGGGGCCGCCGTCGACCGGATCTCGCCGGACGGCGACGGGTTCATCGTTGTAACTGGAGACCGTTCGCTCGGGGCCGACGCGGTGATGGTGACTACCCCGCCGGCGGTGACCCAGGGGTTGGTGCCGACATCGGCCGGCCTTCCCGACCTGGCGCGGCTGGGGACGTCGCCGATCGTAAACGTGCACCTGGTGTTGGACCGGCGGGTGACCGACCTTCCCTTCGCCGCCGCCGTCGATTCCCCGGTGCAGTTCGTCTTCGACCGCACCGGGTCGTCGGGAGGCGGTCAGGGTCAATGCCTGGCGGTGTCCCTCTCGGCGGCCGACGCCTACCTCGGCACCCCGAAGGACCAACTCATCCGCACCTTCTTCGACGCCTTGGGCGAGCTGTTCCCCCTCGCCCGCCGGGCACGACTGGTCGATGCGGTGGTCACCCGGGAGCGGGCGGCGACCTTCGCGGCGGTGGCCGGCAGCCGGACCTTTCGCCCGGCGGAAGCGACCGCGGTTCCCGGGCTGTTCGTGGCCGGGGCGTGGTGCGACACTGGATGGCCGGCGACGATGGAAGGGGCGGTCCGCAGTGGCTCCTCCGCCGCCCGCCAAGCCGTCGAAGCAGTGGGCACTTCTGCCACCACCGACTCCACCCGATCCGTCGAGCCATCGGATCCGCCCTCTCCGGTCCCCAAACCGTTTGCTCCCCGTCGAGTCCCCGAGGAGGCTGCATGGTGAACGCCCCTGCCCTGGACGTGACCGAGCCGGAGGCATCCGGCCGCTCCCGCCACCGGTCGGATGGGGTCAGCGCCGTCCTCTCCCGGACCGCCGCCCTTATCGGGCCGGCCCTCGACCAGGAGGTGGCGGTGCTGGGCCGCGAATTGAGTGCGCCGGTCGCCCACCACCTGGCCGGGGGCGGCAAGCGGATCCGGGCCGCCCTGGTGCTGCTGTCGGCCCGGGCGGCGGGAGGCGAGGAGCCCGACGCCATGGCCGGAGCGGTGGCCATCGAGCTGATCCACAATTTCTCGCTGCTGCACGACGACCTGATCGACGGTGATCGGCAGCGGCGGCACCGGTCGACGGTCTGGGCCGAGTTCGGAGTGGGGCCGGCAGTAGTGGGGGGCGACGCGCTGGCCACCCTTGCCCTGCAGGTGCTGCTGGCCGAGCCGACCCCGCCCCGGGTGCGGGCGGCGGCGACGTTGGCCAACGCCACCCTGGCCATGATCGCCGGGCAGGCCGACGACATGGCCTTCGAGACCCGATCGTCGGTATCGGTGGAGGACTGCCTGGCCATGGAGGCGGGCAAGACCGGGGCCCTCCTCGAGTGCGCCATGGCCCTCGGGGCCATCCTGGTCGGGGCGCCCGAACCGGTGATCGAAGCGCTGGCGGAGTTCGGGGGCTGTCTCGGCACCGCCTTTCAAGCGGTCGACGATCTGCTCGGCATCTGGGGGGACCCTGCCGTCACCGGCAAGCCCATCGGCAGCGACCTGCTGGCCGGCAAGAAGACCCTGCCGGTGACCATCGCCCTGGCCGGTCCGGACGGCCGGCCGGAGGAACTCCGCGAGCTCCTCGACCGGAAGTGGTCCAGCTCCGGGCTGTCGGAGGCGGAGTTGGAACGGGCGGCCTGGCTGGTGGACGCCGGCGGCGGTCGGAGCGGGGCGTCGGAGACGGCCACCAGCTTCTTGCGGCAGGCCCAGGCGGCCCTCGATCGGGTGGCGCTCGACCCAAGCGCCAAGGCGGAGCTGGTCGAGGTGGCCCGGTTCGTCACGGAGCGGTCCTGGTGACCTCTACGGTTTCGGTCCCGGTCCGGCTCTCGAAGCCTTCCGCCGAGCCGGCAGCGGGCGACGCCCTCCGGCGCGGGTCGGAGTACTTGGCCGGTCTCCAGCAGGAGGACGGGTGGTGGAAGGGCGAGCTGGAGACCAACGTCACCATGGATGCCGAGGACCTCCTCCTCCGCCAGTTCCTCGGGATTCGGACCCCGGAGCAGACGGCCGCCACCGCCACCTGGATCCGGTCCCGGCAGCGGGAGGACGGGACCTGGTCCAACTTCTTCGGGGGTCCGGCGGATCTCTCCACCACTATCGAGGCCTACCTCGCCCTCCGATTAGCCGGTGACCCGATCGACGCTCCCCACATGGAGAGTGCTGCGGTGTTCGTCCGGGAGGCCGGCGGGCTCGAGCAGAGCCGGGTCTTCACCCGGATCTGGTTGGCGCTGTTCGCCCTGTGGCCCTGGGAGAAACTGCCGGTCCTCCCCCCCGAGATCATGTTCCTACCCACCTGGGTGCCGCTCAACGTCTACGACTTCGGCTGCTGGGCCCGCCAGACGGTGGTGGCCCTGACGGTGGTCAGCGCCCACCGGCCGGTCCGGCCCATCCCGGTCGGGGTAGACGAGCTGCGCGGCGACGATGGGTCGACCCCAGCGGCGACCCGTTCCTGGCGAACCTGGCCGGGACGGTTCCAGCGGCTGGACGACCTCCTCCATCGCTACCAACGGTCGCCCATCCAGCCGTTCCGCCGGGCCGCCCTCCAGCGGGCGGAGCAGTGGATCCTCCGCCGCCAGGAGGCCGACGGTTCCTGGGGCGGCATTCAGCCGCCGTGGGTCTACTCGCTGATGGCCCTCCACCTCCAGGGGTACCCGCTCGATCATCCGGTGATGGCTGCCGGACTGGCCGGGCTCGACGGTTTCACCATCGAGGACGATCAGGGTCGGCGGATCGAGGCCTGCCAGTCACCGGTGTGGGACACCGGGTTGGCCGTCATCGCGCTGGCCGACGCCGGCTTCGCTCCCGACCACCCGGTCCTGCGCCGGGCGGCCGGCTGGCTGACCACCCAAGAGGTCAGGGTGAAAGGGGACTGGTCGGTGCGCCGTCCCGACCTCGCCCCCGGGGGTTGGGCCTTCGAGTTCGCCAACGACAACTACCCCGACATCGACGACACCGCCGAAGTCGCCCTCGCCCTCCGCCGGACCGTCGAGCCCGACAACGGGTCGGTGGAGCGGGCGGTCGCCTGGGTGCTCGGCATGCAGTGCGCCGACGGCGGGTGGGCCGCCTTCGATGTCGACAACACCCAGGGGCTCTGCTCCGAACTTCCCTTCTGCGACTTCGGCGAGCTGATCGATCCGCCGAGTGCCGATGTGACCGCCCACGTGGTCGAGTGGCTGGCCACCATCAGAGAGGGGGGAGCCGCCGCCGACCGAGGGGTGGAGTGGTTGCTGGCCCACCAGGAAGCTGACGGGTCCTGGTTCGGGCGTTGGGGGGCCAACTACCTCTACGGCACCGGCGCAGTGGTGCCGGCGCTCATCGCCGGCGGCGTTCCTGCCGACCATCCCGCCGTGCGGGCGGCGGTGGAGTGGCTCCACCAGTGTCAGAACCGGGACGGGGGGTGGGGGGAGGACCTCCGTTCCTACGACGACCCGGGATGGCACGGCCGGGGGGAGTCAACCCCGTCGCAGACGGCTTGGGCCCTCCTCGCCCTCCTGGCTGCCGGGGACCGGGGCACCCCGGTCCGGGACGGGGTCGGCTGGCTGGTCGACCGCCAGCGTCCCGACGGCGGATGGGACGAGCTGTGGTTCACCGGCACCGGGTTTCCCGGCGACTTCTACATCAACTATCACCTCTACCGGATCGTCTTTCCGGTGATGGCCCTCGGGCGCTACCTCCGCGCCGGGGAGGGGGTGGAGCATGGCTGACCTGACCGCCGTCAGCCCGCAGCGACTCGAGGCCCAGGCCCTCGGGGGCCTCGTGACGACCGTCGGGACGGGCCCCGAACCCGCCGCGGCCGCCGGCCGCCGACTGGCCGCCCAGCTCGAGCCCGGAGACCCGGTGGCCATCGTCGGGGTGGCCGGTGCCCTCGGCGGCCATGTGTGGCCCGGGCACTTGGTGGTGGCGACTGAACTGCGCACCACCGCCGGCTCGTCACCCCTCCGGTTGTCCGGCGCCCATCTGCTGGCGGAGGAACTGCGCCGCTACGGGCACTGGGTCCACACCGGCCCGATCGTCTCGTCATCCCTCCCGGTCGAAACTTCCGAGCGCCAGCGGTTGACGGCCGACGGGGCGATCGCAATAGACACCGAGTCGGCGTGGTTGGCCGAGGCACTCGGCTCCCGACCGGTGGCGGTGGTCAGGGCGGTCGCCGATGCCGGTGGGCACGCCCCGGTGGCCGGCGACCTGCGGGCCCTCGGAGCCCTCCTCCGGGTGCGTCCCGCCCTCGAGCGCTGGGCCGAGGCCACCCGTCCCCGCACGGTGCTGTTGGCGGGTCCCCGCTCGTTCTGTGCCGGCGTCGAGCGGGCCATCGACACCGTCGAACGGGCCCTCGAACGATTCGGGTCGCCGGTCTACGTCCGCCGACAGATCGTCCACAACACCCATGTCGTTGCCGGGCTCGAGGCCAAGGGGGCGATCTTCGTCGAGGAGTTCGACGAGGTACCCGACGGCTCGACGGTGGTCATCGCCGCCCACGGGGTGTCGCCGGCGGTCAGGGGTCAAGCCGCGGCCCGGCCCGACCTGAACGTCATCGACGCCACCTGCCCGCTGGTGGCCAAGGTCCACCACGAGGCCCGGCGGTTCGCCGACGGCAACCATCACATCGTGCTCATCGGGCACGCCGGCCACGAGGAGGTGGTCGGCACCGTCGGGGAGGCCCCCGACCGGATCCATCTGGTGGAAGGCCCCGACGACGTCGCCCGGCTGGAGCTGCCCGAAGGTGTGCCGCTCGCCTACCTGACCCAGACCACCCTGGCCACCGACGAAACCGACGAGGTGGTCGGGGCCCTCCACGCCCGCTTCCCGGCCATCGTCGGGCCGAGTGCCACCGACATCTGTTACGCCACCCAGAATCGGCAAGACGCGGTGAGGGCGCTGGCCGGCGCCTGTGACCTGATGCTGGTGGTCGGGTCGGCCAACTCGTCGAACACCGCCCGGCTGGTCGAAGCCGCCCGGCGCCAGGGGTGCCGGGCCGAGCTCATCGAGGACGAGTCCGATCTCCGGCTCCCGTGGCTGCTCGACGCCACCACCGTCGGGCTCACCGCCGGGGCATCGGCCCCGGAGTCCCTCGTCCAGCGGGTCATCGGCGTGCTCGAAGCCCTCGGACCCGTCGAGGTGCGCGAGCACCGGGTCACTGAAGAAACCGTCCAATTCGCTCTACCAAGGCAGGTGCGCTGATGCCCATTCCGTTGCGACAGAACATGAAGATCGGATCCCACCTGCTGCGGCAGCGGATGAAGGGGACCAAGCACTACCCCTTCATCGTGGAGATCGAGCCGCTGTTCGCCTGCAACCTCTCCTGTCCGGGGTGCGGCAAGATCCAGCATCCGACCGACATCCTCCGCAAGCGCCTGTCGGTGGAGGACATCCTCGGGGCGGTGGAGGAGAGCGGGACCCCGATGGTCTCCATCGCCGGGGGCGAGCCGTTGCTCCATCCCGACATCGAGCGGATCGTGAGCGAGCTCATCAAGAAGAAGGTCTACGTCTACCTCTGCACCAACGCGGTGCTGCTGCGGCGGCGGATGGAGAAGTTCACCCCGTCCCGGTTCTTCTCCTGGGTGGTCCACATCGACGGCCTGCGGGAACGCCACGACGCCGCCGTCGACCGCGAAGGCGTCTTCGACGAAGCGGTGGCGGCTATCCGGCAGGCGAAGGAGCGGGGCTTCCGGGTCACCACCAACTCCACCTTCTTCAACACCGACTCCCCAAAGACGGTGCGGGACGTGCTCGACTTCCTGAACGACGACCTCGGGGTCGACGCCATGATGATCTCCCCGGCCTACGCCTACGAGAAGGCGCCCGACCAGGAGCACTTCCTCGGGGTGGAGCAGACCCACAAATTGTTCCGGGACGCCTTTGCCGGAAAGCGGAAGAAGTGGCGGCTAAACCATTCGCCGCTGTTCCTCGACTTCTTGGAGGGGCAGACCGAATTCGCCTGCACCGCCTGGGGGGTTCCCAGCTACTCGGTGCTGGGTTGGCAGCGCCCCTGCTACCTGATGGCCGATGGCTACGCCTCCTCCTACCGGGAACTGGTGGAGACCACCGACTGGGACGCCTATGGCCGGGGCAAGGACCCCCGTTGCGCCAACTGCATGGCCCACTGCGGCTACGAGCCGTCGTCGGTCATCGCCACCATGGGCTCGCTCCGGGAGTCGATGCGGGCGCTGGTGAACACCCACTGATATGGCGACCATCGACTCGCTCATCCTCACCGAGCCCGGTATCGGGTTGGCGGCCCCCTCCGCTCCGGTGTCGCCCGACCCGGGGCGGGCGGTGCCGGTGACGCCCCGGCCGGCCCGGTCGCTGGCCGAGCTCGATCCCGAGAGCCTCCGGGACCTCGGCCCCGAGGAACTGGTGGAGCTGGCTGCCGACATCCGTCGGCTGCTGGTGTCGACGCTCGCCACCACCGGCGGCCACCTGGGGTCGAACCTCGGGGTGGTGGAGCTGACGTTGGCGTTGCACCGGGCGTTCCGCTCCCCCGACGACGCCATCGTCTGGGACACCGGGCACCAGGCCTACGTCCACAAGCTGGTCACCGGGCGGGCCGGGGTGTTCGCCACCCTCCGCCAGGCCGGCGGGCTGTCGGGCTACCCGAACCGGAGCGAGTCGATCCACGACCTGGTGGAGAACAGCCACGCCTCCACCGGGCTCTCCTATGCCTACGGGCTGGCAGCGGCTCGGCGGTTGGCCGGGGATCCCCACCGGGTGGTGGCGGTGGTGGGCGACGGCTCCCTCACCGGAGGACTGGCCTTCGAGGCCCTCAACAACATCGGGGTCACCCAGACCCCGATGGTCATCGTGCTGAACGACAACGGACGGTCGTATGCCCCGACGGTGTCCCGGTTGACCACCGCCCCGGGCGGGGGCGGGGTCCACGGGGGCGCCGGTCCCGCCACCTTCTTCGAATCCCTCGGGATCAGCTACCTGGGCCCGGTCGACGGGCACAACGTCGCCGCCCTCGACGATGCCCTGTCGGTGGCCGATGCCACCCTCGGTCCGGTGGTGGTGCACGTGCACACCGTCAAGGGCCGGGGCTACCGGCCGGCCGAGCAGGACCCGGAGAAGTGCCTCCACGACGTCGGGCCCTTCGACCCCGTCACCGGGGCCTCCCGGCGACCCCGGTCATCGAGTTACACCGAGGCCTTCAGCCGGGCGGTCATCGAGGCTGCCGAGCGCAACCCCTCAGTGGTGGCCCTCACCGCCGCCATGGGCGGCCCGACCGGCCTGCTGGGCTTCCAAGCGCGGTTTCCCGATCGGTACTTCGATGTCGGCATCGCCGAGCAGCATGCGGTCACCACCGCCACCGGCATGGCCCTCGGCGGCCTGCGGCCGGTGGTGGCCATCTACTCGACGTTCCTCAATCGGGCCTGGGACCAGTTGCTCTTCGACGTGGCCCTCCACCGGGCCCCCATCGTGTTCTGCATCGACCGGGCCGGGGTCACCGGCGACGACGGCCCCAGCCACCACGGGATCTTCGACCTGGTGCTGCTGACCAAGGTGCCCGGACTCACCGTCTTCGCCCCCTCCTCCTACCCGGAGCTCGGGGTGATGCTCAACGAGGCGCTGACCTTGCCGGGCCCGTCGGCCATCCGCTGGCCGAAGACGGAGGCCCCCACCGTTGGGGTCGGCCACGGGCTGTCCGCCCGCCGGCTGCAGTCGGCCCCCGATCGGGGTCGGGGGGGTTCCGGCCACCGGCCCGATGTCTGCCTCCTGGGGGTGGGGAAGATGGTCGCCGCCTGCCAGGAGGCCGCCGACCGCCTGGAGGGCCGCGGCCTCGGGGTGACGGTGTGGGACGTGCGGGTGGCCTCGCCGCTGGATGCGTCGATGGTGGAGGACGCCGCCCGCCACTCCCTGGTGCTGACGGCGGAAGACGGGATCGCCGATGGTGGGGTGGGGGCGTCGATCGCCACCGCGGTCGGCCGCACCGCCCGTGGCCGGGCGATGGTGGGGGACCCCGGCCCGTTCACCCTGACCCAGGGGCTGCCGTCCGCCTTCCTCCCCCACGGCCGGCCGGCCGACCTCCTGGCCGAGGCCGGGCTCGACGGTGCCGGACTGGAGGCGGCAGTGCTCCGCGCCCTGCCCCTCTGCCCGGCCCCGACCACCGGTCCCGGTCCCGGCTGACCCACCGGCAGCCCCGGCCGGTCCGACACCGTGATCTCCGACGGTAGCGATCGGGCACAATGTCTGCCCGGGAAGTCGGCGACCGCCCGATGGCGGCCGCTGAGGAGCAGACCAGCAGAATCGAGCCGCAGTGTCCTTCGGAGACTCAGACATCGTCCGTAGCGCCATTCGGGTGGAGGGCTTCCGGGACGAGGAGTTCGACTACCAGTTGATCAAGGCGATGGGGGTGGCCGACTACGGCGGCTCCACCGTGGGGGAATGCCTGGGGGTGGCGGCGGAGATCACCGACGGTAGCCCCCAGAGCTGGGCCCGGGGCTTCGACGAGTTGGCCCATCGGGTGGAAGCCACCGCCCGTCGCTGTCTGGAGGCCGGCCACCGGGTGAGCGGCCGGGATCACCTGCTCCGGGCGTCGACCTATTACCGGACCGCCGAGTACTACGTGGACCCGGCCATCGAGGTGTCCCGCCATACCGGGGAGCGGAGCCGGGCCTGCTTCGCGGAGGCGGGATCGCTGATGGTGCCGCCGGTCGAGCTGGTGGATGTGCCCTTCGAAGGGTCGAGACTGCCGGGATACTTCCTCCGGCCAGGTGGGCCCCCTGCCGATGGGTCGGCCGGCTCCATGCGGCTCCCCACCCTGGTCTGTGTGGGCGGATTCGACTCCAGCGCCGAGGAGCTGTACTTCCACTACGGGGCACCCGGGGCGGAGCGGGGATGGAACGTGTTCGTCTTCGACGGTCCCGGACAGCCCGGGTGCATGCGCCTCGACCCCGCCCTCCCCTTCCGGCCCGACTACGAAGTCCCGATTGCCGCGGTGCTCGACGCCATCGGCGCCCGCGACGACGTCGACCCCGACCGGGTGGCACTGGTGGGGGAGAGCTTCGGCTCCTACTTCGCCTCCCGGAGTGCGGCCACCGACTCCCGGGTCCGGGCGCTGGTGGCGAATCCACCGGTGGTCGACATGCGTCGGTACATGGAGGCGTGGGTGGGCACCGACGTCTTCGGGATGACCCGGGACATCCGCCCGGAGGACGTGGCCGGGGTTC
Source organism: Acidimicrobiales bacterium (assembly GCA_036268775.1). Classification (GTDB taxonomy): domain Bacteria; phylum Actinomycetota; class Acidimicrobiia; order Acidimicrobiales; family RAAP-2; genus DASZIT01. The sequence goes on along the minus strand of DATATM010000025.1, from coordinate 87,604 downwards.
CCGAGGATCTGATGCCCCGCCAGATGCAGTGGGGCATCGAGTCCATCTGCCGTCGCTTCGGAGTGCCGTCGTTCTCCGCCTGGCGGGAGGCCATCGCCGAGTACCGGCTGGGCGACCGGGTCGGGGCGATCCGCTGCCCGGTGCTGGCCCTGGTCGGGGACCGGGAGGGGATCGAGCCGCTCTCCCAGTTCGAGGCATTCGTCGAGGGAGTGGCGGGACCGGTCACCGCCCGTCGGTTCCGGGTGGAGGACGGGGCGTCGACCCATTGCCAGTCCGACAACATCCGGCTCTCCGCCCAGGTGGTGTTCGATTGGCTCGACGAGCGGTTGGCGGGAGTCCCGAACGCCTGAGGGGTGGCTACAAGGTCGAGACGGCGGCGATGGCGGCCTCGACGGCCGTCTCGGTGGCCAGCTTGGCCCCCTTGCCCAGTCCGACCATCTCCGGAATCCGCCCCGGATGCTTCAGCAGATAACGGGCCACCGCCTGACCGTCGAGGGTCCCGTCCTGATGGCTGAGCCGGAAGATCTCTTCGTCGAGGGCACCGTCAGTGGTGCGATCGCTGATGGCCCGGAACACCGACCAGGGGATGCCGCGACGCTCACAGCCTTCGGCGACAGCCGCCGTCTCCATGTCCAGCGCCACCACCCCTCGGTCTCGCAGGCCGGCGATCACCTCGGGTCCGGTCAACAACTCATTGGACGTCCACAGGGCGCCGGAGGGCGAGCCGTGGCCCAAGGGTGCGGGACGGTACTCCGCCCCGGTGGCGGCGTCCACCACCACCTCGGGGAGGATCATGGATCCGATGGGGACCGTCTCGTCCACCCCGCCGGTGATCCCGACCACCACCACCCGGGCCACTGGGGTGGCATCGAGCAGGACGCTGGTCTTCTCGGCGGCCAATCGGGTGCCCATCCCGGTCACCAAGGCGATGACCCGATGGTCGCCCAGCTTTCCCGCCCGACACCGGAGTTCCCCGATCCGGGCCGGGTGGAGTGACAATCTCCGAGCCAGCGGGCGCAACTCCATCGGCATCGCGCAGATGAAGGCGATGGCCCCGGACGTTTCAGCTTCGTTCATCCCCGAAGCCTTGCCCATGGGGCTCTGGCCGCCAAATGCGGTCGGCGCAGCCGGCTTACGTCAATCCGAGTTCGGCGGAACACGCCGGCCACTGACCCCAACCACTTTGGGCTTGGAGTTGTTGGGCCGCCTGATCCTGCACCGAGGGTGCGGCGTCACTCGGGAGTCCGGAGTATCCGAGCCCTTGCCAGGTCTGCTCGGAGAACTGGTAAGCGCCGTAGTAGCCGTTGCCACTGTTCTCGCTGTAGTTGTTGCCGGACTCGCATTCACGGAGTGCGGCCCAGTTGCCCGAAGCCGACACGTAGGACGCCGCTGGCGTGGTGGCGGGAGGGGTGGGGGCGGCGGTCGTGGTGGTGGTGGGGGGCGGCGCGGTCGTGGTGGTGGGTGCGGCGGTGGTCGGCGGGCCGGTCGGCGCGGTGGTGGCGGGCGTCACGGCGGCGACGGGGGCGGCGGCCACCGGGACGTGCAGCGAGGTGAGAGCGATGTCGAGCCCACCCATCGGGCCGGCGGCGGCGCCGGAGACCGGGCTCAGCCCCGGGTTGGTCCCGGTCAAGCTGTCGGCGGCCAGGCGTGAACCCAGGATGGAGGCAGAACTGCCGGCGGCAGATTGCGAGGTCTTGCTTTGATGCAGGGCGATGCCAACGATCACTGCGAGCGCTGAGAGAAATAAAAGGAAAAAGCGGTGCTTGCGCATATCTTGCGCCTCCTCAAAGTCGCGGAAGCCCGTAGGGCTTCGAGGGTGGCATGGGTATGCGGGCAACCGTCTTGGGTGCATTCGACTCGCGGGCTGGTGCCGGGCAGGGCAGGCGGCTCGGGACTTTCAATGAGGTCCGTACGAGGTGCAGACGGGGTAACCCTTAACAGGTCAACGTGGGGCGGCTCCTGGTCGGCGCAGTCGGTTTGGGGTGAACGGTGTGTTGTTCATATTTCCTCTACTCAACTGATCCAAACGGGAAAATGAGCCGACCCTCATCTGGTGCTGTCGGTCGCCATTCGGCTACCGCAATCACCGCCGTTTCGCCATGTTGCTGAGCGAGTTCTCTCACCCTAGCGGTGGAGTCACAACGTTGCAATTACATTACGAACTGTGATGTAACGGGTGCACAGAGTGGTGAAGGTTGTTCACACAACCGACACAAAGATGGAGGTCAGCCGTCCACAGGGCCCGGAAATCGAGGCGAAATTGCACCCAACGCCTTGGCCATGGCGTCGGCCGCCGGATCTGACCGATCCTCTCTCACCCCGACCAGCGACGTCAGCGATGCCCACCCCTCGGCAATGGCCCCGGCGTCGGATTCCGGATCCAATTCGGCCTGTTCGGCTCGCCGGTCGGACCCCCGTCCGCCGCGCAGGGTGAGGGTCACCGCGCCGCCGGTCCTGTCGACCATCGAGTCACCCACCGGACCCCCGGACCGGTCCTGGCGGGCCGACCGGATGAGCCCCACCGCCCCCAGCGAGCCGTGACGGATCCCCCGGAGCTGGTCGAGGGGAACTGCGGGCACATTCAGGTTGAGGACGGTCCCCGGCTCCATGGTGGCCAACTCGGGCACCACTTCGTTGACCAGGGCCACCGGTGTCTCCCAGGGCACCAGGTCGGCCCCCCAGGCGATGCTCACCGCCAGCCCCCGCACGCCGAACTGGGCGCCGGTGAGGGTGGCGCCGACGGTTCCGGAGTGGAGGGCCGACCGGCCGGCGTTGATGCCGTGGTTGATGCCGGAGACGATCATGTCGGGGCGGTCGCCGAAGCCCTCGATACAGGCCAGGATCACCGCCAGCGCCGGCGGTCCTTCGATGCCGAAGACGGGGACCCGCTCCAACCCGTGGACCTGGACCGCCTCGAAGGGAATCGACTCACGTTCGTAGACCGGTCCGACCGCGGCGCCGGCTCCACTGTGGTCGACCAGTGGCGCCACCACCATCAGCTCGTGTTCGCCGTCGAAGGCGCTGGCCAGTCCCCGGGCCAGGGCGGCGATGCCCGGCGCGAACACCCCATCGTCGTTGGTTACCAGAATGCGCATCGTCGGCAGTCCAATCCAAGCGGTCGGGCGGATCCGGGCGCCACCTTCGAGGTGGCGGTGGGGGCGGGCCGGTCATCGGGACCGGTGGCCCGATGACCTACCATACCGGTCGACATCCAGCGCCCTTCGCGGGCAGACCGGAATCCCCATGACCATGCCACCCCGCACGATGCCCGACGACCAGCGGCCATCCGAGACCTCCCTCTCCACCGGCGACCAGTGGGTGATCGGACACGGCCATCAACGGGCGGTGATCACCGAAGTGGGAGCCACCCTCCGTGCCTTCACGGTGGACGACCATCCAGTGGTCGACGGCTTCGGCACCGACGAGTGGAGCCACGGCGGTCGGGGTCAGGTGCTCGCCCCCTGGCCCAACCGGCTGGGGGACGGCCGCTACGAGTTCGAAGGGGTGAGCGCCCAGGCTGCCCTGGACGAACCTTCGAGGCAGAACGCCATCCACGGGCTGGTGCGTTGGCTTCCCTGGTCGATGACCGGTCGAGCCCAGAACCGGGTGACGATGGCCTGCATCCTCCGCCCCTCGCCCGCCTACCCCTTCACCCTCGCCCTCTCCATCGAGTACCGGCTCGGGCGCGACGGCCTCACCGTGGTCACCGACGCCGAGAATCTGGGCGCCACCGACCTGCCTTTCGGGCTCGGCTTCCATCCCTATCTGACGGTGGGCACCCCGACGGTGGACATGGTCCGCCTCACGGTGCCGGCCGATCGACGGCTGGTCACCGACGACCGCGGCCTGCCCACCGGGTTGGCCCCGGTGGCGGGGACCGAGTTCGACTTCACCACCGGCCGGCTGTTGAGCACCACCCGGCTGGATACCGGGTACACCTCGCTGCGACGCGACGGGGACGGACAGGTACGGGTGGACCTCGACCATCCGGACGGGACCAACGGGGTGACCCTCTGGGCCGACAACCAGTTCGACTACGTGATGGTCTACAGCGGTGACACCCTGCCTCCGGCCGGTCGGCGCAAGGGTCTGGCGGTGGAACCGATGACCTGCCCCCCGGACGCCTTCCGCTCCGGGAACGGCGTCACCGTGCTGCACCCCGGCGACCGTTGGTCCGGCACCTGGGGGATCACTCCCCGCTAGGCCAGCGCTTCCCTTCGGGGTTCGCGGATCGAGGTGGAGGGGCGATCACCGTTGGGGGGACGTCGGACCGCCTCCATGCTTTTGGCGAAGACGGCCTCGGCTTCGTTCGCCTCTAAGGGCTTGGCGAAGTAGAAGCCCTGGGCGAACCGGCAGCCGAGCTCGACCAGACGGTCCCGCTGGGTCAGGGTCTCGATGCCCTCGGCCACCACCTCGAGGCCGAAGGCGTTCCCGAGGGTGACGACCGCCGTCACCACCGCGTCGTAGCGGCTGCCGAGGCCGTCGATGAACGCCTTGTCGATCTTGACGATGTCGAGGGGAAGCCGGGACAACGAGAACAGCGACGAGAACCCGGTGCCGAAGTCGTCGATGGCCAGACGGATCCCCAACTCCTTCAAGGCCTGGAGCCGGCGCACCGCGGCTTGGAAGTCGCGCATGAAGAAGGTCTCGGTGATCTCCAGGGTGAGAAGCTCCGGCGGGATCCCGGTGGCCAACAGTTCCTCGGCCACATCGTTCACGAAATGATCGTGCTCGAGCTGCCGGCTGGAGACATTGATGCTGATGGAGCCGTCGGGACGATCCCGGTAGCGGTCGCGCCACTCGGCCAGCTGCCGGCAGGCCTCGTGGAGGACCCAGCGGCCGATGGGGACGATCAGCCCGGTCTCCTCGGCGGTGGGGATGAAGTCCATCGGTTGCACCACGCCGCGGGTGGGGTGGTGCCAGCGGATCAGCGCCTCCATCCCGACCGGGTGGTCGCCATCCAGGGAGACCAGCGGTTGGTAGACCAGGCGGAACTCGCCGCGGTCGATGGCCATGTGGAGCTGGGCTTCAGTGGCCACCCGGTTGGCGGCCTGGATGGTCAGGGCCTCGTCGAAGAATTCGAAGCGGGAGCGTCCGTTCAGCTTCGCCCGGTTGACGGCGGCATCGACGTTGCTCATGATCGATTCCGCCCGGTCGGAGGCATAGCCGAAGGCGATGCCGATGCTGGCGGTCACGTAGCAGTCGATGTCGTCGACGATGAAGGGCTCATCGAAGGCGGCCAGCAGCCGGTGGCCGAAGCCGACCGCCTCGGTGTGGCCGGCCAGCCCTTCCACCATCAGGCCGAACTCGTCCCCGCCGACCCGGGCGATGAAGTGCCCGCCCACCCGTTCCTCCAGGCGTTGGGCCACCGCCACCACCAAGGAGTCGCCGACCCGATGCCCGCGGCTGTCGTTGAGGTACTTGAAGTGGTCGAGATCGAGAAAGCAGACGGTCATGGGGGGATCCACCGTCAGCCGCGAATGCAGCGAGCGGGACAGTCGCTGGATGAAGAGCTCGCGGTTGGCCAATCCGGTCAGGGTGTCGTGGGTGGCCAGGTGGGTGAGCCGCCGCTCGTACTCGCGGCGGACGGTGACGTCCCGGACCGCCACCGAGATCACTTCGCCGCGGGCGGTGTCGAGAGTGCTGAACGACGCCTCCACCGAGATCTCCGACCCGTCCTTGCGCACCGCGTACATCGTCCGCTCCACGCCTTCGGGGTCGCCGACCCGATCGATCCAGAGGCGGATGGTGGCCATTTGCTCAACCCGCAACCTCTCGGGCATCAGCATCGACGCCTTCTGCCCGATCAGCTCGTCGGCCGAGTATCCGAAGAGGGCCTCGGCTTGCCGGCTGACTTCGACGATGGCTCCGTCACCGGCATCGGCCACCACGATGGCGTCGGGTGCCTCTTCGAGGAGCTGACGGAAATGATCGGCGTCCCGCATCTGCCGCGCCAGTAGTTGGGCGTTCTCCAACGCGTGACCGGCCTGGGATGCCAACATCTCGAAGGCGGCGATCTCCTCGGGCGACGGGGTCCGGTGCTGGCGGGTCCCGGCTTCCAGGATGGCGGCCAACTCGCCGTTGACCCAGACCGGACCACCGATCACCGTCTGGTAGCCGTCGCCAGCCAAAATCGGCACGCTGCCGGGCTGGGAGGCGTAGTCGCTGATGACCACCGTCCGGCGCTGACCCAGCACCATGCCGACCATGCCGAAGGTGGCGGGGTGATGCCGGGAGGTGTAGTCGCTGTCGAGGTGGCGGGCGTGGAGCACCCGGTAGGTGGACCCGCCGTCGTCGATAGCGCAGATGTCGGAGGACTCGAATCCCAGGGTGCCGAGCGCATCGACCACCGCCGAGAGCACCTGGTCGACGTCGGAGGCATCGATCTGGCGGGCGACGGCGGCCACCCGGCTCCACAACGCCACCCGATTCTCCGAGGCGGTGTGTTCCGCCATCTGGCGCTGGAAGGACCGGCTGAGCTCGTGGTTCAACAGCCCGACGGCCAGCGAGGCGGCGATGATCACCCCGAGCCGGAAGACCAGGGTGGCGATGCCGATGCCCCAACCGGTGGCGGCCAGGGTGGCGACGTAGCCGGCGGCGGTGACGGTGCCGAGGGTGATCTGCACGGAGATGGGGTAGTTGGGGCCGGCCAGGAAGATAGAGGTGACGATGAGGAGCACGAACAGCTCGGACTGGGCCCCGTGGGTGAAGGCGATGCTGAGGTCGACCATGGCGACCATCCCGACCGCCCAGGCGTAGACGGCGAACCGGCCACGGGGTCGGGCCAGGATCCGCTTCCAGGAGAGGGTGCCGATCACATAGGTGAGGGCGGTGACCACCAGGATGAGGGTGAAGGCGCCGGCCCGGTTGACCTGGTTGTGGCCCGGGAGCACCAGATAGAGGGTGACGACCAGGATGATGAACACCGAAGACAGGAGCCCACCCCGCACAGTCTGCAATGTGTACCTGGCCCACGGATCGTCGGCGGGGCCCACCGGCGGGTGGTTACCACCGATGCCTCGCTCAGCACTCGACATCCGGTCCTCCTCGTTGACCTGCATCGTAGCGGCAGGTCAACAGATAAAACAGAGCGGAACTGAAACCGGTGCCCGGTCCGCCCCCAGGCCGGGTTTCGGGCCGATGCCGCCGGTGGGATCGTCACCTGGCCCTCCATCGGGACCGTCAGCTACGGTCAGGGCACTTATTAGGGTGATGATGGCACTGATTTCAGCCTGAACAGTGCAAATGAAGGGGAGGGGTCTCTTGAGTGACCAGATAACGCTGGTGGACTACCTGGAGCTGGGGGACGACCCCCACCTGGTCGCCAATCAATGCCGGGCCTGCGGTGCCCGGTTCTTTGATCGTCGCAACGCCTGCGCCTCCTGCGGCCAGACCGAGTTCGAGAAGGTCCGCGTCGCCGAGGAGGGCGAGGTACGGGCATTCACCATCGTCTCCTTCGCCGCCCCGGGGGTCCCGGTGCCGTTCGTGGCCGCCCTGGTCGACTGTGACGGCACCAGCGTGCGGGGCAATCTCATCAACGTGGAACCGGATCCGGAGCATGTGAGCCTGGGCATGAAGGTGCGCTTGGCGACCTACCCGATCGGGACGGACAGCAACGGAACAGAAGCAATCGGTTTTGGATTCGAGCCACAGGAGGCACAGAGCAATGGCATCTGACGACATTTGGATTCTCGGGATTCACATGACCAAGTTCGGGAAACACCCCGACCTCGACGTGGTCGACCTGGCCGCGGAGGCGGCGATGGGGGCGCTGGATGACGGCGGGGTCGGCATCAAGGACATGGGGGTGCTGGCCGCCGGCTGCCTGATGATGGCCCAGGCCGGCATCGGCCAGCAGCTGCAGAAGCAGATCGGGCAGACCGGCATCCCCGTCTTCAACGTGGCCAATGCCTGTGCCACCGGTGCCACCGCCCTGCGAACCGCCATCATGGCGGTCAAGGCCGGCGAGTGTGACATGGGCCTGGCCGTCGGGGTCGAGAAGCTGGCCGGTGCCGGCCTGCTGGGCGGGGGCGGAACCCGGAAGACCGACGATGACACCTGGAGCCGTCACGGCCGGTACGGGGCGGTGGCCCCGGTCGACGGTCGGATCGGGACCGAGACCATGCCCGGGGTGTTCGCCCAGATCGGCATGGAGTACGGGCACCGTTACGGCGGGACCAGCTTCGAGCTGTTCGCCCGGATCTCCGAGAAGAACCACAGTCACTCCACCCTGAACCCGTTGGCCTCCTATTCCAAGAAGATGAGCCTCGAGCAGATCATGGGCGACATGATGATCGCCTACCCCAACACCCGGCCGATGTGCTCGGCCAATTGTGACGGGGCGGCGGCGGCAGTGGTGGTGAGTGACGCCAAGCTGAAGACCCTCGACCCCGATCAGCGACGACGGGCGGTGAAGATCTCCGCCTCGGTGCTGACCAGCGATCCGTGGGCGGAGTCCTGCCAGGTGTTGCCGGACGTGAACACCCTGACCCGGAACGCCGCCACCCAGGCGTACGAACAGGCCGGCGTCGGACCCGAGGACCTCGACCTGGTCGAGTTGCACGACTGCTTCGCCACCGCCGAACTGGTCCACTACGACAACCTGATGCTGTGCCCGGTGGGTGGGGCGGTGGACTTCTTCGAATCGGGCGCCACCTGGCGGGACGGGACCACTCCGGTCAACGTCTCCGGTGGGCTCGAGTCCAAGGGCCATCCCATCGCCGCCACCGGCATCGCCAACGTCTGGGAAGTTGCCCACCACCTCCGGGGTGAGGCCGGTAGTCGGCAGATCGAAGGCGCCAAGGTCGGACTCGCCCACGTCATCGGGCTCGGGTCGGCCTGCGGCGTCCACATCCTGGAGAAGGCCAGCTGAGGTTTGGCAATCGGGTCGGTCCTACCCTCCGGTCCCTCCGGTCAGCTCAGCCTTTTGGCCCGACGCCGTAGACCACGGTGACCTGGGCGACCGACTGCTGGGTCCCGGGCTGAACCGGCACACTGGCGGCACCGGCTCCCGCCGTGGCGGTGAGTCCGGGCAGTGCGGCGTAGTCCTGACCGATGGGATAGGTGGTGGTTGAGTCGGTGATCGAGCACACACCGTTGACCGACTCATTGGCGGCGGCCGCCATCGAATGGGCATGAGCAGCCGCCACCTGGATGCCATCGGCTCTGGCCGTGCCGTCCACCGTTTTGGTGTCGTCCACCGAGAAGGTGAGCCCATTCACTCTGATGGCATCACCGGCTGACCTGGCGGCTGCGTCGATGACCGCCCCGGAAGCTGACAGGTTGTGCAGCTTCACCAGCTCGGTATTGGAGACCTGATAGCCGGTGATGTTGCCTTTGGCGTCGAAGTTCGGCTGAACCGAGAAGTTGGTTGTCTGGATGTCGGCATTGACCACCCCGGCCTGTTCCAGCGAGGCGGCCAAGCTAGCCGACTTGGCATTGGCATCGGAGAGTGCGGCCGAGGCGGTGGGATCGGAGACGTTCACCCCGATATTGAGGGTCAGTAAGTTCGGGGTGGCGGTGGCCTGGCCAGTGGCCTGCACGGTGAGCTTGGGATCGGAGGTGCCACAGGCGGGAGTCGCCGTCGTCGCCCCGGCTCGCGGGCTGGTGCCGGCGGACAGGACGAGGCCGGTGACGGCGGCCATGCCGGCCACGGCGATGACCCCGAGGACGGAAAACAGTCGGCGGTTGGGGATGATGCGTTTCATGGTGACTCCTTGGTTGGTCGGTGGAGGCAGGGCAGGAAGGATGGCGGGCGAGACGCGAGGGGAAGCGTCGCCGGGGATCTGGCTAAGGAGCGCCGCTGCAGGTTGGCGACGCATGGCCCGTTCCCACCGTGAACCCGACGGTTCCGACCGGACTGACGGATCGCAGGTGGCCGCCCGGAGCCAGCCGCATCCACACCCACAGATCAGGGCCGGTAGAGGGGGGGAGGAGGTCTGACTCCCAGCGGCGGCCGTCGAAGGTGATCGTCCCATCGCAGCGGACCGGAAGGGTGTAGGCGTAATAGGTACCGACTACCGCACCGGGACCGCAGGGAGGGGCCGTCTCGCGGCCCGAACACCGCCCATCGGGGGCGGCGCCGTTTCCGGGGTGAGGAGAAGGCCCGCAGTAGCTGCCGGCCTCCCAGGTCGGGTTGGCGCACGGCGTCGAGGTCATCCCCGGCAGGGAATCCTGTGGAGCCAGTGCGCTCGAGCTCGGTTCCCCGGCGCCCGTGCCCGCTCCGGCCGTGGCGGTCGTCCCGGCGGCATCATCTTGGTTTCCAGTTGACGGTCCCAATGGGGGCAGGACTGGAGGCGCGGAGCCGATCCCGGGGGTGCCGGCCGATGGCCAGTAGACCTGGTCGGGGCCGCTCGACGAGGCGGCCTTCAGCGCCTTGGTAGTCGGCGCCGGAGTCCGGAGGTTGACAGCGGTGAAGGTGGCCCCGAACACGATGGCCACGGCCAGGCCGCCGACCATCAGCTGCCGTCGGCGCCGGAACCGACGGATGCGCCGGTCCACTTCGACCCGATGGGTTGCGCTCGACCGGGGCGGAGAAGGGTCGTCGAGGTCGTCGAACCTGGCATCGACGGAGACGGTCACGGTTCCCCCAGCTCCCGCTTGAGGGACACCATGGCCCGCGAGGTGTGCTGTTTGACGCTTCCGGTCGAGACACCCAAGGCCTCGGCGGTTTGAGATTCGGTGAGATCGGCGAAGTAGCGGAGGATCACGGCGTGCCGTTGGCGACGGGGCAGCCGTTCGAGTGCCCGCGCCAGGTCAATCCGCCGGCTGTCCAGCGGGTCGGCCGACGGAACCGGTTGGTGGGTCGGGGTCCGCTTCCGCCGCCGCCAGATGTCGATGGCCAAGTTGGCCGACACGGTGGTGATCCAGGGTGCCGGATCGCTGCGGACCTTTCGCCACTGGAGGGAAGCTCGGGTGAGGGCGTCCATGGCGACGTCCTCGGCGTCTTCCCGCGAGCCGAGGAGCCGGTAGGCGGAGCGGTAGGCAATGCGAAATAGGCGGTCGAAGGCATCGTCGAAGCTTTCAGTCTCGGCGGCATGTTCCATACGTCTCTGCCTATCTCCACGAACGGGAGTCCCCAAAGGTTGACATCCGGCTCAAAGATTTTCTGGGGGCTCTCCACGGGCCTCGGTGAGACCCATCTTGGCGGAGCCCGATGTGCTCAACTGAGTGAAGTCAAGCGGGGAGGAGCAACCATGTTCGGGCACGACTGGGAACCCGCAGAGGGAACGATCATCGACGAGCGGGTGCAGGGAAGCAATCGGGTCAACGGAATCACCGATCAACGGTTTCTGGTGGAGGTCCGCCCTCCCATGGTGAGCTCTTTCGGGTCGAGATCGGATTGCCCCGGCACTCGGGGGACTTCATCTTGCGCCCTGGGCCTGGACAGACGGTCAAGTTGCAGGTCGGCGTCAAACGCCAGAAGGCCCGCTTCGATACCTCCGACCCGGAGGAAAGCAACAGCGCCCCGGCCAAGCGGGACAAGGCCCGGCTGACGGCGGAGCTGGCCGGCCCTCCCGAGCCACCGCCGGATGCATCCCAGGTTTCCCCAGCCGACATCCTGGCCACCGGTGTGCCGGTGCAGGTGACCTTCGACAAGAGCTCGGCGCCCGGTAGGACTGATACGGCCGGGTTCGACATGTATGCGCTCACCCTCGAGGTCCAACAGGACGGCCAGAAGCCGACGCCGATCACCATCTGGGGGCCAGTCCCCCCTGACTGCCTCCCGCTCCTCACTGCGGGCCACAGCCTTCCGGCAAAGACGCTCGCCGATCCGAATGCCCTGGCCATCGACTGGCACGCAGCCCGGGAGGCGTTGCCCTAGAGGACCTGGATGGTAGCGGCGGCACTCTTGAGTGCACTCGTTTCCGGGCTCGCCATGCCCTAATTCCGGCCGGGAACCGTGGTAGAACCCGATATGCCCGCGTCGACATTCCATCGTCATTGGGCTGGGCGGGGAGCCCGGGCTCTGAGCCGAGTACTGCTGTTGCCGTTGGTGGTTTCGCTCGTCCAGTTGAGTGCGCCGTCGGCCCCGGCCGGCGCCGCGGTGCTCGGCAACGACTACCCCGCCAATCTGTCCAGCGCCGCCAAGGACGCCCTCATCGATCCTTGGAGGTTCTTCAACCGGGAGTGCACTTCGTTCGTCGCCTGGCGCCTCAACAACGCCAACGGGGTGGCGTTCAACGACTTCTACGGAGGGCCCCAGTGGGGCAACGCCAACACCTGGGGCCCGGCGGCGATTTCCCTTGGCATCCCGGTCAACGGCGCCCCGGCGGTCGGGGCGGTTGCCTGGAATGCGGCCGACACCGGCGGCACCGGAAGCCTCGGCCATGTGGCCTGGGTGGCCAACGTCGAGCCCAACGGCAGCGTCGACGTCGAAGAGTACGACTACAACACCCTGGGCGGCTATGACGTGCGGGTCGGGGTGCCGACGAGCGAGTTCACCGGGTTCATCCACGTGAACGACCTGACCGGTCAGTCCGGTAACCCGGTCGGAAACCTGGAGAGCGTCAAGCGGATCAGTGGGGGCGTCGAAGTTATCGGCTGGGCCTCCGACCCCAACGCCGGGAGCAACCCGGTATCGGTGCAGATGACGGTGGACGGGGTGCCGAGGGGCGGGATCGCCGCCGCCAATCTGGCCCGCAGCGATGTGGGCCCCCACGGGTTCGACTTGAAGATCGGGGTCGACGGTGCCCCCCACCAGATTGCGGTGGTCGCCTTCAACGTCGGGGCCGGCACCGGGAACACCACGCTGCCCGGCTCGGCGGCGGTCCCCGCCGCCACCGGGCCGGCACCCCCACCTCCGACGGTTGGAACCTTGACCGCGCCGGTGGTGGGCATTGACGCCACCCCGGACGGAGGTGGCTACTGGTTGGCCGACGCCGCCGGCGGCGTGTCCCCCCACGGCGACGCCGCCTCCTACGGCCTGATGACCGGCCAGGCCCTCAACTCCCCGATCGCCCACATCGTGGCCACCCCCGACGGCAAGGGCTACTGGTTGGTAGCCGGCGACGGTGGCACCTTCGCCTTCGGGGATGCCGGATTCTTCGGATCGATGGGCGGACAGCGACTCAACGCGCCGATCGTCGACCTGGCACCGACCCGGGACGGCGACGGCTATTGGCTGGTCGCCTCCGATGGCGGCATCTTCGCCTTCGGGGACGCCACCTATCACGGGTCGATGGGTGGGGCCCGGCTGAACAAGCCGGTGGTCGGGATCGCCCCGGTGGCCGACGGGGGCGGCTACTGGATGGTGGCCACCGACGGGGGCATCTTCGCTTTCGGGGACGCCACTTATTACGGATCGACGGGGGCCATCGCCCTCAACAAGCCGGTGAACGGGATGGCCCCGTCGCCGGACCGCAAGGGGTACTGGTTCGTGGCCTCCGATGGCGGCATCTTCGGCTTCGGGGATGCCGCCTTCCACGGTTCCACCGGATCCAGTCCTCCGGCCACCCCGGTGGTGGGGATGGCATCCAACCAGTCGGCCGCGTCTCCGGGTTACTGGCTGGTCGACGCCGCTGGCCAGGTGTTCTCGTTCAACGCCACTTACTACGGGGGCGGCTGACCGGGCGCCTCGACCGACGCCGGCATCGGGCCTGACTCAGCTGTGGCTGGCCGAGCCGATCGCCTCGAGTTCACTCCGGGTGACGTCGTCGAGCACGATGTCGGCGGCGGCCACGTTCTCCTCCAGGTGGGCGAGAGACGAAGTGCCGGGGATCAGCAGCACGTTCGACCAGCGGTCCAACAGCCACGCCAGTGCCAGCTGGGCGACCGTCACCCCGAGGCGGGCGGCTGCTGCCACCACCACCGGCGCTTCGAGGACGACGTTGTGGTCGCCGCCGAAGGCCGAGCCGAGCGGGAAGAAGGGGACGAAGCCGATGCCCTCGACCCGGCAAGCTTCCAGGACCGGCTCTGAGGAACGGTCGACCACGTTGAAGGCGTTCTGTACGCAGACGATGTCGGTCACCCCGCGGGCCACCTCCAGATGATCGGCGGAGACATTGCTCAAGCCGATGCCCCCGATGAGGCCGTCGTTGCGCATCTCGATCATGGCGTCGAGCTGGTCCTCCAGGGCGACCTCGGGATCGTCGAGAAGCCGGAGGTTCACCACATCGACTTGGTCGACGGCGAGGGTCTTGAGATTCGCCTCGACGTCGGCCCGCAGGTCGGCGGGTGCCTGGGCGGGCAACCAGGCTCCGGCATCGTCGCGCCGGGCCCCCACCTTGCTCACCAGGGTCAGCTCCGCCGGGTAGGGGTGCAATGCCTCCCGGATGAGCTCGTTGGCGACCACCGGCCCGTAGAACTGGGCGGTGTCGATGTGGTCGATCCCCAACTCGACGGCTCGGCGCAGCACGGCAATCGCCTCGTCATGGTCGCGGGGAGGGCCAAGGACGCCGGGACCGGGCAGCTGCATGGCACCGAACCCCATCCGGTGCACCGCCTTCGGACCTAACTGGAATGTGTCGCCAAGGGTCATTTCTCGAGGTTACCGGCCGCCCCAGGACTTCGGTCCTGCGGAGTTGTCGTCCAGCGTCGAGGCTGTTAACGCTCGACGTAAGGGATGGGCCGATCTACCGTGAAGCCCGGAGAATTGTCATCACGGAGGAGCGTGCCGATGTACCCAGGTGCCCACGCCATCGACCGAGCCGATCAGGCGGCGTTCATCATGGCGTCGACCGGCAAGGCCGTCAGCTACGCCGAACTCGAAGCCCGGACCAATCGCCTCGCCCATCTGTTGCGCGCCCACGGGCTGGAGCGAGCCGACCACTACTCCATCTTCATGGAGAACAACAGCCGCTACCTCGAGTCCTGCGGAGCCGGCGAACGGGCGGGCTTGTACTACACCTGCGTGAACTCGTTCCTCAACGCGGAGGAACTCGCCTACATCCTCAACAACAGTGAATCGAAGGTCCTCATCACTTCGACCGCTTGTCGGGAGGTGGCCGAAGAGGCACTCCGGGACTGCCCGGGGTTGTCGCTCTGCCTCCTGGTGGACGGGACCGGCGACGACGGACCCTTCCTCGACTTCGAAGCGGCCACCGCCGGGTTTCCCGACACCCGGATCGAAGACGAGAATCTGGGCAGCGCCATGCTCTACTCGTCGGGCACCACCGGCCGTCCGAAGGGCATCCTCCGGCCCCTCGACGAGGGTCCGCCAGGGCGGTCGATCCGGCTGTTCGCCTTCCTGGAGCAACTCTGGCGGTACCGGGAGGGGCTCATTTATCTCTCGCCTGCTCCGCTGTACCACTCGGCGCCCCAGGCGGCGGTGAACCTGGCCATCCGTAATGGCGGCACGGTAATCATCATGGAGAAGTTCGAACCGGAGCGTTACCTCCAGCTGGTGGAGCAGTACCAGGTGACCCACAGCCAACTGGTGCCGACCATGTTCAGCCGGATGCTGAAGCTGCCCGACAAGGTGCGCGCCCGATACGACCTGTCGTCGCTGGAGGTGGCGGTCCACGCCGCGGCTCCCTGTCCGGTACCGGTCAAAGAGCAGATGATCGCCTGGTGGGGGCCGATCATCATCGAGTACTACGGGGCGACCGAGGCCATCGGCTTCACCGCCTGCGACAGCCACGAGTGGCTGGCCCACCCCGGGACGGTGGGCAAAGTGATCATCGGTGAGCTCCACATCCTCGACGACGATTTCGAGCCGGTGTCACCGGGATCGCCGGGAACCTTGTGGTTCAAGCCGGCGACGCGGTTCCGCTATTTCAACGACACCGAGAAGACCGTTGAGTCGACCTCACCCGACGGTTCGATGATCACGGTGGGCGACGTCGGCTACCTCGATGACGACGGCTATCTCTTCCTGACTGACCGGGCCACCTTCATGATCATCTCCGGCGGCGTCAACATCTACCCGCAGGAGTGCGAGAACCTCCTCATCACCCATCCCAAGGTGGCGGACGCCGCCGTCTTTGGCATCCCCAACGCCGACCTCGGCGAAGAAGTAAAGGCGGTGGTCCAGCTGATGCCGTCGGTCGAACCCGGCCCCGGCATCGAAAAGGAGCTGATCGAATTCTGCCGGGAGCACCTGGCCCACCTCAAGTGCCCCCACTCGATCGACTTCGATCCGGAACTGCCCCGGCTGCCGACCGGCAAGCTCTACAAGCGGCTCCTCCGTGACCAGTACTGGGGGAGTGGGGTCAGCAAGATCGTGTCCTAGGGGAAGCGGACCCTGGATTGCTGTACCCGGGCAGCCGACTACGGCTGGCCGGGGAGTAGGGCCACGAAGAGACCCTCGGCGTCGGCAATCAGCGTCTCACCCTCGAGCAGCCGAGCGCTGACCCACCGCTTCCGCCCCTCGATCCGGTCGACAGATCCCTCGACTTGGAGCTCTATCCCGATCGGGGTGATCTTCCGGTAGTTGACCTTCAAATAGGCCGTCCTCCCAATGCCTCCGCCCACCGAGTTGGCCAGCCGGCCGAGAACGTCGTCAAAGAGCAACGGCAGGGTCCCGCCATGAGCCGCACCGTTCCCTCCCAGGTGAAAGGGACGGAAGGTCACCCGACCCCGGACGTGACCTTCGGATTCCTCGTCCTCGATGTAGGGGATGAGGAGCGGGTTCCCCCGACCGGGGAGATCCACCCGCATCCCGGCCGGCCGTTGCCACTCGGGGGCGGCGAACGGTTCGAGGAGATCGATAGCACCTTGCACCTGCGCGGACACCTCATCCCAAACGCCCTCGGGCGGATTGGAACTGACCACGGTGTCCTGCAGCGCCCGGAACAGTTCGAGGAAATGGGCGTAGGCAGCCCCGCCGCGCTCGGTGTCAACAGTGAGGTTGGCGAACGGATCGACGAAGGGTGCGTGAGGCGGCCGGTTCTCGGCGGTGGGCTGGCTCGACATGGTGGAGAACCTACCGGAGGCGGGTTCGGCGGGAATCCGCTCCCGTGGGCGCGGGTGAGTCTCTGCGATCAAGCGTCGCGCCCAGACCCGCCAGCCCAACGTACGAGTTTTCGGGGATCCCGGGTCAGGGTTCCGAGTTCACGACGCCAGGCCGGACCGGATGGCGGCGGCTTCGAAGAAGGTGAAGCGCTGGGAATACCCGCGCCGGCGGGACAGCCCGACCAGGGGCCGAGTGGCGAACACCGAGGGCACCGCCAGCTGCCAGGAGGCATCCGAGCGATCCCACTGGGCGGTCGGCAGGCTGTCGATCAGGGCTCGATGGGCGACGGGCGGCATGGTGTCGAACAACGCCCCCAACACGTTGTGGCAGCCCTTCGGAGCCGGTTCGGACGGATCCGGCTCGTTCCAGGCGCTGAGCACCTGGACGTCCCGGGCGGCGTTGTCCACCTGAATGGCCAGCCGGGTCGGGAGAGGGGTCTTGGTTGCCTCGGAGCCGAGTCGGAGTTCGAGGATCAGGCAGTCGCCTTCGATTTCCTGGAAGACGGGCTGCACCGACATCCCGACGGCCGACTCGACCTCCGAGCAGACCAGGTCGAGAGCGCCGGAGCGGTCGGCGGTGGCGATGCGGAGCTTGTTGGTCGTCGTCATCGGACCTCCACTACTGCTCGAGGTGACGGGCGGGCATCCACTGCTTCCCACGGTAGGAGACGAAGGTAAACGGACGGTGATGGGTCCGTTTCCGTTTCATTTCTTTTGGGTCACGGCCCGATGAGCCGTCAGGGGACGACGACGACGACCGGGGCGTGGCGCCGTCGGATCAGCCGCCGGCCCAGCGAGCCGGCCAGATGGTGGCGAGCCTTGGTGGATTTCCCCACCACGATCAGATCGGCGTGATCGTCCTCGGCCACCCGCAGAATCTCTCTGGCGGTGTCGCCGCGAAGGTGCACGAACTTGAGATCGACGTCTCGATCGGCGGCATACCTGAAGGCCTGGTTCCGCAGTTCGTCGGCCTCGGCCACCGCGACCTGGTCGAACGCCGAGCAGTCGATGACGAACGGGGAACAGCGGGCCGACGCCGCCGCCAGACCCGATCCGCCAACGGGGGTGACGAACACCGCGATGGCCCGACCCGCGGTGCGTCGAGCCTCCCCGCACGCCCACCAGAACGCGTCCCAGGAGGTGGCGGAGCCATCGACCCCGATGACCACCACCGGCGCCCCCGGCGCCCCCGGCGCCTCCGACCGCCGGTGCTGGCGGAGTGAGTCGCGGTCCATGTCATTCGGGTGGGCCATCGTCAGCTCCTGGTCCGTCCCGCGCTGGTCGGGTCCCGTTGTTCCTCGTCGAGGTGGAGGAGGTGCTGGAGGGCGGTCATCGCAGTGGCCAACACCGCCGCCTCCGCGACCGGCAGCTTGTCGATGAGTTGCTGGAACCCTTCGGCGCCGGCCCGGCGTCGCTGCCGGAGATAGTCGGTGCCGCCGGCGGTGAGGGCGGCCAGCGCCACTCGCCGGTCCGTCGGATCGGCCCGCCGTTCGACCAGTCCCGACCGTTCCAGCCCGCTGACCAGCACGGTCATCGAGGGTTGGGTGATGCCTTCGACCGCGGCCAGGTCGGTGATCCGCCGAGGGCCGGTCTGGTCCAAGGTGGCCAGCGTCGACATCGCGGTGAGGCTCATGTCCCGGGGGGTGCGGCGGATGGCGGCGATGGCCAACCCGAACAGGGTCTGGCCGAGGGTGGCGGGCCCATTGGGGCTCTCGACGGACCTTTCATTGGAGCTTCTCGGGCTCATACCCATCAGCATAGAGGAATCTATATTGAACGTCTATGTATCTTTGGCGCCCCTTTGGCCGGGAGGTCAGCCGCCCGAGACGGGGGGGATCACCGCCACCTCGTCGTCGTCGTCCACCGCGGCGTCGGGGTCGGCTTCGTCACCGTTCAACCAGATGCGGGATACCGCCACCACCTGGGAGAATTGCTCCCCGAACTTGTCCTCGGCGGCAGCCATGACCGCGGCGACGCTTTCTCCGGGCAACGACACCGACGCCAGTCCGGCGGCTTCCCGAGCCGGGCCGAACAGGCGAAGCCGGGCCACCGTTAGCCGCCGATCATGGACATGGATCGGGCTGGTCGGAGGAAGCCCGGCTCATTGATCCCGTGCCCGGGGAACTTTGCCCAGACCGCTTCCCGGAGCACCCGGGAGAGATCGGCATCGGTTCCCCCATTGCGCAAGACGTCCCGCACCGTGTGTTCGTCGTCGGAGAACAGACAGTTCCGGAGGGCGCCGTCGGCGGTCAGTCGCAGCCGATTGCAGGTGCCGCAAAACGGCTCGGTGACGCTGGAGATCAACCCGATCTCGCCGACCCCGTCGGTGAACCGGAATCGTTCCGCCGGGGCCGCGTCGCTCGACTCCGAAACCGCCTCCAGGGGCCAGACGGCGGCAATGCGGTCGAACACCTCTCGACCCGGAACCAGCTGGTCCCTTTCCCAGGTCCCGTCGGCGTCCAACGGCATGAACTCGATGAACCGCACGATGCGACCGGTGGCTCGGGCAAAGGCGGCGAAGTCGAGGATCTCGTCGTCGTTCTGGCCTCGCAGGAGCACCACGTTGACCTTCAGCGGGGTGAGGCCGGCGGCTTCGGCGGCGTCCATGGCGTCGAGGACAACCCGGAGATGGCCCCGACGTCGGATGGAGGCGAATCGTTCGGGTCGGAGCGAGTCGCAACTCACATTGACCCGTCGCAGCCCGGCCGCCGCCAGGCTTCCGGCCAGCCTCCCCAGCTCGCTTCCGTTGGTGGTGAGCGCCAGGTCGTCGAACCCGATCTCCGACAGCTGGCCGATGAGCGACGGCAGCCCTTTGCGGATCAGCGGTTCACCACCGGTGATCCGAAGGGCGGTGACGCCGAGGTCCCGGGCCACCCCGGCCAACCGGGTGATCTCGTCAAAGGTCAGCAGGTCGCGAGGGGGAAGGAACGAGAGCCCTTCTTCCGGCATGCAGTACACGCAGCGCAGATTGCAGCGATCGGTGACCGAGATGCGGAGGTCGTTGTGCACCCGCCCGTAGCCATCGACCAGTGGTCCCTGAAGGGGCATGGCCGACCCCGAGGTGCGGGGACGGTCGGAGTTCCTTCGCTCCGGCTTGGTGGAGATGGCGACCGGAACCGGAGCCGTCACGATGGTCTCTGCTGCTGGGGGTGGCCGACATCCACTTGCAGGATCATAGGAGGCACCCGGCCGGACTCATGATGCCGCCCGGTGGATCGGCCCGGATCCGTCCCGCAGAGACGGCGCCATCACCCCGGCGTGGACGGCGATGATCTCCGCACAGATGGACACCGCCGTCTCCTCCGGGGTGCGGGCCCCGATGTCGATGCCGATGGGAGCCATGATCTGTCGGATCCTCTCGGGATCCACCCCGTCGGCCCGGAGCCGCTGGACGCGGCCTTGGTGGGTGGTGCGCGACCCCATCGCCCCCAAGTAGCCGACGTTGGTGTCCAAGGCGGCGAGGAGGGCGGGAACGTCGAACTTGTGGTCGTGGGTGAGCACACAGACGGCGTCCAGAGGACCCAGGGGTTCCTGCATCTTCTCCAGGAACCGATGGGGCCAGTCCACCACCACCTCGTCGGCTTCGGGGAAGCGGGCCTCGGTGGCGAAGGTGGGCCGGGCATCGCACACGGTGACGTGGTAGCCGAGCACCTTGGCCATCCGCACCAGCGCCCCGGTGAAGTCGACGGCGCCGAAGATCACCATACGGCGAGCCGGTGCGAACACCTCGATGAACACGGTGACGTCGGTCCGTCGGGCTTCGCCCCGGGGGCCGTAGTGACGGGCCACGCTGTATCCGGTGTCCAGCGCTGCCCGCACATCCCGGATGACCACCCGGTCGAGTGCGCCTTCCCCCAGCGATCCGACCGGCTCGGCGTCGGGGCGGACCGCCAGCTTGGCGCCGAGCCGAGGAAGGGTCTCGGCCCCATCGTCCCGGGAAACCAGCTCGACCACGGTGGCCAGCGCCACCGAGCTCCCGGCTCGCAGGCAGTCTCGAACCACCGCGAATGAATCGTCCATCAGTCGAGCGGCTCCACGAAGATCCGAACCGTCCCCCCGCAGGTGAGCCCGACCGAGAAGGCGTCCTCGTCGGAGTAGCCGAAGGTACAGAGACGGGGCTGGCCGGAGGCCAACACCTCGAGGGCCTCGGTCACCACCGCGCTCTCGACGCAGCCGCCCGACACCGACCCCGCCACCCGACCTTCCTCGTTCACCGCCATCGCCGCCCCCGGTTCCCGCGGACCGGAGCCGGTGACCGCCACCACCCGAGCCAAGGCGACCCGGTGGCCGGCGCTCTGCCACTGTTCGATGTCGTCGAGCACGTCCTTCACTGCGGCACCCTTCCCCCCGGACCTAGCCAGATGGCCCTACGCCACACTAACCACCGGTCGGCGTTGTCCCGATTCCGCGTCGTCTCCCGCCACATCAGTGAGGATGCTGTCCGGCGAGTAGCTCGAGCGCGTGACCGAGGACATCGACGACGGCTTCGAAAGACTCCACCGCCCCTTTCGGCGATCCCGGAACGTTGAGCACCAGGCACTGGCCGATGGTGCCGGCCGCACCCCGGGACAGGCGCCCGAGGGGGCTGGCGGCCCGCATGGCTTCGGCCAAGCCGGGGGCGGGTCGGTCGATGACCGAATCGGTTGCCTCCGGGGTGAGGTCGGTGGGGGAGAAGCCGGTGCCGCCGGTGGTGACCACCAGCCCGGCAAAGTCGCTGGTCAGCTCGACGAGGGCCGCGGCCACCGGCACCACGCCATCGGGAACCACCCGCCGGGCGACCACCTGAAAGCCGTGGCTGGCTAGGGTGCGGGCGAGTTCGTCGCCCGAGCCGTCCTGGCGGGTGCCTTGGCTGACCGAGTCCGAGACGGTGAGGATCTTGGCGTGGAGGGCCACCCCGGTGACGTTACCGCCGGGGCCCGCAGTTCCCGAGCGGTGGGGCGGTCCCGGGCCCGGGTGCGATAATGGCGTGATGGGAAAGACCTTTGCTGTCATCGACGAGAGGCTGGCCGAGTGGCTGGTCGAGCAGCCGGTCTTCTTCGTCTCCACCGCCCCCCTCGACGGCGATGGTTTGGTCAATTGCTCACCGAAGGGAAACCGGCACGAGTTCGCGGTGCTGGGGGAGCGGAGCGTGGCCTACCTCGACCAGACCGGGAGTGGGGTGGAGACGATCGCCCATGTCCAGGAGAACGGGCGGATCGTCATCATGTTCTGTGCCTTCGCCGGTCCGCCTCGCATCGTCCGTTTGCACGGCACCGGTCGGGTCGTGTTCCGGGACGACCCGGGCTTCGACGACCTGGCCGTCCAGTTCCCCGGAGGGGCGGGAATCGGGGTGCGTTCGATCATCGCCGTCGAGGTGGGCCGGATCGCCGACTCCTGTGGCTACGGGGTGCCGATCATGCCGTTCGAGGGGCACCGTCCGACCATGGACCAGTGGTCGGCCCGCAAGGGACCCGAGGGAATCCGGGCCTACTGGGCCGAGAAGAATGCCGCCAGCATCGATGGCATCGATGGCCTCAGCCTGAACTAGGACCGGTCCCGACCCGACCCGTCAGACTGTGCATCGTCACATGTCGCACCCCAAAGTGTTGGTCGGTGGACCATTGATCAATGCCCGCCGGAAGCCTTACTGTGGGGGATAGAGGTGCGGTGGAGGCAGTGGTGCCGCGATCACTCAGGGGAGGGGGCCATTTCATGAAGGTACGTCTACGGCGAGGGAGCACGGAGGCGGTGCCATCCGAGGCTGAGGACCTCCCCGGCTCGTACCCCCGACCGATCACGGTGCCGGAGCTCGAACCCACTCCGAAGGGCATCGACCGGCGCCGCTTCCTCGGCTACGTGCTGGCCGCCCCGACGCTGGTGGTGGCGGCCCGGATGGTGTTTGACGACGTCGCCCCCCAAGTCGCAGGGGCCGCCATCCCCTCGCTCCCCGAGCCGTCCGACCTCTACGACCTCGGAGACCTCCAGGACCTCGCCGCCTCCGCCACCTCCGGGTTGATCTCGATCACCGTCAACAAGGACGGGACCGCCTCCTTCGCCTTGCCCCGGACCGAGGTCGGGCAGGGCATCACCACCTCGATCGGCATGGTCATCGCCGAGGAGATGGACCTCCCGCTGTCCGACGTCATCGTCACCCTGGCCGACGCCCGGCCGGAGTTGGAGTTCAACCAGTTCACCGGCGGGTCGAACACCACCCGATCCATTTATCAACCGGTGCGGGTGGCGGCCGCCACCGCTCGGGCCCGGCTGGTGGGGGCGGCGGCCGCCCAGTGGGGGGTGCCGGCGTCATCGCTGACCATCAAGGACGGGGTCATCACCGCCCCGTCGGGCAAGACCGCCACCTACGGCTCCCTGGCCACCTCGGCGGCGGCCACCCAGCCAAGCTCGCTGAGCGTCCAGCTCAAGTCGGCCTCCGCCTTCACCCTCATCGGTACCCCGCAGAACCGGACCGACGCGCTGGCGTCGGTCACCGGGACCAAGGTCTTCACCATGGACCTGGAGGTCCCGAATGCCCTGCCGACCATGGTCTGCCGCCCCCCAACCATCAACGGCACGGTGAAGTCGGTGGCCAACCTCGCCGCGGTCAAGGCCATGCCCGGCGTCACCGACGTCATCCCCATCTCCACCGGGGTGGCGGTGCGGGGGGCGACCTTCGGCCAGTGCATCGACGCGGTCGATGCCCTGGTCGTCTCCTGGGGGCCGGGCACCGAGGACGCCCAATCCGACGCCACCGTGCTGGCCGAGCTGAAGAAAGCCGAGCTGCCGCTGCTGGCCCCTCCTCTCACCTTGCTGGCCAAGACGATCGAAAGCGAGTTCACCTTCTACTTCCGCAGCAACAGCCCGCTGGAGAGCGACTGCGCCATTGCCGACGTCCGGTCCGACCGGGCCGAGGTCTGGTCGTGCCTGAAGGCCCCGATCCTGGCCCAGGAGACCATCGCCGAGCGGCTGGGGCTCCCGGTGAGCGCGGTGATGGTGCACGTGATGATGGGCGGCGGCTCGTTCGGTCGTCACCTGTTCTCCGACGCCGCCCTGGAAGCGGTGGAAATCTCCCAGAAACTGGGCAAGCCGGTGAAGCTGATGTGGCACCGCACCGATGACTTCCGCCACGGCCGCACCCACCCTATGGCGACCAACCGGGTTCGGGCGTCGTTCGTGCCCGGCAACGTCATCGCCTTCGAGCAGCGGCACACCAGCGTTTCCACCGACTTCACCCACGGATTCGGCGAGATCCTCAGCGCCACGCTGGCCGAACTCCCGACCGGCAACCTCGGCTACGCGGAGACCATCTTCGAGCTCACCCAGAACGTGCCCTACAACTTCGGGATCACCTCCCAGCTGCTCAACGAAGTCGACATGGGCTTCCATACCGGCAGCATGCGGAACATCTACTCTCCCGACGTCGGCACCGCCCAGGAGTTGATGGTCGACCAGATCGCCAAGGGCATGTCGATAGACCCCTACACCTTCCGGCACCAATTCCTGAAGGATGACCGGTCCCGGGCGGTGCTCGACAAGGCGGCCCAGGTCGGGAACTGGGGCCGGACCATGGCGCCGGGAACCGCCCAGGGGATCGCATTCCACACCGAGTACAAAGGGGTGTGCGCCGCCCTGGTGGAGATCGACTGCACCCCGGCGACGGTCAACCGGGTGGTGCCCAACGCCGTCACCGGTCCCCGGGTCACCAAGGTGGTGTTCGTCGTCGACGTCGGCCTCCCCATCAATCCCCGGGGTCTCGAGGCCCAGATGCACGGGGGGATCATGGACGGGATCGCCCAGGCCCTCACCTCCAGCCTCCACTTCCAGAACGGCATCCCGCTCGAGGGCAGCTGGGACAACTACTTCTACACCCGGCAGTGGAACGTGCCCCCGGAGGTGGAGGTGGTGGTGATGCCGCCGACCACCGGCCAGCCCGGTGGGGCCGGCGAATTCGGCGTGGCTGCTTCCATGGCCGCGGTGGCCTGTGCCTACACCCGGGCCACCGGGACGCTGCCGACCAGCTTCCCGATCAACCACAACGGGCCGCTGGGATTCACCCCGGAGTCGTTGGTGCCACCCCTGCCCGAATCGCCCACCGACGGCCTCACCAACGCCTTCTAGGAGCCACCATGCCCATCCAGACATTCAAGGTCAACGGTCAGACCGTCAGCGTGGACGTCGCCGACGATGTGCGACTGCTGTGGGTGCTGCGCGACCTGCTCGGCATCCATGGCCCCAAGTACGGCTGCGGGCTCGAGGTGTGCCGGGCCTGCACCAGCCACATCAACGGGCTGGCCTTCAACCCCTGCTCGGTGCCGGTATCCGACATCAAGCCGACCGACGAGATCACCACCATCGAGGGGCTGCCGGCCACCGTCGGCAAGCCGCTGCATCCGATGCAAGAAGCCTGGCTGTCCCTCGATGTCCCCCAGTGCGGCTACTGCCAGCCGGGGCAGATCATGGCGGCGGTGGCCCTGGTCAAAGAAGTCCAATCCGAAGGCCGGACCATCACCGACGCCGATCTGGACGGCATCCGCAACATCTGCCGTTGCGGCACCTACCCCCGCATTCGCCAGGCCATCGTGGCCGGCGAGCAGGCGATGTAGCCGACGGATGCATCCCTCCCACCCTCGGTGAATTCGGGTCGTAGGTGGTGTCCGATCCACCAGCCCTCTCGGTGACGGCGGCGATCCTGTTGTGCGCCGGCGGGTCGAGCCGGTTCACCGGTGACCAGCCCAAGCTGTTGGCCCCGTTCCGGGGGAAGTCGCTGGTGTCCTGGGCCCTCGAGCACGTGACCGCCTCCGGCCTGGAGGAGACACTGGTGGTGGTCGGACCGGTGGATCTCTCCGGGCTGCTGCCGGACGGCGTGGTGGTGGTGGACAACCCGAAGTGGGCCGACGGCCAGGCGAGCTCGCTCCAAGCCGGGATCGCCGCCGCCGAATCCCGAGGACACGACGTGGTGGTCATCGGGCTCGGCGACCAACCGCTGGTGCCTTCGGCGGCCTGGGCGGCAGTGGCCGGCACCGACAGCCCCATCGCGGTGGCCACCTTCGACGGTCAGCGCACCCCGCCCACCCGCCTGGCCCGGTCGGTGTGGTCGCTGCTGCCCACCGACGGGGATCTGGGGGCCCGGCCACTCATGGAGGCCCGACCCGACCTGGTCCGGGAGGTGCCGTGCCCGGGAGAGGCGCTGGACATCGACACCATCGAGGATCTCCTCCGCTGACACCGCGTTCGTCGGTCGCCGGTGCCGCGCCCGAACTCAGGTGCCAACCGACCGTCGACGGAGTTGATCAGGTCGACGGGGTAAAGGACGGTGGGTGGGACAGGAGTTGACCGAGGGTCACCGCCCGGAGTCCCTTGTCCTCCAGTGATCGTTCCAAGGGCCCGAGGACACTTCGGGTGAGGTCCCCGGTGCCGGCCCGACAGGAGACTTCATTGTCATGGAGCAGAAGGATCGCCCCCGGCTCCAGGCCGGGCTCCAGCCGGCGGAGGACCGGCTCCGGCTCAGTCTCGGCGAACTCCTTGCCCCACCGGCTCCACAGGATCACCGCCATCCCCTGGCGTCGCGCCTCCACCAGGGTGGCGGCACAGAGCTGGCCGTAGGTCGGGCGGTAGAACCGGGGTGTCCGACCGAGGATGTCGCGATGGATCTGGACGGCGGCTTCGAGATCCGACCGGATGGCCTGCGGGCTCGACAGCAGGTGATGCCGGTGTTCGAACCCATGGCAGGCCACTTCGTGCCCCCGGGCCTCGATCTCCACCACGATGTCCGGGTAGGCGCGCATCTGGATGCCGAGGAGGAAGAACGTCGCCTGCATCCCCAGCTCGTCCAGCGCGTCGAGGGTCCGGTCGGTGTCGGCGGCGGGCCCGTCGTCGAAGGTGAGCCCCACCTCGGGGTGCCGGCCGTCGGCCCGCCACCGGCACAGGCCGGCGGGGAGCCAACCGGGGGGATCCTCCCAGAAGGTCGGGAGGACGAGCACCGCTGGCAAGAAATAAGCCAGCGCCGCCCCGGCTGCCGCCCCGGTGGCCAGCACCGCCGGGTGGCGGGCGAACACCTTCGTCCGGGCCCCTCCGTTGGCGGTTCCGGTCACGACGAGGTGGGCACTCCGGCGTGGTCGGCGACCAGATCCGCCCAGCGGTCCCAGTAGGCGGGCGGGGAGTCGTGGCCCATGCCTTCGAGGACCTCGAAGCGGGCGCCGGGGATGCACTCGGCGGTGCGCCGGCCTCCGCTGATGTCGATGAGGGTGTCCTTGTCTCCGTGGATGACCAGGGCGGGCACCTGCACGGAGCGAAGCCCTTCGGATCGGCTCCCGGAGGCGACCACCCCGGTGATCTGGCGGGCGACCCCGGCCGGGTAGAAGCAGCGGTCGTAGGCCTCGGCGGCCTGTTGGGTGAGGCGGTCGGGGTCGTAGTGCTCGGGGCTCCCGAAGGTTCGGCCCGCCTCCAGCTGCCGGGCGATGGCGGCGTCGCGACTGGTGGCCGGAGGACCGGTGAGGATGGCGAACGCCTCGGGGGTCGCCTGGCCGACGTCGGTGTCGCCGGTGGTGGACATCACCGAGGTCATCGAGGCCAGGCGGTCGGGGTGGTCGATGGCCAGCTGCTGGACGATCATCCCGCCCATCGACACCCCCATCACGTGGGCCCGCTCGATCCCGAGGTCGTCGAGGACGGCCACTGCGTCGGCGGCCATCTCCGCCAGCCGGTAGGCGACGACCGGTTCCTTCCCGTCCCGGAGCGCCTTCACCACTGCGCCCAACTCCGGCGTCACCTCTTTGAACTTGGTGGAGAGACCGACGTCGCGGTTGTCGAACCGGATGGTGAAGAACCCGCGGTCGACGAAGCGCTGGCACCATTCCGGCCGGTAGCTGAGGCATTGGGACCCGAGCCCGTTGATCAACAACAAGGCGGGGTCGGCCGGGTTGCCGAACGTCTCGTAATAGATGTCCACGGGGCCATGGTGGGCGTACGGCATCGGGTCCTCCCCCTGCAGTCCAGCGCACTGTACCTCGGCCGATTGGTCAGGATCGGACCGGGGTCACCCCTTCCCGCCGGCGGTGAGTCGCTCGGGGGAGGGCGACTTCACGGAGCATTCACAAACGGGAAACCGGGGTGACACGGGCGTGGAGTTAAGTAGCGGGGAGACGGTATACAGCATACCGATCCGAAGGAGGCGCACCGATGTCGATCGACGATCCTGTCCGTACCCCGGTCCCGGTGAGGACCGACCAGCCGGCGCGCCGAGAGGCACAGGGGCCCGAAGGTGTGCTTGCCCTGCTCGAATCGTCGGACCCCCTGGAGCGGGTGGTCCCGGTCGAGGAGCGGGACGGCCCGGTGAAGATGTCCCTGCTCTGGATCACCTTCCAGGCCAGCGTCTCCAACATGTACACCGGCTACCTGGCCCGTTCGGCCGGGATGTCGCTCGGAGAGATCCTCTGGGCCTGTCTCATCGGCGTGGTGGTCATGGTCGGCTACGGCATGCTGGCGGCCAACGTGGGTACCCGGACCGGTCAGCCCCACTCGATCCTGGCCCGGGGGGTGCTCGGGAAGTCCGGCAGTGCCCTGGCCTCCCTGCTCCTCATCGTCACCGGCATGGGGTGGTACGGGTTCCAGGCTGTCTTTCTGACCCTGCTGTTCAACGGGCTCTTCGGCCTCACCCACCTCCAACTCTTCTGCGGGCTGTTCGCCCTGGTGATGATCGCCAACAACCTGCTCGGATTCCGGAGCGTCTCCGCCTATGCCCGTTACATCGCCGCCCCGGTGCTCCTGGCCTGGGGGCTTTACGCCATCATCAAGGCGTTCGCTTCGGCCTCGGGGCCCCACCTGTTCGCGGTCCCCCATGTGGCGGCGACCCAAGGCATCCTCTTCACTGCCGAACTGCTGATCGGGGTGGCCATGTTCGGGAACGAGCCGGACATCTTCCGGTACGCCCGACGGGACAAGGGCCACAACATCGTGTCCCTCACCCTCGGCTACGGACTGGGGATGCTGATCTTCCCGGTGGCCGGGTACCTGATGGCCGAGCTGTCCAGCGCCTCAACCCTGGGAAGCACCATGCACTTCTTCACCACCTTCTCCCTCTTCGGGCTCACCGCGCTGGCCGCCGTCGTCTTCACCATCAATCTGTTCGCCCTCAACGACGCCAATCTTTATGAGGCCGTCAACGCCACCCAGAATTTCCTCCGGGGACGGCGGCGGGTGGAGACCGTCATCGCCTTGGGGGTGGTCGGCGCGGTGGTCGCCGTCCTGATGGAACGATCGAACTCCCTCCAGAGCAACTTCTTCATCGTGGCCAACATGTGCGCGGTGTTCCTGCCCTGCTGCACCATCGTGCTGGCCCTGGACGTCTTCTTATTGGAGCGCCTGTCCGGCTGCCACCGCCTGAAGGGGACCGGTGAGGACGCGCCACTGGCGGTGACATCTTGGGAGGCGGCGTCGCCCGGGAACCTGATCGGGATCGTCGCCATCCTGGCCGGGCTGGCCGTCGGCGCCATCACCGGTGGGCTCATCCCCGGGACCGCCGGGTTCGGAAAGACCAACGTGGGGCTCCCGGCGCTGGAGGCCTGGCTCACCGCCTCGGCCGTCTACATCGGCGGCATGCTCTTCGCCCGGGTCCTGCGCTCGGACCGGGCCAGGGAGATCTTCTTGGGCCTCCCGAGTCAGTCCGCCGCGGAGGCCGAGGCCGAAGTGCCGGTTGGTGTCGCGGTGGACGGTGTCAGCGAACCGGTGATGGCATGAGCGCAGGCTTCCGAGCGGGGCCACTGGTGGATGTCCACGTGCATCTCTACGAGAACAAGGATGCCGGCCGCCAGGCCAAGGACAACTACACCATCTGGGAGTACGGAGAGGACCCCGGCGTCGATTTCGCCCCCTTCTCCGGCGACGTGGAAGACCTGGCCGACGCCTTTGGCCGCGGGGGTTTCGACCGGGCGGTGGTGGTCCACCTGTTCGAGACGGCGCTGGCCCGCCAGGAGGCGATGGCCCGCTTCGCCCCCGGGCACTCCGAGGATGAGACCTCCGAGGTCCTGGCGGTTGTCGACGCGGCGGTGGCCGACGCCATGGTGGCGTCCAATGAGTGGGTGGCGGCGGTGGCCCAATCCATCCCGCTGGTCGAGGTGCTGGTGACCGTCGATCCGACCGTGCTCGGGCCGACCGCGCTGGTGGACCACCTGGCGACAATGGCCGACGCCGGGGTCAGGGGCATCAAGCTGCACCCGGTCTCCCAGGGGTATCTCCCTGACGACGAGCGCCTTCACCCCATCTACGACGTCTGCAGCCAGTCCGGGCTGGTGGTGCTCTCCCACTCGGGACCGGGTCATCGCGGCGGCGCGTCGGCCCGGCCCAGTGAGTTCGGTCCCATCCTGGAGAAATGGCCCGACCTCCGTCTGGTCCTCGCCCACCTCGGCGGGGCGTCGTGGCGGGAGACCGAAGAGCTGGCCGCCTCGTTTCCCCAGGTGGTGTTCGACCTCTCGGAAATCATCGAGTGGGTGGGAGCCCCGAACGCCCCGTCGGCGCTCGACCTGGCCGGCTTGATCCAAGTCATCGGGGTGGACCGGGTGATGCTCGGATCCGACTTTCCCTGGTACGACCCGGCCCGGACGGTCGACCGGGTGATGAGCCTGCCGGGTCTGGGCGCGGGGGAGAAGGAGGCCATCTTGGGGGGCACCGCGGTGCGGGTGCTGGGTCTGGACCGGCCGACGGTGGCAGCATGACCGAGACCAATATCCAGCCCGAAGCTCCCCCCGGCGTCCGAGAGGGCGATCCTGATCGGCTGTGGTCCCCGCCGTCCACCCCCCGCCGGATTCCCCACCTGCTCCCACCCGAGGTCCGCCGTATCTCCCACTGGAACGACCCCTACGAGCTGCGGGTCAACAACTGGATCGAACCCTGGGACTTCGCTTCCGAACTGGACGTCGGGATCATCGCCCTTCCCAGCTCCAAGAGCTCCATCAAGCACAACGGGGCATCGGCCGCCCCCAACGCCCTCCTCGAGTCCTTCGCGGTGAACACTACCTATTCGCCCGACTTCGACGTGGACCTCGCCCCCTTGCGGGTGCGGGACCTCGGGACCGTGGACATCCCCCCCTTCGACCTTCCCGCCGGGAACCGGGTCATCGAGGAATGCCTGATCGACTGCTACGCCCAGCCGGAGAAGTTCTTCCCGGTCTTCATCGGCGGGGACCACGCCGTCACCGCCCCCTCGTTCCGTGCGTACTGCGCCGCCCACCCCGACCAGCAGGTGGGCCTGATCCATTTCGACGCCCACAATGACGTCCGGGTGCTCGACCACGGTCCGAGCAACGGCACCCCGATTCGCCAGATCCTCCAGTCGGGCTGCCGGGTGGCGGGGGAGAATCTGGTCCAGATCGGCATCCATGGCTTCATGAACGCCAGCTACTACAAGCGATGGGTCGAAGGTCAGGGGGCCACCATCTTCACCGGTCGGCAGTGCCGCCGGGAGGGGATCGAGGGGGTGGTCGAAGCCGCCATGGAGATCGCCGCCCATGGCACCGACGCGGTGTACGTCACCGTCGACATCGACGTGCTGGAATTGGGCTACGCGCCCGGAACCCCAGCCGCCACCCCCGAGGGGCTTCACCCCATGGATCTCTATGAGGCCCTCTTCTACCTGGGCCGGCGGCCCGAGGTGGCGGCCATCGATTTCGTGGAGCTGGATCCGTACCGGGACGTGGCCGAGATCACCACCCGTACCTTCGGCAGCGCCATACTCACCTTCTTGGCCGGCTACCTGCTCCGGCTGCACGGCGGATGGCGGGGCTACGACCCGACGCCCCTTCCCCGTGAGTGACAAGCGGGGCGGAGGTGGACACGCCATGACTGTCTTGGTATACGGTATACCATGAAGTTCGAAATCGACGACGACCAACTCATCCACTTCGCCCAGGCGCTGGCCTGGACCCCCAGCCAGTCGGGGGAGGAGGGGGCGGCGGTGGCACTGGCCACCGAGCGATTCCGGAGCCTCGGCTTCGACGAGGTGGAAGTCGACGGGGCCGGGAACGCCATCGGGATCATGGGGTCAGGCGACGGCCCCCGGTTGCTGATCGACGGCCACATCGACACCATCCCGCTCCATTCACGGGATCGCTGGACGGTGGACCCCTTCGCCGGCGACATCATCGACGGGAAGCTCTACGGGCTGGGCATCTGCGACCAGAAGGCATCGATCGCGGCGGCCGCCCACGGCCTGGCCGCCGCCCTCCGGCGGTGCGGGTCGTTCACCGGTTCCGTCGCCCTGGTAGGCAGCGTGTGCGAGGAGGCGATCGAGGGAGCGGCGCTGGCCCCATTCGTCGAGCGGTTCCGGCCGGACTTCGCGGTGACGTCGGAGCCGAGCGACACCCGGCTGTGCATCGGTCAGCGGGGCCGGGCCAAGGTGGAGCTGCGCATCAAGGGCCGGGCCTGTCACGCCGGTCACGCCGCCGAGGGGTTGAACGCCGCCGAGGCGCTGGCCCTGGTGATCGCCGAAGTCCGGTCGGCCGATCACCCGGTCCACGAC
The DNA here is from genome assembly GCA_036268775.1 of Acidimicrobiales bacterium. Classification (GTDB taxonomy): domain Bacteria; phylum Actinomycetota; class Acidimicrobiia; order Acidimicrobiales; family RAAP-2; genus DASZIT01. Next base: position 55,224 of record DATATM010000025.1, on the reverse strand, counting down.
CGGCTGGGGACTCGGGACATCACCTGCATCGACATCGCCTCCTGGCCGTACCCGTCGGTGTCCACCGTGCCCGGCGACGCCATGGCCCGTTTCGATTGCCGGTTCCTCCCCGGCGAGACCCCCGACTCGCTGATCGGCATGATCACCGACTGCGCCGCCCGGGCGCTCGGCGATTGGGACGAATCACCGGCGGTCACCGTCGGCTTGGTCCAAGCCGAGTTCGCCACCTGGACGGGGGCCGAGTTCTCCCTGGCCGAGTTCGAGCCCGCCTGGTGGACCGAGGAGGAGTCGCCCCTGGCTCGGGCGGCCATCGCCGGACTCACCGCGGTGGGTATCGATGCCACCCCGACCCACTACAGCTTCTGTACCAACGGTTCGTATCTGGCCGGCGAAGCCGGGATCCCCACCGTCGGATTCGGCGTCGGGCTTGAGAACATGGCCCACCAGGTGGACGAGCACGTCACCCTCGACTCCATTCGCCGCGGGGCGCAGGGCTACGCCGCGCTGGCCACCCAGCTCCTGGCCGGCGACGAGTACCGGTGAGAGGTACCGACCGGCGGTCAGGAGGGGGCGACGGCCTGGGCGGCCGCCTCTGCCTCCCGGCAGTGCCGGTCGGCGGCCGCGGTGGCGACCTTGACGCTTCCACTCGCCAGCGCGTCGACCAGTTCGAGGTGCTGGGCGACCACCGGCTCGTCGAGGCCGTCGTCGGCGTAGGAGAGCTCGCCGGCGATCTCCACCAACCCCAGCAGGCGCTCGCTGAGCATCCGGGCCACCACCGGGGCGAAGGCGATGCGGTAAATGGCGGCGTGGACAGCTTCGTGGGCCTGGCTGAACTCGTAGGAGGAGATGCCAAAGCGTTCGATCACCGGGGTGAGCGCCTGGACCCGGCTCCGGACTTCCTCCCAATCTTCGGGAGTGCCCCGCTTGCAGGCCATCCGGGCCACCAGCCGGTCGAGCTCGGCCCGGATGCGGAAGATGTCGTCGATTTCGGAGGGCTCCAGGCCGACCACCTCCAGGCTGCCGTTCCCGGTGCGGATCAGCAGGCCGTCGCTCTCCAGCCGGCGCAGCGCATCCCGAATCGGGGTGCGGCTCACCCGGAGCTGTTCGGCCAGCGCCGCCTCGATGGCCCGGGTTCCCGGGGCGAGGGAGCGCGACACGATGGCGTGGCGAAGCAACCGGTAGACGTGGTCGTAGGCATGGACCATCACCACCTGGGGGAGCGAACTGAAGTGGTCGGATGCTGACTCGGGTTCGGTGGTCGCCGGCAGATCGGTCGACGTCGCTGGGGGTGTCACCTTCGCTTCTCCTGCTCGTTGGCTGGCACTGCCATCCCCCCCGTGGGGCGCTGGGTGGTCGTGCTGGTAGTTCACGGTACACCGTCGACCATCGACCGAGTGGGTTCTGGACCCCCCCCTCATGATCGGCACTCACCTGGAGGTCCCCCTGGCGAGGGGCGAACCAACGCCGGTGGTGGTCGGCGAGAAGCCGGTCGGTCTGGCCGCCTTTCTGGAGGTCTGCGCGGGGGCGGAGGTGGCCGTCGACGAGGCGTCGTGGCCGCGGGCCCGGGCCGCGGAGGAAGCGCTGGAGAAGCTGTTGGATGCCGGCACCACCGTTTACGGCGTCACCACCGGGTACGGGGCGTCCAGCGCCAGTCCCATCGCCCCCGGTGATCGGGAAGCGTTCCAGCTGGCCACCATCCGCAGCCATGCCTGCGGCACCGGCCCGGCGTTGCCCTGGGCCCAGGCCCGGGGCGTGTGGCTGGCCAAGACCCTGAGCATGTTGACGGGTCTGACTGGTGCCGGGTTGGCCCCGGTGGAGACGATGGTGGCCCTCTTGAATGCCGGCTTTGCCCCGGTGGTGCCCCGTACCGGGTCGCTGGGGGCCAGCGGTGATCTCATCCCCTCCGGTCACGCCGCCCTCGCCCTCCTCGGCGAAGGCGATGTGCTTCGTTCCGACGGCTCCCTGCTCCCCGCCGCCGAGGCCCTCGAACTCGCCGGCGTTCCGGCCGTCGTCCTCGGTCCCCGTGACGGGCTGAGCCTGGTCAACGGCACCTCGGTGACCACCGCGTTGGTGGCCCACGCCTGCGGGGAGGCCGCCGGGTTGCTGGCGGTGACCGAAGTGGTGGCGGCGGCCGCCTTGGAAGCCTTCGGTGGTCACCCCGAGGCGTTCGACCCCGCGGTGGTGTCGGCCCGGGCCCATCCTGGCGCGGTGGCGGCGTCGGCCGGGGTTCGCCGGGCCCTGGCCGGGGTCGACCTCACCGGTCTCGGTCGCCAAGGCATGCACGATCCCTATGCCTGGCGCTGCCTTCCCCAGGTCCATGGAGCCGCCCGGGACGCCTGCGGGTGGGCGTCGTCAATCTGTGAGACCGAGCTCGAGAGTTGCACCGACAACCCCCTGATCGTCTCGGGGGGCACGGTGGTCTCCGGGGGCAACTTCCACGGGGCGCCGCTGGGGCTGGTGTCGGACACCCTCCGGCTGGCTGTCGGGGAGGTGGTCGCCCTCAGCCGGCAGCGGACATCCCACTTGGCGGCGTGCCTCGGTCGAGGACCCTCCAGCCCGGTACCGATCGGAGGGATCGGCCTCACCATGGTGGTGACCACCGCCACCGCCTCGCTGTTGGAGATCTCGTCAACCGGGAACGGGACCGGCCATTGGCTGCCGGTCGACTCGGTCGAGGACCACGTCCCCAACTCCACCATCGCCGCCCTCCACACCCTCGACGTCCTGGCCCTGGCCCGGGCGGTGGTGGCGGCGGAGGTGGTCGCCACCGCAGTCGTCCTCCAGCTCCGGGGGTCACCGGCCACCTCGGCGGCGGCCCGATGGCTGACCGACCTGGTCGGCGGGATCGACGGTGAGCTCCGGCTCGACCGGCCGCTGACCGGGGTGCTGGAACGGGTGGGTGACCGGTTGACGGCGCCTCCGGCCTTCTCTTTCCAGTAACGGTCCGACCGTTGCCGACCCAGCCGGCGCGGCGGCCATCCGACCCGGCCGAAGGGCCCGGATCCCCTCCGTTCCCGGGCTTCAGCTTTGTTCACACTGCGGAAACGTCCACGTTCCCGGGCGGTAACACCGGGCTGATAAATGTATTCGGTATACAGCATGCCGAAGGGAAATGAGCCCAGTGGGTGCGCTTCCCGGCCTGGGTTTCGGCCCCAGAACCTGCACGAGGAGCGTGGTGGAAACACCGTCACAGGAGTTGATTCCGGGGAACCCGGTGCTCGTGGTCATCGATATCCAGCGCGATTGGGCGATGCCCGCCGCCGAGGCAGGCATCGCCCGGATGGATGGCCACGAGGACGTCATAGGACGGGCCGAGCGACTGGTGGCGGCGGCCCGGACCGCGGGGGTGCCGATCGTCTTTCTCCAAGAAGCCCACCGCCGCTCCGGCGTCGACTTCGGCCGGGAGCTCGACGGGGAGGAAGGCCCCCATTGCCTCGAGGGTGAGCTCGGCACCGACCTGTGGCCGACCCTGGTGCCCCGCCCGGATGAGCATCACATCGTCAAGCGCCGGTACTCGGGGTTCTTCGGGACCGACCTCACCATCCTTCTCCAGGGCTTGCACGCCGACACGCTGGTCCTCATCGGGGCGCTGACCGATGTCTGCGTGCACTACACCTTCGTGGACGCCCACCAGCACGACTATCACGTCCGGGTGGTGGAGGACTGCGTCATCGGTTCGAGCCAGGACCGTCACGCCGCCGCCCTCGATGCCATGGAGTACCTCCAACACCGCGCCCGGTGCACGACCGAACAGGTGCTCGATGCCTTGACGGTGATGGCCGGCGAACCCGGGCCCCTCCTGGTGGAGGTGGGCCAGTGAACCCGCGGTCGGGAAACCGGAAACTGAGCATTCACAGTCGCGTCATAGACAAGAAATACGTCTTCACTACCGTGGGCCCGGCGTCACTGGCAAGGACAACGCTGAGCCCCGACAGGAGGTGGGTCACCCCCCGATATCGATCCGACGGACAACGGTCAGCCGGCCTCCGGGGGCCGGCCCCGCCGCCGCCTTCCTCGGGGTGGCGGGCCGGAGATGGCCCCCGACCCGCGGATGGCGAGCGGGTCGCCGGCCGCTCCGCCCACCCGTCTGTCTTCAGGTTGCGCAGCACATCCAAGAAGTTCGATACCGAGAAGCGGGGCCACACCGGCCCGGCACGAAAGAAGTGACGAAGTGACGATGGACACCATTAATCCGACCGTTGTCGAGCACGAGGCGCTCGCCCGGTCGCTCGCAGACCAGGGCGTCGAGTACGTCTTCGCCGCCTTTGTCGACGTCATGGGCCGGGCCAAGTCCAAGTGCGTTCCGGTGGCCCACCTGCCCGCCCTCATTGCCGGCCACGAGCGGTACACCCCGCGGGGCATGGGCAACTTGGGACAGATGACCCCTGACGAGGACGAGTGCGTTGCCGTCCCCGATCCGAGCACCCTCTGCGTCTTGCCCTGGGACCGGCGCTTCGCCTTCATGGCCGCTGACCTCTACTTCGGGGGGAACAAGCCGTTCGTCCACTGCACCCGGTCGATCCTCAAGCGACAGGTGGAAGCGGCGGCGGAGGCCGGCTTCCTCCTCAATCTCGGGGTCGAGACGGAGATCTACGTGGTGAAGGAGCCCACCGACCCGGCGGTCGGCTACCTCGAGCCGATGGCGAAATCGGGGACGTTGCGGCCCACCCCCGCCTACGACGTGGAGTCGACCCTCGACGCCATGCCCTTCCTCGATCCGATGGTTCGGGCCATGGACGAGTGCGGATTCGGGGTGTACAGCTTTGATCACGAGGGCGGCGACGGGCAGTACGAATTCGATTTCGACTTCGCCCCCGCCCTCCAGATGGCCGACCGGCTGACGCTCTTCCGCCTCATGGTCAAGCAGGTGGCCAAAGACGCCGGCCTGCTCGCCACCATGATGCCCAAGCCCTACACCGAGGCCTGGGGATCGGGGGCCCACTTCAACATGAGTCTGGCCGACGTCACCACCGGGGAGAACCTCTTTCGGGACGAGGACGATGCCCGGAATCGGGGTTGGAGCAAGACCGCCTACGGCTTCGTGGCGGGCATTCTCCGCCATGCCCCCGCCCTGGCCGCCATCTGTACGCCGACGGTCAACTCCTACAAGCGCCTCCAACCCCGGCTGACTGACGGGACCGTCTCCTGGGCACCGACCTGGGCCGCCTACGGCGACAACAACCGCTCGTGCATGCTGAGGCTTCCCCGCAACCGCCCCTGCGTCGAGAACCGGGGGGTGGACTCGGCCGCCAACTCCTATCTGGCCGCCGCCTTCCTCCTGGCCGCCGGGCTGGAGGGCGTCGCCGAAGGGCTGGACCCGGGGGATCCGGTGGAGGACATCATCTACGACTGGAAGTCGTCGGGGCCGTCGGGTGGCGACGTCCAGGCCACCATGCTTCCCCGGACCCTGTTGGAGGCCATCGAGGCGTTCGACACCGATCCGCTCACCCGGAAGGTCTTCCCAGAACAATTCGTCTCCGCCTATGTGGAGATGAAGGTCGACGAGTGGAACGCCTACCACTCACAAGTCAGTGAATGGGAACGGGCGACCTATCTGAGGATGTTCTAGCCGGTGGGTCGAATGCGCAGCCTGTCGCCGGCAGCTTCCGGACACCCGCCGACGGCGGTCCGGGTGGCGGCATGGCCATGACCGCGGTCCGGTGGTCGGATCTGGCCTGGCCCGAGGTCGGGGCGTGCTTGAGCGCCCGGCCCCACGAGGTCGGCCTGCTCCCGGTCGGAGCCACGGAACAACACGGCCCCCATCTGCCGTCGGGGACCGACACCATCCTGGCCACCGCCATTTGCGAGCGGGTGTCGGAACGGACCGGCGCGCCGGTCCTGCCGGCGCTGCCCTACGGCTGCAGTTACGGCCACGGGACCAAGTTGCCCGGCACCCTCTCCCTCACCCCGGAGGACCTGGCTTCGGCCGTCCGCCAGGCGGTGGAGTGGGCGGCGGCCTCCGGGCTCCGCCGGATGCTGCTGGTGAATGCCCACTTCGGCAACGACGCCTCCCTAATGGTGGCGACCGACCATCTCCGCCTCCAGCGGCCGGACCTCCGGGTCGGGGTGGTGGGCTGGTGGGCGGCTGACCCCGAAGTCGCCGCTGCCACCGCCCATGACGGCGAGGACATCCACGCCAACCGGAGCGAGACGTCGCTGATGCTGGCGGTGGCTCCCGAACTGGTCCACCTCGACCGGCTCCGCCAGTCCGACGATCCCGATCGGACCTCCGACCTCGTCTTTCGCTATACCGCCACCTCCCTGTCAGTGAACGGGGTCACCGGACGACCCTCGGAGGCCACCCCGGAACTGGGGCGACACCTCCTCGAACGGACGGTGGCGGCCATCGCCGACCGGGTGGAGCGGGGCCGGGTGGAGCAGCCACCGCTGGTCGACCACGCCCCTACCGGCACTCCGGTGACCGCCGGGGTCCGCGGGTGACGGCACCGCCGGGAACCGGCCGGCGCCGGGCTCCGAAGGTGGCGATCTTCGCCGGCCGGTCACCCAGCGAGCGGTACTCGGTCCACCGCGGCTACATCGATGCGCTCTGGGCGGTGGGGGCCCAGCCGGTGATCGTTCCGGCCGGCGAAGGGGGGGACGGCGATCGGATCCTCGATCTGGTGGCGGACTGCGCCGCGCTGATCGTGTCGGGTGGCAATGACATCGACCCCTCCTTCTACGGCGAACAGCCGGGCGGCGGCGAACAGGACCCTGACCCCGAACGGGACACCATCGAGCTGGAAGTGGTCCGCCAAACGACCGCCGCCGGCCGACCGGTGTTGGGAATCTGCCGGGGCATCCAGGTGCTGGCCGTCGCCGACGGCGGGACGCTGATCGGCGATCTCCCCTCCGCTGGCTTCAACGGCCATTGGGATGAGGAGCGGGAGCATGAGCCGGTCCACGACATCACCGCCGATCCGGGCACCCTGGCGGCCCGGGTGCTCGCCGGCGCCACCGTGGTCAACTCGATCCACCATCAGGCGGTGGCGTCGACCGGCGCCTCGCTGCGGGCCACCGCCTGGAGCCCCGACGGGGTCATCGAAGCGGTGGAGGGTCCCGGGGTCCTGGGCATCCAGTGGCACCCCGAACGGCTGGTGGCGGGCGACCCCCGGCATCTGGCCCCGTTCCGGTGGGCGGTGACGGCGTGACCGCCGCCTCGACCAACGGCACCCGGGCCGGCGCCGGCCGGCGGGTGGCGGTCGTCACCGGCGGTGGCCGCGGGCTGGGGAGAGGAATTGCCCTGGCGCTGGCCGAGGCCGGATGTGATCTGGTGCTCGGTTGGCATAGCCAGCCCGAGGCGCTGGCCGCCACGGTGGGAGAGGCCGGCCGCCTCGGCGCCCGGGTGCAGACGGTTCACGGCGATGTCACTGACCCGGACACCTCGGCGCAGTTGGCCAAGGTGGCCACCGGCGAGTTCGGCGGCCTCGATGTGTGGGTCAACAATGCCGGGGTCTCGGTGCTCGCCCCGCTGTTGCAGACCACCGCCGAGGACATGACCCAGATGATGGACGTCAACTTCCTCGGCACCTTCCACGGACTCCAGGCGGCGGCCGGGGCGATGACGGTGGGCGGGGAGGGGGGCCGGATCATCAACGTGGCCTCCGACCTCGGGCTGGTGGCTGCCCCCCTGCTGGCCGGCTACAGCGCCAGCAAGTTCGCAGTGGTGGGTCTCACCCAGGCGGCGGCGGTCGAGTTGGCCCCGCGGCAGATCGCCGTCAACGCGGTGTGCCCGGGAACGGTGGAGACGGACATGGTGCTGGCCGAACAGGCCGCCGAAGCCGCCTGGTTGGGGGGCCCCGTCGACGCGGTACGTGCGCGCCTGCTGGGGGCAGTGCCGGCCGGTCGGCTGTGCACCCCCGAGGACGTCGGCGCGCTGGTGACCTGGCTGGCCAGCCCCGGGGCCGCCTACGTGACCGGTCAGGCCATCTGCACCAACGGAGGGTCCATCTTGGGCTGACACCCACCGGCGGCACGATCCCGTTTTTCCGCTCACCGACCAGACCACTCGAACCCCAAGGGAGTTACGTTGAACCCCAGCCGATTGACTCGAAAGACCCGAACCGGTGCATCCGTGGCTCTGGTCCTCATCGCGGTGATGGCCGCCGCCTGCAGTTCGGGGTCGTCGTCTTCGGGCCCCTCCGCCACCGCGTTGGCGGTGTCCTCGTCGCACACCCTGAAGCTGGCGTTCGGGGCCGACATGCAGGTACCCGATCCGGACATCTTCTACGAGATCGAGGGCAACGCGGTAACCACCTCGGTCTACGAGGGCCTGGTCCGCTACGCCAACGGCTCGCCCACCATCGACCCGGCACTGGCCTCCAGCTGGACGATCTCCCCCGACGGCATGACCTACACCTTCACCCTCCGGTCCGGCGTCACCTTCCACGACGGGACCCCGGTCAACTCGGCGGCCGCCGCGTTCAGCTTTGCCCGGCGCACCGGGGTGAACTCGGCGCCGGCCTACATGCTCGCCGACGTGACCTCCACCGAAACCCCTGACCCGCAGACCTTCGTCGTGCATCTGGACAAGCCGGTGAGCGCGTTCATGGACTACCTGGCCTCGCCCTACGGACCCAAGCTGGTGAGTCCCACCGCCATCAAGGCCAACGAGACCGGGGTCACCGCCGCCGCCCCCGACGGTGACTGGGCCCAGGGTTGGATCAAGACCCATGACGCCGGAACCGGGCCCTACCAGATCTCCCAGTTCGTTCCAGGGAGCCACTACGTGCTCACCTCGTACCCGGGCTACTGGGGGACCAAGCCGTACTACACCGCGGTCGACATCAACATCGTCCCCGACGCCAGCGTCCAGCAGTCGGAGTTGAGCAACGGCCAGCTCACCATGATCCTCCACGGCCTGCCGGTCAACGCGGTGCAGAACTACCAGAGCAATCCCAACTTCGAGGTGAAGGAGTTCCCCGCCCAACTCAAGTCGATGCTCTACGTCAATCCGAACATCGGCATCTTCACCAACCAAGCGGTCCGCTCCGCCCTCCGCCAGGCCATCAACAAGGCGTCCATCGTGGCCAGTGTCTACGGCAACACCCTGGCCAGTGTCTCCACCCAGGCCTATCCGGTCGCCGAGTTCCCGGCCGGCCAAGCGGCCGACAACCCGACCTATGACCCCTCCAAGCTGAAGAGCCTGGTGGCGTCGACGCCGGGGTCGAAGAACATCAGCCTGGCCTACTCCACCGACGATCCCACCAACCAGCGGGTGGCGGAGTTCATCCAGGTCGAACTGGATGCGATCGGCCTCAGCGTCCAGGTCCACGGGGTGCCGATCAGCCAGGTGTTCAACTACGCCAGCACCCCCCCGGACCAGCTTCCCAACCTGTTGGTGTGGACGGTCAATCCCGACGATGCCCATCCCGACAGCTGGATCCGCATCTTCTCCAACACCAACGGCTCGCTCAACGAGCTCCACGGGTCGGTGCCCCAGGCCGACGCGCTGATGGACGCCGGGCTCCATGCCACCGATCCCGCCACCATCCAGTCGGATTACGCCCAAGCCGGGGTCCTGGTGGCCAACTCCGGCGAGTGGATCAGCATCGCCGATGTGAAGGATGTGGTGGTCTCCTCCGCCGGGATTTCCGGTTGGTACTTCCAGCTCCCCACTGCGGACACGGTGAAACTCGGTGAACTCACCTACACGGGGAAGAAGTGATCACCACCCTCCGCCGGGTGCGGAAGCCGCCTCCGGGCAACGGTGTGGCGCCGCCCGGCGAGGATGCGTCGATCCCCATCGACGGGGATCCCGGGGTGGCGGGTGCCGACCGTCGGCCGTCGGAGGCCACCTCCGACGGCCCGTTGGTGGAGGTGGAGAACCTCCAGGTGACGTTCACCCGGGGCGGGAAGAGCATCCATGCCGTCCGGGGGGTCAGCCTGCAGTTGGCCAAGGGGGAGATCCTCGGCCTGGTCGGCGAGTCGGGCTCGGGAAAGAGCGTGTTGGCCCTGGCCCTGCTGGGCCTCCTCCCCGACAACCCGGCACCGGAGGTGTCCGGCATCGCCCGGGTGTGCGGCACCGACATGGCGTCGGCGTCCCCCGAAGATCGTCGACGGGTCCGCCGACAGCACCTGGGGGCGGTGTTCCAGGACCCGATGACCTCGCTGAACCCCACCATGCGGGTCGGACGGCAGGTGGCGGAAGCGACCAACGGGGACCAGAGCGTGGTGGACCTGCTGGACTCGGTGGGCATCCCCGACCCCGGGCGCCGGGCCCAGGCCTATCCCCATGAGCTGTCCGGCGGGCTGCGCCAGCGGGTGATGATCGCCATGGCCATTGCCGGGTCTCCCTCCCTGGTCATCGCCGACGAGCCCACCACCGCCCTCGACGTGACCGTCCAGGCGCAGATCCTCGAGCTCCTCGGCGACCTCCGCGACGAGCTCGGGACCACCTTCATCCTGGTTACCCACGACCTCGGGGTCGCCGCCCAGGTGAGCGATCGGATCGCGGTGCTCTACGCCGGCCGGCTGGCGGAGGTGGGGGCGTCGGCGGAGTTGTTCACCGACCCCCGCCACCCCTACACCGAGGGGCTGCTGCGGTCGCGGCTGCTGCTCGACACCGACCGGTCCCGACCGGTCTCGACCCTGCCCGGCGAGCCCCCCGACCCGCGGGACCTCCCGACCGGCTGCGCCTTCGCCCCCCGGTGCCCATCGCGCACCGACCAGTGCGACCAGGTGCTTCCCGAGTTGGAGCCGACCACCGACGGACGGGATGTCGCCTGCTTCCATCAGGTGTCCCTCGCCACCGGCGACCCGATGGGGAAGGCGGATCCGTGGGTCGACCCGGAGAAGAAGGGATTCGGCGGCCCGGCGCCGGCCGTCCTCGTCCATGGCGTCCACAAGGCCTTCCCGGTGCGGTCCGGGCTTCGGCGGCAACGACTCCAGGCCCTCCGCGGGGTCGACCTCGACATCGTCAAGGGCGAGGCGGTGGCCCTGGTGGGTGAGAGCGGCTGCGGGAAGTCGACCCTGCTCCGCACCATCGCCGGGTTGCTGCCGGTGGACGAGGGCAGCATCGAGTTCGGGAAGGGAACCCGACCCCAGATGGTGTTCCAGGATGCCGGAGCCTCCCTCACCCCCTGGATGACCGTCGGTGAGCAGGTGGGCGAGCGCCTGTTGGAGGAAGGCATGGCCCGCCGTCAGCGTGCCGAGCGGGTCCGGGACGCCCTCGGACTGGTCGGGCTGTTGCCGGAGGTGGCCGAGGCCAAGGCGCTGCAGCTCTCCGGGGGCCAACGCCAACGGGTGGCGCTGGCCCGGGCCACGGTGGTTCCCCCCGACGTGTTGTTGTGCGACGAACCGACCAGCGCCCTGGATGTCTCGCTGGCCGCCACCGTTCTCAACCTCATCGGACGGCTGCGCCGGGAGCTCGGGATGTCCGTCCTCTTCGTCACCCACGACCTCGCCGCCGCCCGGATGGTGGCCGACCGGATCGCGGTCATGTACCTGGGGAGGATCGTCGAGGTCGGGCCGTCCGAGGAGCTCTGCACCCAACCCGCCCATCCTTACACCCGGGCGCTGCTGGCCACCGTCCCCGAGCTCGGCCGGGTCAAGGTCCGCATCCAGGGCGAGCCGGCCAACCCGCTGGATCCTCCATCGGGCTGTGCCTTCCACACCCGGTGTCCCGACGCCATCGCCTCCTGCCCGACCCGGGAGCAGGTACTCGTCCACCTCGGGTCGGAGCAGACCCGCTCGGTGGCGTGTTCGGTGGCGGCCCCTCCGCCCGAGCCCGCCCCTCCCCGGGATCCCCTCCCGACCGACGACCCAGCAGAGGAGGCGCTCGATGGCGATCGCTGAGCCCTACGCCCTCCAACCGCTCGGGCGGGGGCTGGCCCGGCTCCGGGAGATGCACACCGTGTCCCGACGGGCGTCGATCGGCGACCGGGTGGCCATCGGCGCCTTCTTGTTGCTCATCCTGGTGGCACTGGTCGGCCCGCTGTTGGCCACCCGGAGTCCGATCCAGCCGGCCGGGATTCCGTTCCTCTCCCCGTTCCACGGGGGCTTCCTCTTCGGCACCGACGAGGTCGGCCAGGACATCTTCACCCGGGTGCTCTACGGCCTCCGGGCCAGCCTGCTGGCCGCCGCCGCCGTCATTGCCTCCGGGGTGGTCATCGGGGGCACCATCGGCCTGATCGCCGGGGCCGCCGGGGGATGGGTCGACACCGTGCTCATGCGGATCACCGACCTGTTCCTCGCCCTCCCCGGCCCGGTGCTGGCCATCGCGGTGGTCGCCGCCCTCGGGCCCAGCTATCTGCACACCCTCATTGCGGTGGCCATCGTCTGGTGGCCCTTCTACGCCCGCATCGTGCGCGGCGAGGTCCGGGCGCTTGCCACCCGCCCCCACCTGGAGGCGGCCCGGCTGGCCGGGATCGGCCGGTTCCGACTGGCCCGGCGCCACCTCCTCCCCGGGGCGATACCCGCAGTCCTGGTGACCGCCAGTCTGGATGTCGGGAACCTGGTGGTGACCCTGGCGGCGTTGTCGTTCCTGGGGCTCGGGGCCCCGGCCCCGGCCCCGGAGCTGGGATCGATGGCCGCCCGCGGGCTCCAGTACCTCTTGCAGGAATGGTGGGTGGCGGTCATCCCGGCCCTGGCGGTGTTCGTGGTGGCGTTCCTGGCCAACCTGGCCGGGGACGGGATCCGCGACCTCCTGGGGGACCGATGAGGCCACCGGCGGGAACCGAGATCGGGGCGGTCGGCTGCCTCGTCCGCCAACCAACCGCGGGGAGACGCCGGTGATCAAACTCATAGCCAAGCGCCTGGTGGCCATGGTCTTCATCCTGTTGATCCTCACCGCGGTGGTGTTCATGCTCCAAAAGCTGAGCCACACCGATCCGGTGCACGCCTACCTGGGGGCGAACGCCTCGAAGTCGGCCATCGCCCACGAGAGCGCCATCCTCGGCTACAACCGCCCGCTGGCCGACCAGTACGTGCGCTACGTGCACGACCTCTTCACCGGAAACCTGCAGGTGTCGCTCCGGACCCGGCGGCCGGTGGCCACCGACCTCCGGGCCTACCTGCCCGCCACCGTCGAGCTCACGGTGTTCAGCCTGATCCTGGCGGTGATCCTCGGAGCCTTGCTCGGACTCGCCTCGGCCGGCCGATGGCGGGGGGCCGGGATCTTCCGGATCATCATGGTGTCAGGAGCGTCGGCCCCGGCCTTCCTCCTCGCCCTCCTCGGCATCCTGCTCTTCTACAACAAGCTGCACCTGTTACCGGCCACCGGGGACACCAGCTATACCAACGCGCCCACCGGGCCCACCGGGATGGTGGTCGTCGACACCATCCTCCACGGTCAGTGGGCGATGGCCTGGGACGGCTTCCGCCACCTGATACTCCCCGGCATCTGTGTGGCCCTCGGCCCGGCGGTCTCGATCGGACGCGTCCTGCGCACCAGCCTGACCACCAACCTGCGTTCGGATTTCGTTCGGACGGCCAAGGCGAAGGGCCTCACCGACCGGGTGGTCCTGTTCCGGCATACCCTCCGGAACTCCGCCGGCGCCGCCCTGTCGATGACCGGCCTGCAGATGGGTCTGATGTTCGCCGGGGTGGTGGTGATCGAGACCATCTTCGCCTGGCCCGGGCTGGGGCTGTACACCGACCAGAGCATCCCGGCCGCCGACTTCCCGGCCATCGCCGGGGTGACCCTGATCCTCGGGATGGGCTACGTGATCATCAACACCATCGTCGACATCCTCCAGGCCGTGGCTGACCCCCGCATCACCCTCACGTGACCGGCCACCCCCCGCTCGGCGCCGTCCCCGACCGACCCCCGGGCCCGATGCCGGTCCACCGGTACGAGATGGAGATGGCCTGGAGCGGGATCCAGACGTTCCTCAAGCTCCCGTTGTGCCTGACGCCCGAGGACCTGCGGGCCGGAGGGGTGGACGTGGCCATCGGGGGGGTGCCCTGGGACGGGACCGCGCTGACTCGTTCCGGCACCCACCTCGGGCCCCGGGCCATCCGGTCCTGCGACCACCTGCCGGCCCCACCCTGGAGCCGGCCCCATCTCCACGTGCGGGTCGACCCGTTCGAGCACCTCACCGTCTGCGACTACGGCGACGCCGAGGTGATCATCGGTTCCACCGACCGCACCTATGACAACGCCCGTTCGTTCGTCGGGGAGATCCTGGAAGGCGGGGCGCTCCCCATCATCCTGGGGGGAGACCACGGGATCACTTGGCCGGTCGCCACCGCGGTGGCCGACGCCTACGGGCACGGCTCGATCGGGATCGTCCATTTCGACGCCCATGCCGATACCGCCCCCGACTGTCAGGGGGTGTTGGCCGGGCACGGGACCCCGATGCGCCGGCTCATCGAGAGCGGCGCGGTGCTGGGCCGGAATTTCGTCCAGGTCGGGCTGCGGGGCTACTGGCCCGGGCCCGAGGTGGTGGCGTGGATGGAGGAGCAGCAGATGCGCTCCCATTTCATGGCCGAGGTGCAGCGCCACGGCTTCGATGTGGTGCTGGAGCGGGCCATCAACGAGGCACTCTCCGGGTCGGCCAGGTACCTCTATCTGTCCGTCGACGTTGACGCGGTGGACCCCGCCCACGCCCCCGGCACCGGGTCGCCGGAGCCGGGGGGACTGACCAGCATCGAGGTGCTGCGAGCCGTCCGCCGGATCGCCGCCGAGATCGGCATCGTCGCCATGGACATCGTGGAGGTCAGCCCGCCGTACGACTCGGGCAACAACATCACCGCCCTCTTCGCCCACCGGTGTGTGCTGGAGGCGCTGACCGGCACCGCCATGCGGGGGCTCGGGCTCACCTCGGCCGACTACCTCGACGAGCGGGCGGCCGAAGGGCCGCCACCCCTGGTGCCCGACGGCGAGGCGCCGGTCGGCTCGACGGTGGGCCGGTGACCGGGGCCGACCTTCGGATCGAGGCCACGCCGGCCATCTCCCCCCATCCGGGGGCAGAGCCCCGCGACTGGTACACCTCGCCGGCTCTCTTGGAGGTCGAGCGCCGCCGGCTGCTGGACCGGTCGTGGGCACTGGTCGGCACCGTCGAAGCGGCGGCCGAGCCGGGGGCGTTTCTCACCGCCACCGTCGGCGTCAGCCCGCTGCTGATCGTCCGTGGCCGGGACGGAGTCCTGCGGGCCTTCCACAATCTCTGCCGGCATCGGGGGGTGCCCCTTCTCGAAGGCGCCGGCCAATGCGGCCGGTTCCTCACCTGTCCCTACCACCAGTGGAGCTACGAATTGGGTGGGGGCCTGGTCCGGGTGCCTCAGGCCGAGACCCAGTTCCCGGACATGGACGCCTCCGAGTGGGGCCTGCTCCCGGCGGCGGTGGAGGTATGGAAGGGCATGGTCTTCGCCAATCCCGATGCCGACGCCCCGTCACTGGCTTCGTCATTCGGCGAACTCGGCACCCGGCTGGAGCCCTTCCTTTCCGGGCCGCTGGTGGAGGTGGCCACCGTGGAGTACACGGTGGCCTGCAACTGGAAGCTCCTGGTGGAGAATCACATCGACGTCTACCACCTCTGGTTCGTCCACAGCCGTTCGTTGTCCATGTACGACCATGCCCAGTTCGGCTGGGAGTTGCTGGGCGACAACTGGTGGAGCCTCGAGCCCTTGAAGGAACCCGACGGCGCCACCCCGGACTCGCTCCCGTGGCTGGACCCGGCGGAGCGGGACGGCATCGGGGCCTACCTGCTGTTCCCGAACCTGATGCTGGTGACGACCGGGAGCTACTTCGCCACCTACGACGCGGTGCCGCTGGCGCCGGATCGGACCCGGCTCACCCTGCGGGTCCGGTCGTCACCGGAAAGCGACGCCGATGAGTTGGTGGCCAGTATCCGTTCGTTCATGGCCGAGGACGTGACCATCTGCGAACGACTTCAGCGCGGCGTCTCGTCCAGCCGGTTCGAACTCGGCCCTCTCGCCAGTACCCACGAGCTGCCCATCCGGGGATTTCACCAGGCTCTGGCCCAGGCTTGCTATGACTGAGGCGGCATCCCCGCCTTCCTGGCTGGAAGGAGCCTGGCGACGCGAGGGCCTGGCCCTCGGCGGCGGTCCGTTGGTGGAGCGGAGTGACGTCCTCTGGTTGCAGGTCGGGCGGTTCTTCGCCGACCTCCGGGTGCCGCACACTGAGGAGGATCCGGAGGCGAGCCGCTGGGACGTGGCCCAGGCCTTCAGTGGGACCATCGACTACCAAGCCCCGCGGCTGACTTGGCGACACGACCTCGACACCGCCCCCCGGCCGGCCGGCCACGCCGACACCGCCGTGGTCGAATTCCACGACGGGGTGCTCCTCGAACGCGGCGACGACTACCTGGAGCAGTGGCGACGGGAGGAAGGGCCCCGGCGGGCGGCGGTCATCCAGCGTGACGTCCGGGGGACCGGCACCGTGGATGCCCGCATCGTCCAGGTGGGGGACCGGGCACTGGCGGTCTGGGCCGATCCGGCTCCGGTCGGCGCGGTGCTGGAGCGTCGGCCCGGCCGCTGGTCGGTCACCGCCACGGTCGGGATCGAGTTGCCCGCCGACCCCGGGCCGGAGGCATTACTGCAACTGGCGGAAGATCCAAGCGAGCCGTTGCCGGACGGCTGGCGGACAATGACCGGCGATCCGAGAAGGGTGACCGGGTGAAGAACCTTTACGCGGTCTATCTGGGCGGCTACTTGGCCGAGGGACGGATGGGCGAGGACCATGAAGTGGTGTTGGCGGTAGGCGACGACGAACGGGAGGTGAAACGGCAGGCCCGGGCGAAGTGGGCCGGACACGGCACCGCCCACGTCGATGCCATCCAGCGGATCGAAGTGATCGACGGCTGCCGGATCCGGTTGGAGGAGGTCGGGGGCGTCGACGAGACCTACCTCGACATCGCCTACCAGCCCGAGGACGCCCCACCGCCGTCGGCCTACTGATGAGGCCGACCGATTGAGAGGCGTCTGCCTAATTAGGAGGTGAAGGTGGCGCCGTCGGATGGCCGCACCTGGGACCCCCACGGGCCGGATGCCGGTGCCCCGTCGGCGAAGACGGTATGGCCGCGGACCAGCGTCCGGTGGACCCGTCCGGCCATCGGGCGACCGGCGAACGGGGTGAGGCGGTGCCGGTTGTGGAGGGAACTCGGCTCCAGGTGCCACTCGGCGTCCGGATCGAACAGGACGATGTCCGCGTCGTAGCCGGTGGCAATCGATCCCTTTCGGTGCAGCCGGAGCAGCCTGGCGGCGGCGGTCATCAGCCCGACCAGCCGGGGGAGGGGAAGCCGCCCGGTGGCCAGGAGCAGCGACAGGCCGGTCTCCACCCCGGCGATCCCGGCGAAGGGTTGGTCCCCTTCCTTCAGGCCGGGGGGACAGGGCGAATGGTCGGAGGCGATGCAGGCCACCCGTCCGTCGGTGACCGCCTGCCACAGCAGCTCCCGGTTGGCGGCGTCCCGGATGGGGGGCGTGACCAGCGCGGCAGTCCCGAGCGCCGCCACGTCGCCGTCGTCGAGCACCAGGTAGTGGGGACAGGTCTCGGTGGTGACCCCCGGCCAGCGGCCGGCCTCGTCGAGGGCGGCGGCGGACGACACATGGACGATGTGCAGCCGGCTTCCCGACTCCGCCGCCAGCCGGGCGGCCCATTCCACTGCGACCACCTCGGCCCGGGCCGGACGGGAGGGGTCTTCGGCCAGGACGGCGGGGTCTTCGGCGTGGAGGGCCACCACCAGATCCCGGGGCGCCGCCGACGCCAATCCCGCCCCCAGCGTCTCGGAATCGGCGGGGGGAAACGACTCCCACCCGCTGTCGCAGGCGAACGCCTTGTAGCCCACCGCCCCGAGCTCGGCCATGGCATCGAGGTGGTCGAGGCTGGCCGGCACCAGGCCGGCCCACAGCCCGAAATCGACAAGGGATCCGGCCGAGGCGGCGGCGACCTTCGCCCGGAAGGCGTCGGCGTCCACCACCGGGGGGTCCGAATCGATCGGCATGTCCACCACGGTGGTGACCCCGCCGGCCGCCGCCGCCAGGCTGCCCGAGGCCCATCCTTCCCAATCCGACCGCCCCGGATCGTCAAAATGCACATGGGCATCCACTAGCCCGGGGAGGACATGAAGGCCGTCGGCCTCGATCGACTGGTGGGCGGGGGGCGCCTCCCCGGGCGGGACGACGGCAGCGATCCTCCCACCGTCGATCACCACGTCCGCCGGTCGGACCCCGCCGCCGTCGAGCACCAACCCTCCGGTCACGGTCAGGTCCACCGTCACCGGCTCACCGGGGGGAGAGCCGGTGGGCCACCAGATCGATCTCCACCAACGCGTCGGGGATGGCGAACCCGGAGACCACCACGGTGGTGCGGCTGGGAAGCCGGAGCGGGAACCACGCCCGGTAGGCCTCGTCGTAGGCGGGGAAGTCATCGGCGAAACGGAGGAACGACCGGGCTTGGACCACCAGGGGGAGGGAGGAGCCGGTGAGCTCCAACACCCGGGCGAGGTTGCTCATCACCTGGTCGGTCTGGGCGGTGATGTCCCCGTCGATCAGCCGGTCGGTCGACGGGTCGACCGGGAGCTGGCCGGTGACATACAGGGTCGAGCCGAGGGCGGTGACGTGGGCGTAGGAGCCGGCAGGTCGGGGGACGCCGAGTCCGGGGGGGAAGGTCCAGGATTCGATGGGAGCTTCAGAGCCCGGAGCCGGGCCGCCGTCGGGGGAGGCCGTCACGGGCGGCCGGCGACGATGGACTTGGCGATGCCGGCATGCACCCCCTGGCGCTGGTCCACCACCTGGGTGACGGCGAAGTCACCGCCGACGCTCATCAGGGAGTAGGCGTCGTCGGCGCTGAGCCCGAACAGGCGGTTCAAGAACCGGAGTTGGCCTCGGGCGGCATCGGCCATCGCCTCGTCGAGGTTGTCCCCGAACCCGTGGACGTACCAGTGGGTGGGCGTCTCCAGCACCGGGACGTCGAAGGGAAGGTCGCTCCGAATCCGGACCTGGATGACCACATCCAGCGAGGCTTCCAGTGCCGTCCCGCTGATCTCCCCGTCGCCCTGGGACAGGTGGGGATCACCGAGGGAGAGCAGCGCCCCGGGTCGGGCCACCGGGTAGTGCATGCTCGTCCCCGGCCCGGCCCGCCAGTTGTCGACGTTCCCTCCGTGCACCCCGGGTGGGACACTGCTGTGACGGCCCGGCGCGGCGGGGGCCACCCCCATCGTCCCGAGGTGGGGACGGAGGGGAACGACCACGTCGGCCAGTGCCGCCTTCCGGGTCACCGACCCGGGGGGGACCAGCGTCCCTGGGGCGTTGGCCAGTGGCGTGGTCTTCCAGTCGTAGGCGAAGGCGGCCTGAGCCGTCATCAGGTGACGGTCGATGGACCAGACCGTCACCCGCTCCTTCCCGAAGTCGCCGTAGAGGTGTCCCCAGTGGGCGGCCAGGTTGGACCCGAAGTCGATCCGGGGCTCGAGGGAGAGGATCCGGACCTCCAGGACATCGCCGGGCCGGGCCCCGCTCACCGCGATCGGTCCGGTGAGGATGTGCGGCCCCGGCCCTCGGTCGGTGACCTTCTCGAACAGTCGGCTGATGGGTTCGTCCATCAGGAGGTCGGGGGCGTCCCCGGCATGATGGGTGATTGCCTCGACGGAGATGATGGCGCCGGAAGGGACGGTGAGGACCGGCTCGAGATCCTGGTCGAAGTAGCCCCAATGGACGGTGCCCGGCTCGGCAGGAAGGCGGAAGGCGGAGGGATCGGTGCCGTTCACGATGGGCGCTCGTTCGGCCACCGTTCCGCCAACGCCGCGGTGGTGGCCGGCCAGACCTCGGGGTCGTGCCCGGGCACCAGCTGAAAGTCGCGTTCGGCGGCGAGGGCCTTCAGCCGTCGGATCGGCTCGACGGTGTCGGCCGCCTCGCAGTTGATGAAGCCGCCCACCGGGAGTTCCTTCTCGATGTTCTCGGTCAGGTCGGCGGCGTCGAAGGCGAACACGTAGCCGCCGCCGCCGGCGGACTCGTCGATCTCCACCATGAAACTCTGGTGTCCGGGGGTGTGGCCGGCGGTCAGCACCGCGGTGACCCCTGGGGCGATCTCGACGTCCCCATCGGCCAAACGCCAGTCCAGGCCCGGATCGTCGAAGTCCACCCGGAAGATGCCATGGTGTTCGGGCTCGGGATGGTCGCTCAGCCCGTAGGCCAACTCGGCCCGTTGAGCGTGAATGGGAACCCGGTCGGCGAAGTGTCGCAGCCCGCCGGCATGGTCGTTGTGCAGATGGGACACCGCCACCGCCTGGATGTCCTCCAGCGCCAGCCCGACCTCGTCGACGGCAGCTTCGAGGGGTTCACCGGGCCCGGGGGGGAGGATGGCCTGGATGTGGTGGTTCCGGCCATGGAACCGACGGTAGAGGGCGGGGTCCCGGATGAGGGCGGGGTTGAAGCCGGTGTCCAGCAGCATCCAACCGCCGTCGCACTCCAACAGCACCCCGGGGACCGGTTCCCGGAGGCGCTCTTCGGGCGGGGCGCCGTAGACCGACCAGGACTTCGGCAGCTCCTCCCAGCCGAGAGTGAGAAGGATGATCCGCCGGATTCCACTCGATGCGGTCACCGGGTCCCGGCCGGGCCCCGCGAGCTGGATGCGACTTCCGGCCGGGGGCCACCCTCGGCCACCTCGGCCACCGCCCGGCGCGCCCCCTCGACGCATTGCTCCATCTGCCCGTCGGTCATGACCAACGAGGGGCAGAAGGCCACGGTGGCATTGCCGATCGGCCGGGCGATGATCCCGTGGGTCAACAACGCGTCGCGCACCGCGGTGGCATCGGTGCCGGCCCCCAACCCGAGGGCCCAGACCCCCATGGTCCCGCGCACCTCGACCACCGCCTCGCCGTCCACCAGGGTCTTCAGCCCGGCCCCGAGGGTGCCGGCGATCCGGTCGGCGGAGCCGAGCAGCTGCTCGCGCTCCAAGATGTCCAGGTTGGCCATCGCTGCCGCCGCACAGCTCGGATGGCCGCTGTAGGTGTAGCCGTGGCGGAGCACGGTGGCCGGGTCGTCCTCCAGGGGCTCCCGGACCGCGGGGCCGACCAGGACGCCGCCCAGCGGCAGGTAGCCCGACGTCACCCCCTTGGCGAAGGTGATGAGGTCGGGTCGCACGCCGGCGAACTCGGCCCCCCACCAGGTGCCGAGCCGGCCGAAGGCACAGATCACCTCGTCGAAGATGAGGTGGGCGCCCAACCCGTCGCAGCGCTGGCGGAGTCCGGCCAGGTAGCCCTCCGGCGCCGGCCAGACCCCACCGGCCCCCACCACCGGCTCGGCGAGGATGGCGGCGACTCTCCCCTCCTGCACCGCCGACAGCCCATCGATGGCGTCGAGGTCGTCGTAGGGGACTCGGATGACGTCGGGCAGCAGCGGCCCGAAGCCCTCCTGGTTGGGCGGCACCCCCGACGCGGTCATCGCCGCGTAGGTGACCCCGTGATAGGAGGGCTGCCGGCTCACGATGACGGTGCGCTCGGGGTGCCCGGCGCGGACCTGGGCCAGCCGGGCCAGCTTGATCGCCGTCTCCACCGACTCGGACCCGCCGGAGGTGAAGAACACCCGGGTGTCCGGCATCGGGGCCATGGCGGCCAGCCGGTCGGCCAGGGCATCGGTGGTCGGGTTGGTGTACCGGTCGAAGGTGTGGAAGCCGCCCAGGGTGCCCATCTGGCCGGCGACCGCCTCGGCGATCTCGGTTCTCCCGTGGCCGACCTGGCAGTACCAGAGGCTGGCCAGGGCGTCGATGTAACGACGGCCGGACCGGTCGACGACCTCGGCGCCCGACCCTTCCACGATGTCGATGAAGGTTCCCCGAGCGGCGGCCGGGGCCGCGAACGGGTGGAGGAAGGGAGGGAGCTGGTCGGGTCCGGGTCCGATAGTGGGCACCCAGCCATTGTGGCACCCCAACTGCTCAGACCAGATGGGAAACGCAGCATTTACGGTTCGTATACGGCGGGGAAATGCTGCCCCGGTACCGTCGTTGGCGACCGACACGTCAGCGAGGGCCGGTTCCCTCGATTCACCGTTCCCTTCCCCCCTGGAGGCAGGTTGATGCAATCGATGAAATGGCTCGCCCGGATGCGCACCCCGATCGTCTCGGCGGTGGTCGTCGCGGTAGCGGCCGTGGGCTTGAGCGCCTGCGGGAGCTCGGCGAGCAGCGCCTCGACCACGGCGCCGACCAGCCACACCCTCACCCTGTCGTTCCTCCAGGATCCCGGCCAGCCGCCGGATCCGGCCGTCTACTACGCCGGCCAAGGTCTCATCCTCCAGAACAACATCTATGACGGGCTGCTCCAGTACGCCCCCAACACCGACCAGCGGAAGATCATCCCCGACCTGGCCACCAGTTGGACGGTGTCGCCCAACCTCCAGACCTACACCTTCCAACTTCGCCAGGGGGTGGTGTTCCACGACGGGACCCCGTTCAACTCGGCGGCGGTGGCGCCCTCCTTCGCCCGGGACGCCGCCGTCAACGGCGGGCCGGCCTACATGGCCGAAGCGGTGGCCTCGGTCCAGACCCCGGATCCGTACACGGTGGTGGTGAACCTGACCCAACCCAACTCGGCATTCCTCGACTATCTGGCCGCCGCCTACGGGCCCCGGATGATGAGTCCGACCGGGCTGGCCGCCCATGCCGGGAGCGACAACGACCAGACCTATCTGCAGACCCACGATCTGGGCAGCGGTCCCTACACTCTGACCCAGGCCAAGGTGGGCGTCAGCTACCAGGTGAAGTCCTTCCCGCAGTACTGGGGGCCCAAGCCCTACTACTCCACCGTGAACTTCCCGGTGATCGACAACTTCAATACCGAGCAACTGGAGTTCAACAACGGCCAGATCGCCGCCGTCCTCCACGACCTCACCAACCAGGCCATCAAGTCGTACCAGGCCAGTAGCTCGGTGAAGGTGTACACCCTCCCGACCCTCCAATCGGAGTACCTCTACGTCAATCCCAATGCCGGCTTCCTCACCACCGCCGCCAACCGGAAGACGCTGCTGAAAGCGGTCAACCTCAAGCAGATCCTGGCCGACGTCTATCCGGGTTTGGGCACCATCGGGACCCAGATCTACCCGAAGAACGTGGTGCCGGCCGGCATGGCCACCCAGGACAACACCTACGATCCGTCGGCGCTGAAAACCTTGGTGGCCAGCCTCCCGGCGTCCCAGCGATCGTTCACCATCGGGTACGACACCAGCTCCCCGAGCGACCAGCTCATCGCCTCCATCCTGACCGACAGCCTCGACCAGGCCGGCCTGACGGTGAAGTCGGTCGGCTACCAGACGGGGACCATCTACGGCTGGTCGCCCCCCGGCACCGTGCCGGCCGATGCCCCCGACCTCCTGGTCGAGTTCATCTGGCCCGATGCCTACGACGCTTACCAGTGGGCCGACATCGGCTGGGGCCCGACCGGCGGGGTGAACATCTTCCATTGCACGGTGCCCAACATCACCGACCAGCTGAACCAGGCGGTCGCCACCGATAACACCGCTCTGTTCGGGCAGGTGGGCGACGCCGCCGCCGCCACCGGCTGCTGGCAGAACATGGTCAACCGGAGTGACGTCTTCGTCGCCCAGCCGTGGTTGAAGGGACTGCCGCAAGGGCACGTGGTGGCCTATCCCTACACCGTCAGCCTGGCTGCCCTCTATCCGGGATGATCGCCGGTCGGGCGGGAGGCGGTGGTCAGGTCAGCAGCCGGAGGGGCACCATGCACCCGACGACCCAGTTCGGGCGGTCGACGATCTCGTGGATGCGGAGCTCCGCGAAGGTGCCGAGCAGTGCGTATGCCTCATCGGGTTCGATCTTGAGCGATCCGGCCAGCGCCTCGACCGCCCGGAGGCTCGCCTCCCGGGTCGCCTCCCAGAGGTCGGGGCCGACCCCGAGGAAGCTGCGACGGGGCTCGGGGGGATCCTCGCCGGCCTCGGCGGTATCGATCACCGGGGCGGTCAGGCCGGCATCCCGGATCACCTCCAGCTTCACCACCACGTCGGCCTCGCATTCGATGGCGGTCCCGCTGAGCTCGCCGTCCCCCTGGAGGGCGTGGGCATCGCCGAGCGACAACAGCCCGCCCTCCACGAACACCGGGAGCAGCACCCGGCTACCGGTCCGGGTGTACTTCACGTCGATGTTGCCCCCCGCCCGGGTGGGGACGACCGACGAGTGCCGACCCGGCAGCGGAGGGGCGACACCGATCACGCCGAGCATCGGCTGCTGGGCGAAGCGGGCTCCGGGCCCGACCTCCACGTAGTCGAGTTGGAGATCCCAGAACTTGAGCAGGGGACCCGGAAAGTGATCGGCCAACAGCCCGAGGCCGGGAAGGATCCCCGACCATCCCCAGGCGGCGAGGGAGATGTCCCCTATCTCCACGGCCAGGGCATCGCCGGGGTGGGCGCCCTCGACGAACACCGGCCCGGTCAGCGGGTCCATCTGGGTGAAGTCCAACGCCAGCAGGTCCTGGGCGGCGGTTCCGGGGGTGATCTGGCCGTTCGACCCGTCGCGCAAGGACAGGCCGACCTCGGAGCCCGGCCGCACCACCAGCTCGGGTTCCAAGTCCCGGTCCCAGAACTGGTGGGAGACCGCCCGTCCCAAATGGTGTTCAGTGACCTTGGCGGGCATGGTTCCTCCTCGAGAGCGACGGCCGGGATCGGCCTCCGAACGGGCACGGACGTAACCCGGTGATGGTAGGGGAGCAGAGGGCCCGCCAGGCGGTGGAGCGGGCCCTGGCGGCGGTGGCGGAACGCGAACCGGTGGTCCGGGCCTGGGCCCATCTGGATGCCGAGCGGGCCCGCCGGGAGGCGACCATGGCCGACACCGACGGGACCGGACCGCTCCTCGGGGTGGTGCTCGGGGTGAAGGACGTGTTCGATACCGGGGACCAGCCGACCGAGTACGGCAGCCCCATCTTCGCCGGCCACCGGCCGCGGGCCGATGCCGCCGCGGTGGCGCTCCTCCGGCAGGCGGGGGCGGTCTGCCTGGGCAAGACGGTTACCGCCGAGTTGGCCACCTTCCACCCCGGCCCCACCACCAACCCCCACCGGGCCAGCCGCACCCCGGGCGGCTCCTCGATGGGATCGGCGGCGGCGGTGGCCGCCGGGATGGCCGACGTGGCTCTCGGCACCCAGACGGCCGGCTCGGTGACCCGACCGGCCAGCTTCTGCGGGGTGTACGGGTTCAAACCGACGTTCGGGACGGTGTCGGTGGCCGGGCTCAAGCTGGTGGCGCCCTCCCTCGATACCGTCGGCTGGTTCGCCCGGGATCCCGGGTTGCTCGATGCGCTCCGGGTCTGCCTCACCGGTCGGCCGGCCGCCCCGGACACCGTCCGCCCACCGCGGATGGGGGTCCTGCGCACCGAGCAGTGGGATGCCTGTGGCGCCGACGGTCGCCAGGCGGTGGAGGAGTTGGCCGGGTGGGCGGAGGACGCCGGCGCCGAGGTGTTCGACTCGGGGCTGCCCTCCTCCTTCCACGGGCTCGCCGACCGGCATCCGGTGGTGATGGGATACGAGGCGGCCCGGTCACTGGCCTGGGAGCGGAGCCAAGGGGCCGCCTTGTCCGACGAGTTGCGGAACCTGTTGGACCGGGGAGCGTCGGTCGACCCCGACGAATACGACCAGGTACGGCGGCTGGCCGCCGTCGCCGGAGGTAGCGATGGCCAAGACGAGTTGTTCGGCGACGCCGACGTCCTCCTCACCCCGGCGGTGGTGGGCGAGGCCCCCGAGGGGTTGGCCTCCACCGGCGACCCGCGGTTCGCCCGGCTGTGGACCTTGCTCGGCCTGCCGGTGGTCACCGTGCCGGTGTCGACCGGCAGCACCGGGCTGCCGGTCGGTGCCCAGCTGGTCGGCCGGACCGGGGAAGACGGACGGTTGCTGTCGATCGCCGCCTGGGCGGGGGCGCGCCGGCCCCCGGACCCCAGCGTGGACGGCATCATCTAGACGACCGCCAGGCGGGTGGCCAGGGCATGGTGGAACCATCGGTAGGGAGCCGGTCCGACCGACGAACCCTTCGGCTCGGCCGCCAACGCCATGGCGTGCCAGAGCACCGCCACCAGGCTGTCGACCACCTCGGCGTCCAGGATGCAGGCGGTCACATTGGTGCACACCACCACCACCGGGTCGTCGCCCGGAAACCCTCGGACCGCCGCTTCGATCACCGCCGGGTCGAGAGCGGCAAACGACGCGTTGTCGGTGATGCCCAGGTTGGTCTGCTGTCGCACCCGGAAGCCGGCTCCCTCCAAGGTGGTGGCCACCGCCCGGTGGATAGGCTCCTCGTAAGGGGTGAAGAGGGACACCTCGGGACGCCCGAGCTCCGCCAACGCCTCGACCACCGCTTCGGTGGCGCTGGTCAAGGGGATGCCGAGCTCGGCACCGACCGTCCGCATCCAGGCCACCTCCTCGTCGAGGCCGAGCCAGAAGGAGGAGGTGCCGGTCCAGGCGATGACATCGGGGCGGGCATCGGCCAGGAGGCGGGTGGCGGCCAGCAGGCGGCGGGGCTGGAACTGCCGGTCCGATCCCGGGGTGGCCGCGATCGTCGTCACCGGCAACCGGGTGACGACGACGTCGACCCCGAACAACTCGGTGAAACCGGATCGGTGCAGCAGGCGCTCGATGGTCAGGTTGGTGGAGGGGACGATGAGGCCGAGCCGGGGCCGGTCTCCGATGCCACTCATGACGGGGATCGGGCCGGGTGGCGGGGGGCGGGCCCATCGGGGAGGACGAAGGGGGACCGGCGGCGGAAGTCGGCGGCGGCGGCCTCGAAGGTGGTGAACCGGACGCCGGGGTGGGAGGCCAGGTAGGCGAAGAACCGTTCGAGCATCAGCAGGACCTGGGGGCGACCGCTGACGTCGGGGTGCAAGGTGAGGGGGAAGACGGCGTAGTCCATCTCCCGGTACACCCAGTCGAACTGGTCACGCCACATCACCTCGAGGTCCCGGGGGTTGACGAACCCGTGGCTGTTCGGGCTCTGCTTGATGAACATCATCGGGGGGAGGTCGTCCAGGTACCAGTTGCCGCAGAACTCGACCAGGTCGATCTCCGGGCCCCGCTCCAAGGGTCGCATCCAGGTCTCCGCCGGCCGGGAGTAGTCGGGGGCGACCCAGCGGTCACCCACCCGGGCATAGAACGGAGAGAAGTCGTTGTAGTTCTGGCTGTGGTCGTAGGAGAACCCGAACTCGATGAGGAGGGCGGCGGTCCGCTCCGACATCTCCCACCACGGTGCCACGTAGCCGGCCGGCGGCCGGCCGCAGAGCTCTTCGATCAGCGACACCGAACGCTCCAGCACCGCCCGCTCCTGGTCGGCGTTCAAGGCGATGGGGTTCTCGTGGCTGTAGCCGTGGGCCCCGATCTCGTGGCCGGCGGCGGCCACCGCCCGGATCTGGTCGGGGAATGTCTCCAAGGAGTGCCCGGGCACGAACCAGCTTCCGACGATTTCGAGGCGGCGGAGCAGCTCCGCCACCCGGGGAACCCCGATTTCGCCGGCGAACATCCCCCGCTGGATGTCGTTGGGGGAGTCGGCGCCGCCGTAGGAGCCGAGCCACCCGGACACCGCGTCGACGTCGACGCCCACCAGCACCTGGATGTCCTTGACGCGTCCGGACCCGGCCGGTTCCGGGGACGGCGCCCCGGGGGTTGCCGGTGCCGCTGGGCTCGACGCCATCCATGCTCCTGACCGGTGATGGTGCGCGCCGTGCACGCGCACCCGGCAACGGTAGGTGCCGCCGGATACGCCCGTGTTGCCCGACGGTGAAAGCCCGGTGAACGATGTGGTCAGACCACCCGGCGGCGCCGACTCCGGGTAAGGCCGCTGGATCGGGGGCGGCCGAAGATGCTGCCGTCGAGGCCGGCCAGATGATCGCGCATGGCGGCGGCGGCCGCCGCCCCGTCTCCGCGGGCGATGGCGGCCAGGATCTCCCGGTGCTCGGCGATCTGTCCGGACCGGGTGTCCATGGATCGGAGGTGCAGGCCGTTCACTACCCGCCACAGCGGGTGAGCGCTGACGTCGACGAGTTGACGGGTCACCGTGGCCATCGTCTCGTTGCCGCAGTGTGAGGCGAGGGCGGCGTGGAACTGGTGACCGAGTTGCAAGAAGCGCTCCAGGCTCTCGGTCGATCCCCCCGACAGGGCCGACTCACTTTCGTCGACCAGCCGGTCCAACTCCTCCAGCGCCGTCGGGGTGACCCGGGCCGCACAGAGGCTGGCCACCCCGGGCTCGATGTGTTCGCGCGCCTCCAAGAGCTCGCGGGGTGACGAGTCGAAGAGGGTGGGGAACCGGGTGGCGGCGCCAGTGGCGCGATCGGTGACGTAGGCGCCCGAGCGCGGGCGGACCTCCACCACCCCGAACAGCTCGAGGGCCAACATGGCGTCGCGCACCGTCGGGCGGGAGGCGCGGCAGAGGGTGGCCAACTCCTGCTCGCTGGGGAGACGGTCACCGGAAGCCAGCCGCCCCGTCCCGATGGCGCCGAGGACCTTCTCCACCACCCCGAGGTACATCCGGGGTTGCGGCCCGATGGCTCTGGTTGCCACTCCGGTTGCAGGCGCCATCGGTTAACTGACCAGTCCTTTCCAGAATGCCGTCGCTCGGCATTTCTTTCGGCAGTTCCGGGCGGTCGGCGACACCCGTCCCACCCCGGACCACGTTCTGGTCAGACTAACGCCGGGTCGACGCCGGAAACGGTGGTCGGCTCGGCGTTCGCGACGTGTTCACCCGACCGAAATATTGCCGAAATGTTCGCCCGGCGATGACCGGTGGTTGGCGCCGACGTCCTGTTCCTCGAAGAGGATGCCGCGTCGCCGGGCTTGCCGGAGCGGGGCGAACGGCACCCCGAGCAGCCGCAGGGCGGCATCGGCCACGTTCGCCCCGACGGCGCGGTCCCGCCGGACCGACGGGCGGGCGGTGATGACGCTTTCCACCAGCCCGAACACCAGATCAGGAGCGGAGGGGAGGTCCCCGGCGGGGAACCGGCCGGCCGCGGTCCCGAGCTGGACCTGACGGCGGTAGAACTCGAACAACCGGTGCCGGCGGCGCCAGAACCAGGAAAATTGCTCGCCGTGGGCTTCGGGCAGCAGCTGGAGCGCCCCCAGGTTGTGGGAGCCCGAACACAGGTTGGCGACGTCCCGCTCGGCCAGCACCCAGAGGGTCGACTCCGGACCGAGCTCGGCCTCACTCAGGCGGCGGGTGAGGGCCAGGGTCGGGCGCACGGTGCGATCGAGCAACTCGGTGAGGATCGCCTCCTTGCTCGGGTAGTAGTAGAAGAGCGACGCCTGGCGGAGGCCGACCGCCTCGGCGATGGCCCCGGTGGAGGTGGCGGTGTAGCCGCCGGAACTGAAGAGATCGGCGGCGGCGCCGAGGATCTCCTGGCGCGGGTCGCCGGTGGAGTGGCGGCGGGCGAGGCGGGGACGGCCGACGGAGTTCATGTGAATACCAGGTTAAACCGTCCCGGTCGGACTGAATTTCTATTGACCGATAGATACCATGCTCTCCAGATGACCGACGCGACTCAAGACCGACCGAGTGAGGACGCCCCGGAGGCGGGCACCGGGACCCCCGAGGGGGCCCGCGCCCATGCCCGGGCCCAGGGGGGAACCGTCGCCGAGCACATGCCGACCATCCCCGCCTCCGGTTACCCCGCTGCCCCCGCCGGGCACGACCCCGCCGCCCTGGTGTGGGCCGAGCGGGTGGCCGGCGGGGGCTACACCCACCGAACCCTGGCGGCGGGCACCACGGTCCGGTTGGGGGACCTCGAAGGCGACGCCTGCGCCCATGTCCTGATCTACCGGGCGGGCGAGCCCTGGGAGCGGCTGAACGTGGCCGATACCCTCAAGATCCAGTGGCAGGCCTACCTGGAGGTGGGGCAGCTGCTGCTCTCCGACCAGGGGCGGGTGTTGGCCACCATCGTCGCCGACTCCTCCGGGCACCACGACGCGTTCTGCGGAACCTCCAGCCGCTGGCGGAACCAGGAGCGGTACGGAGCCGGCACCACCGACAGCCCCAGCCCGGCCGGGCGGGAGCTGTTCATCCTGGCCGGGGCCAAGCACGGCCTGGGGCGGCGGGATCTCCCCCCCAGCCTCTCCTTCTTCAAGGGGGTGCGGGTCGATCCGGAGTCGGGGGCGCTGCGCTGGACCGGCTCGGTCGGGGGACCGGCGGCGGTCGAGCTGCGGGCGGAGATGCCGCTGGTCATCCTCATCGCCAACACCGCCCACCCGCTGGATCCGCGGCCCGGCTGGCACTGCAGCACCCTGGAGGTCCTGGCCTGGCCCGGCGTTGCGACCGCGGCGGGGGTCTGGCCGAGGACCGCCGGTCCGGAGGCGGAACGGGCCTTTCTCAACAACGAGGAGGACCTGGTGGCCCGGGCGACCCCTCTTTCGGCGGCAACGTCGACACCTTCGGCTCCGGGTGGGGGAGCGTCAGCGTGACGGTGATCTCCGACGAGGTGGTGGCGGCCCGGGCCCCATGGTCGGCGATCGTCCCGGCCGGGTCGACCCTCGAGATCGTCGACCTGGAAGGCAACCAGGCGGTGGACTGCCTTTTCTATCTGGCCGCCGACACCGCCGAGCGGTACAGCGCCCCCGAGACGATGACCGGGCAGGAATCGATCTTCCTCCGGGAGGGCAGCGTGCTGCGCTCCGACACCGGGTGGCCGTTGCTGACGGTGGTGGCCGACGGCGTCGGGCGTCACGACACCATCGGGGGAGCCTGTAGCAAAGAGTCCAACACCCTGCGCTACGGACACCACACCCGTAGCCAACACGCTTGTGTGGAGAACTTTCTGGCCGAGGGCGCCCGATGGGGGCTCGGGAAACGGGACCTGGTCAGCAACATCAACTGGTACATGAACGTCCCGGTGGAGGAGTCGGGCCGGCTCGGCATCGTCGATGGCATCTCCGCGCCGGGACTGTCGGTCTCCCTGCTGGCTCACGAGGACGTGCTCACCCTCATCTCCAACTGCCCGCAGGTCAACAATCCCTGCAACGGCTTCAACCCGACCCCGATCCGGATCGTGGTGACCTCACCATGAGCCGGCCGCTCCGCTTCGACACCCTGCTGGTGGCCAACCGGGGAGAGATCGCCTGCCGGGTCATCAGCTCCGCCGCCGAACTCGGCCTCGCCACCGTGGCCGTCTTCTCCGACCCCGATCGCGCCGCCCGCCACGTGCGGATGGCCGACCGGGCCGTGCGCCTCGGACCCGCCCCCGCCCGGGAGAGCTACCTGCGGGCCGACGCCATCATCGACGCGGCGTTGGCGACCGGGGCCGGGGCCATCCATCCCGGCTACGGGTTCCTCTCCGAGGACGCCGATTTCGCCCGGGCGGTGGAGGCAGCCGGCCTGGTGTTCGTCGGCCCCACCCCCGCCCAGATGGACCTGTTCGGCGTCAAGCACACCGCCCGGGAGGCGGCGGCGGCGGCCGGGGTGCCGCTACTGGCCGGGACCGGGTTGCTGGCCGACATCGACGAGGCGTCGGCGGCGGCCGCCGAGCTCGGCTACCCGGTGATGGTCAAGGCGACCGGGGGCGGGGGAGGGATCGGCATCCAACCCTGTCGGGACCCCGACGAACTGGCCGTCGCCTTCGAGACGGTCACCCGGGTGTCGGGCGCCGGGTTCCGCACCCCCGGAGTGTTCATCGAGCGGTTGGTGGAACGAGCCCGTCACGTCGAAGTCCAGGTGGTCGGCGACGGCCACGGTGAGGTGGTGGTGCTCGGGGATCGGGATTGCACCTTGCAGCGCCGCCACCAGAAGGTGGTGGAAGAGGCTCCGGCCCCGAACCTGCCCGCCGGGGTGCGGAGGGCGATCGCGGAGGCCAGTGCCCAGTTGGCCCGGGCGGTGGCCTACCGGTCGGTGGGCACCGTCGAGTACATCTACGACCCGGAGCGCGAAGCGGCGGCATTCCTGGAGGTCAACACCCGGCTCCAGGTCGAGCACCCGGTCACCGAGGAGGTCTGGGGCGTCGACCTGGTGGCGACCATGCTCCGGTTGGCCGACGGGGACCCCGACGTGTTGGACCAGCTGCGCGCCGCCCGGCCCTCCGGCCACGCGGTCGAGGCCCGCATCTATGCCGAGGACGCCGCCAAGGGTTTCCAGCCGAGCCCGGGGTTGATCACCGGGGTGGACGTTCCCGCCGGGGTCCGGGTCGACGGCTGGGTGGAGGCCGGCACCGAGGTCAGCGCCGCCTACGACCCGCTGCTGGCCAAGGTGATCGCCCATGCGGACACCCGAGAGGCCGCTCTCGACCACCTGGCCGAGGCACTCGGAGCCACCCGCATCGGCGGCATCGAGACCAACACCGGTTTCGTCCGCGCCGCCCTGTTCGATCCGTCGGTCCGGGCCGCCACCCACACCACCCACACCCTGGAGCAGGTCTCCGATCCGGCGCCGCGGGTCGACGTCCTCCGGGCCGGGACCCAGACCACCGTGCAGGACTGGCCTGGACGGCTCGGCTACTGGCACATCGGAGTTCCCCCGTCGGGACCGATGGACGACCTTTCCTTCCGGCTCGGCAACCGGGCGGTCGGCAACCCCGAGGGCGCCCCCGGCATCGAGGTCACCCTGGAGGGCCCCGAGCTCCGCTTCGCCACCCCGACCCGGGTCTGCGTGACCGGGGCACCGACCGACATCCGGATCGACGGGACACCGGTGGCCATGTGGGAGCCGGTGACGATTCCGGCCGGGGCCACCCTCGACATCGGCTCGGTCGGCGGACCCGGCATCCGGGCCTACGTGCTGGTGGCCGGCGGGATCGACGTCCCCGCCTACCTCGGGAGTGCCGCCACCTTCATCCTCGGCGGCTTCGGCGGCCACGGGGGCCGGGCTCTCCGGGCCGGCGATGTGCTCCACCCGGCGGCCGGCTCGGCTGGCTCGGCCGCTGGCGGAAGCGTGGGACCCACGCCGTTGGACCAACGACCGGAGATGGGCACGCTCTGGAAGATCTCGGTGCTGCCCGGTCCCCACGCCGAGGCGGAGCTGTTCACCGAGGCCGACCTCGACACCCTCTACGCCGCCGAGTGGGAGGTCCACTTCAATTCGGCCCGCACCGGAGTCCGTCTCATCGGCCCGCGGCCGACCTGGGCCCGGACCGATGGCGGCGAAGCGGGCATGCACCCCTCGAACATCCACGACACCCCCTACTCATTGGGAGCGGTCAACTACACCGGTGACCTGCCCATCCTGCTCGGACCCGACGGGCCCAGCCTGGGCGGGTTCGTCTGCCCCGCCACCGTGGTGAGTGGACAGCGATGGAAGCTCGGCCAGCTCCGCCCGGGTGACCGGGTGCGCTTCGTCGCCGATGCGCCCACCCCCCACCGGCGCCCCGGCCGGGGTGACGAGCGGTCGGGGATCCTGACCACCACACCGGCCGGCCTCGGCCCCCAGGTCACCTACCGCTCCAACGGGGATGACAACCTGCTGGTGGAGTACGGGCCGATGGTGCTCGACCTGGCCCTGCGGGCCAGGGTCCACGGGCTGGCCGAGCAGGTGGAGGCGGCCGGGATCGACGGGGTCCTCGAGCTCACCCCCGGGGTCCGTGGCCTCCAGGTCCACCTCGACCCGGCCATCACCAGCGTCGACACCGTCCTCGACCGGGTCGGCGATCTGGAAGGCCGGATCCCCCCCTCCGACCAGCTGGAGGTGCCGAGCCGGGAGGTCCACCTGCCGCTGTCCTGGGACGACCCGAGCACCCGGGAGTCGATCGCCCGCTACATGGCCGGGGTCCGCGACGACGCCCCCTGGTGTCCCTCCAATATCGAGTTCATCCGCCGGGTCAACGGGCTCGACGATGTGGAAGAGGTGCGCCGGATCATCCACGACGCCACCTACCTGGTCCTGGGGCTCGGCGATGTCTACCTCGGGGCGCCGCTGGCCACCCCCGTCGACCCGCGTCACCGGCTGGTCACCACCAAGTACAACCCGGCCCGGACCTGGACGGCGGAGAACTCGGTCGGGATCGGTGGGTCCTACCTCTGCATCTACGGGATGGAGGGGCCCGGTGGCTACCAACTGGTGGGGCGGACGGTGCAGATCTGGGGCCGGTTCCTCCCCCGGCCACCGTACGAATCCGGGATCCCCTGGCTGCTGCGGTTCTTCGACCGCATCCACTGGTATCCGGTCAGCGCCGAGGAACTCCTCGACGCCCGGGCGGACATGGCCGCCGGCCGCCTGGACCTCCGCATCGAGCCGGGCACCTTCCGGCTGGGGGAACACGAGCAGATGCTCCGGGACAACGCCGAGTCGATCGCCGGGTTCCGGGAGCGCCAGGCCACCGCCTTCGCCGCCGAACGGGAGGCCTGGAAGCAGTCGGGCGAGCTCGACGCCCGTGACGATCTGATCCCGGCGTCGGCAGCCGCCGAGGTCGCGGTTCCGGACGGCGCCTCCGCGGTGACCTCGCCGATGACCGCCAGCGTCTGGAAGATCGAAGTCCGGCCGGGAGACATCGTGGAGGACGGCCAGGTGCTGGTGGTGCTCGAGGCCATGAAGACCGAGATGTTCGTGACCGCTCCGGCTCCGGGGGTGGTCCTCGACATCCTGGTGGCACCCGGAGAGCAGGTGGCGGCGGGCAGGTCGCTGTTCGTGCTCGGCCCGGCGGCGTGAGCCCGACCGGTCCGCTCGCCTCCCGGGTCGCCGATCTCCCCGCCCGGATCGATCGGGCGGAGCGCGACGAGGTCTGGATCGATCGGGTCCCCGCCACTGACCTCCGGGCGGCGGCCGAGGAGATCGACCGGCGGGTGGCGGCGGGCGAGGTGCTCCCCCTGGCCGGGTTGACCTTCGCGGTGAAGGACAACATCGATGTCGCCGGGGTCCCGACCACCGCCGGGTGCCCGGCCTATGCCTACCGGCCCGAGACCAGCGCCCCGGCGGTGCAGGCCCTCCTGGAGGCCGGGGCGCTCCTGGTCGGCAAGACCAACCTCGATCAGTTCGCCACCGGCCTGGTCGGGGCTCGCAGCCCCTACGGTCCGGTCCGCAATGCGGTGGCTCCCGAATACATCTCCGGCGGCAGCAGCAGCGGCTCGGCGGTGGCGGTGGCGCTGGGGCTGGTCGATTTCGCCCTCGGCACCGACACCGCCGGTTCGGGCCGGGTGCCGGCGGCACTCAACGGCATCGTCGGACTCAAGCCGACCCGGGGACTGGTCTCGACCACCGGGGTGGTGCCCGCCTCCCGGTCCTGCGACTGCGTCAGTGTGTTGTCGGCCACTCTCTCGCTGGGGGAGCGGGTGCTGGCGGTCATGGCCGGCCCCGATCCCGACGATGCCCGGAGCCGCGATATCCCGCCCACCGCTCCGCTCGGGTTGCCCGACCGTCCGGTGGTGGCCTACGCCGACCCTGACATCCTCGACGACCTCGACCCCGGCCGGCGGCGCGGGTACCAGGAGGCGGTCGGCAAGCTCGAATCCGCCGGCTGCTCCACGGTGGCGGTCGGCATCGACGCCTTTCTGGAGGCGGGCCAGCTGCTCTACCGGGGCGGCTTCGTGGCCGAGCGCTACGTGTCGGTCGGGGAATGGGTGGACGCCCACCCCGAGGAGGTAGACCCGGTGGTGGGCCCGATCGTCGCCGCCGCCGGCACCCTCCCGGCGACCCAGCTGGCTTCCGACATCGAACGGGTGGCCGGGCTGAAGCGGGAGGCGGAGACGGTGTTGGCCGAAGTCGGAGCCATCTCCCTGTTGCTGCCGACCGCCCCGTTCCACCCGACGATCGCCGAAGTCGGTGCCGACCCGGTGGGAGTCAACAGCCGCCTCGGTCGCTACACCACCTTCGTCAACCTGCTGGATATGTGTGCGGTGTCGGTCCCCGCTGGAATGGTGGACGGGCTCCCGTTCGGGGTCAGCTTCATCGGCCCGGCCTGGAGCGACCTGATCCAGGCCGACCTGGCCCGGAAGCTCGAGCCGCCTGATCCCGATGCTCCCCTCGACAATTTGGCGGTGGCGGCAATCGGACCCGATCGGGGCCGCCTGGCCCCGCCGGCGGTCAGCCTGGCGGTGGTCGGTGCCCACCTGACCGGCCAACCGCTCAACCACCAGCTCACCGATCGTGGGGCCCGCCGGACCGGGGTGACCACCACCTCCGCCGACTACCACCTCTACGCCCTTGCCACCGACCCACCCAAGCCGGGGCTGGTCCGGGTGGCGACCGGCGGCTCGCCGATCGAGGTGGAGGTGTGGGAGCTGCCACCGGTCGGCTTTGCCGAGTTCGTGGCGGCGTTGCCCCCTCCGATGGTGATGGGCTCGGTGAGGTTGATGGACGGCACCGGCGTGGTCGGCTTTCTCTGCGAGCCGATTGCCATCGACGGGGCCGAGGACATCACGGCTTACGGCGGGTGGCGGGCGTACCTGGCCGACCGGTGACGGATCTAGGCGGTGGTGGTCTGGTCGCGGCGCAGCACCCGGAGGAGCTCCTCGTAGGGCCCGAGCAGGTAGGCCTGGTCGCCGCCGGCGAATCGGGTCCCCCGCCGGGGCGGGTGCTCGAGCTGGCCGCCCTCCGCCGCCCGGCTGAGGGCGATGACCCGGGTCCGGGCCGAGAGGTCGGCCATGGCCAACCCCTGGAGGCCACCTTGGGGGGCGACGGTGACCCGGCCGACCAGGAAGGGCTGCTGGTCGACGTAGAACGTGCTCAGGACGTCCAGGCCGAGAGCCGCCCCCACGAACCAGGGTGCGGCCAGGGCCGAGGTCGACCGGACATGACGGAAGCCGAAGCTCTGTTCCATCAGGCGGGCCAGGTCCCGGTCGAAGACCCGGAGCACCACCGGCACCTCCTCCCACCGCTCGCCCAGTGACTCCCGGATGGCCAGACCCGTCTCGATGTTGGTGAGATCGGCGCTGGTGAGGACGGCGACCGCCGAGGCATCGCCGAGGTTGACCATCCGGTGGGTCTGGATCTGGGTGGCGTCGGCGATGACCACCGGCACCCCCAGCGCCCGCGCCTGGGCCAGGTAGCGGTTGTCATCGTCCCGTTCGACCACCACCACCCGCTGACCCTCGGCGATCAGACCCTCCACCACCGCGATGCCCACCGAGCCGAGCCCGACCACCACGATGTGGTCGACCATCCCCGGCACTTCCCGCCGGCCGAGAGAACGCTCGATCCGCCGGCTGACGAGGATGTTGGTGAAGAGGGCGAAGGCGGTGGAGACCAGGGCCACCCCGATGGCGATGAGGGCGATCCCGAACACCCGCATCAGCGGGTCCTGGGTGGCGAAGGTGTAGTCGCCGTACCCGACGGTGGCCACCGTTTCGAGGGTGAAGTAGGCGGCGCTCAGCGCGTCCAGATGGCCGTGGGCCCCCGGGGTCCGGTAGGCGAACCGGAGGATGACCGTCGACACCGCGATGAGCGCCACCAGGGAGGCGACCACCAGCACCAGGGCCTTGTTGCCCTCTTCCATGATCACCGACACCTGTCGGGCGATCCGCCGGGTGATCGCCACCGTCCGCAGGGGCGACCGCGGGATCTGGCCGGGGCCGATGCCACCCAGCTCGAGATCCTTGGCGGTGCCGAGTACCGCCACCCGGTCGCCGGCGACCACCCGATGGTCCCGGCCCGGGCACTGGGCCATCTCCCCGCCGTCGGCCGGCATGATCGCCACCGGCGCCAGGTTGCCGAAATGCCCGCGAAAGGTCGGGTGGGCGATGTCGGCTTCGGGCACCTCCACCTGGACCACCTCGAACCGCACTCCGGCCAGCTCGATGCGGTGGGAGTTCCGGCGGAGGCAGGCTTCGACGAACGACGGTCCCGCCAGGGTGGCGACGTCGAGCACGCTGCCGTCTCCCGATACCCGCTCGAGGGCCCGGGCGACGGCCGGGTTGGCCAGCTGCACCACCATGCGGACGTCGGGGCGGATCTCCCGGATGCGGAGGGCGGTCTCCAGGGTGTGGATCTCGTTGATCTCGACGCAGACGACGGCGAGGGCGGCGTCCAGGTCGGCTTCGTGGAGGGCGTCACCGAAGTAGGCGTTCTTCCTGATGTGGGGTACACCCCACTCCTCCAGGATCCGGGCGAATCGAGGGTCGGCGTCGTCATCGATCACCACCACCGGGGTCCCGCTCAGGTGGAACTGCTCCACCGCCCGCAGCCCGACACCCTGGAGCCCGCAGACGATGACGTGGTCGCGCATCCCCATCCCCGTCGGCGCTTCCACCCCGGCATGTTGCC
This sequence comes from Acidimicrobiales bacterium, assembly GCA_036268775.1. Taxonomy (GTDB): domain Bacteria; phylum Actinomycetota; class Acidimicrobiia; order Acidimicrobiales; family RAAP-2; genus DASZIT01. Next base: position 17,192 of record DATATM010000025.1, on the reverse strand, counting down.
AACCCGAATTCGATTAGATGTTGCCAGAGGATGAATTGCGCGTGATTTCGGCGATCAGCGGTGCTGGCGCCAACCTCGCTCGAACGGCAGGCGCCATGACCGGGGGGCGATGAGTTCCTGGATGGCCGGGGGTCCCCAGGAGCCGGCCCGGTAGAGCTGAACGTCGGGAGGGTCGTCGAGGAGCGGTTGGGACACCTCCCAGAGCCGCTCGATGCCCTCGGCATTGGTGAAGAGGGTCTGATCGCCGCTCATCGCATCGTGGATCAGCCGCTCATAGGCCTCGAGCACGCTCTCGGCGTGGTCGGTCTCGTGGAGGGCGAACTGGAGGCTCAACTTCTCCAGCTTCATCCCCGGCCCGGGCTGCTTTCCGTAGAACGACAGCGACAACCGGGAGGAATCGGCCAGGTCGAAGGTCAGGTGGTCGGGGCCGTGGGAGCCGACGCCGGACCCGGCCGGGAACATCGACTTGGGAGGCTCACGGAAGGCGATGGAGACGATGCGGGCGCCGGCGGCCATCTGCTTCCCGGTCCGGAGGTAGAAGGGCACTCCCGCCCACCGCCAGTTGTCGATCTCGCATCGGAGGGCGATGAACGTCTCGGTGTCCGAGCCCGGCGCCACCCCCTCGCTCCAGCCGTAGCCCTCGTACTGGCCCCGCACCACCTCCGCCGGGTTGATGGGCCGCAGCGAGCGGAAGACCTTGTTCTTCTCCTCGCTGATGGCCCGGGGCTCGAGGGCGGTCGGCGGCTCCATGGCCACGAAGGCCAGGATCTGGAAGAGATGGGTGACGACCATGTCCCGGAAGGCGCCGGTCTGCTCGTAGAACGCCCCTCGGGAGCCGATGTCGAGCGTCTCGGGGACGTCTATCTGGATGTGATCGATGTGCTGGCGGTTCCAGATCGGCTCGAACAGCCCGTTGGCGAACCGGAAGGCCAGAATGTTCTGGGCCGCCTCCTTCCCCAGGAAGTGATCGATGCGGAACACCTGGTCCTCGTCGAAGGTCTCCTGGACCACGGCGTTCAGACGCTGGGCACTCTTCAGGTCGGTCCCGAACGGCTTCTCCATGATGATCCGGGACCGCTCGACCAGGCCGGCGTCGGCGATGGTCTTGATCACCGCGTCGGCGGCATGGGGAGGGACGCTCAGGTAGTGGAGCCGCCGGGCCTCGGTGCGGAGCTCGGCTTCGGCCCGCGCCACCGCGGCGGCCAGGCCCTCGGCCCCGGCCAGGCCGGACACGTAGTGGAGGTGCTGACTGAATTCGTCCCAGTGGCCGTCGACCTTGCCCCGGGCGAACTCGTCCAGTGCCTGGCGGGCGAGGGCGTGGTACTCCTCGTCACTGAAGTCCTCCAGGGAGGTGGCCACGATACGGCAGTCGGGAAGCAGGCCCTCCCGGGAAAGGTGGAACAGCCCGGGGAGCAACTTGCGGCGGGCCAGGTCGCCGGTACCGCCGTGGAGGACGACCACATGGGGGGGCAGCGGAGCCGGCGCCCGACCGTCCTCCGCCTGACGGGCCAGGTCGCGGGCCTGCTCGGCCATGTCGAACTGTTCGCTGGTGAAGGTCACGGTCTCAATTCTATGGATCCGACGATGCCCTCCGGGCGGTGACCATGCTAGAGGGGCTCCTCCTCCCGCGTCCTGTTTCCCTTACACGGACTGAAAGCTTCATGCGCCGGAAACATCCCCGACACCTCCCTCCTCTACCGTGATCCGCGGATCGTCAAATGCCGGCCCTTCACCGAGCGGACCCGATGCCTCAGACCGGCGAGATCCCGAAGGAGTGAGCGATGAGTGGAAGCAAGGCACGGCTCGAGGCGATCGACGCCGTCAAGAACTACAACCCGCCCGAGAAGGTCTTCGCCCGGGACGAGGAACCGGGGGAGATCTTCGGATCCAACGTGTTCACCAAGTCGGTCATGCAGAAACGGCTCCCCAAGCCGGTGTTCAAGTCGCTGATGGGCACCATCGAGCACGCCCAACCGCTGGATCCGACGGTGGCTGACGTGGTGGCGGTGGCAATGAAGGACTGGGCCATGGAAAAGGGGGCCACCCACTACGCCCACGTCTTCTACCCCCTGACCCACCTCACCGCCGAGAAGCACGACAGCTTCTTCGAGCCGGGGAGCGACGGCTCGGCGATCGCCGAGTTCCAGGGCAAGACGCTGGTCCAAGGGGAGCCGGACGCCTCCAGCTTTCCGAACGGCGGTCTGCGGGCGACGTTCGAGGCCAGGGGCTACACCGGCTGGGACGCCACCAGCCCCGCCTACATCCTGGAGAACCCCAACGGCAACACCCTCTGCATCCCCACGGTGTTCATCTCGATGACCGGGGAGGCCCTCGACAACAAGACGCCGCTGCTGCGCTCCCAACAGGCGATGGCCAAGCAGGCCGAGCGGGTGCTCCGCCTGTTCGGTCACCAGGATCCCGACGCGGTGGTGTCCTTCGCCGGGGCCGAGCAGGAGTACTTCCTCATCGACCGGAGTTTCTTCCTCACCCGCCCCGACCTCCTCAACTCGGGCCGCACCCTGTTCGGGGCCAAGCCGCCCAAGGGGCAGGAGTTCGACGACCATTACTTCGGGGCGATTCCCGAGCGGGTCCTCGCCTACATGATGGATTCGGAACGGGAGCTGTTCAAACTGGGGATTCCGGCCAAGACCCGCCACAACGAGGTGGCGCCCGGACAGTTCGAGCTGGCCCCCATGTTCGAGCGCTCCAACGTGGCCGCCGACCACCAGCAACTGCTGATGACCACGCTCAAGAAGGTGGCCCAGAAGCACGGGATGGAATGCCTGTTCCACGAGAAGCCCTTCGCCGGCATCAACGGTTCGGGCAAGCACGTCAACTTCTCGTTGGGCAACTCCACCGAGGGGAACCTCCTGTTGCCGGGGGACACCCCCCATGACAACGCCCAGTTCCTGGTGTTCTGCGCCGCGGTCATCCGCTCGGTGCACAAATACGGCGGTCTCCTCCGGGCATCGGTGGCGTCGGCCACCAACGATCACCGGCTGGGGGCGAACGAAGCGCCACCGGCCATCATCTCGATCTTCCTCGGCGATCAGCTGACCGATGTGTTCAAACAGATCGCCGAAGGCGGGGCCACCTCCTCGAAGGAGAAGGGCCACCTCGAAATCGGGGTGGATACCCTCCCGGTGCTGCCCACCGATCCGGGCGACCGCAACCGGACCAGCCCGTTCGCCTTCACCGGCAACCGTTTCGAGTTCCGGGCCCCGGGTTCGCTGCAGTCGATCGCCGGGCCGATGATGACGATCAACACCATCCTGGCCGAGGCGCTCGACTACCTCGCCACCCAGCTGGAGACCGAAGTCGCCAACGGAACCGAGTTCAACGACGCGGTGCAGGCCGTTCTCCAGGAGGTGATCTCCAATCACGGCAAGGTGGTCTTCAACGACGACGGCTACGCCGACGACTGGCAGGTGGAGGCGGCCGAGCGGGGCCTGCCCAACCTTCGCACCACCCTCGATGCCCTTCCGGAGCTGGTCAGCGAGGAGGCGATGGAGCTGTTCAGCCACTACGGCGTGTTCAACCATCGGGAGCTGCACAGCCGTTACGAGATCGCCCTCGAGCAGTACATCCTGGCCATCGACGTCGAGGCCGCCCTCACCCTGGAGATGGCCCGCACCATGATCCTGCCGGCGGCGGGCCGGTACCAGACCGAGCTGGCCACCAACGTCGCCGCTCTCACCGCCGCCGGAGTCGAGCCCGACACCTCCACCCTGAGCGAGGTCACCGCCTCGATCGCCGCCTTGCAACTGGGGATCGCCGCCCTCCGCTCGGAGATCGACCACGACGAGGTGGCCACCGCCGAGAAGCACGCCGAGCATGCCCAAAAGGGGCTCCTCCCGGCGATGGAAGCGGTGAGGACGGCCGCCGATGCCCTCGAGTCGATGGTGGCCGACGACCTGTGGCCCCTCCCCACCTATCAGGAGATGCTCTTCATCCTCTGACCAGTTCGACGCCCACCAGCCCCGAGAGGCGAGACTTGAGGGCTGGTGGGCGCCGTCAGGCTCAGTCTGTTCAGGCCGCCGGTTGGCGGTTGCTGAGGCTCGGCTTGGGCACCGAACTCAATGAGGGTTGGCCAACGCCGCCACCCGGCTCTGCCAGTAAGCGGCCGCCGGCATGCCGATCAGTTCGAGCCCGAGGGCGCCCACGAACACCGGATGGGGTTTGCCGTGCCTGCGCCAGGAGAGCAGCCGGGCGATGCCGCCCACAAACACCGCGCCCAACACCAGCCGGAGGCGGAGGGTCTGGTGTTCGACCCGGGGCAGCGTCGACCAGATGATGGGGCCGACGGCGAACCAGAACGCGTTGGTGAATCGGTACTCGCTGTCGAGGGTGGCCATCACGGTGCTCTCGTCGCCCGGCAATGTGGCGGGACCGGCGATCATCCCCGCCAGCCCGGAGGCAACCGGGATCCCGGCCAGGACGCCGAGGGTGATCTGCAGTGAACGGCGACCGCCCGTCTCACGCTGGTTGGGCACGAAATCCATGCTTCCACACCGTTGGCCATGTTCTCAATGGCGTCGGGGAGAGGGCCGGCACGCCCTAGGCAAGCGTATTGATGATGTCGGCGAGTTCCCGGGGGCGACTGATCATGGCCATGTGGCCGGCGTCGAGGTCGATGACGTCCGTCTCTCCCAGGTTGCCGATCATCTGGGCCTGCATGTCCAGACTGATGCTGGCGTCACGCAGGAGCCGTATGTAGGCGCGGGGGATGGGTTGGCGTAGCCCCGTCAGATCCGCGGGTTCCGAGAGGACGTTGAACGATTCTGGGGCCAGTCGGGCCAGTGTCGAGGCGATTTGGGTCTCGTCCATGTCGTTGCAGAACATGGCTCGGGCCATGTCCGGGTGCAGGACGCCATGGCTGTCGATGGCCCGGGCCCCGACCCGTTCGACGACTTCTTTGGCGGTGGGGCTGAAACCGCCGAGCACGTCGAGCAACGACGTGCCCTGGGGAGGTACGGCACAAGAGACGAAGACCAGACGCTGAATCCGTTCGGGTACCAACTCAGCCACCCGGGGGAGGGTGAGCCCGGCCATCGAATGACCGACTAACGTCACCTCCCGCAAATCGTTCTCGACCATGTGCGCCGCCACCGAGGCGGCAAAATCGGCGAACGTCAGCGTGGCGAGGTCGCCGGGGGTGACGCCGCGACCCGGGAGGTCAACGGCGTAACTCGGCCCCGACAGCAGTGGGCGAATCTCATTCCAACAGGTCCCGGAGAACCCACCGCCATGAACCAGGACGTATGTCATCGACTCACATTGTCATCGATCAATTGCCCTAACAAGCCACATGGAGACCGGCTGCGAATTGGATTCTGCCGCGGCCGTTTCGGACTGATCAGGACTAGTCTGACTGGGACCTCCTCGATGAACCGTGGGAACCGCGCCGCTGACGGACAGGGAGTGGGCCGTGACACACCGGATCAGTGCTGCCGAGCGCGCAACCTTCAAGGGATGCCGTCGGCGTTGGGACTTCAGCTCCTCCAACCGGATGAACCTCGAGCCGGTCGCCGGGCCGCCGGAGATCAGCGTGGAACGGGCGGTGAAGGACGCCCTGGCCATCTACTACTTCCCGGGAATGTGGGACTGGCCCCGTGCCGTCGTGCTTCCGTTGGTGACCAAGGGCTTCGAACGGTCGATGCTCGATCAGCGAAACCGGTCCTCATCGGGTGATCCCCTCAGCCCCGAAGAAGAGCAGCGCTGGCGCAAGGGTCTCATCGACGGCCGACGGTTGCTGGACGAGTACGTGACCTGGGCACCATCGGCCGATCGCTTCGGGCCGGTGTTGGTCGAGTCGGAGTTCGTGGCCCCGGTCGCCTCCCCTCATTCGGATACCGATGGGCTGGTCACCGAGTCTGGTGACGCCGTCCATTACCACGGGCGAATCGATGCCTTGGTGGTCGATCAGTTCGACGCCTACTGGATCCTTCGTCATCGGGTGGTCGATCGCTGGACGCCGATCGAGCAGTTGCGGCTGGACGAGGAATCAATCGCCGCCTGCTGGGCCTGGGAGAATTTCTATCTGGGCATGACCATCACGGGAACCATCGACAATGAGGTGCGATTCGCATCCGAAAACGGCGGGCTGATCCCGGGAGGGAGCCAAGTCGGGGAGTCCGATCCGGAATTCCAGCCACCCCCGGCGACAGGGCGGGTCGCCCAGCACGCCGCCAGCGGGGGTGGGCGATCCGTTCCCCAACATCGACGCCTGTCCGCCCGATCGAGAGAACCGGACTCGGCCCCCCGGGTCGAAGAGCATTTCGGCCCGGGCTTTCGCCGGGCTTGGATCCGCCGCCGCCGGAGCGAGACCGCCGCCGCCGTCATTCGGCTGTCTCACGAGGCCACGCTGATGATCGAACCAACGGTGATGGCCTATCCGAATCCCTCACCCGAGCAATGCCAGAGGTGCCGATTTGTCCAGCCCTGTCTGACCATGAATGACGGTTCGGATCCGGCCCCGATCCTGGCTGACCATTACCACCAGGTTCCGGCCGCCCCGGAAGGCGAGCACCGGCTGGGTTCGGCCACCTGGAGCATCGGGCGGGGCGCCGCCCCTCCGCAATTCGGGCCGAAGGGCCAGTAGCCACTTTTCCGGCAGGGTCGCGGGCGCGGGGTCACCGCCGCCAACCGCGGCGGGGCCAGATTCGACCCGGCAGCATCAATCAGGGGCGGTCACCGGATGGTCGACGACGGCCGGAAGGACCTCGTCGGCAAAGCGGCGGATGCTGTCCATGGCGTCTTTGGTGCTGGTCCAAGGCCTGACCAAGGCTCGATCGACTCCGGCAGCGGCATGACGCCGGAGGTCGTCGAGAGTGCAGCCCTGGGCCCCGAGGGTGATTTCCACCCTCCCCTCCATCCCGGCTTCGCGCCGCAGGTTGGCGATCCGGGCGGCGGCCGCGGGGATGTCCTCCAACGCATGGTTCATGGGGATCCACCCGTTCCCGACGGTGGCGGCTCGCCGGAGAGCGGCGGGACCGTCTCCACCGATGTGGAGAGGCGGCCAGGGCGACTGCACGGGCTTGGGCTCGAACATCACCGGTCCGAAGTCGAAGAACTCCCCGTGGTGCTCCACCACCTCCTCGCTCCACAGTCGCCGGCACACCGCGATCGACTCGTCCACCCGTCTTCCCCGGGTGGTGAAGTCGAGGCCGAGCGCGTCCCACTCGGCTTTGAGCCAACTGGCCCCGATGCCGAACTCCACTCGTCCCTGCGACAGGACATCCAGGGTGGTGACGGCCCGGGCCACCACGAAGGGGTGACGCAGCCCGATGTTGTACACCTGGGTCCCGAAATGGATCCGCTCAGTCTGTGCGGCCAAGAAGGCGAGGTGGGTGAAGACGTCGTAGACCGGGACCCCGGAGGGGATGGGAGCGTGGTCGGCGCCGGCGAACGGGCTTCCTTCCAGCTGAACCGGGATGACCAGGTGTTCTGGCATCCACACCGATTCGAAGCCCAGCCGGTCCGCCTCCCGGGTGATCTCAGTCCAGATGCTGGGCCGGAGGGCGCCGAGGGAGAGGCCGATCTTCATCCCGTCATCGTAGAGACCCGGGCCTTGAAATCCGGAGACGGTCATCGACGGCCGCCGGGACGTGCCAATTCAACTGTCAGTCTCCGACTTTGGTCGGGATGGATTGAGCGAAGTGGAAGACATTGTCGGGATCGTAAGTCTGTTTGACCCCAACGAGACGGCCGATATTGGCCCCGTAGTAGGCCTGCTGCCAGTCACTCAGGGTGGGGTCGATGTAGTTCTGGTAAGCACTCCCATCCGTGTACGGGCCGAGCATGCCGGCGGCGTGGGCCAGCCAAGCCTGGCCGGCCGCCACCGCCGCCGCCGACGGACTTGGTGCCCATGACACGCTCGACTCGATCGCACACCGTGCCCCGCGATGCACGAAGGCGGTGGCGTCGGGGGCGACCCGATTGATGATCCCTCCGTAGGCGTCGAAAACCAGGCCGCCGTTCACCCCGGGTCGGGATTCTTGAAGGTCGCTGACCAGTTGCGCCGCCGCCTGCAGACCTGCCCCCGGTATCGCGGTTGCCACATAGGCCGATTTCGCCACGAAGGTGGAGCGGGCGAGGGTTCCCATTGGATTCTGCTCGGGGAGGTGGCACTGGGGAATGGTGAGACCCTCGCAACCCGCCTCGATGAGCATGGCCGAGAGGTAGGACTCCGGGCCGACGAACCGGTAGGTGGGCGTCGAATTCACGGCCTGCACGAACGGCTGGAGGAGCAGATTGAGGGCGGTCGAAGGGCCGACGAAAACCCCGGCGCAGCGGGCCTTCTGGGCCGATGACCCGCCCGTGAGCAATTGGCAGTTGGACCAGAGTTCGTCGGGGGCGTCCGGGGCCCACCCCTGCCAGGCTCCGAGTACGTCGGCGGCCGCCGCCCAGGGCCAATCGAGGGTGAAGAGGGAGAGTTCGGGCATCGGGCGGACGCCGAAGGTGAAGGAGGTGACGATGCCGAAGTTCCCCCCACCTCCCCCCTGACTGGCCCAGAGCAGGTCGGCGTGGTTGCCGGGGTCGCATTGGATCAGCGCGCCATCGGCAGTGACGATCGTCACCGACTGGAGGTTGTCGCAGGTGAGGCCGTACTTCCGACCGACGACCCCGATGCCGCCGCCCAGGGTGAGCCCGGCGATCCCGACGGTCGGACACGATCCCCCGGGGAGGAGCATCCCGGCTCCCGACAGCTGGTTGTAGAGGTCGATGAGGAGGGTGCCGGACCCGACGGTGGCGGTAGGACCACTTGACCCGGTGGTCGTGACCGACACCGCCGACATTGGCGTCACATCGACGACGAGTCCACTGCCGGTCGAGTAGCCGCCATAGCTGTGGCCGCCACTGCGGGCGGCGATCGGGAGTCCGTACCGCCGGGCGAAGGCAATGCAGCGTTGCACGTCGGTCGCAGAGGCGCAGTAGGCAATACCGGCCGGCGCCGCGTCTGCGAACCGAAGGTCGTAGACGAGTTTGGCAGTGGGATACCTCGGGTCACCCGGCCGCACCAGCCGTCCCGACAATGAGGCCCGCAGTGCCGTCCAGGCGGCCGGCGACAGTGACTGGCCGGGAGTGGAGGGCGTGCTCGCGGTGGAGCGGCCCCCCGATGTCGTGCACCCCGCGCCGAGGGCGGCGGCACCGGCCAGCGTCAGCACTCCGCCGGCCTGACGGAGAAAACTGCGGCGGTCGATAGCTGTCACGTAGGGGGAGGCTAACCAGCCCCGGGGGGTTCCCACGGTGGGTCAGGTTCTCTACTGGACCCCCAGAAGACAGGCAGCCGGGCGATAGCCAGCGGAGGACCGCCGGTAGTGGCCGCCCTGGAATTCGAACCCACAACCGGGGGCTCGTCAGTTGACATCTAAAAAATAATGAGTAGTCTTAACCGCATGGGACGGGTGGCAGGAATGTCGGTCGACGAGACCCGGGGTCGGCTGGTCGATGCGGCTACCCAGGTGTTCGCGGAGCAGGGTTACGACGGTGCTCGTACCTCCGAGATCGCCCGCCGAGCGGGACTCTCGACCGGAGCGATTTATTCGCAGTACGAGACCAAGGCGGAATTGCTCCTGGAGGCGATTCGGTGCGGCGCCCCCAGTGAATTGCAGCGATTGCTCGAGGGCAATACCGACGGGAAAACGTTGCCCGACGTCTTCGAGATGCTCGGCGTTGGACTCCATGAGCGGTCCGGGAAGGTCGCATCGATCATGGTCGAAGCGCTGGTGGCGAGTCGACGCGACACACGAGTGGCCGAGGTATTGGCCGACGCAGCCTCCGAACGCGAAGCCATCTTGTCCCGTTTGATCGCCTCTGGACAACGGACCGGCCAGGTGGCGCCCGACCTTCCGTCAGACGCGGTGGCTCATCTCTGTCTGATGTTGGTCCTCGGCAATGTCGTGGCCCAGACCATCGGACTCGCTCCGCCGGCACACGACGACTGGGCCACGGTCATCGGTCGACTGGTCGGCATCATGCGCCCGGCAAGCTCCGATCAAATCGAAACCACCAAGGAGTAACAGTGACGACGCTCGACACAAAAGCCCCTATCGACCCCAACAGTCCTGACGCCATCATCATGGAGCGATCTGAACTTGACGCGGTGATCCATCAGATCGACCTCGATAGTGAGGTACTGATGACCTGGGACTACCAACGGGCTCGACCCGCCCTGGAGAAGCTCTACGAGAAGGCCAAGGTCTCCCAGTGGAACGGCAAGACCGACCTGCCGTGGGAGACGGTGGTCGACCTGGAACAACTTGGTCCCGAATTGGCGACAGCCTCGGGTCGATTCCAAGGAATCCGAGAGCTGAAGGGCTCTCCCATTGCCAACTGGGGCGATAAGGAGTTCGCCCAATTCGCCGTCGAGATGCAGACCTGGTCGATGTCGCAGTTCCTCCACGGCGAACAGGGCGCTCTGGTCTGCACTGGTCTCATCACTTCGACGGTGCCCTGGATCGACGCCAAGTACTACGCCGCCACGCAGGTCATGGACGAAGCCAGGCACGTCGAAGTGTTCGCCCGTTACGTCGAGGAGAAGCTGGGGGGTGCCTATCCCATCAGTCCTCAACTCGGCGGACTGCTCGACGACATCGTGTCGGATGGCCGCTGGGACATCACCTACCTGGGCATGCAGATCATGGTGGAGGGCCTGGCGTTGGCCGCCTTCGGCTTCCTCCACATGCTCACTGAAGAGCCGTTGCTCAAGAAGCTCCTCCGCTATGTGATGTCGGACGAGGCCCGCCATGTCGCCTTCGGTGTTCTGTCGCTCAAGGAGTTCTATGCCGGGCTCACGGAAAGCGAGATCCGATCCCGGCAGGAATTTGCGTTCGACGCCGCCCTCCTCTTGCGCAATCGATTCTTCGCCCAGGACGTCTGGGAGAAGATGGGTGTCGACCCCAAGAAGGTGGTTGCTTTCATGCAGGAGCACGAGCCTCCCGGGTCCCAGGTCTTCCAGAGCATGTTGTTCTCCAAGGTCGTGCCCAACTGCAAGAAGCTGGGACTTCTCGATGCCGGCGGGGGCTGGCTCCGGGAGAAGTTCACCGATATCGGGATCATCCAGTTCGAGGACTGGGTCGACACTGCCGAGGAGTACGACTCCCTCGATGCGGTGGCGGCCGATCGGGCCGTAGCCTCCGCCTGAAACCGTCAGGCTCCAAGGCAGTCCGGTGCAGACGATCTACGAGGCGGCCGGGGGTGACATTGGCGTACTCCGACTGGCCCATGCCTGGCATGCCCGGGTGATGGAGGACGAAGTGGTGAGCCACGCCTTCAGCCATGGCTTCCATCCCGAGCACACCGAGCGGCTCGCCGCCTACTGGGCGGAGTCGCTCGGGGGGCCGCCGACGTACTCGGCCCGCTACGGCGACGAGACCTCGGTCGTCCGGATGCACAGCGGCAACGGACCGCACGAAGAGATGGACCGTCGAGCCATCGCCTGCTTCGACCAGGCACTCGTCGACGTTGGCCTGGCCGTCACCGACCCCGTCCGAGGCGCGCTTCACGACTACTTCGCTTGGGCAACCAACACCACAATGTCTCGCTACCATCGCTCTGCCGACGATGTGCCGGAGGGCCTGCCCATCCCGCACTGGTCGTGGGGCGGACTGGTTGGTTGAATGAGCCGGCCTTAGCGATGTGTTTGGCCGGGTTGGCTCTCGGGCATCGTCATCGAAGAGCCGTCGCGCTCTCCGCTGTATTCGCTAGAAGGGCGACAAACAAAATTGAAGCGAGAAGAGGATTCCGCCGACCATCCGGCGGACTTTCTGCCCCACGTTCTCCGCGACTATGCGTTCATCGCCGATGGCCAGCGGGGTGCCCTCATCGGTCCGAGAGGTGACCTGGCATGGCTTTGTTTCCCGAGATGGGATTCTGACGCGGTATTTGCGTCGTTGATCGGCGGCGACAGCCTCTATGCGATTACTCCCACACATCCCTTTGTTTGGGGTGGGTATTACGAAGAGGGTTCCCTCATCTGGAGAAGCCACTGGATTACCGGCTCTTCGGTCATCGAGTGCCGAGAGACGCTCGCCTTCCCGGGTGAAAGCGGGAGAGCGGTCATCCTTCGGCGTGTCGAAGCCATTCAAGGAGACGCGCAGGTCCGGGTGCTGCTGCACCTGCGGGCCGGCTTTGATGCTGAACCGACGCGTGCCCTCCACAACGATGACGGGATGTGGACGGCCAGGGCGGGGGGTCTGTATCTCCGTTGGCTTGGAGGGGCGGGAGCGGAGATCACCCCTGATGGCCATCATGGCCATCGCCTGTCGCTGACCATCGATGTGCGAGCCGGAACGCACCACGACCTGGTCCTCGAACTCAGCACTGCAGCGCTGCCGTGTCCACCTGATGGGCCGGCACTGTGGCATTCCACTGAATCTGCGTGGCGGGATATCGTCCCGCCCCTCACCGGAGCGATTGCTCCCCGCGACGTACGTCACTCCTACGCGGTTCTGGCGGGACTCACCAGCCCGGGTGGAGGAATGGTGGCTGCCGCCACCATGTCGCTACCCGAGCGGGCCGAAGCCGGCCGCAACTATGACTACCGTTATGTGTGGATTCGAGACCAGTCGTACACCGGACAGGCCATCGCTGCCGACGGACCGCATCCGCTTCTGGATGCCGCCCTGTGCTTCGTCACCGAAAGGGTGTTAGCCGACGGGCCGGGACTCAAGCCGGCTTACACCGTCTGCGGCGGGAACGTCCCGGACCAGCGCGCGCTCGAGTTGCCCGGGTATCCGGGGGGATTCGACCGGGTGGGGAATTGGGTCAATCGACAGTTTCAACTCGATGCGTTCGGCGAGGCGTTGCTGCTGTTTGCCGCTGGCGCCCGCCACGACCATCTCGGAGCGGACGGATGGCAGGCGGTCGAGACGGCGGTCTCGGCAATCCGACAACGCTGGGGGGACCCTGACGCCGGAATCTGGGAGATCGACGATCAGGCCTGGACCCACAGCAGATTGATTTGCGTGGCCGGGCTGCGCGCGGTTGCTGCAGCCCGGATGGGGTCAGGACCGGCAGTGGCCGCGACGTGGAGCACGTTGGCCGACCAGATTGCAGCTGACACGGCACGAACTTCCCTGCACCCGTCAGGGCGGTGGCAACGATCGCCTGGCGACCAGCGCCTCGACGCCGCCCTCCTACTCCCCCCCATTCGTGGGGCGATGGCCGCCAACGATCCTCGTACGGTTGCCACCCTCGAAGCATACCTCGATGAATTGGCAGATGAGGGTTTCGGCTATCGCTTCCGACATGACCAACGCCCGCTCGGGGCGGCGGAGGGGGCCTTCTTGCTCTGCGGGTTCGTCACGGCCCTTTCCCTCCACCAACAGGGGGAAACGTTGGCCGGGATGCGCTGGTTCGAACGGAATCGCGGGGCGTGCGGCCAATCCGGATTGTTCTCCGAAGAATATGACATCACCCAGCGTCAGTTGCGAGGCAATCTCCCCCAGGCGTTTGTACATGCTCTCATGATCGAGGCCGCATGTCGTCTGGCCGAACCGTGGAGCCAGGCGACTCCCGCCACGTCGATCAGTCTTGACGTAAATCAGCCATTTGACGTAAATCGGTAAAGACCTAGCGCGATGGACTGGCCGCCACCCGGGTGGCAACTGCGAGACCGGCGAGGGAAAGCGCCGCCGCACTGATTGCGTCTAGCCCCGTTGGCCTTCGCCGTTCCGGGTTCAGCCACGCCACACCGGCCATCGAAGCGACGTGGAGCATGTCTACGCCCGCCCCGAGTACGAGGCTCGATGCCTTGCCCGACTTGATGGTCCAGGCGCCTTGTACCACTTGACGGGCGCCGAGAACGCGCACCACACCTCTCGCCAGCGGATCTGACGGCCCATTGGCGTAGAACCGGTACACGTGGTCAGGGGCGAGAATGAGCAGCAACCCGTATCCCAGCCGCAACACTGATAGTCCCACTGCTCGTCCCACTACCGGCGGCTGAAACGCCTCAAACTGGCAGCCGCGATTGCGGCGGCGGCCACCGCAGACCCTAAGACGGGTCGCAGGTGTTGCGAGACCCATACTTCAGGACTACGGGTATGTGACTTTGCGTCAAAAGACCCATGGGCGCCACGATCGCTGCCGTCGAAACGGTCGACCGGCTCCCACAGGTTGGCGGGCCGATTCGGATCCGCCTTTTGATTAGTCTGCTGCGAGGCGTAACCGTTGCGTCCGAGATAGCGATCCAGTAGTGCCGGTGCCAGCTTTTGAGCCGTCAAAGTTGCTGCCGTTGAGTCGCCGACCCAGTACTGCTTCCGTTTGGGATGGTCCGCGGCATAGAGCACGGCGCCGGCCACCAATTCCGGCTGGTAAATGGGCGGCACCGGTTGTGGGTCGTTAGGCAGGCGGGATAGGACCCAGGAGAACTGAGGAGTGTTGACGGCCGGCATCTGCACCAGCGTGATCCGAACGTTGGACTGATCGTGAAGGAGCTCGCACCGAACTGATTCGGTGAAGCCGTTGATGGCGTGTTTGGCGCCGCAATAGGCCGACTGCAGCGGAATGCTGCGGGCGCCCAGAGCCGAGCCGACCTGCACGATGGTGCCGCAGTCCCGAGGCTTCATACGACTTAACGCGGCCATGGTGCCATAGACGAAGCCGAGATAGCTCACTTCGGTCACCCGTTTGAACTCTAATGAGTCGATCTCCACGAACGGGGCGAATACTGAGGTGAAGGCCGCGTTTATCCACAGGTCGATGGGTCCAAACGCGTCCTCCACCTTTTTGGCCGCCGACTCAACCTGGCCGAAATCGGCGACGTCGGTGGCAATGGCCAGCGCCTCCCCGCCTCCGTTCTCGACATCCTTTTCCGCTGCTTCCAAACCGCTCTGGCCCCTTGCGACGAGGCCGATTTTGTAGTGGCGTCGTCCTAACTCCCGGGCCACCGCCCGGCCGATGCCGGCACTCGCGCCAGTTACTACTGCGACTCGTCCGGTTTCGGGATTATGCATAAGGGCACGCTTCGTCATTCGGCCTCCGTCCTACGATCACCCGGCACATACCCCCGAAATCGAGGAATCACACCCTGAGTTTGATGGCGGGAGGAGAGGGTAAAAAAATTCGCAAAACGAATTCGGGGCTTCCGCCTCGAGCCTTGGAAATCGGAGGAGACAGGCATGGGCCAGAAGGTCGCGGATTTCATTTTGGAGCGACTGCGGGAGTGGGGTGTACAGCAGGTGTTCGCCTACCCGGGAGACGGGATCAACGGGATGCTGGCCGCCTGGGGCCGCGCCGAGAACCGCCCTCAGTTCATCCAGTCCCGTCACGAGGAGATGTCGGCCTTCGAAGCGGTGGGCTATGCCAAGTTCTCGGGCAAGGTTGGCGTCTGCGCGGCCACCTCCGGGCCCGGAGCCATCCACTTGCTGAACGGCCTCTACGACGCCAAACTCGATCATGTGCCGTTGGTGGCGCTGGTCGGCCAGACCTCGCGCTCGGCGATGGGGGGCTCTTACCAACAAGAGGTCGATCTCACCTCCCTGTTCAAAGACGTCTGCTCTGCGTTTGTGGAGATGGCCACCGTCCCCGAGCAGTTCCCCAACTTGATCGACCGGGCGTTTCGCACGGCGATGACCACCCGGTCGCCGACGTGTGTGATCATCCCGTCGGATGTGCAGGATCTCGACTACGGGCCACCCACCCACGAGTTCAAGATGGTCCCCTCATCCCGGGGCATCAACTGGCCGGAGATGCAACCATCTGACTACGCCGTCGACAGGGCGGCCGAAATTCTCAATGCCGGCTCCAAGGTGGCCATACTCATCGGGCAGGGGGCACGGGGAGCCGACGCAGAGGTCACCGAGGTCGCTGACCTGTTGGGGGCCGGCGTGGCCAAGGCCTTGTTGGGCAAGGACGTGCTGTCGGATGATCTTCCGTTCGTAACGGGATCGATCGGGTTGCTCGGCACCAAGGCCAGCTACGAGATGATGAAGGACTGTGACACGGTGCTCACGGTTGGCTCGAGCTTCCCCTATACCCAGTTCATGCCTGAGTTTGGTAAGGCGAGGGGTATCCAAATCGACGCCGACGGCCACATGATTGGGATGCGCTACCCCTACGAACTCAATATGGTGGCCGATGCCCGCCTTGCCCTCCAGGCCCTCATCCCCAAGCTCCATCGGAAGACCGATCGCTCGTGGCGGGACACCGTTGAGAACAACGTGAACGACTGGTGGAAGACGATGCAGCGCCAGGCGATGACCGACAGCGAGAAGCCGGGCATGGTGAACCCGATGCGCCTGGTCTGGGAGTTGTCGGAGCGGATCCCGGCTGACGCTTTCGTGGCCGCCGATTCCGGGTCGGCCGCCAACTGGTACGCCCGGGACCTGAAGCTGGGTCCCGAGATGCGCGGCACCCTGTCCGGAACCCTGGCCACCATGGGCTCTGCCGTTCCCTACTCCATCGGCGCCAAGTTCGCCGACCCAGATCGCCCGGCGATCGCCCTGGTGGGTGACGGGGCCATGCAGATGAACAACCTCGCCGAGTTGATCACCGTTGCCCACTACTGGCAGGAGTGGGCCGATCCCCGCCTGGTGGTCGCCGTGCTGCACAACAACGACCTCAACCAGGTGACCTGGGAGATGCGCGCGATGGAAGGGTCGCCGAAGTTCGTCGAGTCGCAGACCCTGCCCGACGTCGACTACGCGGCGTTCGCGCGCAGCGTCGGCCTGATCGGGCTGAACATCGACGACGGCGGCGCGCTCGGCGACGCGTGGGAGCAGGCACTGAGCGCAGACCGGCCGACCGTCCTGGACGTGCGCTGTGACCCGAACGTGCCGCCGATCCCGCCGCACGCCACCTTCGATCAGATCAAGGCGTTGGCGAGCGCGGTGCTGCACGGCGACGAAGACACCTGGGGTTTCGCGAAGGAAGGGCTGAAGCAGAAGGCCCAGCAGTTCCTTGCCGGCCGCAAGGACAGTGACTGACGTGCCGACGACGGCGAGCACCCCGGTCGCGGCCGCGACGGAAGCGGTCGAGGCCATGCGCACCGGCCGTTTCGAACGCAGCCTGTCCGCACTCACGGCGGCCGGCGCGGCTGTCACCGCTGCCGAGATCTACTTCTCGCACGACGGTGCCAGCTTCGGCAACAAGATGATGTGGTGGCCGATCGTGATCGTGCCCACCGCAGTGCCCGCCGGCATCGCGTCGGTCTTCTCGGCCCGGGCCGCGCACACCGTCCTTCCGCT
>DATATM010000024.1:0-142688 GCA_036268775.1 Acidimicrobiales bacterium | reverse complement strand
TGCGGGCCCGACTCCGGAGCCGGCCCCGGACGGCCTGGTCGAGGATGACCTTGCGGAGGCGCACCGCCTTCGGCGTCACCTCGACGCACTCGTCGTCGGCGATGAACTCCAAGGCCTGCTCCAGCGACAGCAACAGCGGGGGAGTCAGGCGGATCGCCTCGTCGGCGGTGGCCGACCGAACGTTGGTGAGCTTCTTCTCCTTGATGGGGTTGACGTCCATCTCCTCGTCCCGGGCGTTCTCCCCGATGACCATGCCCTCGTAGACCTCGGTGACCGGGCCGACCAGCAGCATGCCCCGCTCCTGGAGGCTCATCAGGGTGTAGCCGGTGGTCATCCCTCGACGGTCGGCCACCATCGACCCGTTGCGCTTGGTCTTCAGTGCCCCGTGCCACGGCTCCCACCCGTCGAAGACGTGGTGGAGCATGCCGGTCCCCCGGGTCTCGGTCATGAACTCGGTGCGGAAGCCGACCAGGCCGCGGGCCGGGGTGCGGTAGTCCATCCGGACCCACCCGCTCCCGTGGTTGACCATCTCGATGAGGGTCCCCTTCCGGAGGGCCATCAGCTGGGTGATCACCCCGAGGTAGTCGTCGGGGACGTCGATGGCCACCCGCTCCATCGGCTCGTGGATCTTCCCGTCGATCTCCCGGGTGACGACCTGCGGCTTTCCGACCGTCATCTCGAACCCCTCCCGCCGCATGGTCTCCACCAGCACTGCCAATTGGAGCTCGCCCCGGCCCTGGACCTCCCAGGTGTCGGGCCGCTCGGTTTGGAGGACCCGGAGCGAGACGTTGCCGACCAGCTCGGCGTCGAGCCGGTTGAGGATCTGGCGGGCGGTGAGTTTGGAGCCGTCGGCACCGGCCAACGGCGAGGTGTTGATCCCGATGGTCATCGACAGGCTGGGCTCATCGACGGTGATGACCGGCAGCGGCCGGGGATCGTCGGGATCGGCCAGGGTCTCCCCGATGGTGATCTCCGCCATGCCCGCCACCGCGGCGATCTCGCCCGGTCCGGCCTCGGCGGCGTCCACCCGGTCCAAGGCGTCGGTGATGTAGAGCTCGGTGATCTTGGTCCGCTCGATGGTCCCGTCCAGCTTGCACCAGGCGACCGTCGAGCCCTTGCGGAGCACGCCGTTGCGGATGCGGCAGATGGCCAGGCGTCCGAGGTAAGGGGAGGCGTCCAGATTGGAGACGATGGCCTGCAGCGGGGCGTCCGAGTCGTACTCCGGTGCGGGGATGCTGTCCAAAATGGCCTGGAACAGCGGCTCGAGGTCGGTGCCCTCCACCCCCCGCTCGGTGGAGGCCCAACCCGCCCGGGCGTTGGAGTAGAGGATGGGGAAGTCGATCTGGTGCTCGTCGGCGTCGAGGTCGAGGAAGAGCTCCTCCACCTCGTGGACCACTTCTTCGATGCGGGCGTCGGGACGGTCGACCTTGTTGACCACCAGCACCACCGGCAGCCGGGCCTGGAGGGCCTTCCGGAGCACGAAACGGGTCTGAGGGAGGGGCCCCTCGGAGGCGTCCACCAGCAGGAGGACCCCGTCGACCATGGTGAGACCCCGTTCCACCTCGCCGCCGAAGTCGGCGTGGCCTGGGGTGTCGATGATGTTGATCTTCACCCCGCCGTGGAGCACCGCGGTGTTCTTGGCCAGGATGGTGATGCCCTTCTCCCGCTCGAGATCGCCGGAGTCCATCACCCGCTCGTTGACCGACTGGTTGGCCCGGAAGGCCCCCGACTGCCAGAGCATGGCGTCCACCAGCGTGGTCTTCCCATGGTCGACGTGGGCCACGATGGCTACGTTGCGGATGTCGTCACGGGTCTGCATAGGCATAAGGAACCAATGATAGTCCCGCTGGTTGCTGCCTCAGACTGGGTCGTCGGTACCCCGGCCGGCGACCGGCCGACTCAATACGACTTGGGCAACCCCAGGGAGTGCTGGGCCACGAAGTTGAGGATCATCTCCCGGCTGACCGGGGCGATACGGAGGAGCCGGGCCATGCCCCAGAGGTCGGCGATCCCGTACTCCGACGACATACCGTTGCCCCCGTGGGTCTGGATGGCCTGGTCGAGGGCGGCCAGGGTGGCCTCGGCCGCCGCGTACTTGGCCATGTTGGCCGCCTCGCCGGCGTCGGGAGTGTCCCCAGCGAAGTCGCAGAGCCAGGCCGCCTTGTCGGTCATCAACCGGGCCAGCTCGACCTCGATCTTGGCTTTGGCCAACGGGTGGGAGATCCCCTGGTGCCGGCCGATGGGGGTGCCCCACACCTGACGTTCGCGGGCGTAGTTGGCCGCCTTGTCCAACACGTAGCGGCTGATGCCGTTGGCGATGGAGGCCGACAGGATGCGCTCGGGGTTGAGCCCGAAGAAGACCTGGCGCAGTCCCTCGCCCTCCGCCCCGATGAGCCGATCCGCTTCGACCTGGACGTTGTCGAAGAACAGGGTGTACTGCTTCTCCGGTGCGGTGATCTCCACCGGGAGGACCTGCTTGTCGAGACCCGGGGTGTCGGTGTCCACCACGAACAGCGACAGCTTGCCTCGACCGGTGTCGGGGTCGACGCCCGACCGGGTCACCACCAACATGGCCTGGGCCTCGTCGACTCCCGAGATGTAGTACTTCGAACCGTTGAGCCGATAGATGTCCCCGTCCTTGGTGGCGGTGAGGGACAGGTTGTGGGAGTTGGAGCCGGCGTCGGGCTCGGTGATGGCGAAGGCCATCTTCAACTCGCCGGTGGCGAACTTCGGCAACCAGCGCTGCTTCTGGGCCTCGGTCCCGAACTTGGCGATGATGGTGGCACAGATGGCCGGGGACACCACCATGATCAACAGCGGGCAGCCGGCGGCGGCCAGCTCCTCGGTGACCATGGCCAGCTCGGTGATCCCGCCCCCGCCCCCGCCGTACTCCTCGGGCACACTGACCCCGAGGAACCCGGCTTCGCCCACTGCGTCCCACAGCTCGGTGGTCCGCCCGTCGGCTCGGGCCTTGGCCACGTAGTACTCGTGGCCGAACTTGCTGGCGATGGAGCTGACGGCTTCCCGCAGCATCACGTGCTCGTCGGATTGGGTGAAGTCCACCGGGTTGCTCCTTTGCCTAGTGAGCCGTCGGGGGCGGAGCCAGGAGGCTGACCGGGATGTCGACCAGCCGGCTCCGAAGGTACTCGCCCAGGCTCTTGGCTTGCGGGTCGGGTCGGGTGGATGACGCTACTCCCTCGCCCAGCAGGCACACCACCACGAAGTTGAGGGCCCGGAGGTTGGCGAACCGGTAACGCCGGACGACCAACCCGGCGGCCTCCGGCAGCAGCGACCGGAATCGCTCATCGGTCAGGTAGCCGTCCAGCCACCCCCAGGCCTCGTCCGATCGGGCCCACAACCCGACGTTGGCGTTGCCACCCTTGTCCCCCGAACGCGCCCCGATGATGGTTCCGAGCGGGACCCGCTCGGTCGGGCCCTCGATATGGGTGGCCGGGGCCGTCACCGCCGGCTCAGCGGCCGCTGATGCTCCGTCCGTCGCTCCGGACAAGTAAGCGGTATGGGGAACCGCCGTCGGGGTCCCGTCGGCGGCCACCACTATCGGGACCACTTGGTCGGCCGGCACCAGGGTCGGCCAGTAGACCCCGTAAGCGGAGCCGGCGGTGGGGGGCGAGGTGAGGTGGAGTCCGGGGTAGCCGGCCAGGGCCAGTTCGGTGGCGGCATCGGAGAACGCCCGCCCGACCTGTTCGGCGTCGCCGTCCTTCACGGTGATGCGCAGCTGGGCGGCGGCCTCGGCGTTGGTGGGGGCGTCGGGCTTGTCGGTGCGGATCAGCCGGGTGTCGTAGTCGGCGAAGTGCTCGGGGCCGCCGAGTTTGGCTTCCAGGGCGGCGAGGGTGAGGGCGGCCTTGGCTTCGATGTCCAGCCCGGTCAGCACGAAGGTCATGGTGTTGCGCCAACCCCCCAACAGGTTGATGCAGACCTTGACGTCTTCCGGGGCCGGGTTGCCCAGGGTTCCGGAGATCCGCACCCGGTCGGCGCCGTCGTCGGCCAACTCCAGGGTGTCGAACCGGGCCACCACATCGGTGTTGGGGTACTCGGGACCGGCGATCTCGTAGAGCAACTGGGCGGTGACGGTGCCGACCGACACCTGGCCGCCGGTGCCCGGGTGCTTGGTGATGACCGACGATCCGTCCTCCGCCACCTCGGCGATGGGGAAGCCGGGGTGCTCGAGTCCGGGGATCTCGGTGAAGAAGGCATAGTTACCTCCGGTGGTCTGGGGACCGCACTCGATCACGTGGCCGGCCGCCACCGCCCCGGCCAGCCGGTCCCAGTCGGTCGGGGACCACTGGTGATGCCAGGCGGCCGGGCCCACCACCAGCGAGGCATCGGTGATCCGGGGGCAGATGACCACGTCGGCGCCACCGGAGAGCGCCTCCACGATCGGCCAGGCCCCGAGATAGGCGTTGGCGGTGACCAACTCGCCGTGGGTGTCGGCCAGCGGCTGGCCGGTGTCGAGGTGGGTGAGGGGGTTCCCGTCCAGTTGCGACTGCTCGATGCGCGGCATCAGATCGTCGCCCTCGACATGGGCCACCGACACCGAGAGGCCGAGCTTGTCAGCCAGCAGCCGGACTTGTTCGGCCAGGCCGGCCGGGTTGAGGCCGCCGGCGTTGGTGACCACCTTGATGCCCCGGTCGGCACAGGTGCCGAGCACCTCTTCCATCTGGGTGAGGAAGGTGCGGGCCCACCCCATGGCCGGATCCCGCTGGCGGTTCTTCCAGAGGATGAGCATGGTCAGCTCGGCCAGCCAGTCGCCGGTGAGGAAATCGATGGGCCCGCCGTCGACCATCTCCTTGGCCGCCGACAGCCGGTCGCCGTAGAAGCCGGAGCAGTTGGCGATGCGGACCGGAGCGGTCACTCCTCGAGGCCTTCCACCACCACCAGGACCCGCCCGGTCTCGACCTGGTCGCCCACCAACACGCTCACTTCGCTGACCTTACCGGCGGCGCCGGCGTGCACCGCGTGCTCCATCTTCATGGCTTCGAGCACCACCAGCAGCTGGCCGGGCTTCACCTCGTCACCCACCGCCACCGCCACCCGGACCACCCCGCCGGGCATCGGCGCCAGCGACGACCCCGGAGCCACATGTCCGCCGGGGTCGGGGAACCGGTCTTGTTCGACCAGGGTGGAGGCGCCGTCGGGACCGTCGACAGAGGCGGTGGCCCCGATCAGATCCACCCGGTATAGGCGGGTGACGCCGGCGAAGGTGAGGGACACCTCGTCGGGGGTGACCGACTCCACTTCGACGTCGACCGGCGAGCCGGCGATCTCCACCCTGGACAGCTTCCTCCCGGAGAGGTCGAACCGGTCGACGCGGTAGCCGACCGACACCGGACCGAGATGGGAGTCGAAGGTGGTGGTCTGAAGCCCCGAGGGGCTATTGCGGAAGCCGGAGGGGATGTGCGGCTGCACCCGGGCCTCCTTCCGCCTCCGGGCCTGGGCGGCCAGGGCGGCGGCCAGGGCGTGACGATGGGTGGCGGCCTCATCGGCCCGGAGGCCGGTCAGGTCGAAGCGGTCGAGGAACCCGGTGTCGGTGTCCCCCGACCGGAAGCCCGGATGGCGGAGGGTCTGCACTAGCAGGTCGCGATTGGTGGTCACCCCGTGGATCCGGGCATCGGCCAGCGCGGTGGCGAGGGCGGAAGCCGCCTCCTCCCGGGTGGGGGCGTGGACGATGACCTTGGCCAGCATCGGGTCGTAGTGGGGGCTGACCACCGAGCCGGTCTCCACCCCGCTGTCGATCCGCAGCCCCGGGCGGGTGGCGGGGATCTCGAAGCGATGGAGAGTGCCGGTGGAAGGCATCCACCCTGACCCGGGATCCTCGGCGTAGAGCCGGGCCTCGATGGCGTGGCCGACCGGACCGGCCTCCACCGCGGCGTGGACCTCGCCGGGCATCGGCTCGCCGCCGGCGATCAGCAGCTGCAACCGAACCAGGTCGAGCCCGGTGATGGCCTCGGTGACCGGGTGTTCCACCTGCAGCCGGGTGTTCATCTCCAAGAAGTAGGGGTCGCCCTCGGCGTCGAGCACGAACTCGACGGTGCCGGCGTTGACGTAGCCGACCGCCCGGGAGGCGTTGAGGGCGGCCTGGCTGAGCCGGGCTCGGAGGGCGGGGGTGACCACCGGGGAGGGCGCCTCCTCGATGATCTTCTGGTGCCGCCGCTGGATGCTGCACTCCCGCTCGAACAGCGCCACGGTGTCCCCCTGGCCGTCGGCCAGGATCTGCACCTCTATATGGCGCGGATCGATCACATAGCGCTCGAGGAAGACGGTGCCGTCGCCGAAGGCGGACAGCGCCTCCCGCCGGGCACCGGCCAGGGCCTCGACCAGGTCGTCGGGCCCGGGGACCACCCGCATGCCCCGCCCGCCGCCGCCGGCCGAGGCCTTGACCAGCAGCGGCCACCCCAGCGCCTCTACCTCCTTCGGGGCGGGGAGCTGGTCGTCGACCACGGTGATCGACGGGAGGGTCGGGACCCCGGCGTCGCGCATCATCGCCTTGGACAGGACCTTGGAGCCCATGGCATCGATGGCGTCGGCCGGCGGTCCCACCCAGATCAGCCCGGCACCGGTGACCGCCCGGGCGGCGGGCCCCGACTCCGACAGGAAGCCGTAACCGGGGTGGACGGCGTCAGCCGAGCACCGGGAGGCGGCATCCAGGATGAGGTCGACCCGCAGATAGGTGTCGGCCGGGGACACCCCCGGCAACCGGACGGCGAGGTCGGCCTCGGCGACGTGGGGGCTGTCGGCGTCGGCGTCGGAGTAGACGGCCACCGTGGTGATGCCCATGGCGCGGGCCGACCGCATGATGCGGCGGGCGATCTCGCTGCGGTTGGCGACCAGCAGGGTCCGGATCGGGGTGGTGGCGGCCATCAGCGGGGTGCCCTCACATCCGGAAGACACCGTAGCCACGGGTGCCTTCGATGGGTTGGTTGGCGATCACCGACAGGCAGATGCCGAGCACCGCCCGGGTGTCGCGGGGATCGATGATGCCGTCGTCGTAGAGCCGGGCGGTGAGGAAGAGGGGGAGCGACTCGGCCTTGATCTGGGCCTCCACCATCTCCCGCATGGCGGCGTCGGCCTCCTCGTCGAAGGGGAGCCCCTTGGCCGCCGCCGACTGGCGGGCGACGATGGAGAGGACCCCGGCCAGCTGGGTCGGTCCCATCACCGCCGAGCGGGCGTTGGGCCAGGCGAACAGGAAGCGGGGATCGTAGGCCCGGCCGCACATGCCGTAGTTGCCCGCCCCGTAGGAGGCCCCGATGTTGACGGTGAGGTGGGGGACCGACGAGTTGGTCACCGCGTTGATCATCATCGCCCCGTGCTTGATGATCCCGGCCTGCTCGTACTCCTTGCCCACCATGTAGCCGGTGGTGTTCTGCAGGAAGACGAGGGGGACGTCGATCTGGTTGGCCAGCTGGATGAACTGGGTCGCCTTGTGGGCCTCCTGGGAGAACAGCACCCCGCGGTGGTTGGCCAGGATGCCGACCGGGTAGCCGTGGATCGACGCCCACCCGGTGACCAGGCTGGACCCGTAGAGGGGTTTGAACTCGTCGAACCGGGAGCCGTCCACCACCCGGGCCAGCACCTCCCGGGGATCGAAGGGGACCTTGGGGTCGGCGGAGGCGATGCCGAGCAGCTCGTCGGGGTCATGGACCGGCGGGTCGGCGGGCTGGCTGGGGCCGGCCCCCCGCTTGCGCCAGTTGAGCCGGCTGACGATCTGGCGGCCGAGGCGGATGGCATCGGGCTCGTCGACGGCCAGGGCGTCGGCCAGGCCGGAGACCCGGGCGTGCATGGAGGCGCCGCCCAACTCCTCGTCGTCGGACTCCTCGCCGGTGGCCATCTTGACCAGTGGCGGGCCGCCGAGGAAGACCTTGGAGCGCTCCTCGATCATCACGATGTAGTCGCTCATGCCGGGGACGTAGGCGCCGCCGGCGGTGGAGTTGCCGAACACCAGCGCCACGGTGGGCAGCCCGGCGGCCGACTGGCGGGTGAGGTCCCGGAACGCCCGGCCCCCGGGGATGAACAGCTCGGCCTGGGAGGGAAGGTCGGCCCCGCCCGACTCCACCAGGTTGATGGTGGGGAGCCGGTTGGCCTGGGCGATGTCGGAGCCCCGGGCCCCCTTCTTGAAGGTGAAGGGGTTCATGGCCCCGCCCCGGATGGTGGGGTCGTTGGCGGAGATGTAGCACTCGACCCCTTCCACCACCCCGATCCCGGTGACGGAGGAGGCGCCGACGGTGAACTGGCTGCCCCATCCGGCCAGCGGGCAGAGCTCGAGGAAGGCGGTGTCCCGGTCGACCAGCAGTTCGATCCGCTCGCGGGCCGGCAGCTTGCCCCGTTGGCGATGGCGCTCCACGTACTGCTCGCCGCCCCCGGCCCGGGCCACCGCCAGCTGCTCGTCGACCACCGCCACCGCGGCCACCAGCGCCTCCCGGTTGGCCCGGTAGGCGTCCGAGGTCACGTCGACGGTGGTGGCGAGGGTGGGCATGGTGTCTACCTTGGGGTTTTGTCGGAAGGCGGGGATGGGCTGCATTCTTCCTCCGGACGTGGGAAGAATAGGCCGAATGAATAACGTGGCGTCCAACTCGCTCTACCGATGATGTCCCCGGAGGTCTCCGCATGGTGATTCGCACCTTCCCCCAGTCCTATGCGGATGAATGGGGCTCCGACGACGAGGCCTCCGAGGCCCGGGAAGCCGCCGCCCGGCGGGCGGCGAGCGGAGGCGGATCGTCGCGCCCGCTGACTGCGGTGGTGCTGGCGGCCGGGGAGGGGACCCGGATGAAGTCAGCCCGCCCGAAGCCCCTCCACCGGCTGTGCGGCCGGCCGATGGTCCTCCACGTCCTCGACGCCCTGGCCGAGCTGTCGGTCACCCGGGTGGTGGTGGTGGTCGGCCACCGGGCCGAGTGGGTGACCAAGACTCTCATCGAGCACGCCCCGGCCGGCATGGCCATCGAGTTCGTCGAGCAGGTGGAGCAGCGGGGGACCGGCGACGCCATGTCGGTGGCCCTCACCGGGCTGCCCGACGACGAGGGCGACGAGGAGAGTGACGTGGTGGTGCTCCCCGGCGACACCCCCCTGCTGCGGCCGACCACCCTGGCCCGGCTGGTCCGGGCCCACCGCGAGTCGGAGGCGGCGGCCACCTTGCTGACCGCCGAGCTCGACGATCCGGCCGGCTACGGCCGGGTGGTGCGGGGCCGCAACGACAGCGTGGCCCGGGTGGTGGAGCACGGGGACGCCTCCGACGAGGAGTTGGAGGTGAAAGAAGTCAACACCTCCATCTACTGCTTCCGCCGGAGCGTGCTGGCCCCGTCGCTGCGCCGGCTGAGCCCGGCCAACGCCCAGGGGGAGTACTACCTCACCGACGTGGTGGAGGTGCTCTACGAGGCCGGGCACAACGTCGGCTCGATGGTAGTGGTCGACACCATGGAGGTGGCCGGGGTCAACGACCGGGCCCAGCTGGCCATCGCTGAGGCCGAGCTGCGGGACCGGATCAACGAGCGGTGGATGCGGCGGGGGGTGACCATGTGGGATCCGGAGCGCACCTACATCGATGCCGACGTGCGCCTGGCCACCGACGTGGTGTTGCTGCCGGGGGTGATCCTGCAGGGCGCCTGCGACATCGCCGAACACGCCGAGATCGGACCCAACTGCCACCTGATCGACACCACCGTCGGGGAAGGGGCGGTGGTGATGGACAGTGTCGGCCGCCGATCGGTGATCGGAAGTGACGCCCGGGTCGGCCCGTTCGCGGTGCTGGCGGAGGGCTCGGACGTGGCCGCCGGATCGGTGGTGGGGGCGGCCGGAATGGTGGTGGCGGCCCCGGACCCGGGAGGAACCGCCGGGTCGAGCCAGCCGGCCGGCGACGGGGCAGATCCGGCGCGGTAGCGTCAGGCCCATGGAATTCACTCCCCGTCGGCGTATCGAGTTGGTCTCCGGACGATCGCATCCGGAGTTGGCCCGGGAGATCGCCGGACAGTTGGACGTGGAGTTGGGGGAGGCGAACCTGCGGGAGTTCTCCAACGGCGAGATCCACTGCCGCTACGGGAAGTCGATGCGGGGCAGCGACGTCTTCATCATCCAGACCCACTGCGGCCCGGTGAACGACTCGATCATGGAGCACCTCATCATGATCGACGCCGCCAAGCGGGCGTCGGCCAAGCGGATCACCGCGGTGGCTCCCTATTACGGGTACTCGCGCCAGGACCGCAAAGCCACCGGGCGCGAGCCAATCACCGCCAAGCTGGTGGCCGACATGTTGTCGGTGGCGGGGGCCGACCGGGTGGTCAGCGTGGACCTCCACTCCGGACAGATCCAGGGGTTCTTCGACGTGCCCTTCGACCACCTGACCGCCGCCCCGGTGCTGGTGGACTATCTGCGGAAAGAAGGCACCGAGGACCTGGTGGTGGTCGCCCCCGACGCTGGCCGGGTGAAGGTGGCCGAGCGGTTCAGCCAGCACCTGTCCTCGGATCTGGCCGTGGTCCACAAGCGGAGGCCGAGCGGCACCGCCAACGAGGTGGAGGCGCTCCAGGTGGTGGGCGACGTCAACGGACGGCGGTGCGTGTTGATCGACGACATGATCGACACCGCCGGGACCATCGTGGCCGCCGCCGACCTGCTGATCGAACGGGGGGCGGCCGAGGTCTGGTGCATGGCCACCCACGCGGTGCTGTCCGACCCGGCGGTGGACCGGCTGAAGAACTCCGCCCTCACCAAGGTGGTCGTCACCAACACCCTGCCGGTTCCCCCCGAGCATCAATTCGACAAGCTGGAGGTGCTGTCGGTGGCCAAGCTGATCTCCGATGCCATCGGGGCGGTGTTCGAGGACACCTCGGTGTCGGAGATCTTCGGCGGCGAGAACCTGGCCTGAGCGGCCGGCCCGGGTCGCTCCCCGGCGGGGCGTCCTCCCGGCGGCCGCCGCCCAATTCGGCTCGTCACCGCCCCGTTCGCCGGGCACCCGGTCCGCCGTCTATCATGGTGGCCCGTAGCTGTGGGCCCTCACGCCGATGGTGGCTGTCGTCCCCGTCGGGTTATCGGCCCGCTACCAGCATCTAGTCGCCAGCACCCGTTGCCAGCCCCACCCCGAGGAGTCCCCGCATGCCCGAGATCACGCTTGTAGCCGAGGCCGGTCGGCCGACGGGGACCAGCGCCACCCGCCGCCTCCGGGCCGAGGGGAAGATCCCCGGTGTGGTCTACGGCCATGGCACCGAAGCGGTGCCGGTCTCCATCGTGGCCCGCGACTTCCGGATCGCCATGTCCGGCGAAGCCGGCCTCAACACCCTCTTGTCCCTGCAACTGGAGGGCAAGAGCCTCCTCACCCTGGCCCGGGACATCCAGCGCCATCCGGTGAAGAACGTGGTCTCCCACGTCGACTTCCTGATCGTGCGCCGGGACGAGGTCATCGCCGCCGAAGTGACCATCAACCTGGTGGGCGAGGCCCTGGAGATCCAGCACGGCGACGGCATCGTCGACCAGCAGTTGTTCGCCCTGGCCATCAAGGCCAAGCCGGCCGACATCCCCACTTCCTTCGACCTCGACATCACCGACCTGATCATCGGTGGCTCTCTCCACGTGAGCGACATCGCCATCCCCGCCGGGGTGGAGGTCGACACCGATCCGGACGCCACCGTGGTGGCGGGCCAGCCTCCGCGGGTCCAGATCACCGCTGAGGAGGAAGCCGCGGCTGCCGCTCTGGCCGCCGAGGCCGCCGGCGAGGCCCCACCGGCCGCCGAAGGTGCCCCCAGCACCGACGAATCCACCGAGGAGTAAATCCTGCTCCGCCGCCCGGGCCCCCGCACCGGGTCCCCGGCCGAGTTGTTGGTGGTCGGCCTGGGCAATCCCGGTCCCGAGTTCGAGGGCACCCGCCACAACGTGGGGGCCGACGTGGTCACCCTCCTGGCCGAACGCCACCACGCCCGGCTGCGGGCGGAGAAGGGCCTCCATGCCCAGGCCTCCACGGTGCGCATCCACGACCGCCCGGTGCTGCTGGCCATCCCCTCCACCTATGTCAACGAGTCGGGGTTGGCCGTCACCAACCTGGTGCGCCGGGCGGGTCTCGGCCCCGACGGGTTGAGCCGCCGGCTGGTGGTCATCCATGACGAGCTGGATCTCCCCCCGGGCCGGGTGAAGATCAAGGCGGGGGGCGGGAGTGCCGGCCACAACGGTCTGAAATCCATCGACAGCCACCTGAAGACCAATGACTATGTGCGGGTGCGCATCGGGATCGGCAAGCCCCCCGGCCGCCAACCCGGCGCCGACTTCGTCCTCAAGCGCCCGGCCGCCGCCGAGCGCGAGTTGCTGGCGGTGGCCGTCGCCGAAGCCGCCGACGCGGTGGAAGCGGTGCTGGCCGACGGGGTGGACGCAGCGATGAACCGGGTGAACACCGCCAGCTGACCGGCGGCCGACGAGGCGTCCGGTAGTGGGTGGGATATTTCTAGTTTCCAGCGGACTACGAATCCTTAAAGAGGCGGTGGAATCCTTAAAGATGCTGTAAAGAAGCCGGAACCGCCAAGAAGTTTTCTGGGCCAGGCATTACGCTCGCTTAGTGGTCCATGACACCGACACCGTGATATCGGTCAAGGGCCTGACTAAGTCCTACGGGGATTTTCAGGCAGTGCAGGGTATCGATTTCGAAGTCCGGCGCGGCGAGGTGCTGGCCCTGCTGGGACCGAACGGAGCCGGGAAGACCACCACCGTGGAGATCCTGGAGGGCTTCCACCATCGGGACGGCGGTGAGGTCACGGTCCTCGGCCGCGACCCGTCCCATCGGGACCGGGACCTGCGGGCCAAGATCGGGATCGTCCTCCAGGAGTGCGCGGTGGACACCTTCCTCACCGTGACCGAGGCGATGCACCAGCGGGCCGGCATCTATCCGGCCCCCCGACCGGTGGGCGAGGTGGTGGAACTGGTCGGCCTGGAGGCGAAGCAGGGGGCCAAGATCAAGACGCTGTCCGGCGGCCAGCAGCGCCGCCTGGATCTGGGACTGGCTCTGATCGGGAATCCCGAGCTCATCTTCCTCGACGAGCCCACCACCGGGTTCGACCCGTCGGCCCGGCGCGAATCCTGGGACCTGGTCCGGGGGCTCTGCGAGGAGGGCCGGACGGTGGTGCTCACCACCCACTACATGGACGAGGCCCAGGCGCTGGCCGACATGGTGACGGTCATCGCCAACGGGAAAGTGGTGGCCTCGGGGACACCGGACAACCTGGGCGGACGGGACGCCGGGGTGACGACGGTCAGATTCACCTTGCCGAGCGGGGTGGGGGTGGGCGATCTACCCGTCCCCGGTGACTGCTTCCCCCGGGTGCGACAGCGGGCGGTGGAGATCAGCCTTCCCGACGCCACCGTGTTCCTCCACGACCTGACCGGTTGGGCGGTGGCCCGGGGTGAGCGGCTCGAGCACCTGACGGTGCAACGGCCGTCGCTCGAGGATGTCTACCTCGCCCTCACCGATGACTGCGCCGGCGACCTCGAGCGGTTGAACGGTCTGGTGGCGGTGGAGGAAGCCGTCCGACTCCATCCGAGCGCCCGTAACAGCTCGGATGGCGATCGAACCGAACGCTCGGCATGAACGACCTCCTCGTCGCCAGGGACCAGGTTCGCTACGAGCAGAAGATCTACTGGCGGAACCCGATGGCGGCGGTGTTCACCTTCATGTTCCCGGTCATCTTCCTGCTGGTCATCGGCACCGGGGCGGGGAGCGGAAAGATCCAGGACTCCACCCTCCGCTACAACCAGTACCTGGTGGTGGCCATGCTGGTCTTCGGGCTGGTCTCCGCCTGCTACATCAACCTCGGCATCACCCTCTGCATCCGTCGGGACTCCGGGGTGCTGAAGCGGATGCGGGGCACCCCCATGTCCCTGCTCTCCTACGTCGCCGGCATCGTCGGCAGCGTCATCATCAATGTGGCCCTCATCACCATCTTGGTGGTGTCGATCGGCATGGCCGGGTTCCACCTGCACTTCCCGTACCACTCGGCGGCGGCGGCGATCACCATCCTCATCGGGGTGCTGACGTTCTCCGCCCTGGGTCTGGCGGTCACCGCCCTGGTTCCCAACGGCGAGGCGGCACCGGCGGTGATCAACGGCACCGCCTTCCCGATCGTCTTCATCTCCGGGGTCTTCTATCCGATCAACAACTCGTCGATCCTGGCGAAGATCGCCGACTTCTTCCCGGTGCGGCACCTGGTCAAGGGGTTGGTGGGCGCCTTCGAAACCGGCCCGGGGTCAGGGTTCCAGGCCGGCGACATCCTCATCCTGCTGGTCTGGGCGGCCGGCGCGTTCGCCTTCGCCCTCTGGAGATTCCGCTGGGAGCCACGGCACCGGTGAGGGTGCGGGGCGATCTTTCAATCCCGATACCCTGAACGGGTGAGCCTCCGCTCGCTCCCCGCCCTGCTTCGCAACGAGCCCGCCTTGACGCGGATCGTCGGCGCGTCCACCGCCACCCTGGCCGTCGCCACCCCGGCCCAGGCCTTCGTGCTGGCCGGGTTGATCCGATTGGGCAGCCGGCGCCCGGTGCTGATCGTCACCCCCACCGGGTCGGCGGCCGACCAGCTGGCCCATGATCTCGGGGCCCTGACCCAGCTGGGGGACCCCGACAATCCCGACGATCCCGGCGGCGTGGACGTCTTCCCGGCGTGGGAGACGCTGCCCTTCGAGCGGGTCAGCCCCGATGTGTCGACCATGGGGCGGCGGCTCCGGCTGCTCTGGCAGCTGGGCGGGGGCTCGGCCGACCCGGGGCCCCAGGTGGTGGTGGCACCGATCAAGGCGGTGCTCCAGCGGCTCGGTCCCTGGCGGACCGCCGCCCGGCCGGTGGTCGTCTCCCACGGGGACCGGATCGCCGTCGACGAGCTGGTGGCCCAGTTGGTGGGTATGGGATACCGCCGGGAGTCGCTGGTCGAGCACCGGGGCGAACTGGCGGTCCGGGGCGGGATCGTCGATGTGTTCCCCTCGACGGCTGACGACCCGATCCGCATCGACCTGTGGGGCGATGAGGTCGACCGGCTGACCCGCTTCGACGTCGCCGATCAACGGTCGACCGACGATCTCACCTCGGTGGAGCTATTCGGGTGCCGGGAGCTGATCGCCGATCAGGCGATGCGCCAGAGCGCGGCGGGCCTGGTGGGGTCGGCGCCGTGGGGACGCCACCAGTGGGAGCGGATCGCCGACGGGGAGCTGTTCGACGGGATGGAGTCCTGGCTCCCGTGGTTGTCGGAGGGTGAGGAGTTGATCACCGACCTGCTGGATGACGACGCGGTGGTGGTGATGGTAGAGCCGCGACGGGTACGGGACCGGGCCGGCGAGCTCCTCGACGAGGAGTCGGCGTTGGCCGACGCGCTGGCCTCCACCTGGGGACTGAGAGCGGCCACTCCCGACGCCGCCGGTGAGATTGATGTCGACATCGACACCACTGCAGCCGATATTGATGCCGCCGCCGGAACCACCACCCCGCGCCTGCACGTCCCCTACGACCGGTTGCTCACCTCGACCTCGGCGGCGGTCGTCTCGCTGGTGCCGACCGCGGAGGGACCGGACATCCCGGCAGTGGAGAGCCGCGGATGGGAGCCGATCCTCGGGGATGGGGCCAAGCTGGCCAGCCAGGTGTCGACCCTGACCCTGGACGGGTACTCGGTGGTGCTGTGCTCCTCGACCCCCGGCGGGGCGGAACGGTTGGCCGGGGTCCTGGCCGAGGAGGGAGTCACCGTCCCGGTGGTGGGCCCCGGCGACGACACCGACCTCACCACCCCCGGTGCCCGCATCGTGGTCGCCACGGTGGACAGTGGGTTCGTGCTGCCGGGAGCCAAAGTGGCGGTCCTGGCCGAGTCCGACGTCACCGGCCGTCGACGCCCCCACCGTCAGGCCCGGACCCGCGCCCGTCCGGTGGACGGATTCTTCGACGATCTGGCCCCCGGGAACTATGTGGTCCACCGCCAGCACGGGGTGGCCCGGTACGGGGGGATGGTCACCCGGTCGATGGGCGGGGCCACCCGCGACTACCTGCTGCTCGAATACCGGGGTGCCGACAAGCTCTACCTCCCCACCGATCAGATCGAACTGCTGACGCCCTACGCCGGCGGCGACTCGCCGGCGGTGAGCCGGTTGGGCGGCTCGGAGTGGCAGAAGGCCCGGTCGAGGGCGAGGGCGGCGGTCCACGAGATCGCCCAGGAACTGGTGGACCTCTACCGCCGCCGGCTCCAGGTGGAGGGCCATGCCTTCGGTCCGGATACCCCCTGGCAGGGGGAGATGGAGTCGCTGTTCCCGTTCGTGGAGACCGCCGATCAGCTGCGGGCCATCGAAGACGTGAAGGCGGACATGGAACGGCTCCAGCCGATGGATCGGCTGGTCTGCGGGGACGTCGGCTTCGGCAAGACCGAGGTGGCCCTGCGGGCGGTGTTCAAGGCGGCCCAGGACGGCTTCCAGTCGGCGGTGCTGGTCCCGACCACCCTGCTGGCCAGTCAGCACTTCCAGACCTTCACCGAGCGGTTCGCCCAGTTCCCCATCAAGGTGGAGATGCTCAGCCGGTTCCTGACCAACGCCCAGGCCCGGGCGGTCCTGCGCGGCCTGGCCGACGGCTCGGTGGATGTGGTAGTCGGCACCCACCGGCTGTTGGGGGGCGACGTCACCTTCAAGAAGCTGGGGCTGTTGGTGGTGGACGAGGAGCAGCGGTTCGGGGTCTCCCACAAGGAGGCCATCAAGGCGCTGTCCCACGGGGTCGATG
Organism: Acidimicrobiales bacterium; assembly: GCA_036268775.1. Taxonomy (GTDB): domain Bacteria; phylum Actinomycetota; class Acidimicrobiia; order Acidimicrobiales; family RAAP-2; genus DASZIT01. Next base: position 125,971 of record DATATM010000024.1, on the reverse strand, counting down.
TCCTCACCCTCACCGCCAGCCCGATTCCCCGCACCCTGGAGATGGCGCTGACCGGCATCCGCGACCTGTCCATGGTCAACACTCCGCCGGCGGCCCGGCGCCCGATCCTCACCCATGTCGGCGAATACGAGGAGGGGGCCGCCTCCGAGGCCATCCGGCGGGAGCTGCTCCGGGAGGGCCAGGTCTTCTACGTCCACAACCGGGTGCAGGACATCGACGCGGTGGCGCAGCGGGTGCGCCGGATGGCCCCCGAGGCGCGGGTGGCGGTCGCCCACGGCCAGATGGACGAGGGCTCCCTCGAACAGGTGGTGCTCGACTTCTGGGAGGGCGCTTACGACGTGCTGGTGTGCACCACCATCATCGAGTCGGGGATCGACATGCCGAGCGTCAACACCCTGGTGGTCGACCGGGCCGACCTGTTGGGCCTCGGGCAGCTGCACCAGCTCCGGGGTCGGGTGGGACGGGCGGGCAGCCGGGCCTACGCCTATCTTTTCCACCCCACCGACAAGGTGCTGGCCGAGCAGGCCTACGAGCGGCTGCGGACCATCGGCGACCACACCGAGTTGGGATCGGGATTCAAAATCGCGTTGCGGGACCTACAGATTCGGGGGGCAGGCAACCTGTTGGGCCGCGACCAGTCGGGTCACATCGCCGCCATCGGCTACGACCTCTACGTGCAGATGGTGTCCGAAGCGGTGGCCGAGCTGAAAGGGGAGGCCCGGCCCCAGCCGGTCGACCTCAAGATCGACCTTCCCGACGCCGCCCACCTGCCGCCCGACTATGTCGAGGCCGAGGACGTCCGCCTGGAGGCGTACCGGAGAATCACCGGGCTCCGTACCGAAGCCGAGGTGGCCGACGTGGCCAGCGAGTGGGAGGACCGGTTCGGACCGTTGCCGACTCCGGCCGCCGCCCTCTTGGATGTGGCGCGGCTCCGGGTGGAATGCCTGCGACTCGGGATCACCGAGCTGACCGTCACCGTCCCGCGGAGCCTGGGCGGGATGGGCGGAGCCGGCCGGGCCTCGATCAAACTCTCCCCGGTGACGCTGCCCGCCTCGGCGGAGGTGCGGCTGCGACGGCTGGCGCCGGGGGCGACCTACCAGCCCGACTTCCACCGTCTGCTGGCGCCGTTGCCGGCGGCGACATCGGGGAACGACTACGCCCCGGTGGTGGTGAACCTATTGCGCAAACTGGTCCCGCCGCCGGAACCGCCGGCCCCCGACGCCGCCGCCGCCGAGCCGGCGGGCGATATTCCTGCCCTGGCGACGAGCCGGTAGCATCGCCGCCGTGAAGCGCCTCCTCACCCTCTGCACCCTTTCCATCGTCGGGCTCGGGGGAGGGCTGCTGGCCAGCGCCTGCAACGTGACGCCACCGGCCGCCACCGTCAACGGGACGACCGTCTCGGTGAGCTCGCTCAACGACCAGCTCCGCACCTTCGACTCCACCCAGGTCGGCCGTTGCCTGCTCACCGCCGAGACCGGGCAGATCACCCCGTTCCAGACCGCCGGGGCCGGCGGTTCGGGCACCTACGACATGGCATTTGCCGATTCGATCCTGGAGAACACGGTGGGCAACCAGTTGGCGTCCCAGCTGGCCGCCTCCAAGGGCCTGACCATCACCGCCGCCGATCTGCAGACCGCCCAGCAGAACTTCGAGGCGTCGCTGAGCGGGGAGATCAGTGCCGCCGCTCAACAGGCGAGCCAGAGTGGAACCGGCACTTACTGCGTGGCGACCAGCGGGCAGGCGCTGACCGGGACCCAAGTGATGTCGGCCCTACCCGCCAGCATCCGCAATGCCCTCATCGCCAACAACGCGGTGGACGAGAAGCTGCTGGCCGACGGGGCCAACATCTCCGACGCCGCCATCGCCAGCTACTACGCCGCCAACCAGGCGTCCTTCACCACCGATTGCGTCAGTTGGATCGTGACCGGCTCCCAGGACCTCGCCAACTCCTACGTCGCCCAGATCAAGGGTGGGGCCGCCTTTGCCGACATCGCCAAGGCCAACTCCCTGGACACCCAGACGGCTCCGAACGGTGGCTCCCTCGGATGCACGTTCACCCAGTCCCAGGTGTTGCAGGCCTTGCAGATCTCGTCGGCGAAGGTGGGCACCCCCATCGGCCCGATCCAGGATCCGAGCAGCGGGGCGTGGGAGATCTATGCCGTCACCAGCCAGACAGTGGCCCCCCTCTCCCAGGTCCGGTCGGGGGTGATCCAGCAGTTGCTGCAGACGTCAGCCAACGGCAATCGGATCGCCAAGGAGATTCAGGCCTTCGCCCGCCGATCGGCGGTGTCGATCGATCCGCAGTACGGGCAATGGAAGAACCAAGGAGTGGTGGCGCCGGTGGCGCCGCCGGCCAAGTACCTGCTGGCATCGGTGACCGGGCAGGCCCAACCCCCCCTCCCGACCCGGAGCTCCTCCAACGGTTCGGGCTCGAGCCCCTCTACCTCTACCTCTACCTCTACCTCCACCACCGCCCCCACGCCCACCACCACGATTCCCTCCAGCCCGACCTCTACGACCAGCGCAGCGTCGGCGGCGGCAGCCGCCGCGGCGGCGGCGCAGGCGGCGGCGGTGACCACCACCACCACGACACCCGGCAGCGTCGGCGCCACCACCACCGTCCCCGGCGGCTGAGGTCCGGAAGGGCGCCCATCGTGACCGAACCCACCCGCGCCCCGACTCCCGCACCCCGGTCCGGACCGCGGATCGACGTGGTCGGGTTGGGACCGGCCGGACCCGAGCTGCTCACCGACGAAACCCTGAAGCTGATCGAGGGTGCCGGCACGGTGTTTCTGCGAACGTCGAGGCATCCAGCCGCCGCCGCCTTCTCGTCTCAGCCGTCGTTCGACGACCGCTATGAGTCCGAGCCCACCTTCGATGCTGTCTACCGGGCAATCGTCGACGACCTGGTGACGGCGTCCCGCCAGCCGGGCGAGGTGGTCTACGCGGTTCCCGGTTCTCCGACGGTGGCCGAGCGAACCGTCGGGCTCCTGCTGGAAGACCCGGCGGTGACCTCCGGCGAGGTATCGGTGGTGGTCCATCCGGCGCTGTCGTTTCTGGATGTGGCGTTCGCCCGGCTGGGGATCGATCCGGTGGTCTCGGGGGTGCGGATGGTGGACGCCGGGTCGTTCGCCTCGTCGGCCGCCGGAGAGCGAGGCCCCTTGTTGGTGGCCCAGTGTTGGTCGCCGTCCATCCTGTCGGAGATCAAGCTGTCGGTGGAAGCGGCGCCGGGGGCGGTGGCGACCGTCCTCTACCACCTCGGCCTCCCGGACGAGCGGGTGTGGGACGTGGCTTGGGCGGATCTCGATCGTTCCTTCGAGCCCGACCATCTCACCTCGTTATGGATCGGGGACCTGGCCGCCCCGGTGGCCTCCGAGCTGATGAGTCTCGACGAGTTGGTGCACACCTTGCGGGAGCAGTGTCCGTGGGACCGGGAACAGACCCACGGTTCTCTGGCCCGACACCTGATGGAGGAGTCGTACGAGGTGCTGGAGGCGATCGACAACCTGGCGACCATCGACGCCAAGCTCGAGGCCGAGGGCTCGGCCGGGCCTAGCGGGGGATCGGTGACTCCCGAAGCCGAGGAGAAGGCCGTCGCTCACCTTGAAGAGGAACTCGGCGATCTGTTGTTTCAGGTCTACTTCCACTCGACGTTGGCGGCGGAAGCCGGCCGGTTCACCCTGGCCGACGTGGCTCGGGGGGTGCACGACAAGCTGGTGGCGCGCCATCCCCACGTGTTCGGCGATCTCACCGGTGCCACCAAGGATCAAATCGCCGCCAATTGGGAGACCCTGAAGAAGGCGGAGAAGAACCGGACCAGCATCACCGAGGGGATTCCGGCGGCGATGCCGGCGTTGGCCCTGGCGGCCAAGTTGCAGCGCAAGGGGCTGGCGGTGGGCATGCAGCTTCCCGGCCTCAGTGACGAGGTGAGCCACCTGGTCGCCACCGCCGCCCGGTTGTCCGAGTCCGCCAATGGGGGTGCCGATGGGGGTGGCGGTAGCGAGGCCGACATCGGGGAGCTGCTGTTCTCGTTGGTCAACCTGGCCCGGACCCTGGGGGTCGACCCGGAGACCGCGCTGCGGGTGAGGTCCGCCGCCTTCCGGACCAGCGTCGAAGCCCTCGGGTAGCTCTGGCTCCGGCAGGCGTGAGCGGCGGCCGTGCCGCTGTCCTCCAGGTCGAAGCGAATGCCCTGGTCGAGAGCAGTATCAGTGATAACTTTTCTCACACCAGCAACAGGAGCCACAGGGCACAGTGAGCAGCATCGAACAGGTCATCGGTCGGGAAGTCCTGGACTCCCGAGGCAATCCCACGGTTGAGGTGGAAGTCCTCCTCGACTCGGGGGCCATGGGGCGCGCCATCGTGCCATCGGGCGCCTCCACCGGCACCTTCGAAGCGACCGAGCTCCGCGACGGAGGCGAGCGTTACCGGGGCAAGGGCGTGGTGCGGGCGGTGGCCAACGTCAACGGCGAGATCGCCGAGATCCTCGACGGTGCCGACGCCCTCGACCAACGAGGGATCGACCTGGCCCTCATCGACGCCGACGGGACGCCGAACAAATCCCGGCTGGGCGCCAACGCCATCCTCGGGGTGTCGCTGGCGACGGCCAAAGCCGCGGCCGACGAGCTCGGGCTTCCCTTGTTCCGCTACGTCGGCGGCTCCGACGCCCACGTGCTGCCGGTGCCGATGATGAACGTGGTCAACGGCGGCGTCCACGCCGACAACTCCATCGACTTTCAAGAATTCATGATCATGCCGGTGGGGGCCGCTTCGTTTTCCGAGGCGCTCCGGTGGGGGGTCGAGACCTACCACGCGCTGGCCGGGGTGCTGAAGGAGCTGGGGCACTCGACCGCCGTCGGTGACGAGGGTGGTTTCGCTCCCAACCTCAGTTCGAACGAAGAAGCGGTGCAGGTGTTGATCCGGGGCATCGAGGCGACCGGACGGACGCCGGGCACCGACATCGCCATTGCCATGGACCCGGCCACCAGCGAGATCTACAAGGACGGTGCTTACGTCCTGGCCGGTGAGGATCGGAGTCTGTCGCCGGACGAAATGGTCGCCTACTGGCTCGACCTGGTCAGCCGCTACCCGATCGTGTCGCTCGAGGACGGTATGGCCGAAGAAGATTGGGACGGATGGGCGGCGCTGACCGCCGGGATCGGTGACCGGGTCCAGCTGGTGGGCGACGACCTGTTCGTCACCAACCAGGCGCGACTGGGTCGCGGCATCGACGCCGGGGTCGCCAACGCGGTGTTGATCAAGGTGAACCAGATCGGCACCCTGACCGAGACCCTCGGGACCATGTCGCTGGCTACCCGATCGGCGTATTCCTGCGTGATGTCGCACCGATCCGGCGAGACCGAGGATGCCACCATTGCCGACCTGGCCGTCGCCACCAACTGCGGACAGATCAAGACCGGGGCGCCGGCCCGCTCCGACCGGGTGGCCAAGTACAACCAACTGCTCCGGATCGAGGAGATGCTTGGCGAGACTGCCGCCTTCCGCGGGGGTGCGGCGCTGGCATCCTGGAAGAGTCCGCAGTGAGCGACCGAGTCCATGCCCGGGGGAAGCGGCCGGCGACGGCCACCACCCGGAGCTCGCGGGCCGCGCCGGCCAAGCGGGCCGCGCCGGCCAAGCGGGCCCCGGCCCGCAAGCCCGCCACCTCGGCTTCGGCCCGGCGGCCGGCTACCCGGTCACAGCCGACCGCCCGTCGACGATCATCCGCCAAATCGTCGATGTCGGCAACCGCGGCGACCCGGAGAAAGGCGGCCGAGGGGCGCCGCCCGTCCTCCCGGCCCGTCCCGTCGTCTCGGCCCCGGAGTGCGGGCCCCCGCCCCCGCTCTCGCCCCAACGCCCGGCGCCTGCCGGTCGCCATTGCCGCCCTCATCGCCCTGGTCATCCTCGGCACCAGCTTTCCCGCCGCCGCGCTGCTGAAACAACACCAGCAACTGGCCTCCTCCAGCGCCCAGCTCCAGAAGCTGCAACACCAGAACCAACTCCTGTCCCAACAGCAACAGCAGTTGAACTCCAAGGCGGAGATCCAACGGCTCGCCCGCCAGGACTACCAGTTGGTGCTCACCGGTCAGACCCTGTTCAACGTCCTGCCTCCGACCGGACAAGCCGGTGCCGCGGTCGGCAGCTCCACCGTCACCCCCGGTGACCCCGGGTCCCAACCGCTGGTGTCTCCGGCCGACGCCCCGAACATGACCCCCGATCCTGGCCTCCCCCAAGGGGGGACGGCGGGAACCACCGGAACCTCGTCATCGGGGAGCAGCCCGACCGGCCCGACCGGGTCGTCGACTGGTTCGTCGAGCGCCGCCAGCCCCGGCGGCTTCTGGCACCGGGTGACCACCACCCTCGAATTCTGGAGATGAGCCCGGCGTCGCCGGGTGACCCGAACGGTCCCCGAGCCGACCGCGAAGCGCCTGACGACCACGCCTTGGTCACCCAGCTGTTGGGCCGACCACCGGCCGGGGCCTTCGAAGTGGTGGTCCGGGCCGCCGACGGGGGACCGGCGGTCATTGCCAATGCCCCCTTCCTCCACGACGGCACCCCGATGCCCACCCGGTACTGGCTGGTGGATCCGGCCCTGCGGGAGGCGGTCGGCCACCTCGAGTCCTCGGGAGGGGTCCGCCAGGCCGAAGCCGCCATCCCTGGCGACGTGCTGGCTGCCGCCCATGCTCGCTACGCCGAGGAGCGGGACGCGCTGATCCCCGAGGACCACGTCGGCCCGAGACCGTCGGGAGGGGTGGGCGGTACCCGGCAGGGGGTGAAGTGCCTCCACGCCCATCTCGCCTGGTGGATGACCGGCGCCGACGACCCGGTTGGGGAGTGGACCGCGGTGCGGATCGGTCTCCACCCGTCCTGAGGCGTGGTAGCAAGTTCAGGTGAACTCCCCGGGGCCGGTGGCGGCGATCGACTGTGGTACCAACTCGACCCGTCTGCTGGTGGTTGACCCGCAGGGTCGGCCGCTCGAACGATTGATGCGGATCACCCGGCTGGGAGAAGGGGTCGATGCCACCGGGCAGCTGTCGAGTGAGGCCATTGGCCGATGTGTGGCGGTGTTGCGGGAGTTCCGGGAGGTGTCGACCCGACTGGGGGTGGTCCGGTCCCGGATGGCGGCGACCTCGGCGGCCCGCGATGCCGCCAACGGATCGGTGTTCCTGGCTGCCGCCGCCGAGGCCACCGGGGTGACCCCCGAGCTGTTGACCGGGAAGGAGGAGGGATCGTTGTCGATGGCGGGGGCGGTCGCCGACCTCGATCCTCGCGACGGGCCGTTCCTGGTGCTCGACATCGGAGGAGGCTCGACCGAGTTGGTGGCCGGGTCCGGCCCCGGCGACCCGGATATCGACGTCGTCTCGTTGCAGATGGGTTGCGTGCGGCTGTCCGAGCGCTACCTGTTCTCTGACCCGCCGCTCCCGGAAGAACTGGCGGCGGCCGAAGCCATGGTGGCCGAGATGTTGGAATCGGCCATCGACGCCCACCCCCGCTTCTCCGACCCCCACCGGCTGGTGGGTCTGGCCGGCACCGTCACCACCCTCTCGTCGCTGGCCCAGGGACTGGAGACCTACGACCGGGACCGGGTGCACCACTCGGTGCTGACCCGCGACCAGGTGTCCTCCTGGTATCGGACCCTCGCCTCTGAGGACCGGGCCGCCCGATTGGCCCGCACCGGGATGGTCAAGGGCCGGGAGGACATCATCGTCGGGGGTGCGATGATCTTGAGCCTGGTGATGGAACGGCTCAAGCTGGAGGAGTGCCTGGTGTCGGAAGCCGACATTCTCGACGGCCTGGCCGCCAGCCTGTTGACCGGCTGAGCCGGCGGCCCACTGCCGCAGCGCCGGGGGTGAGTCAGGCGGTGATCGGGAGCCGGGCGGTGGCGTCCCCGCCGCCGAGGCCGGGGTTCCCACCGAGACCCAGCGTTCCACCGAGACCGGTCACCCCGTCGCCGGTAGAGGCGTTGCCGGTGGCGATCAGCACCCGCTGGATGAACCCGTCGGTCGAGCCATAGGCCTCCTCGGCGTAGGCCTGGCCCTGGGCGCTGAAGGCGGCGCGGACCTCGGGGTCGAGCATCGCCTCCACACACCAGGCCAGCTCGCCGGGGGTGTCGAACCAGAGGCCCCCGCCCCCCAGTTCGGCGTGCTCCCGGGCCCGGGAGTTGCCGGGGACGATGATCGGGGTCCCGTAGAGGAGGGAGTCGACGCAGCGGCGGCCGAAGAGGGGGCCGGGCCGGAGATCGACCACCACCCGAGCCCAGGCCATGAGCCGGGCGAGGTCGCTGGATCGTTCCACCGGCCATCCTTCTCCCAGCCGTCCCTGGTGCCAGACGCTGAAGGCGTCGGTGGCGGAAATGCCGACCGGATGCTCGGGGAAGCGGAGGCGGACCAACCGGGCCAGCGCCACCGGCTCCTCGTCGGCGTGGGTCTTGGTGCTGGTGATGACGAAGACGTAGTCGGTCTTCCCCACCCAGGTGTTGGGCTCGTTGAGGGAGCTGGGATTGGCGGCCAACGGGGCCCCGACGCAGTGGACCCGATCGGCACCGCCGTGGTGCTCGATGATGGCCAGCCGCTCGGTCTCGGTGATGGTCAGGACGACCTGGGCGCGGTCGAAGACCCGACCGAAATGGGGGAAGGCCACGCTGTTGAGGTCGGTCCCCAACGCCAGCAACACCACCGGCACCTGGGGGGCCACCCGGTCCACCGCGTCGAGGGCGCCGACCAGCTGGTGGCCGGCGATGACCACGATGTCGGGTTGGAGTCCGGAGATGAGATCCGAGGCACCCTTCCAGCCGTCCATCAGGTCCCGGTCGAGCAGGCGGCCGAACTCGGGGAGCAATCGGGGGGCCGCCCCCGATCCGGTCTCGGAGATGGCCTCGATGAGGAGATCCCGGCGGATCTCCGCCGACGCCCCGCTCGGGGTGCCCATTTCGTGGACGGTGAACACACTGTCGGTGCGTTGGCGGGGACTCGAGCCCTGCGGGGTGATCACATGGACGTCGACGGCGCAGGCCAGGGCGCCGGCGACTTGGCGGGTGGCCCAGCCGGCCTCCGTCTTCGACTCCCACCGGGTGGTGAGGACGGCGATCAGCGGTCGATCGTCACTCACGTCGGCAGACGGTCCCGGCTTCGTCCCCCGAGGGGACGTGGTGACGTTCGGTCCGGGGTCATCGGGTGCGTTCAGTGGCCTCGTTGACGGCAGCCAGCGCGGCGGCGGCCGCCTTGTTGCGTTGGGCGAGGGTGGAGGAGATCGAGGTGACGCCCCCGGTGGTCCGGGGTGATTCGGCGTGGAGCCAGGCGGCCAGGAGGGCCTGGTTCTCGGCTTCGGCGACCTGACGCCGGACCATCTCGAGGTTCATCTCCTGGACCCGGAGGGTCAGGGCGTCACACCGGCGTTCGAGGGCTTCACTGATTCGGACGACGTGGCCGAGGAGCTCCCGTTCCTCCCGGAAGTACCGACCGAGGACCCGGTAGGTCAGCCGACCGAACAGCGCCACCAGGCGGCCCTTGACCCCACCGCCGGCGTCGGCGGGCTGGAAGGAATCGGGCAGGGCCCAGTGCTTGTGGAGGTAGTCGAGGGAGCTCCCGCTGCGGGACTGCTCACCCCCGGAGGAGGGGTTGGGTTGGGACGGAGGGAGAGGCTCCCAGTGGAGCACCTGGTGTTCTGCCTTGAGACGCTCGAGAAACTCTTTCGGGTCGAGCCCAGGTTTTCCCACGATGTGACCCTCCTTTCTTTGCCAGCACGCGTGGCCTTCACCGGGCGCTCGGGTATCGTCGCAGTCTGTCGCCGGTGGTTCCCGAGGGGGCCGGCCTGTGGGCCTGCCACCCGATCGACCTGCGGATTGTACCCGTAATTAGTCACCTTCCTCGTTGATGCCCCGCCGGGTGCGACCGCATCGGAAACCCCCCAGGTGGGGCCGACGGGAGCCCAAAATGGTCGGAAATGGGGCCGGACCGCCGGGGGCCTCGTGGTAGCTTCGAGACCTCCCCGCCAGCCCCAACCGCCCCATGTCGACCCCTGACCGCCCATCCCCGGACCCCGTGCCAGAATCGACGTCGGTGGACGGCGAAATCGTGGACGCACTCGGTTGGATGGCGGACAAGTACACCGAATCGTCACCCCTCCCCGAAGTCAGCACCCGGGTGGAGCCTTGGGGGCTCCACGCCGCCCTGTTCCCCCCGGCCTACTGGCACTGGCTCCACCTGCACAACGAGCTGCGGTCCGAGAGCGTCGATCTCCGCGACCTTCCCACTGACGGCCCGTTGTTGAGCCTGGTGGTCCCCGTCTACCGGCCGTCCCTCTGGTACTTCCGGGAGGCCGTCCAGTCGGTGGTCAACCAGACCTATAGCCACTGGGAGCTGTGCCTGTGTGACGACGGTTCCGGGGACCCCGAGTTGACCGCCACGATGGCGGAGATGGCGGCTGGGGATCCCCGTATCCGGGCGATGGCTCTCGAACAGAACGGCGGCATCTCCCGGGCCACCAATCGGGCACTCACCGCCGCCACCGGTGAATTCGTCGTCCTCCTCGACCACGACGACCTCCTCGACCCGGAGGCCCTCGCCGAGATCGCCGCGGTGGTGATGGCCGAAGCCGAGGTGGACGTCATCTACACCGACGAGGACAAGCTCGACGAGTTGGACCGTCCCTGCCAGCCCCATTTCAAGCCGGACTGGGATCCCGACATGCTGCTGTCGTTTCCCTACCTCGGACATGTCACCGCCATCCGACACGACCTGATCCGCCGGATCGGCGGGTTCCGGCCGGAGTTCGACGGCAGCCAGGATTTCGATTTGATGTTGCGGGCCACCGAGCAGGCGCGCCGGATCGTGCACATCCCGAGAGTCCTCTATCACTGGCGGGTGGTGGCCGGCTCGGCAGCGGGTGACTCCGAGGCCAAGCCGTGGGCCCACCTGGCCAGTCGGCGGGCGGTGGAGGACGCGGTGATCCGCCAGGGGATCAACGGCGAAGTCGACGGCGGGCCGTTCCAGGGTGCCTACCACGTGCGCCGCCGGATCGATGGCTCGCCCACCGTCAGCATCATCATGCCGTTCCGCGACCAGGCAGCCCTGACAGTGGCCTGCCTCGCCTCGCTGGACCGGGCCCCCGGCTACCCGATCACCGAGGTGGTGCTGATCGACAACGGCAGCACCGAGCCGGAGACCCAGGCGCTCCGCCAACAGCTGGCAACCCGCCCCGCCACCCGGGTCCTCGAGTATCCCGGCCCCTTCAACTGGTCGGCCATCAACAACCTGGCCGCCAAGACCTGCGACACCGACATGCTGCTGTTCCTCAACAACGACATCGAGGCGTCATCCCCGGGGTGGCTCCACGCCCTGGTCGAGTTGGGCCAGCGGCCGGACGTCGGGGCGGTGGGGGCCCGCCTGCTCTACCCCGACGGCAGCGTGCAGCACGCCGGGGTGGTGCTCGGGCTGGGGGGCGTTGCCGGACACCTGTTTGCCGGCATGCCCGAGGGGGAGATGGGGTACTTCGGCTGGGACCTCATCGTCAAGGAGTACAGCGCGGTGACCGCCGCCTGCATGCTGGTCCGCCGGGAGGTGTTCGAGGAGCTCCACGGATTCGACGAGTCCTACGCGGTCGGCTTCAACGATGTGGATTTCTGCATCCGGATGCGGCAGGCCGGGTACCGGATCCTCTACACCCCCCACGCCAAATTGATCCACTACGAGTCGGTCAGCCGGGGGCTCTCCGGGTATCAGCACGACTACCAGCAATTCTTGCGGAGTTGGCTCCAGGTGTTGCACACCGACGATCCCTTCTACAACCGCAACCTCGGTCGGCTGGAGCCGTTCTGCCCCTTGCGGCCGCCGGATGAGGACGCCATCTGGCTGGCGCTGGTGGGGGGCCTGATGGAGCCGGCGCCCGACCCCGCCTGAGTCGGGCGTACCCGACGGCCAGCGGCGGCCGACGACGGCTGGCTATCGTGCAATCGCAATGGCCAACTGGGCAACGATCGCGTCGTTCGCCACCGCGGGGGGAACCCGGTGCTGGCCGGAGCCACCTTCTCGGCGGTGCGCTCATCGGGCCGCGCCGCCCGGATCGCCGAGGAGGGGCTGCGCACCAGCCTCCGCCCGCTGCTGATCCCGTCGCTGGCCGACGACCCGGTCGAGAAACACCGCGCCAGCCTGGGCGGCGGCCGGGCTGTCTACGAGTTCGAGAACGATGTCCTCTATGTCGCCCTCGGCGTCCGCAACGCCGGGTCGGGGATCGCTCTCCTGCACGGGTGGCATCCCTACCCCGACAAGGCGTCCGTCCGGATGCCCCACGCCGACCCCGAAGACTTCCGCCGCTTCACCGTGCTTCCCATCGACGACGGTGGCGGCTGATATTGCCGGGCCAGCCGACACTGGAACCTGGAGGCCCCGCCCCCCGCTGACCACCCGGTCAGGTGGTGGTCCCGGTCCCGCCCTTCTTGCCGTTGCCGGTGTTGCCGCCGTTCCCCGAGCCCTCGGTCTTGCCCTCGCCGGCTGGAGGGGCGGCCCCCCGCCTCCGTGCACCGCTCATCCGGTGTTGAGGCGGCCGGGCCACCCGGGTTTCCCGGGCCTTGGCTTGGGTGCTCAGCCGATGCCGGGGAGCCGGGGGGGCGGGCCGGTTGCGGGACCTCCGGATCGCTGCGAGTTGGGCCAAGCGGGGTCGCCGGACCCGGAAGCGACCCGAGGTGACCAGGAAGGATCCGATGATGGCGACCAGGGCCAGGAAGGCGGCGACGAAGGCGGGGAACTCGTCCGGAGGCAGGAAGGTGTACTGGATGGTCGAGGTGCCGGCGGGCACCGCGATCTCCTGGAAGAGGCCGGGGGGCCCGAACGGGACTTGGCTCACCGGCACCGACGTCCCGTTGACGCTGGCCGACCAACCGGGGATGTACTCGACCTGGCGCAGGAGGACCGAGGGACGCGAGCAGGTCACCGTGGCCTGATCGAAGCCCTGGCCGGTGACCGAGCAATTGGCACCGACGAAGCTGGTGTCCACCGAGTTCTTCGGGAAAGCCGGGAGGAGTGAGAAGAGGGGGGCAGGATCCGGGAGCTGCCAGATCTCCGCGAAGCTGTCCCGGTAGACGACCCGGGGGCCGGCCGGCCAGGGCGGGGTGCCGGCGGTCGGGAACCGGGAGCCGACGACATCCAGGCCGTTGGCGTTGGTGACCACGTAGCGCACCCCGATGGCTTCGAAGTTGGCCAGGTGCGAGGTGAATTCGTCGGCCGGTGACTCCGCCGCGGGGTCGATGGTGGCGGCGCCGGTGAAGATGAGGGTGGGGGAGTTGGTGTCGAGATGGGAGTTGACATAGATGACCCAGTCCTTGGCGATGGGCAGGTCGGTGGTGTTGGCCTGGGCGATGCCGAAGAAGGAGCCGTAGTTGGGCTGGATCGGGCCCAACGTCGCGAACCGGTAGGTGCCCAGGTGAGCCTGCAGCCAGGTCACCGAGCCCAGGTGCAGCGCCGATGGCTGGGGGGCGGATGCATAGGTGAAGCCGAGCAGCAGGGTGGACTCGGCACAGATGGCGGCGGCAGCCAGGATGCGGCCGCGGCGCTTGCTCTTCCGGATGCGGCGGTTGAGGTCTGCCCCCGAGTTCCGGGCCGACCGCCAGCTCCCGACGACCAGCGCGGTCAGCACCACCCCGGCCAGTACCCAGCTGGCGATGACGTAGGGCTGGCCGCTCCCATGGTGACCGGCGGTGACCGCCTTGGCCGGGCCCATCACCGACCAGGCCGCCAGCCCCGCCCAGGCCACCAGGGCGCCGGTGAGCAGCGCGCTCCGCACCAGGACCTTGCGGGGGGTTCGGTTCCGGGCCAGGTCGTCCAAGCCGAGTACGGCCAGGATGACGAGGGACAGCTCCCACGAGGCGTCGGCGTAGCGGTAGAAAGCGGTCGAGTTGATCCCCGGGATCGCCGCCATCAGGTGCACCACCGGGGCGAACCCGTAGGTCCGGAGGAGGCAGATCGCCACCCAGGCTCCGAGCCCGATCCGCAACCTTCGGTTCCGCCGGCCGACCAGCCCCACCAAGCCGGCGGCCAGCAGGGTCACGGTGACATAGCCGCCCACGCTGCCCCACACCGCGGTGATGCCGTCGACATTCCCGGCGATGACCCCACCGCCCTGGAACCCGAAGATGGGTCCCAATGAATAAGGAAGGATGACTTGGGAGAGTCCGACCGGGGGAAGTGAGGCGTTGGCTTCGATGGCACCGTGACCCCCGATGTTGGCCCAAGGGAGAAAGGTCAAGAAGGCAACCAGGAGGGGCGCGGCCAGCGCCACCCCGGACAGGAGGCCGCCGCCCAGCTTGGCCAGCATCGGTCGCCAGTAGTCGCGGCCCGGCCCGGAGATGCGGACCAACGCCCACCAGCCCACGAAGATGCCGTCGATCAAGGCCGTCTCCGGGAAGCCGGCCACAATCGAGAAGGCCAGCGCGACGCCGAGGAGGCGCCAGCCACCCGGCCGATGTTCTCTCGCCGCGGTCAGGGCCCGCTCCACTCCCAGCAACGAAAGCGGGAGCAACACGATCGGCCGCACCGGCGCATGGGTCAGCCAGGCATACGATCCGCACAGGCCGAAAGCCACCCCTCCGGCGATGGAGAACGTCCGCCCGACGCCGAGCCGTCGAACCAGGAGGTAGGTCGCCCAGCCGCTGGCCGTCTCCAGCAGCATCTGGAGATACAACATCCCCTGGTGGAACAGCAGCAGGATGGTGGGCGGAAAGAAGGCCCCACTCTGCATCTCTCCGGCCAGTGGCGACCCGAGCCCCTCGTAGGGGTTCCACCACGGGATATGGCCATGGAGCCAGTCCAGGGTGGCCAAGTGACCGAGGGTCTGGGTGGTGAACGCGGAGTTGGGGTCGATGTAGGGACGCCCCGGCAGCCAGGCGCTCTTCCCCGGGCCCAGATAGGCGTCGACGGCCTGGGGATTATTGGTGACCAGGTGGAGCAGGCCGGGAAGGTTGGCGATCACCACCGCCACGAAGATGCAGACCAGCGGAACGATCTCGTGGGATCTCCGGTTCACCTGCTTGAGGAGCCACAACCGGGCGGAGCCGAGGGCCCGAGTCGTGTTCTCTGCTTGCATCCCGTGTGATCGTCTCCGGTGACCCCCGGGCAGTGATTGCCGCTACCGGGTTTGGCGTGGGGCACAGCGTATCGGCCTACGATGCGCCGGTGGTGTTGTTCGAACACGGTCAGACGCGTCCCCGAATCGTCGTGCCCATTTTGGCGGAGACGGCGATGACGGTGGTGCACCTTCGCAAGTCTGGGCGGCGGGCCGGATGCGGGACGGCCGGTCGATGAGTCCGCGCGCCTCCGCCCAACCGGTGCGATCGCTCGAGCTGCCGGGCTGGAGGGTCCGGCTGGCCACCCTGGTCGAGAAGGACTACCCGGCCTGGTACGAGGTGCGGGACCGGTGCCGGGATTGGCTGGTCCCCTGGGAGCCGAGGCCCAAGGGGGCGCCGCTGGCCCCCGAGGATGCGGCCAGCTTCGCCAGCCGGTGCCTGATGCGGGAGCGGGAGCGTCAGCTCGGGACCGGCTACGGCTTCGGGATCTTCGTGGAGGGCCGGTTCGCCGGAGAGATCACCCTCTCCTCCATCCAGCGGGGCCCGTTCCAGAACGGTTCGGTGGGGTACTGGATCGACCAGGATCTGGCCGGGATGGGGCTGATCCCCGAGGCCGTGGTCATCGCCCTCCAGTACGCCTTCGAGTCCCTCGGCCTCCACCGGATCGAAGTGGCGATCATCCCCCGCAACCGATCGAGCCGACGGGTGGTCGAAAAGCTGGGGCTGCGGGTCGAAGGGGTGGCCATCGGCTTCTTGGAGATCAACGGGGAGTGGGAGGACCACATCCGCTATGCCATCACCGCCGAGGAGTGGGCGGAGCGTCGAAACGAGTTCCTCACCACCTGGCTCAAACGGTCCTGATCAGAGCCGAGAATTCCCTCTCGGGAGGCCGATCCGGGTCGTCCCGCCCACCGCGGGTGGGGGAACCGGGGAAACGCGTTATCAATTGGCCGGAAGGCTAGTCTCGCCCAATGCGGTTGCCACGGGAGGGGGGAGTTGGTGCCGACCGTCTCGGGTCCTGTCCCATCCCCCCGACCGGATCGGCACGGGATCGGTGCACCTCCATGGCTTGGTGGCGATGAATGCCGTAAGGAGTGATGCCCTCCGCGACAGCCAGGAGCGCCGCCTCTGTGTCGTGGTCCCGGCTTTCAACGAAGGACGATCGGTGTTCGACGTGGTGAGGATGATCTCGGCGTCGCTGCCGGCCGCCCACGTGGTGGTCATCAATGACGGTTCCACCGATGACACCGCCATCCAGGCTTACCTGGCCGGCGCCGCGGTGGTGACCCTCCCCATCAACCTGGGCATCGGCGGGGCCGTCCAGACCGGGTACCAGTACGCGCTGCGGCACGGATTCGAATTCGCCATGCAGATCGACGGCGATGGGCAGCACGATCCGGCCGAGGCCCCCCGTCTGCTGGCGCCGCTGTTCGACGGCACCGCCGACGTGACGGTGGGATCGAGATGGCTCGGCCGGGGAGCCTTCGAGTCTCCGTCCGGGCGGCGGTTCGGGATGCGGGTGCTCGCCCTGCTGGTGCGCTGGAAGACGGGTGGGTCGTTCACCGACACCACTTCCGGCTTCCGGGCGGTCGGGCGCCGGGGCATCGAGTTGTTCGCCGCCAGCTATCCAACCGACTTTCCCGAAGTGGGCACCATCGTGCTCGCCTGCCACTCGGGGTTGACCGTCCAGGAAGTCCCCGTCCAGATGGAGCCGCGCCGACACGGGAGGTCGAGCATCGCCGGATTCGGCTCCGCCTATTACATGATGCGGGTGGTCGTCGATCTGTTGGTCGATGGCGCCCAACGCCGGAGCGTGGCATGAGGCTCTTTGCCTTGTCGCTCGTCGTGAGCATCGGATTCCTGGCCCTCTCGCTCCGGGCCATCCGCCAGCACCGCCTCAGTGAGCACACCGGCATGTTGTGGCTGGGGGTCAGCCTGGTCATGGTGTTCCTCAGCGCCACCCTCCCCTTCCATCTGCTCGACCGAGCCGCCCGGTTCGTCGGGATCGCCTACCCGCCGGATCTCATCCTGCTCATCGCGGTGCTGTTTCTCTTCGCCTTCGCCTTCCAATTGTCCATCGGCCAGGCCCGGCTGAACGAGAAGAACACCAAGTTGGCCCAGGAAGTGGGGATCCTCGCCACCACCCCGCCCCGGCCTCCGGACGGCTCGGCGATGCCGGCGGACGAGGTGTCAGAGACGCCGCTGGAGGAGCCGGAACTCCTGGTCGGCCCCGACATCCTGGAGGGCGACCTCCAGGAATCCCTCCCCGAGCCGGTATCGGCGGCGATGGACACCGTGCTGCCCGATGACTTCTTCGAGATCGTGACCTCCGCGGTCCTCCCGGCGGAGCCGACCGCCGCCCCGGAGGAGACCGAGGCGGTTCCGGACCTCGAGCCGGCTTTCGGCCCGGATCGGCCCGGGTTCTGGTCCCGGGCCCCGAGGCCGGGTGCCGCCTTCTTCCGGAGCCGGGAGTCCGACCCGGGCGGGGAGACCGACCGGGTCCGGGAGTTCGATGGTGGCCAGGACATCTATCAGCCGGTGCTGGGGGCCGCCCTCAGCACCCCGGCTCCTCGACCCCGCCGGGCGCTGCGGTGGGGCACCAGTTTCGCCCTCTTGTTCCTGTTGATCGAGGCCTGGAGCCTGGCCACCCCGTTGATGGCCTCGCCCGACGAGCCGGCCCACGCCATCAAGGCGGCGGCGGTGGTGCGGGGCGAGTTCTTCGGGACCCCTGCCCATGCCACCAAACGGGGGCCGTCGTCGGAGATCACCGTGCGGGTACCGGAGAACATCGCCGGACTCGGGGCCATCCCCGGCTGCTACGCCACTCACCCCAACGTGCCGGCCTCCTGTGCGCCGACGCCGGGGGCATCGACCCGTGAAGTCAACATCGCCACTACCGCCGGCCGGTACGAGCCCTTGTACTACGCCATCGTCGGGCTGCCCAGCCTGCTCTTCCCGTCGAACACCGGGATCTGGTTGATGCGGTTGGTGAGCGGTTTGCTGTCGGCGCTGTTCTTGGCTTCGGCGCTGGAATCGGCGGCGGCCTGCAAGAAACGCCGGTTGCTGGTCTGGGGGGTGGCGGGGGCGATGACCCCGATGGCGGTGTTCATGGCGGGGACCATCAATCCCAACGGATTGGAGGCGAGCTCGGCCATCTGCCTGTGGGCCTCGGGCATCGCGTTGTTGGCCGAACAGTCGGTGGTCGCCGACCGGAGGCTGTTGGCCCGGGTGGGCATCTCCGCCGCCGTACTCGTCCAAGTGCGCGGGCTGTCGCCACTCTGGCTCTTTCTGATCGCGGTGTCGCTGGTGATCCTGGCCGGCCGGAGGCAGCTGGTCGAACTGTCCCGGGATCGAGTGGCGCGGATATGGGCGGGAGTGCTGGCCCTCAGTTGCGCCTTCACCGCTTGGTGGTTGGTCCGCTACGACCCGCTGGCGCTGCTGCCCACCAACCATGCGCCCCCCAAGCATGTGGGCGTTTCCGAACTCATCGCCACCAGCGTCGGCTTCTCCGATGGATTCGTCCGCGAGATGATCGGGGTGGTCGGCTGGCTCGACGTGCCCATCCCGGCGGTGACGTACTACGGATGGATCGCCATCGTCTTCATGCTGTTGGGGCTCGGACTGTTCATGGGCCGGAGACCCTATGTAGTGGTGCTGGTCAGCCTGGTGGTGCTGACCGTGGTGATCCCCATCGTCTTCGAAGCCACCAACGCCAGCACCCTCGGGTACGTGTGGCAGGGACGCTACGGGTTGCCGCTGGCGGCGGGCATACCGCTGGTAGCCGCCGGGGCGGTGGTCAACGGCTATCTCACCGACCGGGTGCACCGCCGGGTGGCCACCGTCATTCCGGTGATCCTGGTCATCGCCGAGTTCGCCATCTTCTTCCAGGCGCTCCGCCGGTACACCGTCGGTCTGAAAGGAACGTTCATCCCCTTCGGAGGCGCCTGGCATCCTCCGTTCGGCACGGTGACCATCTCGGTGGCGTTCATCGTGATCGTGTTGGCCTTCGCCCTCTGGCTCCGATTGATCGTTGGCAGCTTCCCCTCGCCGTTGAGCCGGTTCCCGGGGGGCGAAAGCGGTGGGGACGGATGGGACGGAGAGGGTGGCGGGGACGGAGAGGGTGAAGAGCCGTACCTGGCGGAGCGAATTTCCGACCCGGTGGGGGTCGGATGAACCTGGGAAAACGCTGAGAATGTCGGGGCAACCGCCCAGAATGGCGACAACGACGCCTATACCTGCCGAGATACATGTTCAGAATTCCAACGAGCGGGAACCATACTCAAGGACTTCAAAATCCATTTGTTACACTCGCCGGATCGGTGGGAGCCCGCGGGTGCGGTCAAAACGAGTCGCTGAGGAGAATTAACGCGTGAAGGTGCTGGTTCTAGGAGGTGACGGATACCTCGGTTGGCCGACGGCCCTCTATCTGTCCCGACGGGGTCATCAGGTGGGCATCGTGGACAACTTTGCCCGGCGTCGCTACGACATCGAGCTGGGGGTGGGCAGCCTGGTCCCGATCGCCGACCTCGACCAACGGGTTCGCCGTTGGCAGGACATTTCCGGATTGGCGATCGACACCTACATCGGCGACCTCACCGACCCGACGTTCGCATCGCAGACGCTCGGGTCGTTCCGGCCGGATGCGGTGGTGCACTTCGCCGAGCAGCGGTCGGCCCCCTATTCGATGATCGATCGCAGCCACGCCGTCTACACCCAGGTGAACAACGTGGTCGGGACGCTCAACCTGCTCTACGCCATCGCCGAACAGGACCGGAACATCCACCTGGTCAAGTTGGGGACGATGGGGGAGTACGGGACGCCCAACATCGACATCGAAGAGGGATTCATCGAGATCACCCACCGCGGGCGGACCGACACCCTGCCCTACCCGAAACAACCGGGCTCCTTCTACCACCTGTCCAAGGTCCACGACAGCCACAACATCATGTTCGCCTGTCGGACCTGGGGAGTCAGCGCCACCGATCTGAACCAAGGGATCGTCTACGGCCATCAGACCGAAGAGACTGGCCTCCATCCCGATCTCGCCACCCGGTTCGACTACGACGGGGTGTTCGGGACTGTGCTCAACCGGTTCTGCGTACAAGCGGTGACCGGCCACCCTCTGACTGTCTACGGCAGCGGCGGCCAGACCCGGGGGGTGCTCAACATCATCGACACCCTGGCCTGCGTCGAACTGGCCCTCGACCATCCGGCGGAGTCGGGTGAATACCGGGTGTTCAACCAATTCACCGAGTCCTTCTCGGTCAGCGAGATGGCGGCGCTGGTCGCCGGTGAATATTCGGGCAAGGCAACGATCAACCACGCGTCGGACCCCCGGGTGGAGCAAGAGGAGCACTACTACCGGGCTGCCCACACCAAGCTGCTGGACCTCGGGCTGGTTCCCCATCTGCTGGAACCGTCGGTGATCCGGAACATGCTCGACGTCGCCGACCGTCACAAGGGCAACGTCGATCCGAGCGTGATCGGCTCCCGAGTCGAGTGGAGAAGCACCAACAGTCATCTTTCGACGGACGGCAACTTCGAGGTCACCGTCAATCTCCCGGGCGAGGCACCTTCGTCTGTCGGCGCGACAGTCGAGGACTAGAACCATTTGATGACCCCCGTTGCCCGGGGGAGCGCCAGCGACCGACGGCGATCCGAGTTGCGGCGATTGGCCCTGGACACGGCCCGTTCCGACTTCGAGGGGCGGTACCCGAACGCCCGGTTCGGTCCGGTGGTGGCCCTGATTGCCGCCTACGAAGAAGAGGCGAATCTCGGCGACGTCCTGAAGCGGATGCCGACCCTCGCCGGCGACCTGGAGGTCTCGACCCTGGTGGTGGTGGACGGCGGAACCGACGGCACTCGGGGGGTGGCGATGGAATCCGGGGTGTTCACCTGCGTGCTGCCGGTCAACCTCGGGCAGGGCGCCGCCCTCCGGCTCGGCTACCAGCTGGCGCTGGACCACGGTGCCCGCTTCGTGGTCACCCTCGACGCCGATGGACAGAACGACCCGGCGGAGTTGCACACGCTGGTCGAGCCGCTGGTCGCCGACGAGGCTGACTTCGTCATCGCCTCCCGGCGGTTGGGGATCGACCACACCACCGACCGGTTCCGCCAAGCCGGCGTCAAGCTCTATGCCCGGATCCTCAACGCCATCACCAGCCAGGGCCTGACCGACACCTCCAACGGGTTCCGGGCCTTCCGCGGCGAGGTGCTGCGCGACATCATCCCCTACCTCCGCCAGGACCAGTACCAGACGGCCGAAGTGGTGATCACCTCGGCCCATCGCGGATGGCGAATCGCCGAACGCCCGACCATCTGGCACCCGCGGGCCTCCGGGGAGTCCAAGAAGGGCGGCAACCTGTTGTTCGGCTTCCAGTACGCCCGGGTGATCGGGACCACCTGGTTCCGGATCGCCCTCGGCCGCCAGCTCTGACCGCGGCCGCCTGATCGGGGCTGACGGCGACTGCCGCTAGCCCTCGCTCCCCCGGACCACCGCGGGCGAATGCCGGAAGAATTGCTCCACATCCTTCTCGTAGCGGTAGGTGGCCGGGCTTCCGCCCACCGCTCGGCGCAGGTTGTTGGCCCGGGTCAGGCTCTCGACGGCGCCGGCGCTGGTGTACCGGTAGTTGAATCCCGCGTCGATCAGCCGGGAGGTGTCCACTCCGCGCCCGAAACGCATCACCGACTCCATCTCCACCGGCATCTGGATCAGGCCGACCCACCGGAAGGGGGCGGCGAACGACCGGGTACTGATCGGGGACAGCGGGAACAGCCGGGCCCCGGCGATGGAGGCCACCTCGCTCCACGGCAGTTTGCCCGCCCCGGCGATGTTGAAGGTGCCCGGGATCCGGTGATGGGTGACGAACTCCAGCGACCGCACCACGTCGTCCTCCTCCACGAACTGCACCAGCGGGTCGAACCCGGCGATGCAGGGCAACAGCCGGCGACGGAGGCCGATGCTGATCGGGGTGACGATGTCGGTGCCGAGGACGTTGGCAAACCGCAGGACGGAGACCACCAGGTGGGGATTGTCCACGATGAAGTCGCGCACCAACGCCTCGACGTCGATCAGCGAGCTCTCCAACCGGGTGCGGATCGGGGCGTTGCGGCGGGTGTCTTCACTGAACCACATCGGGTCCTTCTCCGACGCGCCGTAGACGTGGGTCGACGACTTGACCACCACCTGCCGGACCGACGATCCCGGGGTCCCGGCCGCCGCCAGCAGGTTGAGGGTTCCGATGACGTTGATCTCGTTGAGCATGCGGCCGGAGATGCCGACCGAGTTGGTCTTGAGGAAGGTATGGACGATGGTGTCCACCTGGGTGACCCGGACGATGCGGTTCAAGATGGAGTAGGTCTGGTCGGCCCGGACGAACTCGGTCCGTTCGAGCGGGACCCGGGGCTCGTCGGTCCCGAGCCCGAGGATCATCTCCACGCTCGGATCCGACTCCAGCGCCTGGGCCATCCGGCCCCCCCAGAAGGTGTCGAGACCGGTGACCAGTACCCGCCGCCCCATGTCAGCCGAACCAGACGCTGCGGCGCTCGCGCAACATGTCGTGGAGGGTGTCCTGCAGCTTGGCCCGGATCTGCTCCGCCTCATCCATGACCCGGCTCTTGGAGTAGCGCTCGAGTCCGGGGTCCACGTCGAAGGTGACGGGGTCGAGCACCCGGAACTTCATCTTCACCGGGAAGTAGGCCACCTTCCCGAGGATCGGGCCGAAGACGAGGTCGTTGGCGGTCACCGGGAAGTAGGGGAGGTTCAGGACTTTGGCCAGGCTGTTGATTCGGAAGAGGATGGGCATCGACTCCTCCGCCCCCACCACTGCGATGGGGATGACCGGGACGCCGGCCCGCATGGCGATCTCGACGAAGCCTCCACGGCCGAATCGGCGGAGGCGGTATCGGTCGGAGTAGCTCTTCGACGGCCCCTTGGTCCCCTCTGGAAACACCAGGGCCAGCTGACCCTGGTCGTGGAGGAGCCGGTAGGCGTTGTCCGGGTGGGCGGGGAGGCCACCGGTGCGGGCCCAGAGGGTGCCCACCAGCGGGACGGTGCGGAAGAAGTAGTCGGCCATCCCGTAGACCGGGCGCCCGAGCTCGGTCTCGATGCCGTGCATGATGGCCGGCGCATCGGAGGGGATGGCGCCGGCGTGGTTGGCGACCATCAGGGCCCCGCCCTCGGTCGGGATCTTCTCCAGGCCCTCCCACTCCACCCGGAACCAGTGCCGGTAAATGGGATCGTAGAGGCGTCGGGTGATCGACCGGATGTGCTCGGAGCGGCCCCACTCGTCCACGTCGGAAAGCCGGGGGTCGCTCACCGGGCCAGGGGTCGGCTCCCCCCGGGGGGAGACCACCGGGAGATTGGAGGCCGGCTTCTGGCCGGAGGCCCTCGGGGTGGACGGCGTCCGGTCGGAGTCGGGCCGGTGCACCAGGTCGACCTCGATGGCGCGGCGCCGGGCGGACGTCCGTTCCGAGGTACGGGACCGGTCAGGGGCGTCCGAGCTCACAAAGCCGATGCTACAACCCGCTTTTGCCTCCGGCTCCGGTCCCTCCTGGACGAGCGACCGATGGTCGACCGGCCATGGCTCAGGGACGGGCGGCGCCCACCATCCCGCTGTACCAGAGGGGGCCGAAGGAGACGACGGTCCCCGCATGGGCGGCTTGGATGATGGTCATCGATCCGTACTGGGTGGCCTGGCCATCCAGTACCGGACCGACGTACATCACCACGTGGTCGATGCCGCTGCCGTCGAGGTCGTAGAAGATCAGATCGCCGGGCTCGAGCGAGGAGAGGCTCACGTGGGGGAAGGAGGCGTATTGGTCGGCGGCGGAATGGTCCATCGACACCCCGGCGTGGGCCCAGGCCAGCATGGTGAGGCCGGAGCAATCGAGTCCGGCGCTGGTGGTGCCGCCCCACTGGTAGGGAACCCCGAGGTACTTCATTGCTCCGTGGACGGCGGCCAATCCGGCCGCCTGGGGGGCACCGCCACTGGACACCGTCCCCCCGCCTCCCTGCGGCCCGACCGAGGATGCTGACTGGTTCGCCTGGTTGGCGGAATTGGTGGCGGCGCTGGCGGCCGCCGAGCCGGCCCCCACCGAACTGGCCACCTGGGCCGCCTGGGATGCCTGGGCGGCGGCAGTCTGGGCGGCGGTCGGAGTCTTGGCCGAGGCGGCCGCGGCTGCGGCGGCCGAAGCCTGAGCCGCAGCTTGCTGGGCAATCTGGGAGGCGAGGCTGCCCTGCACCTGGGTGAGGGTGGCCTGAGACTGACCGGCGACCAAGGTGGCGGTCTGCTTGGTCTGGCTCTCCTGGGCCACCTGGGTGGATTCGGCCTGCTGCTCGGCGAGCAGGGTGGCCTGGGTCTTCTTCAACAGCTTCTGACCGGTCTGGACGGCGGCCAGGTCGCGCTGCACTTCTTCGGAGGCCACCTTTTCGTAGGTGTGGCGGGTCTCGTTGCTGTCGCCGGGAACGGCGAACAGATTGGCGATCGGTCGTGACGAGGCATCGGAGACGTAGGAGTTGACGGCGTCGATGGCCAGCCGGGCCCGGTCGGTCGCCAGCTTGGTCTTGTAGGCATCCAGCGAGGCGGCAGTGGTCTGGAGCGATGCCTGGGTGGCGGTGAGCCTGACCACCGCCTGGTTGTAGTTCTCGTCGGCTTGGTCGAGGGTCTTCTGCTGCTGGGCGATCTGGTTCTCGATCGTCGACAGTTGAGCCTGGGTGGCGCTGATCTGACCCTGGCCCGGTGAAGCGGTGGTGGTTGTGGTGGACGCCGCCGAGGCAACCCCCGAGGAGCTAAAGGACAGGCTTGCCGCCAGCACCGCGACGGTGGACGCGCCAACGATGGCCCGTTGCCGTCTACGGAACCTGCGCCCTGGTGGCGCGTGCTTCGTACCGGCCGATTGTCCGATACTCACATCAGCCACTTCAGAAACAGTAGTCCCCTACCTCCCAAGTTCCAAGCAGCCCCTTACGGTCACCCTGTAGGTTGCAGTGCAGGTCGCGAGCGGAATTTGGAGGAAATGATCATGGACGGCATCGTCGAGGTCCGAAGTGGTCGACTCCACGGGGTGGCGAGGAATGGCGTCTGGTCCTTCTCGGGCATCCCTTACGCCGCCCCCCCGGTGGGCCCCCTCCGATGGCGACCCCCCGTCGAGCCCGAGGCCTGGATGGGGACCCGGGAATGCGATGCCTTCTCCCCGAGCGCCCCCCAACCTCCGATGGTGGCGGGGATGTCCCTGGCCGGGGAAGTGGAGGAGCATTCGGAAGACTGCCTGTATCTCAACGTGTGGACGCCGGGGATCGATACCGGTCGGCGGCCGGTGATGGTCTGGATCCACGGTGGGGGATTCACCACCGGGTCGGGCTCGAGCGGTCTCTACCGGGGCGGGATGCTGGCCCGGGACGAGGACGTGGTGGTGGTGTCCATCAACTACCGGCTGGGCGCCCTGGGGTTCCTGGCCCACCCGGCCTTGGCCGACCCGGGTCAGACCTGGCTGGGTGGCGACCGGTGGGCAGGGTCCGCCAACTGGGGCCTGGCCGACCAGGTGGCCGCCTTGGCCTGGGTGCGCGACCACATCGCCTCTTTCGGCGGAGATCCGGGCAACGTCACCATCTTCGGGGAGTCAGCCGGGGGCATGAGCGTGTCGGCGCTGCTCGGAGTCCGGGAGGCCAGGGGCCTGTTCCATCGGGCGATCGTCGAAAGCGGCCCTCCCTACACCCACGGCGCCGAACAGGCCGAGGCGCGGGCGGCAGGATTGGCGGCAGTCCTGGGGGTCCCGATGACCCGGGCGGGGTTGGAGGGAGTGTCACCCGAACAACTGGTGGCCGGCGTGGCGGAACTGAGCAAGACCGTGCAACTCGGGGACGGGTTGCCGCTGCCGTTGCTCCCGACGGTGGACGGAGGACTGCTGGTCGACCTTCCCGAACAGGAGGTGGCGGCAGGCGCCGTGGCCGATGTCCCATTGATGATCGGGACCAACCGCGACGAGGCGGCCTTCTTTGCCGTCGGGGTTCCCCAGATCAACAACCTCGACGACGCCGGTCTGGTCCGTTGGGTGGAGAGGGCGACGCTGAGCCAGGACGACGCCTCGGCGGTGATCGCCGCCTACCGGGACATCCGGGCCGGTCGGGGGGAGTCGTCCCAGCCCCCCGACCTCTGGTCGGCCATCGCCAGCGATGTCATCTTCCGCCTTCCGTCGGTCCGGTTTGCCGACACCCACGCCGCGGCGGCGGCCCCCGGCGTCGGCACCTACGTCTACCTCTTCACCTGGGAGACCCCCGCCCTCGGAGGGATATTGGGCTCGTGCCACGGGTTGGAGATGCCCTTCGTCTTCGGCACGGTCCGGAACCCGGCCGTCCAGCTGTTCTCGGGTGGGGGAGATCTTGCCTTCCGGCTTTCGGACGGGATGCGGGCTTCCTGGGCCGCCTTCGCCCGATCGGGGGTGCCGACCAACGGCACCGTGGGGGAGTGGCCGGCCTGGGAGCCGGACCAGCGCCCGACCCTGGTGTTCGGACCCTGGCCCCGGGCAGAGGGAATGTGGCACGAGGTTGCCGGCCCTCGCGACGGCGAACTCGAGGCGTTAGCTCCCGCCCTCGTCCCGACGGTCGTGCCGGCGGTGGCGGAGGGCTAGATCGCGGCGACGACTGTCGGTTGTTCGCCGACGGTCCGGTACGAAACCGGGATCGAGTTCTCGAGCCCAGTTAGAGTGCTGCCGGCGGGATGGGGTGCTCATGTAACTCGTATCGCCAGCCGGGGACGTAGCCCAACAGGTAGAGGCAGGGCGCTTAAACCGCCTCCAGTGAGGGTTCGAATCCCTCCGTCCCCACTCGATGCGCTTGACCCCATCTGGTGGCCCCTCTTGCCCTAAATGTCAATATTGACAATTGGGGGAGCGCCGTGCCAACCTGCCCGAAATGTTGGGGGGAGGGCAATGACTGCGTCACTGGTGGTCTACGGGGTGCTCGGCGTGGTGAGCACCGCATTCGCGCTCCGGGCCAATCGACGTCTCTTCTCCGGCCGGCAGGCCGGACGGATCTCCCTCCTGGAGGGTCTCTTCTACCTTTTTGGTTTGGTCTCGCTCGGTCTCGGCTGGTACTTCAACATCCGGTACACCCACGCCGACCCCCACGCCAGCTACATCAACTACACCAAGGCGCTGTTCTCGAACTGGGCCTCGGACTCGGCGGCGCAGGACTACATCATGGTGAATCTGGTGCTGCTGCCACTGTGGACGATCGTCGACGGGAGGCGGCGGAGCATGCGGGTGCCGTGGATTTTCTTCGTCATGAGCCTGTTCACCAGCTTGGCCTTCTCCGTGGCCGTCTACCTGGCATTCGTGGAGCGGCAGATCCGCTACAACCGGGAGGAATCGGCGGCGTCGAGCACTGCGTAGCCGCAGTTGTAGCCGGGGATGAAGGTGACGCCCGGGCCGCCATGACAGCCGGCGCCGCACAGGTAGAGACCTTCGACCGGTATCGGATTGTCGGGCCAGCCTCGAGCGCTGGGCCGGAAGGGCCCCATGAATTCGGGCTGGAGGAGGCCGTGGGTGAAGTCGCCGCCGGTACAGCCGAACATCAACTCGTAGGTGTAGGCCGGGTAATTGAACTGCCGGTCGATGAGATCGGGGAAGTTGGGCGCCACCTCGGTGATCATCGCCACCAGGCGAGAGGCCATCTCGTCGCGCAGTCGCCCCCGCTCCGCGTGGGTGGCCCCGATCGGGAAGTAGAAGGCAAAGCCGCTGGCGGCATGCTTGCCGGCGGGTGCCATTCCGGGCTCGGTGAGCGTCGGAATCTGGAGGTTGAACGACGGTGACGCCGGCACCTCGCCGCGGAGGCAGCCCTCGTAGTCGAGTTGCATCTGCTCGGCGGTGCCGAAGAAGGTGACGTTGCGGCGGAGATCGGACTGGTTGAGCCCCTCGTTCGCACCGACGAATTCCGGTAGGCCGCTGAGGGCGAAGTGGATCTGGAAATAGGCGGCCCGATGGTCGATGGCGTCAACCCGTTGGACAAATGGGTCCGGGAGGTCGGCGCGATCGAGCAGCTGGGTGAATGTCGCGGTTGGATCCAGGTTCGATACCACGACGGGTGCGGTCACCACCTCCCCGTCGCCCAGCGCCACCCCTTCGACCTTCCCGCCGCTGGTGAGGATCTTCGAGACCTTGACATGCCGACGCAGTTCGCCCCCGTGCTGCTCGAATTGAATCCGGAGGTGGTCGGACATGGCGCCGATGCCGCCTTTGACCTTCGACATCGTCGCGTCACCGGGGGAGGCCAGAGCGAAGGCCAAACAGAGGGCGCTGCCGGGGGTGTAGGGACCCCGGTAGGTGGAGTTGACGGCCAGGAAGCTCAACATGCTGCGGACCGGCGCGTGTTGCACCGGGTCGGGGAGATAGCGGTCGATGACGTCCATTACGCTGCCGAACATGGCGGTGCGAATCGCCTCCCGCTCCTGCTCGTTCGAGGCGCAGGCCCACATTTCATCCAGCGACTTCGGCGGCTTGCGCACGTCGAACCGCCCGATGGCCCGAGCCGGCGCTTCCGCCCAGGCCGCCACCTCGGCCATACCCATCACCGCATCCAGCCCCAGCGTCTCGTTGAGATGGTCGAGGAGTCGGGTGGGATCGGTGTAGAGCAGGATGGGCTTCTTGCCCCCCGGTTGGACACTCGCCGACTGGACTTCAGGTTCGTAGATGGGGCAGGCGTCGAAGCCCAAGTCGTCGTAGATCTCGTTGGGGATCGGGAACTGGATCGAACCGGCCAGTTCGAAGTGGTAGTCCTTCACCAATTCGGTGGTGGAGGCCATCCCGCCGATGAAGTGGTTCTTCTCGAGGCACAGGACCCGCATGCCGCCTCGGGCCATGACGACCGCGGCGGTGAGGCCGTTGTGGCCGGCACCGATGACGATGGCGTCGTAGTCCGGCATTGTCGGGAACCTATCCAGGAGGGTCGTCTTATGTCAAATTTGACACTCTCAGAGTCGGCCCGAGGCCGGAGTCGAGCAGGCCCAGCGCCCGTTCGGTCAGCCGGGTCAGCTCTTCGAGGTCGGAGTGGTCGCCGCGCATCCAGGTATCCATGGCGGCAAAGGTGGCCGCGGCAACGCACTGGGCGGCCACCGCGGCCAGGAACCTGGCATCGTCATCGACCAGACCGTCCTGTCGCAACAGGTGACGCTCCACTTCCATGGCGAACTCCGCTTGCACTTGGTGAATGTGCCGCTCCACCTGGTCGCGGTCCAGCTCCCTGGCGCGCAGTTCGGCGATCTCGAACATGCTGTCCCGGTCATAGGGGAAGGAGTCGATGGCGGCCAGCACCGCCTGGCTCAGCGTCTCGCCGGCGGGACGGGATTGGAGGGCCGAACGGAACCACTCAAGGCTGGCGTCGTAGTCGCTGAACAGGAGTTCGCGTTTCGAGGTGAAGTGACGGTAGAAGGTGCGGAGCGTCACGCCGGCATCGTCAGCGATCTGCTCGGCTGAGGTCGCCTCCACCCCCTGGGCCAAGAACCGGACCTGTGCAGCCCGTCGTAGCGCCTCTCGGGTGCGTTCACCACGAGCAGTCAGGGGCGGCTGCGGCATGGAGCCGAGTCTACTGATCGGCTTTAACGTGGAACTCTTTTCGGTATCTGCTGGCCGACCCAGAGATAGGTGCCCGCGAGTGGGGAGGGTGGTCCCAGCACCTCGATCGCAGCCCCCAGCGCCTGCTGGAGGACAGTGAAGCGCGCGCGTCGAGTCGTTTGAGACAGCTCTCGTCCCGAGGTTTGGCCGGGTTAGACTGGGGGGTGGTGCTCCATGGAGTGCCTTACCGGAGGAGGGGGTGATCGCCGTATCGCATCCAAGGTAAGGCGCCATGTTCACTGGATGACGGCCGGCGTCGTCATCGTCGGCTTCGCGGCATCCATCGCGGTGTTCGTGGGTGCACGTGACTCAGTAATGGACACCAACAACGAATTGTTGAGGCAGGATGCTGCGCAAGGCGCGCTCGTGCTGAACCAAGTCATCAACACGTTGACGCCTCCCTATCAGCAACTCGGTCGAATCGTGACGCCAGCCGGAGTATCGGCCTCCACGTTCGAGGTTGCAGCCATCTCGTTGACCCCGAGCGGATCATCGATTGCATTGCTGCAGGTGGGGGGAGGCCGGCTGAGCGTCCTCGCCTCGGTCGGCGATTTCCATCGTGATCTGTCCGCCGGTAGTGACAGTTCCCTCGTCAGCACTCTGGCCGGGCTCTCCCACGCCAATTTTGCCGGGGCGTTCTCGGCGAAGGGCATGCGCTACCTCGAGATGGTGTACGGAACCGGATATGTGCCGGCCGGGTTTGCGATTTACAGCGAGCAGCCCATCGGGAAGGCCAACGCGGTCACGTCGCTGTCTGGGGTCGCATTCCCGGGCACCTATGCCGCCGTCTTCATTGGATCCGTAACGCCGGCAAATCTTGCCTTGCAGACGACCCAGCGCCTGCCTGGAACTGATGGTCGTCAAGTCGCGCTCTCCGTCATCACCGACCCGGGTAACAACGCAACGGGCGCCACCCTGGTGAGGCACCCCGGATCGGTTGTTTCACCCGGTCACGCCATCGTGGCGGTCAGCTCGCACAGCAACCTTGCCGGGGGTTTTACCGGGGAATTCCCCTGGATCTTGGGCGTCTTCGGTCTCCTGGCGACTCTGGTTGCGGCCGGTTTGCTCGAAGTTGCATCTCGACGGCGAGACGACGCACTCGGTCTGGTGGCGGAGCTGAAGGTCTCCAATGTCGACCTCGATGCGGCTCTCGCCCACCAGGCGAAGGCAGAACAGAGTCTACGCCAAGCCCAGCGGATGGAGGCAGTGGGTCAGCTTGCGGGGGGGATAGCCCACGACTTCAACAATCTGTTGCAGGTCATTATCAGCTATGCGGGATTCCTTGCTGATTCGATTGACCCCGAAACTGACATCCATCGAGATGTGGGCGAGGTCCAGAAGGCGGCTGAGCGAGCGGCAGAACTCACTCGTCAACTACTCATGTTCAGTCGCCAAAATGTCACGACTCCGGATTCGATCGACGTCAATAGAGCGGTCCTTGATGCGGCGCGCCTCCTGCGGCATACACTCGGTGAAGATGTGAATCTCCACTGCGACGTCGCCCAATACCCTTGCTATGTGCGTGTCGGCGCCGGGGAGATTGAGCAAATGCTCATGAACCTCGCTATCAACAGTGGCGACGCCATGAAGCATGGAGGCGAACTTTCCATCAACGTGGACACGGTTGCGGTTGAAGCCTCGGAGGCTGAAGCCGTGGGTCTCGCCCCGGGACGATATGTACGGATCGGTGTGGAGGACAACGGAGAAGGCATGACCCCCGAGGTGGCAGCCAAGGCATTCGAGCCCTTCTTCACCACCAAGGAAACCGGACGAGGGACGGGCCTGGGTCTTTCCATGGTCTATGGGATTGCCAATCGCTGGGGGGGCAACGTGTCGGTTTCGACAGAAGTCGGAGTCGGAACGACGTTCACCTTGTTGTTCCCGGTTTCGACGGATGCGCCGGAACCGAGTGTCGTCACCCCACCGGCGTCCCAGCCCGAGGGCGGCCGCCAGACAGTGCTCCTCGTCGAGGATGAGGAGGGTGTTCGCCGATCGACCACTCGTATCCTTCAGGCGGCCGCCTATCGGGTGCTGCAGGCTGAGAATGGCGCCGAGGCGTCGAGAGTCTTCGATTCTGAGTCGGTTGACATCTTGGTGACAGACCTGGTCATGCCGGGGGGTATCTCGGGCAAGGCGCTGGCCGATCGATTGCGAGCCAGAACACCCGATCTCCCGGTGGTCTTCATGTCCGGGTACAGCGAAGAGACCATTGCGGAAAAAGGAGTGGTTCCGCCATCGACAGCCATCGTCAAAAAGCCGTTCCTGCCGGCCGAGCTCCTCGAGGCGATGGCTCAAGCGGTAGCCGAACGGGCTCCTGCCACCCGATGAATGGGGGAGGACGATGGCAACGGGCCGGAGGAGACGTCCGGCCGCGGGCGTTCCAGATAGCGAGGCTGTTCGGGTTTCGGCTTGGTCAAAGAAGACTCGGTGGGTTCAACAGACCCGTTCGGAGCTAGTCCGCAACGGCTCTCCCACCTGACTTTGCGTCGTGGGCTACGATTGAAAATCGTTTCCGGTATCGAGGCGATTCTCCCACTCAAGTCGGAAGGACAGAGGCGTGTGGATTGGTCCCGTGGAAGTTGGGGGTATTGAGGAGCTCCTGGTGGTGTCAGTCTCTTGAACGCTCAGGAGCCGACGCCCGACGACCGGGAGGTCGTTCTGGTTGTCGATGACAACGATCCTGTGCGCCAAGGCCTTTGTCGGATGCTCGAGTCAGCCGGGATCCGGTCAGTCGGTGCCAGCTCCTTTCAGGACGCCGTTCGCCTCCAGGCCGTTCACCTTCCGGCGGTCGCGGTGCTTGACGCCAGACTGCCCGATGGGAGCGGGACTGACCTCGCCGATGCGATCAAAGAGCGCAACCCTGAAACCATGGTGATCATGCTTACTGGATTTGCAGCCCTTGATCGACCCGTCGATGCGGTCGAGCGTTTCTACGCCTATCTGATCAAGCCGGTCCGCTCTGTCGAGTTCATTGAAGTCGTGAAGGATGCCTTGGCGGAAAGACAAAGTAAGAGGGAACCGGACCCCGGCTGAACTCCAGCTGGAGGATGCCCTCCGAGCCCGCTGTGGCTATCAACAGAGTGGATCGGCCGCCCATCCTCACCGACCGGGCCATAGAACATAGAGGGACTGGGCGCTGGATTGACGCTGGCGCGGTCCCAAGGGCCAGGGACGACGGAGGCTGCCCCCAAACCGCATTGTTGGGCAGAACGCTAGGGACATTGTGCCCCTCATGTCCTGTCAACTCAACTTGGGGGATTGCAATGCCGATAGTAAGTACGATGCCATCTGAAGACCTCCTCGCGGGCAGCGACCAACCGAGAGTTCTGCTGATCGGCGATGACACCGACCTCCGCCTGCGCCTCCTCTTGGCGCTGGATACCGCCGGGTGGATGGTTGACGTAGCCACGACAGCGGAGGAGGTTGCCACCTCTGCGCGGCGATACCAACCCGAGGTGATTCTTCTCGATCTCGATCTCGGACTGTCTGACGGGAGCGGGCGTGAGGTCCTAGCCAAGTTGAAGGCCGCGACGGAAACGAAGTGGGTACCGATCGTCGTGCTCTCGACGCCCACGGAAGACTCGACGATGGGCAGTCCGCTGTGGGAGGGAGCCCAGGATTGCGTCCAGCAGCCGTTCTCACCGGACGATCTCGAGGCCCGGCTTGTCGTGGCTCGCCGGATAGCGATTGAACGCCGACAAATGCAACGGAGTCACGAGAACTACCGGCATTTGTTCGACCTTGCTGCCGACGCCGTCTTTTCCATCGACGCCGGAGGGATCATCACGTTCGTCAGTTCCGGGGCGAGGACGATCCTCGGGAGAGAAGTAGAACAGATCGTCGGGCGACACATATTCGAGTTCATGGATGTGGAAGCCCAGGCCCGCATGACCGAGCAGCTGAAAATCCGTCGATCGGGCGGACTTGGCTCGTACGAAAACCAATTCCTCGACGCCGCCGGCCTTCCGATCTGGGTCCAGGTAGTGGCCATGCCGATCTATGACCCAGATGGTGAATACGCAGGCAGTGTCGCGATGGTGAAAAATCTGCGCTCACAACATGTCGACGAACAGGCCCTGCGCATACGGGAAGCCAAGAACAGGCTCTCATTTGAGCATGGGCCGGCCGGGATGGCTGAGATTGACAGAGACGGGCACTTCGTCCAAGTAAATCCCACTCTTTGCGAGATATTGGGCTACACCGCCGACGAATTCTACGCGATGACACCCGCCGACATCTGCCACCCCGACGACGCGGAAGAGACGCGTCGCGACATTTCGAAAATGAGTGCGTTGGCGGCGCCCGCACTTAGCTCACGGACGTTTCAGCAATTTAGTGCTGAGAGACGCTACCTACACGCCACAGGAAGATTGGTGTGGTGCTCCCTCAGTGCTTCAGCCGTATTCGACGCAGAGGGGCATCTTGCTTTTGTCGTGGCCCATTTCGTCGATGTCACGGACAAGAAGGAAACCGAACGCTCGTTGGTCTTATCGGAGAAACGATGGAAGTCGATGTTCGATCTGGCACCGGTCGGCCTCGCCGAACTGTCGACAGATGGCCGTTTCATCCGCGTTAATCCTGCTGTCTGCGACATTCTCGGCTATTCGGCTGAAGAGCTGATATCAATGACCCCAGCGGACATCAGCCATCCGGATGACGCGGAGATGGTTCGTGTAGTCGTGAATGAGTTGGCGCAAAGCAATATCGACGAGCTGAACCATACGAGGCGTTTCATCCACGCCGATGGGCAGGTCGTCTGGTGTGCCGTGCGCCTCGTTCGGATTCACGGAACCGACGGGGCCAACGATTATGTTCTAGCCGGCTATCTCGAT
Source organism: Acidimicrobiales bacterium (assembly GCA_036268775.1). Classification (GTDB taxonomy): domain Bacteria; phylum Actinomycetota; class Acidimicrobiia; order Acidimicrobiales; family RAAP-2; genus DASZIT01. The sequence goes on along the minus strand of DATATM010000024.1, from coordinate 91,483 downwards.
GTCACCGATCGAAACGAGTTCGAGCGCCAGCTTGGCCACATGGCTACCCAAGCGAGCGAGGCGTCCCAGCTCAAGTCCAATTTTCTCGCCAACATGAGCCATGAGATCCGCACACCGATGAATGGCATCATCGGCATGACCGAGCTCTTGCTCGATACCGATCTCGACGACATGCAGCGTGACTTCGCTCAGACCGTGCGGGCTTCAGGGGCGGCGCTCATTACCGTCATCAATGACATCCTCGACTACTCGAAAATTGAGGCGGGGAAGGTGAGCATCGAGGAAGTCGAATTCAGCGTTGAGACCGTCGTTCACGATGTTTTGCACCTCTTGACGCATCAGGCGGAGTCGAAAGGGCTCAACTTGGTCGGGTCTGTCGGCGCGTCAGTCCCACCCGTCGTCAGGGGTGACCCGTTTCGGGTGCGCCAAGTTCTCGTCAATCTGGTCGGAAATGCCGTCAAGTTCACCCAGACGGGTGAAATCTCCGTCCGTGTCACTGAGTTCGAATCCTCAGGTACCGACGTCGTCCTTCGGTTCGAGGTGATTGACACCGGCGACGGTATCGACCCCGACAAGCTAGATCTGATCTTTCACCCGTTTGTGCAGGCCGACATGTCGACATCCCGGAAATACGGAGGTAGCGGCCTGGGCCTGTCTATCAGCGGCCAACTTGTAGGCCTCATGGGAGGCGACTGCGGGGTTTCGAGTCAGTGCGGCAAAGGAAGCAGATTCTGGTTCACGATTTGTGTCCGCAGTGACAAGGGCCCGGCGATTGAGAACTCAACTCCGGAGCTCGGCGGCGTTGCCCGAGCGCCATTGGGTCTGGGCCCCCAGCCACGGGCGCTGGGAGGAGTTCGCCCGGAAGACCGCCGTCTGCTCCTGGTCGAAGACAATTTGATCAACCAGAGGGTTGCTGTTGCGATGCTCTCTAGCGCCGGTTACCAGGTGGATACGGTGGTCAACGGGGTCGAAGCGCTGCAGAAGGTATCCGCCGGGGGTTACGACGCCGTTTTGATGGACTGCCAGATGCCGGAGATGAACGGCTATGACGCGACGAAAGCAATCCGGGTTTTGAACAGCCCCGTCCGGTTCATTCCGGTCATCGGCGTTACCGCCGGAGCTCGTGAGGAGGACCGAATGCTGTGTTTGGCCGCCGGGATGGACGCCTATATTGCCAAGCCCTTGGCAAAGGACGATCTCAACGCGCTAGTGGCCAGCACCATCGAGAAAGCGGCCGGCAACGAAGGCGAAGGCACTGACCCAGTCACAAGCTTGAATGGTGAGTCGAGCGTGACGGCGGCGGCGGAAGATATCTTCGGCGAGCTTGTTGCTCGCCTCGTTCGCCACTGAGATCCAGTACTGCTGGAACTCGCCCAGCCTGAGGCTGGCGTCGCCCGCACCGTGCTTCGGGATTGGCGAGGGTTAAAGCCGAAGGCGGACAGCTCTGCATTGTCGCCGAATGCCATCGCCCTCGCCTCGCGCTTACCTAGGCCCGAAGTAGATTCGCGACCGGGTCCAACTAGCCGACTTTCTGGCCGTTGGCAGTCAGCGTGACGTCGATGTTGCCCCGGGTGGCATTCGAATACGGGCAGACCAGATGGGAGGCAGCCACGATCTTGACCGCCTCGTCGGCATCCTTGACCTCAGGCAGCGTCACGTCGAGCTCCACCGCCAGCTTGAATCCCCGATCCTCGGTGGGAAGGAGGCTGACTCGGCTGTCGATCGATACGTCCCCGACTTCGACCTTCTCCCGACGAGCCACCACGCCCAGCGCGCTCTCAAAGCAGGCGGCATAGCCCACCGCGAACAGCTGTTCAGGATTGGTGCCGCCGCCTTCGCCGCCCATCTCCTTCGGCATCCGGAGTTGTACATCGAGGACTCCGTCACTGGTGACGCCGTGACCGTTGATGCGACCGCCGGTGACCGTTGCCTCCGCGGTGTACAGGATCTTCGCCATCTGGGCCTCCATTCTCGGGTCCATCACGGGCGGCAGTCCGTTGCCGCGAGGGCCCAGGTTCAATTGGGATACTTCGGAGGCTATCGGGAGGCGGCGCGGCGTCCTACGGGCCGAGGTTGACCGGGGGGGCGGTGACACAGCCGTCATGGAGCCGTGTCACCGCCGGGCCCCTCCTCGAGTCCAACTCGAGTTGCGGTCACTAGCCGCCCAGACCGGAACCCGTCTCCAGCAACGACTTGAGATCGCTCAGCACCCAGGCGTGGCCGCCTCCACCCCCTTCGCCCCGAGCCTCATTCTGGCCCGACACCAGGTTGGCGATCGCCTTGTGGGACGCATCGAGCTTGTGGGTCAGCGTCAACAGGCAGGCGCCGTTGTCGAGCGCCTTGATCTCGTGGGTAATGGTGGTGAAGCCTTCGGCGATGCAGGTGGGGTCCATCAGCATTCGCCACGTCGTCACCAGCCGGTGGGGTGGGTCGGCTTCGATGACTTCGCCGTCGATCACCACATCGGGACAGGGGTAGCCCTGGGTCTCAGCGGCAGCCTTGAACTCCTCGTTGGCGACGACGGTGTAGGACCCACCGGGTTGCAAGTCGTAGTGCGCGTAGCCGGTGTATCCGTAGCGGTTGGTCCATTCCGGGTCGGTGATTGCCTCCCAGATCGCCTCCGCGCTGGCCTTGATGTAGATCCGATAGACCTGGGTGGTATCTCCGGAATCGGTGGTTGCGGTCATCCTCGTGTCTCCAATCGCTGTTTGAGTTCGACGAGCGCCGACACCCGGTGCTCGGTGTACTTGTTGATCCAACGGTCATGGATGAGACGAATCGGCACCGGGTTCAGGAAATGCAACTTTTCGCGTCCGGAGCGCTCGGTCACCACCAGCCCGGCATCCTCGAGGATCCGAAGGTGCTTCATGACGCCGATTCGGGTCATCGCCACTTCTTGCTCGAGCTCCGTAAGGGTTCGCCCTTCTCGTTCGAACAGGAGATCAAGCAAGAAGCGTCGGGTTGGGTCGGCGAGCGCCTTGAACACCTGGTTGTCTTCGCTCACCCCTCTCATAATATGTAACCAAATGGTGACATGTCAAGACCGAGAGACAGGTTGATCTTTTCGCTGGTGTCGCTGACAAGGGCCGAGGCTTGCGGCGAGATGTGGTTTGCCCAAATCCCGTTACGCCGCGTTCCACCCCCATGGTGGTTCACGGGGAGGTGGTTGAGAGGTGAATCAGAGGTGAATCAGATCGACGTGATGCCGGGCTGAATCAGTCGCCGGCTTCGGGCGGAGGCGACGGTTCCGGCCCCGGCGCCGCCGGTCGCCTCAACAGCGGGTTGAGGCGAGCCATGGAGGACAATGCGTCGGTCAGTTCGCTCACCGCACCGATGACCAGGTCGCTAGCCGGGGATCCCACCCCTTCCCGCAACATCCGATTGACCTCTTCCACCTGGCGCCGGGTGTCGGCCATGCCGTTCATATAGAGCCGGGTGAACTGTTCAAGGGCATCGGTGGCATCGAGGAGGCGGGAGGTGATCCGTTGGAAGTTGGAGACACCCTCTCGGAATTCCTGGAGGGTGGAGGGGAGGGCGATGACCTCCGAGGTTAGTTGGCGTCGCCAGCTGTCGAGGCGGTCGAACCAGGGCAGCTCCGGGAGCACAGGCACAAAGTCATGGTACCCCTTTGACCTCGGCGAAGACTGGTCGGAGGCATGAAGAGTGCCCGGAGGTCGCGCCGATCTAGAGTTGTGGGGGTGACGCACCCGTCGACAACCACACTGATCGTCAGCGGGGTGCTGTCCATCGTCTGGGCCTTCATCGGATACCGCCTGTCGGAAGGAACCCGGAAAGTAACCGGTCGTACCCCGTGGGGGCTCCCCTCCGCGGTCTGGGCGTTGTTGTGGTTCCTGTTCGTGCTGCTGGGCTTGGTGCTGTACCTGATCGCCCGATCCACCGACGCCCGGAAATCGGTGCGGATGGGACCCGGCAATCTGGGCACCCCGGCCGCCCCCCTCGGAGCGCCGCCCCCGGCACCGATGGCGAAGCCGATTCGGGCAGGGTCACAGTTTCCGGCTTATCCACGTCCGGCCAACTCGCCCGGCCTGGGCGAACCCGAGCTCTCCCAGCTTCCATCGCCGCCGGAGCCGGGATCACCGTCCGACACACCGTCGGTGCCCGCATCCCCACCGATCCACGAATCGCAAATACCCGCCCAGACCCGGCCGGCCCCCGAGACACCACCGACGGCTCAACCTGGGCCACCGATCCTGCCGCCTCCGGGTTGGCATCCGGACCCGAGCGGACGGTTCCACTACCGGTGGTGGGATGGAACGGTGTGGACATCCCAGGTGTCCTTGAGCGGACAGCACTTGATCGACACCAATCCCGACCAGCGGATTGGCCAGTACTGAGTCGTCGGAGACAATCTGTCAGTCGCGTCCGGGACCGGATGCAGGGGGAGGGAACAAGATGGTATTGGTCGGCACCGAGGATGTGGTCCGCCATGCGGCGGAGGACGATCTGCCGTGGGTGGACGCCACCGGGGGCATCTGGCTGAAGGTACTTCGGGTCGACGTCGCCAACGGCGTCTGGGTGGTGCGTAACCGGTTCGAGCCCGGAGTCCGGCTCCAGACCCACCGGCATACCGGCCCGGTCGACGGGTTCACCATCTCGGGGCGGTGGCACTACCTCGAGTACGACTTCTTCAATAACGCTGGGTCCTACATCCGGGAGCCAGCCGGCTCGGTCCACACCCTCGATGTGCCCGAGGACAACGATGGGATCACCGACGTGCTCTTCGTGATGGAGGGTGTCAACCTGAACCTGGCCGCCGACGGTTCGGTGGAGAGCGTCACCGACGGGGCCGGCACGTTGGCCGCCTACGAAGCGCTGGCGGTGGCCCAGGGATTCGACCCACCCACCGGCGTGCTGATCGGATGAATCGGCAGCTCAGGTGACTTCAGCCACTTCGGCGGCCGGCCCCACGGTCGACCCTGCCGACCTCACCGCTCCGCTCCTCGATCCGGACTTCTATGCCGGCGACCCGTTCCCGCTCTATGCCCGGCTTCGGGCGGAAGCGCCGGTTGCCCGCAACCCCACGCTCGGCTTTTGGGTGGTCAGCCGCCACGCCGACGTCACCGCTGTCTCCCGGGACCCGGAGACCTTCTGTTCGAAGAAGGGGATCATGGTCTTCGAGATCGGCAGCGAGTACCCGACGCCACCGACGATGATGCACACCGATCCGCCCGACCACACCCGGTACCGGTCACTGGTGCAGCCCGGTTTCCGACCCAAGTTCATGCGGGGGCTGGAGGACGGGATTCGGGCTCGGACCCGCACCCTGGTGGATCGGCTCGAACCGGGAGTGCCCGTGGACATCGTGGCGGAGTTGGCGGTTCCCCTGCCGCTGCAGGTCATCAGCGATCTCCTCGGGGTGCCCGACGATGAGTGGCCCCGGTTCTTCCGATGGTCCGAAGCCGTGATTCCCGGCGCCACCGACTGGCCGGAAGAGGAGCGTCAGGCGCTGAGCACGGAGATGGTCCACTACCTATTGGCGGCGGCCGCCGATCGCCGGGCGTCACCGGGCCAGGACATCATCTCCGAGTTGGCGGCGGCCGAGATCGACGGTGACCGCCTCTCCGACGCCGAACTCGCCATGTTCCTGGTTCAGCTGCTGGTGGCCGGCAACGAGACCACCCGGAACATGATGTCGGGGGGCCTGTTGGGGTTGGCCGAGACGCCGGGAGAGTGGGCGGCACTGCGCACCCGGGTGGAGGAGTCGGCCCCCCGGGCCTTGGCCATCGCCACCGAGGAGATGCTCCGCTGGACGACGCCGGTGGTGGCTTTCATGCGAACCGCCACCCGGGATGCAGTGGTGGGTGATCAGGAGATCTCCGAGGGTGACCCGGTGCTGATGTTGTACGCCTCCGCCAATCGGGACGAAGCGGTGTTCGGCTCGACCGGGGACCGCTTCGACGGCGGACGCGACCCCAACCCGCATCTGGCCTTCGGGTTCGGCGCTCACTTCTGCATCGGGGCCGTGCTCGCCCGCCTGGAGGGGAGGATCGTCCTCGAGGAGCTACTGGCCCGTTTCGGATCGGTGGAGCCAGTCGGCCCGGTCATCCGGACGGCGTCACCGGTGATTGCCGGGGTCCGATCAGCTCCAATGGTCTTCGGCACGGCGAGTTCGTAATTCGCCCCTCCGCCTTCTGCTTTCCGACCACCTAACCGACCGATCGGCAGCCGAATCGGCTCTCGGCTGGAGCTTCCGCCGGCGTTACCTGGCCTCGGACAGCGTTTTCACCTGCTCGTCGCTCAACTCCACGGTGGCGCCCCCACAGTTCTCTTCCAGGTGACCGACCGACGACGTGCCGGGGATGGGCAGCATCACCGGCGAGCGGTGAAGCAGCCAGGCCAGCGCCACCTGCGATGCGGTCGCCCCGGTGGCATTGGCGATCTGGTCTACCGCGCCGCCCGGCTTGGCCAGGTTGCCGGAGGCGATGGGCGCCCAGGGGATGAACCCAAGACTCTGCGACTCGCAGTAGTCGAGCACGGCCTCTGACTGCCGGTTGGTGAGGTTGTAGAGGTTCTGGACACTGACCAGCGGCACCGTCGCCTGGGCGGCCTTGATCTCGTTGACCGACACCTCCGACAGCCCCACCTGGCGGACCTTGCCCTCGGAGACGAGATCAGCCAGCAACCCGAACTGCTCTTCTGCCGGGACCTTGGCGTCGATGCGGTGGAGTTGGAAGAGATCGATCTGATCGACACCGAGTCGACGCAGGCTCATCTCGCACTCCTGACGCAGATACTCCGGGCGCCCCACCGGCCACCAATCATTGGGCCCGGTGCGGACCAAGCCGGCCTTGGTGGCGATGACCAACCCCTCGGGATAGGGGTGGAGCGCTTCGCGGATGATGTCTTCGCTGACCTCCGGGCCGTAGGAGTCGGCGGTGTCGATGAGATCGACGCCGAGCTCGACCGCCCGGCGGAGGACGCGGACGCACTCGGCACGATCGGCGGGTTCGCCCCAGATACCGGGTCCGGTGATCCGCATGGCTCCGAAGCCGAGGCGGTGGACGGTCAGATCCCCCAGCTCGAAGGTCCCTGACTGGGCGATGGGATTGGCGATGGCGTTCTGATTCGGCATCTTCCCGTTCTACCCGAAATCGGCCAGATGTGAACCGTCCGCCAGTCGGATCGAACGTCGCTGGTGATCGTCCCCGGGGCTCTGGTTGGCCGATCCGGTGAACATCGGGCCCGTCCCGCCCGTAGTCATACCCGGAACTCAATATCCGAGGACCTGCAGCCACCACGGAGGACCACACCATGACCGATGGGAATCGACACCTGGGGAGCCGGGCTTCGTCCGACGGAAAACCGAGGGGCGGCGGGGTCTGGCCTGCGGGCCCGTCCGGGGCGGCTGGGGTGGCCGCCGTCCAGCCGCCGCCGGCGGGCCCGGAACGCCCGGCACCCTGCTTCGGCGGCCGGGGTTCTCGCCGCCTGATGGTCGGCGCGGTGCTGGCGGTGGGCCTGATCGCCGCCGCCTGTTCAGCGTCGCCGTCGGCGGTGGCCAACAAGACCAGTGCCGCATCGAAGGCCAGCACCGGGACGACAGCATCGGCGACAGTCATCCGGTCGACGATGAGCGCCACCTTGGGGACGATCCTGGTGAACCCGGCCGGAGCCACCCTCTATCGCTTCACCGCCGACAAGAACGGGCAGAGCGCCTGCACCGGAGCCTGTGCTCAGCTCTGGCCCCCCTTCACCGTGGGCGCCGGCGCCAAGCCGACCGGGGCGAACGGCATGGTGGGGGTCTTCGGCACCTCCCTGCGGGCGGATGGGACGACCCAGGTCACCTACAACGGCTCGCCCCTCTATACCTACAGCGCGGACAAGACGGCCGGCTCCACCGCCGGGCAGGGTGTGCTGGGGGCGTGGTTCGTCGTGACCCCGTCGGTCACCCCGGCGGCGGCACCCACCGCCACCGCCGCACCGGTGGCCGGGTCGACCAGCACCACCAGCCAGGCGCCCTCCACGCCGGCGATCACCCCGACCACCGCGGCGCAGCCGCCGGCCGCGACGAACCCGGCACCGACCTCCCCGCCGGCCACCTCGCCCCCCGCCACCAGCCCGCCGCCCACCAGTCCTCCGACGACGGCGCCACCGGCGACCACCACGCCGACCACCATGGGCTACGGGTATTGAGCCAAGCGATCGGTGGCCCGTCGAGCGGTAGCGCCGCTCGGGCCACGGCCTGACGTCGCCGTCGCGGGCGGGAGGACAGGGGAGCGATGCCAGGCTGGAGCCGGAGGCGCATTGCCGGGATGGTGATCGTCGGGTTGGCCTCAGTGCTGGCCGGATGCGGGAACGCCGCCAGCGCCTCCTCCTCGGCCAATGGATCGGGAGGAGCCGGGATGCCATCGGCGGCCGAGATTCGGGCCTATGTCGCGCGAGTCGAGCCGGTGCGACTCGGCGTGAACCAGCTCCTGTTGGGGGCTGACCCGATCCTCGACGGATTCCGGGCCCACACCATCACCCCGCAAGCCGCCGGCGACCAGATGTCCGCCCTCGAGCAACGCTTCGCCAGTTACGTGGTGGCCGCCGAGGCCATCGACCCGGCCAACCCCGTCCTCTGGAAGTTGAACGCTCCTTATGCCAACACCTACTACCTGCAGGACAACTATTTGAGCGTGCTGGCCGCCGCCCTCCCCAACAGCAGCTTCGACGATCTCCCCGACACCCAGAACGCCCAGCGCTTGGCCATCATCGAGTGGCGCACCCAGCTCCAGGTAGTGGCTCATGCCGCCAAGGTGACGCTGCCGGCCGACCTCCAGGAGGCTGGCCGGGGGGAGATCGCCCCCTCGCCCACCGGCAGCTGAACCCGGCTTCTCGGACCGCTCCGGGGACTCTCCCCCCGTCGCCCCGGCCAACCCGGTGATGGGCTCAACCGGCGCCCGGGTGAGCCTCAGGTAGCCTCGGCGACCGTGGACTTCGACCTCTCTCCCGAACTGACCGCCCTCCAGGAAAGCGTGCGCCGCCTGGCCCAGGACAAGATCAAGCCGCGGGCCCGGGAGATCGACGCCACCAGCGAGTACCCCCAGGACATCTTCGACGCCTTCCGTGATGCCGACCTGCTGGGTCTGTGCCTTCCCACCGAACTGGGCGGCTCCGGGGCCGGGATCCTCGGCCTCACCATCGCCATCGAAGAGGTGGCCAAGTACTCCAACTCGGCGGCGCTGATGCTGCTGCTCACCCGGCTACCGGTCGGGCCCGTCCTCATCGCCGGCAACGACGATCAGAAGAAGCGGTACCTGCCGGGGATCGCCACCGGGGAGGTGCGGGCCGCCTTCGGGCTGTCGGAGGCCCAGGCCGGCAGTGACGTGGCTGGCATGCGGACCAAGGCCATCCCTGACCCCGACGCGTCGGGTGGCTGGATCCTCTCCGGTACGAAGTGCTGGATGTCCGGGGTCCGGGAGGCCGACTGGTACACGGTGTTCGCCAAGACCGGCGACCCGTCCTCCCGACAACACGATTCGATCACCGCCTTCATCGTGGAGCGCAACTGGGAAGGCGTCTCGGTCGGTCGCACCGACCACAAGATGGGGGTCCACGGGGTGGACACCGGGGAACTGGTGCTCGACAACGCGAGGGTCCCGGCCGAGAACGTGATCGGTGAAGTGGGAGGGTTCCGGCTGGCCATGCTCGGCCTCAACGCCATGCGGCCGATCGTGGCGGCGCGGGGAATCGGGCTGGCCGAGGGCGCTCTCATGTACGCCACCGACTATGTGCAGCAGCGGGAGGCCTTCGGCGGGGTGATCGCCGACTTCCAGGGGATCCAGTGGGAGATCGCCAAGGTGGCGGTGGACATCGAGGCGGCCCGCCTGCTGACCTACCGGTCGGCCTGGCTGGCCGACCAGGGCAAGTTCACCAAGGAGTACGTGCCCTTCCTGTCCATGGCCAAGTACTTCGCCACCGAGCTGGCGGTGCGGGCCTCCGGGCTGGCCGTGCAGCTGCTGGGGGCGGCCGGCTACATGGAAGACCATCCGACCGAGCTCTGGTACCGCGACGCCCGTCAGTTGACCATCGTGGAAGGGACCTCGCAGGTGCAACTGGGGCTGATCGCCCGGGGCGTGCTGGCCCATGACCTGTGGTGGGACTGACGGTGCCGCTGGACTTCGAGGACCTGGGCGGGTGGCCCGGGGTCCTCAGCCGACTGGTGGCCGGGACGTCGCTGACCGCCGACGAGGCGGAGTCGGTGCTCGGCGAGGTGTGGTCGGGTCAGGCCTTGCCGACCCAGATCGCCGCGTTGCTGATCGCCCTGCGGGCGAAGGGGGAGTCGGTGGAGGAGATGACCGGCTTCGTGCGGGCCATGGTCTCCCTGGGGGTGCCGTTGCCCCTCCCTACCGGGGTGGACGTCATCGACACCTGCGGCACCGGCGGTGACCGGCTGCGCAGCATCAACGTCTCCACCATCGCCGCGCTGGTGGTGGCCGCCACCGGGGCCAAGGTGTGCAAGCACGGCGGACGGGCGTCGTCGTCGGCAGTGGGGGCGGCCGATGTCCTCGAAGCCCTGGGAGTGGTGGCCGACCTCGGCCCCGAGGGGGTGGTCCGCTGCATCGAGGAGGTAGGGATGGGGTTCTGCTTCGCCCCCCGGTTTCATCCCGCCATGCGCTACGCCGGACCGGTCCGCAAGGAGCTGGGCGTACCCACGGTCTTCAACTTCCTCGGGCCGTTGGCCAATCCGGGGCGGGCCCGCTACCAGGTGGTGGGGGTCAGTGACCGCTCGATGGCGGACAAGATGCTCGGCGTCCTGGCCGCCAACCAGGCCGAGCGGGCCATGATCGTCTACGGCGACGACGGCCTCGACGAGCTGAGTACCACCGGACCCTCCACCGTCCACGAGCTCCGGCGGAACCTGACCGGCAGTGGCACTGAGTACGAGATGACCACCTTCCGGGTGGATCCGGCCGAGCTGGGCTTCGCCCCGGCCACGCTCGACGACCTGCGGGGAGGGGACGCCGCCGTCAATGCCGAGGCCATCCGTCGGGTGGTGGCCGGGGACCCGTCCCCCCACCGGGACATTGCGGTGCTGAATGCCGCCGCCGCGCTGGTGGTAATCGGGCAAGCCCGCGACTTCCCGAGCGGGGTGGCCCTGGCCTGCACGGTGATCGACGACGGGCGGGCTTCCCAGGTTCTCGACGCGCTGGTGCGAGTCACCCAGGAGGCGTCCGCCACCGAGGAGTGACCCTCGGGGGTAGGGATGAAGGCCGCCACCCCGATCGGCGGGGTCGCCTCCTTTCGGAGAACGTCCCCACCGTCCGAGGTGACGAGCCGGAACGGCTCGGCTCGGTTCGGCTAGGACCAGAGCCGGCCGCTGGTTAGGAGATGTTGAGCATCGAGGCTGGTGGTGGTGTGCTCGCACCGGTAAATGTCTTGATGGGACCGTTGATGGTCGTCGTCAAGATCGGGCCCATGGTGGTCGCCGCACCATTGTTGATGGTGACCAGTTGAGCTCCGGAGTACCCGAAGTGAACGCTCTTGGAGTAGGTGAGCGGCACCAGACCCGCGGTCACGAATTTGGATCCGTTCGACTCGATGGCGGAGACGATGCCGGCCCGGGTGAGGTTCGGGCCCGCCTTCTCCAGCGCCTGGATGAAGGTGTAGCCGAGGGCGACCCCATATTCGGTGTTGCCATCCAGCGGCGCCCCTGGGTCGTACTTGGTGAGAACCTTCTGGATGGCCTGGATCCAAGCGTTGGAGGTGTCGGCCTCCGGCGGTGCGTAGGCATCCGAGATCATCCCGTTGAGGAGCGATGCCCCCGCCGCGCCCTTGGAGAAGGAGTTCAGCAGAGCGGCAACCGTCGGAGGATCAGAGCCCACGTTGGAGGTCACCCATTGAGGCGCGTAGCCGATGGAGGCGGCGGGCAGCAGCGCCAGCGCGGTGGCGGCCGGCACCGTGGCCAGAGCGACCACTTGGGCCCCGGCGGACTTCAACGCGGCGATCTGGTTGCTCATCGGACCGGCGAGGGTGGCGGCGTCGTAGTTCTGCCGCGACACCACCGCGGTGGCCGGAAGCTCGGCGTCGAGCCCCTTGATGAAGTCCTGACCGAACTCGTCAGCCTGGTAGAGGTAGCCCACCTTCTGGCCGGCGAATTTCTGATTGATGTACTGGCCGAGGATCTTGCCTTCCACCGTGTAGTTCGGCTGCCAGCCGAATGTCCAGGGACTGCTGGACTGCGACCAGCAGTTGCAGCCCGACTCCACGAACAGCTGGGGCACCTTGTTGGTGTTGAGGAAGCCCTCCACCGCAGCTTGGGTGGGCGTGCCCAGGGAACCGACGTCGGCAAAGATGTTGTTCTGTTGGACCAGTTGCCGGGTGAGGGTGACCGTATTCACCGGGTTGTAGGCGTCGTCTTTGATGATGTAGTTGATCTGACGCCCGTTGACCCCGCCGGTGGCGTTGGCCCACTTGAAGACCGCGTTGGACGCCGCGGCGATCTCGTCGTAGCCGGGAGCGGCCGGTCCGGTCAGCGGCGTGGTCGCCCCGATGGTGATGCTGGTAGCGGTCACCCCGGGCGCCGTCGCTCCGCCGTTGTTGGTGCTGGAACCGGCCGTGGTGGTCGTGCTCGAGCTGGAGCTACTGCTGCAGGCGGCGGCGACCAGGGCGGTGGCCAGCACCACGGTGATGACACCGATCCGCCTTCGACCGGTAGGTCGTGGTTGTCTCTTCATAAGTGGATCCCTGTTCATGCGATGGTCCTTTCCTCAGTTGCATCTGTCTCTAACTTGGACTCGACGGCCAGACCGTCAACGGTTGATGCCGATCCGGCCGTTGCTCATGTACCTCCTGTCGTGCTGTCGGGGGTGGCGGCGAGGCCGGGGGGTGCCTGGGTGGCCCGAGGCGGTCCCGTCCCCGTCATCATGGAAAGCGTCCGCCGGCCCAGCCATCCGAGAGCCCCCTGGATGCCCATCGGCGCCACCATGATCACTACGATCAGGATGAGCCCGAAGATGACCAGGGCCAGGTTGGCTGCCACCGCGCTGCCCAAGCTGAAGCTGTTGGCGATCGAGGTGGACCACCCGGGCATGAACACCAGCACGATGCCGCCCCACCAGGCTCCGACCAGGCTTCCGGCCCCCCCGAGCACCATGCCGGCCAGGAGGTAGATCGACAGGGTGAGGGAGAATTCACCGGTGTTGACCACGCCGATCGACAAGGCGAGGAAGGCGCCGGCCAGCCCGGCGCAACTGGCGGCCACCGTGAAGGCCAGCACCTTGGTCCGGGCCACATGGATCCCCGACAGGCTGGCGGCGATCTCGTCGTCTCGCACCGCCCGGAACGATCGCCCGAACCGGCTACGGGTGAGGTTGGCCAGCAGGATCAGGACGATGATAGTTCCGGCGACCTCGATCCAGGTCAACCAGCGTTGCGGATCGATGGTGCCGGGAGCCGTCGGTGGGGTCACCGTCAGTCCCTGGTCACCCCCGAAGAAGGTCGAGTACTTGTCGGCGATCTGGGGGAGGGCGAGGGCCAGAATCAAGGTCATGCCGGCCAGGTAGGGCCCCTTCAGCCGGGTGGCCGGGATGCCCACCACCAGTCCGGCCAAACCACTCAGCACGATGGCCGCCAACACATCGACCTCGAGCGGCCACTGGGTGTGGTTCATCAGCACCCCGAGGGTGTAGGCGCCCACCGCCATGAAGGCGCCCTGGCCGAGGGAGATCTGCCCGTTGGTCCCGGTGAGCAGGCTGAGACCGGCCAAGGCGATGGTGTAGAGGGCGATCTCGCCGACCCGGAAATTGTCGAAGGCACTCAGTGACGAGGTGAGGAAGTAGAACCCCAACCCGGCCACCGCACCGAAGAGGAGATGGCGGAGCATGGGTTGGCGCGGCAACCGCAGCCAGGGAAGACCGGAGAGGTTGATCGGGGCTCGTCGGGGCCCCGCGGGCCGGCCCGTCGAAGCGTCGGCGTTGGGGCCGCCCAATTCCGGCGCTACCGCTTCCGGTTCTGATGTCCCGGTGGCCGAGCCGGTGGCCGTCGAGCCACCGGCGGTGACCCCGGGTTGATCAGGCGTCGGGGGAGTGGGAGTCGAAGGCATCGTTCAGACCCGCCGCGGCTCGGGACGGGAGAAGATTCCCTCGGGGCGGGCAGAGAGCACGACCATCAGGATGGCCAACGCCCCCAGTGGTTCGAGGCTGGAACCCAGATAGCCACCCACGTAGGAGAGGGCGAGTCCGGTCACCAGCCCGCCGACCAGCGCGCCGACCGGGCTGTCGAGACCTCCGACCACTGCGGAGGTAAAGGCGTAGACGAGGATGAGATCCATGAAGCTGGGAGAGAAGGACACGGTGGGGGCGACCAGCAGACCGGCCAAGGAGCCGGCGACGGCCGCCAGTGCCCAACCGAGCGTGAGGATCCGGCCGACCCGGACCCCGAGGAGCCGGGCGACTTCGGGGGCAAACGCCGCCGCCCGCATGCGGAGGCCGAGGCTGGTGGCCCGGAACAGCGCCAGTGTCCCCAGCATCAACACCACCACCGCGGCGAGGATGAACACGTCGAAGTGGGAAAAGGCGAGGGTGGTGTGCCCGACCTTGAGCCCGGCTTGCGAAAAGGCGGGAGGAAAGCTGCGGCTTCCCACCCCGAAGATCGATCCGGCTAGGCCCTCCAGCAGAATGAACAAGCCGAGGGTGACGATCACCGGGTTGAGGGCCGGCTTCCCGCGGAGGGGGCGGATGAGGATCTGCTCGATGACCGCTCCCAGCACCAGCCCGGCCACCAGGGCGGCCACGAAGGCCAACCAGTAGTTGAGGTGGCGGTCGAGGAGGGTGACGGCCAGGTAGGTGGTGAACATGGCCATCGATCCCTGGCCGAAGTTGACGATGTGGGTTGCCCGCCAGATGAACACCAGTCCCAGCGCCACGGCCGCGAAGATCATCCCGTTGGTGATCCCATTGAGGGTCAGATTGACGAACAGGCTCATGGCGTGGCTGTGCTCTCCTCTTTGGTTCTCGGCTCAGAATCCCAGGTAGTGGTGCCGGAGTTGGGTATCGGCGGCGACGGTGTCGGCCCGGTCGGCGATGACCACCCGTCCGAGGTTGATCACCACGGCTTCCTCGGCGATCGACAGGGCGCTCCGGACGTTCTGCTCCACCAGGACCACCGTCAAGCGGGTCTCTCGGGCCAGCTTGCGGATCATGGCCATGATTTGGGCGGTGACCAGGGGGGCCAATCCGAGGGAGGGTTCGTCCAGCAGCAACAGGGTCGGTTTGGAACTCAGCGCTCGACCGATGGCCAGCATCTGGCGCTCTCCCCCCGACAGGGTGGAGGCCATCCGGTTCCGGCGCTCCGCCAACGGCGGGAAGAGGTCGTAGATCTCCTGGAGCATCGGGCGTCGCTCCCGATGGCCGAATCGCCACAGCGTGCCCAGCCGGAGGTTCTCGTCGACGGTCAGCTCCTCGATGACTCCTCGACCCTCGGGAACATGGGAGACCCCGAGGCGGACGATGCTCTCGACGCTGAGGCCGGTGAGTTTCACCCCGTCGTAGCTCACGGTGCCGGACTGCGGTTTGACCAGACCCGACACCGTCCGCAGCAACGTCGTCTTGCCGGCCCCGTTGGCTCCCAGGACCGCGGTGACCGAGCCGTCCTGGGCCTGGAAGGAGACCCCCTGGAGGGCCTTGACCGCGCCGTAGGCGACCGAGAGCTCCTCCACGTCAAGCATCGTTCCCGCCTCTAGCTGTGCCCGGGCCGTCTGGGCCGACCCCCGGTGCCGGGCCGGTCGCCGAACCGACCGCCGCGCCGATCGGCTGGACCTCGTCCCCCAGGTAGGCAGTGGTCACTTCGGGATTGGCCTTCACCTCGGCCGGGGTGCCCTGGGCGATGACCTGTCCGAAGTTGAGGACCACCAGCCGGTCACAGGTGGACATGACCAGATCCATGTGGTGCTCGACCAAGAGGACGCTGGCCGATGCGCGCATGGCGATCAGCCGGGCGCTGAGTTCGTCCATCTCCCCCTGGGAGAGGCCGCTGGCCGGTTCATCGAGCAGCAGCAGGGTCGGGTCGGCCATCAGGGCGCGGGCCAACGCCGTGCGCTTTTGCACGGCGTAGGGCAGCGCGCTCGGGTGAGCCTCGGCGAACTGATCGATCTCGAGCTCGTGGAGGAGCTCACTGGCCCGCCGGCGCAGGCGGGTCTCCTCTCGGCTGGATCGCCAGAGACCGAGGATCGACGACGTTAGGCCGGCTCGCACCTTGGCCTCGCCTCCCGCCATCACGTTGTCGATGATGCTCAGGCCATTCCAGAGGCCGACCCCTTGGAGGGTTCGGGCGATGCCCAGCCGGGTCAAATGGTGAGGCTTGCGGCCGTCGATGGTGTGACCGTTATAGGTGATGGTCCCCGAGAGGGGAGTCACGAAGCCACAGATGATGTTGAACAGGGTCGTCTTGCCGGCGCCGTTGGGCCCGATCACGCCCACCACCTCGCCGGGAAGCACCTGCAGCGACACGTCGGTCAACGCGGCCAGACCGCCGAAGGCAACGTTGATCCCATCGACGGACAGCCCGGCGCCGGCGGGTGCGTTTGCCGTTGACGTCGTCATGCCCCTCGGTGTGAACGCGTGGCGACGGGAGACTGCGGATGAGGCGCGCGCTGAGCCAATCGCACCGAATTCCCCCCCGGATCTCGCTGTCGGGCATTGTTACGTCTCAATGAAGTATGTGTCACTACTGCGTCAATCGCAATGGTCAGATGCACACTTTTGCCCCCCTTTGATTGTGCGAGGCGCGGCGCGAAACGTCTTGGGTAGGCTCGTTCTCGTGAGCTCGCCGAGTGAAGTAGTCGAGATAGCGCCGGTATTCGCGGGCGAAACCGCCGTGAGCAACCTGGCCGCCAAACTCCTGGAGTCGGTGCCGGCCATGACCGATCGGCTGGTCATCCTGATCCGGGACGCCGATGAGCACTATCTGACCGTCAGTCAGGAACAGCTGTATCAAAGCTGCTGGGAGAACCTGTTCTCCACCCTGACCGACCTCGCCGCCCAACGACCGGTGCACAGCGACGCCGCCCGCGAGACGGCCAGGAGCCGGGCCGAACAGGGCGTCCCGGTCGGATCGGTCCTGCATGCCTTCCGGTTGGGCTTCACGGTCATCTGGGATGCGATGGTGGAGCAGGCATCGGAGGGGAACGCGGCCGAATGGAAGGGACTGGCTCGGGCCGCTACCGAGGTGTGGACGGCCATCGACGCCCATTCCGGGGCGGTCACCGCCGCCTACCACGACCGGCTCACCGAACTCGCCCGCCGGGACGAGCGGCAACGGACCCTGCTCCTCGACGCGCTGTTCGAAGGCCGCCGGGCGGAATGGAATGTGCTCAACGGGAGCCTGCGGGCCCTCGACCTCCCCGACCGCGGGCCCTACGTCGCCGTCTCCGCCGAAACCCCCGAAGCCGGGACCGAGGGTCTGTCGCGAGTGGAACACGTCCTCAAGCAACATGGTGTGCTCTCCGCCTGGCGCCTTCGAGCCGACGAGCAGGTGGGGATCGTGGCGGTCAGCCGACAATCACCCGCTCAGGTGACCGAGGTCCTGAGGACACTGGCGGTGGGGCGGGTCGGGATGAGCCGATGCTACGAGGACGCCATGCAGACCCCGCGGGCGCTCGCCGAGGCGGAGATGGCTCGAAGGAGCCTCCCCGCCGGCCATCCCGGGGTGGAAACCATCGATGCGGACCCTCTGTCCGTATTGGCCGCTGCTTCCCCCGATGTCACCGCCTGGGCCGCCCGAGTGCTGTTGGGCGACATGGTCGGCCTGCCGACCGAGGAAGGGGAGACCCTGCTGCTCACCCTGACCACCTGGTTCCTGACCGGAGGCAATGTCAACGAAAGCGGAGCATTGCTGTTCTGCCATCGCAACACCGTCCGCAACCGACTCCGCCGTATCGAGGAACTGACCGGTCGGTCCCTCGGTGACCCTCGGGGGATCGCCGAGCTCTATGTGGCGGCCAAGGCCATCTCCTTATTTGGCGCGGAGGGACTCGCCTGACGTCAGCTGGCGAGCTCCCCCTCATCCCGGAGGCGCCCGCAGAGGTCGTTCAAGTGCGGGATGCGGTCCGCCGGCAGGGAGATGCCCTGGGCGGATTCGACCTCGATCACCCGGACCCGTTCGGGATGGGCGTGGAGCCACTGGGCGACGATGATCCGCTCGTGCTCGTGTCCGTCCTTGGTCATGGTGAAGGCGGTGTCGGCGAGGCTCGGCGACCCACCGGCCGGCCCCCCGGCCGGACGACCGCCCCGCCCCGCCCCGGAATCGAACATGGTGCCCGACTCGGCCAGCAGGCCGCCATCGAGTTCCACCGATCCCTCCCCATCCACCCAGAGCACCACTCGCCCGGCCCGGCGGAGGGCCTCGACCCTCCGTTGCTGTCCCATCAGGTGACGGAGCCGATCGACCTCGTCCCGAATCCGGGCGGCATCCTCGTACCACTGCAGGCGGGCCAGGCGGGTCACTTCGGTGGCCATGGGCAGGAGGAGGGCGGTGGGATCGCCGGCCAGCTGATCCGAGGTCCATCTCCGTTGCCGGCCTGACCCGGCGCTCGCCCGTCGGGGCGGGGCGGCGGGCCGCTCGGCGCGAGGTTCGGCCCCGGGGCTCTTCCGCCGCACCTTGCCGATCCGGTTGAAGGGGGGAGACCAGGCCCGGATCAACCGCCCTTCGAGCACCGCGGCAGTGAGCGGCCCCGGGCAGACCCGGTACTGGATGGCGTGGAGTTGGCGCAGCAGCCGCCCGACCTTCGGCCGCCGGTCGCCGGTGAAATAGGACCGGGCCCGGGACTGGAGATCGGTGGCCTTGCCCACGTAGAGGACATGGCCGGCGGCGTCGGTGAACCAGTAGACGCCGGGCCGGTGGGGGAGCCGGGTGGTGAGGCGGAGCTTGGCCGCCTGCGGATGGCCGACCAGGCGAGGGAGGTCGAGGAGTTCCTCCAGGCCGAGGATCCCGAACGACCCGGCCCGCTCGAGGAGATGGTGGAGCAGATCGCCGGTGGCCAGGACGTCGTTCAATGCCCGGTGGGACGGCCGGTGGGAGAGGTCGAGGCAGGTGGCGAGGGTGCCGAGCTTGCAGTTGGGCACCATGTCCCGCACCAGCCGGCGAGCCAGGGCCAGGGTGTCGACGGTGGCGTTCTGGAGGGGGTCACGACCGGTGGAAACCAGGGCATGGTTGAGGAAGGCAAGGTCGAAGCGCACGTTGTGTCCCACCACCACCGCCCCGCCTAGGAATTCGAGGAAGGAGGGGAGCATGGCCCCGATGGTCGGTGCGTCGGCCACCATCAGATCGCTGATCCCGGTGAGGGCGGTGATGAACGGGGGAATGCGCTCGTCCGGCTTCACCAGGGTCTGATAGGTGCCGAGCATCTCGCCGCCCCGGTACCGGGCGGCGGCGACCTCGGTGAGCGACGAGGTGGCCGGGGAGCCACCGGTGGTCTCGACGTCGAGGACCACGAAGGTCACTTCTCTGAGCGGGGTTCCGAGGTCGTCGAAGGACCGCTGTACGGCGAGAGCCATGCGGTCACTGTAGCGAACAGGTGTTCGATTGCCGCGGATTCAGCCGCCGGCGGGCCGCGACTACCGTTAGGGGCGTGACCACCGACTCGCCCACGGCCGTACCCGCCTCGCCGGCCGTTCCGGAAGCCTCTGCCGCCTCCAGCATTCGTTACCGGTGCGCCGCCTGCGGGAACCTGACCCGCTTCAGCGTGGTCACCAACCGCCGGACCAGGGCATTCCACCATTTCTCCGTCGGCGGCGAGCTCACCCTCGAAGACGTCGAAGTGCTGGACGAGACGGTGGAGGAGGTGTCCTGCCGGTGGTGTGGCAATGGCAACGCTATCGAGACCGTCGAAGTCGTCGAGGGCGGATCTCCGATCCAGGAGTAGTCCCGGTCCCGGTCCCAGCCCCCGTCCCGACAGGGGGCGTAGCCCCGGGTTCCGCCATCCCAACCGTCGACACTCCGTCTCCGCCACCTGGCGAGCCGGCAACTGCGCCGCCGCCTCTCGGCCCGCTGGCCGACCCCGAGTTCGTGGCCGGACTGCGCCCCATCCCCTCCGGTTCGATCGATGCCCCCGCGCCCTGGCCGGCTCAGGACATCCTCGGAGTCAGCCCCTCAGGCGATCCGATCGAGGTCGCGGTCGCCGCCGGTGGCGGCAGGCTGCTGTTGGCATTCCTCCATACTGACTGCGATGGCTGTGAGGAGTTCTGGCAAGGTCTCCGGGAACCGGATGCCATCGGACTTGCCCCCTGGACGTCCGCCATGGTCGTGACCAAAGGTCCCGAGACCCTGTCGTCCGATGCGGTGAGGGCGTCGGCCGCGGGGGTTCAGGTCCCGGTGGTGATGAGCAACCAAGTATGGGCCGACTACCGGGTGCTCGGCTACCCCTTCTTCGTGCTGGTGGATCGCGCCACCAGCCAGGTGATCGGCGAGACGGTTGGTATCGGTTGGTCTGATGTCGTCGCCATGACCGACGCGGCACGCTGAACCCCGACAGCTCCAACCAGTCCGGCACCGGCTACGTGGTCGTGGTCTTCCCCTTGACGGGTGCGGCGGGTCGAAGGGTTGGGACCACGTCGATGGGGGTGCCGGCCGGCACATTTCGCAACCGGGCGAGGTCCTCGTCCAGGAGTCCGATGCAGCCGCGGGTGACCGTCCCGCCACCGGTGGTAATGACTGCTTGGGAATCCAGCGGTCCGGTAATGGCGATCATCGGGTTGCCGTCCTGCTCCCAGTCGGAGATGGTGTCGGCCAGCGCGGAGGTCACGACGACGAAGGGCCCATAGCCGGGGCTCGGAGACTGGGCGAACAGGGCCACAAAATAGTTGCCGGCCGGCGTCGGGGTCTGGGCGGCTCCCAGTCCGGCGGGTGCCCGCAGCACCAGCTTCGAGTTGTCATAGAGGAGCAGGCGATGAGTCGATAACTCTACGTACAGGTGGTAGGGGGTACGGGTCAATGACACGCTGGATTGGGCCACCCAGGCGGTGGCGGTGTTGGGCCGCTGGAGGAGTCGCACTTCGACCCGCTGGTTCTGTTGGGCAATGACCGGAAGGGCCAAGGTGGCCGCTGAGTAGGTCGCCGGGATCGTTTGCAGCACCGTCGCCGTGGTCGGATCGGCGTAGGCCGGAGTCGGACCGTTCAAGGTCGCAATCAGATACGACGGCGCCACGGTAATGGGGGAGGGGAACCCGGAGCCATTGAAGTCCGAGGCCCGGGGCTGGGTTGGTTGGGTTGGTTGGGTTGGTTGGGAGGCCAACGGTTCGTTGGCCGGTGACTCGGGACGCGGTACCGCCACCGTGCTTGGCGCGGTCTCCAGGTCGGAGTCGGCCACCGCACTGGGTAGGGCAACCCGGTAGACGGCTACCGTGACCGGCGCCAGGACCAACGCGATGACCACGCAGGCGAAGGCCACCGTGGCCAGTCGGCGGAGGCGCGACGGCCTTCGGGAACCCGGAGGTTCGTGGCGCCGAGAGTGGGGTTCGGGTTCGGACATGAGAATCGGAGATTCGGTCACGCCTGGGCGAGAGCGCCCAACCCTACGCTGAGAGCCGGCTCGTCTCAGGGATTTGCCCGGAACCGCTCGCCTCCGGCCTACCCAGGGCCTTTTCCGCGGTTGTCCGCCCGGCCACAGGCATGCCCGCCGCGCTTCCGGCACCCACCTAGCATGGCCGCGGTGACCGGCTCGGACCAACCTTGCCACGGCTGTGGGCAACAGGCGCGACTGGGCCGTAGACGCTTTCTCACCCTGATGGCCACCGGGGCGTCACTGGCCCTGGCCGGCTGCACTAGTCGGGTTCATGCTGCGGTCCGAACCCGGACGACGGCGGGCAAGACCTCGGTGAGCTCAGTGCCACTCGCACCCCCGGCTCCGATCCTTTCCGATCCGCACGCCGGACCGCCGGAGGCGCTCGGCACCATCCCGCCACCGCATCCGGGTCCCGCCAAATTGGTGTCGCAGGGACCGAAAGGGACTCAGCAGATCGCCCTCACCGTCGACGACGGGGACTGCGCGGATTGCGTTGCCAAGTACGTCGAGTTCTCCCAAAGCTCCGGCATCCACATCACTTTCAACCCGAACGGGGTCTACACAAGACTCTGGACGCCGCCGCTGGTTGAAATGGTGCGCCCGATGGTCGCGGCCAAGCAGGTCCAATTCGGCAACCACACCTGGGATCACGCCGACTTGCGTGGTCTCTCGGCGGCCGCCATCACCGATGAGCTCGAGCGCAACGACGAATGGATTCAGACCACCTTCGGGACCACGTCAAGGCCTTATTTCCGCCCGCCCTACGGGTACTACAACCAACACGTCGAGGACGTCGCCGCCAGTCTCGGTTACACCCAGATTCTCATGTGGAACGGGAGTTTCGGAGATTCAACGGTCATTAGTCCGCAAGAACTCATCGGCCTGGCGGAGCAGTATCTGCAGCCGGGAACAATCATGTTGGGCCACCTCAACCACCCGACCATCCTGACTCTGTTCGGACAGATCCAATCGATCATCAGCGACCGCAATCTTCAGCCGGTGACTCTTGACGAGATGTTCGGTACGTCGAGAGCCGTCGGCTGAGCGCAACCGCTCAATACTTCCTACCCCGGCTTGAACAGTTGGCCGGAGCCGGAGTTCCGACCGGCCGCAATACAGAATCGCTAAGCAGCGACGAAGCGGCATAGAGCTCTTTGGCTTGACTTCCTCCCACGATTGAAGCCTGGGGATTCCCCTCGGCCGGCGGTGCTCACGCTGCCACCGGATTCCGGGTGGTTGACGTTTCATCGGGACATTGTGCCTGGTCCACTTGGTCCCTGTCGGGAACCAGTGGGGCGTGCGACGTCCCTCCACGTCCTGAGACCGCCAGTCCGGCGGCAAGGATATTGCGGGCTGCGTTCACGTCGGCGTTGGCGGCATGCGCGCAGGAACGGCATCGGAAGATCGCTTGGCTCTCGCGATTCTCCGCAGCCGTGTATCCGCAGTCCGAGCAACGCTGTGACGTGTAGGCAGGATTGACGGCCATTAGCTCCACATGCCTTGGAGCCCCGTCCAGGTCCGTCGCGTGGAGGGCCTTGTCAGCCAAGCGCTGGCGGAACAGGGACCAGGATTGACCATGGATTGAGCGGTTGAGGCCCGCCTTCTGGCGGACATTTCGTCCTGGCCGGTCGACGGTGCCTTTGGCCGAGCGAACCATGTTCTTGACGGCCAAGTCTTCGACGGCGATGAAGTCGCAGGTCCGGACCAGGTGGGTGGTGGTCTGTTCGATCCAGTCCCGCCTCCGGTCTACCTCTTTGGCTGCCAGCCTGGCTAGGCAAAGCTTGGTGCGCGCCCGACGGTTGGACCCCTTTTGCTGTCGGGATAGCTGGCGCTGCAACCGGCGCTTCCGCTGGGTCTCGCCCGGAGAGAGCACCCTGGGCATCCGAAGGTGTGCCCCGTTCGAGGTGGTGACGGTGGCGGCAATGCCCATGTCGAGGCCGACCACCGCTCCAGTGGGCTCTCGTTGGAAGCCGGGGGCCGGGGTGGCGAAGCTGATGTGCCAACGGCCAGACCTGTCCAGGTTCACCCGGGCAGAGGTGGCCGCTTCGATTTCCGCCCAAGGTCGAGTGGCCCGGAACCGGACCCAACCGGCCTTGGGGATCGACACCACGCCCCAGTTCCGATTGATCTGACGGATACGGAGATCCCGGACGTAGAACCCCTCGTGGGTCCCGGCCCGGCGCCAGGTGGGGTGGGAGAAATGACCGGGATTCTTCCACCAGTTCTGGAAGGCCCGGTCGAGGTCCCGGAGGGCGGCCTGCTGGACCGAGGACGACCCGAACTTGAGCCAGTCGTTCGCTTGACGGGCCGCAGCCAACTCCTTCATCTGGGTGGCAACGTTGATCTTGGCCACCCGGTGGCACCTCCAGAGGTTCCGCTGCTCCAGGCCGAGGTTGTAGACGAAGCGCGCATCTGAGCAGTGCTTTGCCAGCCAGACGGCGGAGTCCTGGTCCGAACGGAGGCGTTGGCGGATGCTCACGGATCAATCTTGCCGGCCGGGTGTAACAGCGTCGGGGCGCCTCCCCGAACTCGCTCGGCTCCATGGCTGAAGCCCGAGGCTTGCGCTCGCATTTCGGTGACGGCCGGTCAGACGCGCCGGCTCCAGTTCGCTCACCAGATCTGCCAACACCGAGGTGGCGGAACTCAGGCGGGCGCGGAGGCCGAGGCCGGCGCCCATGCCGTTGCTGCCCTTCCCATCGAGCACTTTCGAACTCATGGAACAGAGTCTCGCCGGGGGGTGTCACATCAGCGGGGGGCGGGCCATGACAAGGGACTTCACTATCGAAGGGTACGACGTGCGCGAGACTTGACCGCCATGGAGCTCACCCCTGTCCGCCGGAAATCCACTGGAGATCCGGCCGCCTTCCAGGGCGACCGTCGGTCAACCGCCAACCCCTAGACCGTGGACGTGTGCGCACTGGCCGTAGAGCTTCACATCCCCGATATCGGGTCGCTGAAGGCCAAGCGGACCGTGATCAAGCATTTGATCGAGACCAGCAAGGTCCGATTCGAGGTGGCGGCGGCGGAGGTCGGCTTCCAAGACCAATGGCAGCGCTCCGAACTGGCATTCGTGGCGGTGGCCGGATCGCCCGGACACGTGGAAGACGTGCTCGACTCGGTCGAGCGGTTCGTCTGGTCGCATCCCGAAGTGACCGTGGTTGGGGCCGACCGGACCTGGATGGACACCAGCGGGTAGCGGCCCGAAGCCGGGCTCTCACCCCGTCTGCCCCGCAGGGTTCCGCTCTGCCGTAGCCTTCGGGCCATGTCGGATCTCCAGGACCTGCTCGCCGACCTCGAAGCGGAACACCTCGACCTCTTAAGAATCGTAAAGCCGCTGGCCAGCGATGCAGCGGAATGGGATGTCCTGACCCCGGCGGAGGGTTGGGCGGTTCGGGACCAGATCAGCCACTTGGCCTATTTCGACGCCGCCGCCCACCTGGCCATCACCGAGCCGCAGAAGTTCGCCCTGATGGCGGAGGCGTTCATGGCCCAGGAGGGGGATCCGATGGAGGGTCACCTGATCCGGGGGCGATCGATGAACGGCGACGAACTGGTCGATTGGTGGGAAACCTCCCATCGGGGCATGTCCGAGGCGTTCGCCGTGGCCGACCCGAAGATGCGGGTGCCATGGTTCGGGCCGCCGATGGGTGCGTTGTCGTTTGTCACCGCCCGCCTGATGGAGACCTGGGCCCATGGCCAAGACGTGGTCGACGCGCTGGGAGCCAAGCGTGCCCCCACCGATCGGCTGCGCCACGTCGCTCACATCGGCGTACGGGCCCGGCCTTTCTCGTATCTGAATCGGGGGCAAGAGGCACCGCCGGGGCGGATTGACGTGGTCCTGGTGGCTCCTTCTGGTGAGGAATGGACCTGGCAGATCGGCGAAGCGGCCGACGGAGAGGCGGTGGCGACAGTGACCGGACCGGCGGAGGATTTCTGCCTGCTGGTGACCCAGCGGCGCAACATCGCCGACACCTCGCTGGTCACCTCCGGTGATCTGGCGACCGAGTGGCTTTCGATCGCCCAGGCCTTCGCCGGGCCTCCGAGCGGTGGAAGACCGCCACTCAGTTAACGGACCCTTTCGCGCTCAAACTGGAATGGCTTGGGCGAAGGTGAAGGCGTTGTCAGGGTCCCAGTCGTGCTTCGCCTGGACCAGACGGGGGAGATTCTCCCCGTAGTACGCGGCAGGCCAATTGGGTAGGGCGGGGTCGATGAAGTTCTGGTACGCCTCACTGGTGACGAACGGCCCCATCGCCGTATAGAAGTCGCCGACGTAGGTGAGGTTGGTGTCGATCGTCTCCTGAGGATCCTTGTTGTTCCAAGAGGTCCCGACCACCGCCAACCACGAGGCGGTTCGGTGTGCGAAGGCGGTATCGGTGCGCGCCGGCCGGTTCATCGCCCCACCCCAAGCGAAGAGAGTGAATCCGACCGCGGAGCTGTTGGAGCTGCCGGGCCAGCGTTCGACCCAGGTCATGGCCGTCTCCACGCAGGAGGCGTCGAAGCCGGACGGGCCGATGTACGCCGACTTCTCGGTGAACGAGCCGGTGGGAACATTGGCGGCGAAGAACTCGAGCGCCTTCTGGTAAGGGAGCGACTCGATCACCTGGCTGGTGGGCTTGGCGGCGGCAATCACGGGCGCCAACAGGAACTCGAGCTCGGCGGGAGTGCCGAACCACTGGCCGATAGCACTCACCGACAGAGCCCCTGGGTTGTTGACTGGAGGCGCGGTTCCGGACACGTCGAGACCGATCCGGACCGAGAGGCCATCCGGAGCCACGGCCATCAACTGGTTGAACGCAGTCATGGCCGCAGGAGCCTGGCCCCAGGCCCAGCCGAGCTTGTACACGGACAGCGGGCCGACCGGAGTGGTCGCCAGGGTGTAGTCAACGTTCACCCCGAAATTCCCTCCACCCCCACCCCGAAGGGCCCAGAAGAGGTCGGGGTTGGTATCGGCGTCGACGGTGACGATCTTCCCTTCGGCGGTGACCATCCGGGTGCTGACCAGCTTGTCCACCGCCAGGCCGAGGTGGCGGGAGCTGAAACCGAATCCACCCCCCAGGATGAATCCACCCACCGCTACCGTCGGGCAGCGACCGCTCGGGATCATGATCCCGTGACTCGGCAGTAGGGCCATGAGGCCCCGGTTGAGAGCGCCGGCCTGCAGTGTGGCCGTGCCGTCGGCGTTCATCCGCACGCCGTTCATGGTTCTCAGGCTGATCAGCAACCCGCCGGTCGTCGAGAACCCCCCGTAGCTATGGCCACCGGAACGGATCACGAATGGGACGTGGTGGCTGCGCGCCCACAGGATGCATTGGCTGACGTCGTTGTCACCCTGACAGAGGGCAATCCCTTCTGGCCGGACCGTCGCATAGCGGGCGTTGTAAGGCCTTGCGATCGACTGATATCGAGAATCACCAGGTCGGACTAACGGTCCATTCAGGTGTCGTTGCAACTCGGACCAGATATCAGTCTTCGCCGATGTGGACGAGCAGCCGCCTAGCGCGGCACTGCCAACCGCGCTACCGGCGACGATCGCGGCGGCCTTGAGGAACTGACGCCGATCGACCCCCTCAGCTCGTGCCATCGCCGCAGCGTACAGCGCCTAATCGATCTGTAGCAGTGCGTGGTCGATCAGCAGTAGCGACTGCCAGCAGGGCAAACAAAGTTGCGGATCAGCGAGTCAGCAAGGAGCCCGGCAAGGTGTTGAGGGCAGTGTCAATCCTGTGTTCAGTCCAACGCGAAAATGTGGCAGAAGTTGCGTCGAAAGTGCGAAGGTCATTCGCCCTCAGCGAAATTCTGGAAATCTGGTTCGGGCTATTGATAATCGAGCAGCGCCGACCGTACTGTCGCTTTCGGTGGAGTCTTTGCGTCATTGGGAGTTGACGCTGCGACCTAGAGCAGCCACGGGTCTCTTGCTTTCTTGTGCAGCAGTGTGTTCACTTCTGCTCGCTTCGTGCAGCGGATCCAGTTCGTCGGATCCGCCAAGCTCAACGGCAAAGACAGGAAGCACGACGACCACGAGCTCCACTAGCGCCGCGGACGGGCAGGTCATCTCGGCATGGCTTGCCGCCCAAAAAGCATTTCATGACGCGGCCCTGACTTCGGATCCGAATGCCCCAGAGTTGGCCGCCACCATGGTCTCCCCTCTTTTGGACAGTGTGCGGACCAACCTTGCTCAGTTGCAAGCTCAGGGAGACATCGCAAAGGGGCCGATTTACTTTGGAAATCCGCACATCACCGCTCGGGGTACTGGTGGAACCGAGGTCGTTTCCTGCATCCATGACGAAGAGATTGGGATTGTGGCCAAAACCGGTCAGCCAGTGCCCGGAGTTGCCGGACAGGCCGCCTTCGAGCTGGTCACATCCATCATGCAGTCGACCTCAGATGGATGGAAACAGGCAGACCAAACGGTGGAGGTGAGCAATTGCGCAACTTCGTAATACGTGTCATCGCTGTGTCTGCGCTGGCCTCTGTCGTGCTTGTTGTTGGACAATCGGGCTCGGCATTCGCCGGCCGTGCCGTTGGAGCGGATGCCGGAGGTACGATCTCAGTAGGAGCGACTACGTCCGCCTCGTCAGGAGGCGCTCCCGAGGTGGCCACTGGTGAAACGCCAACTACCAGCGGAACCGGTCCGCCCGCCTTCGTTCCTATCTGTACAACCGACGTTCTGACCCTCAATAATGCCGTCGGCCCTCCTCCAGGAGTTACCGCTCCCGGGAGTTGGTTCTCCATCCTTTGCACCAATGCCGGCGGCGGGACCACCACGACGAACCTCTGGATCTCTAGTGCCCCCGGAGCGCCGGCCGCTCCTCCAGCGGTAGATCCCTACGCCGTCGCCTTACAGGCCGAAAACTCGCTCAACCTTCCTTCACTGACGATCGGGTTCAATCCGCCGACCAATGCTGTGGTCAATCTGCCTACCTGGCTTTGGGTCGATCCCGCACTGTGGCACCCCTATGTGGTGAGCGCCACGGTTGGTGCCGTGACCGCCACCGCGACAGCCACGCCCACATCGGTTACCTGGAATCTTGGCGATGGTGGGTCACTCGTGTGCGCTGGACCTGGGACGGCGTATCGCACAGATCTGCCTGCTTCTGCGCAGCAGACATCTTGTTCGTATGTATATCAAACGACCTCACTCGGACAGCCCTCTTCGGACGGGAGCCCTAACGACGGCGCATTTCGAGTAACCGCAACGGTCGCTTGGCAAGTGGTATGGACGGCTCAGGGTGCTCCGGGAGGAGGGAACCTCCCACCTTTGACGACGACCTCGACCACCAACCTTCGAGTCGAGCAAGTGGAAAGTGTCAACTCGTGAACGCGGCGCTCCACGGCGTCAACATCACCCACAGTGAGGTAGCAATGTGACGGCCCTCCTTGAGCAGACGTCCAATTCACGTCGAGAAGCCAAAGCTGATGCGAAACGCATTCCCGCTCCGGTCCGAGTACGGAGACCAGTACTAGCCATCGCATCGGTTGCGGTCGTGTTCGCCAGCACCGCAATTTTCGTGAGCATCTATTCCCGAGCCGACCACCAGATCGCGGTGATCTCTGTAACCCGATCGGTTCCACAGGGCCAGAAGATCGCCGCCAATGACCTGGGGGTAGCAAACGTAGTCGTTTCTGGGTCTGTCTCCCCGGTTCCCATTTCCGAAGCCCGGGACATTGTGGGAAAGGTGGCAGCGGTAGCGCTTGTACCCGGATCGTTGCTGACTAACGCAGACATCTCGAGTTCGCAATCTCTCGCCGCCGGGGATGCGGTCGTGGGCATTGCTCTCAAGGATGGGCAGCTTCCATCGTCTGGCGTCGAGCCCGGCGACCAGGTGATGGTTGTTCAGACGGAAACCCCTGGAACTCCCGCACCCGCCGCTTCGACGACAGCAACCGATGGGACCGGCCCGGCGACCGGCGTGCTGGTTCCAAGCGCACGGGTCTACGCCGTGGCTAGCCCAGCCCCAAGTTCATCTGGATCGACGTCGGAGCTGGTGTCGATAGACGTGTCATCGACAGTGGCGGCGCAGGTATCGGTGGCCGCAGCCGCTGACCAGGTGAGCCTGGTCCTGCTTCCCCGGGGAGCATCTGGCTCATGACCCTCATCACATTCGCTTCGATCAAGGGGTCGCCGGGCACCACGACGCTGGCCTGTTTAACGGGTGCCATGTGGCCTGCTGGTCGGCGAGCGATCGTTGCCGAATGCGACTCCGACGGCGGTGACCTGGCATTCCGATTCAGCCTCTCGACAAAGATCGGATGGCAGTCATTGGCAGCCGCCGCCCGTCGTGGTGACGTTGGCGGTTCCGTCGGGGCTCATCTGCAGAGTCTGCCGGGAGGGCTCGAAGTGCTGGTGGCGCCTAGTCGAGGTGCTGTGGTTGGCGACGGGTCAAGGCCCGCGGAGGAGGCACGCCGAGCCTTGTGTGATATCGCCATTCGTTCGGCATCCGATGTCATCGTCGATCTCGGACGACTTCGCCTTGATTCCGCCGAGTCCCAAAGATGGCTCGACCAGTCACAAACGGCCTGCATTGTGTTGCGCGCAGATGCAGCGGCTATTGCGCATGTGCAGGAGCAGGTCGGAGCGGTACAGAGTAGGTGCGGAGGCACGCTTTTGCTCATACTCATCGGGAGTGGGCCCTATTCCGTTGCCGAAGTCGAACGGTTTACCGGAGTGCCAGTCGTCATCGAGGTACCTCATGACCCATCCGCGGCGGCGGTTCTCACCATGGGCCGTGGATCGCACCGGCGACTGGCTCGATCGGCATTGGTTAGATCTGCACGCCGACTCGGACGAGAACTAGCTACTGCGGAGCAGGACAGTCCGGCCGGAGATGAAGACACTGATTCCAAAATCTTGACGAATGCGGATGGATTGGGACCCGTCACTAGCGTCGAAGTTGCTAGATCGCCAGATTTGAAGACCCGAGCGCAAGAGGGGCACCGATCGATCACCCTGCAGGACCAAACGTGATCGTAAATATCGCCCCCTTGCTCCGTCGACTGGTGGCGGAAGATCTTGCCGCAATGGAGGATGCCGACCTGCAGGGAGACGATCGCCGGGAATACGCCCGCCAACGAATATTTGCCCACTTGGATGCCTTGGCCAGCGATCAACCCGAAAGCGTCGATCAAATGCCCACGGTCTCCGAGGAGCAAAGTCTGGCTCAGTCTGTCCTAGACGCTCTATTTGGCATGGGTCGCCTTCAAGCGCTCATCGATGATCCGGGAATTGAGAATATCGACATCAACGGCTGCGACAGAGTCTGGGCAACGTATGCCGACGGGTCGAAACGGATGATGGAGCCGATCGCGGACTCCGATGACGAGCTCATCGAGATGATGCGATCCGCCGCCAGTCGATTCGGACTGTCAGAGCGGCGCTTTGACATGGGTCGTCCAGAGCTGGACTTGCGTCTTCCTGACGGCAGCAGACTCTCGGCCCTGATGGCAGTGTCGACCCGACCTTCCGTTTCGATCAGACGGCATCGATTTGCCGATCTATCGATCGCCGAGCTCATTGCGCTGGGAACACTGGATGAGAACATTGCATCCCTGCTCAGCGCGGCCGTGCGGGCCAGAAAGAACATCGTTGTGGCTGGAGCCATGAACTCGGGCAAGACCACACTCATGCGTGCTCTTGCCTCCGAGATTGCGCCTCGCGAGCGCCTAGTGACCATCGAGCAGGCGTTTGAACTCGGTCTGGACAATAGGTCAGAGCGCCATCCAGACATGGTCGCCCTCGAGGCAAGACCGCCCAACGTGGAAGGTGAGGGTTTGATTTCTGTCGCCGATCTGGTTCGTCGCGCCCTTCGCATGAACGCAGATCGGGTCATCGTCGGCGAAGTCCTCGGAGACGAGATTCTCCCGATGCTGAATGCGATGAGCCAGGGGAGATCCGGCTCGATGTGCACAATCCACTCCAATTCGTCTGACGGCGTGTTCCGACGTATCGCCTCCTATGCGGTACAGGCTCCTGAGCACCTGCCCCTCGAGGCAACGAACCTGTTGATTGCCGGAGCAATTCACTTCGTAGTTTTCCTCGAGACCGAAATCGACAATGAGGCGGAAGAGGAGGTGGGCTTCTTTGGAACCGGACGAGGCTGGGGTGGGACTGAAGGTTCGGAGCTTGATGGGGGAAGAACACAATTTGCCGCACAACCTCATCGCCACCGGTTCATCTCCTCGATTCGGGAGATCGTGGATGCCGAAGGGGTACAGGTCATCTCCAACGAGATATATCACCCAGGACCTGACCGCCACGCGGAAGTCGGATCACCCCTCCGGCCACAGACTCTCAATGAGTTGATTCGGTTCGGGTATCAGCCATCGGGCGACTATCGCGCCGTCGGAGCCTGGTAATGATCCTCCTTGTGTTCCTTTGCGCAGTGTGTTTTGGGCTTGGAGTCATTGGGGTTGTCCGGGCTTCCGTTCCCAGTGTTCCCAGCGTCAAGGATGATCGATCTGCGAGACGTGCGGTCAAGGCAACTTCTGTCGTACCCGTGGTGGCATCGTGCGTTGCAGGGGGACTTGCAGCCGTGGCAACGGGTTGGCCGGTGGCCTTCGTCATCACCGCGGTCGCCGTTTACGGTCTTCCAAGGCTGTTCCGTCAAACATCTGGCTCTATGTCTGTTGTAAAGATCGAGGCGATCGCCACGTGGACAGAAATGCTGCAAAGCACGCTGGCGGCGTCAGCCGGATTGAGCCAAGCCATTTTGGCCACGGCTCCGCTCAGCCCAATCGCCATTCGCGAGCCCGCCATGGCACTCTCCGGAAGGATCGGCGCTGGCATGCACCCAAACGAGGCCCTACTGCGATTCGGGGATGAGCTTGCAGATCCGTGCGCCGATCGCGTCATCTGTTCGTTGATTCTGGCGGTCTCTTCTCGCGCACAGCGATTGGGAGAGCTGTTGGCTGCGCTGGCTGAATCGACCCGCGAAGAGGTCGCTCTGCGGCTACGGATCGAAACGAGTCGAGCATCGATTCGAAGTGGCGTTCGGACAGTTCTGGTGTTTTCTGTCGCCTTCGCGGTCGCCCTTACGATCCTCGCTCATCCCTATCTGGCGCCGTTTGGTACCGCCGCTGGCCAGGTAGTACTTCTCGTTGTGGGGGCGCTCTACGCGATGGGTCTGACCCTGATGGTCGTGTTAGCCAGACCTCCCGCACCCGTGCGATTGCTTGGCCATGGGGTGGTCGAACGTTGACCGCGTCCGTAATTCTGGGGCTCCTGGCGGGTATCGGGTGTATCGGCGCCGTCTATGGAGCAAGGGCAACCCGTCCCTCCCTGGAGGCAGTCGCTCGATCGGGCTCGCGACCAATTCAAATCGTCGTGGGATCCCCTCGGCGCCAGGTCCTTGCGAGGATAGTCGGGCGCTGGATGGAGTCGGCTTCCGGCAAGGGCCTCTTTGGTCATCCTCGCTGGGTCGCACTGACACCATCCCTCTCGGTCACCGGCACTTCTCCGGCCCAGTTGGCGTCACGAGTTGTCGCGGCGGCCGGCACAGGGCTGTTGGCACCGCCCGTGATCTGGGCGGCCGCCGAAGCGGCGGGAATCTCGATGCCGGCAGTTTTGCCGATTCTGCTGGCCCTACTGCTGATTCCGATCGGCGCTGGGCTTCCAATCGCGCTCCTGAAGGCTGACGCTAAAGACAGAAGGCAACATTTCAGAACCGTAATCGGGACCTACGTGGACCTCGTTGTCCTCAGCCTCGCCGGTGGCGCTGGTATCGAGGAGAGTTTGTTGGCTGCCTCCTCGGTGAGTTCCGATTGGGCGGCAAGAAGAATATCCAAGGCATTGCTACTAGCTCGGGACGCCGGCGAATCAGCATGGGAGGCACTTAGCGGCCTGGGTCACGAGTTGGACCTCCCCGAACTGATCGAGCTTTCAGCCACGTTGCAACTTGCCGGTACAGAAGGGGCTCGTGTTCGACAGTCACTCAGCGCTAGGGCGGTATCGCTGCGCCGCCACGAACAGGCAGAGGCGGAGAGCAGCGCCAACGCGATGACTGAGCGACTCTTCTTGCCCGGAACGTTGCTGTTGTTGGGGTTCCTGCTCTTCATCGGATATCCAGCATTCAGCCGGATACTGACCGGCTTCTGACCTTGAACGTTGTCAGGCGATCCCAACGCCAGGGCAAGTGCCCGATGGGATCAGTCGTATCGGAAGAAGTTCTCTAGTCATAACCATCGAGAGGAGTACCGACATGCCAGTACAAATTATGGCCATCTGGATGTACCTGCGGGCGAAGGTGGGAATCTCAGGCGGCTTCAACGAGGCCGGTACGGCGGTTGAGAAGGTAATTCTCACCGCGATCTTTGCAGCGTTGGCCCTCGCCGTCGGCGCAATCATCGTGACCAAGGTCACGGCCAAGGCGAATTCGATCAATCTCAACTGACCGAGTCCGGACGAACTTCCCTTCATCGCGGTGTCGAGATGCGTAGACGACAAGTGACAGGGCGAAACCGAGCACTGCCGGGCTGGAGCGAAAGAATGTCCTTTCGCCGTCGATTGGTCGACGGCGGATCGACGGTGATCGAAGCCGTGCTGGTGATTCCCGTTCTTATGCTTTTGCTTCTGGTAATCGTGCAGTTCGCCCTCTGGTCACACGCTGCCCAGGTAGCGCAGTTGGCGGCGTCGACCGGCGACCGAACTGCTCGCTCAGTTGGTGGTGGACCTGCACAAGGAGTGGACCGAGCTCAGTCGATTCTGAGCGGGCCGGGTTCCGACGTCGCCTCGTCGAAGGTGTCCTATTCGATCCTCCCCGGAGATGCGGTGGAAATCACCGTCACCGGGAGGGCAGAGTCAATCCTTCCCGGTTTGTCGCTTCCGGTCTCGGCGAAGCTGGTCGGCCCGATACAGGAATTCCGGAGTTCGGAATGATCGGAGGAAGGAGCCGCGGCGATTCGGGAAGCCTTGTTGTCGAGCTGGTCGTGCTCACGCCAGTGGTGTTCATCATTGCGCTGTGCACAGTGGTGTTCGGGCGGGTGTCCAATGCCCGTCAGCTTGTGACCGAGTCAGCACGGGCAGGCGCGCAAGCTGCTTCTCTCATGCCAAATGCGGAAAGTGCACAATCCGCCGCAATTGACAATGCCCAGGTCGGCACCGGCAATCAGGCACATACATGCCTCCGTGCCCAGGTCGTGACAGACGTCAGTCACTATTACCCCGGCGGCTACGTGCGCGTCACCGTTACATGTGTAGTCGCCCTCTCGGACCTCTCGGTCCCGGGCGTGCCCGGTTCCACAAGTATCAGTGGGTCGTCGATAGCACCCGTTGATCCGTATCGCTCGGTGCAACCATGAGGTTCCGGGAAGAGCGTTGGGACGAAAGGGACTTCAGGCGAACATCCCCCCTGCAAGAGGCGAGGGTTCCCTTCAAAACCTCAGATCATCGGCGAACAGAAGATGGTTCGATCAGCACATTTCTGGCTGTATTCGCCCTGGCGCTCTTTGCCCTGATGGGATTGGTGCTTGACGGCGGAAGTGCTATCAACGCACAGCAGACTGCTTACGATGAAGCCGAGCAAGCGGCCAGAGCCGGCGCCGGTGCTTTGTCCGTCGATGGGCTGCGCACGGGAAGCGTGACCATCGATTCGCAGGCGGCAATCGCCGCAGCTGTGGCTTACACGGTGAATTCGGGGCATCCGGGGACTGCGTCGGTAGCGAACGGGAGAGTCACGGTCGAGGTGCACTACCGAATTCCGACCTCGATCCTTGGAATCGTGGGAATGTCGACGCTCCCTGTCTCCGCGACGGCGTCCGCCATCAATCTCCACGGCGTTGCGGTGGGGGTCTAGATGGGACACAAGGCCGTGTCTCAAGCCCGAAGGCCCCGGTCGATTCTTAGACCTGTGGCGGCCGCGAGTGCATTGCTTGTCCTGCTGGTGGTGGTCCCGGTTCTCTTGATTACAGAAGGCGGATCCCCATTGCCGGGCGGATGGTTCCACCGGCTGCGAATGCTGCTCTCCAGCCACCAGAATTTCGATATGCATCTCGCTACGAGTTGGGTGATTCACGGCGCCTTATTGTTGGCCTGGGCGACCTGGGCCTGGATGGCAGTCTGCATCGTCATCGAGGCGTATTCGTGGGCGACCGGACGGACCCCCACCCACCTTCCTGGCAGCCGGACTATGCAGGCAATGGCCGCCTGCCTGGTTGGAACCTCGATGGCGATGATCTCAATAGGTTCGACCTTGCCGGCGGCGCACCCGAAGTCGTCACCCTCCGCTTCCGCATCCCGATTGAAACCATCGGGAACCCGCACCCTTCGAGTGCTTGATGACTATTGGTTCGACCTCCCTCAGCCATCCACCACCGGGGTGCCGCCAAGTGCCCCTTCGGTTCCTTCACTGGGTACACCACCACCTGCCGAACCGGCCGCGCTGGATTCGAAGATTGCGGGAGGCCCGGTGACCGGGCCGACCCCCACGTCACCGGAACAAAATGGCCCGGCGCGAATCCACACCGTCGTTGGCCGCGAGACGCTGTGGTCTATTGCTGAAGAAAGACTTGGTTCTGCTCGGCGATGGCGTGAACTCGCATCCCTCAACTATTCGGTGCCTCAAAACGATGGCCAAACGCTGACCAAGTCACACTGGATCAGGCCCGGATGGCATTTGATTCTCCCGTCAGACACGGAGACCCTGTCGAAGAGCGGCCCAGATTCCGAGTCGGGGTTACCAATTGCGCAGTTCGCCGCCCTTCGGACAACACAGCATGGATTGCCCAGGAAAGACGGCACTCCGAACTCGGAGGCGAACCCGGGAACGTCGACCGGCTGGATCTCGGAGGTTGAGCGAGAAGGTAAAGCACCCTTGCCTCTGGTGGGTGCGGGATTGCTGGGCGCTGGGGTCGTAAGCCTTCTTGAGAGAATGCGCCGGACGCAACAACGCCGTCGTGAGCAAGGTGGTCTCATTCGGCTCCCTGACTCGGCTCGCACGGGTATGGAGCGTCGGCTCAGAATGGGGGAGGGACCTGAGACCATTCTCGCAATCGACAGGGCCCTCAAGACGCTTTGCACCGTTTGCATTGATCGAGGCGTACCCATACCTCTGCTTCGCGGAATCGAGGTTCAATCGAGCGAAATCGAACTGATCATTGATGGGCCGATTGATCCCGAAGTAATCCCCTACCCCTTTGAGCGTCGACCAGAGCGATCATCGGTGGTGATCCGGAAGCCGGATATTCCTGAATTGCCGGACGAAACCTACAACCCGTTCCCGACGTTGGTCACAGTCGGGACAGGGTCAGATGGACCCCAACTGATCAATCTCGAAACACTCGGGTTGCTCGAACTGGTTGGCGATCAGGAAGCCTGTGAAGCAACTGTTCGAGCCCTTGCTCTGGAATTGGCCACCTCGAACTGGGCAGACCAATTCGATCTGGAGCTGGTTGGGTTTGGGAATGAACTAACACGATTCGGTCGAGTGGCAAGCAGTTCGGATCCGGAAGCAGTTGTTCAACGGCTCTGGCATCGCCGGGCCACCGGAGATGAATTGCTTCAGTCGTCGTCCTACCGGTCGTTCGCTAGCGCACGCACATACGAAGATCTGGACACTTGGGATCCATTGGTTGTCATATGCGGTCCAACGATAGGTTATGAACGCGCCGAGCTACTTGGCGCGGCATCCGACCCGCGCACAGGGACAATTGTCGTCGCTCCGGGACGCGGGCTCTCGACCAGCCATGTGTGGAATGTGTCGGCCGACGCAGACTCGACCCCGATGGTGCCATTCAGTTCGGTCGTAGCTCCGCAAGGGATTTCCTCAGACGAGCTATCTGACATTGGGGAGTTAGTAGACACTGCCGGCAACCACGAATCGGTAGGTGTTACCGCGCACCCGTATCGAGAGATGGCAATCCCGATGCCCTCTGGTGCTCCGGCGCCCACAGTCCGAGGTCATGGGAACCGGGAAGATGCGCCACCCGAATCTGGTCAGAGTCGCGCTCCCCGCTCCCGAGTTGAGGTCGAGGTACGTGTGCTGGGTCCCGTAGGGGTGTGGGGCGCCGAACACGAGTTCACCAGGGCATGGGCGAAGGAACTCGTGGTCTATTTGGCCATGCATCCTAATGGTGTCTCCAACGACGCATGGGCTACGGCCCTTTGGCCAGACCGTCTGATGGCTTCGTCGAGTCTTCATTCGACAGCTTCCGTGGCGAGACGATCGCTGGGACACGCTCGGGACGGAGAGGACCATCTACCCAAAGCCCACGGACGTCTCCGGTTGGCGGAATCTGTGGGCTCCGATTGGGCGAGATTCGTAGATTTGGCAGATAGGAGACATCCTCAACAATGGAGGAACGCACTCGATCTCGTGAGAGGAAGGCTGTTTGAAGGACTCCGCTCCTCAGACTGGCCGATCCTCGAGGGGATCGCTCCGGCAATGGAGGCAACGATTGTTGATGTTAGCGGGCGCTTAGCCGGCGCCTATCTACAAGATGGCGATGCCGGCGGCGCGGAGTGGGCGGCACGCAAAGGCCTCTTGGTTAGCCCCTACGATGAACGGCTCTATCGAATGCTCCTTCGAGCCGCAGATCGCGCAGGGAACCCGGCGGGTGTCGAATCAGTGATGTCGGAGCTCATCCGCTTGGTTGCGGACGATGTGGAGCCTTTCGATTCGGTTCATCCGAGCACAATGGAGCTCTACCGATCGCTTTCCCGCCGCAAAAGTTTCGCGACTTCGCGA
This sequence comes from Acidimicrobiales bacterium, assembly GCA_036268775.1. Taxonomy (GTDB): domain Bacteria; phylum Actinomycetota; class Acidimicrobiia; order Acidimicrobiales; family RAAP-2; genus DASZIT01. Next base: position 53,311 of record DATATM010000024.1, on the reverse strand, counting down.
CGATAACATTCTGAAGAGCGATCGACGCTTCCTGATCGGAGCCGTCGGATATCGCTAGGCAAGCTGCTCGTAGGTGGACGCAGTGCCGTGTCAGTCAATCCATCCTGGCGGCAGTGGCCATTGGCCACCACTCGTTCGCCGAACCGAGCGCCCATTCGTAGGTTGTAATCGTCGCCGGCGGGTATATGGGGAGGCAATCTGAGCCACCAGGCTTGAAAGGCCCATATCCCCGTCCGCTGGAGGACCGTTGCAGGAAATCGAGGTGTTCCCGCTCGAACCGACCCGCTTCGATGACGTGCTCAAACGCGCACAAGCCGTCACCTTTGCCCGGGATCTGAAGTTGGCGGCCGAGGAACTTCGTGGCCACACCCTCTGGCATGTGAACTCCACCGCCACCGGTGGGGGAGTCGCCGAGATGCTCCAATCGGTGCTCGGCTACCTCCAAGGAGGTGGGGTCTCCACCCGCTGGGCGGTCATCGATGGCGATGACGAGTTCTTCGTCGTTACCAAGCGGATTCATCACTTTCTCCACGGCTCCAAGGGAGATGGTGGAGAGCTAGGCGCCGATGAGCGTTCGGCGCTCCTGTCGACCCTCGATCGGCAGGCCGCCGCACTGCGGGAGTTGGTCCAGCCTGGCGATGTGGTCATCCTCCACGACCCCCAGACGGTGGGGTTCGCCCCCATGCTGCGGGGGATGGGGGTGCCGGTGATCTGGAGCTGTCACATCGGCACGGACGACCCGAATGAGGTGACCCAGCAGGGCTGGGACTTCTGCATGCCCTTTGTGCAGGCCGCTGACCGGGTGGTGTTCTCCCGAGGTTCCTACGTGTGGAATGCCCTTGACCCTCAGAAGGTGGAGATCATCCCGCCCTGCATCGACGCCTTTTCCCCCAAGAATCAATGGCTGGAACCCGACACGGTCGCCGCCATCCTGTCGCACTCCGGGATCGTTCCCGCTAGCCCCGGGATGGGTGTGGCACCAGCCACCTTTCATCGTCAGGATGGGATCTCGGGGACGGTCTACGCCGAAGCCAGGATGATCGAAGAGCAGCCCATTGACCCGCTGGCCAGGGTTGTCACCCAGATATCGAGGTGGGATCCCCTCAAGGACCATCAGGGGCTAATGGATGGCTTTGCCCGCTTTGTTCCGGAACGCCTGAACGCCCACCTGGTCCTGGCCGGCCCGTCACCCGACTCGGTCACCGACGACCCCGAAGGGGCCGAGACCTTGGACGATCTGCAGGTGGCGTGGCGCCAATTGCCGCCGGAGTCTCGAGGCCGGGTGCACATCGCCTGCCTGCCAATGGCCGACGTCGAGGAAAACGCTGCGATCGTCAATTCCCTCCAGCGCCGATCGCAGGTCATCGTCCAGAAGAGCCTGGCGGAAGGATTCGGGCTGACAGTGGCCGAAGCCATGTGGAAGGAGGCGCCGACGGTGGCCTCCGCGGTCGGTGGCATCCAGGATCAGATCGAAAACGGGGTGTCGGGCATCTTGATCGACGACCCCCATGACTTGGCCGGCTTCGGCGAAGCCCTGACCAGTTTGCTTGGTGACCCCGACCGGGCGAATGCCCTGGGCCGAGCGGCCCACGAAAGCGTCCGGGATCGTTATCTGGCTCCTTGCTACCTGGCTCGGTTCTTGGAGCTGGCTCTCGCGGTGCACTGATTCAATGCGGCGACTCCACCCCCGCCGGCGTCTGACCCCACCTCAGTACCCCGGCCATCGGCGACGCCGGCAAACTCCCAGGAGGATGTAGCCCCCCATGCTGTTCAGTTTCTTCGTCGTTTGTGCGGTCGCCCTCGGACTGGCCACCCTGCTGTTGGCGGCGGTCGCCCGCCATATCCGCCATGCTTCCCGCTTGGTAGGGGCGGTGTTGGCGGCGGCTGTCTATTTCGCCGCCGGGTGGATTGCCGCTGAGCTATGGGCGCTTCCCCCCGGTCCGGTCGAGGCGGCCGAGATCTTCTGCTTCGCGGTGAGCCTGGTGGTGATCGCCCTCCAGCCGGCCTGGAATCCGGTCGGCCAACTCTTCATGGGCACGTTCGCCGCTGCTGCCCTTGCCTATCTGACCTTCGCCGCCGCCATTACCGTCGACGGGAACCTCTCGATCATCGGGGCGCTGGCGTCGGCCATCCTCTTCGTCTTGGAGCTGTGCGCGCTGGCCCTGGCCAGCTCGTTCGCCTTTGAGACCTGTGACGTGCTGTGCCGGGTACGGCACTCCCGCGAGTTCCCGGAGGCCGACGACACCTACCGCCCGAAAGTGTCGCTCCACATCGCCGCCTACAACGAACCGCCCGACATGTTGATCGAGACCATCCGGCGGGCGGAAGCGCTCGACTATCCGGATTTCGAGATCGTCGTTATCGACAACAACACCACTGACCCGGAGGTGTGGCGGCCGGTCGAGGACTATTGCGACACCCGACCGGGGGTCACCTTCATCCACGTCGCCCCCTGGCCCGGGTACAAGTCGGGCGCCCTCAACCTGGCGTTGCGGCAGTTCACCCACCCCGACGCGGAGATCGTCGGGGTCATCGACTCCGACTACCTGGTCGATCCCAACTGGCTCAAGGAGACGGTCGGATTCTTCTCCGACTCCAAGGTTGCCTTCGTTCAGACGCCTCAGGACTATCGCGACTACGAGGGAAGCACCTATCTCACCGCCTGCTACGACGCCTACCGGTACTTCTTCGCCACCGCCATGCCCTCTCGCAACGAACGGAATTCGATCATCTTCGCCGGCACCATGGGGCTGCTCCGACGCAACCTGCTCCGTTCCATCGACGGCTGGGACGAATGGTGCATCACCGAAGATGCCGACACCTCCCTTCGGCTGTTGCGTGCCGGGTACTCGGGGATGTTCCTGGGCAAGAGCTTCGGGCGGGGGATCATGCCCCTGACCTTCTCGTCCCTCAAGAGCCAGCGGTTCCGTTGGTGCTTCGGTGGCATGCAGATCCTGCGCCAGCATTGGAAGAGCCTGATGCCGTGGGACCGCTCTCCGGACAACCACCTTTCACTCGCCCAGCGCCTCGACTACCTGGTCGGAGGCCTCCAGTGGCTGAATGACCTGGTCTATCTGTGCTTCACCATCGTCCTCCTGACCATCGCCGGACTGCTCCTCTCCGGTGACAGCGTGGCCATCCGGCCGCTCATCGGCCCGACGGTCCTGCTCCCCGGTGCCCTCCTGGTCTCCGGGCTCCTCCGAGCCATCTGGGCGCTCCGCCAGAGGACTCACATCACGTACCGACGAGCGTTGCTCGCTTTCGTGAACTGGCTCTCGCTGTCGTGGACAGTGGCGCTCGCTTGTGCCCAGGGGCTTCTCCGACGTGAGGGGGTCTTCCTCCGCACCCCGAAGACCGAGTCGCACGACAAACTCTCTGCCGCTTTCCTGGCGGCGCGGTCCGAGACCATCATCTTCCTCCTGCTATGGGGCTCGGCGGTGGCCTTGGGCGTTGTGTCCCACCCCACCGCCCTGCTGCTCGGACTCCTCGCCTGGCAGGGTGTCGTCTACGCCGCCGCCCCCCTCACCTCGTGGCTGGCCCAGCGGACCCAGCTCACCCCCGAGCTCGAGCGCCGCCGCCGGAGCGAGACCAACCGGGAGCGACTGGTGGCCGCCATCCGGCCGGTTGCAGTGGGGTCGCTCGTACTCGGGGGTGCCGCCGCCTGCGTGTTCGTTGCCGTCATCAGCCTGGGTTCCACCAAGGCGGGCCATCCTTCCAATCCGTTCGCGGTGCAACAGCGCTCGGGAACCAGCGGGCCCTGGGGGGTAGTCCCGGTGTCCAACCATGATCCGGCATCGACAACCACCACCACAACGACGCCCGGCACCAGCTCGAGTTCCTCGACTACGACGACGACCGCCCCCACGTCTTCCTCGACGACGAGTCCCAGTGGGAGTTCGACGACCACCGCCCCCTCTTCGACGACCACGAGTTCGAGTTCCACCTCTACCAGTACGTCCACCACAACGACGACAACCACCACCACCCCGGCAGGTTGAGCAGCTCCACCCAATCCGGCCCGATAGGAAACGTGTGAGGAAAAATGAGCTGGAAACTTATCCAGCGGGCCGGTCGACGGCCCGGGGTCCGATTCGATCCCCGCCGACTGGGTATCAACATGGGCAACAGACCTATGGAGAGGGTTGACGCCATGAATGACGTACTAGAGGAAAAGCTGCAGGCCGTAGGCAAGATGCTCGGTGAGGTGGCCGAGAGCGCGGCCGAGAAGACGTCGAACCTGGTCGAGGCGAACGGGGTGGACCTGAGCTCAGTCGCCCACGGAGCCGCGGTACGGGCCCGCCGGGGCGGGGAGGAGGCGGCGTCGGCGGCAAAATCGCAATTCCGGTCGGGTGCTCGGAAGGCGCGATCGGGCGCGCAGGGGCTCATCGATCAGAAGGAGAACCTGGCCGATCTGGGGCCGTCGGCGGCTGATATTCGGCAGGTGAAGAAGTCCATACGCCAATTCAAGAAATCAGCCAAGCGGCAGGGACGGGACCTCGCCCGCACCCTGGACAAGAAGACAGGCAGAAGGCGTCAGAAGGCGAAGGCCAAGAAGACCGGCGGACGGGCGGCGGTGGTCGTGGTCGCCGCGGTGGGTATCGGATTCGCAATTGCCCGCATCATTCGCACGAAGAGTTCCGGCGACGGTCAGCAGACCTACCCTCGATCCATGGATCTGGATCGGGCGCTGGCGACCGCTGCCCCGCAACCGCCCCCCACCGACGTATCGGACACCATCGATTCGGAGTCGGGGATTCGAGCTGGCTCACGAGCCAATGGGTCATGAGTTGAACTGGCGGGAGTCTTGAGGCCTGGGGACCTGCCGATGCCGGCGCCTACGGCGCCGGCGAAACGGCTGGGCGTGAGGACGGGCGCACAGCGGCAGTGAAAGCAATCAATGGCCTGTTCGGCAAAGCTGACAGTTGGCAACGGGCGAATCGGGTGGCGGCGCCGGCCTACGCTGTCGTCAAGAAGTTCGGTGACGACAGTCTGAACCAGTTCGTGGTGGGCCTCGGTTGGTACGGCTTCCTGGCGATCTATCCGTTGTTGCTGGTGGTGACCACGATCTTCGGATTCATCGGGGTCGCATCCCTGGGGCACGGGATCGTCAACACCCTCCATCAGTTCCCGGTGATCGGCAGCCAATTCAATCCCGCCAACGGGTCCAAGAATCTGCACGGCAGCGTGCTCGGATTGGTGATCGGCTTGCTGGGCCTGATCTATGGAGCCCAAGGCGTCACCCAGACCGCCCAGCAGGCAATGGCCAAAGCCTGGAACATCTCGAAGCTGGACGCGCCGGGATTCCTGCCTCGTTTGGCCAGAAGCCTGATAGCCCTGGTGATCATCGGCGGATCGTTTGTCGTCAACGCCGCGGTGGCGACGTTCGCCACCTCCTCCGGTGAAACTCTCGGCGTAAGGATCGGGACCCTTGCCGGCATGTTGATCGTCAACGTGAGCTTCTTCTGGGGGGCCTTTCGGTCCCTCACCCCTCACAGTGTGAGAACCCGAGCACTCCTCCCCGGCGCCATCGTCGGCTCGGTCGGGTTCACGGTGCTCATCACCGTGGGGTCGGGCCTCATCCAACACCAGGTCCGCAACAGCTCGGCGACCTACGGCCAGTTCGGGGTGGTCATCGGCCTGGTCGGCTTTCTGCTGCTCCTGGCCAAGATCAGCCTGTATGGCGCCGAACTCAATCCCGTGCTCGAGCGGCACTTGTGGCCGCGGGGAATCGTGAGCAAGAACCCGACTCGAGCGGATGAACAGGTGCTCCGTGACATCGCTCACGAGAACCAGACCCGTCCCGATCAGGTCATTGGCGTCGGATTCGGCGAGGACTCATTCGAGGAAGCCGATGCCTATGCTCGGCTATCCAGACCGACCGCCGATCAAGGCCTGGGTTGACGTGATTCACTCGATTCGTCTGAATCGCTGACGGCGGTCGGTTACAGCACCAATTCCGCCATCGTCTGGAGGATGTCCGTAGTGCCAGAGACCAGGAGAGTGGTGGCGATGGATTCCTTCCACTTCTCCAAGTCGTCGCGGATCTTCTCTTTCGGACCGATGAGGGCGGTGTCCTCGATCAGCGCGGTTGGCACCGCGGCGGCGGCCTCGTCCTTGCGGCCCTCGAGGTAGAGCTCCTGGATCTTGCGAGCCTCCGCCTCGTAGCCCATCCGGGCGAAGACGTCGAAGTGGAAATTCATCGACTTGGCTCCCATGCCGCCGATGTAGAGGGCGATGTGGGGTCGAAACACGTCAGCCGCCCGTTCGATGTCGTCATCGATGACAGTGGTGGCCAGCGCGATGACTTGAAAGTCATCGGCGGTGTGGCGGGCTCCGGGACGGGCGAATCCTTCTGCCAGCGAGGGCTCGAATGCCTTGACCGCGTTGGGGGAGAAGAAGATCGGGAACCAGCCTTCAGCGATCTCCGCAGCCAAGGCGACATTCTTCGGACCTTCCGCACCCAAGATGATGGGGATGTCCTTCCGCAACGGGTGGACGATCGGCTTTAGCGCCTTGCCGAGTCCGGTCCCGCCCTTGTAGGGAAGCGGGTAGTGGGGCCCGTCGTTGGTGACCACCCCTTCCCGGGCCAGGACCTGCCGGATGATGTCGACATACTCCCGGGTGCGAGCCAGCGGCTTCTCGAAGGACTGGCCGTACCAACCCTCGACGACCTGGGGGCCAGACACCCCGAGCCCGAGCACGAACCGGCCCCCGGAGAGGTGGTCCATGGTGAGGGCGGCCATGGCCATGGCGGTGGGAGTTCGGGCCGAGAGCTGGCAGATGGAGGTTCCGAGCTTCACCCGCTCGGTCCTGGAACCCCACCAGGCGAGAGGGGTGAGGGCGTCGGAGCCATAGGACTCGGCCGTCCAGATCGAGTCGTAACCCAAGCGCTCGGCCTCGGCGATCAGCTCTTCGGCGTTGGCCGGTGGGCCGGATCCCCAGTAGCCCAGTTGCAATCCGAGTTTCATGTCCTTCATCGATCCCTCCCTGGTGAGTTCTGGTCTCGACCATAGCTTCGCGGGTCAGGAGAAAGCAGATCGGAGAGCCCGTGCCAGGCGTTTTGTAAGCACGCATACCTGGTTGCCGGTTGTTAGGGTGCCGGGGAGCTGGGAGGTGACCATGCAGCTGGCCTTGACCGCCGAACAAGAGGACTTGAAGGACGAACTGCGCTCGTACTTCGCCCGTCTGGTCGACGAAGTGGAGGGAAACAGCACGGTACCGCTGGAGGATCGCGGGGACGGCGGGTCCCACTACACGGAGTACGTCAAGAGGATGGGCGACGACGGCTGGCTGGGGCTGGGTTGGCCGCTCGAGTACGGAGGCCAGGCCCGCGGCCCCATCGACCAGATGATCTTCGTGGAGGAATCCCACTGGGCCGGGGTCCCGCTCCCGCTCCTCACCCTCAACAGCGTGGGACCGACCCTCATGGCCCTCGGCACCCAGGAGCAGAAGGACCGGATCCTCCCTGGTATCCTCCGCGGGGAGGTGCACTTCTCCATTGGCTACACCGAGCCATCGGCGGGCACCGACCTGGCCTCGCTGAAAACCCGGGCGGTCAGAGACGGCGACGAGTACGTGATCAATGGCGAGAAGCTCTACACCAGCGCCATCCAGTACGCCGACTATGTCTGGCTGGCCACCCGGACCGATCCAGAGGCGCCCAAGCACAAGGGCCTGTCGGTCTTCATCGTCCCGGTTGACGCGCCCGGGTTCCACTGGACACCTCTGGCCACCACCGCCGGCGACTTCACCAGCACCACCTTCTACGACGACGTCCGGGTTCCGGCCGAGAACCTGGTGGGCGGCGAGAACCAGGGATGGAAGCTGATCACCAACCAGCTCAACCACGAGCGGGTGGCCATCTGTCCCGCCTCCGGACTGCTCCGGAGTCTCACCGAGGTGCGGCGGTGGGCCCAACAGGAGAAGCTCGCCGACGGGCGCCGGGTCATCGACCAGGAGTGGGTGCGAGTCCACCTGGCCCGGGTCCACGCCCGGGTGGAGGTACTCAAGCTGTTCAACTGGAAGGTGGCCTGGGCAGCCGACAAGGGCCTGAACCCGGCCGACGCCTCCGCCACCAAGGTCTATGGCACCGAGCTGGCACTGGAGGTCTACCGCCTCCTGCTGGAGGTGGTCGGGCAAGCCGGCTACCTCCCCGAGGGCTCGCCCGGTGCGGTGCTCCAGGGCCGACTGGAACGCCAGTCCCGAGGGCAGACCATCTTCACCTTCGGTGGCGGGACCAACGAGATCCAGCGGGACATCATCGCCATGGTCGGCCTCGGGATGCCCCGAGCCCCACGCTGACACTTCCGCGAGAGGCACCCCGGATCGAGGACGTCAGACGATGAGTTCGACTACCCGGCGCTGATCCCCACGATGGGTTGATTGAGGGTCATCCCACCCAGCGAGCCGGAGAAGCCGGCGGTGCCGAAGGCGAAGATGCCACCGTCGGAGGCGGCCAACCAGTAGCCGCCACCCCCGGGGGCAACCGCCATGCCGACGATCGGCCGGTTGAGGCGCAGCGCGCCGGTGGAGCCGAAGTAGCTGGCCCCGCCGAAGGCGAAGATGCCGCCGTCGGAGGCCACCAGCCAGTACCCGTTGGGGAAGCCGGACGACGCCATCCCGACGATGGGCTGGTTCAGCTTCAGGGCTCCGGTGGAGCCGAAGAAGTGGGCGTCCCCGAAGGCGAAGATGCCGCCGTCGGAGGCCACCAGCCAGTAGCCACCGCCGTCGGCGGTGGCGGTCATGCCCACCACCGGCTTGTTCAAGGTCATGGCTCCGGTGGAGCCGAAGAAGTGGGCGTCCCCGAAGGCGAAGATGCCGCCGTCCGAGGCCACCAGCCAGTAGCCACGGCCGTCAGGGGTGGGCGCCATCCCCACGATGGGCTTGTTCAAGGTCATGGCTCCGGTTGAGCCGAAGAAGCCGGCATCCCCGAAGGCGAAGATGCCGCCATCGGAGGCCACCAGCCAGTAGCCGCCGCCGTCGGGGGAGGCCATCGCCACGATGGGCTTGTTGAGCGGCTTGCCGCCCATCGATCCGAAGAACGGAAGCCCGCCGAAGGAGAAGACCCCGCCGTCGGAGGCCACCATCCGGTAGCCGGAGGACCCGAAGCCCGGCGACTGCCCGGAGGGCCCCACCGTTTCGGTGAGGACTGACGAGGTCGACTTCCCGAAGACGGCATTGCCGCTATAGCTGGCGGTGATCGAGTGCGGCCCGGTGGTCTTCGAGGTGAGGTGGCCCGACGCCGCGCTGATCGTCCCGCCCGGACCGTAGGTCACCGTGCAGCTGACGGTCGAGGGCCCGCTGCCCCCGATGGGGAGGTTGATGCAGCCGGGAATGGGCACTCCGTTGTCGAAGAAGGTCACCGTCCCGGTATGGCTGCCGATGCCGGTGTCCGGGAAGTTCACCGTGGCGGTGTAGGTCACGGTCCCGCCCCCCGCCACCGGGTTGGACGAGGAGGTGATGGTGATGGTGGTCGGAGCGGTGACTCCCCCGGGGGCGAGAACCACCTGGGAGAGGACCGGAGACGTGGACGAGGCAAAGATCGGATCCCCCAGATAGACCGCGGTGATCGGGTGGGGCGATCCATCCGGGGTCGGGTAGGTCACCGCGCAGGTGGCGGTGTCGGGAACGCTGGCAGAGAGGGGCTGAGCGGTGCAGCCGGGGATGGGTGTCTCGCCGTCGAGGAATTCCACCAAGCCGGTCGGAGTGGCTTGGGGGGTGTGGGCCTGCACGGTGTCCTGAATAGGGGCCGGCGCCACGGTGGCGGTGTAGGTAACCGTGTCCTCGATGATGGAAGGATTCTCCGACGAGGCCAGGTTGGTGGTCGTCGGGCTGGTGCCGATCGGCGTGTAGGTGATCACCACTTGGCCGTTACCGGTGCACGGTGCGTCCCCACAGCTGGTGGAGAACGTACCGCCCGGGGGTACCAAGCCGGAACCACCACCGCCGCCTCCGGCTCCGCTCGTCGCCACCGGCGCATTCACGGTTCCGCCGACCGGAGCGGTCAGAACCGGCGGGGCCGCGGCTCCGCCACCACCGCCACCAAAGAAGCCGCCTCCACCCCCGCCAGCGCCGAGACACGAGCCCGGACAAATGACGGCCACCGAGCTCTTCACCGGCGCAGTACTAACGGTGATGTTCACGGAACCGCCGGTCCCGCCCTGCCCGGAGGTGCCTGCCGTAGACCCGTCGGGTCCCGGTCCGCCGGCCGCCCCGCCCTGCAGCTGGGTTCCCCCGCCCCCGGCGTTGGAGTTGCAGAGCGTCGAGCCGCTTGCCCCGCTGGTTCCCCCACCCAGACCCCCGTCGGTACCACCACTGACACCGCAGAAGGAAGCGCCGCCGCCGCCGCCCCCACCCCCGATGAGGACGTCCGCCAAACCGTTGCTGACTGTCGACGCGCCACCCCCGCCACCGCCGTTGCCCGCCCCGCCAACCCCGCCCCCGCCGTAGCCGCCGGATGCCGAGGAGTTGCCGGCGCCGGAGCCGCCCTGTCCACCGACGACGATGTTCAACGTCGACCCCGGCGCCAGGGTGAGGTTGGCCGACGCCACCCCGCCACCCCCACCGCTCCCACCGCCGTCGCTGCTGCCGCCCTGGGCGCCAGTGGCGGTGACGGTCTCACTGGTCACCCCGGGCGGCGGCGTCCAGGACTCCACCGGGTTCGGGTTGGTGTCGCTGTTCGGGGGAACGTAGGCGCAGGTGACCGTGGCGGTCGTCCCCACGATGACCGGGGCAGGGCACGGCGTCGGCACCGGGAGGACGGCCCCGGCCGGCGTTGCTCCGAGCACGGAGGCGAGGCCGGCAGCGGCCAATCCGGTGGTGGCGAGACAGAGGCTTCCGCCCAGGACTCCCATGCGACGACCAAGCGATGACTTCATCTCATCCTTCCGAAGGCGGAAACGGCAACGGCGGTGCCGAATGCTAGGCCAGCCAGCCGACCGAGGCCATCATTGTCTCGCCCATCCCCTGGAGGCGCGATCCGGGCGCCGGTCGACGGGCAGTGTCCAAATGGGGAGGAACGCAGAGAGTGGTCAGACCATCTTGGCGATGATCTGCTCGGCGAACTGCTCGCTCGCCTCGATCCGCTTCACCTGCACGGACTCGGGGGTGTCGTCGTCGGTGGCCCGCACCATCATCCAGGGGGCACAGAGCAGATCGGTGACCCCGAGGTCCTCAAAGCGCCGGTAGAGGTCAAGGGCGGGCATCGCCTTGACGGCCAGGTAGATGGAGAAGTCGTCGGCCTGGCGGTCCGCCTCCTTCAACGCCCCGTTGATCCGGTCCACCTGTTCGAAGGCAACTTCGGGGGTGACCGATCCGGTGTTGATCCAGCCGTCGCAGAGGGTGGTGGCCCGGTGGATGGCCGCCTCCGAGTCGCCGCCGCAGAGGATCGGGATGGGCAGGGAGGGGGAGGGGTTCATCTGGCAGAGGGGAACGTCGTAGTGGGTGCCGTGGTACTCGACCCAGCCTCCTGCCCACATCGCCCGGAGTGCGGGGATCATGTCGTTGAGCCGCTTGCCCCGGGTGTGGAAGTCCTGCCCGGTCTGGATGTACTCCTCTTCGCACCAGCCGACCCCGACCCCCAGCCGGACCCGGTTGTGGGACAGCACCGCGGTGGTCCCGACCGTCTTGGCCACCGTGATCAGGTCGCGCACCGGGGCGATGTAGATGCCGGTGGTGAAGGTGAGGTGGGTGGTGACCGCCGCCATCGCCGAGATCAGGCACATCGGATCGGGCCAGGCCGTCTCCTTCTCCCAGAACGGCGAACCGTCGGGAGCCTTGGAGTAGGTGTAGCGAGACTGGAGATCCTTGGGGTTGAACAGGTGATCGGAGAGGTAGATGCCGGAATAGCCCAGCTGGTCACTGGCCGAGGCCAGGGCCAGGGACTCATCGACGGGCAGGAATGTCACGGCTTGGTGGAATCGCATGGAGCAGGGACCGCTTCCGAAGAGGACGGGCACCCGATCAAGTCAGATCGAGCACCCGATCACAGGAGATAGGGACTGAAGGTGAAGCTGGCTGGCAACGGGACCTAGGAGGCGAGCGGTGCCGACGGGGCGAAGCTGACCGGCAGATGCTTGACCCCGTTGATGAAGTTGGACTGGAGGTGCTGCTCCTCGCCGGCCTGGCGGATGTCGGGGATGCGGTCGAGCAGCCGCTCGAACATCACCTTGATCTCCATCCGGGCCAGGTTGGCCCCCAGGCAGAAGTGGGGGCCGCCCCCGCCGAAGGCGATGTGGTTGTTGGGGGTCCGGCCGATGTCGAACTGGTTGGCGGTGTCGCCGAAGATCGACTCGTCCCGGTTGGCCGAGGTGTGCCAGAAGACCACCTTGTCCCCTTCGGCGATCTTCTGGTCGCCGATCGCCCAGTCCATGGTGGCCTGCCGGCGGAAGTGCATCACCGGGGTGACGTAGCGGAGCATCTCCTCGATGGCCGACGGCAGCAGCGAGCGGTCGGCCAGCAGCCGGTCCCACTGGTCGGGGTGGTCGAAGAACGCCACCATCGCCCCGGAGATGAGGTTCCGGGTGGTCTCGTTGCCGGCCACCGCCAGCAGCAGGAAGAAGAGGTCGAGCTCGAGTTGGGAGAGGCTGTCCCCTTCGATCTCCGCCTGGGTCAGCACGCTGAACAGATCCTCGTGGGGATCGGCCCGCTTTTTCTCGCACAGCTCGTCGGCGTAGGCGTACAGCTCCATCGACGCCTGCTCGGCGGCCGCCGCGCTGGAGGCGAACTCGGGGTCCTCGGAGCCGATCATGTGGTTGGACCAGTCGAACACCAGGTGCCGGTCCGACTGGGGGACGCCCATCAGATCGGCGATCACCTGGAGGGGGAGCTCGGCGGAGATCTGCTCGACGAAGTCGGCGCTCCCGGTCTCGCACACCCCGTTGATGATCTGGTCGGTGGCGACGATCACTTTCTGCTCCAGGTCGCGGATCATCCGGGGGGTGAACCCCTTGGACACCAGCCGCCGGTACCGGGTGTGTATGGGGGGGTCCATGTTCAGCATCATCAGCCGCATGGAGGCGAGTTGCTCCTCCGCCATGTCGTTGAACAGGACACCGTCCCGGGCGGAGGAGAAATGCTCGTAGTCGCGGTTGATGTTCACGCAGTCGTCGTAGCGGGTGACCGACCAGAAGCCCTCCCCGAGCCCGTTGGGGTCCTGATGCCACTGGACCGGAGCCTCCCGCCGCAGGTGGGCGAACCAGTGATGGGGGACTCCGTCGGCAAAGTTCCTCGAGTCACTCAGGTCGATGTCCTGGAGCTCCATGAGTGTCTCCCCCTCTTCCCCGTAGTGCGTTACTAACTAGAACACGTATCAGTTAGCATAGGCCAACTGCATCCCGGAGGCCACCGGCTCGAACGATTCGACGCCTCTACCCGATGCAGTTAGGTTGCCGACGCTGGAAGCGGACCCACGAGCCGCTTCGGCGGTGATCGGCGGCGGTGATCACCCGATGGACGTGGGGGGAGAGTTCGAGAGCGATGTACCTTCAGGAGACCCCGGATCAACTGGCCTTGCGGGCGGAGCTGCGGGCCTACTTCGCCGACATCATCACCCCCGAGGTGCGGGCCGCCCTCGACGGGGAGGGTGACGGGGGCGTGGTCTTCCACGCCAGCGTCCGGCAGATGGGCAAGGACGGCTGGCTCGGCATCGGCTGGCCCAAGGAGTACGGCGGCCAGGGGCGGCCGACCTCCGACCAGTTCATCTTCTTCAACGAGGTGCAGCGGGCCCGGGCCCCGTTCCCGTTCGTGACCCTCAACACCGTCGGGCCGATGCTGATGCGCCACGGCACCGAGGAACAGAAGGACTTCTTCCTCTCCGGGATCCTGCAGGGCGAGATCAACTGCGCCATTGGCTACACCGAGCCGGGAGCCGGCACCGACCTCGCCTCGCTGCGGACCAAGGCGGTGCGGGACGGCGACGAGTGGGTCATCGACGGCAACAAGGTCTTCACCAGCGGCGCCGATCAGGCCGACTACATCTGGCTGGCCACCCGGACCGATCCCGACGTGCCCAAGCACAAGGGGATCTCCATCTTCTTGGTGCCGACGTCGGCACCGGGGTTCTCCTGCACCCCGATCGTCACTGTCGGCGGGGTGGCCACCACCGCGTCGTACTACGACGGGGTGCGGGTGCCGCTCACCGCGCTGGTCGGCGGCCTCCACGAGGGCTGGCGGCTCATCACCGGACAGCTCAACCACGAGCGGGTGGGGCTGGCGGCCATGAGTGCCCTGTCCCAACGGCTGTGGGGGGAGGTGGCGGCCTGGGCCCTGGCCAACCAGCTCGGCGACATCGGCTGGGTGCAGGCCGACCTGGCCCGGTCCTACGCCCTCCTGGAGGCCCAGAAGCTGCTCAACTGGCGGATGACCGCGGCGGTGGCCAACGACACCCTGGGCCCAGCCGACTCCTCGGCGGTCAAAGTGTTCGGGACCGAGTCGACCATCCAGGTCTACCGGATGCTGCTCGGGATCGTGGGGGCCGGCGGCTATCTCAGCCCCGGCTCGCCGGAGGCGGTGCTCCACGGCGAGATCGAGCGGGCGTCGCGGCAGTGCCAGATCAACACCTTCGGTGGCGGGGTCAACGAGGTCCAGCGGGAGATCCTGGCCATGGCCGGACTGGGCATGAAGCGGTCGGCCCGGTGAGCGCGGTCCCGGTGGAGGAGTCGGCCACGCCGGCGGGCCTCGACGACCGGCTCAACGCCTTCGTCGGCCAGGGCACCGACGGGAAGATCGTCGGGCCCGACGAGGTCAACCAGGCGATGATCCGCCACTGGGTGGAGGCGATGGGTGACCACAACCCGGTCTATGTGGATGACGACGCCGCCCGGGAAGCCGGGTTCCCCGGGGTCATCGCCCCGCCGACCATGCTCCAGGCCTGGATCATGCGAGGCCTCCGCGCCTCCCAGAACGTCGAGGCGGCCCGGGCGGCCGGCGACGACCAGGGCGACGGGCCGAGCGACCGGCTGATGTCGCTGCTCGACCAGGCCGGGTTCACCTCGGTGGTGGCCACCAACTGCGACCAGCACTACGAGCGGCCGCTGGTGCTGGGCGACCGGATCTCGGTCAAGTCGTTCATCGAGGCGGTGTCGCCGGAGAAGTCGACCGGGCTCGGGGTTGGCCATTTCATCACCAACCGGTTGGACTTCACCGACCAGCACGACCAGCCGGTGGCCACCATGCGCTTCCGCATCCTCAAGTTCCGCCCCCCGGCCAAGTCCGCCCCGCCCCCGGAGGCGACGGAGCCGACGGCCCGGCCGAAGCGGCCCCGCCCCTCCCTCACCCAGGACAACCAGTTCTTCTTCGAGGGCACCAAGGAGGGGAAGCTGCTCATCCAGCGGTGCTCCAACTGCGGCACCCTCCGCCATCCCCCCCGGCCGGCCTGCCCCAACTGCCGGTCGTTCGACTGGGACACCGTGCGGTCGTCGGGACGGGGCACCATCTACAGCTACGTGGTCAACCACCACCCCAAGGTCCCGGCCTTCGACTACCCGCTGGTGGTGGCCCTGGTGGAGCTGGAGGAGGGCACCCGGTTGGTGGCCAACGTCTCCGGCATCGACCCCACCGCGGTGAGGATCGGCACCCCCGTCCAGGCCCGGTTCGAGACCTTCGACGACGAGCTGACCCTGCCGGTCTTCCACCCGGTCGACGGCTCCGACCTCGACGCCTCCCGGGGGGCCACCCATTCGGAAGGGACGAACTGATGGACTTCACCTTCACCGAGGAGCAGGAGGCGGTCCGGCTGACCGCCGAGGGGATCTTCGCCGGCCTGGTCACCCCCGACCGGGTCCGGGATGTGGAGGCCAGCGATGACCGGGTCGACCGCCACCTGTGGGCGGCACTGGCCAAGGCCGACCTCCTGGGGCTGGCGGTTCCCGAAGCCGACGGGGGCGGCGGCTACGGGCTGGTCGAGCTGTCCCTCATCCTGGAGGCCCAGGGCCGCTCCGTCGCCCCGTTGCCGCTGTGGGCCACCCTGGTGCTCGGGTGCCTCCCCATCGCCGAGTTCGGCTCCGACCAACTGCGGGCCCGGGTGCTTCCCGAGGTGGAGGACGGCGACCTGATGCTCAGCGCCGCCGTCACCGAGGTGGCCGCCGACATCGCCACCGGTGGGCCCGGGAACCCGACGGTGCGGGCGGAGCTGGCCGGAACCCCCGGCGGGGACGTGCACCTGTCCGGCACCGCCCTGGCGGTCCCCTTCGCCCACGTGGCCGACCGGATTCTGGTGCCGGCGCTGACCGCGGAGGGGGGAGTGGTGGTGGCGGTGGTGGATCCGAACACCGAGCGGGTGCACATGGAGCGGGCGGTCACCACCAACCGCGAGATCCATCCCCATCTTCATCTCGACAACGTGGCCGTCTCCCCTGAGGACCTGCTGGCCGGGGGCCACCCGTCGGAGGGCCGAGCCATCGTCGCCTGGATGCTGAACCGGGCCTGGACCGGGCTCTGCGCCCTCCAGGTGGGGGTGGCGGAGGCGGCGGTGGCCCAGACCGCCGAGTACCTCAACGCCCGGGAGCAGTTCGGCCGGCCGCTGTCCACCTTCCAGGGGACCATGCTGCGGGCCGCCGATGCGGCCATCGACACCGAGTCGATGCGGGTCACCCTCTGGCAGGCGGCCTGGCGGCTCGACAACGGGCTGGACGCCGACCGGGCGGTGGGGGTGGCGGTGTGGTTCGCCAAGGACGCCGGCCAACGGGTGGTGCACGCCACCCAGCACCTCCACGGGGGGATGGGGGCCGACATCGACTACCCGATCCACCGGTACTTCCTGTGGGGGAAGCAGATCGAGCTGCTGCTCGGGGGCCCGAGCGCCCAGCTGGCCCGGTTGGGCCGGCAGGTGGTCGCCGATCTCCGGGCCGGCGAGGCGGTGTCGGCATGACCCTTCCCTTCACCCTCTGCTTCGAGGAGGTGTCGGTGGGGGACACCCTCCCGTCCCTCGAGCTGCCGCTCACCCGCACCCTGATCATCAGCACCGCGATTGCCTCCCGCGACTACCAGGACGTCCATCACGACCCGGTGTTGGCCAACCAACGCGGCTCGAAGGACATCTTCATGAACATCCTCTCCACCAACGGCCTGGTCGGCCGCTACGTCACCGACTGGTCCGGCCCGGCCACGGTGCTGACCGACGTCAACATCCGGCTGGGTGCCCCCAACTATCCCGACGACACCATGACCCTGACCGGCTCGGTGACGGCCAAGGACGAGGCCGCCGCCGACGGCTCCGGCGGGATCGAGGTCACCCTGCGGGGGGCCAACGGTCTCGGGGACCACGTGACCGGCACCGTGCGGCTCCGGCTCCCGGCCGGCGACGCCGGCTCGAAGACAGAGCCGGCCTCCCGGTGAGCACCGCCCACCACGACTTCGCCGGCAGCACCGCCATCGTCGGGATCGGGGCTACCGAGTTCTCCAAGGAGTCGGGTCGCAGCGAGCTGCGCCTGGCCACCGAAGCCGTCGACCTGGCGTTGCGGGACGCCGGGATCGAACCCTCCGAGGTGGGCGGGCTGGTCACCTTCAGCTCCGACACCAACCCGGAGATCAACATCGCCCAGAGCCTGGGGATGGGGGAGCTGTCCTTCTTCTCCCGCATCCACTACGGCGGCGGGGCGGCCTGCGCCACCATCCAGCAGGCGGCACTGGCCGTCCAGTCGGGGGTGGCCGACGTGGTGGTCTGCTACCGGGCCTTCAACGAGCGGTCGGGCAACCGGTTCGGCCTCGGGGTCCAGGACCGGCCACCGGCCACCAACGCCGAGACCGCCCACTTCAGCTGGTATTCGCCCCAGGGACTGCTGACCCCGGCCCAGTGGGTGGCGATGGCCGCCCAGCGGTACCTCCACATCACCGGGGCGACCTCGGAGGACCTCGGCCGGGTGGCGGTCGCCGACCGCAGGCACGCCGCCACCAATCCGAAGGCGTGGTTCTACCAGAAGCCCATCACCCTCGAGGAGCATCAGGCGTCGCGATGGATCGTCGAGCCGCTGCATCTCCTCGACTGCTGCCAGGAGACCGACGGGGGTCAGGCCCTGGTGGTCACCACCCTGGAGCGGGCCCGCGACCTGCCGTCGACCCCGGCGGTCATCCGGGCGGCGGCCCAGGGGTCGGGCGACGGCCAGGAGATGATGACCTCCTATTACGCCCACGACCTCTGCGGGCTCCCGGAGATGTCGGTGGTGGCCCGGCAGCTGTGGGAGACCTCGGGGCTGTCGCCGGCCGACATCCAGATGGCGGTGCTCTACGACCACTTCACCCCCTATGTCCTGTACCAGCTGGAGGAGCTCGGCTTCTGCGGCCGGGGGGAGGCGAAGGACTTCATCCGGGACGGGAACATCGAACTGGGTGGGGGACTCCCCATCAACACCCACGGCGGCCAGCTGGGGGAGGCCTACCTGCACGGGATGAACGGCATCGCCGAGGGGGTGCGCCAGGTGCGGGGCACCTCGGTCAACCAGGTGCCCGACGTCAACAACGTGGTGGTGACGGCCGGCACCGGGGTACCGACCAGCGGCCTCATCCTCGGCGTCGACCGCTAGCTCGACCGCCGGGGAGCAGCTACGTGGGGATCGGGTAGAGCTCCTCGTAGGCGGTGGCGAGGTCGTAGAGGGCCTGCCGGCCGTCTCCGTGAAACGACGAGCCGTGCATCAGCGCCAGGGTGGCGGGTTGGAGGTCGCCGAGGCGCCGCATCTGCCCGGCGGTGTCGGGCGCCATCGAGCTGGACCGGAACATCGCCTCGGCCTCCAGGGCCGGTTCGATCAGGTCGTCAGTGGTCAGCGCCGCGCCGTCGCCCAAGTGGCCGAACAGGTCCCCGCACAGCAGGGTCCGGGTGGTCTCCTCGTAGAGCACCCGCGCCTCCCAACCGTGGGGGACATGGGGGGTGTCGAGGTGGAGGACCCGCTTGCCGCCGAGATCGAGGACATCCCCGTCAGCCAGCATCCGGGGCGGCCGGTCGGCCATCTCGTTGAGGGACACCAGGCACCCCATGGCGCCGTGGGCCAATTCTGACTGAGGAGCGGCGGCCAGAAACTCGTTCATCGCCCCGCACTCGTCCGACTCCACGTGGCCGAAGGTGATCCACCGCAGCCGGTCCACCGGGACGACGGTGGCGATGGCCTCGGTGACCGCCGGGAACATCGACCGATGGCCGGTGTGGAAGAGGAGTGGCTCCTCCGCGTTGATGAGGAACTGGTTGAAGGTGAAACCGGTGGGACCGATGTCGGGGACAAAGGTAGATATCCGGTAGATCCCGTCGGCGACTTCGTCGACCTTCGTGGTCATCATGAACCCCCTTGGCATCGAGCGGCGGGTGCCGTTGCCTTTGCTTCAGGCATCATGGCAGATCCCCGGCCGGGAAGATCAAGGGCTATCCACCGCCTCGAGTTGTCGGGCAACGACCCGTCGCCGGGGCTGGCTGACCAGCCGATTCGCGGTGGTGGCGTTGGAACTGTCGGCGTAGTCACGGAGCACGTCGTCGGCCCGCTCCCGGCTCTCCCAGCGACTGATGACGAAAAGATGTCCAGGATCATCGAGGTCCTGCAGAAGTTGGTGGCTGAGGTAGCCGTCGTACCCAACCATGTCGACCCATATCTCCTTGGTGACCTCTCGCCCTTCTTTTGCAACCTCCGGCTGGAAATGTGATTCCCAAATCGAGTACACGGCCATACTGCGCGCCTCCTTTATTGATCCTTCCGTTGACGCTTACCCTGACCGGGCTCCCATCACTCCTGGTTCACTCCCCGTTTCGAAGTTTCGCCATCCCGACGGGAAGCCCCTCCCCGCCGGTGAGGCGATGGCCCGCCTCGAGCCGCTGATAGGCGACCTCGACTTCACCCGCCGCCTCGGGCGCGCCGGCCTGGAGATCCTGTTGGCCCAGGAAGAGGTCGACTCCGAGCGGTTGGCCGCCATCGGCTACTGCTTCGGCGGGGCCATGGCGCTCGAACTGGCGAGAGACGGCGTCGATCTGAAGGCAGTGGTCGGGTTCCACCCCGGGCTTCGAGCCCCGCAATCCGGCGAGTCAACCAAGGTCCGGGCCAGCGTGCTCATGTGTTGCGGCGCCGATGATCCGGTGGTTCCGATCGACAACCGCGTGGCCTTCGAGATCGACATGAAGGTGTCAAAGGTGGCCGATTGGCGCCTGGATGTCTACGGCGGGGTCGGTCACAGCTTCACCAACCCCCGGATCGACGCGTTAGGGATGCCTGGGTTCGCGTTCGACGCGGTGGCCGATCGCCGATCCTGGCGATCGCTGCTCGACCTGTTAGAGGAGCGCCTCCGACCGGAGTAGGTGTCCCGGCAGTCACTGGGACCATGGCGGTAACCATGGGGGTGGGACGGCGGACCGACGCCGCACCCAGAGGGTTTGCGCGAGCGGTGGAACGGGAAGGGTTCGGATTCGATATGAATTCCCACCGATGCGATCGGGCACCCGGGTCGCCGGGGGCCAGTGAGTATGCCTGAGCTACCGGACGTCGAAGGTTGGCGGCGGGCGCTGGCCAAAGAACTCCCCGGCCAGCGCATTAAGCACGTGACGGTGACTGACGGAGGCATCCTGCGCAACGCAACACCGCAATCCGCCGTTCGGCGGCTAGTAGGCCATCGGTTTGGTGAGCCCGGGCGGGTCGGGAAATGGCTGATCTTGCCCACCGATGGACCCGTCCTGCTCATCCACAGTGGCATGACTGGTCATCCCTACTTCACATCCTCGAGCCAAGCGAGGGAGGCGCACGAGCGACTCACACTGACCTTGGATCAAGGTGAATTTCGCTATGCCGACCTCCGCAAACTGCGCGGCTTATGGATTGTGGACGACGTTGGGGTCCCCGTTGTTATCGGCTCGCAGGGACCGGACGCCCTCTCGATCGAGTGGGAGTCCTTCGCGAACATCCTGCAGGGCAAGCGCGGGATCCTCAAGTCTGCACTGATGGACCAAAGTGTCCTCGCCGGTCTGGGCAATATGCTGAGCGACGAGATCTGTTGGCAGGCCCGGTTGAGTCCGATCGGCGCGATCGCCAACCTGGACGATGCAGATATCCGTCGGTTGTACTTGACGATGCGGCGGGTCTTGCGGACGGCCGTTCGGCATGGTCGCATTCCACGCCTGCGCAGCTGGCTCAGCAGCGTCCGCACTGTTCCAGATCCCGCCTGCCCTCGTTGCGGCACACCACTCCATCGTGGGCGGGCGAGTGGCCGAACCGCGTTGTGGTGCCCAAGTTGCCAGCCGCGCTGATTCAGTCGGCGGACGATTGCCGGGAGCCCCGGTTACCAACCCAAGCGGTTACGAGCCCTGCTTGGCCGGAGATCCCTGGGCGGCCTCATCCGCCTGCTTGCTCGGCGGCCCGCGGAGGATCCAGGCGAAGCCGACCGCCACCCCACCCCCCACCACCGGGCCGACCACATAGGCCCAGAAGGCGGTCCAGTGCCCTCCGATCAGCGCCGGCCCGAAGGAGCGGGCGGGGTTCATCGAGGACCCGGTGATCGGTGCCGCCCAGAGTCCGGCCAGAACGATGTAGCCACCGATGGCCAGCGCGGCGTTGGCCCCGATGTTGCGGGCGCCGGAAGCGGTGCCGAGGATGACGCTCACCAGCCCGGTGGTGAGGACCACCTCGATGAGCGCGGTCTTCCAGCCGCTGAAGTCGGCGCCGGGGGTGGTGGCCCCCAGATTCCCGATGTTGCCGAAGATGCCCCGGAGGAAGGCGGCCGCCAGCACCGCGCCGACCAGCTGGCCGGCGATGTACAGGGGCACCCGGGTCCAGGGAAAGTTGCCGCGGAAGGCGAAGGAAAGGGTGACGGCCGGATTGAGGTGGGCGCCGCTGATGGTGCCCATGAAGTAGATGACGGCCATCACCATGAGGCCGGGCACCACCACCTGGGCGTCGAGGGGGACCTGGCCGTGACTCTGGGCATCGACCACCGGGGCCCCCGCCGCCACCAGCACCAAGAAGAACGTCCCCAGCATCTCCGAGAAGATCCGGCGCCACTCGTAGGTGGGATCCCGGAAGTCTCGGGTCCAAGCTGTCTGGAGCCCTACCGGTTCCCGGTAGACGAGAGGGAGTGGCTCGGGGGGAGACGGAGGTGTCTGCATCTGGCTTCTCGAAACCTAGTCGCGACCATCGCCGGATTTTGGGACGCCGGGCCGGCATTCCTGGCCGTCAACCACCCTTCCTGGCCCGAGCCGGGATAGCCGGCAGGGCTAGCCTGCGGATGTCACGCCGGGTCCGGGGCGCGGGCTGATGAGAGGGGCGTCGAGATGGTGGAAGTCGAGCACTGGAAGGACGAGCCCGAGGACGAGGATATCGCCGGGGCGAAGTCGTATCTCTCGCTGTTGGTGGGGACGACGGCGGCGGGCAAGCTGAGCAAGGCGCTGCGCAAGCAAGAGACCCTGCAGCACTTCGCCGCCAAGGACATCTTGCGGGCCGCCGGCCTCGCCCTCCTGGGCCCGGACGACTCCGAGGTGGTGGCGGATCTGAAGAAGATCAAGGCCGGGGAGAAGCTGGCGCCGGTGCTGCTGGTCCGGGGCGTCCCGTTGTGGGTCGCCGACGGCTATCACCGGGTTTGCACCAGCTACCACCTCGACGAGAAGTCCCCGGTGCCCTGTCGGATTGTCCCCCGCGACCCGAAGGGCTGACCCCGGTCCCGGGCCTGAATCTTGGCGCCGACGCTGCTACCGTCGATTTCATGATCGATTCCCTCCCTTTCGGCCGCACCGGGCACCGGAGCACCCGGGTGATCTTCGGTGCCGCCGCCCTCTCCGCCATGCGCCAGGACCGGGCCGACCAGGTGCTGGCCACGGTGCTAGCCGGCGGGCTCAACCACATCGACACCGCCGCTTCCTACGGTGACTCCGAGCTCCGATTGGCCCCGTTCCTGGCCGACCACCGCCCGGAGTTCTTCTTGGCCACCAAGACCGACGAGCGCACCGCGGACGGTGCCCGTCGCGGGCTGGAACTGTCGCTCACCCGGTTGGGGGTCGACCAGGTCGACCTCATCCAGCTCCACAACCTGGTGGAGCCGGACGAGTGGGAGACCGCCCACGCCCCCGGCGGCGCCGTCGAAGGGCTGGCCCGGGCGCGGGACGAGGGGTTGGTGCGCTTCATCGGGGTGACTGGCCACGGGGTGCGCATTGCCGACATGCACCTGCGCAGCCTCGATCGATTCGACTTCGATTCCGTGCTGTTGCCCTACAACTTCTTGATGCTCGGCAAACCGGACTACCGGGCGTCAATGGAGAGGCTGCTTGAGTTGTGCGCCCAGCGTCAGGTGGCGGTCCAGACCATCAAGTCGATCGCCCGCCGCCGCTGGAGCCCGGACTCCACCCAGCCCCACTTCGCCTGGTACGAGCCGCTCCCCGAGGGTGAAGCCCTGGCCCGAGGGGTGGCCTATGTTCTGGCCAACCCGCAGCTGTTCCTCAACACGTCGAGTGACGCCACCAGGTTGGAGGCCATCATCGCCGCCGCCCAGGGCGACCATGTGGCGCCGAGTGACAAGGATATGGAAGCCGACGCCGCCGCCTTGGAGATGGTCCCGCTCTTCGACGGGGCCGAACTCGAACGCATCTGAGGGTTGACCGGGGCGACCCTTACTTCTCGAGCCAGCGAGTCACCACCGTGACGTCCTGGTCGCCGAGGTTCTGCTGGACGATCTGTTCCCATTCGTGAGCCAGCGACGCCAGAACGGAAAGCCGTTCCGGACCGGCTTGCTCGAGGGCGAGGTGGACATCCTTCAGCGCCAGCACCAGTGGGAACTCCGGCGAATAGTTGTCGTCCTGGATGCGGGCGAGTTTGCCGGCCATCCACGGCGACACCAGCGGGCCGCCCTCGAAAGCGTCCCGTACGCTGGCGACCTCGACACCCAGCTGGTGGGCCAGGGCGAGAGCGTTGGCCACCCCTTCGGCGGCGAAGGCCAGCAGGGTGTTGTTGACCAGTTTCATCCGCGAGCCGGTGCCGACCGGACCGAGCCACACGGTGCGTTGCCCGATGGCGTCGAACACCGGGTCGGCGGTGGGCCGCGCCTGCTCGGAGCCGGAGGCGAAGATGAGGAGCTTTCCCTGTTCGGCGGGAACCTTGCTTCCCGACACCGGTGCGTCCAGGAACAGGACATCGGGGCGCTGCTTCTCGACGATCGCATTGATGGTCTCGGTGCCATCGACCCCGATGGTGCTCATCTGGGCCCACACCGCGCCGGAGGGGAGCGCCTCCAGCATTCCGTCATCGACGGCAATCGAGGTCACCGCCTTGGCGTCGGTGACCATGGTGATGACCATGTCCGCGGCCTTGACCGCCGCCGCCGCCGAATCGGCGACCTCCGCCCCTTGATCGGCCAGGCCGCTGGTCGCCTCGGGCTCGCGATTCCAGACCACGGTGGGGATGCCGTTGCGGATGGCCGATGCGGCCATGGCCCGGCCCATCGTGCCCAGTCCCAGCACCGCCAGCTTCGGTGTCTTTTCCGTCATCATGACCTCCCTGGGATCTCTCCAGCACCAACGGTCACGGGCCGGGGCCGATGAACTCGCCAGACCACGGTGGGGATGGCGACGGCTACCGGCCCGGTGTGACCTAGGCCCATGGTGGCACTGACCGGGCCGTTAGGACAAGGGTGGAAACTACGGTCCGGGTCGACGAGGAAGGGGTCTTCCCCTGTCCACGGTGGCCGACCCGGCGCCGGTCAGTTGGGTGGGGGTTTGGCGGTTTCTCGGACCTCGGTGCCGGCCTCCCGCAGCACCTCGATCAGCCGGTCGATGAAGGGCACCTGACCCTTCGTCAGCTTCTCCCGGGCGACGGCCGCCGACATCCACTCGGCCCGGTCCACCTCCGGAAACGACTGGCGGCGGCCCGACTTCGGGGGCCACTCCGTCTCGAAGCAGTTGCTCACCACCTCGTCGACCTCGAAGTCAGGCGCCTCGACCGCCCAGGCTCTAACCAGCTTGCCGCCGGGTTGCTTGATCTGGCCGAGATCCAGGCGAGTACCGGGGGGAGCCGGGACGCCCACCTCCTCGGCAAACTCCCGCTCCGCCTCGAGGGCGGGATCGTCTTGTTCCTCGTACTCGCCCTTCGCCACCGACCAGGCGTGGAGATCCTTGCGGGCCCAGAACGGGCCCCCGGGGTGGACCACGAACACCTCGAGGATGCCATCGCCCGACACCCGATAAGGGAGGAGTCCGGCACTCAACTTCGGCACGCTCACCTCCATGTCTTGGTCCCTCGGCAGACGGACGTCCGCCCGCCGGCCGTCACCTCACCGGCTGGCCACCGCCTGGTCCAGGTCGTCGGCCTCGACGGCGGACAGCACCTGGTAGGTCAAGGCCTTGGTGGGTCGCCACCATACGGGGTCGGGGCAACGCCACCCCTCGCTCCGGAGCACCCGCTTCAGCACCTTGCTGGTGGAGGTGACCGGTAGGTCGGAGGCGACCCGGATGAATTTGGGCGCCGCCTTGGTCCCGAGGTCGGTCTGGGCCGACAGGAAGTGGCGGAAACCCTCCGGGTCGAACTCGACGCCGGGCCGGAGCAGCACCGCCGCCATCACCTGGTCTCCCACCGCCACGTCCGGCACCGCGTAGACCGAGGCGAGAACGACGTCGGGGTGCCGGACCAGGATGGCCTCCACCGGGGCGGCGGCGAAGTTCTCCCCGTCCACCCGCAGCCAGTCGTAGTCCCGGCCGGCGAAGTAGAAGAAGTCGTCGGTGTCCCGGTAGGCGAGGTCGCCGGTCCAGTACCACCCGTTGCGCAACCGGGCGGCGTTGGCCTCGTCGTTGTGCCAGTAGCCCTCGAAGCCGGTGCCACCGGTCTTGGACACCAGCTCGCCGATGGCCTCCTCGGGATTGAGCAGCCGTCCGTGCTGGTCGAGCCGGGCCCGGGGACACTCCTCGCCGGTCTCCGAGTCGAGGACCAGGGTGCCCTCCAGCGCCCGGCCCAGTGCCCCCCGCGGGGTGTCGGGGGTGCGGGACACCGAGGCGCCGCCCTCGGTGGAGCCGTAGGCGTCCTGGACCCTGCAGCCGAACCGTTCGGCGAACCGGGCGATGTCGGCCTCCGCCGCCTCGTTCCCGAACGCCCGCCGCAACGGGTTGTCGGCATCGTCGGGACGCTCCGGGGTGGCCAGCACGTAGGACAGCGGCTTGCCCACGTAGTTGAAGTAGGTGGCGCCGAACCGGCGCACATCGGGGAGGAACTCCGAAGCCGAGAAGCGTTCCCGGAGGGCGACGGTGGCCCCGGCCGCCAACGCCGGGGCCCAGCCGGCCATCAGCGCGTTGGAGTGGAACAGCGGCATCGGGATGTAACAGACGTCGTCGGCGGTCAGCTCGAACATCTGGGCCACGATGGTGCCGATGCGGGCCAGCCGACCCTGGCTGCAGAGGCAGGCCTTGGGGGCGCCGGAGGTGCCGGAGGTGAACAGCAACAGACCGAGCGAGCCCTCCTCCACCCCGGCGTCGGCCGGGTCGGGGAGGGGTGATCCCTTTGCCGCCGCTAACCGGGCGCCGTAGGGGGTGGAGGAACCCGGGTCGATGTCCCCCTCCGGGGCGTCGATGACCAGGATCCGCTCCGGTGGGAGGGAGGGCCCGAGGTCGTAACCGTCGACCAACCCGGCATAGTTGGCGTCGGTCACCAGTAGCTGGCACTGGGTGTGGGAGAGGTCGCGGGCCAACTCGTCGCCCCGGTGGGTGGGGTTGCCGCCGATCACGACCGCCCCGGCCAGGGCGGCGGCCCCCATCCAGAAGACGTACTCGGGCACGTTGTCGAGCAGGAGGGCGACATGGAAGGGTCCGGGGGCCTGGAGTTGGCTGAGGATCGCGGCCCGGGCCGCCTGGGCGGACACCACCTCGGCGTAGGTCCAACTCCGGTCGCCGAACAGCAGCCCGGCGTGGTGGTCGCCGGCCCGTTCCCGGATCAGCTCGTCGATGGTCGGCACCGTCCCCCTTTGTTCTCGGGGGCCACCATAGGCTTGGAGGGGACCCCGGTCAGGCACCAAAACTGGAACACGTTGCAATTTAGTCGGGGCCCGTGTTACGTTGCCAATGCGTCCGGAGCGAGGATTCCCATCCCCGAGAGCGCCGTGTGGGGAACGAGAGGAGCACCACCACCATGGAGTTCGGAGTCTTTCTCAACGGCTATCTGCCCGGCCAGGCGGCCCACGATCCCACCTTCGAGCATGAGATGTTCATGCGCGAGATCGGCTACGTGGTCGAAGCGGACAAGTACAACTGGAAGTACGCCTGGATCGGCGAGCACCACACCCTCACCGAGTACAGCCACATGTCGTCGCCCGAGGTGGTGATGGGATACCTGGCCCACGCCACCGACCGCATCCATGTCGGCACCGGCATCATGAACCTGTCTCCGCGGGTCAATCACCCGGTGCGGGCGGCCGAGCGGGTGGCCATGCTCGACCACCTCCTGGAGGGCCGGTTCGAGTGGGGCACCGGCCGGGGTGCCGGCAGCCACGAGATCGCCGCCTTCAACATCCTCGACAAGAACTCCACCAAAGCCGAGTGGAACGAGGTCATCCGCGAGATCCCCCGGATGTGGGAACAGAAGGACTACCTGTTCGAGGGCGAGCACTTTACCGTGCCCTACCCCCACAACGTCCTGCCCAAGCCCTACCAGGGCAAGGGCCACCCGCCCATCTGGGTGGGCTGCGGCAACCCCGGCACCTTCACCCAGGCGGGCGAGCTCGGCATCGGTGCCATCGCCTTCAACTTCGAGCCCATCTACAACCTGAAGGGCCGGATCGACGCCTACAAGGAGGGCATCGCCAACTGCACCGAACCGCTCGGCCAGTTCAAGAACGACAACGTGATGATGACCAACGCGGTCATCTGCCTGAACGACCGCAAGAAGGCCCGCCAGATCGCCCTCCGCCGCGGCCGCGGGTACCTCTACTCGCTGGTCTGCAATTACCACGACACCATTCCTCATCAGGAAGGGGTGCCGGTCTGGCCGGAGCGTCCCCACACCATCAGCGACGACTCGATGCTCGACCATCTCATCGAAGAGGGCTGGTTGTTGTGCGGCGAGCCCGACGAGGTCGCCGAGCAGGTGGCCCGCTACCAGTCGGTGGGCTGCGACCAGGTGGTGTTCGGGCTGCCGTCCGACTCCTTGATGGAGGACGAGGTCCACGAGATGCTCGAGGTGTTCGGGACCAAGGTGATCCCTCAATTCGATGCCGACCCGGTGCACTCGACCACCCGCTACCGGCAGACGGCGGAGCGCAAGTACTCCGACTTCAACTTCCCGGTTCCCGAGGTGACGGTGGAGGAATTGCCCACCAACGCCCGGATCCAGCTGGACGGCTCCCGGGTCAACTGATCTACCGGGCGGTTATCCACCAACGGCCCTTCTGCCGCGCACGCGGAGAGAACACCCTCATTCGATGATTGCCACCCAGGATTCGTCAGGGTTGTTCGGCGTCCTCGCCGGGAACGTGACAATCTGTTCTTGCCGATGGGTCGCCAAGCGTCGGTTGCACTTGTAAACATTGCACAAGGGTTCATTGACTATGGCCGTCGATGTCAATACAGCTATTGAGATAAGCCGACCCCGGGCGGTTGTGGCCGCGTATGCCTGCGACCCCGACAATGCGACGGCCTGGTACCAGAACATAAAGTCCGTCGAGTGGAAGTCCTCCAAGCCTTTGGCGGTGGGCTCCAGAATCGCCTTTGTGGCCCAGTTCCTTGGCCGGACTCTGACCTACACCTACGAGGTGAAGGACTTTGTTCCCGAGGAGCGGTTCGTTCAGGGGACTGAAGAAGGTCCGTTTCCCATGGAAACGACCTACACCTGGGAGGACACTCCGGTCGGTGGCACCAGGATGACGCTTCGCAACCGAGGTGAACCCACCGGCTTCTCGAGGCTCATTACTCCTTTGATGGCCAGCGCAATGCGGCGAGCAAATCAAAAAGATCTGGGTCACCTCAAAGAGATTCTGGAGACCGCCGACCCGTCGGAACCGTAAGAGCCGTGGCGCCCCGGGGTGCCCACAATGCCGACGATGTCTCTCAATCGCCAATGCAACCCTCAGGCCCCGGAGCTCCAAGCCTCCAGCAACAGGTTGACGGTGGTCAAAGTGGAAACCAGCGGGAAGGTGTTGTTCAGCACCGCCTCGGCGTAGTCCTGGGGGATCCCCGCCACCGCGTCCCGGGGCACCACCACCTGGTAGCCGAGGTTCACCGCCTCGATGACCAGTCCCAGCACGCCGAGGTTCACCGACAGCCCGGTGGCCACCACCGTGCGGACCCCCAGGTTGCGGAGCCAGGCATCCAGCGAGGTGCCGATGAACGGGGAGACCCCCGAGAGCCGGGAAGAGACCAGATCGCTCGGAAGCGGACCCAGCTCGGGGACCACTTCTGCCGGAGGCGTGCCGGCCAGCATGTGATCGGGATTACGGAGGGCGGCGGCGATCAGCTGGCTGTTTACCGCCGTCCCGGCCCGGTCGGGGCGGAACTCAGCAGTGCAGTGGATGACCGGCACCCCTCGCTCCCGGGCACGCGAGAGCAAGCGGGCGGTATTGGGGATAACCCCGACCTTGGCGGCCGCCTGGGCCAGCTCCGGGAAGGCGCTCAGGTCGCCCACCACCCCGCGCTGGATCTCCATGGTCAACACCGCGGTGTGGGCCGGACGGGCCACGTCGGCCAGATCGATGGGCACCGGGGTCAGTTGGTCCCGGTGATCATCCCGGCGCCGGGAGCCGGAGGCACCGCTGAGGTCTCACGACCCCGTCGAGGTCCTGTCCCCGCCGGTGTCGGTCTCCTCGGGAACGTTCTTGACGATGTCGGCGGCCCACCGGTAGTCGGGCTTCCCACTCGGCGACCGGAGGATGGCGTCGACCACGTGGAGTTGGCGGGGGACCTTGTAGCCGGCGATGGCCTCCCGGCAATGTTCCTGGATGGCGTGGAGGGTCGGGCGGCGTCCGGGTCGGGGGCAGATGATGGCGGCCACCCGTTGGCCCCAGCGGTCGTCATCGGCTCCGACCACGATGGCGTCGAAGACGTCGGGGTGGGACCGCACCGCCGATTCCACTTCTTCGGGGAAGATCTTCTCGCCCCCGGAGTTGATGCAGACCGAGCCCCGGCCGAGGAGGGTGATCGACCCGTCGGCCTCGATGGTGGCGAAGTCGCCGGGCATCGAATAGCGCCGGCCCTCCACGGTGATGAACACCTCGGCCGACTTCACCGGATCGTTGTAATAGCCGAGGGGGACGTCGCCGCCCCGGGCGATCTTCCCGATCACCCCGGAGCCGGGCGCCACCAACTGGAATTCCTCGTCGAACACGACGGTGTTGCCGAGGGCAGTGATGGTCGGACCACTCCGCATCGCGGTGTTCTCCTTGCCCACGATGGTCATCCCGTTGTTGCCGGTCTCCGATGAGCCCACCGCGTCGGTGATCATGATGTTGGGGAGGTGCTTGAAGAACTCGTCCTTCACCGGGGCGGAGAACAGGGCGGCCGACGACACCACCGCGAACAGAGTGGAGACGTCGTGGGCGGTGCCGGGATCGTCCAGGGCCTCCACCAACGGCTTGCCCATCGCGTCCCCGGTGATCATCACCGAGTTGACCTTCTCGGTCTCCACCAGGTGCCAGACCTCGTGGGGGTCGAACTTGCCCATCAGGACGATCCGGTTGCCAGTGAAGCTCTGGCCCATCACCGCCCACTGGGTGGCGCCGTGCATGAGGGGGGCGATGGGTAGGAAGGTGATCTGCATCCCGCCCTGGGCCTTGCCCTTCTCGACCATGGCTTCGGGGCCAGGGACCCGGGTATTGGTCAGCGGGTCCACTCCGCCGCCGAGGGCGAAGAAGACGTCCTCGTGGCGCCAGACCACCCCCTTCGGCATCCCCGTGGTCCCCCCGGTGTAGAGGATGTAGTGGTCGTCGTTGGAGCGGGGGCCGAAGTCCCGCTCAGGACCGCCGGAGGCCATGGCCTCCTCGTAGGGGACGGCGCCCGGCGGGAGGGGCTGGTCCGAACCGTCGTCGACGGTGATGACGTGGCGGAGGCCGGGGAGATCGGGGAGGAGATCGGCCACCCGGGGCCCGAACTCGGCTTGGTGGACGAGGGCGACCAGATCGGCATTGGAGAAGAGGTAGCGGAGCTCCTCTTTCACGTAGCGGTAGTTGATGTTGATCCACACCGCCCGGAGCTTGAACACCGCCCAGGCCGTCTCCACCCACTCCACCGAGTTGGCCGAGTAGATCCCGACGTGGTCGCCGGGGCCGACACCGTTGGCGGCGAGGTGATGGGCGAGCCGGTTGGCCCGGGCTTCCATCTCGGCGTAGGTCCGGCGCTTGCCGTCCGCCACCAGGTATTCGTTGTCACCGAAGGCGTCGACGGACGCTTCGAACAGGTCAGCGAGATTGAACGTCATCGGCCGTTAAGTAGAACACGTTTCTGTTCTGGCGGCAAGCAGGATGGGGGCCGGAAATGCCGGCGACGGGAACCGGTCATCGGGGGGAGGAGCCGGACTCAGTCGGCGACATCCGACCCGGGTAGCGCCGGCGACGAGACCACCTGCCGGATCGATTGGGCCAGACCCGGACCGTCGAGCCCGAAGCGGGCCAGGATGCGGTCCGGCTTGTCCTGGGGGATGTAGGCGGAGGGGATGCCGAGCACGGTGACCGGCGGGGCCTCGAGGTCGACGCCGTCGTCGCCTTGGATCTCCTGGTGGCGGCAGGCTCGGGCGAAGGCGTCAGCCAGATACATCCCCGCCCCGCCCTGACGCATGTGGTCCTCGGCGGTGAACACCTGACGATGGCGGGCGGCGTCGGCCAGCATGTCGGGGTCGGGGGGCGAGACCACCCGGACATCCCAGACGGTGATGTCGACCCCCTCGGTGTGCAGCTTGTCGGCCGCCTCCTCGGCGGCGGCCACCATCTTTCCGACCGCCAGGATGCAGGCCGAGCCGTCGCCCTGCCGCAGCCGTCGGGCCCGGAGGCCGGAGCCGACGGTGCCGCCGGCCACCACCGGGGCGGGGGTCTTAGGGAAGCGGATGGCTGATGGTCCTTCCAGGGCCAACGCCTCGTCCAACATCACTTCGACTTCCGGGGCGGAGGAGGGAGCGAAGACGGTCATCCCGGGGATGGAGAGGGCGAGGGCCATGTCCAGCAACCCGTGGTGGCTGGGCCCGTCGTCACCGGTGATGCCGGCCCGGTCGAGGGCGAAGACCACCGGGGCGTGATGGAGGCCGACGTCGAAGTTGGCCTGATCGAAGGCGCGTGAAAAGAAGGTCGAGTAGATGGCCACCACCGGCCGGAGGCCGGCCATGGCCATACCCGCCGCCGCGGTCACCGCATGCTGTTCGGCGATCCCGACGTCGAAGAACCGGTCGGGGAACCGCGCCTCGAACGGCAGAAGGCCGGTGGGCCCGGGCATCGCCGCGGTGATGGCCACGATCCGGGCATCGGCTTCGGCGTTCCGGAGGAGCGACCGGGTGAAGGCATCGGTGAAGGTGAGGGGCGGGATGGCGGGGACCTCGTCCAACTCGGCGGCCGGGACGTCGCCGTGGGGATCGTCCGTCTTGGTCACCGACTTCACCTTGAAGTCGTGGAGGTTCTGGATGTCATCCTCTTCGGCCGGAGCGTAGCCCCGACCCTTCTGGGTGAGCACGTGGATGACGATGGGCCCCTCCCACTCCGAGGCGTTGACCAGTGCCTGCTCCACCTCGGCGATGTCATGGCCGTCGATGGGCCCGGCGTACCGGATGCCGAGGGCCTCGAAGAAAGTGTGGGGGGTCACCACTTCCCGGACCGCGCTGGTCAATCCATGGACGCCGGAGTAGGCCAACCCGCCGACCGCCGGGATGCCGCGGAGCACGTTGCGGATCCGTTGGCGGGCCTGGACGTAGGTCGGGTTGAGCCGCAGGTGGGTGAGACCGACCGACAGGCGGGACACCGTCGGGGCGTACGACCGGCCGTTGTCGTTGAGGACGATCAATACTTTCTTGCCTGAGTGGCCGAGGTTGTTGAGCGCCTCGTAGGCCATGCCGCCGGTGAGGGCGCCGTCGCCCACCACCGCCACCACCCGGCGATCGATCCCCTGGATCTCGAAGGCACTGGCCAGGCCGTGGGCGTAACTGAGGATGGTCGAGGCGTGGCTGTTCTCCACCCAGTCGTGCTCGGACTCGGTCCGGTTGGGGTAGCCGGACAGCCCCCCGCCCTGACGGAGTTGGCTGAAGTCGCGTCGACCCGTCACCAGCTTGTGCACGTAGGCCTGGTGCCCGGTGTCCCAGAGGAGGACGTCGCGGGGGGAGTCGAACGTACGGTGCAGCGCCAGGGTCAGCTCCACCACGCCGAGGTTGGAGCCGAGGTGCCCGCCGGTGGTGGTCACCGCACTCACGATGAACTCCCGGATCTCGGCGCAGAGGGTCGTCAACTCCTCGGCGGAGAGGGTGCGGAGGTCGGCCGGGCTGTCGATGCGGGGGAGGAGGTTGGGCATGAGCGCTCTGGCGTTCACGTTACCAGCGCCCGGATGCGCAAGTGGGGTCCGGAAAGCCCCGAGAATGCAGTCCTTTCCGGTTCACTCCCAGCTCACAGATGCCGTCCGGCGGCCATGATGACCGCCACCAGACCCGCCAGCCCGGCGATGACCCCGAGCCCGACGCCGAGCCCCCAGGTGTCGGCGAGGAGGCCGATGATCGGGGCGCCGGCCACCCATCCGAGGTATCCGGCGGCGGTGAAGGCACTCACGGTGGCGGTGGGCCGGCTGGCGACGGTGGAGACGTGGGCCATCAACAGCGGCCAGAAGACGGCGGAACCGCCGGCGGCGAGGGCGAGACCGATGCCGGCCAGCAACCGGGTGCCGGCCAGCGCTTCGAGGGAGAGGCCGGCCCCGGCGGCCACGGCCCCGGCGATGACTCCGAGCCGCGGGCCGATCCGGCCCAGGCTGGGGCCCCCCAGCCCGCGGGTGAGGATGGCGATGACCTGCCCGAGGCCGTAGGCCGAGGCGCCCACCAAGGCGGTCACGGCCAAGTGGGTTCGGAGATAGAGAACCCCCCAGGTGTCGACCCCACCCTCGACGATCTCCGCGGTGGCGAAGACCACCAGCAGCACCAGGAGGCCATCGGCCTGCAACTGGCGGAGTGACCGGACGAACGAGAGATGGGCGCGGCCATCGGTTCCATCGCCATCGATCGGGATCGAGTCGATGGTCGGGCGGTCGGGGTCCGATCCCCGGAGGTGGACCCAGGCGGCCAGGGGGAGGGCGACCACCGCCACCATCGGCCAGACCCACCGCCAGGAGATGTGGGCCTGGACCAGTGACCCGAGGGCGATGGCGCCGATCAACGCCCCGACATTGAAGATGCCATGGAAGCGGACCAGGCGGCCGGGGCTTTCGCCCAACCGGGAGGCCGACGCTGCGTTCATGGTCATGTCCACACAGCCTCCGGCGGCCATGGTGGCGATGAAGACGACGATGAATTCGGTGCGGGTGCGGGCAGCCCCGGTGAGGGTGAGGAGGACTGCCCACACCAGGAGGGAGCGGACCAGGGTGGGGACCGCCCCCCACCGTTCGGCCCGGTTGCCCACCACCGCCCCGACGATGCCGCTGACGCTGACGGCGACCGCCAGCAGGAGGCCGAGCTGGGCGTCGGACAATCCGTAGGTGGAGCGGACGTCGGCGGTGGCGACCGCCCAACTCCCCCAGAACATCCCGAAGACAATGAAGGTGCCGCCGATGGGCAGCAGGGCGGAGCGCTGGTCGCGACGCGCCAGCGATACGGGCAGGCTCACAAGTACCAGTCTGGCCGCAGATCGGACTCGATGATTGCTGGGTCTCTGCGAGGAACTAGAGGCCGGGCTAGCCAGGCTGAGGGCCGGACGGATGCGCTACTTCCACCACAACGAGATCATCGATTCCGGCAAAGTCGGAGGGGTTACAGGTATAGACCGGCAGGTCGTTGGCCATCGCGGTGGCAGCGATCAGCGCGTCGAAGGCACGGGCGTTGGCCTTGCGGCCGGATCGTCGCAGCGACGATGCCACACGCCCAAAGGCGCGAGCTGCAGCACTGTCGAAGGGGAGAGGGTCAAAGTCGGACTCAGCTTGCTGCAGGTGCGCTTGACGGGCAGCCCTCGTCGTCTCAGTGTGCGCCACCAACGGACCGACGGAGAGTTCAGCCAACGTGACGGAGGTGATGAGGGGCTCAGCCGGAAGTTGCGTGGCGTCCCTGATCTCCGTCAGAAGGATGACCGTCGATGTGTCGAGGACTCCACGATCGGCCCGGCTTGGTTGGCTCACAACGAGTTGTCGAGGACGGCATCGACGTCCGCTCGGAGTTCGTCCGGGTCTACCCGCGGGAGCCGATGCCAGCGAACGAGGAGTGCCGCGGCGGTCAATCCGGGAGGGGTCAGAGGACGCAACTCGGCGACAGGTGTCCCTCCCCGGGTGATGATCACGGACTCTCCTTGCGCCGCGCGATCAACGACGTCACCTCCGTGATTCCTGAGGTCTCTGATTGTTACTGCGGTCACTCCACCAGTGTATCACCCGTGATACCTGCCCAGGATGCCCAACAGAGCGGCGACGGCAAGCCTGGGAAAGTTGATGGGGGAACGCTAAGAAACCGGGAGAGCGCCCGGATCAGCGGGCGCTGGCCAGGAAGCTATCCCGGTCCACCACCACCCGGGTCACCTTTCCCGCTGCCACCAGTCCGGAGGCGTCGGAGACCGACACGGTGAAGGAGAGCCGGCGACCCTGAATGCTGTCGAGCGATGCCTCGGCCCGGACGTCGCCGCCCACCCGCACCGGAACCAGGTGATCGAACTGCGCCCGTTTGGCCACGCTGGTGGTCCCGGCAGGGAGGTGTCCGGCCAGTGCCAGGCAGGCCGCCTCTTCGCAGAGGGCCAGCAGTCGGGGGGTGGCCAGGACGGGAACATCCCCGGAGTGGAACGCCGCCGCGGTGTCCTCATCGGTGACATGGAGTTCCACCCGGGCGGACAAACCGATGTGCAAGGCCACGCCGGTACCATACGGGAGACAGCCCTGGGTCGGCCACCGGATCCGGGGCGCCCAGCGAGGAGGTCGCGGTGATTGACACACCTGTATTGGAGCGCGTGCTCGGAGAAGCCCTCCGCCATGGCGGGGAGTTTGCCGAGGTCTTCGCCGAAGACCGTTCCAACTCGTCCGCCCTCCTCGACGACGGACGGGTGGAGGAATTGTCCTCCGGCCGGGAGCGGGGCGCCGGCATCCGGGTGGTGACCGGGGACAGCACCGGGTTCGCCCACACTGCCGATCTGAGTGAGGCGGGGCTCATCAAGGCGGCCGAGGCCGCCTCGGCGGTGGCCCGCCGCGGGGGCGGCGGGACCCACACGGTGGCGGTCGGTTCGCTGGAGGCCTCCGGCGGCTCCCGTCGGACGATGGACCGGGAGCCGACGGTGTCGAAGGCCGACACCCTCGAGCTGCTGAAGCGGGCCGACGAGGCCGGACGGGCCGCCGGCGGAGCCATCACCCAGGTGCAGGCGGGCTATGGCGGCTCCCGCCGCCAGGTGTTGATCGCCAACTCGGACGGGCTGCTGGTGGAAGACCAGCAGCGCCGGACCCGATTCTCGGTGGCCTGCGTGGCGGAGGGGGACACCGGGCTCCAGACCGGTCATGAGACCACCGCCCACACCGTCGGCTACGAGCTGTTCGACGACGTCTCGGTGGAGGAGCTGGCCCGGATGGCCGCCGGCCGCGCACTGTCCAAGCTGTCAGCTCGTCCGGCGCCGTCCGGCGAGGTGCCGGTGGTGCTGGCCGGGGGGAGCGGCGGCATCCTCTTCCATGAGGCCTGCGGGCACGGCCTGGAGGCCGACCACATCGCCAAGAACGCCTCGGTCTACGTGGGCCAGGTGGGAAAGCAAGTGGCCAGCCCGCTGGTCACCCTGGTCGACGACGGCACCGTCGGTGCGGAGTGGGGCACCTTCGGGTTCGATGACGAAGGCCGGCCGGCCCAGCGGAACGTGCTGATCGAGAACGGCATGCTGACCGAGTACCTGTGGGACTTCCTCCGGGCCCGGAAGGAAGGCCGGGTGTCCTCGGGCAACGGCCGCCGCCAGACCTACCAGCACCTGCCGATGGTGCGGATGACCAATACCTTTCTGTTGCCGGGCGAGGATGACGCCGACGAGATCGTGGCCCAGACCCCTCACGGGGTCTACGTGGCCAAGCTGGGCG
Organism: Acidimicrobiales bacterium; assembly: GCA_036268775.1. Lineage (GTDB taxonomy): Bacteria > Actinomycetota > Acidimicrobiia > Acidimicrobiales > RAAP-2 > DASZIT01. The sequence continues at coordinate 16,203 of DATATM010000024.1, read as the reverse complement.
GGGGACAGGTCAACACCACCACCGGCGACTTCGTGTTCGGCACCACCGAGGCGTACCTGATCGAGAACGGTCGGATCACCGAGCCGCTCCGTGACGCCAACCTGATCGGCAACGGCCCGGAGATCCTCAAGCGGGTGGACGCGGTGGCCACCGACTTCGCCATGACCCCCGGCACCTGTGGCAAGGACGGCCAGAGCGTACCGGTGGGGTGTGGCCAGGCCACCCTCCGGATCACCGGGGTGACCATCGGGGGGACGACCGAATGACGACGACGACTGCCTCCGATGTCAACCGCGAGGACGGGACCGACGACCTCTTGGGCCTGGCCGACCGGGTAGCCGGCTGGGCCCGCTCGGGCGAGGACGTCGAGGTCTACGTGGCCCGGGGTGACGAGACCGAGATCCGGGCCTATGACGGCGAGGTCGAGTCCCTGACCTCGGCCACCTCTGCCGGGATCGGCGTCCGGGTGGTGGTCGACCACAAGTTGGGCTTCGCCTGGGCCGGCTCCCTCCACGAGTCGGTGCTGGCCGAGACGCTCGACGAGGCGCGGGACAATGCGATGTTCGCCACCCCCGACGAGCACGTGCAGCTGGCCGTCCCCGACGGGGTGGCGGCAGTGCCGTTCGACCTCTGGGACGACTCGCTGGCCTCGGTGCCGACCTCGGCCAAGGTCGAGCTCGCTCTCGCCCTGGAGGCCCAGGCCCGGGGGGCGAATCCCCGGATCCGGCAGGTGTCGTCGGCCGACTACGGCGACACCTCGGTGGAGATGGCCCTGGTCTCGACCACCGGGATCCGGTCGTCGAACCGGAAGACCCAAGGATTTCTCTCGGTGGGGGTGATCGCCGGCGACGGCGAGGCCAGCCAGACCGGTGGCGGATTCGACACCGCCCGCGGGTTCGAGGGGCTCGACCGGGACAAGGTGACCACCGACGCCGTCGAGCGGGCGGTGCGGATGCTGGGGGCCACCAAAGGGCCCTCGGGGCGTTCGGTGGTGGTGTTCGACCGGCGGGCGGCGTCCACCCTGCTCTCGGTGATCTCCGGCGCCCTGTCCGGGGAGGCGGTGGCCAAGGGGCGGTCCTTCTTCGCCGGCCGGGTCGGCGAGCAGGTGGGGGCACCCGGATTCACCCTGGTTGACGACCCCACCAACCCGCTGGCCTACGGGGCGGCTTCCTACGATGCCGAAGGCCTGGCCTGCCGGCGGAACCAGCTCATCGTCAACGGCGTGCTGATGGGCTTCTTGTACGACACGGTGGCCGGATCCCGGGCCGGGGTGGCCTCGACCGGCTCGGCGGTGCGGGGAGGCTTTGCCGGCACCCCCGGGGTGGGTTGCCGGGCCCTAGCCCTGACTCCGGGTCCGGAGGGCTACGACGAGGACGGGGTGTTGGCGGCGGTCGGCGAGGGGCTGTTCGTCCAGTCGATGACCGGCGTCCACTCCGGCGTCAACCCGATCAGCGGCGACTTTTCGGTGGGGGCCGAGGGCCTGATGATCCGGAACGGGAAGCTGGCCGAACCGGTCCGGGAGATCACCGTCGCCTCAACCCTCCAGCGCATCTTGCAATCGCTAGTAACAGTGGGGGCCGACGTCGAGTGGCTGCCGGGAATCGCCGCCGGTCAGACCCTGGCCGTGGCCGACATGCAGGTCAGCGGGACCTAGCCGGCAACTCCTGGTTGCTAGGTGGTCGTCGCCCCGGAACTCTGTCCGACGATGGAGGACATCGGGATCGAAGTCGTCGGTGCCGCCAGGGCAACCGCTTGGCCCCAGTCGGTCCACTGTGAGGTGATGCTGGCCTGGCTGTTCGAGGCTCGGAAACTGACGGGGAGGACCTTCCCCGACGCGGCGACGAAGAGGGTGGCCGGCACCGTAGAGCCGGCCGTAGCACCTTGGACGTGGCCCGATATCGGGACGACCCTGAGCCCATTGACCGTGGTCGGGGCGCCGGCTTTGAACGGGCCGAGAAACAGCTTCTGGAAGTTCTGGAAGTCCGATTGCAGGGTCACCGATGCACTGACCGCGGCATAGCTCGGGTCAGTGGGCCGAATCGAGATCCATTGCCCGGCAAGCTTCTGAGGGTCGGGCGTTGGAATCTGGAAGAAGTTGCTCACGGCGTTGGCGTCCCCCTGGATGTAGGCCATCCCGCTCAACACGAGGGCGGTGGCCTGGGCCCCGTCACTGTCAATGACCTGCCGACCTTGATCGGTTCCAATGTCATTCACCATCGACACCGAATGCCCGGAACCGGTCGTTCGGTTGGTTTCGTGGACCCAGCCTGCAGAAGTGGCGTTGGCGAGGGCGAGCGACATCATCGCTTGCGGCGACGTTGTCGGAGTCGTGCCGGCGGTTCCGGAGCTACAGCTGGTGAGGAGACCTCCGAGGCCGAGAACGAGGGGCAGGACGATCCACCCGCCATGGCGCCGCGTCGGATCGGTGGGCATCGGGTTGGGATCGAGCGGGCCAGATCGCCGGGACTACTTGGCGGTGGCTTTGGTGCAGGCGTCCAGGGCGCTCGGAGTGGCGGTGTAGTAGATCGAACCAGCGAGATCCAGCCCGTAGGGGCCGCTGCCAGCTGCAGTCGGGGATTGACCCACCCACAATGCCGGAGTGGTGGCGGAGGTAGTGTCGCCACTGGCATTGGTACTCGCGCCTGGGGTGGCTGATGTCGCGCCGACCGCCAAGGTGAAGGTCTGGATCACGAACAGCCGGGGGAACGAATCGAGACCGGCGATGAAGGCGGTCATCTGGGCGTAGTTGCCGGTGATGTGCATCTTGACCGGTACCGGGGTAACTCCGTTGGTCGCCGGCGTGGCACCCGCGACTGGAGGAGTGGTGGTGGTCGGTGTGCCAGCGGCACCGGTGTTTCCGGTCCAGGCGAAGCTAGGGATCGAGGTACCGGAGGAGCCGACCAACGCGGTGAGCTGGTTGTAGAACGAGGCCTGCTCGGCAGCTAGGTCTCCGGGAGTCAACACACTCGGGATCTGCACCGAGATCTTCTGCAGGCTGGTGCACTTGGTGGGCAGTTGTTGTTTTTCGGTTTGCAGACTCGTCAACTTCGACTGCAACTGCTGCTGCTGGGCGGCCAGTTGCGTCTTCTGGGTGTTCAGGGAGGAGAGCTTCGAGCTCTGCGGGGAGATCAGTAGCGCGTACAACAGGATGGCTACGACGAACCCCAGGACTCCGACCATGATTGGCTTCTGGTACTCCCGGACGGTGTTCATTGCAGGCTCGCATTCTTGGCCAAACTAGCGGCGGGGGTCACCGAGATCGTCGAGGGGAACGACACGGAGCCGTCGGTGTTGGTGGTGATCGAGGTGGGCACGGGATTGGCAAACAGCTTGGCGGCGTCGTTGGCGATGGCCGACGTCCAGAGTGACGGGCTGGTGAGCCCGGGTCCGGGGCCGTTGAGGGCGGTGGCTACGAATCCGATGGAGGCCGATACTGAGCTGGATGCCGCCGGAGTGGCGGTGGTGGGCGTGGCTGAACCAGTTGTCGAGGCCGTCGCCGTGCCGTTGCCGGTGGTGCCGACAAACGACTGCACCTGGAGCTTGGGCGGCGTGATGGAGATCAGGTTGCTGAGCGCGTTGGGCCAGTCGATGGATGCGCCGAGGACGGCGGTCCGGCGGGCCTTGCCCTGGTCGTAGGCAGTGGTGGCTGATACCACCAGGTCGTACTTGGGTATCTGGGCGTTCAGCGAGCTGATGTTGGCGTTGAGGGCGCTGATGTCGTTCTGCGCCGAGTGGACCTGGAAGGCCTTCCAGACTCCGAAGACGGCCAGCAGTCCCACGATCACCGCGGCGACCAGCAGGGTCTTTTGCTGGATGGTGTTCATCCGGACCCGCTTGATGATTTCGGGGGGAAGCAGGTTGAACTGCTTCACCGCCGGGTTGGACTCGGGCAGCCCGAGACCGATCGGCGTCGACAGAACCGGGCTCACCTGGGTGGCCTGCTCGGGGGTGAGGTCGACCTTGGAGACGTTCAGCCGATCCAATGGCGAAACCGAGTGGACCGGCAGGTGGATCTGGGCTCCGAGCATGGGAATGAAGCCGTGGAGCGAGGACCCTCCGCCGGTAACCAGGATCTGGGAGACGGGGAGGCGTCCGGGCAGGGTGGCGAAGTACTGCACCGAGTTCCGGATCTCGCTGATGAGATCGTCGACGGTGGCTTGGATGGCCTGCTGGGCCGCATGGACCTGGGGGGTCGGTTCCCCCAGCCTGCGCTTGAGGGCTTCGGCGTCGGCGAGGGGAAGGTCGAGGGACGACGCGATTGCCGCGGTGAAGGCGTTCCCCCCCGAGCCGATGGTCCTGACGAACTGGGGCCGTCCGTTCTGATGGATGACCACCACGGTGAGTCCGGCACCCACCGAGACGATGGCCTCGGGCTGGTCACCGGATGTCCCGTCCGAGATGGCCCGCACCAGCGCGGAGGACACCAGGTCGACGCCTTTGACAACCAGGCCGGCGCCCTCCGTCACCGCGACGACCCCTTCGACCAGTTCGGAGTGGGCTGCCGCAACCAGCACCCGGCGCATCTTGGCGCCCTCCGGCGACGTGTAATCGGCGAGGATCTGGGACGACAGGATGGTCTTGTCCGGCGGGAACGGGATGACCTCTTCGGAATGGAACCGGACCGCACTGTCAACTTCGTTGTCGGGAACGTAGGGCAGATCGATCTCGCGGGTGATGGCCCGGAGTCCGGCGATGCCGACGATCACCGAGGTGCTGGAGAACTGCCCGTTCTTCCAGAGCCGCCGGATAGCCTCGGTCACCGCGGTGGAGTCGCGGATCTCACCATCGACAACTGATCCCGGCGGCAGTCCGATCTGGCCGTAATTGAGCAGTTGGGGCGGCTTGGAGCTGACGTCGAGCTCCGCGGCGCGGACCGCGCTGGTGCCGATGTCTAGGCCCACTATTAGCTGCGCCATTCGAAGCCCACCCCTGGCGCCAACCCTTTTCTGCAGAACCGTCATGAGTCAACTATCGGAAAGAACCTCACCCGCCTTGAGCGTTACCGACCTCATAATCGGAGCAATTTGATTGAATCTGACCAGGGCGGGGGCGGAAGTTGGTGGCCATCGCCAGCGGGAGCCACTCTCCGTGGTGCGGAGTGGACCCAGTGCCTGTTCCGAGCCGCTATCGGATCGCCGGAGAATCGGGCAAGCCTCAAAGCCAAATCCGTTCCGTCTGCCTTCAGAGGCGATAGAGCTTGGCGGCATTCTCCCCCAGCACTTTTCGCTGGACCGCGGGGGCCAGCGTCGACATCTTCTCGGCGACGGTGTCGAGGGGTTTGGGGTACAGGCAGGTGGGGTGTGGGAAGTCGGTCTCGAACAGCACATTGTCCTCGCCGACGGAGGCAATCAGCGCCGGTACGTTGTTCTTCTCGAACCAGAAGGTCGCGTACAACTGGCGTTTGAAGTACTCCGACGGAAGCATCGACAACTTGTCCAGCTCCTTCGGAGCGTTTTCGGACATCTCGTAGTCGAGGGCCTCGAGAATGAACGGGATCCAACCCACCCCGCTCTCCACCGAGACCATCTGCAGGGTGGGGTGACGGTCGAGCATCCCGCTGAGGATGACGTTGGCCACCACCCGGGCGTTGCCGATGAAGAGCAAGGTGCCACCGATGGCCAGTTTGGTGTCGTCATTTTGCGATTCCCACGGATAGGTACCGAAGTAGGTCATGGTGGTCAGACTGGCGCCGATATGAAAATGCACTGGGAGGTGGAGGTCAGCGCATACCTCCCAGAGCGGATCCCAGGCCCGGTTGGCAAGATCAGGGGCTCCTAGATCCTGGGGGTCGGACGTCATGTTGACCCCACGAAGGTCGAAGGCGGCAACTCGCTTCGCCTCGGTGACACAGGCCGCCACATCCCAGGCCGGCAGCACCGGCATCGGGAGAAGCCGCAGGTTCGACTCGGCTTGGACCTCGCCCATGGCGTCGTTGTAGATCTGGATGCACAGCAGCCGAAGCTCGGGGTCCTTGACGACATCGGAAATGCCCTGGCCGCCGAGCCCAATCGAGTTCGGAAAGCAAACCTGGGCCCAGATACCCGAGTCGTCCATGACCTCAATGCGTTCCTTGGGGTCGTAGGCGCCGGGGTGAATCTGGTCGAAAGTCCACTCGTAGAGCGCTTCGAGGGCGCGCCCTTTCCCACCCTCGCGGTCGATCACCCCTCCGCCACCGGCAAATCCGAGTTCCGCGCCGTCGACCATCCACATCGGCCGGCCGTCGATCATCTCCACCCGAGGGACCCGGTCTCGGTATTTGGCCGGTGCCCGGCTCGTCCACAGCTCGTGAGCCTCGGTGAGATGGGTGTCTGCATCAATCACCCGAAGTCCGTCCAATGCGAGAGCCATGTCCCTCCCCGGGCTAGGCAAGTCTGAAATACCCTAGAAGCAAAGGGGGTGGGCATGCCCGTCGCACAGGTGAATGGTCTGGGTGTCTCGTACGAGTTGATTGGCAACGGCGAGCCGTGGGTCGTCACTCCCGGCGGTCGCTTCAGCAAGGACGCCCCCGGGGTCCGCCAGTTGGCGGAGCGACTGGCCGCCACCGGCAAACAGGTAGTGATCTGGGACCGACCCAACACCGGTGCCTCGGAGGTGTGCTTCGAGGGGGACTCGGAGTCGGCCATGCAGGCCGACGTGCTGGCTGGTCTCCTGGAGGGGTTGGGCATGACGCCGGCGGTCATTGCCGGTGGGTCGGGTGGCTCGCGAGTGTCGCTGCTCACCGCCGCCCGTCATCCCGAAGCCGCCCGGGCTCTGGCGTTGTGGTGGATCAGCGGGGGCCCCTACGGGTTGCTGACCCTCGGCACCCACTACTGCGGAGATTCCATCGCCGCCGCCTGGCGAAGTGGGATGGAGGCAGTGGCCGCCCTGCCTGACTGGGCTGAGGTGCTGGAGCGCAATCCCGACAACCGGCCGAAGCTGCTGGCCCAAGATCCCCAGGCCTTCATCCGGACGCTGGAGCAATGGATGCTGGTGTACTGCCCCCGGCCCGATGAGCTGGTGCCGGGGCTTCCAGACGCCGAAGCCCGGACCATGGACCTGCCTGCGTTGGTCTTCCGGAGCGGGGAGAGCGATCCGCACCACACCCGGGCGACATCGGAGCGCCTGGCGGAACTGCTCCCCCGGGCACAGCTGGTCGAGCCTCCGTGGGGCGACCGGGAATGGAACGAGCGGATCGAAGCGGCGGGCGACCGGGTGGGCATCTTCTCCCGCTGGCCGGAGTTGGCCGAACAATTGAATGAGTGGAGTGCTCGGCTCTAGCGGGTTTGGGGAAAGCCCAGATCGATCACACTGGTAGCCGGGTCGGGCCAACGGGTGGTGACCACTTTCTGTCGGGTGTAGAAGCGGATGCCTTCCGGTCCGTACATGGCGCTGTCCCCGAACAGGGAGGACTTCCATCCACCGAAGGAATGGGACCCGACCGGGACCGGGACCGGGACGTTGACCCCGACCATGCCCACCGTCACATCGAGTTGGAAACGCCGGGCCACGCCTCCGTCCCGGGTGAACACTGCAACCCCGTTGCCATAGGGATTGCTGTTCACTAGGCCAACCGCGTCGTCATAGGAGTCGACGCGCACGACGCTGAGGACGGGTCCAAACACCTCGTCGTCATAGACCTTCATCCCCCGTCGAACGTCATCGAGGAGGGTGCATCCGAGATAGAACCCTTCATTCCACTCGCCCCGCCCGTCGACGATCAGGGTGGCTCCCTCCTTCTCGGCGCCGTCGACGTAGGACCGGACCCGGTCCCGATGAGCCTCGGTGACGAGCGGCCCCATCTGCGAGGTTGGGTCGGTTCCGGGCCCGATGGTCACCGACGGGATGCGGTCGGCGATGGCCGCCACCAGGAGATCGGCGACGCCACCCACCGCCACAACCACCGATACGGCCATGCACCGCTCACCGGCGGAACCGAACGCGGCGGAGATGGCCGCATCGGCGGCCGAGCCGACGTCGGCATCGGGGAGTACGACCATGTGGTTCTTGGCGCCACCCAGCGCCTGGACTCGTTTGCCGTTCTTGGTCCCGGTCTCATAGATGTGTCGGGCGATCGGCGTGCTTCCGACGAAGGACACCGCGGAGACATCGGGATGAGCCAACAACGCCTCGACGGTCTCGGCATCCCCCTGGATGACGTTGAAGACGCCGTCGGGAACGCCGGCGTGCTGCATGAGCTCGGCGAGAAGGATTGATGGCGAAGGATCCTTTTCGGAAGGTTTGAGAATGAAGGAGTTTCCGCAGGCGATGGCGTTGGCCAGCATCCACAGCGGCACCATGACCGGGAAATTGAAGGGCGTGATGCCGGCTACCACACCGAGCGGCTGCAGCACGGTGTGGACGTCGACTCCGGAGGACACTTCAGTGGAATGGGATCCCTTCAAAAGGTGGGGGATCCCACAGGCGAACTCGATGTTCTCCAGACCTCGGGCCACCTCGCCGGCGGCGTCGCTCAGCACCTTACCGTGCTCGGCGGTGATCAAAGCGGCGAGCTCGGTCCGATGATGGTCAACCAACTCTCGAAGGCGGAAGAGAACCGCGGCTCGTTCGCTGAGAGAAGTCTCGGACCACTCGGCCGCGGCCGCCGCGGCGATGGTGGACACCTGGTTGACGTCATCGGAGGAGGCGAACGCCACCGCCCCGGTTTGCCGCCCCACCGCGGGGTCGTAGACCGGTCCGGCTCGTCTGGAGGTCCCCGGTTCTGCTTTGCCTCCGATCCAGTGCGGAATAGCCTTCATGATCCGAACCTCACTGAATCCAGGGCGCCGGGCTGAGTGCCGGAGCAACGCAACCGAAACTAGCGGGTATCTAAGCCGAGCTGGCGGTTGCGAACTGTCCGGTCTGGAGGATGCCGCTGCGCTCCAACAACACCTTCAAATCGTGAGGATTGGTGGCAGAGTTCATTGCCTCGCGGATATCGATGGTTCCGGCCGCGACGAGCCCGGCCAGAGACTGGTCGAACGTCATCATCCCGTAGTACTCGCCGTCGGCGATGATGCTGCCGATGTCCGAGGTCTGGGTCGAGTCGATGATTGCCTGTTCGACGCGACCATTGGTGACGAGCACTTCAAGCGCCGGCACCCTGCCGTTTCCATCGGCGGTCGGAACCAGGCGCTGACAAATGATTCCCTTGATGGACGATGCCAGGCTGACTCGCGTCTGGTTCTGCTGATGGGGAGGGAAGAAGTCGACGATCCGGTTGATGGTCTCGGTGGCATCGGTGGTGTGCAGCGTCGACAACACCAGGTGGCCGGTCTCCGCGGCGGTAAGGGCGGCCGACACCGTCTCGAGGTCACGCATCTCACCCACCAGGATGACGTCAGGATCTTGGCGGAGCACCACTCGCATGGCGGATGAGAAGCTGTTCGTGTCGAATCCGACCTCGCGCTGATCGATGGCGGCCAGATCGTCATCGTGGAGAAATTCCACCGGGTCCTCGATGGTCACCACGTGGCAGGCCCGGGTGTGGTTGATGTGATCGACCATGGCCGCCAGGGTGGTCGTCTTGCCTGATCCCGTCGGTCCAGTCACCAGGACCAGCCCACGCTGTTCCTCGGCCAGCCGGGTGATGACGGGCGGCAGGCCCAAATCTTCGACGGTGGCGGCGCTGGTGCGCACCAAGCGCATGGCGAGGGCGACCGACGAGCGTTGATAGAACGCGTTAACCCGAAATCGCCCGAGGCCCGGCACGCTGTAGGCGAAATCGGCTTCGCGGTGTTCGCGAAAATGCTCGAGGTTGCTCGGCTGCATCATCGACTCGGCGATGCGAAATGTTTCTTCGGCGGTGAAATGTGGCGCATCGAGGAGGGGCCGCAGCGATCCGGAAATCCGCACCCGGGGGGCAGCGTCTGCCTTGATGTGAAGGTCTGACCCATCGAGCTCGGCGAGTCGAAGCAACAGCCGATCGAGGTCGGAAGTGTCCATGTCCAATTGAACGGCTCAAAGGGGCAATCGCGTGAGCAATTATTTCCCAACGAGACTCAGGCTCAATCGGGCTGGGCGGCGGAGGTCAGACTGGCGCCTTCGGAGTGCTCGACTTAGTGGCGTCACTCTTGGAGCTGCTGGCGTCTTTTTTGGCGCCATCGGAGGCCGGAGTTTTGGTGTCCGTTGCGGTCGAAGCCGAGTCTTTGGATTCCTTTGGCGAAGAACCGTTCTCCGTCGATGATCTCGCTGTTTCCTTCGGCCGGCTGTCGTTCTTGTAGAAGCCACTTCCCTTGAACACCACGCCGACGTTTCCATACACCTTGCGCACCGGGTTTCCGCAGGTCGGGCAGGCCGTCAGGGCATCGTCCGCGAAGGACTGGAAGACGTCGAACGTCTGCTCACAGTGTTCACAGCGATATTCGTAGGTGGGCACGCTTCCAGTTCCCTTTCGCCGTCTCGGCCGCTCTGGTTAGCAGTCTAACGCAGAGAGTGCCAATACTGATTCGGAATCGGGATGTCCTCTACACTGTCGTCCGTGACCGATCGGATTTCTGCATGACAGACCGTAGTCTCAGCCATCTGGACCCCTTGGGCGGAGCCCGGATGGTGGATGTCTCACCGAAGGAGCCGACCCACCGCCGGGCTTTGGCCCGGTGCCGGGTGGCAATGAAGCCGGAAACCACTTCCAAAGTTGCCAATAACGCCATTACCAAGGGCGATGTGTTGGCGGCAGCCCGGGTGGCCGGCATCCAGGCGGCCAAAAGGACAGCCGACCTGGTTCCGATGTGCCACCCCCTGTTGGTGGGTGCCGTGCACGTCGACTTCACCATCGGTGACGACTACGTAGAGGTGGAAGCCAAGGTCGAGACCGTCGACCGGACGGGCGTCGAGATGGAGGCGATGACAGCCTGCGCCATCGCTGCGCTTACCGTCTATGACATGTGCAAGACCACCGACCGGACGATGAGTATCGGACAACTGATGCTGTGGGAAAAGACCGGGGGAAGCTCAGGAATGTGGAAGCGGGAACCCTCCATCTGAGGTTGGTCCCGACCGTTCAGTGATCGCCAGCCAGAGGCTCAGCGGCGGAAACGGAACCTTTTCTTCGGCTGAGCCGTGAAGAAGTCGGGGGTGATCGGGACGTCGGGTGCCCGTGGCTCATCGGTAGCGGGGTCAGCCGAGTTCTCGACGTGGTCCTTGCCCGGTTCGGGAGTGGTATCCGGAGTCGCCTCCAGAATGTCGTTGACCATGGCGGCGGCGGAGGCGAACGATTGCCCTCCGGATCGGAAGAAGTCAGGGGCTGGCTGGTTGGCCGCTAACGGCTCGTCTCCGGTGGCAGTGCCCACAGCTGCTTCGCTGCCGGCGCCGACTGAGACCTTGGCGGGGGCGGGAGGCGAAGAAATTGGGGGTGACGAGGCTTTCCCTTGTCCGTTGGTGGTGGGCTCCTCGTCCCTCAACTGGTCCAGCTTGGCGTTGAAGGAATAGGGAGAAGCGGGCTTGGTGGCCGCTTGGGGCGGGGAGCTGGCCGAAGCGACCGGACTCGGTGATTCCGTCTTGTTCGGTTGTTCTATCGGTTCTTTGTCATCGCGAGGGAGAGCGACCCGGAAAGCCGGCTTCGGATCGGGTGAAGGTGCCGGTTCCTCGGAGGCCACGTCGGGAGCCGGAGGCTCTTTTGTCGGAGGCGGCGATGTCGTGGGAGTCGGTGGCGTTTGAACCGGTGGCGTTGAAGTCGACCCAGGCACCCTTGGCTTTCCGAAGTCCTCACCGAGTAGCCGGTCGAGAGGGCTGAGTGTCGACCCAGAACCGGGCGGAGGCGGCGGAACAGCTGGCGGCGTGGTTCTCGACGTTTCCGCCATCTTGGGTGGGGGCGGAGAAGCAGATTTTGCCCCGGTGTCGGGAGGAGGTGGCGGAGGCGGGGAAAGCGCCTGATTGCCGGGGCCCGGAGGTGGGGGAGGCGGCGGCGTTGCTGAGGATGGTGTGTGGATGGCGAAACCGGGAGGAGGTGGAGGGGGGGAGGCGGCGGCCTCCGACTCCGAAGCATCTTCCGAATCGTTTTTCTGGAGCGAGTCGATCTGGCTCGCCAGGAGTTCGATAGTGTGGGCGAGCTCGCTCTGAGAATTCTTCAAGTCCGCCAATTTGGCGGCGAGCTCATCGGCGGAAAGACCTTCATCCGACGTGGCTGATGGGTCGCCACTTGAGGCGCGTCCTCTGATTTTCATGAGCTCCTCCCCGCCGTGCCCGGTGCCGTTCGCAGTAGGCACCGCCGGTTCGGGTCAACACACGACGTGCGGTCAGTGTATATGACGGATTAGCGGCACATTGCTCGCGCCGCAGGATGGGGAGCCCTACCGATTGAAACGAAACCAGACTCGGATCCCGTGCGCCTAGCGCCGGGTCGCACCTCAGCGCAGAGCGGCGGACCTCAACTCATCGAGAGTCAGCTCAGTCGTGGCTTCACCGCCGCACTGGGTGCAGTGTTCAACGTGTCGCCAACTCCGGAGGAGCCGGGTGCCCTCGGGATTGAGCAGAACGACGAACGATTCCGACATCGGGTCGATCTCAAGTCCAAAACAGGGCCTCCACGCGGTCGACGCCTGACCGGCACTTGTATCGAAGCCCTTGAGGATCCGTCTGAACCTCGAGTTTTCGAGGTCGACGACCCATGTGCTGTGGCACGACTCAATGACCATGGGTTCCATACGACGATTCTGCCACCGAAATGCTTGAATCAAACTGCGGAATCATTGCGGTTGAGTGACAGTTACCAAAAACGAGAATTGGAGCTCCATCTGAGACGCACCCGGAATTGGGCCCTGAGCTGGTACTACTTCCGTTAGTCCGGAATCCAAATTGCCGAAATTTCGGCAGTTTGATGTCGGCACGATCGGCCTCACGAGTCGGTTCCCTCATTGCGCATAAGCGATGAGGCCGGCCATTGTTGCCAGCGCGGTCGCCAGGATCATCGGCAGCCCGAAGACGTGTCGAAGCGTGGTCGCGGTGGCAACCTCGGGACGGGCGGATCCACCGAAGATCCGGTTCGCCATCATATCGAGCAGGTAAACGCCCACCAATACCCCTACCCCGATGCCCCCAGGCACCGGACCCAATCCGCCGAGCCAACACCCGGCCGGAATGAGGGCCCCCCGGCCGAAACCTTCGGGCCGGCGGCACTCCGGATCCGCTCGTCTTAGAACACTGAAGGCGAGGATGCCCACCAGGAGGCCGACCTGGGCCCCGATGAGGTCCGACCAGTTTCGTCCAATCGCGCTCACGGCGACCAGTGCGATGTCCCCGAAGGCGGTGCCCACCGCGGCGACCAACAGCGGTGATCGAAGTTCGCCGGCATCGATGAGCAGTATCGAGATGATGGTGGCGGCCAACAGGCAGTACGGGATAGTCATCAAGGATCCGTGCCGGGCCCAAGTAATCAGGATGAAGATGGCGGCCGTACCCCCTTCGACCAGGGGATATCGGATGGAGATGGGCTCATGGCAGGTTCGGCATCGGCCCCGCAATGCGATCCACGAGACGAGGGGCACGTTTTCCCACCACGACAACTGACGGTCGCAAGTGGGACAGAACGACCGGGGTTTGGAGACAGACAGGCCTCTCGGGACCCGGTAGACGACGACGTTCAGGAACGACCCGACCAGGAGCCCGACGATGGCCGCGATCCCGAACCCCACCGAAAGCGGGATCGAGCGGCTGGTCGAGATGACGAGCCCGTAGGTCACAGTCGCAGCCCAGCGCCGGAATTTGCCCTTGAACAGGGATCAAGGAGGTAAGGCGGCGGTGAAGGGCGGGAACGAACCAAAGTCCGCGAACGGTAGCACTGGCCAGCCTGATGACGTGGAGAGTAGGCGGTGTGATCAAGCGCTACAGGCCAGTCGGAATCATTGCCATTGGGCCCCGGCTGGGCACGGATCCAGGCTCAACGTTGCCTCGGAAGTGGTCGATATAGGTCCAGCGTCGTTGTCCTGGTGAGGAGGCCCCGGCTGGGCCCGGATCCAGGCTCAATGTTGACGGTAAACCTGCCGATGAGGAGTCATGAGCGAAGTCGACGCCACTCGCACCCTAGCTCGCGAGCACGACCTCGAATTCGTCGAGCTCGACCACCACAGGGTGGACCCGGAAACAGCCACCGTCTTTTCCGAGGCGATCGCCCGTCGCCACCATATGGTCGCGGTCGAACGGAAATTTGGAATCCCGGTCGTTGCCGTGGCCAATCCCGACGACATCTTTGCCTTGGACACCATCCGGGCTTCCATGGGTCGTGACTTCAGCCTGGTCGTCGCTCCGCGAGATCAGATCGTGAGGTTCGTGGACCGGTTGTACGGCGGTGAAAGTGCGTCCGAGCCGCTCCCGCCGCCGCCTCCGCCCGAGGCGACCGTCGCTACCGCGACTCCGCTCCCGCAGTTAGTCATCTCGCGCCACGATGCCCCCAATGCGGCGAACGGTGCGCTCGGAGGTGCCTCTGTCGACCAGGGGACCAAGGTCAATGGACACGCGGTCGCTTTGCCCGAAACGATCCCCGCCGATCTCAGGGCGGGGGTCGACGAACTGGCGACCAGTGCTGCCGAGTTGGCTCGCTTGGCCCATTCGGTAGAGCTGGTCGATCCCTCCCATCAAGTCGATTCCGCCGCGGAGATAGCCGATCTGGTCGACGAGGCCGTTGCGACATTCGAAGGACAACTCGCGGAACCCGACCTCCTCACCGGAGCGACATCAACGTTCCCACCGCTCGCCAAGGCCCTCATCGAGGGGAATCGGGTCTCCTTGGACGATATGGAGTCGGTCCTCGAGGAGCACGATCGGACCGACCGGAGCATCGCCCGCATCCTCACGGCCAGGAAACTGGTGACTGAGGCAGACCTGATGTGGGGCATGGCCCGGGAGATGGGACTCGACTTCGTCGACCTCGACATGCTTGGCGTGAATTTCAATGAGTCGGAGCTCATTCCGGAGGCAACCGCACGCCATCACAATGTGCTGGTCATCTCGAACGAGAACGGGCGTCCGGTAGTGGCGGCGTCGAATCCCACCGACGTATTCGCCATGGATGACCTGCGCACCATCATGGGTCGGAACTTCACCGTGGTGGTCGCCACCCGCAGCCAGATCAACGCCCAGATCGGACGGGCCTACGGGGCCGGCGATGCGGCCGAGGTGGCGGAGACAGCGTCGCTCGAATTCGATCGGGATGACCCGAGTCAGGCCATGGATGACATCCAGGCGGTCACCGAGGAGGCGCCGATTGTCCGGTATGTCAACCTCCTGATGGTCCAAGCGCTGAACGAACGGGCTTCCGACATCCACGTCGAACCCACCGCAACCAACCTCCGAATCCGTTTGCGCATCGATGGGGTCCTCCACGATGTGTCGACGGCCCCTCGGTCCATTGCCGCCGCGGTGACGACCCGCCTCAAGGTGATGGCCGACATGAACATCGCCGAGCACCGGATTCCACAGGACGGGCGGATCTCGCTCAACGTGGGGAGCAAGGGTATCGACTTGCGGATGGCCACCCTGCCGACGATCTACGGCGAGAAGATCGTCATGCGAGTGCTCGACAAGTCCAGCGTCGTGCTCGGCTTCGCTGACCTGGGTTTCGACGAGGAACTCCTGAGCACATACCAGGACATCTACACCAAGCCCTATGGGACCATCCTGGTGACCGGACCCACCGGTTCAGGAAAATCGACCACCCTGTACACCACATTGACGGCCCTGAACTCCCCGGAAAAGAACATCATCACGGTGGAGGATCCAGTTGAGCTTCCCCTCAAAGGAGTCAACCAGGTACAGCTGAACCTCAAAGCCGGCCTCAATTTCGCCTCCGCTCTGAGGGCGATCCTGCGGTCGGATCCCGACATCGTTCTCGTCGGTGAGATTCGAGACAAGGAGACCGCGGTTATCGCCATCGAGGCCGCACTGACCGGCCATATGGTGTTGGCCACACTCCACACCAACAACGCCGCGTCAACCCCGATGCGATTGATCGAGATGGGACTTGAACCCTTCCTCGTGACCTCATCGATATCGGGTGTACTTGCTCAACGTCTGGCCAGGCGACTCTGTATGCATTGCAAAGAGGCCTATGCGCCCAGTGAGGCGGAGATCGTCTCCGCAGGTTGGAAGCTCGAGGAAGTGGATGAGTTGGGTGGCATGCCGGAGGTCTTTCGAGCCATCGGATGCTCCGCCTGCGCCAATACCGGATACAGGGGTCGTAAAGCTCTGGCGGAACTTCTGCCGATGACTGAAGAGATCGAGCGAACAATTATT
>DATATM010000023.1:0-20934 GCA_036268775.1 Acidimicrobiales bacterium | reverse complement strand
CGCAACCAGAAGAGCCATGACCAGACCGAGGACGAGGACAATGATCGATGAAGAGCGGGCGAACCCTCCGATGAAGGGGCTGCGGGCCACCGCAACCAGGGTCCATTCCGAGGTTCCTACCGCGACACTTGCTCGAGCCATCGAGCCGGTGAGCGGGAGCGAACGGCTAGTACTTACTAGGAGGTTTTGAGTACTGACGGGTCCCGATCCGTACAGCGCAACCTTGAGCTGTGCAAAGGGCTTCCCGGTCGTCACCGGAGTGGCGGTGAAGGGATCGAGGGAGAACTGTTCGTAGACGACCAGGCCGGCGGGTACGGTCGGCGCCCCGATAGCGAATCGTGCCGTACTCAGCTTGCCGTTGAAGGTGACCGGGCCCGCGCTGTACTTGGCCCCGGCCTGTGCGACCGTGGAAAGTGCGTCTCCCTGCAGGGTCTGGCCCGGTTGGAAGCCGGAGCCCGAACCCGCAGCCACCACATAGCCCGCTCCGGTCTTCTTGACCAGGAGCAATACCAAAGGAGGGGGAACCGACTCTGCCTTTTCAAAAGCGGTTGGAGATCCGTTGGTCGACGTCACGACGGCCGCAGCCGAGGTAAGAGTGGCCGCGAGACCCGAGAAGATCTCCGAAGCGTAGGCGGCGGCTTGGCCGGTATTGCTCTGGAGGAGCGCCTGCTCCTGTTGGTCGGTGTTGCGCTTGGTCAGCACAAATCCGACCACCGACACGACAGCCAGGACAACAACGACGGAGAACGTCAATAGTGAGGGTCGTCGGCGGCGGCTGGTGGCCACTACCGCGGCCGGTCGCTTGTGCGTGCCCGTCACGTGGTTCTGGCTGGCCTTCGTCCCCACCATGAGCCCTCGTCCCCCCAGTAGCACGGCTGGCCGATCTTCCCGTCGATTTCGAAGGCTGACAGACCTCTAGTTACGTATCGGCTGGATCCCCTGGATACTGAAGGGTGGTTCTGAGCGGCTGGACTTCCTGACCCAGGCTCTGGTCGAAATGGGCTGACTGAGCCGGTGAGCTGGTACCGACCCGGAGTTCACAGTGCAGACTTCCGAGGGCACTCACGCCGTTGACCTGGACTTATGGCTTTCTCTAGACGTTGAAGCGGAACTCGACCACGTCGCCGTCACGCATTACGTAGTCCTTCCCCTCCACCCGTGCCTTGCCCGCCGCCCGTACCGCGGCCAGAGATCCGGCTTCGACCAGGCCGTCATAGCTGACGATCTCCGCCTTGATGAACCCCCGCTCGAAGTCGGTATGGATGGTCCCGGCGGCCTGCGGGGCGGTGTCACCGATGTGGATGGTCCAGGCTCGCGACTCCTTCGGACCCGCAGTCAGGAACGTCTGCAGGCCGAGGGTGGAGAACCCGACATGGACCAGCTGCACCAGTCCCGATTCGTCTTGGCCGTAGCTGGCCAGCAACTCAGCGGCGTCCTCGGCGTCGAGCGATGCCACTTCCGCTTCGATCTGCGCACAGAGGATCACCGATTCGGCCGGGGCCACCAGCGCCGCCAGCTCCTTTCGCAACCCTTGGTCGTTCAGCGCTCCCTCGTCGACGTTGAACACATAGATGAACGGTTTGGCGCTCAGCAGATGCAGATCGGCCAGGAGCTCCGCCTTGACCTCCCCGGTGGCGACCGCCGAGGCGATGGTGCGGCCGGAGTCGAGGATCTCTCTGGCCTTTTCCGCCTCCCTCACCGCCGGAACCAGGTCGGGCTGTTTCCGGGATTCCTTGGCCAGTTTGACCAGCCGGCCGTCGATGGTCTGCAGATCGGCCAACATCAGCTCGGTATTGATGGTGAGGATGTCGTCGGCCGGGTCGATCCGTCCGTCCACGTGGATGACGTCGGGATCGGTGAACACCCGCACCACCTGGCAGATGGCATCGCTCTCCCGGATGGCCGCCAAGAACTTGTTGCCGAGACCTTCCCCTTCCGACGCCCCCTTGACGATCCCGGCGATGTCCACGAAGGTCACCGTGGCCGGGACGATTTCCTTGCTCTCGAACAGTGCGGCCAGCCGATCGAGGCGGGGATCGGGCACCGCCACCACGCCGACATTGGGATCGATGGTGGCGAACGGGTAGTTGGCCGCCAGCACGTCGTTTCGGGTCAGGGCGTTGAACAGCGTGGATTTCCCCACATTGGGGAGGCCGACGATGCCGATGGACAGTGCCATTGGCGCACCCTACCCGGTTGGTTTGATCCGCAATGACGCCCGAGGGAGGCTCGATGCACCGAATTCGGTGCGCTTCTGATGCCAGTCGCAGGGCCGCGGATCAGCCCCAGGTTGCACTCAGCCGCTTCTGGCGATCACGGCTGCGGCCGGGGCGGGTCGGTCAATGACACCCGGTGGGCGGGGGGGGACTGTGGGAGGGCGGGGCATTGGTCGGTGCGACGTAGGCGCCGATCAGCCGGAAGAGGGTGTCGCTCGAGTTGACGTAATTGCCCTGGCAGTCGAACGCCCCGGGCAAGAACGTGGTGGCCACCGAGATGGAGATCTTCTGCGAGGGGAGGTAGGCCTCGGTAGCGCTGTACCCTCCGAGCAGCGGGTTCTGCAGGATCCAGGGTCCGGAGCGGACAATGCCGAGGCCGTAGTTGTAGGCGTTCATCTGGGTGAAGCAGGAGCCCCCACAGACGGCTACTTTCTGACCGAAGCCGAGCAGGTTCGAATCGGTCATGGCGTGATAGCTGGAGGCCGACAGCAGCTTGCCGGTGCCGATCGCCACCGCGGTGGTGGCCATGTCGAAGATGTTGGTGGTCTCGGCGGCTCCATCGGGCGTCCCCCATGCCGCGTTCCAGTACGTCGACTCCTCGTAGAACGGGTTCGGCGATGGGATCCCGAGGGCCATCCGGCGCTCGGAATCGTACGAGTGCAGTACCGGGGACGGGATGTAGGAGGTGGTGTAAGCGGCGGTGTGGGTCAGACCCATCGGGCCGAGCACATCGCGCTGGAGGAGGGTGTCAAGCGGCGCCTTACCGATCATCGAGAGTATCTGGCCCAAGATCATGAAGTTGGTGTGGGCGTAGCTCCAATTGGTCCCCGGGGCGAACTGCGTCGGTCGGTCAAACGCAAAGGTCAGCCGCTGCTGGTAGGTGATGATTTGGAACGGGTTGTTGATGTAGGCCGCGCCGAAGCCCGGGTCCGTCTCGAAGTCGGGATACCCGGTGGTCTGATTGGCCAGCATCTTGAGGGTGACCTCATTGGACTCCGGCAAGCTGGGAAGCCAATGGTCGATGGTCTCGTCGAGGGTGACTTTGTGCTGATCGACGTACTCCATCAGCAGCGTGCTGACATAAGCGAAAGCCACCGCGCCGTTGCGGAAGTGCATGTCCACCGTCGCAGGCACTCCGTCCATCGAGTTGCCAAAGGCCTGGGTACTGAGCACCTTGTTGCCCTGGGTGACCCGGACGATGACGGCCCGAAGCTGATAGGTCGCCATCGCCTGTCGGACGATGGTGGCGATCGTCGACGACTGAGCGGACTGCGGTGCTGCGGTGGAGGTGGTGGAGGTCGTGACACTGGACGTGCACCCCGACATCACCAGCGCTGCCACCGTTACCATCGAAACCATCACCAACAGGCGTCGGGCCCACCTGAATTTCTGTGCCGTTGTCCCGCTCAGCATGATGGGGTTCCCCTGGGCTTTCTCGTTCGAGATCCGGCAGACAGAAACGCCAGTTGTCAGACCCTTAGACCATCGCGGAAATATAGCGGAATACCCCCAGCCCGTCTCTGATCGGAAAGAGCACCGATGCCGTCCGAACCATCAGACCGAGAGCCGAGTTACGCCGGTGCCGGGAGGCAATCCTCAGCATCCGCGAATCTCCGGGCGGGTCAGCCGAGCGACTTGATCAGGTACTCGCTCATGGTCGAGCTCCGGAGCCGATCGAGGTCGAGACAGGCGGTGACGCTCTCGATCATCCGGGAGACATTGGCGTTCAACTCCTCCGGCGATGCCGCCTGGAAGAACAGCATCGGGTCGGCCACATGTCCCGTCGACGGCCAGGCCTCCTCGACGATCCCGTCGATGTCGGGAGCATCGTCGCTCAGCGGCCGGACCACCTCGTTTCGGACGTAGCGGGTGCGGGGCTGCAGCTCGCCGGAGACCGGGGACTGGGTGCCGTGCCACCGCCGGATCCACTCGGCGTAGCCGAGCCCGGCCGGGCGGTGGATGAGGGCCACCGTCAACACCCCCGGCGACCTCGTCCCGTCATCCCAGTCCCGCGGTCCGCTGTGCTCGGTGGTGCCGTAGTCGTCATAGATCGATTCGACCACCAGGTAGCCGGCCGATCGAAGCTCCAGCTCCGCGAGGACGGCCTCCACCCCGTCCCGCCGCTCGTAACAGTCGAACCAGGCCGATACCTCGGCGACGTGGGGGTGTTCACCCTCCGGCGGGGGGGCCGGAGACGGCGCCCGCGCCGCCTCGGCATCGTGGACGTTGATCCCCAGTCCCCGGACGTCGGCATCCAATAGCTGGCGGGTGGTGTCTCCGAGCAGTCGGGACCGCAGTTCGTCCCCCGACCCCGGGGCGCCGTCGCCCCACAGGAGGTAGATCACCTTCTCCATCGCCGTGGCCGCGCCGCTCTCGAGTCGGGCTAGAGATCGGTGGTGTCGGTCGGCTCCGCCGAGGCCAGCACCGGCAGTCGCCGGGCCACCCGTCCGGCCAGACCGGAGACGAACTGGGCCCACACCCGATCGCCGACCAGCCAGAGCCAGAGCTCACGGCGGTACTCGGTGACCACATCCACGAACTCGTCCCGACTGAAGCCGGCCGGCTCCAACGTCGGCTGCCACTCGCCCCAGAGCCAGACTCCGATGCAGATGTCGTCGCTGAGGCCCTCGCGCCAGTCCTGACCTTCCAGGAGGGCGTCGCGCAACCCGGCCTTCAATTCGACCGGCTCCTCAGGAAGAGCCAATCGAGCGCCCCCCGCAAGCTCGACGATCGTCATCGCCGACACTTTACCCACATCCCCACCCGGGTTGCCCGGTAGTTGGAGGTCGCCCCCACGCCCGCGGGCAGGGTGCTGGTCAACGGTCGATTTTGGCGGGGGCCCGGTCGGTGCCGCTGTAGTTGGCCAGATGCTCTTCATAGTCGATGAACAACGGGGCGTCGGGATCGAACTTGCGCTGCAGGCTCTTGAAGGCGATCCGCTTGTCGAAGGCATCCAACTTCACCAGCGCATCAGGATTGTCGAGCTCCCGCAAGTCGAGGCGGCCCCGGGCGTTGTCCACCGCCATCCGGCCCCGCTCGGTCCGGACCAGCACACTGCTCCAGCCCTCGATCGACCCGACGCTCCCCACCGACAGGTCGGCGCCGCGTCCGAGGAAGTCGGCGCATTCGTCGCAGCCCTTGAGGGCGGCGCCGTGGAAGTTCTTCACCGGCTCGTCCACCGCCACTTCGCCGTCGCGGTATTCCACGATCATCCGACCGTGGATCACGTCGACCTTGCTGACCCGCTCGATGTCGATGCCCCGGTCGTCGCGCAGCAGGCGCAACATCAGGCCCTGGTAGTCGAAGCTCTTGGTGCAGAGCAGGGCGATGGTCAGGACCACCGCGTCGACCCGGTGCACCCCCGTCTCCCACCGGCGGGACTGCATGGCCCGGATCCCCTGGATCTCGCACGGGGTGCCCACCACCGCGATCCGGGGGTTGGGAGGAAGGTCGTACTTGGTCAGGTCCAGCTCGGCCAAGGCCATGGTCTGGTTGTAGTAGCTGCCGGCGGCGTCGACGATCTCCTTGGCCGTGGTGGCCAGATGGGACACGCCCTTCCAGGGCTCGTCGGGGTCAGAGCTGGGCTTGGTCACCAACGCGCCGTCGATCTCGCCCCCGGCCAGGGACGCCACCAGGATGGCCGTGACCACCCCGCCGTCCTGCACGAAGTCCGAACGGCTACCGGCTCGGGCCGCATAGGACTCCATTACCGCGCCCAGGCCGTCGCCCGGGGGACCGCCGGTGATCTTCCAGTAGGGATCGGCGGCATCGGGCCGTTCCACGAAGTTGACAGGGGCCTCGTCGGCCATCGGGGTCGAGGGTGGCCAGGCCGATTCGTAACGGAGCCCGCCCCGGGGGCAGAAATCCCAACACAACGAGCAGCCGGTGCACATCTTCACCAGCTCCGGCAGGAAGGTGTCCTCGCCGATGCCGATGGAGTTCGACGGACAGACGGCGACGCAGGTCCCGCACTGGATGCAGCGGTCGGCTTCGATGACCCCGGCTTCAAGCTCCCAGAACCAGGTCTTACCCGGAGGCTCGGCGATCCCGTTGATCTCGCCCCGGATCTCGTAGCCCTTCATTTGACCCGCGCTTCCGGTTTGGTCGTCAACAAGACGGGGGTGCCCGTCCCGGCTTCGCCCAAGGTGACCCGGAGGTCGTCGTTGGGTACCCGCCTCGCCCAATTGTAGAACGGCTCGTCCGGGCGCCGCTCGGACTGGTACCGACGGACCAGCCGGAGCAGGGCGTCGGGTACGTCGTTGACCGGCCGGGCCCCCTCCACCCAGTCGATGAATCCGGGGGCGGCTCCGAGGGATCCCCCCAGCCCGATGTCGACCGCCTCGGCCAGGTGGGTGCCGACGTGGGTCGTCGCCCCCCGGAAGCCGATGTCGGCGATCTGGGGCTGGGCGCAGCTGGCCGAGCACCCGGAGAAGTGCATGCGGATGACCCCGGCGTCGTCCCTCGGTCCCGACCACCCGTTGGGCGTCGGGGGGGCGCCGACCGGCTCCCCGGCCAACTCCCTGTCGAGGAACCGGGCCCACTTCACCGCCCGCTCTTTGGTCTCGACGATGGCGTACCGGCAGAACTCGGTTCCGGTGCAGGCCACCACCCCCCGGGAGAACGGTCCCGGATACGGCGAGTACTTGGTCAGGATGTCCTCGGCCAGCAGCTGCTCGACCTTGTCACCGGGGACCCCGGTGAGGGTGAAGTTCTGGTCGGTGGAAATGCGGATGGTGCCGTCCCCGTAGGTCTCGGCCAACCGGGCCACCTCCACCATCTCGGGGCCGTTCATCCGGCCGACCGGCACCGAGCACCCGACGTAGAAGAGTCCGTCTTCCTTCTGGGGATGGACACCGACGTGATCGCCGCGATAGCGGCGGGTGAGCGACTCCCCCGCCGGGACCAGCTCGAAGGCGGTCCGTTTTGCCACCTCGCCCCGGAACCCCTCCGGTCCTAACTCCTGGACCAGGTAGCGCATCCGGGCCAGGCCCCGGTTCTCGCGGTTGCCGAGCTCGCCGAAGGTCTGGGCGATGGCCCGGCAGATCTCCACCGCCTGTTCCTGGCGGATGAACACGTCGAGGTCGGAGGCCATCCGCTCGCCGTCGGAGAGGCCGCCGCCGGCCAGCAGGTTGAACCCCAGGGTCCCGTCATCGGCCCGGGCCGGCCAGAGGCCGATGTCGTTGATGTCGGCCTGGGCACAGTCCTCTACACAGCCGGTGATGGAGATCTTGAACTTGCGGGGGAGATTGGCGTACTCCCGGTTCCCGGTGAAGAAGTCGGAGACCTTCTTTGCCACCGGGTAGGCGTCGAAGACCTCGTCGGCGTCGACCCCCGACACCGGGCAGCAGAGCACGTTGCGGGAGCCGTCGCCGCACCCCTGGATGGTGGTGAGCCCGACCGAGGCGAACCGGCGCCAGATGCGGGGGATGTCCTCGATGCGGATCCAGTGGATCTGCACCGACTGCCGGGTGGTGAGATCGGCGTACTTGGATCCGAACACCCGGCTCTCGGTGCCGTCGGGTCCCTCGCCGAAGGCGTCGGCCACCACTCCGATCTCCCGGAACTGGGCGGCGGTGAGATGGCCCCCGGGGATCTTGATCCGCATCATGAAGGCGTCGCCGCCCTGCTTCTGGGGATAGATCCCCGCCCACTTGAGCCGTTCCATCTCGCCGGGGATCTTGGCGATGGCCGACGGGCCCTCTTTGGAATAGACGTTGATGATGGAGTCGACGCAGTCCAACGGCGGCCGGTCGAGCTTCTGCTGCTCGACCTCGCTGAGTTCGCCGTGGGTCCGGTAGGGGTTGATGAACGGCATCACCCGGTCGGTGCCCCGAATGGTCAGTCCGTAGAGCTCGTCCTGGTCCTTCGCCATCTCAGGCGTGAAGTCCGCATTCGACCTTGTCCGACCCGGACCAACGCCCGGCCCGGGGGTCTTCGCCCGGTGCCACCGGGCGGGTGGTCGGGGCGCAGCCGATGGACAGGTAGCCCTGCGACAGCAGCGGGTGGCGGGGGATGCCGTGGTCGGCCTCGTAGCCGGCGATGTCCTGGTCGGTCCAGGTGGCCAGCGGATTGATCTTGACCATCCCCCAGTTCTCGTCGAAGGAGGCGATGGGGGCGGCCGACCGGGTTGGCGCATCCACCCGCTTCACCCCGGTCATCCAGGCCTCCTGCCCCTGCAGCGCCTGCTTGAGGGGACGGACCTTGCGAAACTCACAGCAACGCTCGGACCCGCAGGGCCACTCCTCCGCCCCCTCCACCGGGGTGGTGGTGGTCAGGTTCAGGTCGTAGCGCTGGCGGATCGTCTCCACGTAGGCGAGGGTCTCGGGGAAGTGGGCTCCGGTGTCGAGAAAGACAACCTCGATCCCCGGATTGGCGGCGACGGCCAGGTCGACGATGACCGCATCTTGGAAGGAGCAGGCCAGCGACACCTTGGGCCCGAAGCGTTCCAGTGCCCAGGTGATCACCTTCCCGGCCGGGGCCGACTCGAACTCGGCCGACACCTCGGCGAGCTCTTGGTGAAGGGTCGTCAGTTGGGGCTGGGTGGACAACGGGTCTCGCTCTCGTGGCGTGGGGCCTTCCGGACCTCAAATCTTTGCAGGGATCCGGCCCCGCTAGTATACATGACTAATCGGATCATCTTTTGGTGGAATCACATCGGGCAACCCGATGTTGTACACAACAGAGCCGACCTACCGGCCTATTCCACCGCCATCAAACCCACCATTGACCAGGGACAGGAACGATTCTCATCATGACGACGACGCTCGATCGCTCGACAGCCGGATCCCTAGATACCCCGGCGGAGACAGCCGCTCGGACGAGCGTCGACCACCTCGACCTGTTGGAGGCCCACGCCGTCTTCATCATGAGGGAAGTGGCCGCCGAATGTGAGCGCCCGGTGCTCCTGTTCAGCGGGGGCAAGGACTCGGCGGTGCTGCTCCGGCTGGCGGAGAAGGCGTTCCGGCCCGGACGATTCCCGTTCCCGGTCATGCACGTCGACACCGGCCACAATTTCCCCGAAGTCATCGACTTCCGGGACCGGCGCATCGAGGAGCTGGGAGAACAGTTGCTGGTGGCCTCCGTCCAGGAGTCGATCGACACCGGCCGGGTGGCGGATCCGGGTCCCGGCGGGATGCGCAACCGCCTGCAGACCACCGCCCTACTCGACGCCATCAACGCCCACGGTTTCGACGCCTGCATCGGCGGTGCCCGGCGGGACGAGGACAAGGCCCGGGCCAAGGAGCGGGTCCTCTCTTTCCGGGACACCTTCGGCCAATGGGACCCCAAGCGCCAGCGACCCGAGCTATGGCAGCTCTACTCGGGACAGGTCCAGCCGGGCGAACACCTGAGGGCCTTCCCCCTGTCGGACTGGACCGAGCTGGACATCTGGCAGTACATCGAGCGTGAGTCGATCGAGCTCCCCTCCATTTACTACGCCCACCGCCGTTCGGTGATCGAGCGCGACGGGATGCTGCTGGCCGAGTCCGAGTGGGTGGTGCCGGGTCCGGGGGAGACCGCCCGGGAGGAGACGGTGCGGTTCCGCACCGTCGGCGATGCCACCTGCACCGGGGCGGTGAGATCAGCGGCCACCACCCTGGAGGGCATCATTCAGGAAGTCGCCGTCTCCCGGGTATCGGAGCGGGGCGCCACCCGGGCCGACGACCGGTTCTCCGAGACCTCCATGGAGGACCGCAAGCGCGAGGGCTACTTCTAAACCGTGGCGGCAACGACAGACGGGGCGGCCGCGGTGGTCGCCGCCGACCCACTCCCCACCCACGATTCCGAGGCCGACCGCCGCCCCCCGGCAGCCGATCAACCGGTGATGGATCTGTTGCGGTTTGCCGCCATCGGATCGGTCGACGACGGCAAGTCCACCCTCATCGGTCGCCTCCTCCACGACACCAAGCAGCTGTTCGATGACCAGATCGAAGCGGTGGAGGCGGCCTCCCGGCGCCGGGGCGTGGAGGGGATGGACCTGTCCTTCGTGACCGACGGCTTGCGGGCCGAGCGGGAGCAGGGGATCACCATCGACGTCGCCTACCGCTACGCCGCCACCCCCAACCGCAAGTTCGTCATCGCCGACTGCCCCGGCCACGTGCAGTACACCCGGAACATGGCCACCGGCGCCTCCACCGCCGACCTGGCCCTGGTGGTGGTGGACGCCCCCAAGGGCCTCCGGGAGCAGACCCGCCGCCATGTGTGCATCGCCGCGCTGCTGGGGGTCCGCCATCTGATCGTGGCCGCCAACAAGATGGACCTCACCGACTGGGACGAGTCGACCTACCAACGGGTGGTCGAAGAGACGGCCGTCCTGGTCGAGCGGCTCGGGGTCGAGTCCTGCACGGTGATCCCGGTGTCCGCCCTCAACGGCGACAACGTCGCCGTCCGCAGCGATGCCGCTCCCTGGTACGACGGTCCCACCGTCCTCGAGGCCCTCGAACAGGCGCCGGCCGGCGAGTGGGCCGGAGCCCACGGGGATCGGCGGGGCTCGGGAGCCAGGCTCCCGGTCCAGTGGGTGTTGCGCCAGCCGGGGGGAGGTCGCACCTATGCCGGCATGATCAACGGTGGCCCTCTCCGCCCCGGGGACGCGGTGGCAGTGCTCCCCGGCGGACAGCGCTCGACGGTGACCGCGGTCGAGACCCTCGACGGTCCGCTCAGTGAAGCCGCCGTCGGGCTGTCGGTGTCGGTGCAGTTGGCCGACGACGTCGACCTGAGCCGCGGGGATCTGCTGGCCGCCGCCGACGACCTCCCCGAGGTGGTGACCCAGCTGGTGGCGACGGTCTGCTGGTTCGACCCCCGGCCCCTGGTGGCCGGGGCCCAGTACCGGATCAAGCACACCACCCGGGTGACCCCGGCCCGGATCCTGTCCGTGGATGGGCGGCTGGACGTCAACCGACTGGAGCTGGACCCGGCGGAGTCCCTGGCCGAGAACGACATCGGCACCGTCACCCTGGCCGTCGCCACCCCCCTGGCCGTGGATCCCTATCAGCGCAATCGGATCACCGGCAGCTTCGTGGTCATCGACCCGACCACCAACGGAACGGTGGCAGCCGGGATGGTGGGTCCCCCGGCCCTGACCCCTCTGGGCCCCGACTCCGCCCGGCTCGACGCTCACCGCTGATCGAGGCGGCGATGGCGTCCTCTGCTCCGCTGTACCCGGTCTCGCTGGTGGTCTCCGGGCGGCGGTGTCTGGTGGTGGGTGGCGGGGCGGTTGCCGCCCGCAAGGTCGAGGGGCTGCTCGACTGCGGCGCCCGGGTGACGGTGGTCGCCCCTGAGGTCAGCGACGCCATCCACGCCTTGGGCCTGGCGCTGAGTGCCCGGGACACCCCGGCCCTGTTGACCATCGAGACTCGCCCCTACCGCAGCCCAGAAGCCGCCGACTACCGGTTGGTGGTCACCGCCACCGGCCGTCCCGACATCGACCACGCGGTGTTCGCCGACGCCGATTCCGCCGGGGTCTGGGTCAACAGCGCCGACGACGTCGACAACTGCAGCTTCGTGTTGCCGGCCGTCCACCGCGCCGGGACGGTGACGGTGGCGATCTCCACCGGAGGCGCCAGCCCCGCCTTGGCCGGGTGGCTCCGTACCCGGCTCGCCGCCACCCTCGATTTCGACGTGGCGGTGGTGGCCGAGCTGCTCGACCAGGCCCGCTCACTGGTGAAAGCCGCCGGCCGGTCGACCGAGTCGCTCGATTGGGGCACCATCCTCGATTCCGAGGTCGTCCCCCTGGTCCGCCAGGGTAGGACCGAGGAGGCCCGGGCGGTGTTGCGCCGGTTCGTCGACGGCTGACCGCGTCGACCGCTGACTCCCACGAACGACGGGATCCTCAGGGCTTGGCCACCATGATCACCATGGCGGCCACGAAGACGATGGTCAGGGCGACTGACGTCCACACCACCCGGCGGGTCAACGACCGGTGGGCCTGGCCGTCCCACTCCCCCGCCGCCACCCGCTGCTGGAGCTCCCGTTCGGTCGGCCACAGCAGCATCTCCCCGGCCAATGCCGCCAGCGCCCACAGCACCAGCCCGATCATCACCCACGCGTCGGCGAGCCCGTAACCGTCGGGACCGTGGCTCATCCCGATGAGCACGAACCCGAGGATCGGCACCACGAACAGGATCCGCCCGACCCAGTTCACGCCGGGGCGGTAGTACCGAACCACTGACTCGGAAGTCGGGCCTCGACGCCCGAGCACCCAGGCGTAAGCGCCGGCCACCCCGACTGTGCCGAACCCGATCACCGCGGCCAGGACGTGGGCCAGCACCACCACCTCGTAGGCGGCGCCCCGGTTGACGGACACAGCCACCAGCGCGGCGATGCCTGGCGGGAAGGGTGGCATTCCACCGATTCTTTCATCCGGCGACCGCCGGGCTGGCCAGGGAACCCCTCCGCCCCGCCCATTCCCAACTGGCCCCCCCTGCGCCACCTTTGCCCTGGAGATTGCTACGTTGGTGGAGGTACAACGCCACCGGACCCACTCAGGAATTACCGGCAAACTGCCGATAGCCCCTAGGTGACATCGAGCATGACCAGCTTCGATCCCGAACACCAACCTCATGGGACACAACGACAGCAGATGAACCAGCTCCGCCTTGATCCTCTCACCGGCCGATGGGTCGTGGTCAGCACCGACCGGGCCAACCGGCCGATGGCCTTCTCGCCGATGGCGACCACCCAGGCCGATACCTCCCGCCCTTGCCCCTTCTGCCCCGGCAACGAGGAGGCCTCGGCTCCCGCCCTGGAAACCTACGGCCCCGAGGGCGGCTGGCTGGTGCGGGTGGTCCCCAACCTCTACCCCGCCTTCGACGGCGACGAGCCCTTCGTGGTCACCAACCGCGGGCCGGTCTTCACCCAAGCCACCGCCGGCGGCATCCACGAGGTGCTGGTCATCTCCCCCGACCACGACAAGCGGTGGTCGAATTTGAGCGACGACCAGACCGGCCTGGTGATGGCGGCCATCCGTGATCGGATCGAGGAGCACTCGACCGTTCCGGGCCTCCGCTACACCCAGGCCATTGTCAACTCCGGCCGGGAGGCCGGCGCCTCCGTCGACCATCCGCACGGGCAGCTGTTGGGGATGTCGTTCGTCCCCCGCGAACTGGTGGAGGAGCAGGCCGGCTTCGCCCGGTTCGCCGGACGCTGCCTTCTCTGCACTGCCGCCGATGCCGAGGAGAACGTCGGCCACCGGGTGGTCTACGCCGACGAGCGGGTGCTGGTCATCTGCCCGTTCTGGAGCGGCTCGCCCTACGAGATGATGATCATCCCCCGCACCCACTGCCCCCACCTCCACCACAGCCCCCCCGGGGACCTGAAGGCGGTGGGCAAAGCCCTACGCGAGACCCTCGGCAGCCTCCGGGACGTGGTCGGCGACGTGGCCTACAACCTGGTCTTCCACTCCGCCCCCTACCGGGCCCCCGAGCCGTACCACTGGCACGTCCACGTGGTCCCGAAGCTGAGCACGGTGGCCGGCTTCGAACTCGGCACCGGCGTCCTCATCAACATCAAGAATCCGGAGCAGGCGGCCGAAGAACTCAAAGTCCGGGTGCCGGTCTCGTCCAGCCGCTGATCGGCCTCCGGCCTCAGCCGAGGTAGAGGCCGGCCACGTCCCGGTAGAGCTGGGGGTCGACGATCTTCGGCTTCCCCGCCGCCTCCGACAGTGGGATGCGCACGATGTTCCCCGCCTGGAGGGCCACCATCGTCCCGAATTCGCCGTCATGGACCGCCTGGAGGGCGGCGGCCCCGAACCGGGTGGCCAGGACCCGGTCGTAGGCGGTCGGGGATCCTCCCCGCTGGATGTGTCCCAAGACGGTGGCCCGGGCCTCATAGCCGGTGCGACGCTCGATCTCCTGGGCCAGCCACCCGCCGATGCCGCCGAGCCGGGCGTGGCCGAACTGATCGGTGCCCCCGAACGGCACCCGGGCACCCTTGGCCGACAACGCCGCCGTCTCGTCCCGGGGGAGGGCACCCTCAGCCACCACCAGGGTGGAGAAGAACCGCCCGCCGGAATGCCGGGCCCGGAGACGCTGGCAGACCGCGTCGATGGAGAACGGCTCTTCGGGGATGAGGATCTCCGCCGCCCCTCCGGCGATGCCGGCATGCACCGCGATGTGGCCGACGTTGCGCCCCATCACCTCGCAGACCATCACCCGGTGGTGGGACTCGGCGGTGGTCTGGAGGCGGTCGATGGCCTCGGTGGCCACCTGCACCGCGGTGTCGAACCCGAAGGTGACCTCAGTGCCCGATAGGTCGTTGTCGATGGTCTTCGGCACCCCCACCACCTGGAGGCCCATGCCCGCCAGCCGGTCGGCCGCCCCCAGGGTGTCGTCGCCCCCGATGGCCACCAGCGCGTCGATCCCCATCCGCTTGACGGTGGACAGGACCAGATCCGGGCCCTCGTCGGTGGCAAACGGGTTGGTGCGGGACGACCCGAGGATGGTCCCGCCCCGGGAGAGAATCCCCCGGCACTCGTCGGCAGTCAACGGGACGGCGGCACCTTCGATCACTCCCCGCCAGCCGTCCAGGAAGCCGACCGCCTCGTCCTCGAAGCGGATGGCGCCGCCCACCACCACCGCCCGGATCACCGCGTTGAGGCCCGGGCAGTCGCCACCACCGGTGAGGATCCCTACCCGCATGTCCGCGCCGCCCCCTCAGATCCGCAAGGCCATCATCGAGGCGGACCGCTCCAACTCGAAGGCGGCGGCCAGGTTCCGCACCATGTCCCGGGACGGTGGCACCAGGGCACCGATCCCGGGGGTGGCCAGATACTCGGCCAGGAACGCCCGTCGGTTCCGCACTTCCCAGGCATGGCCCAGCTCACTCAGGCCCAGCCGCCCGTAGGGGTCGCGTTCGGTGGCGGCGACCACCGCCACATGGTGGAACGACCACAGCATGTCGGCCACATCGGCCATCGGCGACCGGAAATCCGCCCCGTCGGCGGTCATCACCCCGGCGGTGAACTCCGACCGGCCGCCGGGGGAGAAGTCGAGCACGTACCACCCCAGGTCGTTTCGGGACACTCGGCCCAGATGGAAGTCGCCGTGGGTCCGGATGGCGGCGCACCGGGTGCTCGATGACCGCAGCTCGGTCAGCAGGGTGGCGACGGTGTCGGTGGCCAGCAGCTCGGGGTCGACCAGCCGGACGGCGTCCTCCACCTCGGTGACCCAGGCGGCGATGTCCCCCAGTTGGCGGCCGAATGCCCGGTCGAGACCGAGGTGCATCCGGGCGGTCATGGTGCCGAGACGGCGGGCCTCGGCGGCGAAGTCGCCCCCCGCCCGTTCCGGCTCGCCGCCGGCGGCATAGAGATCCCGCAACGAGGTGAGGGCCAGCGACCATCCCCCGGTGTTGCCAGTCTGGTACTCCCGCACGA
The DNA here is from genome assembly GCA_036268775.1 of Acidimicrobiales bacterium. Taxonomy (GTDB): domain Bacteria; phylum Actinomycetota; class Acidimicrobiia; order Acidimicrobiales; family RAAP-2; genus DASZIT01. The sequence continues at coordinate 5,352 of DATATM010000023.1, read as the reverse complement.
TGCCCAAGTCGGTCCGCCCCCGGCGCCACACCGCGATGGGAGCCAGCAGGTGGTTGAAACCGACGGCATCGAGGGCGAGGAAGAGCTCGAGCCCGGGATGAGGTCCGAGGTCAACCGGCAACTGCTGGTAGATGGTGAACGCCACCCGGTCGTCGAAGGTGACCGACACCGTCTCGTCGGTGACGGCAATCCGGCGAACCCGCTCGTATTCGCCGTGCGACCCGCCGCCCACCGCCTCCAGCAGGCAGAGCATCAGTTCGGAGTCGGCGGTGGCGTCGAAGACGACCGCCAGTCCCTCGCCGTCCTCGAAGATCCCGAGCGGTGAGTCGTCGGCGTCGGCCAGGAACTGGACCTCGTCGCCGGGAGACCGGAGGCCGAGGACAGCATGGACCAGTCGGCCGGGCACCTCGGCGATCACGCTGATGAGCCCCGGCCGTCCCGGGCGCACCACATCGGCGCTCCGGATGGTGACCGAGTCCGGGCTGACTTCGGACAACTCCTCGCTGACCGACGAAGTGTCCCCGGCGGCCCCCTCGGCGGCATCCTCCTCGGCGTCCCACCGGCTTCGGTGACTGGCGAAGGCGGCCACCAGCTCGCGGAGGGCCGGATAGGTGGAAGCGGGGAGCTCCTCCACCACCAGTCCGGTCTCCGCCCAACTCACAGCGACCCCTCCCGGGGGAGCTCGCCGGACAACAGCAGCTCGCCGGCCAGCGTCTGGATCGGTTCCACCAGTTCGAACAATTGGTACCCGTAGGGGGCCATCGTGACCGGATACGGTTCGGTACCCACAATGGGAAACGGTACCCGGCCCAGCAGTTCTACGGGCTGGCGGCCCGCCCACCTGCCCAAATACAGATCAGCCGGTTGAGAGAACCGGCTCAGGTTGTGGATGCAGAGCAGCGGGTTGATCTCTTCGGGGTCCTCCCCCGGCGCCAGGTAGCCATCGGGTCCGACTTCGGCCGACGAGGCCCCGTCCATGGTGACGCCCGGGCCCCGCTCGGCATCGTCTTCGCCCACCGGGGTCGAACGCACGTAGGCCAGCACCGACGGGTTGGCACAGGGCAGGGCCTCGAACGACCCGGTGCCGAACAAGGAGAACTGGCGGCGGACCGCCAGCATCCGCCGGAGCCAGTGCAGGAACGAACTCGGGTTCCGTTGCTGGGCTTCGACGTTGACGGCGGCGAAACCGTAGACCGGGTCCATCAACGGGGGCAGGTAGAGCTGGGCGAAGTCGGCCCGGCTGAATCCCCCGTTCCGGTCGGGGGTCCATTGCATCGGCGTACGCACCGAGTCGCGGTCGCCGAGATACAGGTTGTCGCCCATCTGCAGCTCGTCCCCGTAGTAGAGGACCGGGCTGCCGGGAAGGGTCAACAGCAACGAGTAGAGCAGCTCGGTCAGGCGGCGGTCGCGATCGAGAAGGGGGGCCAGCCGGCGTCCGATGCCCATGTGTCGCTTCATCCGGGGATCCTTGGCGTACTCGGAGAACAGGTAGTCGCGGTCCTCCTCCGACACCATCTCCAGGGTCAGCTCGTCGTGGTTGCGGAGGAAGATCGCCCATTGGCTGCCGGCCGGGGCGTCGGGGGTCTGGGCCAGGATCTCGGTGATCGGATAGCGCTGCTCACGGCGCACCGCCATGAACAGGCGGGGCATCAGGGGGAAGTGGAAGCAGAGGTGGCACTCGTCCCCGTCGCCGAAGTAGTCGGCGACATCGGCCGGCCATCCGTTGGCTTCGGCCAGCAGGATCCGGCCCGGGTAGTTGGCGTCGAGCTCGGCCCGCACCCGGCGGATGAAGGCGTGGGTCTCGGGGAGGTTCTCCCCCGAGGTCCCGTCCGCCTGGAACAGGAACGGCACCGCGTCGAGGCGGAACCCGTCGAGGCCGAGATCGAGCCAGAACCGGACCACGTCGAGCATGGCGTCGGCGACTTCCGGGTTGGCGTAGTTGAGGTCGGGCTGATGTCCGTAGAAGCGGTGCCAGTAGTACTGCTCCCGCAGCTGGTCGTAGGCCCAGTTCGAGCGCTCGGCGTCGACGAACACCACCCGGGCCTCCGGCCACCGTTGATCGTCGTCGTTCCAGACGTACCAGTCCGCCCGGGGATTGGTGCGGTCCCGGCGGGACTCCAGGAACCACGGATGCTGGTCGCTGGTGTGGTTGATGACCAGGTCGGCGATGACCCGCATGCCTCGGGCGTGGGCCTCGCTCAGGAGTTTCTGGAGGTCCTCGACGGTGCCGTAGTCGGGATGGACCGAGTAGTAGTCGCTGATGTCGTAGCCGCCGTCCCGCAGCGGCGAGTCGTAGAAGGGCAGCAGCCAGAGGCAGTCGACGCCGAGCCACTGGAGATAATCGAGCTTGGCGGTCAGGCCCGGGAGGTCACCGGTGCCGTCGTCGTTGGCGTCGAAGAAGCCGCGGATGAACACCTCGTAGAAGACCGCCCGGCGGAACCAACCGGGATCCTCGGCCGGGGGCAGCAACGGCCCCCCGATGGGGGCGGGCACCAAAGCCGGTTCAGGGAGCGTGGCCGTGGCGGTCTCCAGGGGTGGCTTGATGGTCACGACGAAACGCTATCGGACGGGCATCGCCCGGATCGGCGGTCGGTGCCCATCAGACCCCGCCACCGTCATCAGTCTGATTGTCGTCGTCGGCGATGGCCGCCAGCATCCGATCGGCGGCTTCGTAGGGGTCGATCTTCCCGCCGGCCAGCGCGTCGGTCACTTCGCCGAGGAGGGTGGCGAACCGCGGGCTGTGGATCCGCTGCTCGACCCGGGCGGCCACGATCTGGTGGAACTCGCGTTCGAGGCGTTGACGCCGCCGTGCCTCCAGCAGGCCCCGGGCTTCCAGGTCGGCCCGGTGGGCGCCGATGGCCTCCCACAGCTCCGGGCATCCGTCGCCGGTGGACGCCACCGTCTCCAGGATGGGCGGCCGCCAACCGTCGAGGGCGGTGAGGTCGAGCATCTGCTCGAGATCGCGCCGGGTCTCGCGGGCGCCGGGGCGATCGGCCTTGTTGATCACGAAGAGGTCGGCGATCTCCATCAGCCCGGCCTTGTTGGCCTGGATGGCATCCCCCCACCCGGGGTTCACCACCACCATGGTGGTGTCGGCCGCCGACGCCACCGACACCTCCTGCTGGCCGACCCCCACCGTTTCGATGAACACCATCGAGAAACCGGCGGCGGACAGCACCCGGACCGCGTCGGGCACCGCCACCGCCAATCCCCCGAGGTGGCCGCGGGTGGCCATCGAGCGGATGAAGACCGATTCGTCGAGAGCGTGGTTCTGCATCCGGACTCGGTCGCCGAGGATGGCGCCACCGGAGAACGGCGAGGATGGATCGATGGCCAGCACCCCCACCTGGCCGCGGCCCCGGGCGATGGCGATCAGCTGATCGGTGAGGGTCGACTTCCCCGCCCCCGGGGCCCCGGTGATGCCGACCGTGTAACTGTCCAGCCGGGTCTGGTAGGCGAGGCCGGCGATCACCCGGGAGGGCGCTCCTCCCCGCTCGATGAGGGAGAGCAGCCGGGCCAGAGCCACCCGGTCGCCGGCCTGGGCGGCCGCGAACAGGGTGGCCGGATCCTTACGGTCAGGGGAGGGCGTGACGGGGGACGGCATGAGGTGCAGAGCGTATAGCGGAACCGCCGAGGTCAGACTCGGGAGACCTTGGCGCCGAGGGAGGTCAGCTTGCCGGCCAAGTCGTCATAGCCGCGGTCAACGTGATGGGCATCGCGGATCAGAGTCTCCCCATCGGCGACCAGGCCGGCCAGCACCAGCGCGGCGCCGGCCCGGACGTCGAGGGCCCGGACCTGGGCACAGGACAGGTGGTCGACTCCCCGGACCACCGCGTGATGGCCCTCGGTGCGGATGTCCGCCCCCATCCGCTTCAACTCGTCGACGTAACGGAACCGCCCGAAGAAGAGGTTCTCGGTGACGATCCCCACCCCTTCCGCCACCGTCAGCAAGGTGACCAGCAGCGGCTTGTAGTCGGTGGCCACCCCCGGATACGGCAGGGTGGCGACGTCCACCGAGTGCAGCCGCACCGACGGATCCCGGGCGGCCCGGAGGCCCTCTGGCTCCTGGGTGATCTCGATGCCGGTGGCGGTGAGCTTCCGCAACAACATGTCCATATGGTCAGGACGACCGTCCTCCACCACCACCTCGCCCCCGGCCAGCCCGGCTGCCACCAGGAAGGTGGCCACCACCAACCGGTCGGGGATGACCGCGTGGCGGGTCGGGTGCAGCCGCTCGACGCCCTCCACTTCGATGCGGGAAGTTCCCGCCCCGGTGATGTTGGCCCCCATGGCGTTGAGGAAGGTGGCCAGGTCGATGACCTCGGGCTCGCGAGCGGCGTTCTCGATGACGGTGGTCCCCTTGGCCAGCACCGCCGCCATCAGCACATTGTCGGTGCCGGTGTGACTCGGGTATTCCAGCACCACCGTGGTGCCGACCAGGCGGGGCTCCCCCGCCACCGTTGACTCGACGGTCCCCTCGATGTAGCCATGGGCCGAGTTGAAGGTGGCCCCCAGGGTCTCGAGGGCGTGGAGGTGCATGTCGATGGGTCGGAGCCCGAAATCGTCGCCGCCGGGCATCGACACCTTGGCCCGGCCGCACCGGGCCAATAGCGGACCGAGCACCACCACCGAGGCCCGCATCTTCTCCACCAGGTGGTAGGGCGCCTCCGGCTCCAGGTCCGCGGGGATGATCACCACCAGTTCGTCGGCGGTCTCCCCCCGCTCCACCGTCGCCCCCATGGCGGAGAGCACCTCGCCCATCGTGTCCACGTCGGAGATGCGGGGCACGTTGGTGAGGACGTGGCGTCCCTCGGCCAACAGGCAGGCGGCCATCAGCTTCAACACCGAATTCTTGGCCCCGCCGGCCCTCACCGTCCCCGACAATTGACCGTTGGCGGTGACCGAGAAGCTATCCACCCGGCCAGTATGGCGCGTGGGCACCGTAGGGCCGAGGATTGCTCGCCGGCGTGGTCCCCACCTCACTCTTTGTGTCCTTGCGGTGGCCGCCGGTCCCGATGCCAGGAGCTAGCGTCATGGCTGTGACTTCCTCCTCGCAGGCCCCCGACCGCAACCTGGCCATGGAGCTGGTGCGGGTCACCGAAGCGGCGGCCATGGCCGCCAGTCGCTGGATGGGGCGAGGCGACAAGGAAGGGGCGGACGGCGCCGCCGTCACCGCCATGCGGATCGTGCTCTCAAGCATCGCCATGGACGGGGTGGTGGTCATCGGCGAGGGCGAGAAGGACAACGCCCCCATGCTCTACAACGGGGAGCGGATCGGTGATGGAACGCCCCCCAAGGCCGACATCGCCGTCGATCCCATCGACGGAACGACCCCCACCGCCCTCGGGCGCG
>DATATM010000022.1:0-33040 GCA_036268775.1 Acidimicrobiales bacterium | reverse complement strand
CCCCTTCCCGTCCGGAGTGGCGATGATGTCGATCACCGGAGACGCCACGCTGCCGTTGAGACCGCCGTAGTTCGGGGCGTTGCCGAAGGCGGAGACGCTGCCGGCGGCATTCACCACCCAGTACCCGGGACAGCCGTTGGACGCTCGGGTCGGAGCAATGGCGGTGGTTTGTCCGGCCACGTGCTGAGCGGCGACGGCACAGATCACTCGGGGGGGCTTGGCCGGGGTGACCGGCGTGCTCGGCGGCTGGGTAGTCGTCGTGGGGGTGGTGGTGGTGGGTGGAGCCACTGGCGTGGTGGTGGTGGTGGGCGGCGTGGTGGTGGTAGTGGTGCTCACCGGCGGGGGCTGGGTCGTGGTCGTCGTCGTCGTGGTGGTTGTCGTCGTGGTGGTTGTCGTCGGAGCAGCCCCGCCCATGGTCCAGGCCCGGACATATTGGATCTCACTGGTGGCCGGCAGTGGGGTGGTCGCCGGGTTGAAGTTGTTGGAGGCGAGGCCGAGAGCCTGGGTCAGGTTGATGAAGAAGGGTTGGTCGAAGGGTTGGGAGCCGGATTGGGGAGACAGTGGGACCCAGTGGTCGACCAAACAGGTCTGTCCGTTGTAGATCATGGAGATACTGGTCGGGGTCCATTCGACGACATAATCGTTGAACTGGGTGGGATCGATCACGCAATTGTTATTGGTGACGATGTTCGTATTGGTGGCGGTATCGGCGGTTGCCGGCCCGTAGTTGTAGTGGATATAGGGGATGGCCAAGTTCGGATACTGGCTGTAGGTCTCGGCGATGTCGATCTCCCCCGACAGCGGCCACGCTCCATAGAGAAGTGCGTTCTGAGGGTAGAGCCAGAGGGAGGACTGCAGGCCGGCCACGGTGGCGGCTGGGAGTTTCGCCTTCACCTCGAACCGACCGTCGGTCTGGGAGAACAGCCCGTAGGTGCTGACCGTCCCACTGGTGTACTGAGTGGTGAAGTTGCCGTAGGGATCCTGGCAGGTGAACGGGGCGGCTTCTTTGCGGGCGGTCAGGTTCAGGTAGCCGTTGCCGACGGAGATGTTGTTGGGTGAGTTCACGAAGCAGGCCACCAGTCCGGAGGTATAGCCGCTGGTGGCCGTCGTGATCGGCGTCCACTGGCTGGGATCCAGCGAGGTGCCGGTGAACTCGGTGTCGAAGCTGCACGTCCAGGTGGTGCCGTCGGCCGCCAGGGTTTGCTGTCCTCCACACGATGGAGGGGTGGTGGCGCCAGCCTCGGCTCCGTGGGAAAGCGCGCCATCGGAGGAGACGATCCCAACGGCGCAGAGGGCCAGAATCAAAATCAGGGCAATCGGATTCTTCAGTCGGCCCATCCCTACTCTCCCGTTGTCATCGAGCGCGCAAACGGAAGGCCCACTGCCGTCCGATGCCGGCCATCAACCCGGAACCCGCGAGACATTGCTCAGCACCCTCGCCGTTTTCCTCGACTCCGGCGCGCGGATTCCGGTGGCTTTATGCCGGCCGCTGTGTCGCAATTACATAGACATCATCGACGTCTCTGATCGATTCCTTTAGAACGACATAAGCCTCAGTGACTGCGACAGTTGAATCTCACCTATGTGGTTTTGTCGCGCTGGCAGTATGCGGTGATCAGTTGCCCACTGCGTGGCCCGACGTCGCGAGGCGTCGTCACGCTGGTTATCCGTGGTTCAATCGTTCGATGTCGGGACCGTCGAGACCAGCACTATCGGACGCCACCAAACGGCTGGCCGCCGCCGGGTGCGTTGCGGCCGAGGAGGAGGCGGCAGAGCTGGCAGCCGCGGCTCGGGGTGACGACCAGAGGTTGGCCGCGCTGGTTGATCGCCGATCGACCGGTGAGCCATTGGCTTGGATCACCGGGACGACGATGTTCTGCGGTTGTTCGGTGGGCGTCGCCTCCGGCGTCTACGTCCCCCGGTGGCAGAGCCAGCCATTGGCGGAGCGAGCGGTCGAGCTGCTTCCCGACAAGGGACGGGCAATCGATATCGGGACCGGAAGCGGCGCCATCGCCTGTGTGCTGCTCGCCCGCCGTCCGGAGGCTTCGGTCCTGGGTACCGAACGCGACCCGAAGGCGGCCGAGTGTGCCCGGACCAATGGGGTCTCGGTGGTCGAAGGCGACTTGTTCGAGGGGGTGCCGACATCATGGAGGGGATCCGTTGATGTCATCGTGTCGGTGCTTCCCTATGTGCCGACCGGTGAGATCGAGTACCTGCCCCGGGATGTACGGGACTTCGAGCCGACCGGCGCCCTCGACGGGGGTGTCGACGGTCTCGCCGTGGTCCGCCGGGCAGTGGCGGAGGCCCGACAGTGGCTCCGCCCCGGCGGGTCTCTCCTCTTGGAGATTGGAGGCGATCAGCCCGGGATCCTCATCCCGGTGCTCGAGGCCGCCCAGTTCGGATCCATCCGGGTCATCGCCGATGAGGACGGTGACCCGAGGGGTCTCGAGGCGGTGGCGGGGCGATAGGGGTGCCTGCCGATAGGCGTCCGGCTCAGCCGGTCTGGGTCGGAGGTACTCCGAGCTCAGGGAGTACCTTCGCCTCGAGCAGGGTGAGGCTCTCCCACGAAAGGTCGGGATCGAGCCCTCCCATCAAGGGCTTCAGGAACAGGCCCCCGTTGGCGCGGGCGTGGGCGATGCACTCATCGGGGGTGAGCACCAGATATTTGTTGGTTGCCCGCAGGTCGTCGATATCCCGGACGCTTCGGTAGGGGTAGTCCGGATTGCCCTTCGCCCAGGCGCCGTACTCGTTCATTTCGTGCAGGGCGTGCGGGGCGATCCGTGCCCAGTCGCGCTCTGGATCGTTGCTGACGTGGATGAACATCGCCTCCAGAGCCGGCGCTGCCGCCGCCGACGGTACCGGCCGGCCGAGTCGGGCGAGCTCCTGGCGGTAGGCCTCGAAGAACCGGGGCGCCGACGGCAGGAAGCCATCGGCGATTCTCGCCGCCCGTCGGGCGGCGGCGTTGGAGGTGCCGCCGAGAATGATCGGTGGACCCCCGGGGGTGTAGGGGCGGGGGAGGATCCGGACCTGGCGACCCTGGTAGTCGAACGGCTCTCCGGTCCACGCCCGCTTGAGGGTCTCCACCGCGTGCTCCATGAGGGCGGGCCGGTCGGCGATGGAGAGGCCGAACTGCTCGTACTCCTCCTCCCGGTAGCCGCCGCCGACGATGAGGTAGAGCCGGCCTTGGGCCACCAGGTCCAATACGGCCAGGTCCTCGGCCGCCCGCAGTGGTTCGTAGAGGGGAAGGATCATCAGCGCAATGTTGATGAAGACCCGTCGGGTGCGTGCCGCGGCCGCCGCCGCCATCACGATGGGTGACGGCAAGTAGCCGTCGGTGGAGGCGTGGTGCTCCATGAAGGTCAAGGCGGCGAAGCCCGCTCGGTCCGCCCACTCGCACTGCTCCAACGCGGTGGAATACAGCCGGCTGGCCGGAGTGCCAAAGTCCGGAGCCCGCATGTCGTAGCCAAGGGTCAGGAGCACGATTGCAACCTCCCTGACTCAGCCATCGAGCCGCCGGCGAAGCTCCACATACACCTCGGTACCGACGATGGCGTCCAGCTCCTCGGCCATCGATTCGACCACCGGTCGATCGCCGACGTAGGCCCGGTCACCCTCGGTGCAGCACCACGCCATGGTGTCGCCTTCGGGTCCCCAGTCGGCCCGCGTCCACCCCCGCACCGTGGCCACCTCGGTCCCGTCGTCAACGGTTTCCCAATCCACCTTGATCGGGAGCTGCCAGCAGACCGACGGCTTGAAGTCGATGGGCGATTCGCCTGAATCGAGGGCGCCCAGGTGCAGCGCGCAGCCGGCCCCGCCTTCGAACCCGGGCCGGTTGAGGAAAATGCAGGCCCCGTCGATCACCCGGGTGTTGGCCCGGTCGAAGTCGCCGAAGACACCCCCCTCCTGCGCGGCGGCGTGGTACTCGAACCGGGACGGGTCCAACGTCGCCGCCAGCGCGCTGATGCGACGGGCCTCGTCCAGGCCATCGATCCCGGCCCCGAGCGAGCAGCAGCCTTGACCGAGCTCGGCCGCCGGTTCGGGAAGGATGCCCAGGCAGCCCCGTCCCCAGATGCAGGTCCAGTTGGAGGTGAGGAACGAACGGTCGAAGCGCCATGTCGTGTCGCCGTCGGAGATCTCGGTGATCAGTGGGTCCATGCTCCGCCCATCGTAAGTCGCACGGCGGGGCCGGAGGGAGCCGTTGCGATTGCCTAACCGAGGGACAATGTCATGGTCGGCTCGGCGATCCCGCTCTCCTCCGAGGTGGTGACCGCCGTTCCGACGGCCAGAAACTCGGTGGCGTGCTCTCCCCAGACGTGGTTGTAGATCGCCGACCGGACCCCGACCACCCCGTCTGCGCCGGCGTTTGCGCTCTCGTCCTCCATCCGGGTCATCGCCAGTTCCCGGGCGGTGTACACCGCTTCGGTGAAGAGAGGAACCTCCATGTTCTTCCCAGCCATCTTCATCGCGTTCCGGACGCTCTGATGGGCTACGTGGTAGACGCAGGTCCCGAACACGAAGGCGCGCGGAAAGTGACCGGCCTTCACCAGGGTGTAGAAATCCTGGCCCGAAAGGTCGGAGGTGAACGGCCCGCCGTCGGCCAGCTTGTAGCGCTCGTTGGGCTCTTTGGCCCGTACCGCGGTGCCTTGGGCCACGAATTCCAGCTCGCTGGCTCCCCAGGCGTGGGATTGGATCTCCAGCCGTACTCCGACGATCCCATCGGCTTTCAAGGCGTGGGCCTCGGTGCGCATGCGATCGAGGGCCAACTCCCGGGCGTTGTACATCGCGGCGGTAAGCATGTCGAGCTCCATGGACTGTTTCCAGTTCCCGTACTGGAGTCCGACGTGGTAGATCGACGTCCCCAAGACGTACCCGAGCGGGTCGAAGCCCATCTTGTGCAGGAGCACGTACTCGTTCACCGACAGATCGGAAGTGAAGGCGTTCTGGTCCTGCTCTTCGAGGATCTCGAGTCGTTGGATGCGGGCGGCGGCGGCCTGCGGCATCGCCGAGTTTCCCGAGATCGTGGTGGGCGCTTCCGAGGCAGTGTCCGCCTGTCCATCGTTGCTGTCACGTTTGCCGAAAGCCATGGCTGGATCTCCCTTGAGCTAGGTGGTGGCGGAGTTGATGGGTCTGCTCAGGACGACAGTGCGGTGGCGGCTCTTGTCGTTGCCCGCAGTTTGACAGGTCAGCCCCCGAGACGTTGATGGCATCTCGACCAGCGGCGATCTCGGGCCCCATCCCGCGTCGGTGGCTCATGGCTACGGCGGGGGAGTGCGTTCAGCCCGGGGTGGGTGCCGAATTGGCCACCTGGGTTTCGATCTCCTTGAGATCGAAGTAGTCGCGCCAGCGAGTCACCAGACCACCACTGTCGATGTCGACGACCGTGCAGCCGTGGATCTCGATCGGAATCGTCCCGCCCAGCGTTCCCCGTCCGATCCACTCGAAGGAGCCGCTGACATCGTCCCCCTGGACGGACAGGATCCGTTGTTGCCAGTCGGGGAAGGATGCCTTGGTCATCCCCTCGATGGAGGCGATGTCGGCGGTCGGGGCGTTCACCGGATCGCTGAAGAGGGCACCCGGCGCGAAGAAGGAAGGGAAGTCGCCTTCGGGACCCAGCGCCACTTCGAGATTGCGTGCCCACCATGACCAATCCATGGCCGTTACCGTACCGGCACCGTCGCATCCGACCGGGGTGGGTCGCTTCGGAGGCGCGGTCCGGGAGCGTTGGATGGCAGCACAAGGGCCGGTACCCGTTTCCGAGCACCGGCCCTCACCTGCTTTTTCGGGTGGAGGCGAAGGGACTCGAACCCTCGAACCTCCTGACTGCCAGTCAGGCGCTCTACCAGCTGAGCTACGCCCCCGAAGTCGTGTCACATTATCAGCCCTCCGCCAGAGGCTGCCCCGAGCCGGGCGGGGGACGGGCAATGGCTCGAACGGGCTCGGGTACGGCCACTCGATGTCGACGAGCGGCCCGGGCGTCGGCGGTTCGGCAGCGCCACCTGGGCCGTTCTTACCGGCCCCGGTTTGGCTCCCGGTACGATCATCGGCAATGGCACGGGCTTACGACGTCATCGACATCGAGAAGAAATGGCAGCGCCGCTGGGCGGATGAGGGCACCTATCAGGTGGACAACGACGACCCCCGGCCCCCCTGGTACGTGCTGACCATGTACCCCTACCCGTCCGGGCCTGCCCATATGGGCCACGTGCGGAACTACACCTTCGGGGATCTCCTGGTTCGACATCGCACCATGCTCGGCAACGCCGTCCTGTCTCCCTTCGGCTTCGACTCCTTCGGGCTGCCGGCGGAGAACGCCGCCATCAAGACGGGCACCCATCCCCGGATTTTCACCGAAGCCCGGATCGCCGAACTGAAAGAGTCGATCGTCTCTCTGGGTGCCGTCTACGACTGGCGGCGGGAGATCCGCAGTCACGACCCGGAGTACATCAAGTGGAATCAAGTGATCTTCCAGCGGTTCCTGGCCAACGACCTGGCCTACCGGCACAAGGCTCCGGTCAACTGGTGCCCGGGTTGCCAGACGGTGTTGGCCAATGAGCAGGTGCTGGCCGACGGCACCTGCGAGCGATCCGGCGACCTGGTCATCAAGCGTGACCTGGAGCAGTGGTTCTTCCGGATCACCCAGTACGCCGACGAGTTGCTGGCCGGCCTCGACGATCTCGACTGGCCGGAGCGGGTCAAGACCATGCAGCGCAACTGGATCGGGCGGTCGGAAGGCGCCGAGTTCGACCTCGTTGTCGAGGGACGGGACGGATCCGACGGCCGAGCGGCGTTGGCCCTCACCGTCTACACCACCCGACCGGACACCTCCTTCGGGATGACCTATGCGGTGGTCGCCCCCGAACACCCGATCGTCGACGAACTGACCACCGCCGACCAGCGGGAGGCGGTTGACGAGGTCCGCTCCTTGGCCGCAGCCAGCTCCGACGTCGAGCGGATGTCCGAGAGCGGCGCGGCCGGCCTGGCCAAACGGGGGGCGTTCACCGGCTCCTCGGTGATCAACCCGTTTACCGGGCAACCGGTGCCCGTCTACGTGGCCGACTACGTGCTGATGGGCTACGGCACCGGCGCCATCATGGCGGTCCCGGCTGAGGACGAGAGGGACTGGGACTTCGCCCAGGCCTACAGGCTTCCCTTCGTCCGCACCGTCCAGCCTCCGGAGGGCTGGGACGAGCGCGGGGGACCCGATGGCGGACCCGGGGGGGCGTATACCGGTCCGGGGGAGAAGATCAACAGTGAGTGGCTGAACGGGCTGGATATCCCGACGGCCAAGGCGCAGGCCACCGAGTGGCTGGAGGCCCGGGGGATCGGGCGAGCCAAGGTCAACTTCCGGCTGCGGGACTGGCTGGTGTCCCGGCAACGCTTTTGGGGTTGCCCGATCCCGATCGTCTACTGCCCGGAGCACGGGATCGTCCCGGTGCCCGAAGCCCAGCTCCCGGTGCTGGCCCCCGACGATGTCGAGTTCCTCCCCACCGGGGAGTCCCCACTGGGCAACAACCTGGAGTTCCTGGAGACCACCTGCCCGATCTGCGGAGGTCCGGCCGTCCGGGAGACCGACACTATGGACACCTTCGTGGACTCGTCCTGGTACTTCCTGAGGTTCACCGACCCCTGGAACACCGAGGCGCCCTTCGACCCGGAGATCGCCCGTCACTGGATGCCGGTCCGCCAGTACATCGGGGGGATCGAGCACGCCATCCTCCACCTGCTCTACGCCCGCTTCTACACCAAGGCGTTGGCCGACCTCGGCCTGTCCCCCGGCGAGCTGCGGGAGCCCTTCGGCCAGCTGTTCACCCAGGGCATGATCCGGATGGACGGCAAGAAGATGTCCAAATCCCGGGGGAACTTGGTCTCCCCCTCCACCTATTTCAACTCGGTGGGGGCCGACGCCCTCCGCCTGTTCCATCTGTTCGTCGGGCCTCCGGCTGACGACATGGACTGGACCGCCCAGACCGACAGCGTCATCGAAGGTTGTGCCCGCTACCTCGACCGGGTGTGGCGGCTGGCGGTGCCTCGGGAGGACGGGGGCCCCGCACCGCGAGGCGGCGATCTGACCCCCGAGGACCTGAGCATCCGGCGGGCGACCCACCGGTTGATCGACCGGGTCAGCCGGGACTACGAACGCTGGTCGTACAACACCTCGGTGGCCGCCTGCATGGAGTTCGTCAACCTGGTGCAGCCCTATGCCCGGGGGGACGGGCACGCCGAGGTGGTGGGCGAAGCCGTCGACACCTTGTTGTTGTTGCTGGCCCCGATGACCCCCCACCTCGCCGCCGAGGCCTGGGAGTGTCGGCACGGGGATCACATCCACCTGCGCTCCTGGCCGGAGTCGGATCCGGCCCTGGCGGTGGAAGAGACGGTCACCCTGGTCGTCCAAGTCAACGGCAAGGTCCGTGACCGCATCGAAGTGGATCCCGCCATCGGTGAGGACGATGCCGCCCAGCTGGCGTTGGCCTCGCCCAAGGTCGTCGAGGTGTTGGACGGTGCCGAGCCCCGCCGGGTGATCAGTCGCCCGCCCCGGCTGGTCAACGTGGTTCCCTGACCTCGTCCCCCGGCGCTACGCCTTGAAGGCGGCCAGCACTTCGGCCCAGCGGTCGGGGTCGACGCCGTAGGGGGCATAGAAGCTGAACCGGTCCACCACGCTCCCGAAGCGGGCCAGGATCTTGCCGGGGAGCTCATCGAGCTCGCCGACCACCGCGAAGGTGTTGAGGATGTCGTCATCGATGAGGTCGGCCATCTTCACCCACTCCCCCCGCTTCGACAGGGTGTTCAACTCGGGCTGGAGGTCGCCCCAGCCGTGGAGCTCGAGGACCGGCCGGTAGGCGGGGGTGGAGCCGTAGAAGGCGAGCTGCTTTTTGACCGCGGCGGCGGCGGTGACGAAGGATTCCTCCGAGGTCCCGGTCACCACCATCCCCGGGTAGGAGATCTGGACATCGGACCGGGACTTCCCGCCCCGGGCCAGCCCCCGTTCGAAGGCGGGAATGGAGACCTCCCGGAGGTACCGCTCGGTGGTGAAGCCATGGGCCAGGAGTCCGTCGGCCACCTCCCCGGCCACCTCGGTCATCACCTCGCCGACCGCGGCCAGGAAGACTTTGGGACTGCCGTAGGGATTCGGGCCGGGATCGAACATCGGGGTCATCAGGGTGTGCCGGTAGAACTCCCCGCGGAAGGCGAGTCGGCTCCCGTCCGACCAGCTGGCCCAGATCGCCCGCATGGCCAGGATCAACTCCCGCATCCGCGGGGCCGGGTGCGACCACGGCATCGAGAACCGCTTCTCGATGTGGGGCTTGATCTGCGAACCCAGCCCCAGGATGAACCGACCCTCCGACAGGGTCTGGAGATCGTTGGCCAACACCGCCAGGTTCATCGGGTTCCGGGCGAAGGCGACGGCGATGCCCGTCCCCAGCTGGATGCGCTCGGTGTGCTCGGCCGCCAACACCAGCGGGAGGAACGGATCGTGGTTGGTCTCCGGTGCCCAGAACCCGTCATAGCCGACCCGCTCGGCCTGCTTGGCCGCCTCGATGACCCCGCTCGGATCGAAGCCGATGCCTCCGTCGATTTCCATGGGAGGACACGGTAGTGGTTGCGCCGGCCCCCGCGATGACCGACAATCCTCGGGTGGTCGACAACACGAGAGACGGGGTCAATCCCGGCCAGGGCGCGGCTCCGCTCCCCATCCCCGAGCTCGGCGACCCGGCGCCGGTGACGCCGGCGGATCACCCACCGGCGGTCACCGATGAGGATCGTCAGCAGTACGGTCGCCTCCTCGACAGCGCCATGGAGCGCGGCCTGCTCAGCCCCTACGACTACGAGACCCGGCTCAGCGATCTGGCCGAGGCACCGACCATCGACGAGTTGAAGAGGATCGTCACCGAGCTCCCGATCTTCGGGGCATCGGCCTCCGGGTCGAAGCCGGCGTCGAAGCCGGCCCGGCCCTCGTTGTTCGGGAGCTCGGCGGCCTCCGAGCTGTCGGATGGACTACCCGGCACCCCCGGGACCACCCGGGCGTTGGCTCGAAGTGCGGCCAAGAGCCAACGGAGCCGGTGGACCAAGCTCATCATCGTGTTGGTGGTGGTGATCGCACTGTTCGTAGCGCTGTCGATCTATGCCGAGCACCTGGTCCACAATCACAACAACAACCCGTCGTCCACGGCGGCCTGGGTGGCCCCGCCGACATCGGCGGGCCACCCGAGCCGGGTTACGACCCTTCGCCTCTGAGGAACTGCTCGAGTTCGGCGGCGATCTCGTCACCGCTGGGCACGTCCTCCGTCAACCCGAAGGGGTCCCCCTCCTCCGAGTCGATCGACGACTCGAGGCGTTGGACCATGGCGGTGTGCTCGGTGTTGCCGGAGATGAGCTCGTCCACCTGGTGGCGGGAGGCCTCGCCGGCGGCCCGCAGCGCGGAAGTGTCGAAGACGATGCCGGTGATGGCGCACATGCCCTCGATCAGCGCGGCGCTGGCTTCGGGGAACGGCATGGCTGAGACGTAGTGAGGGACCCGCGCCCACAGCCCGATGGTGGGCACCCCGGCGTTGCCGAGGGCCACTTCGAGGGCGGCCTGGACGCCGGCCGGGACTTCGAGGGTGCCCTGGACGAAGCCGACCCGACCGGCCAGCTCCGCCGATTGGGGCGGCACGGTAGACGCCAATCGGACCGGCCGGGTGTGGGGGGTGGGGGCCGGGAACGCCCCCAGGCCGACCACCGTCCGGACCCCCATCCGCTCGACCAGATCGACCACCGCGTCGATGAACGACTGCCAGCCGAAGTCGGGCTCCGGTCCGGTGAGATAGAGGATGTCGGCCCCGACCCGGTCCTTGCCGGCCAGGACCCGGATGGATGGCCAGCTGAGCTCGGTGGTGATGCCGTCCACGATGCGGGCGATGGGCCGGCGGGCCCGCTGGTCGATGAGGGCCTCGGTGTCGAAGGAGGCCACCCGCATGGTGGGGGAGGCGGTCAGCATCTCGGTGATGGCCGCCGACGACCCGAGCCCGGCATCCACCCATCCGTCGAGGGCGATGACCAGCACCGGACGGTCCACCCGCTCCCCGGGCGGGTCACCCCAGCCCGGATCGATGGTGTACAGATCAGATTTGTTTTGGTCGCTCATAGAGACTCCACTTCGCGGAGTGCCCGCTCGCCCAGCTTGCCGACGCTGGCTGCGAACTGGTCGACGCCCGACCGGTCTCCGGCCGCTGCGCCGCCTGCATAGCGGACATACACCCCTTGCAGAATACAGGCGAGCTTCCAAAGACCGAATGCCTTGTAGTAGGCGATCCCGGAAACATCCAGGCCGGAGGCGGTGGCGTACCGATCCTGCAGCTCGTCCCGGGTGGCGAATCCCGGCATGGTGGTCGGTGCCACCCCGGCCAGGGCGACCTCGGTGTCCCCGGCCTCGGCCCAGTAGACCAGCAGCAGCCCGAGGTCGGCCAACGGGTCACCGAGGGTGCAGATCTCCCAGTCGAGGATGGCCAGCACGTTCCCGTCGTCATCGAGGACGGTGTTGTCCAGCCGGTAGTCCCCGTGGACGATGGCGATGGCCTGCTGGTCGGGGATCTGCTTGGCCAGCAGCTCGTGCACCCGGTCGACCACCTCGGGCCCACCCACCCCGTCCACCGTCGACTGGGTGAACTGGCCGTGCCACCGCTTGAGCTGGCGGGCGATGTATCCCTCCCGCCGCCCGAACTCACCGAGCCCGACGGCGTCGACGTCGACAGTGTGGAGCTTGGCCAGGGTGTCGATCAGGGAGAGGCTGGCCCGGGCCCGGGTGGCTTCGCTGATCTCGGCGGCGGCCGCCTCGTCCCGGAGGATGTGGCCCTCGACGAAGGACATCAGATAGAAGGGGGCGCCGTTGACGGTGTCGTCGAGACAGAGGCCGAGGGTGCGGGGGACGGGGACGTCGGTCGAACCGAGGGCGCTGATGACGGTGTGCTCCCGCTTCATGTCATGGGCGGTGGGCAACACGTGGCTCACCGGCGGACGTCGGAGGGCGATGGAGCGGGCGGCGGCGTCGACGACCCGGTAGGTCAGGTTGGACCGTCCGCCGGCGATGAGTTGGAAGGAGAACGGCGGGACGGCGTCGGGGACGGTGGCGGCGATCCAGTCCGACACCGCCGGGACGTCGATTCCCTCCACGACGTCCGTATTGACCGGGTCCGGTGGTGCTCCACTCATGGCCAGACGCTACCTGCCAGGACGGACGGGCCTCGATTTGGGCGCCTCCCGGTATGGTCGTGGCCATGATCGATGTCACCGATGCCACGTTCGAGCAGGAGGTCCTGGTTCGCTCCGCCGAGGTCCCCGTGGTGGTGGACCTCTGGGCTCCCTGGTGCGAGCCCTGCAAGACGCTGGGCCCGATCATCGAGAAGGTGGTGGACGCCAGCGGCGGGGCGGTCGCCCTGGCCAAGGTCAATGTGGACGAGAACCCGTCGATCTCGGCCAGCTTCCAGGTCCAGTCGATCCCCGCGGTGTTCGCCATCAAGGACCGGGCGGTGGTGGACAACTTCATCGGGGCCCAGCCGGAGGCGGCAGTGGGCGAGTTCGTCGCCCGGCTGCTGGCAGCGCCGTCCGAAGTCGACCTGCTGGTGGCAGAGGGGGTGGAGGCCGGTTCCGAGGATCTGCTGCGCCAGGCCCTCGAGCTCCAGCCCGATCACCCCGGCGCCATCACCAATCTGGCCGCCCTGCTCATCGACAAGGGCGACACCGACGAGGCCATCGCCATCCTCGGCCGGATCCCCGAGACCCCGGAGATCCGCCGGTTGCTGGCCGCCGCCCGGCTGGCCTCCCGCCAGGTCGACGTGTCGGAGGTGGGGGTGGACGACCTCCTCTCCGGGCTCCTTGACCGGGTGAAGGAGGACCCTGACGCCCGCCAGGAGTTCGTCGACCTGCTGGAGACCCTCGGCCCCGACGACCCCCGGACCTCGAGCTATCGCAAGGCGCTGGCCGCCCGGCTGTTCTGAGGCGGGTGGGCCGATCGGCGGAAGGTAGCGTCACGGACGTGCCCGTCACCACCCTGTCGTTGGGGGATCAGCAATTCGACCTCACCAGCCGGACACTGGTGATGGGCATCCTCAACCGCACCCCCGACTCGTTCTTCGACCAGGGCGCCACCTTCGCCCTCGATGATCTGGTCGGGAGGGCGGAGCAGCTGGTAGCCGACGGCGCCGACCTGCTGGACATCGGCGGGGTGAAGGCGGGACCCGGGCCCGAAGTCACCGAAGCCGAGGAACTCGACCGGGTGATTCCTGCCATCCAGGCGATCTACACCCGGTTCGACATCCCCCTGTCGGTCGACACCTGGAGGGCGTCGGTGGCCAAGGAGGCCTACGCGGCGGGGGCGGTGGTCGGCAACGACATCAGCGGGTTCGCCGACCCCGATTACCTGACGGTGGCGGCCGGCGCCGGGGCCACGGTGGTGGCCACCCACATCCGGTTGGCGCCCCGGGTGCGCGATCCGGACCCGGTCTACGACGACGTGGTCGAGACGGTGCGAGCCTTCCTCCTGGAGCGGGCCGACCGGGCGCGGGAGAGCGGGCTGGCCCCGGACCGGATCATCCTGGATGCCGGCCTCGACCTCGGGAAGACCGCCGCCCAGTCGCTGAGCCTGCTGCGGGCTTCGGACCAGCTGGCCTCCCTCGGCTTTCCGCTGCTGCTCTCCGCCTCCAACAAGACGTTCCTCGGGGTGACCCTGGGGCTGGAGATCGGGGATCGGGGGGCGGCGTCGTTGGCCGCCACCGCCCTCGGGGTGACCCTCGGGTGCCGCATCGTCCGGGTCCACGACGTGGCCGGGCATCGCCAGGCCTGTGACGCGTTGGCCGCCATCCTCGAGATCGGCGGACCGGTCCGGTGAGCGCCACCACCGCCACCGAGGTCCGCCCCGTCTACCTGGTGAAGGGGGACGACCCCTCGCTGGTGGCCCAGGAAGCCCACCGGCTGGTGGAGAGCCTGCTCGACGGCGGCGATCCCACCCTGATGGTCGAGGAGTTCGGCGGCCCGGCGGCCGACGACCTGGACATCGGCGCCCTCATCGATGCCTGCACCACCCCGCCGTTCCTGGTGGAGCGCCGGGTGGTCGTCCTCCGGGACGCCGGGCAGCTGTCGGCGGCCGACGGCAAGCGGCTGGTGACCTACCTGGACGACCCGCTGCCGACCACCGCGCTGGTGTTGATGGGTGGCGGCGGGACCATCCCCACCACGTTGACCAAACAGGTGGCGGTGGTGGGCGAGGTGGTGGACACCGTGGTCGGGCGGGGTCGGGCCCGGAGCCAGTGGCTGGACGCCCACCTGAAGGACGCCCCGGTCAAGTTGGACGGGCAGGCCACCGCCCGGTTGGCCGACCATCTCGGCACCGACATGGGTCGCCTGTCCGGGTTACTGGCCTCACTGGCCTCCGCCTACGGCCAGGGGGCGGCGGTGTCGGTCGACGACCTGGTGCCGTTCCTGGGGGAAGCCGGCTCGGTGATGCCCTGGGACCTCACCGACGCCCTCGATGCCGGGGACACCGGCAAGGCGATCGGGGTGCTCCACCGGATGCTCGGGGCCTCCGGGTCCCACCCGCTGGTGGTGATGGCCACCCTCCACCGCCATTTCCGGGCGATGTTGCGGCTGGACGGCTCCGGCATCACCTCGCCGGAGGAGGCCGCCCCCGCCCTCGGGCTCTCCAGTCCGTTCATGGCCAAGAAGGCCTTGGCCCAGAGTCGGCGGCTGGGGACACCCGGCATCGCCCGGGCGATGCAGTTGCTGGCGGAAGCCGACATCGATCTCCGGGGGGCCACCGCCCTACCCGGGGACCTGGTGCTGGAAGTGTTGGTGGCCCGGTTGAGTCGCCTGGTGCGCCGATCGAGGGGGTGAGCGGCAACGGGAGGCGGCTCCACCCCGACGGCGGATGCCGGCGGACGGACGCGAGTTCACCCCACGTCCCAGGTGGGCTGGGCGGTTTGGACATTCCTATTTCCGCCACAGCCGGCCCACAGCAACCTCACATGAACGGACGGCAGTCTCTGCGTAACTGGAACACGTAAGAGGAGCACCGTCATGAACGATCAAGAACCAATTCCGTCCCCCGAGAACCCTCCCGCCGGGCCCGACTCGAGCGCCAGCGCCGCGCCGCCTCCCCCGCCGGTCCCGCCCGTCTCTTCGCCGGACGGGCCAGCCTCGATGGCGGCGGCCGAACCCCCTCCCCGCTCAAAGGTACGGCGATGGTTCTCCATCCGACGAAACCAGCGAATCGGATGGATCTCGGCCCTGGCCATGATCGGCGTGGTGATCGGACTGACCGTCAGTCTCACCACCTCCTCCTCGGCCACCACCGGGAGCGTCGCCTCGACCAGTACCTCGGCGGCGGCCGGCGCCGCTGCCCCCGGCGGTCCTCGTGGCCCGATGGGATCCGGCGGTGGCGGAGGGTCCAACGCTCGTTCCGGACCGGCGGCCGGGGGAGCGGTCGGCACCGTCAGCAGCGTGTCCACGTCGAGCTTCACCCTGTCGACGGCAGCCGGTCAGAAGGTCACCGTCAATGAGGCGTCCTCCACCACCTACCTGAACGGAACCAGCTCGACCACCGCGAGTGCCATCACCACCGGCGAACCGGTCCTGGTCCTCGGGACGGTCAACAGCACGACCATCGCTGCCACCCAGGTCACTGTGCAACCGGCCAGCGGCTCGGGTACCTCCTCGTCAGCCGCAGTGGTCCCCTTCCAGCAGGGCGCCCCGAGCACCGCGAAGACAGTTGGTCAGATCCCGGCCAACTACACCGAGGGGTCGGGGACGATCGTCAGCGGCACGACCGCCAACCAGGCGACCGAGGCGGCACTGGCCGCCTATCCGGGAGGCGTGGTCGACCGGGTGGTGCAGTTGAGCAACGGCGAATACGAGGTCCACAATATCGGCGTCAACTGGCCCCACCATGTCTTCGTCAGCCAGAGCTTCACGGTGGTCGGCGCCGACTGACCCGGGGGCCCTCGAATAGGCTTTCGACCGTGCCGTCATGGAAAGAGATTGAGGAGTCAGAACCCGACCTCGCTCAGCGGGTTCGGGTTCTGATGGATGCGGGTCGTCACAAGACCATCGCAACGCTTCGCACCGATGGGTCGCCCCGGATCTCCGGAATCGAGTGCGAGTTCACCGACACCGACCTCCGCTTCGGTTCGATGTCCGGCGCCCGCAAGGGGGCCGACCTCGAGCGGGATCCCCGCTTCGCACTCCACGGACCCACCTTCCACCCCGAAGAGGGCAAAGAGAAGGACTGGCCGGGCGAGGCGAAGATCGCCGGACGAGCCATCCGGGTCGGCTCAGTGGGCACCGACGAGGGCAACGACGAACCGGATGGCGACATGTTCATTGCCGACATCAATGAGGTCGTCATCACCGGGCTGAACGCCGAGGCCAACCAGCTCGTCGTTGAATCATGGACGCCGGAGCGCGGGCTGCGGAGGGTTGAGCGGGACTAGCCAGCGGGCGCCGGGAAGGACCCGTTTCAACCTGCCCGGAGGCACGGCAGCCATAGCAGGTCTACGCTGACCAGAGCTTCAAGTGTCAACGGAGGGGGGCCTGGTGACCACAGCCATTTTCGACGCCGACAGTCACTTGATGGAGACGGAGGACTGGCTCAGCTCCTTCGCCGATCCTCAAGTCCGGGACCAACTGTTGCCACTGGTTCTTGACGGCGCCGGGGCGAAAGCGACTGAGTTGATGTCGAAGCTCCCAGCGTTGTGGGAAGAGCAGCGCCATCAACCGGTCGGACCCGATGTACTGTCGGGGCCCAAAGGGTGGATGGCACCCGGCGCACTCGACAGCCAGGTCCGCTCCAAGGTGCTCGACGCCCTGGAGATTTCCGCCCAGCTGGTCTTTCCGACCTTCGCACTGGTTCAATTTGCGCGGAGTGAGAATCTCGACGTCCTCTATGGGGGCACCCAGGCCCTCAACCGAGCCATGGCCGCCTTCTGTGCGCCCGATCCGCGACTCATGGCGGTGGGATTTCTTCCCCTCACCGATCCCGAGCGAGCGGTGTCGGCGCTGGATGAGGCGATCAGCGAAGGGGTGGCGGCGATGTGGGTGCCATCGGAGGCGCCGGGCGACTTCTCTCCGGCCCATACCGATCTGGACCCGGTGTGGGCCCGTCTGGCGGAGGCCGGCGTGCCATTCGTCCTCCACGTCGGGGGAGGGAAGCTGCTGCCAAAGGCGTTTCACAACAACGGCCTTCCCCGGCCGCTCGACTGGCTGGGTGGCGGTGAGAACCTCCGGTCCAAGGATTTCCCCGTCGTTCACCACTCACCCGAACGCTTCCTCACCTGTCTGGCCCTCGACGGCGTCTTTGAACGCCACCCCTCCTTGCGGGGAGCCGCCATCGAGCTGGGCGCTACATGGGTGCCCGGAATGCTACGAAACGTCGACCACGCCCATCATTCGTTTTCCAAATTCGAACCGGCGTTGAAAGCCCTTCCCCTCCTACCGTCGGAGTATCTGCGCCGACAGGTTCGTTTCACGCCGTTCCCATTCGAGGACACTGCCTGGTTGCTCGAACAGTGCGGGCCCGAATTGTTCATGTTCTCGACTGACTATCCCCATCCGGAGGGTGGTCGGCGACCGTTCGAGAAATTCCGAGACGCGGTATCGACATTCGATGAATCCACCCATGACCGATTCTTCTGGCGGAACGGGGCCGAACTTCTCGGGTTGGTCTAGCTCCAAGGATCGACCGGCGAACATTCGGCCTCCGTCGGAACTCCGGCGTCCCTGGTGGGCGCCGGCAAACTCTCAAAGGGGGAAGCAGTGCCGAGCCAGCAAGAGCAGCAAGCGATGGCTGACGTCTTCGGTCGGCACAGGGACGCCGAGCTGGCCGGGGACCTGGGGTTGACCCTCGCCACCATGACGGATGACCCCCACCTGGTCAACGTGCCCACCATGATCGGGGGCGCTGGCCGGGAAGGCGTCCGGTCGTTCTACGCCGACCGCCTGATCGGGAAGTTCTTCCCCCCCGATGTCGGATTCGACCAGGTGTCACGGACCATCGGTGACGGACGGCTGGTCGACGAGTTGATCATCTCTTTCACCCACACCCAGGAGATCGAGTGGATGCTCCCGGGCATTGCCCCCACCGGCCGACCGATCTCGGTGGCCTTCGTGGTCATTGTGGGGGTGGAAGGCGGAAAGATCGCCTACGAGCACATCTACTGGGACCAGGCGACGGTGCTCGTCCAACTGGGGCTGCTTGAGCAAGGAAGCCTCCCCGTCACCGGCGCCGACTCCGCCGCCAAGGTCCTCGACCCGACCATCCCTGGTCCGTACGACTGAGTTGCCGAAAGGAGCCGACCCGATTGTTTCGAACCGACGGTGTCGATGAACCAACAGGATCACAGTGTCTGATCGACGAAAACTCCCGGGTAGGGTCCCGAGGCAAGGAAAGAGGTCGGAGCATGAGCGAAGCCCAGGACTGGAACCACAAGATCATCGAGGAGTTTCGGGCGAACGAGGGCAAGGTGGGTGGGCCATTCGCTGGCGCCCCAGTCTTGCTCCTTCACACTACGGGCGCCAAAACCGGCCAGCCGCGGGTGAATCCGATGATGTACCTAGATCTTGATGGGCACCGCTACGTCTTTGCGTCCAAAGCGGGTGCCGACACAAACCCGGACTGGTACTGGAACCTCGTAGCCAATCCCGACGTGACTGTTGAGGTGGGGACCGAGACAAATGAAGTCGCGGCCGCGCCGGTCGCGAGGGACGAACGGGATCGGATCTACGCCGAACAGGCTCGCCGATACCCCGGGTTCGCTGAGTATGAGCAAAAAACCGATCGGATCATACCGGTGGTCGAACTCATCCCCAAAGGCTGACGGAGCACGCAACTTCCCCAGAACCGCCATGACCGCACCCACGGTATGTGCCGACACCGGGCGGCCTCAGGGGCTCCAGGCCGTCGGTTCGGTGGGACCCGACCCGGTCTCGGCGATCTGGCCGTCATGCGGCGTTACCAGCCGGGTTCGCCCTCGTTTTCCCGGAAGGTTCCGGTGGGACCGTCCTTGCCGATAGTGGCCATGTGCATGATGACCGCTGCGCCCTTCTCGACGGCTTCCCGGCCCGCCACAGGGAGTGAGGTCGGTGCGCAAAACGCCGGCTCGACCGCGTTGAACTTGATGTCGGGCATGCGAGACGGTGGACGACCGCCGAGCGTCGGGCGGGCTGCCCGTCACTTCCAACCCGGCGTCCGTCCCGCTTGCTCGATCCATCTCAGCAGCTCCGGTCGCTGTGCCTCCTCCAGGCTGGTCACTTTGATGTACCGAGTCCGGTCGGTGGTTCCGAGCGGGGGCGGGGACTCGAAATCGGCCCCGCCGAGGAAGACCACATTCACCGAAACGTCGTAGGGGGCTATTTCAACGATCCACCCGAGTTCGGGTAGCCCGTAATACGCCCTTTTCCACTTGATGGCGTAGTCAAGGCCCGGGACTGTCGCTCGGATCAACTCGTCCAACCGCTTGACGATGGGCTGTAGATCCGGCACCAGGCGCCGGCACCAATCATCGATGTCGGAGTGGTTCGCCGAGGGCTCTGGTGGCTTTCGCCCTGCATTTCCCTTGATCGTTTTCGGAATCGCCTGTCCTCCTCACTGGATCAGTAGCGTGACGCCGTTTTCTACCCCCAAGCGTTCAGCGGCTCAACTAGCTACCGGTAGCCACTATCGCCGTGAAAGAGTCGCATGGCCGCCTCGACAGCTTCCGCTGACTTGTAGTGAACTTCGCACCATGAACAAGAGACTGGAAATCTCCCGAGACATCGCCGCTTCGCCCGAACGGGCATACAACGCCATCTCCGACGTGACTCGGATGGGCGAGTGGTCGGAGGAGTGCCACGCCTGTGAGTGGCTCGAAGGGTTCGACGGTCCGGTCGTCGGTGCCACATTCGACGGCCACAATCGAAATGGCGAGTATGAATGGACCACGCAGGGCCAGGTCATCGAAGCCGACCCGGGTCGGGCGTTCGCTTTCGAGTGCTCCATGATGGAGTTCCACTTCTCCACCTGGGGGTACCGGATCGAGCCGACCGCATCGGGGTGCCGGGTTACCGAGTGGAGCGAAGACCTCCGGCCGGAGTCCGCCATGGAATTCAGCCAGAAGATCTCGGGCATCGATGACCGGACGGAGCGAAACCGTAGGACCATGAGCCTCACCCTGGAGCGCCTCGCCTTATCCCTCGAGGACTGATTGTTCTCCGTGAGGATGTGCCCGCCGACATCGGAGGCCCGGTCCGACCGTGCCTGCCCAACAACATCGGGTCGGTGACCTTCTGCGCCCAGAACGCCTCAGCAACTACGCCAGCCGCTTTGCCTCGGCCAATCCGGAGGGGCTGTAGACGCCATCGGGAAAGACGGCATCCCAGGCATCCCGTACCCCACGGAAATCCTCGCTTGGGCCGTAAGCGGCTCGGGCTGCCGCCAAAACTTCCTCTCGGCGGGCGGCGACGGCAACACCCGAGGTGAACTCCAGCTCAGTGTCTATCTGTGCGATCGACTCGGCGAAGCGGCGTTGGTGGCCGATCAAGCGGACAGCACTGGCGGGAGGCGTCATGGAAAGGGTCCTTGTCGTAGCGGGTGTTGGCGGGAGGGAGTCCACTTCCTGCCGCTTCCACATGGGCGCTCGGCGAATTTGGTGTCTCCTGGTCTGGCTGTCTGGGTAGGCACAACCGTAGCGTCGGTCCGGGATGATCATGGAGACCGGGCTTCGTCCGGCGGAATCGTGCTTCTCGAGAGGCGGTCGGCCGGGATGTCCGAGTCGACGATCTCGTCCGAACGATGAATTCGGGGTCGGTCAGCTCCCGGAGACCTCACTAGTCGTCTTATCGAGTACTGCGGTCTCGAAGGCGCTTAGTGTCAATATCGCAATCACTAAAACCTCCGGAGGTCGCCATGTCCCAGGTCCGTGTGCACAACTTCTCGATCTCCTTGGACGGGTTCGGGACCGGCGAGGGTCTCACGTTCGACGCCCCGTTCGGCCACGCCGGCCATCGCCTGCACGAGTGGATGTTCGCTACCCGCTTCTGGCACTCGATGGTCGGCAAGACCGGTGGCACCGTCGGTGTCGACTACTCCTTCGCCGAACGCAACGACCTCGGCATCGGTGCGGAGATCATGGGCCGGGGCAAGTTCGGTGTGCAGGCCGGCCCGTGGACGGATATCGGCACCGACGACGAGTGGCGGGGCTGGTGGGGGCCGAACCCGCCGTTCCACACGCCGGTGTTCGTGCTGACACACCACGCCCGCCCGTCGATCGAGATGGAGGGCGGCACCGTGTTCCACTTCGTCGAGGCCAGCCCGCCGGAGGCGCTCGATCTCGCCCGGGCGGCCGCCGGCGACCTCGACGTGCGCATCGGTGGTGGCCCGACGGTCGTCCGCGATTTCCTGACCGCCGACCTCATCGACGTGATGCACGTCGTGCAGGTGCCGATCCTGCTCGGCCGTGGTGTTCGCCTGTGGGAGGGCGTCGAGGGTGTCGATGAGCGCTACGACATCGAGGCGGTCTCGTCGCCGAGCGGCGTCACCCACCTGACCTTCACCCGTCGATAACCGATATCGGACCGGGGGCGAACGGCTCAGGTGTTTCGCGGACAAGTCGCGGTCAGGAGACCACGCGATATCGGATGTGGGTGGCTTCCGGGGTGTCGATGACTCGGACGATCTCCAACTCGACCCTCTCCGGCAACACTTCAAATAGTCGGCGACCCCCGCCGAAGAGCACCGGGACCTGGTGAACCTGCAACTCGTCGAGGACACCGGCCGCCAGTGCCGCTTGTGCCGTGTAAGCGCCATGGACCAGGACATCGCGGTCACCGGCGGCGGCTTTCGCCTGCGCCATTGCGCTGGCGATCCCGTCCGTCACGTAGGTCACCAACGGGTACTTGGCGACCGATGGTCCCGGCGGCCGGTGGCTGGGTACAAAGATTCGGACGCCGTTGTGGTGGTCACCGCCCCAATGATCGACCTGCTCCACGGTGTTGCGACCGGAGAGGACAGCGCCGGTCCTATTGCCTTCATCGAGAAATTGACTGCCAATTCCTGACGCGTCAACCGTCTCCGTGGTCGGCCCCGCCTCCGACTCAAATCCATACCAGTCGTGGAGCCGCATGAAGTCGTCGCCGCCGGGGTTGCCCGGGTGGTCGTTGGGGCCGGCGATGTACCCGTCGAGTGACATCGACATGTAGAGCACGGATCTAGACATGTCGCCAACCTGATTCCCAGACGCTGACCTGGCTCATGTGAACCTCCATTCTCTTGCCTGTAAAAGAGACGACGCCGGCTGGAACAAGTCATCGCCGAAATCCGGGCCCGCCCCAGGCGTTGGTGGCTAACGGAAGTCCCGGGACGGGGGGACCGGTCCGAGCTCGATGGAGTCGATCCGCTCGGCGATGAGGTTGGTCGCCCCCTCGGATCGCTCGAGCCGGCCCCGGACCAGCAGGCCGCGGGATGACCGGGCCACCGACTTCCAGCGGACCCATGCCCCCCGGGAGCAGACCACGTTGATCATGCCGGTCTCGTCCTCCAGGTTGAGGAAGACGGCGCCGTGGGCGCTCTCGGGCTGCTGCCGGTGGGTCACCACCCCGCCGACGGTGATCCGGCTGCCGGGCGGGGTGGCGTCCAGCTTGTCGGTCCGGGTCACCCCGAGACTGTCGAGCCGGGGGCGCATCAGCTCCATGGCGGTGGTGTCCGGGGCCATGCCCAGCGACCACAGGTCGTCGGCCACGTCCTCCCAGGGGGTGGGCGTGGGGAGCGGGGGCGGCTCCGATCCGGTGACCACCCCCGGGAGGCGATCGGCGGTGGCCTGGGCGGCGGCGCCCGCCGTCCACACCAGCGACCGCCGGTTCCGGCCCCAGGGGGCCCGCCCGTTCCCCGCCCGGCCGTTGGCGCCGGCGGGGGAGGCCGGCGCGGGGGGACCGGAGTGGCCGGAGAGACCGTCGAGGGCGCCGGCAGTCGCCAGGGTCTCCAGCTGGACCTGGCTCACCCCGGCCCGGCGCACCAGGTCCTCCATCCCCGACCACGGCTGGCCCCCGGCGATCCTCTCCGCCGTCTCGTCGCCGATGCCCCGCACCGATGACAACCCGAGCCGGATCACCGGCGTCTCCCGATCGCCCCCCGCCCCCTCCTCCAGCCAGGCCCCGGCCCGGCTGGCATTGACATCCGGACGGCGGATCTCCACTCCGTGCCGCTTGGCGTCGGCGATCAGGCTCTGGGGCGACCAGAAGCCCATGGGCTGGGCGTTCAACAACCCGGCGGTGAACGCGGCGGGGTAGTGCACCTTGCACCAGGCGCTCGAGTACACCAGATAGGCGAACGCCACCGAGTGGCTCTCGGGGAATCCGAAGTTGGCGAAGGCGGCCAGCGAGGCAAAGACCTGCTCGGCCACCTCCACCCCGACGTCCCGGGCAGCCATGCCGGCGAACAGGCGGCCGCGGAGCCGCTCCATCCGCTCCCCCGACCGCTTGGCGCTCATGGCCTGCCGCAACTCGTCGGACTCGGCGGGGGAGAAGCCGGCCACGTCGATGGCGATCTGCATCAACTGCTCCTGGAACAGCGGGACCCCGAGGGTCCGCTTCAGCGACGGCTCCAGTAACGGATGGAGATAGGTGATGGCCTCGGTCCCGTTCCGTCGCCGGATGTAGGGGTGGACGGCATTCCCCTGGATCGGCCCGGGACGGATGAGGGCGACTTCGATGGCCAGGTCGTAGAAGCTCCGGGGCTTCACCCGCGGAAGGGTGCCCATCTGGGCCCGGGACTCCACCTGGAACACCCCGACGGTGTCGGCCCGGCACAACAGGTCATAGACCTCGTCCTCCTGGCCGAGGTGGGCCAAGTCGATCTCGACACCGTGGAACTCCCGCACCAGGTCGACCATGTGGTGGAGGGCGGTGAGCATGCCCAGGCCGAGGAGGTCGAACTTGACCAGCCCGGCCGCCGCGCAGTCGTCCTTGTCCCACTGGAGCACACTGCGGCCCGGCATCCGGCCCCACTCCACCGGGCAGATCTCCACCACCGGGCGATCGCAGATCACCATGCCCCCCGAGTGGATACCCAGATGCCGGGGGAAGTCGACCACCTCGGTGGCCAGGTCCCGCACCAGCGGGGGGAGGTCGTCGCGGTCGCCGATCGGCTCACCCCGCTGGACCGACTTCGACCACCCGTCCACCTCTTCGATGGAATGGCCGAGGGCCTTGCCGATGTCGCGGATGGCCGACTTCGACCGGTAGGTGATGACGTTGGCGACCTGGGCGGCGTGCAGCCGGCCGTACCGCTCGTAGACGTACTGGATGGCCTCTTCCCGCCGACCCGACTCGATGTCGACGTCGATGTCCGGCGGCCCGTCGCGGGCGGGGGAGAGGAAGCGCTCGAACAGCAGCCCGAGGGAGACGGCGTCGACGTTGGTGATGCCCAGGGCGTAACAGACGGCGGAGGTGGCCGCCGACCCCCGGCCCTGGTAGAAGATGTCGTTCTGGCGGCAGAAGGTCACGATGTCCCACACGGTGAGGAAGTAGCCGGGGAACCCGAGGGTACCGATGACGTCGAGCTCATGGTCGAGCTGCTTCCAGGCCCCCGCCACCTGCTCGGCCTCCCGCCGGCCGTACCGCTCGGTGGCGCCCCGGCGGACCAGCTCCACCAGCCAGGTCTGCTCGGTGTGGCCGGGCGGCACCGGGAAGTCGGGCAGCCGGGGGGCGACCAGGCGCAGGTCGAAGGCGCACTCGGCGGCGATCTCCGCCGCCCGTTCCACCGCCCCCGGCCAGCGGGCGAACCGCCGCCGCTGCTCGGCGTCGCCCCGGAGGCAGGCGCTGGGGGAGGGAGGCAGCCAGCCCTCGAGATGCTCGAGCGACTCCCGGGCCCGCACCGCGGCCAGGGCGGTGGCGAGGGGGAAGCGGGAGGGGACGGCGTAGTGGACGTTGTTGGTGGCGACCGGGGTGACCCCCCGCTCGGTGGCCAGCAGGGCCAGGGTGTCGTTGCGGGTGGTGTCGATGGGATCGCCGTGGTCCCACAGCTCCACCGCGATGCGGTCACGGCCGAACCGGTCGATCAGCTGGTCGAGGATCCGGGCCGCTGCCGCCGGGCCGCCGGTGGTGACGGCAGCGGCGAGCGCCCCCTTCCGACAGCCGGTGAGGATCTGCCAGTGACCCTGGTGGCGGTCGGCCAGGTCGTCGAGGGTGAAGATGGGCTTGCCCTTCTCGCCCCCGGCCAGGTGGGCCTCGGCGATGCCGCGACTGAGACGGGCATACCCTCCGGGGTCGCGGGCCAGCACCACCAGGTGGGCGCCGTCGGGGTCGGGGACCCCGGTGCGGGAGGGGGCCGGGGTTCCGGCGCCGGTGACGGTGAGCTCGGCCCCGAACACGGTGGGGAGGCCGAAGGCGCGGGCCGCCTCCGCGAACCGGACCGCCCCGTAGAGACCGTCGTGATCGGTGAGAGCCATCGCCGAGAGGCCCAGCCGGACGGCTTCCGCGGCCAGCTCCTCGGGGTGGCTGGCACCGTCGAGGAACGAGAAGTTGGAGTGGGTGTGCAGCTCGGCGTAGGTCATGGCGGTCAAGGGATGGCGTCAGTCGTAGGTGGCCTCCACCCACCACCGGCCCCGTTCGGCCAGCAGGAGGCGGCCATGACTCTCAGTCACCACCTGCATGCGGGCGCTCCGCCGGCGGGAGCGGGACCACCACCGTTCGTCGGTCGGCCAGGGCCCGGCCCAGGCCGTCACCGCCGCCCAGGGGTGTCGTTCCACCGAGAGGCGGTCGGGGTTGGCGGTGAGGAGGCCCCGGCCCGAGACGGTCACCGGGGTGCCGGATCCGTCGACGAGGTCGGCGGGGAGCGGGTCGGGATGGATGGAGGCCGGGGCCGGTGGGGGGATCCGGCCCGGCCAGGGAGCCTGGACCGCGGAGGTGTCGGGGGCCTCGTGGGCATTCCAGGTGACGAACCGGGCTTGTTCGGACGGGCTGCGGCCGCCCTGGAGCCGGACGGTGACCACGCTGTCGGGACCGAGGAGATGCTGCACGGCGGCCAGGGCGCGGGCGGCCCGGGCATCGGTATCGCTCACCCCTCCCCAGAACCCGGACTGGCCGGCCACCGCCGGGGCCCCGTTGCGCAGCCGGTCGACCCGTCGGCCGGTGGCGGAGAGGCGGAGCTCCCCCGGCTCGCTGAGCTCGCCGCTCCGGGCGGAGGCCACCAGATGGCAGACGACGCCGTCGGCCCCGAACCGGCCGAGCACGTGGGGCTCGGGGAGGGAGGCGAAGTCCCCCAGGGTGCGGAGGCCGAGCCGGGCCAGCAGCTCGGCCAGCTCGAGGTTGCCCAGCACGTCGACGGGGAAGGGGGCGAGGAACTCGCGGGTCATGCCGGGGGGGACGACCAGGCCTCCCCGGGCGGCCAGAACCGCGGCGAACAGCCCGTCGGCGATGCCCACCTCCACCGGGGTGACCTCGGCGGCCACTGCCGTGAGCAGCACCACCAGGGCCTCCTCCCCTCCGAAATAGCGGGCCGGCCCCCGGGCCGGGAGCGAACAGATGCCCGGCCGGACCACGGTGACCCACGGGCAGTAGGCCTCCACCGCCCCGATGACCTGGATGAACGACCGGAGCGCGGCCCCTCCCTCGTCCTCCTCGAGGAGCTCGGGACAGCGGATGACCAGCAGGCGGTCCATCAGGGCGCCCCGACGGGTTCGGGGAGGACGGCCAGGCTCTCGATCGACCCGGTGGGTGACGGCAACCACAGGTGCTGGTGGACGGGGCGGGTCGCCGACCGTCGGCCGGTGGCGGTCACGGTCATCCGCCGGCGGCGCAGGTATCCCTCGCCGCTGCCGATGCCGTCCCAGTGGACGGCATCGATGGTGAGGCGCAGGTCCGGGCCTTCCGGCCACCCGGCCCGTCCCGGCACCACGATGAGGACCGCCCGGCGTTCCTTGGCCCGGGCGATCAGCCGTCGGGCCATCGCCGGTCGGGGCGGGAACGGCGGGCAGAGCACCACCAGGTCCGCCCCGTCGATCATGGCCGCGGTGGCCTCGGCCCACGCCACCCCCGGCCGGGGGACCAGGGCGAACCGGACCAGGTCGATCCCGAGGTCGCGGGCGGCGACCGCGCCCACCCCGGGGATCCCGACGGCCGCGCTCCAGGACCCGGCCTGCGACGCGCCGGCCAGCAGGGCGAGAGCCAGGGTGACCCCGCCGCTCACCGTCCCTCCACCGCTCGTCCCGTCGGCCCGACCGGGGGGGCCGGCGCCGGTGACCACGATGGTGCTGCCCCGCCGCAGGCCCCGGTCGGGGAAGAGGTCGACGAGCGGGGCGGCCACCGGCAACAGGCGGGTCCGACTCGACGAGGTCGGCCGGGTGCGCTCGGCCAGGATGGCCAGGGACTCCTTGGTCTTCTCCCTGGTCAGAGCGGTGCCGATCGAGGGGGCGGCCGAGGATACGAACATATGTTCGTACAGTAGTCCGTCTCCGGTGAGGACGCTCCGGCGACGTTTCCGCGGTTCCCGGCGGCGTTCGGGGTGGCAGTGGGGCGGCCGTTCTCGGCGGTGTTCCAATGGCCTCCGGAGGAGGCGCCCGTCGCGGCTCACCGAACTTTCATGTGACCTCTTA
The DNA here is from genome assembly GCA_036268775.1 of Acidimicrobiales bacterium. Classification (GTDB taxonomy): domain Bacteria; phylum Actinomycetota; class Acidimicrobiia; order Acidimicrobiales; family RAAP-2; genus DASZIT01. The sequence continues at coordinate 5,453 of DATATM010000022.1, read as the reverse complement.
TGGTCTTCTGGTGACCTTCGTATGACCCCCTTGCGACCTTCGAAAAAATTTACGAAGTGTGCACCACATGAGCCGGTCGGCTGGATACGATGTGGCCACCAGAGAGAGGAGGTGGTCCAACTGAGCAATCAACGTTTTGGGATCCTGGAGGTGACTGGCCGCTAAGGCGGCCCGCTGTACCACCTGGCGAAATCCAGCCAGCACCCACTGGGCGACTTAGCCGGGCCTCAATCCCACCCGGCGCAGTAGGGAACTCAGTGCCTTACTCAGCAAATGTTTGAAGCGACAGGGCGCCCTCCGGGGCGCTCTGTCGCGTCCCGGCTCAACCCGGAGGGATGAGCACCGGCTTGATGACCCGGCCGCTGAGGGAGGCCTGCTCCGCCTCGTTGATCTGATCGAGCGGGAAGGTCTCGATGAGCCGATCGAACGGGAAGCGTCCCTCCCGCCAGAGATCGAGGAGACGGGGGATCAGCAGGCGAGGCTCGGCCCCACCCTCGAGGATGCCCATCAGGGTCTTGCCGACCAGGGCGAGGCCGTCGAGGACGAGGTCGCCGGTCTGGATGCCGACGAAACCGCCCACCCCGCCGAGTCGCAGCACGGCGACGGCGTTGGCCATCACCGCCGGGTTCCCGGTGGTGTCGAAACTGAAGTGCGCACCTCCGCCGGTGATGGCCTGCACCTGGGCGACGACATCGGCATCGGCTCCATCGATGGCGTGGGTGGCGCCCAGCTCCAAGGCGAGGTCGAGCCGGTGCCGGTGGATGTCGACGGCCACGATGGGGGAGGCGCCGGCGACCTGTCCGGCCATGACCGCCGCCAGCCCGACGGCCCCGGTGCCGAACACCACCAGGCCGGTCCCCGGCCGGACGTCGAGCGCCACCAGGATCGATCCGGCCCCGGTGAGGATCCCGCAGCCGAGTGGGCCGAGGAGTTCGAGGGGAAGGTCGGCGTCGACCACCACCGTGTTGCGAGCGGTGGCGAGGCAGTGGGTGCCCAGCGACGATTGGGCGAACCAGCGGGACGACACCTCCGCACCGGAGGCATCCCGGACGCCGGTGGAGCCGTCTATCTCGCGGCCGAAGAGGTTCCGCTGGAAGAACTGGTCGCAATAGGCCGAGGCACCTGACGCGCAGTTCTCACAGCTGCCGCAGGACTCGAAGGAAAGGACGACGTGATCGCCGACCGCGATCCCCTCCACGTCCGAGCCGATGGCCTCGACGACCCCGCTCCCTTCGTGGCCGGTGATGATCGGCAGCGGGGCGAAGCCGAGTGGTGACCGCGGCAACACATCGGTGTGGCACAGTCCGGTCCCGGCGATCCGGACCAGCACCTGGTCGGGTCCGGGGGCGGCGAGCTCGACCTGTTCGAGTTGATAAGGGCTGTCAGGGGTTCGCAGGACGGCGGCGGTGATCTCCATGATTCCTCCCGGGTCGTTTTCGCCACGTTATTCCTGCCAGTCGACCTGGTCGGAGCGAGCCGGCTGCCGCAGGGTCCGGAAGGGGGACAGGGGGGCGTCGACCAACAGGAACCGCTGGACCGAGGTGGTCTCCGCCAGGTTCCGCTGCCGCCACTTGACCAGCGGTGGATGGGTCCGCCGGGCCTTCTCGAACTCGGCCCACTGTTCCCAGGTCGGTATGGCCCACAGCAAGAAGCACTCGGAGTCGTCGATCATCAGGGTCTCCCAGGCCCCGGCCAGTTCCCAGCCGAACTCCTGGTAGACGGGGATGGCTTCCTGCCGGACGACCTCCAGGTACTCGGCCGAGGTGCCGGGAGGGACCCGGATCCACTCGTGGGCGTAGGTCTCGCCGGTCACCCCGTCGGCGCACAGCTCGGCGCTGGTCCGGGTCCAGGGAGCCGGGGCCAACAGGCGGTCCATCCCGCCGGACCGGAAGTTGGCGGCGGTGGCCCACCACTTGGCCAGCTTCGGATCCTGCAGGGTCTGGTGGTTGAACTCGTACCGGAAGGAGGTGGCCAGCCCGTCGAGGCCGTCCTCCTCCCAGAGGTTGACCACCTCCGGCCACCGCCGGGTGCTCCCGACCACGCCCCACACCCCGTAACAGAGTTGGTGGCGTTCCTCCTGGGCCGAGGGGCTGAAGTTAGCCGTCATGTGGTGCATGTAGTCGGCGCGGTGGTGGCCGATGATGTCGATGAACTCGTGGATGTAGACCTTGTGGTTCACGGGTTCACGCCCGGATGCCCGGGGCCCGGCTCCCGAAGATGTCGATGGCCATCAACGCCCCCAGCTTCTCGGCGTCCCAGCGGGTCTCGCCGCTGGAAATGGTGGCAGCTTCGTGCCAGCCCTTCATGTGGAAGATCTTGTCGTGAATCACCCGGAACACCTGACCGGTGACGTACTGGGCCTCGTCGCTGGCCAGCCAGGCCACCAGCGGGGAGCTTCCGGCCGGGTCCATCGGGTGGTACTCGTCCTCGGCCAGCTCGTTGGGCTCGAAGGCGTCCCCCTGTCCGCCGATGGTGGCCGTCAATCGGGTCAACCCACCGGGGCCGATGGCGTTGACGGTGACCCCGATGCCGGCCAACTCGAGGCTGGTCGTCTGGGTCAGGCCGACGATGGCCGCCTTGGCGGTGGCGTAGTTGCTCTGTCCGAAGTTCCCCTGCAGGCCCGCCCCCGAGGTGGTGTTGATGATCCGGCCACGGGTGGCTTCTCCGGCTTTGGCCCGCTCCCGCCAGTGGATGGCGGCGAAATGGGAGAGCAGCCAGCTGCCCCGGACATGCACCCGCATGACGAGGTCGAAGTCCTCCGGCGACATGTTCCAGATGGCCCGGTCGCGGCCGATGCCGGCGTTGTTGACCAGGACGTCCAGCCGGCCGAAGGTGTCGACCGCCTGGCCGATGAGCTCCTCGGTGGCGGTGTCGCCGCCCACGTCCCCGTAATTGGCGACGGCGTTGCCACCTTCCTTCTGGATCAGCTCCACGGTGAGGTCGGCGTCGTTGCCGCGACCGGTGCCGTCGACCGCGGCGCCGACGTCGTTGACGATCACCGTGGCTCCCCGACGGGCCAACTCCAGGGCGTGGCCCCGGCCGATCCCGTGACCGGCGCCGGTCACGATGGCCACCTTTCCTGCCAGGAACTGCTGCATGGAATTTCCTTTGTCAGTCGTTGGGATCCGATGCCCCGGACAATGGGCGGGTCTGGGCCTTCGGCAACCCTCGCCGTCGGCAGTGGACCGACGGGATATTACATATAAAGGGTCTGCATGGAGTAGAGCAGTGCCGGCCGTTCGGCGCCGACCACTGCGATCTCGATGTCGGTGGTGAGCAAGGTGCCCTTGGGCCGGGCGACGGCTTCCACCAGCCGGTTGCGGCTGTGGACCCGGGATCCGGCCGGCACCGGGCCCACGAACCGAAGCTTGTCGGCGCCGTAGTTGGCGGCGTTGGTCTGCCCGGTGATCTGCACCATGTCGCCGGCCATCAGGTGGGGGATGAGGCTGAGGGTGAGGAACCCGTGGGCGACCGGGCCGCCGAAGGTGCTTTCCCGGCGGGCCCGCTCGACGTCGACGTGGATCCACTGCCGGTCGCCGGTCAGCTCGGCGAACTGGTTGATCATCTCCTGGGTGACGGTCAGCTCCGGCCCCCACTCGCCGAACTCCTGGCTGGCGGCGGCGTTGAGGGCGTCGATGTCGTCGAACCGGATGTTGGTCATGGGGCTGTCTCCTTGTCGGTTGAGAGGTGCGGCCCGGGACGGCCGGTCCCGGCGGCCTCCGCCAGCTCGGCGGCCCGGTGCCGGAGTTCCGGCTTTTGGACCTTGCCGGTCGAGGTGGTGGGGAGGGCGTCGACCAGGTGGACGTAGCGGGGGGCCTTGAAGTTGGCCATCTGTTGGCGGCACCAGGCCACCAGCTCGGCGGGATCGGGGTGGTGACCGGGCCGGGGGACGATGAAGGCGGCCCCTACCTCGCCCAAGCGGTCATCGGGGGCAGCCACCACCGCCACATGGGTGATGTCGTCCCGGCGCAGGAGGATGGACTCGACTTCGGCGGCGGAGACGTTGAAGCCACCGACGATGAAGATGTCCTTCTTGCGGTCGACGATGCGGAGGTAGCCGTCTTCGCCCAGGTAGCCGACGTCGCCGGTGTGGAGCCAACCGCCGGCATCGATGGCGGTGGCGGTCGCCTCCGGGGCGTCGAAGTACTCGCTCATCACGTTGAACCCGCGGACCAGGACCTCTCCCGGCTCACCGGTGGGGCGGTCGTTGCCGTCGTCATCCACGATCCGGAGGGCCAGCCCCTCGAGAGGATGGCCGACGGTGGTGGCGATGGTCTCGATGGAGTCGGTCGACTCGCAGATGGTCACGGTGCCGTGGGTCTCGGTCAGGCCGTAAGCGGTGATGACCGAGTCGAGCTGGAGGTCTGCCTTCATCCGGGCGATGAGCTCGACGGGGACCACCGCCGCCCCGGTGACCGACAGCCGGAGGGAGTCGAGCGGGAACGAGGAGAAATCGGGGTGGGTGAGGAGGGACTGGAAGATCGACGGGGGTCCGGGGAGGACGGTGATCCGCTCTTCGGCCACCCGATCGACGACGGACGGCACGTCGAACACCGCGTGGGGGACGAGGGTAACCCCCCGGAGGAAGGCGGCCAGTACCCCCGACTTGAGCCCGGCGGTGTGGAAGAAGGGGTAGTTGACCAACATGCGGTCGCCCTCCATCAGGCCCACCCCCTTCGACCACTGGAGGTAGGTCTCGACACTGGCGCGGTGGCGGAGCACGGCCCCCTTCGGGAGTCCGGTGGTGCCGGAGGTGAAGATGATGTCGCTCGGATCCTCGGGTCCGACCGCCAGCTCCCGGGCCCTGGCGTGCTCGGGGCTGACCGCCTCGGCCCGATCCAGGAATGACGCCCATGACGTCGATCCCTCCGGGACGGGACCGCTGAGCACCACCGTCTCCCGCACGCGGTCGAGACCCTCGAGCCCGTCGAGGAGCTCCACATAGTTGGTCCCGAGGAAGTCGGTGACGGTGAACAGCATCGACACCCCGGCGGCGCGCAGGAGACCGGCAGCCTCCTCACTCTTGTAGCGGGTATTGATCGGGACCAGGATGCCGCCGACCCCGTAGACGGCGAAGGAGATGACGATCCAATCGAGGCGGTTGGGGGCCCAGATGCCCACCCGGTCGCCGGGCTCGACGCCGCTGGCGATCAATGCTCGTTCGACCAGCTCCACCGAGTCGGCGATGGCGGCGAAGGTGGGCCGATCCGACCCCTCGACCACCGCCTCCCGGGTTCCGAACCGTTCCGCGGCGGCGCGGACCACCGAGGGGATGGTGGTCATGGTGGTGGGGGAGGAGCCAGAAGCGTCAGTCGGCACTGGCCCCCGGTTCCACCCAGCGGGCCTCGCGCTTCTCGGCGAAGGCCAACGGCCCTTCTTCCTGGTCGGGATGGCCCCACAGCCCGACCAACTCCTTGGCTCCGGCTTTGCAGGCGTCGGTGAGCCCGAGCTCG
>DATATM010000021.1:0-97022 GCA_036268775.1 Acidimicrobiales bacterium | reverse complement strand
GACGTAGCGGGGTCCGGGTCGATCTCAACCAGGTCGATTCCGAACTGCTCACCGAGTTGCTGACCGAGGCGTGGAGACGGCGGGCGCCCAAGGCCCTGGTGGCCAGATTGGCGAACTGAGGCGGCGCCGATAGGTTCATCTCATGCGAACCGTCGTCTGCAAGCAGTTGGGGCCGCTGTCCGATCTGGCCATCGAAGACCGTGATCCTCCGATCCCCGGCGACGGCCAGGTGGTGGTGGCGGTGCGGGCCGCCGGGGTCAACTTCGTCGACGGGCTGCTGTGTCAGGGGCGGTACCAGATCAAGCCGCCCACCCCCTTCCACCCCGGCGGGGAGATTGCCGGCGAGGTGTCGGCGATCGGGCCCGGCGTCACCGGGGTGACGGTGGGCGACCGGGTCATCGTGTCGACCGGCTTCGGCGGGTTCTCTGAACAGGTGGCGGTCCCTGCCCTCTCGCTGGTGGCGATGCCCGACGGCCTGGGTTTCGGGCAGGCCGCCACCGTCATCCAGAGTTACGCCACCGTGCTGTTCACCCTCACCCGCCGGACCTCGGTCCAACCCGGTGAGTGGGTGCTGGTGTTGGGGGCCGGAGGTGGGGTGGGGCTGGCGGCCATCGACCTGGCCCGGGCGCTGGGCGCCCGGGTGATTGCCGCCGCCTCCACCCAGGAGAAGCTCGACAAGGCGACGGCGATGGGAGCGGAGGCCACCATCGCCTATGAGGAAGAGGACCTCAAAGTCCGGGCCCGGGAGATCTCCGGAGGCGGGGTCGATGTGGTCATCGACTCGGTCGGAGGTCGCCACAGTGAGCCCGCCCTCCGGGCCACCGGACCCTTCGGCCGTTTTTGCGTGATCGGGTTCGCCTCCGGCCCGATCGCCTCGGTACCCCTCAATCAGGTGTTGTTGAACAACCGGACGGTGGTGGGGGTGGACTGGGGGGCCTGGACCTTCCGCGACCCCCTCGGAAACCGGGAACTCCTGGCCGAGCTGGTGGCGATGATCGGCGACGGCCGTCTCCACCCCACCGTCCCGAGCGAGTACCCGCTGGAAGAGGCCGGAGCGGTGATGTCCGGGCTCATCGACCGGACCCTGTCCGGCAAGGTGGTGCTGGTTCCCTGATCGGCCGGTGCGGTTCGGCCCGGCTTCCTCGGCTGACCGGCCCAGGGGGATCAGGCGGCGGGCACGGCGGCCGGCACCGGCGCCCCCGCCTGGGTATAGGCCTGGCGGAGGATTGTCGCCGCTTGCTGCAAGAGGGCGGCGGGCGGATTGTCGGCCAGGAACGCCTGGTACTGCGCTACCGCCGCCGCCGCGTTGTTGTCCTGGTCGAGGATCACGGTGCCGAGGTACAGCCGGGCGGCGTAGTCAGTGGGGTTCAGCTTGATGGCTTGGTCGAGCTTGGCCCGGGCGTCGGCAATCAACGACGCGCTCTTTCCCTGGACTCCGGTGTTGTACTCGAGCCATCCCAGCTGGGCGGTGGCCACTTCATTCTGGGGGTCCTGGGTCAGGACCTTCTGGTAGAGCTGGGCTGCTTCCCCCGACTGGCCCTGGTTCTCCAGGGTGGCGGCCTGGGCCAGTGACTGTTGAATCTGGGCCTGTTGGCTGAGGGTGGGATTGCCGGTCGGCGTCTGGCCGGGGAGGCGGCTGGCCGCGAACAGGGCGACCACCAACACCAGCGCCCCGCCGAACGAGACGATGGCCCCAGTGATCAGGAACCGTTGCCGGCGACTTCGACGCGCCCCCGGCACCGGAGTCGAAGTTGCCGGCGCCGCCAACGCCGATTGGTTCGATCCCGCTCCCGCCGTCTCCGGGTCATCAGCCCCGACCGTCTCGGGTCCGCCGACCAGGACGGCGACATCGGAGTGTTTGACCATCGCCAGGTCGAGAGCCGCCAGCCGGGCGGTGTCCCGCCGTCGCAGCGCCTGGTAGTCCGAATCGGACAGATCGCCGGCCCGGTGCTCGGCGAAGGCGTCGGCCAGCGACTGCTCCAGGAACTGGCGGCGAGCGTCGAGTTGGTCGGACGATGCCCCGGCGTCGAGGGACGCCTCTTCCCGGGCGGCGGCGACCGGATCCTCGCTGGCGTTCCGGCGCTTCCGGACCAGCACGATGGCCAAGATGATCACCGCCGCCGCCCCGCCGCCGAGGGGCAGCACCCAGACCAGCAACGACCAGCCGCTGGCCGGGGGCACCAGCACGATGGCCGATCCGTACCGGGAGACCAGGTAGGCCTGGATCTGCTGGTCGGACTTCCCTTCGCCGATCAGCTGGCGGACACTGTTGCGGACGAACACCGCGGTCTGGGCGCTGGAGTTGGCGACCGACAGGTCCTCGCAACTCGGGCATTTGATCCCGGTCTCGATGGCCACCGCCCGCTGGGCCGGGGTCATCGGTGTGGAGTTGAGGGCGCCGCTCCCGATGGCCAGCGCCGCCACCAGCACCACCCCGAGGAGGATCCAGAGCGGGAACCGGTTGCGCCGGGCCGACGAGGTCACGCGTGGGTCGCCTTCGCCGCCGCGATCACCTTGTCGAGGTCCTTGGCCGTCACCGCCCCGACGATGTAGGCGGCCACCCGCCCGTCGGGGGCGATCACGAAGGTGGTGGGTCGGTCGCTGACCCCGAAGGCCAACGCCAGTTTCCCGTTGCCATCGGTGAGGGTCGGCCAATTGACGCCCAGGGTGGACTGATAGGTGCGGGCGGCCGACAGGGTGTCACCGAACACCACACTGATCATCGATGCGTCGCCGGCCTGCTGGTGCTCGAACTGGAAGGCCACCAGGGAGGGACCTTCCTGTTGGCAGGGAGCACACCAGCTGGCGAAGAAGTTCAACACCACGAAGTGACCGGGGGCAGTGGGGACGGTGAAGTCGGAGCCGTCGAAGGTGGTGCCGGTGATGGCGGGGGCGGTGTGACCCACCAGCGGGCTCTGCACCGAGGCCACCGACGCCGACGGACGGCTGGCCAGGACTGCGATGAGTCCGGCGGCGATGACGAGCACGGTGATCCCGATCCAGCGGGCCCGGTGGTTACCCATCACCTGCCCCTAGTTCCCGACCGGGACCGGCTCGGAATCGGGGTCCGGCAAGCTTCCCGGTTCGCCGTCCCCATCGGCGCCGGCGCCGACAGCCTCGGGAGCCGAGACCTCGGGTCCGAGCGCCGACGCCACCGAGTCGGGCACCGCCGAGACCGGGTCGGTCGGGCGGCGCCGGCGGCCGGGAACCGCGGAGAGCACCGAGCCGAACACCAGTAGGGCGCCACCCACCCACAACCACATCACCAGGGGCTGCACGACCACCCCGAAGGTCAACTGCGATCCGGAGGTGGCGGTGGCGTCGATGGTCAGGTAGACGTCGTCCCGCCAGCTGGCGTCGATGGCCGGGGTGCCGACGTCCTGGCTCCCGGCCCCGAACTGGGTGATGGCCGGCAGGTAGGTTCCCCCGCCGTCGACTTTGAGCACCGCCTGGAAGGCGGACCGGGACGGCGTCTTGACCGTACGGGTCCCGACGAACTCGATCCGGTGTCCGGCGAAGGTGGTCGACTGCCCGGGGGACAGCGCCACCTCGGTCCGGTGCCCGAAGGCGGTGGCCGCCGCCAACCCGACGGCGATGATCACCACCCCGATGTGGACGACCATCCCCCCGTTGGCCCGGCCGACGAACCCTCGCCACCCGGCCAGCACCGACCGGGCCGGCGAGGCTCCCGATAGGCGGGCGCCCCGCCACGACAGCCGTACCGACAGGGCCAACGCTCGGCCTGCGGACGCGGCGGCAAAGGCGCCTAAGCCGAAGGCGGCCAGCGGCTCGATTCCCTTCACCCCGCCGAGGACACAGCCGACCACCACCAGCACCGCCAGCACCGCCGGTACCGCCAGCCGTCCGCGCATGACCTCGATCGACGTCTTCCGCCAAGGGAGGGCGGGGGCCACCGCCATCAGGAACAGCAGCCCGAGGGCGATGGGGATGACCAACCGGTTGAAGTAGGGGGCCCCGACGGTGATCTGCCGGCCGCCGTTGAGTGCCTCGTAGAGGAGGGGGAAGACGGTCCCCAACAGGACCACGAAGGCGAAGGCCACGAACAGCAGGTTGTTGGCCAAAAATGCCCCCTCCCGGCTGATCGGCGAGTCGATCCCGCCGGCCGACCGCAGGTTGTCCCCTCGCCAGGCGATCAGCCCGATGCCGGTGACCAGGACGAGGCCGAAGAAGCCGAGCAGCAGCGGCCCGATGGTCGAGTTGGAGAAGGCGTGGACCGACTGGATCACCCCGGACCGGGTGAGGAAGGTGCCGAGGATGGTGAGGCTGAAGGTGGAGATGACCAGGGCGAGGTTCCAGATCCGGAGCAGCCCCCGGCGCTCCTGGACCATCACCGAGTGGAGGTAGGCGGTCCCCACCAGCCAGGGCAGGAACGAGGCGTTCTCCACCGGGTCCCAGGCCCAGAAGCCGCCCCACCCCAACACCTGGTACGACCACAGGGCGCCGAGCACGATGCCGGCGGTGAGGAAGGTCCAGGCGAACAGCGTCCAGCGGCGGGTCTCCCGCTGCCAGGCGCTGTCGAGGCGGCCGGTGACCAGTGAGCCGATGGCGAAGGCGAAGGGCAGGGTGAAGCCGACGAAGCCGAGATACAGCAAGGGGGGATGGATGACCTCGAGGGGGTTGTCCTGCAGCAGCGAGTTGGGGCCGGCCCCGTCCACCGGGATCTTCCCGACCACGTGCAGGAACGGGTTGGTGACGTGGAGCATCAGGCCGAAGAAGAAGGCCGCCACCACGTAGACGACCAGGGTGGCCCAGGCCACCAGCGGCTCGGTCGCCCGCTTCCGGAACCGCCAGACCATGGCGGTGGCGTACCCACCGAGGATCAGCCCCCACAACAGGATCGACCCCGACAGGGCCGACCACATGCCCCCGATCGAGTACAGCAGCGGGGTCTCCCGGCTGTTGTTCTCGGCCACGAAGGCGAGGGAGAAGTCGTGGGTGAGGAGGGCGTGCTCCATGGCCACGGTGGCGATCAGGCCGCCGACCAGCACCACCGGCGCGTAGATCTGCCCGGCCCGGATGAGCGAGGGGCGACCCTTGGCCAGCCCGACGGCGAGGACGACCACGCCCAGCACCGCGGCGGCGAACCCCAGGAGCACACCGGTGTTGCCGAAGGCGGCGTTCACCGTGCCGATCCGGCCGCGGACCCGCCCGTCGGATGTCGCCAGGGTCGGCCGGTCATCGCTTGCTCCCGTTCGGGGCCGTCACCCGCCCGGGGTTGGCGGCGATGTAGTTCGCCGAGTGCTTGACCAGGATCTGATTCGACACGAAGGTGCCGCCGGACAGGTGGCCGACCGCGATCACCGGGATGTTCTTCTGGAACAGCTGGGGCGGGCTGCCGGTGTTGACCACCCGCATCGAATCCCCGCCGGCGGTGAGGGTGAAGTCCACCCCTTTGGATGTGGACTGGATGGAACCCGGCTCCACCAACCCTTCGAGGTTGAAGGTCTGGCCTCCGAGGCTGGACTGCTGGTGGAGGGCCTGGTCGACCGGGAGGTAGAAGTTGATGGCGCTGCTCAGCCCCTTCACCAACAAGAAGGCGAACGCCCCGACCAGGATCAGCCCCACGGTGGCGTAGCGCAGCCGATGGCTCTTGGCCCGCGGGGTGGTCGCCGAGCGGGCGGCGGGTGGGGTCCCGGTCACCACCGGCGCGCTGGTCACCCGGCCTCCGGGTCGGGTCGGTCACGGGACCCCGCACGCTCGACCTCGGCCACCAACCGGTTGAGCCGGCGCCGGCGCCACACCAGCTGCAGGCCGTAGAGGAAGAGGATGGCCAGCACCACCGTGTACCCGGAGACCACGTATCTCATCGGGACACCTCGGCCGGAGCCGGGCTGCGGGGCGGCTCGGCCGGCACCGGGGCCTGGCCGTCGCCCACGGTGGAAAGGGCTTCCGGAGCCGACTCGACCATGGCCCCCTCCGACTGCCGCTCGAGGAGGGCGATGTCCAGCTCGCCGGAGCCGAGGTAGTCCTCCAACGCCCCGATCCGATAGCGCACCAGGAGCATCCAGACAAAGGCGAGGGTCAGGGCGACGAACCCGAGCAGCAGCGTCCAGGCCATCGAACCGTGGATGGTGGGCGACAGGTTGGCATTGAGCACGGTGGCTCCCTGGTGCAACGTCTTCCACCACACCACCGAGAAGTGGACGATGGGCACGTCGACCACCGCGAACAGGGCGGCGAACGCGCTGCGCCGGGCCCGCACCTCCGGCTCCGCCGGCACCCGCCGGAGGGCGAGGTAGCCGAGGAACAGCACCAGCAACACCGCGGTGCTGGTCAGCCGGGCGTCCCAGGCCCACCACACCCCCCAGGTGGGCTTGCCCCAGATCGATCCGGAGATCAAGGTGCAGATGTTGAACACCACCCCGACCTCGACGGAGGCGGCGGCCAACCGATCCCAGAACAGCGAGCGGGTCCGGGGCCAGAGATACAACAAGCTGCATCCGGCGGCCAGCCCGAACGCCAGGTACAGCGCCACCCAGGCCACCCCCGGGTGGATGTAGACCAATCGCACCAGGTCACCCTGGGTCCGATCGGGCGGCGTCACCCACAGGCCCAGCCAGACGGTGAACGCCGTCCCCACCAGGGCGAGGATGCCGATGATCCGGGTCGTCCAGATCATCCGGGGGGATTGCACAACCGTCTTCGTTGTCACGCCGTCTCCTGGATCGGTCCGTATACGACCACCCCGAGAGCCAGGTACACGGCGTCGAAGGCGATGAGGAGGTGGAACCACGGGGTGCCGTTGGACGGCGTCCCACCGGAGAGGGCAGCCTGCCACATGCGGGTGCCGGCCAGCAGCACGGGGGCCACCACCGGCAGCAGCAGGAAGGGCAGCAGGGTCTCCTTGATCCGGAGGCCGGCCGACAGGGCGCCGTAGAGGGTGCCGGCCGCGGCCAGACCGACGGTCCCGAGCAGACAGGACACCGCGATCAACCAGAAGGTGGCGATGCTGGCCCCGTAGAGCAGCACCACCCCCACCCCGAGGACCACCTCCAACACCAACAACTGGGCAGCCACCGACAGGGTCTTCCCGAGGAACTGGCCGGCCGGATCCAGGCCGGAGAGGCGCAGCCCGTCCCGGGCGCCGTCGACCGACTCCACCGACACGCTCCGCTGGATGGCCAGCACCGAGGAGAACAGCATCGCCACCCAGAACAGCCCGGGGGCGCCCTTGGCCATCGGCGCCCGGTCGGGCCCGAGGGCGAAGGCGAACAGCACCAGGGCGACGATCCCGAACGGCGCCACCTGGCTGAGGGCGACCCGCGACCGGGCTTCGATGCGGAGGTCCTTGCCGGCTATCAACAAGGTGTCACGCCACATGGACGATCCTCGGCGGGTTCATGGAGGTGACGATCGGGCGCTCGGCGGTTACCCGGCCGCCGGTGATGGTGACCGACCGGTTGGCCAACGATGCCACCAGTTCGGGTTCGTGGGAAGCGACCAGGGCGGTGGCCCCGTTGGCGGTGGCTTCGGCGATGACCTCGTTGAGCAGGCGGCGGGCCGACGCATCGAGGCCGGCGTGCGGCTCGTCGAGCAGCCAGAGCTCGGGGGCCCGGGCCACCAGGACCGCCAGTGCCACCCGGCGCCGCTGCCCAGCGGAGAGCTTGGCCGCCCCGGTGCGGAGCAGCCGCCCGGTCAGCCCCAACCGCTCGCAAGCATCCCCGATCCGGGAGGGGTCCCCCCCGGCCGCCCTCACCGCGAACCGGACGTTCTCCTTCACGTTGAGGTCGTCATAGAGATGGGAGGCATGGGCGAGCAGCCCGACCCGGCGGCGCACCTCGGTGCGGTGGCGGACCGGATCGAGGCCGAGCACCGTCGCCTGGCCGGAGGCCACCGGGACCAGACCGGCGACCACCCGGAGCAGGCTCGTCTTGCCCGCCCCGTTGGGCCCTTCGATCAGCACCGTCTCCCCCACCGCCACCTCCAGGTCGACGCCGGCCAGCAGCGGAAACCGCCCGGAGAGCGCGACGACGTCACGGAGCGAAAGGGCAGAGCTGGGAGCTGGGGAGGGAGCAGATGCCGGGGCCATGACCGCCGTTCATGCTACGGGGGACAGCCATCTCGGGCCAGGCGGGGGCCGACGATGCGGCGACCTGGGGCGGGCTCCGGAGGCCTCAGCTGGTGGCCAGCCGCCCCAGGTGCAGGTCGCGGAGCCAATTGGAGATGTGGATGGAGATCACATCGACGTTCCCGGTGATGAGGAGGATGCCGAAGGCGATCAGTACCGCCCCCCCCACCAGGTCCACGAAGCGCAGCTTCCCCCGGAACCGGGCCAGCAGGTCGGTCATCCGCCCGAAGGCCAGGCCGAAGAGGAGGAACGGCACCCCGAGCCCCAGCGAGTAGGCCAACAGCAGGGCGATCCCGCCGGCGGTCGTCCCCCCGGTGCCGGCGGCCAGGGTGAGCACGCTGCCGAGGATCGGCCCGATGCACGGCGTCCAGGCGAAGGCGAAGGCCGCCCCCATGATGGGGGGAGCCCACGCCCCGAGGAGGGAGGGCCGGATGAGGAACCGACGTTCGCCGGTCACCGCCGCCGGCAACCGGATCCCGGAGGCCAGCGCCACCAGCACCAGCCCGAAGGCCACGATGAGGAAGCCCGACAGCCGGGTGAACTCGGGAAGATGGGTGTGGAACAGATGACCGAGAGCCGATGCCGACGCCCCGAGGATGGTGAACACCACGGTGAAGCCGGCGATGAACAGGAGGATCCCCCGCAGCAGCCGGCCCCGTTCACCCCGGAGGTCGGTGGCGGTCGGAGCCGCCACCGCGGACCGGGCGGTCGCCACCGGGACCGACCCACCGGCGCCGGACGCCGGGACCAGCGGGGGGAGGGCCGGCCGGCCGCTCGGGACCGGGGGGGACAGCCGGAGGGAGTCCAGTTCCGCGGCCGACAGCCCCGACACCATCGACAGGTAACCCGGTACCAGCGGGAGCACACAGGGGGAGAGGAACGACAGCATCCCGCCGCCGAAGGCGATCAGCAGGCCGAGCGGATCGGCGTGGATGTTCCCGGTCAACATCATCGGACGGGCGGCAACCCGCCGGCCAAGTTGCCCATCGACCGACCGGTCAGGTCAGCTGGCTCTTGACGGCCGCCAGGTCGGACTCCACCATCATCGCCACCAGGGTGGCAAAGTCGGTCTGCCGGTGCCAGCCCAACACCTTCTCCGCCTTGGACGGGTCCCCGACCAGCAGGTCGACCTCGGCCGGGCGCAGGAAGCGCTCGTCGATGACCACATACTTCTCCCAGTCGAGGTCGACGGCGGAAAAGGCCAGCTGCACTAACTCTTTGACCGAATGGGTCTCGCCGGAGGCCACCACGTAATCGTCGGGCTGATCCTGCTGGAGCATCATCCACATGGCCCGCACGTAGTCGGCGGCGAAGCCCCAGTCCCGTTGGGCGTCGAGGTTGCCGAGCGCCAGCTTGTCGTCGAGTCCCGCCTTGATCCGGGCGACGCCGTTGGTGACCTTGCGGGTGACGAACTCGAGGCCGCGGCGGGGTGACTCATGGTTGAAGAGGATCCCCGACGACGCGTGGAGGTCGTAGCTCTCCCGGTAATTGACAGTGATCCAGTGCCCGTAGACCTTGGCCACCCCGTAGGGGCTGCGGGGGTAGAACGGGGTCTCCTCCCGCTGGGGGACCTCCTGCACCTTGCCGAACATCTCCGACGAGCTGGCCTGGTAGAAGCGGATCTCCGGATCGACCGTCCGGATGGCGTCCAGCACCCGGGTCACCCCGAGGGCGGTGGTCTCCCCGGTCAGCATCGGCTGGCTCCACGACGTCTGCACGAAGGACTGGGCGGCCAGGTTGTAAACCTCGCTCGGCCGGTGGTCCCGGAGGATGTTGAACATCGACACTTCGTCGATGA
Source organism: Acidimicrobiales bacterium (assembly GCA_036268775.1). Lineage (GTDB taxonomy): Bacteria > Actinomycetota > Acidimicrobiia > Acidimicrobiales > RAAP-2 > DASZIT01. The sequence continues at coordinate 87,135 of DATATM010000021.1, read as the reverse complement.
GGTCGCCGGGCACCAGGGTCATCCGATCCTGGATGTGGGCGATCCGCTCGAAGTTCACCGTGCTGGACCGACGCACCATGCCGAACACCTCGTAGCCCTGGTCGAGCAGGAACTCGGCCAGGTATGACCCGTCCTGACCGGTGATACCGGTGATCAGTGCTCGTTTGGCCATGCTGGGCTTCTCCTCGGGGTTCAGTTGGGTTCGGCGCCGGGGTCGGAGGGAACCTGCCACCCCGGCGATCGCTTCTCCATAAATGCGGCAATTCCCTCCGATGCCTCCGCCGTCTGACTGGTGACAGTCAGCATGGCGTGCAGGTGAGCCAACGCCTCGGAGGCGGCCGAATCCCACACAGCGTAGAACGATTCGCGCCCCAGCCTCATCACCCCGGGAGGTTTCGACGCCAGGGTGGCCGCCAGTTCGGCCACCGCCTCGTCCAGCTGGTGGTGGGGAACCACCCGGGTGACGAACCCGATCCGATCGGCCTCCTCCGCCCCCACCACCCGGCTGGTGAGCATCAGCTCGAGGGCCTTCTTCGGGGGCATCGACCGCACCATTGGCACCGTGATCATGAACGGCCAGAGGCCTACATTCAGCTCGGGGGCGCCGAACCGGGCGGCATCGGAGGCGACCACCAGGTCACAGGCCAGGGCCAGCCCGAACCCTCCGGCCAGGGCCCAACCCTGGACCCGGGCGATGGTCGGCTTTCCCAGGTGCCACATCTCCTCGAACAGGTCGACCAGCCATCCCCGGGCGGCGTGTTGGTCGAAGAAGGCGTCGGTGCCTCCCCCGGCGTCGGCGGGCGCCATCCCCGACAGGTCGGCACCGGCGCAGAAGGCCTGGTCGCCGCTTCCGGCCAGCACCACCACCCGCACCGCCGGGTCGGCTTTGGCGTGGGCCAGGTGGTCGCGCAGCCCGCGGATGACCTCCCAGGTCATCGAATTCCGGCGCTCGGGGCGGTCGATGGTCAGGGTGAGCACCGGTCCAACCCGTCTGGCCAGCAGCCCGGACATCGGCTCGGGGGCGGCCGGCGCCGGTGGGGCGGAGGGGGCGGGGTCGTCGGGCACGGCGCGACGGTAGCCGCTCGTCGGTCAGATGTCCGGTTGTCCCCGTCTCCCTCCACCGCCGTTCCCTCCCACCCGGCGGCACTACCGTTACCCCATTCCGACCGCCGCGCTTCTCTCGTTCCGCCTCGGAGGATCCGACGGGGTGGCCATCGAAGCCGCCAAATGGGCCGGCGCCCTGCAGTCCCTCGGCTTCACCATCGTGACGGTGGCCGGCGACGGTCCGGTCGACCACCGGCTGCCGGGATTGGCGATCGGGGCCGACGATCCTCCGACGGCCGACGAGTTGGACTCCGCCCTGGCCGGAGCCGACCTGGTGGTGGTGGAGAACCTCTGCTCCCTGCCTCTCAACCCGGCGGCGGCGGCGGTGACGGCCCGGGTGCTGGCCAACCGACCGGCTCTGCTCCATCATCACGATCTGCCCTGGCAACGGCCGCAGTTCGCCGATGACCCGCCGCCGCCGGACGACCGGCGTTGGACCCACGTCACCATCAATCAACTCAGTCGCCGACAGCTGGCCGAGGTCGGCATCGACGCCACCACCATCTACAACTCGTTCGACCCGGAGGCACCCGACCCCGACCGGGACCGGACCCGGCGTCGCCAGGTCCGCCAGTCGTTGGGCCTCGGGGATGACCAGCGGCTGGTGCTCCAGCCCACCCGGGCGCTCCCGAGGAAGAACGTGGCCGGAGGCATGGAGGTGGCCGAGCGACTGGAGGCCGTCTACTGGCTGCTGGGTCCGGCCGAGGACGGCTACGGTCCGGAGCTCGACCGCCTGGTGGCCGGCGCCTCGTCCCCGGTGATACACAGGTGGCCGGGAGACGTCCCTCCGGGCGGCGTCCTGGCCGCCTACTCGGCCTGTGACGTGGTCGCCCTCCCCTCCACCTGGGAGGGATTCGGCAACCCCTCGGTGGAATCGGCCATCCATCGCCGCCCGCTGGCGATCGGCCCCTACCCGGTGGCCACGGAACTGGCCGCCTTCGGGTTCCGATGGTTCGGCCTCGAAGAGATGGAGGAGCTCGGGATCTGGCTGGACGCCCCCGACCCCGGCCTCCTCGACCACAACTTCGAGGTGGCCACCTCCCACTTCTCCGTCGATGATCTGCCCGATCGGATCGGCAAGGCCCTCCCGGAGCTCTGACCGTTCCGGTGGCCGGCGCCGGCGTCGGTGGCCGGACGGCGAGCCTCGCCGGCCGAGAAAGGGCCATTTCCGACCCGGCTACCATGACCGGGATGACGGGAATGACGACAACCGACCGGCAGGATCCGGGCGAGCAATCGGGCGGCTCCCACTCCACCAGCCGGAGGCTCACCGCCGAGGAGCGGCGGCGGCAGCTGTTCGACGAAGCCCTCACCCTCTTCGCCGAGCGCGGCTACGCCGCCACCACCATGGACGACATCGCCGAAGCCGCCGGGGTCACCAAACCCCTCGTCTACCAACACTTCGACTCCAAGCGTGCCCTCTACCTGGAGCTGCTGGACGTGTTCTCCCATGCCCTTATCGATCGGATCGGCGCCGCCGTCGCCGGCGCCGAGGGCCCCCGGCAGCAGGTGGAAGAAGGCATGGCCGCCTACTTCGAGATGATGGTCGACAACGAGCAGTCGTTCCGGCTCATCTACGGGCGGGATGCCCCCGACGATCCGGAGCTGGGCGAGGCCCTCCGCCGGGTCGAGGACACCATCGCCCAGGCCATCGACCCGCTGATCGACGCCGGCCTCGAGCCGGAGCACCGGCTGTTGCTGGCCTACTCCGTGGTGGGAATGGTGGAGGGGGCCAGCCGCCTCTGGCTCGGCCGCGATGTCCCGCCCATCGCCACCTCCGACGATGGGGAGGGCATCAGCGGCATCTCCTCGGAGGCCTCGGTGATGGCCTCCCGGGTCGCCGACCTGGCCTGGGCCGGGCTCCGCCAGGTCCACCGCGACTGACTCGGGCCCTCACCAGCGTTCAGGCCTTGACTGCGGCCTCCACCACCGGAAGGTTGGTGGTCTGCACCACGCCTCCGCCCCGTTCGGCGGTGATGGCGAACGCCTGGACCTTGGTCCCGGTGTCGTAGGTGAAGGCCCGGACCCCGGGGTCGGGGCCGAGGACACCGAGGGAGACCAGCTGGCCGCTGATCGCCCCCCAGAGTTGATAGGTCTGGTTCGACGGAAGCGGGGCGAGGTCGGACGCGAACACATAACCGGTGCCGGACGAGCCGACCACCACGGTGACCGAGGTACCCTTCGGGCCGGAAGACGTTGCCGGCGGAGTCAACTGGATCCGTTGGGTGGTGGGGTTCTCTAGGGCGGCCTGGGCCGCCGCGCTCACCGATTGGGGGCTCGAATTGAGGGCGTTGACCTGATGGTTGAGGTGGTTCACCTGGACACCGAGCACCACCGCCAGCACCGCGGCGGCGGCGGCCACCAGGCTGGCGGTCCTGACCATCCACCGGTGCCGCCGTCGGCTCCGGTCAAGAGGGATAACCGGGGCCGACCGCCCCTCGGAGTCGCGACGGCCATCGGGGGCGGCCGGCTCGAGCCGGGCCGCCAGGAGGTCCCAGGAGGGAACGCTCGACGGTGGATCCAGGCGTTGGGCGATCTTGTGCCAGAGCTCGTCAGAGGCGTCACCTCCGGAGTTGGCCAACAGCCCGGTCACCTCATGGTGTTGGCCCACCTCGATGACGCAACGGATGCACTCCCGGAGGTGGTCCTCGACTTGGGTCTTCTCTTCCGGTTCCAGCGCATCGAGGGCATAGGCCCCGAGCAGCTCTTCGATCTCTTGGTGGGTTAGTTCGGGCATGGCTTCATTCATCGCTCGGCTCCCGCCGGTTCGACGCCCCGAGCGGCCAGGTTCACTCGGAGTCGGCCGAGTCCAACCCGGATCCGGCTCTTCACGGTACCTTCCGGCGCTCCCAACATCTTGGCGACCTCCTGATAGGTATGACCACCGAAATACGCCAACAGAATCGGCTGGCGCAACTCGTCGGGTAGGGCGGTGAGCGCCTCTTGGACCTGCTCGGCCACCGCCATGTCCCACACCTGATGCTCGACGTCATAACCGGCGACCGCCGTCTCGCGGGTGGTGCGGTCCTCCCGGCGGCGACGGGCGGTCTCCGACCGGATGAAGTCGATGGACTTCCCGTGGGTCCGGGCCAAGAGGAACGAGCGGAGGGTGCCCCGCTGGGCATCGAACTTCTCGGGATGCTGCCAGAGGTCGAGGAAGACCTCCTGGGTGATCTCCTCGGCGGGGGTGTCGTTGGAGAGGATCCGCCGGGACAAAGCGTGGACCGCGCCCCCGTGGCGCCGGTACGCCTCCGCCAGGGCGGGCTGATGGCAACGGGCCACCGCCACCACCAGATTGGCGTCGCTCGCCAGCTCGAGGTCGATCATCCTGACCAGTTCTTCGTGGCCAACCCCCGGCCGGATGAAGGATCATCCATTGCCGCCCAACGTAGTCAGCTGGTGGGGGTGCTGCCGCTTCCGGACCCGGCCTCACTACCATCGGAAGCCACCGTGCCTGCCAAACCGCCGCCACAGCGGGTCCTCCGTCGCCGCCGATCCGGCCTTGTCCTGCTGGTGCTGGTGATCATGCTCGGCAGCCTGGTGATCGTTCTGACCGGGGGCTCCTCGGGGGCGTCCGGGGGCACCGCCCTCGATCCGGCCGCCTTCGCCGCCGGGGCCTGCATCGCCTTCGAACCCACCTCCGGCGACCGGCACCAGACGGTGTTCCTGGATGCCGGTCACGGCGGCACCGACCCGGGCGGGGTCGGAACCACCGATTCGGGGAAGACTATCGAGGAGGCGGACGAGACCCTTCCGGTGGAGCTCGAGGTGGCCACCCACCTTCGAGCCGACGGTTACCGGGTCGTGGTGTCGCGGACCCGCGACACCACTGTCCTCCGGCTGGGCCCGGGCGACATCTCTGGAGGCGTCCTCACCCTGCAAGGTGCCCATGACGACGTGGCCGCCCGGGACCAGTGTGCCAATGACGCCAACGCCGCCGCCCTGGTCGGGATCTACTACGACGCCAGTAGCTCGTCCCAGACGGCCGGCAGCCTCACCGCCTACGACCCCGATCGATCGTTCGCATCGTCCAATCAACGACTGGCGACGTTGCTGCAGACCGATGTGCTGGCCGCCATGAACGTCCGGGGTTGGAACATCCCCGACGACGGCGTGCAGTCCGACTCCGCCCTCGGTTCCTATGTCGGGAGTCCCTCGTCGGGTGGGATCGCCGGCGAGGCCGCCGCCTACGACCATCTGATGCTCATCGGGCCGGCCATGTCCGGATTCTTCTCCACGCCGAGCCTGATGCCGGGAGCGGTGATCGAGCCGCTGTACCTGACCGATCCCTTCGAAGGGTCGATCGCCGACAGCGCCAGTGGCCAGTCGGTGATCGCCCAGGGAATGGCCACCGCCATCGAGCAGTATCTGAACCCGTCGTCGGGAGCCGGCCCCTCCGGTAGCTGAGCAGTAGCAACTCCGGACCGCGGCACACATCCGGGTAACAGCTTGGCTCCGAATGGGGACCATGATGTACACGCTGCCCCGGGCCGATCGCCCTGACACCCACTCGTCGACCCGGCGGGCTCGGTCCATCCGTCGGGTGGCGGTGGTGAGCGTGTTCGGTGCCGCCCTGGCCCTCGCCTCCTGCTCCTCGGGGGCGAGTTCGACCACCACGTCGACCCGAGCGGGATCGGGATCGGGCGGCGGCACGGCCATCACCATCAAGAACTTCGCCTTCTCTCCCGCCAGCATCACCGTCGCGCCGGGAGCCACGGTGACGGTCACCAACAGCGACAGCGTCGCCCACACCTTGACCAGCAAATCGGGCGGCTTCGACACCGGCGATATCCAGGCGGGTCAATCCAAGACGTTCACGGCCCCGAACAACTCCGGCAGCTACCCCTACATCTGCACGATCCATCAGTACATGGCGGGAACCCTCACGGTCTCCTAGCCCGATGCGCGGCGGATGCTTCTCTCCCACCGAAGGCTTGTTGCCATGCAGTCACACCGCGTTACCCAACAACCCAACACCAATCAGGAGGAAAGTATGAGAGGACGGCTGAAGGAAGGCCGAACGGCACAGGAGGATGGCGCCGACATCGACCCAGAGGCGATGAGCACTCTGATCGAGGAGTCGCAGGACATCCACCGCGATGCCATGGCCGCCACCACGACGTCACTTGACGAAATGGTGGACACCGGGATGGAGGCCCGAGCCCACCACCAGGTCGATCTGGAAGAATCCCGCGAAGTCGCGGCTCGTCGTTCGCGCCTCCTGACCGGAGCGGCATTCGGTGGCGGCGTGTTGGCAGCGGCCGGCATCGGCGCCGCCCTGCAGGGAGTCTTTGCCTCCCCGGCCTTTGCCGCCTCGGCGACCGACGCCCAGATCCTCCAGACTGCCGCCTCCATCGAGGCGCTGGCGGTGGCCACCTACCAGACCGCCCTCACCCTCCCCTTCATCGGTGGAGCCTCGGCCAACGGGGTAGTCAAGGCATTTGCCACCACCACCATGCAGCAGCATCAGCAGCACTTGACCGCATTCAATGCGGCGGTGACCACGCTGGGTGGAACCGCACAGACGAATCCGGACCCCGCCCTCCTGAAGGTGGTCAATGCGGCCAAGCCGGGACTCACCGGTCCCGGCCCGGTGGTGGCGCTGGCCCTGGAGCTGGAGCAGGGGGCGGCGGAGACCTACGTGGCCGACGTGGCCGCGCTGTCGGATGCCAATGCCAAGAAGGTCACCGCGTCGATCATGGGCGTCGAGGCGCAACACGCGGCGATCCTGCTGGCCGTGCAGGCCCTCCTCAACGGCAATGCCCCCCAGCTCATCACCCTCGCCCCCGGGAACGTGGCCAACCTGCCGGCGGCGGCCGGATCGGTCGGCTTCCCCCAGGCGTTCTACCCGACCGACCAGGCCCGCCCGGCCACCGAAGGAGCTATGTCATGAGGCGCCGCAACCAGACACCAGAAATCCTGGCCATCTCCGAGCACGAGCTCACTGTGATGACCAGCGATCTCGACCAGATCCACAACGACGTCAGCCTGCCCGCCATGAAGATGGCACTGGGTGAATGGACCGACAAGATCCGTACCAGCCGCCGAGGATTCCTCATCGGGGCCGGAGCGGTAGCCGGCGGCGCCGTGTTGGCCGCCTGCTCGTCCGGATCCAGTTCGTCGGGTTCGACCACCACGTCCACCGGTGCCAGCAAGACCGGTGCGCTGACCGGTGACTTGGCGATCGCCGCCCTGGCGGCCAGCCTGGAGAACCTGGCGGTCGCCGCCTACGGTGACGTGCTTACCGCCGCCGGGCAGAACAAGCTGGGTACGGTCCCTCCGGCAGTGGCGACCTTCGTCACCACCGCCAAGGGTCAGCACGCCCAGCACGCCGCCGGATGGAACTCGGCCATCACCGCCGCCGGACATTCGGCGATCACCGTGCCGGATCCGGCATTGGTCCCCACCGTCAACGCGGCATTCGCCAAGGTGACCGACGTCGTGGGTGCGGCTCAGCTGGCGCTGATGTTGGAGAACATCGCCGCGGCCACGTATCAGAACGGCGTCTCCGCGGTGACCGCGGTCTCGTCGATCAAGGTGGCAGCCAGCATCCAGCCGGTCGAGATGCAACATGCGGCGATCCTCTACTTCGCCCTGGGTCAGTATCCGGTACCGAACGCCTTCAGCCCGCTGACCGGGGCTCGGGGGCCGGGCGACTACTCGGGCGGCTGACCCCCGCCGCAGGATTCCACGCAGGCGACGCACCCCGCAGTCGCTTCGTGGGCACGACAATGGCCGGCTCTCCGCAGCCGGCCATTGTCGCGCCGGCCGTTCGGTGCCCCCACGGTGGCCATCCGCACTCCCCTCCGGCAACGAAGAGTGAGCATGAGGTTCGACATCGACACCTACCGGGAGATCTCCGGAAAACTCGAGGTCGCCGACATCGATTTCGGCACCTTCCGGGACCAGCCCCTCAGCCCGGACGCCCTCCGGTGCCTCCGCTACATGCACGACATCGAGAACCACACCGTCTGCTACCTGCGGGACATCCTGGTCACCCGGGCCCACCGGGACCCCGAGGTCACGTCGTTCCTGACGTTTTGGAACTACGAGGAGTACTGGCACGGCGAGGCGATCGCCAACGTCCTGGCCGCCCACGGGGAGCAGTCCGGCACCAGTCGCATCGCCACCCTCCGCCAGCGGCTGCCCAAGCGGGACGCCTGGCGGCCGATCACCTTCCAGCTGGCTTCGGCCATCACCCCCCACCTCACCGCCGTGCACATGACCTGGGGGGCGGTGAACGAGTGGACCACCCAGGCCGGCTATGCCCGCCTGGCCAAGCTGGCCGACCATCCGGTCCTCTCCGACCTGCTCCGTCGGATCATGAAGCAGGAGGGTCGCCATATCGACTTCTACGTCTCCCAGGCCAAAGAACGCCTCACCGACAGCCGGGCGGCCCAGCGTTTCACCCGGTGGGCGCTCCGGCGGTACTGGGCGCCGGTCGGCAGCGGGGTGATGCCCGACGAGGAAGTCAAGTTCCTCAGCTCCTATCTGTTCGGGGGTGGCGAAGGGAAGGTGATGGCTGACCGGATCGACCGCCGGGTCGACCGGCTCCCGGGCCTCGAGGGCCTCGACCTGATGCGTGGCGCCACCGCCTTCGCCGCCTGAGCCGGCCCCCGCCGGGCGGTCGAAAATGACGACCTAGTAGGTAAACTAGGTGGGTTACATCGCCAATGTGGCCCGGCCACCACGGCTCCAGGAGAGTCAGTTGCCCACGATCCGATCAGTCTTCCGCTTCCCCAACCCGGTCAACGAGTACGCGGCCCGGACGGTGGCGGCCGGCGTGTTGGTCACGTCGGTGGCGGCCATCGTCTTCCAGCAGCCCTGGCTATTGGTCCCCCTGGCCTACGGGTTCTGGGCCCGGGTGCTCAGCGGCCCGACCCTCAGCCCGCTCGGGCAACTCGCCACCCGGGTCATCGCCCCTCGCCTGCCGAACGGGCCTCGCCTGGTGGCCGGCCCGCCCAAGCGGTTCGCCCAGGCCGTGGGAGTGGTCTTTTCTTCCACCGCCCTGATCCTCTGGTTCGGCTTTGGCCAGTCCACCGCCACCTGGGTCGTCCTCGGCCTGTTGGTGGTGGCCGCCTTCTTGGAGTCGGCCCTCGGCGTCTGCCTCGGCTGCAAGGTGTTCGCCGTCTTGATGAAGCACGGGGTCATCCCCGACGACGTCTGCGAAGCCTGCGCCGACATCTCCCTTCGGCATCCCGAACTGGCCCCGTCGGCCCCCAGCTGATCCCTCCCGGTTCCGGCCGGGAACCGGTGTCGCTGTCATCCAACCCGCCCCTCGGTGCCGAACGACCACTGTGAACGCCGCGCCGAGGCACTCCATACTGGGTAGGGCCGGGGCGTTTGGCAACCGTTGGTCTCGGTGACCGGCTGGGCGGAGCCGGCAAGTCTTCGCACCGGGTGGCTCTCCCGGACATTGGTGGGGACAACCCGGGTGTCCTACCGTCGGGTCCTCCAGGGTGGGCTCGGGCTGCTCTGGTTGCTCGACGCCGCGCTGCAGTTCCAGCCCTACATGTTCACCCACGATTTCGTGAACCAGACCATCGCGTCGACCGCGGGCGGCAACCCCGGGGTCGTCGCCCAGCCCATCACCTGGGCATCGAACCTGATGCTCCACCACATCGCCGTCTACGACGTCTTTTTCGCCGCCATCCAACTGGCCTTGGCCCTCGGTCTGTTCTGGCGGCCCACCGTGAAGGTCGCCCTGCCCTCCTCCATCGCCTGGTCAGTGACGGTGTGGTGGCTCGGGGAGGGGCTCGGGGGCGTGCTCACCGGTGGCACCAGCGTCTACATGGGAGCTCCGGGGGCCGCCGTCCTCTACGCCTTCGCCGCCGTGTTGCTGTGGCCCCGTGACAACGATGCCGGACCTTGCGGGTCGCTCGCCCTCGGCGGGCCGTTGGGTAGGTTCGTCCCCCGCGGCTTGTGGCTGACGTTGTGGGGAAGCTTCGTCTACTTCATTCTCCAGCCGGGTGACCGGGCCCCGAACGCCTTGAGTGCGATGGCCTCGGGCATGAGCGACGGCGAGCCCGGGTGGCTTCGAAGCCTCGACCACACCATGGCCGGCGCCCTCGCCCACCACGGCCTGGAGGTGTCCATCGCCGTCGCAGTTCTCTGCATCGTCGTCGCCATCAGCCCGTTCTTCGTCCGACTCAACCGGCTCGGGGTGATTGCCGCCGTCCTCTTCGGCGGGGCCATCTGGCTGATGGAGGACTTCGGCGGCATCTTCACCGGCCACGGGACCGACCCGAATTCGGGGATCCTCATCATCCTGCTGGCCGCCACCTTCTGGCCCCTCCACCGGGCCGAACCGGATCAGCGCAGACGGGGCAGAAGCTCCACACTGAGTCCGGCCAGCTCGCGAGCGCAGGCCAGGTACATCTCGTCGTCACCGCCGGCCGGATCCTCGACGTCTTCCCAATCGTCGATCACCACTTCGGCCAGGTCCAGCTGCGCCACCCGCTCGGTGAGCGGCTCAGGTCCATCCGACAGGTCGCGGCAGAGGCGCTTGATCGACCCGGTCTTGGCGGCGGCCTCGGGGTAGCGGCGGCGGATGAAGTTCACATGTTCACCGGCCATGGCGAGGATCAGGTCGGCGGTGGCCACGTCGCGGTCAGTCAACTGATGGCTGCGGTGACCGTCGGCGACCATCTCCACCGAGGCCAGGGCATCCCGGGTGCGCCGGCTCATCGGCTGGCCCTCCACCACGTGGGTTCCGGCAGTCACCACGTGCACCGGGGCGGACTGGAGCATGGCCCCGGCCATGACGGAACGGGCGGCGTTGCCGGTGCAGAGGGTCAGCACCTCCGGTTGCGGACAGTCGTCGGCCCTGGAACGGACAGGGTTCGGCGAGGTCTTCATCGGATGCACGCTACTGGCCACCATCCGCCCGCCGGAGCGGGTGGACGACGTCGGTCTGCGGCTGAGTTCCCCGGGGCTTACTGAATGTGTACGCCGGAGATGGCCCGGGCGATGATCAGTCGTTGGATCTCCGACGTGCCCTCGAAGATGGTGTAGATCTTCGAGTCGCGGTGCCAGCGCTCGACCGGGTGTTCCCGGATGTAGCCGTAGCCGCCCATGATCTGGATGGCCTCCTCGGTCACGTGGACGGCGGTTTCTCCGGCGAACAGCTTGGACATGGAGCCTTCCCCGGCGGTGAACTCCTTGCCGGTGCTCCCCATCCACGCCGCCCTCCACACCAACAGCCGGGAGGCGTCAATCCGGGTCTTCATGTCCGCCAGTTTGAAGGCGATGCCCTGGTTCTCGATGATGGCCCGGCCGAAGGCCTTGCGCTCCTTGGCGTAGTCGAGGGAGTACTCGTAGGCGGCCCGGGCGATGCCCAGCGCCTGGGAGCCGACCGTCGGGCGGGAGGCCTCGAACGTTTTCATGGCCGCCTGGCTGGTGGACCGCTTCCCTTCCTTGGCCCGGGCCAGCTTCTCGTCGAGCTTGGCCTTGCCACCCAGCAGGCAGTGCCCGGGAACCCGCACGTCGTCGAGGATGACCTCGGCGGTGTGCGACGCCCGGATGCCCATCTTGGAGAACTTCTGGCCTTGGGAGAGGCCGGGGGTCTTCGGCGGGACGATGAAGCTGGCTTGGCCCCTCGAACCCAGGTCGGGCTCGACCGATGCCACCACCACATGGATGTCGGCGATCCCGCCATTGGTGATCCAGGTCTTGGTGCCGTTGAGGACCCACTCGTCCTTGGCCTCGTCATAGACGGCCCGGGTGCGCAGCGACGATACGTCCGAACCGGCGTCGGGCTCGGAAACCGCGAACGCCGCCATCTGAATCTTCTCCGGGGTGCCGAAACACTGGGGTCCCCACTCCATCAACTGTTCGGGGGTGCCGTTGGAGGCGATGCCGGCCAGTCCCAGGGTGCTTCCGAAGATGGCCAGGCCGATCCCGGCGTCGCCCCAGGCCATCTCCTCGTTGGCGATGGGCAGCAACAGGCCGGTGGGGTCGGCGAAAGCCTGGGCGATGAAGTCGAAGGAATAGAGCCCGATCTTGGCGGCCTCTTCGATGATCGGCCAAGGGGTCTCTTCGCGCTCGTCCCACTCATGGCCGGCGGGGCGGACCACCGTTTCGGCGAAGTCGTGGACCCACTTCTGGATCTGAAGTTGGTCCTCGTTGAGTTCCATCGAGAAATCGGGCATCTGCTTCGCTCCGTTCCGGCCACCAGGCCTGGCGATTCTGTAGGTAGGTAGATGTCGTTGCCGACGTCATGGCGGGACCGGGGGCGGGAAACGATGGCCATAGCCAGCGGTCCTACCGGCCTGCCTCCGGTCGCCACTTCGTTGTTACTCCATGGTAACCAAAAGTGGATGTAACCGCCACCACTTTGCTTTTACCAGCTCAGAGGGCACGATTCGGACCGCTTTGGCCCTCAGGGCCTCCGAATTCGGGTACCTTCCGCGCCGTCCTCCACCACCCATCCGGCCGCCACCAGCTCGTCTCGCAATTGGTCGGCCGACCCCCAGTCCCGCTGTCCTCGGGCCTGGTCGCGTCGCCGGACCAGCTCCGCACTGGCTGGGTCGACATCGTCGTCAACCTCCCCGCGGAGCGGGAGGCCGAGGGCGCCGGCCAAGAGCCCGACGGTGTGGGCCGCCCGGGTGGCACCGGTTTGGTCGCCCTCGTCGGCGGCGGCGTTGGCCTGACGAACCAACTCGAAGATGCCGGCCACCGCCCCCGGGGTGTCCAGATCGTCGTCCATCCGGTCCCGGAACCGGGCTACCGCCTCGGGGTCGAACGAACCCGCCCCCGCGCCGTCGACCACCGGGCCCGGGGCCAGCGGGTCGGGAAGGGCGAAGCGCCGGGCCATCTCGTCGAGACGGCCGAGGCCCGATTCGGCGTCGGCCACCGTCTCCGGAGTCACTTCGATGGGCGATCGGTAATGGGACCGGAGCACCAGCAGCCGATAGGCCCGGGGGTCGCTGCGGGAAAGGAGGTCATCGAGCGAGGTGAAGTTACCGAGTGATTTGGACATCTTCTCCCCGTCCAGGGTGACGAAGCCGTGGTGGACCCAGTGGTGGGTGAAGTCCCGGCCGAGGGCGACCGCCTGGGCCCGTTCGTTCTCGTGATGGGGGAAGATCAGGTCGATGCCGCCGCCGTGGAGGTCGAAGCCGTCGCCCAGGAGGTCGAGCGACATCACCACGCACTCGGTATGCCAACCGGGACGCCCGGGCCCCCAGGGGGATTCCCAGGTCGGTTCGCCGGGCTTGGCCTTCTTCCACAACGCGAAGTCGAGCGGCGAGCGCTTGTCGGCGGCCGACTCCACCCGGGCGCCGGCCCGCAGGGAGTCGAGCGGCTGGTGGGCCAGGAGCCCGTAGCCCGGGACGTCCATCACCGACAGGTAGACGCCGTCGGCGGCCTCGTAGGCCACCCCCCGGTCCACCAATTGGCTGATCATCTCCACCATGTCGGTGACATAGGCAGTGGCATGGGGGATCGCATCGGGCCGGAGGACCCCGAGGGCATCGGTCGCCTCCCACCAGACGGCTTCGAACTCATCGGTCACCTCGGTCGGGGTCACCCCCCGCTCGGCCGCCCGATCGATGATCTTGTCGTCGATGTCGGTGACGTTCGACACGTGGGTGACCTGGAGGCCGGTAAAGGCGAGGTACCGGCGGAGGACGTCGAAGACCAGCGCCGAACGGCCATGACCGATATGGGGGGTGTCATAGACAGTCAGCCCGCAGACGTACATCGACGCCTGGCCCGGAGTCCGATGGCGAAGTTCGGTGACCTCGCCGGTGGCAGTGTCGTGGAGCCGGAGCACGCAAGGTACGGTAACCCGATCATGACTGCTGACGCGACAGGCGCAGAGCCCCCCGACCGCCGGCCCACCGGAATCCCCGAGAAGCCGGGGTTGGAAGGACTGGAGGCCACCTGGTCCGACCGTTGGCAGGCGGCGGGGACCTACGCCTTCGACCGCTCGTCCCCCCGTGATCAGGTGTATTCCATCGACACCCCTCCCCCCACGGTGTCCGGCGAGCTCCACATCGGCCACGTCTTCTCCTACACCCACACCGACGCGGTGGCCCGATTCCACCGGATGCGGGGCAAGGCCGTCTTCTACCCGATGGGTTGGGACGACAACGGCCTGCCCACCGAGCGACGGGTGCAGAACTACTACGGGGTCCGGTGCGATCCCGGCCTTCCCTACGATCCCGACTTCGCGCCGCCGGCCGACCCCCCCAAAGAACCCATCGCCGTCTCCCGGCCCAATTTCGTCGAGTTGTGCCTGCAGCTGACCGCCCAGGACGAGAAGGTGTTCGAGCAACTGTGGCGGACACTGGGGCTGTCGGTGGACTGGGCCCATACCTACGCCACCGTCGGCGAGGTCGCCCAGCGGGCGTCCCAGCGGTCGTTCCTCCGGATGCTGGACGGCGGCCACGTCTACCAACGGACGGCACCCACCCTCTGGGACATCGACTTCCGCACCGCGGTGTCCCAGGCCGAGCTGGAGGACCGCGAGCGCCCCGGGGCCTATCACCGGATTGCCTTTCCACCAGCCGACGGCCCCGGCCCGGCCGTCGAGATCGAGACGACCCGGCCCGAGCTGCTGGCCGCCTGCGTGGCCCTGGTCGCCCACCCCGACGACGAGCGCTACCGGCCTCTCTTCGACACCTTCGTCAACACCCCCCTCTACGGAGCCCGGGTGCCGGTGCTGGCTCACCCGCTGGCCGATCCCGAGAAGGGTTCGGGGATCGCCATGGTCTGCACCTTCGGCGACACCACCGACGTGGTGTGGTGGCGCGAGCTGCACCTCCCCACCCGCACCATCATCGGCCGCGACGGGCGCCTGCTCCCGGTGGCGTGGGGCAGCGAGGGATGGGAGTCCACCGACCCGGTCGAGGCGGCCACCCACTATGACGAGGTGGCGGGCAAGACGGTCCGACAAGCCCAGACCCGGGTGGTCGAGCAGCTGGTCGAGGCCGGGGCCATGATCGGGGAGCCCACCCCCGTCACCCACCCGGTGAAGTTCTACGAGAAGGGTGAGCGGCCGCTGGAGATCGTCTCCTCCCGCCAGTGGTTCGTCCGAACCCTCCCGCTGCGGGACAAGCTGCTCCAGCGGGGCGAGGAGCTCAACTGGTTCCCGGCGTACATGGCCCACCGGTTCCGGATCTGGGTGGAGGGGCTCAACGACGACTGGAACATCTCCCGGCAGCGATTCTTCGGGGTCCCCTTCCCGGTCTGGTATCCGGTGGGACCCGACGGGGAAGCCGACTTCGCGGCTCCGATCCCCGGCTCGGAGGACCAGCTCCCGCTGGACCCGTCGACCGAGGTGCCCCCCGGCTACACCGCCGAACAGCGGGGAGTGCCGGGGGGGTTCGTGGGGGACCCTGACGTCATGGACACCTGGGCTACCTCGTCGCTCACCCCCCAGATCGCCGGCCGGTGGGAGGAGGACCCCGACCTGTTCGCCCGGGTGTTCCCGATGGACCTCCGCCCCCAAGCCCACGACATCATCCGGACATGGCTGTTCTCCACCGTGGTGCGTTCGGAGATCGAACAGGGTTCACTCCCCTGGCGGAACGTCGCCATCTCCGGCTGGGTGCTCGATCCCAACCGCAAGAAGATGTCCAAGTCGAAGGGCAACGTGGTCACCCCCCTGCCGCTTCTGGAGCAGCACGGGGCGGATGCCGTCCGCTACTGGGCGGCCAACGGGCGACCCGGCACCGACACCGCGGTGGACGAGGGCCAGATGAAAGTCGGCCGGCGGTTGGCGATCAAGGTGCTCAACGCCTCCCGCTTCGCCCTCGGGAGGTTGGCCGACGACGCCGGGGAGATCGATGTTCCCGGGCCCGAGGCCGTCACCGCCCCGCTGGACCGCGCCATGGTCGCCGGGCTGGCCGGCGTGGTGGCCGAGGCCACCGCCGCCTTCGAGGGATACGACTACGCCCGGGCCATCGAGCGCACCGAAGCCTTCTTCTGGTCGTTCTGCGATGACTATCTCGAGTTGGTCAAGACCCGCGCCTACGGCGACCCGACCCAGCCGGGGCCGGCGTCGGCCCGGGCCGCCCTGGCCCTGGCCCTCTCCGTCCAGCTCCGGCTGTTTGCTCCCTTCCTGCCGTTCGTGACCGAAGAAGTGTGGTCGTGGTGGCGATCGGGGTCGGTCCACCGAGCTACCTGGCCCAGCCAGAGCGAGCTGAACGGGCCGGCGTCCGGGGCCGACCCGGGAGTCCTGGAGATGACCGCCGAAGTGCTCGGGACCGTGCGCCGGGCCAAGACCACCGCCAAGCAATCGATGCGGGCCGGGGTGGCGGTCCTGACGGTGACCGATACCGGGGAGCGGATCGAAGCCCTGTTGCAAGCGGCCGAGGATCTGAACGACGCCGGCGGGGTGGCCGAGTTGGTCACCGCGATCGGGCCCGAGCCTTCGATCGACGTGGCCCTCGCCGTCCGGGACTGATCGGAATCACCGGGTGCCCGAGCGCCGGGTGCTCCCGAGATAGTCGCTGACCCGCTCCTCCCCTTCTGCCCCCAACACCTCCAAGAGCCGGTGGAGACCGGCCAAGCCCTCGGGCCCGAGCTCGGTCTGTAGCTGACGTTCGATGGCGCGGGCCGATCGACGCTGAGCGGCCAGATAGTCGAGTCCCCGAGAGGTCAGCGACACCGTCTTCTCCCGGCCACTGGTCGGTGAGTCAACGACCCCGACGTAGCCGCGTTCGCGAAGATTGGCGACGACCTTCGCCGCCCCCTGGCGGGTGATCCCCAGTTGGCGGCCCACCTGGGCCACCGTCGTCCCCGCCGGGCCCGAGCAGATTCGGAGCACCCGGCCGTCGGGAAAGCGACGGTCGTCGAATCCTGCCGCCGCCATCGCCTCATCCAGTCGGTGCTGGTAACCGAGCCAGGCGCGGCGCAGGGAGCCGCCGAGCCCCGGCGGCCCATCCCGGCGGCCCGGGACCCGGTCGACCGGCCGGCTCTCACGATTGACAACCATGGTTGACAGTATACATACTGGGGTGATGGGTCCTGTTATCAAGCCCTCCGTCGTCGCCAGCCTCGGCGCCGTGATTGCGCTGGCCCTGGTGGCCGGTGCCTGCAGCAGCAGCCCGGCAGCGGTGGAACGGGTGGTCGGCGGTCCGACTGGGACCTACGTGGTGCCGGCGGGGATCCACAAGATCAAACACGTCATCGTGATCCAGCAGGAGAACCGGTCGTTCGACAATTACTTCGGCACCTTCCCGGGAGCGGACGGCATCCCCATGAAGAACGGCACCCCGACGGTGTGTGTGAACGATCCGGCCACCGGCGCCTGTGTGGCTCCCTTCGTCGACCACGCCGACGTGAACGGCGGGGGTCCCCACTCCGCCGTCAATGCCACCGCCGATGTCAACGGCGGGAAGATGGACGGGTTCATCGCCCAGGCCGAGTCGGGCCGGAAGGGTTGCCTGGATCCCACCGACCCGGCCTGCACCAACTCGGCGACGCCCGACGTGATGGGCTACCACACCCAGAGCGACATCCCGAACTACTGGACCTACGCCAAGGACTTCGTCCTCCAGGACCACATGTTCGAGCCCAACGCCTCCTGGAGCCTTCCCTCCCACCTGTTCCTGGTGTCGGAGTGGTCGGCGTTCTGCACCCAGGACGACAACCCGTCGAGCTGCGTGAACGCCCTGCAGACCAAACCGGCCGAGCGGCCGGTCAACGCCCCCGCCATCTACGGCGGCCAGAGCGGTCCGAAGAACACCGGCACGAAGGCCAGCCAGCCCATCTACGCCTGGACCGACCTGACCTACCTGCTCCACAAGTCGCATGTCAGCTGGGGCTACTACGTGGTGAGCGGGACCGAGCCGGACTGCGAGAACGACGCCGCCGAAACCTGCGCGCCGGTCGTCCAGAACGCCAACACCCCGGGGATCTGGAACCCGCTGCCCTGGTTCGACACGGTGAAGGCCGACAACCAGCTGGGCAACATCCAAGACGTCGACAAGTTCTACGCCGCCGCCAAGAGCGGGAACCTACCGGCCGTGTCCTGGGTGGTGCCGTCCGGCGAGGTCAGCGAGCATCCTCCCGCCCCGGTCAGTTTCGGGCAGAGCTACGTGACCAGCCTCATCAACGCAGTGATGAAGAGCCCCGACTGGGACTCGACGGCCATCTTCCTGGCCTGGGACGACTGGGGCGGTTTCTACGACCAGGTGGTGCCGCCGACCGTCGATGAGAACGGCTACGGCCTCCGGGTCCCGGGCATGGTCATCAGCCCCTACGCCAAGAGCGGCTACGTCGACCATCAGACCCTGAGCTTCGATGCCTACGACAAGTTCATCGAGGACGACTTCCTCAACGGGCAACGCATCAACCCCGACACCGACGGCCGCCCCGACCCGAGACCCGACGTCCGGGAGAGCCAGAAGATCCTCGGCAACCTGACCAACGACTTCGACTTCAACCAGACCCCGAGATCGCCGGTGGTGCTCCCGGTCCACCCCGCCACCACGCTGACCGGCACCCCCAGCCCCTCGCAGGTTTCCCCCGCCGCCAAGGCCCCCGACACCGACGGGTAACGGGAAGCCGCGAACGCGAAACGCTCAGTTGGAGAGGTAGACGCTGAGGGCGGCGGTGGCCATGTCGTCGGGGGTGCCCTCTTGTTCGATCCGCCCGTGGACCATGATGGCCGCCCGGGTGGCCACCAACAGCGCGGTGGTCACGAACTGTTCGACCAGCAGAATCGTCTTGCCTTGGTCGGCCAGGGCCGACACCAGCTCGTAGAGCTCGGACACGATGATCGGGGCCAGCCCCATCGACAGCTCGTCCAACAGCAGGACCTTCGGGTCGGTGACCAGCGCCCGGGAGATGGCCAGCATCTGCTGTTCACCACCGGACATGGTCCCGGCCAGCTGCTTCCTCCGCTCCGCCAGCTTCGGAAAGGTGGCGTAGGTCTTCTCTTCGACCGTCTTGGTGCTCAGCCCGCCCCGGTAGGTCCAGATCTTGAGGTTCTCCCGGACGGTGAGGTTGGGAAAGATGCCCCGGCCTTCCGGGATGGAACAGAGACCGCTGCGGGCCAGCTTCTCGGTCGGCGACTTTCGCACCGACCGGTCCCCGATCAGCACCTCGCCGGCGGTGGCGGGTAACTGTCCGTTGATGACTTTCAGCAGGGTTGACTTTCCCGCCCCGTTGGGCCCGAGGAGGGCGAACACGCTTCCCGACGGCACGTGGAGGTCCACGCCGTGGAGGACCTCGATGCGGCCGTAGGCGGCGCGGAGCCCGCGGACCGAGAGGCCGGGCGACGACGACGCCGAGTCGAGTTCGGGGACCGGCATCGGGGCGATCGTCATCGGGTCCCCCCGGGAGTGAAGCCGTCGGTGGAGCCGGCGCCCAGATAGGCAGCCTGGACCGCCGGATTGGATCGGATCTCGTCGGGGGTCCCGGTGGCGATGACATGGCCGAAGTCGAGCACGTCGATCTTGTCGCAGATCCGCATCACCAACGACATGTCGTGTTCGACCAGCAGCACCGCCATCCCGCTCGATGCCAGCTGGACCAGCAGTTGACCCAACGCCCGGGATTCGGCCTCGTCCAACCCCGATCCGGGCTCGTCGAGGAGCAGCAGCCGGGGGCCGATGGCCAGGCCACGGGCCAACTCGACGGTGCGGGCCAGACCGGTGGGCAACGCATTGGCCTGCTCGTCGGCCTGACCGGCCAGGCCGACTGCGTTCAGCAACTGGTCACAGGACCTGGACGCCATGAGGTCCGGGACCGCCGCGCCCTTGGCCGCCGGGGCGCCGGCCGCCTTGGCGGCCTTCCGGCGGGCGAACGCCTGGCGGAGGTGACCCCACTGCCACCACTTGACCGTCGAGTCCAACCCGACTTGGACGTTCTCGCCGACGGTCAGGGTGCCGAACAGTTCGAGGAGCTGGAAGGTGCGGGCCAACCCGAGCCGGGCCCGGCGGTAGGGCTTCATCCCGCTCATGTCGGTGGCGAAGAAGTGCACCGTGCCCCGGTCCGGATCCTGCAGACCGCTGACCACATTGAACAGGGTCGTCTTCCCCGCCCCGTTGGGCCCGATCAGGCCGGTCACCGTTCCCGGCCACACCACCAGGTTGACATCGGTGAGGGCGGCGACGCCGCCAAAGCTGACCGAGACCTGGGACACCGTCAGGGCCGGCAGACCATCGTCGGTCCGGCCGCCGGCAGTCTCCGTCTCGTCAACCAGCGACACGAGCCTCACCCCCGATCGCCACGGCTCCGGTGCCCACCGGCACCTCTGACGAACCGCCGGAAGCCGCCCGCTTGAGCCAGGGAAGCGGCAACAAGGTGGACAGCCGGTCGATCCCGATCACCCCGTTGGCGGCCCGGCCGATGAGGATGATCCCGGCTCCGGCCACCAGCCCCAGGCCCTTGGGCCAGAAGGTGTTCAACACCACGAAGGTGACGGCGGCCAGGAACGCCCCGCTCACCGTCCGGATACTCCAGACGGTGACGAACAGGACGAAGATGATCCCCGAGAAGAAGTCGAAGTCGGAGGCGCCGACGGTTTGGTTGACGGTGGCGAAAAGGCCGCCGGCAATGCCGGCCATCGCCGCGGCGATGGCGAAGGCGGCCACCTTGGTGACGGCCGGGTTGAGGCCCACGGTGGCATAGGCGGCCGGCGAGTCGTTCATGGCCACCAGTCGCCGCCCGAACAGACTCCGGCGGACGAACAGCACCAGCTGGGCCAGGAGCACGAAGACCGCGGTCAACAACAGGAACTCAGACCGGTTGCCGCCGAACGACAGCCCGGGCAGCACGATTCTCCCGACGTTGATGCCGCCGCCGAACACCCGGGAATCCTGGAAGAAGCCTTGGTTGACGGCGTCGGCGAAGGCGAAGGTGGCCAGCGCGAAGTACAGCGACCGGAGCCGGAGGGTCGGGAGCGCCACCAGGGCCCCGAGGACCCCGCAGATCAGCGCGGCGGCCAGCAGGCCGAGCAGCGATCCACCCCCGGCCACCTTGCCCATCAGGAACGCCCCGATGCCCATGAAGGAGAACTGGCACAACGACACCTGGCCGGAGTAGCCGGTGAGCAGCACCAGGGACAGCCCGACGATGCCGAGGGCCATGATGTCGCCGCCCAGATTGAGGAGGTCGTTCCCCTTCACCATCACCCCGTTGAACACGAAAGTGGCCACCACCGCCAGGATCACGAAGATGGCTCCCCCGGCCAGGGACTCCTTGCCGTTCGGCATCCGGGGGACCCGGACGGTGCTCAGGCGACCGACCGCCCGGAGCCGGACCGAGGGGAGCATCACCAGGGCGATGAACAGGAACACCATCGGCAGGGCCAGGGTGATATCCGAGTTGAGGCTCTGGGACAGGTGGGGAAGCAGGTAGTAGATGATGTAGTCCTCGGCCAGGCCGATGGCGATGGCGGCGATGAACGTCACCGGGATGTTCTTCAGCCGGCCCACGATGGCGGCGGCATAGCCGTTGACCACCAACAGGGTCATGGCCACAATGCTGATCCCGGTCTGCTCCTGGGTGAGCGCCAGCAGGACTCCGGCCAGCGCCGCCATCATGAACCCGAGGATCCAGCCGTACTGGCTCATTCTGTCCGGCGACGCCCCCGACATGGCCAGCAGGCTCGGGTCGTCAACCACCGCCCGCAACCCGACCCCGATGCGGGTGGACGAGAACAGGAAACGGAGGCCGATCACCAGGACGATGGCGATCCCGATGGTGAAGACCTGTTGGTACTGGAGGTTGATCCCTGCCAGCCGGAACTGGCCGGAGATGATCGGGTTGAGCTGATACTGCCGGCTCGGGGTCCACACGATGGTGGCCACCCCGGTGAGGATGACCAGCAGCCCAAGGGTCACCATGATCGGTCGCTCCGCCGACGCCCCGTGGAGGTGCCGCATCAGCACCCGCTCCACCAACGCCCCGGCGATCGGGGCCCCCACCAACAAGATGATTACCAGGGCCCACACCACCGGCACGTGATGGTTGACCACCAACTCCCAGTAGCCGAAGGCGGCGATCATCCCGACGGCCCCATGGGCGAAGTTGAAGACCCCCGAGGTGGTGTAGGTCACCACCAGGCCGGTGGCGGCGATGGCGAACCCGGCGCCCAGGATCACGCCGAAGATGGTGTACTGCAGAAAGCTGGTCACCGATCCGGCTCCGTCACCTGGGCTGGGCTCATTTCAGTCGAATCCGTTGTCGAGCGGTACCGTCACGACGCAGGGGGATAGTAGCTGTAATCGCAACGATACCCATGGGTGCTGCTGGTGACCGAGGGATCATCGAGCCGTTGGATCTGCCCATTCTGGATCTGGGCCAGCAGGTAGCAATTGCCGTTGGTCTTCTGGGCCGGATTGGTGGGAGCGATGATGTTGTTCCCGTTGAAGGCGGTCACCTTGGACAGGGCCTGCAACAGCGAGCCCCGGCTCGGGTTGGCGCCGGCATTCTGCAGGCCTTGGGCGAAGAGCTCGGCCGAGACCCAGCCGTAGAGGGTGAAGAGGTCGGGCTTGAACCCGGGAGCCGCCACGGCCACCCATTTGAGGAAGGTGCCCACCGCCGGAATGGTGGACTGGTCCTCACCCAGGTAGAGGGAGGCGTTCTGCTCGAGATAGTCCCCATTGGTGGCGGCCGCCCCACCGGACGTCGACACCAGGGTGGAGCTGTAGGTGGAGGCCCCGAGGACCACGGTCGGGTGGTAGTTCTGCTGGTTGAGCGCCTTGATCACCGCGGAGGCGTAGTTGACCGGCATCTGTTCGATGAACAGCATCTTCACTCCGGCGTTCTTCATGGCGATGATGTTCGGGGTGAAGTCGGTCTGGGTGATCGGGAAGGTGTTGTCGTAGATCACTTTGTAGCCGACGTGCTCCATGGCCGCCTTCTCCCCCAGCCACTGGGCCTGGGCCGAGGGCTGGTCGGCGATCAACGAGCCGACCGCGGTGACCCCGGCCGGGAACTTCTGCTTGAAGTACTGCAGCGGGCCCAACTCCCATCCGCTGCCGAGCGGGACCGGGCTGACCACGTTGGCCAGCTTGTTGGTGGCCGGGTCGAGGGTGACCGACACGTCGGGCATGCCGGGATTCTGGGCCAGCACGGTTCCGCCGAAACTGTCGTTGAGGGAGAAGCTGCCCACCAGTGCGAAGTCCGACGAGATGGCCGACTGGGTCAGCGACTTGTTGTTGGCCCCGTTGTTGTAGCCGTCGTTGCCGCTGTTGACCTTGAGGGTCCGGCCGTTGATCCCGCCGGTGGAGTTGACGTAGTCGGCGTAGGCCTCGGTGCCGACCGCCGCCCCTTTGAACAGCCCCAAGTCGAGCGTCGAGATGTTCCCGAGCTGCACCGACGTCGAGGTGATCCCGGTGTGGTCGCTGAAGGCGCTGGTGGGGATCTTCGATCCTCCCGCCGCGGTGGTGGCGGTCGTCGCGGTTTTGGTCGAGCTGCAGGCGACGCCGGTCGCCCCCACCAGGACGGCCATCCCCGCGGCAGCCATGCGAACCTTCCAGGATGCAGCTTTCAACGCTCCCCCTCATTCATTGATCTGGCTCTCCCGGGTCGTTTTCACGACCATCGCGGGCCCAGATCCCCATTGATCTGACTCTACGTCGAATCTGACTGTACGTCAGAAACGCTTGGGACTGTCTAGCACCCGGCGGCGGCGTCGCTTGATCAGCGGTCCACCCTCGACCGCATCCCCTCCAGGAACCGGACGGCCCCGATGGTGGTGTGCCGGCACCGGATGGAGGCGAGGACGTCGAAGGCGTGCTGGGTACGGGGCAGCTCCACGTAGCCGACCGGGGAACCGGAGACCTCCCGCAGCCGCTGGACGAACCGCCGGGCGACCTCCAGCGGGACCAGGGTGTCGTTGACCCCGTGGAACACGAACATCGGGGGGGCGGAGCTGGTCACCCGGCAAGTGGGGGAGGCCTGCTCGAACACCGGGCGGTTCCCTTCGATCGGCAGTTTCATCACCTTCTCCTCCAGCAACTCGAGGAGGCCGGGACCGTAGGCCCCGGATTGCTCGGGGTCGCCGGTCATGTCGTAGACCCCGTAGTAGGGGATGCAGGCGTCGACCGAGGTGTCGGCGTCCTCGAACCCCGGCTGCCAGTCCGGGTCGTCCGGGGTGAGGGCGACCAGGGCCGAGAGGTGCCCCCCGGCGGATCCGCCGGAGACGGCGATGAAGCTGGGGTCGCCTCCGTACTCGGCGATGTGGGCTCGTACCCAGGCCACCGCCCGCTTGCAGTCGACGATATGGTCCGGCCAGGTGGCCTTAGGGCTCAGCCGGTAGTTGATGGCCACGCAGACCCAGCCCCGCTGGATCAGCTCGTGCATCATCGGAATGCCCTGTTGACGCTTGTCCCCGATCACCCAGGCACCCCCGTGGATGTAGACCAGGACCGGTCCGGGCTGGGGGGGTCCGCCGCGGGGCTGCAGGATATCGAGGCGGTGGCGGCCGAGGCCGTCGCCCCAGTAGTCGATGTTCCGGATCCGGCGGATGGCCCGCCACCGGAAGGGGACGGCGATGGCCAACCGCCACCAGTAATTCCAGGCCGGGCTGGAGTCGAACCCTTCCACGTCCACCGGCCCCATGGTGGCCTCGGCCAAGGCGGTGTCCACCAGACCCTTGGCCTCCCGGGCCACGAAGGCCAGGCGGATCAGCCCCGCCCAGGAGGCGGCGGTGAGGGCCAGCCCCACCCAGCCGGTCCAGTGGTGGAGGGCGCCTTCCCGGGCCAGGATCAGCACCACGATCGCCTCGACCAGCATCACCTGGATGGGCAATTCGCCCGGAATCCATCCCAGGGCGAAGCTGATCACGGTGAAGGGCTCCCTGCGTAAGGGAGAAAAGGCGTTGACCGTGAGGAATACAGCGACAATGCTGACGGCCAGGAGTCCCCAGGACATCGCACCATGAAACACCATCAAGCCACCGGGTGAGGAATTCATTCCGGCCGGCGCCTGGGTGACCAGCTGACCAAACAGGAGGGGGGGACGCCATGGAACGACTCAGCGGCCTCGACGCCAGCTTTCTGTATCTCGAGACCCCCAGCCTCCACATGCATGTGGTGATGACTTCGGTGGTGGATCCGGCCACCGTCCCCGGGGGCTACTCGTTCCCCCGGCTGAAGGAGATGATCGCCGCCCGCCTCCCCCAGGCCCCGGTCTTCCAGCGTCGGCTGGTGGAGGTCCCACTACGCTGGGGCCACCCGGTCTGGGTGGACGACCCCGATTTCGACATCGACTACCACGTCCGGCTGGCGGCGGTGCCCAAGCCCGGCGGCCTCCGGGAGTTGGCCGACATCGCCGGCGACATCGCCGGGCGCCAACTCGACAGGTCCAAGCCGCTGTGGGAGATGTGGATCATCGAAGGCCTCGCCCATGACCGGGTGGGCTTCGTCACCAAGATGCACCACTCCACGGTGGACGGCGTCTCGGGGGCTGAACTCCTCTCCATCCTCTTCGATCTGGCCGCCGACCCCGGGCCACTCCCGGCTCCACCCGAACGGCTCCTCGACGATCGGATCCCCTCGGGACTCGAGCTGATGAGCCAGGCCACCGTCGACCGGGCCATGACCCCCTTCAAGATCACCCGGGACCTGGTGCGGACCGGCCAACGGGTGCTGAACGTGCGAAAGGTGCGCATCGGTTCGGAGGACCGACCGGGGCTCGGCAAGGCGGCGCTCCCGCTGTCGGCGCCTCGCACCTCGTTCAACGGCGCGCTGTCCAAGCGGCGTTCGGTGGCCTTCACCGCCATCGGGCTGGACGACGTGAAGCGGTTGAAGTCGGCGCTCGGGGTCACCGTCAACGACATCGTCCTGGCCGTCTGCACCGGGGCCCTCCGGAACTTCCTCATCCAGGGGGACGAGTTGCCGGACAAGCCGCTGGTGGCGGTGGTTCCGGTCTCGGTGCGAACCGCCACCGAGAACGTGCGGGGCTCCAACAAGGTCTCGTCGATGTTCGTGCAACTCCCGTCCCAGCTCGACGACCCCCTCGAGCGGGTCGAGGCCATCCACCAGGGCACCAAGGGGGCAAAGGAAGAGCACAATGCCCTGGGGGCGGACACCCTCCTCAACTGGGCGGAACACGCCACTCCCAACGTCTTTGCCAATGCCGCCCGTCTCTACAGCCGGATGCAGCTGGCGGACAAGCATCGTCCCATCGCCAACCTGGTCATCTCCAACGTGCCCGGTCCTGACTTCCCCCTCTATCTCGGAGGGTCCGAACTCGAGTGCGGGTTCCCGCTCGGCCCGGTAATGGAGGGTATGGGTGTCAACATCACCATCATGAGCTACCGGGGCATCATGTACTGGGGGATCATCTCCTGCCCGGAGACGATGCCGAAAGTCTGGGGGCTGGCCGCCAGCATCCCGCTGGCTCTCGACGAGCTCCTGGAGGCGGCCAAGCTGCCGCCGGCCACCTACCGGAACAAGGACGCGGCGGCCGCCGTCCAGGTCTCCGGGTTCGGGCCCACCGACGAGGGTGCCGAGAGCCAGACCGCCTGAACTCGTCGCCGCCGGCGTCGGCGTCAAGGGAGTCGGGTCAGGGGGACGGGGCGATGGTCATCGACGACGCCCCGGTGCAGACTTTGACCGGGCGGCCGAACTGCTGGGTGGCGGTGTCGTAGGGGAGCAAGGCGTCGAACCCGTCCACGATGAAGGCGGTGACCCCGTCCAAGGCCAGGGCGATGTCGCTCGGGTGCTGGGTGCCCCCGGCCACTCCGGCCAGCGCCGGCAACCGTACCGGCGGCGTCGGGGTGGGAGTGGGGGTCCCCGACAGCGTCACCGGATTCACCCAGTTGTTGGCCGAGTCGACGACGTAGGCGGCCGAGCCGGTCGGCGAGACGATCAGCGAGGCCGGCGAGGCGATGCCGAACTGGTCGAATGACGCCTCGGGTTGGAGGGCCCGGCTCGCCACCGTGATGGGGAGCAACCGGCCGCCGAAGTCCTTGCCCCCCTGGCCGATGACGTAGACCGTGGATCCATCGTGGCTGATGGCGATGCCATGGGGGGAGTCGACCGAGGACACCGTCAATCCGGTGGGTATGGGCGCCCCGGCGGTGGCGTGCCCGGGGTCCACCGGGATCACCGCATCGGTGACCAGGGCGTACAGCGCGGTGCCGCCCGGGTTGAGGACCATGCCGAACACGGTGTGGCCGGCCCCGAGGTCGAGTGGGGTCCCCACCTTGTTGTCGGTCAGGTCGATGGGAACCAGGGTGGAGCCGCTGGAGGCGACCAGGGTGCTGCCGTCGGGGAACACCACCAGGCTGTGGGTGCTGCCGGTGCCGGGGATGACGATGGGGGTCCCGGCCCGTTGGGTCACCAGGTTGATGGGGATCACCAGGTTCTGGGTGGTGGGGAGGGACGACGGGGTGGCCGCCACCGGCTGGGAGGTCACCACGTAGGCCCAGTGACCGTTGGGGGAGGAGGCAATGGCAAAGTCGCCGGGGGCCGGGGTGCCGGAGATGGGGAGGGGGATGTCCGGCTCGACGGTGTTGTCCCGGGCCAGCTCCACCGGGGTCACCGCATTCGGGCAGACCACGTAGCCGACCGATCCGGAAGGGGAGAGGGAACGGCGAGGGGTGGTGGTGGGGGGGGTGGAGGAGAACAGAGAACAGCCGCCGAGCGCCACGGAGGCAGCCATCACCAGGGTGATGGCGGTCGCCGGCCCCCCGGGGAACGAACGTCGCCCCGCCTCGTTGCTTCTCCGTCGTGGTCCCATGCCTGGGGACGACGATAGCGAGCGTGCGGCCCGGCTCCGTACCGCCCCGGGTCAGACGCCCAGGGTGGCCCGCATGGCGGCGAAGCGCCCGACGACCTCGGCGGTCGTCTGAAGCGGCACATCCAAGAAGTGGATCAGCTCCTCGGGGATCTCGTCGAGGAAGCGGCTGCGGTCGTGTTCGACCATCTTGTTGAAGGACCGGCGACGCCGGGCATGGGAGAGGTAGAGCCGGCGGCGAGCCCGGGTGATGGCGACGTAGGCGAGCCGACGCTCCTCTTCCACCTGCCCCTCGTCCAGGCACCGGCGATCCGGGAAGACGCCCTCTTCCATCCCCACCACGAAGACAGCCCCGAACTCCAATCCCTTGGCGGCGTGGATCGTCATCAACGACACCCGCGACCGGTCGTCGTCCGAATCGTCGGCGTCGGTGATCAGCCCGGCCATGTCCAAGAACGACTCGATGGTGGGGTGGTCGCCGGCGATGGCCCGCAACTGGTCGAGACTTTCCTGTCGATACTGCCGCTCTTCGTCATCGACGGCGGCGTCGAGCAACTGGCGCAGGAACTCGCCGTCGGCGGTGATGGCATCGATGGCAGCGAGCGCCCCTCCCGTCTCCGCCGCCCCCCGGACAGCGTCGAGCAGCTGGAGGAAGCCGTCCAGCCCGGCCAGGGCCAGCTTGGGAAGGTCCTCGATCTCCCGCCGCCGGGCCAGCGCCTCGTCGAGCCCGAGGGCATAGGTCTGGGCGAAGGCCCGGACCTTTTTGATGCTGGCGTCACCCACCGCCCGCCGGGGCACGTTGACGCAGCGCCGGAAGGACAGCTCGTCCTGGGGGTTGTCGGCCAGCCGGAGGTAGGCCAACAGGTCCTTGATCTCCTTGCGGTCGAAGAACGAGGTCCCGCCGACCGTCCGGCAGGGGATGCCCCGGCGGACGATCTCCGCCTCGATGGGTCGAGCCAGGGTCTTGGCCCGGCAGAGGATGGCGATTTCACCGGGTTTGGCGCCCTCCCTCACCAGGGTTGCGACTTCGTCGGCCAGCCACAATGCTTCGTCGGCTTCGTCGTCGGCCGCCCGCAGGGCGATCAGGTTCCCCTCGCCCGCCTGGGTCCAGAGGTGCTTGTCCGGTCGGGTGGGATTGCAGGCGATCACCGCGTTGGCGGCATCGAGGATGGTGCCGGTCGAACGAAAGTTCTGTTCGAGTACCACGGTGGTGGCGGTCGGGAAGGTACGGGTGAAGTTGAGGATGTTGCCGATGTCGGCGGCCCGGAAGCCGTAGATGGACTGGTCGCCGTCGCCGACGCAGCAGACGTTCAGGTGCTGGGCGGCCAGCTGTTCGACGATGACGCTCTGGGCCCGGTTGGTGTCCTGGTACTCGTCCACCAGGACGTGGGCGAAACGGGACTGGTAGTGGCTCCGGACATCGGGGTGCTCGGTGAGGAGGCGGACCACGTGGACCAGCAGATCGTCGAAGTCGACCGAGTCGGAGGCGACCATCCGGCGTTGGTACTCCCGGTAGATGCGGGCGTGGGCACTGGATCGGTCATCCGAGGTCTCGACGGCCAGCTGGCGGGGGTCGACCAGACGATTTTTGGCCGAGCTGATGGCCGCCTTCGACCCGCCCACCGGTATCTGCTTGACGTCCACGTTGAGGTCGTCAGATATGTCGCGCAGCAGCCGCTTACCGTCATCCTCGGAGAGGATGGTGAACTGCCGGGTGAGCCCGACCCGGGCGGCGTAAGGCCGGAGCATCCGCACGCAGGCGCTGTGGAAGGTGGAGACCCACATATCGGCGGCCATCGGGCCGAGGGAGGCAGCCAGGCGCTCTTTCATCTCCCGGGCGGCCTTGTTGGTAAAGGTGATGGCCAGTACCTGTTCGGGAGTTACCGCCCCTGAGGCGATCAGATAGCCGATCCGGCTGGTGAGGACCTTGGTCTTTCCGCTCCCGGCCCCGGCCAGCACCAGCAGCGGGCCCTCCCCGTGCTCCACCGCCTCCCGTTGGCGTGGATTCAGACCCTTGGTGAACTGCTCGGGCCGCAACCGGCGTTGCGTTCCGGATGAGGGGTTGGCCACGGCGGCTCAATCTACTGGCAGCCATCGATGGGTCGGACGGCCCTGGTGGCGCCGATGGGACCAGGGGGTTCGCTCCGGCCGCCCGGAACTTAGGACTGCGTCGCGGACCCGTCGCTCTCGATTTGCTGGTCGGCGGCGGCCAGAAACTTCCGGAGCTTCACCACCACCTCGACGGGGAGATCGTTGTGGGGATGGGGCGGCCGGAACACCTCGGTATGCCCGCTGACCGTGACCCGGTAGCGGTCCTTGCTTTCGACGGTGACCTCGCCGAGCGCTTCGAGCAGGGCCAGCACCTGGGGCCATTTGATGTTGCCGCTGGTCGGGTGGCTGAAAACGCGCTCGAGGATGCGCTTCTGTTCATTGTCGAGATGGGGTTGCTCGTTGATCATGTCCGTCACTTCGATTCCATTGGCGTCTCAGGCGAATATACGGTTTCCCGCCGACCGGCGCGTCAGGGACGAGGCAGGGTGCCGGGAACCGGCGAACCCGGATCATCGCGTTCCTCGACATCGTCGACCGGCAGGCTGTGGACGACGCGGACCGACCCGCTCGGAGCCTCGCCCTCCGGGTCATCGTCCTCCGGGTCGGCGCCCGAGTTCTCGTCGCCTGGATCGCGGCTCACCGGGGGGTCATCGGTGGCGGGCTCGACCACACTTCGCTCGACAACGTCCTCCTGGAGTTCGCCGTTGTCCTGCTGCAACACGGCAATCCGGTGAGTCTTCGATTCGGGGGGTGTCATCTTTATGACCTACCCCCGGGTGGGGTGGAGAAAACTAAGTCGCTCTGCTCCCGGGCGCTCAGGGCTCCGGCACCCAGGCGGGGTCCCGCCCGCTGAGCCCGATGACCCGATCGAGCAGGGGGGCAGTTTCGGGAACCTCGATCACCGGCCCGAACAGCCCCTCCCGTTGCGCCTCCTGCCCGGGGGCGGCGAAGGGGGCGACGAATTGGTAGACGGCCTCGAGGATTGCCGGCTCGCAGTCGTAGGCCTGGCCGGTGGCCTGGGCGACATCCCAGCCGTGGAGGACCAGTTCGTCGAGGGCGACGAGACCGGCGATATCTCCCGGGAGGTCGACCCCGCCGGCCTGGGTCATCCCCGTCCAGGCTGCCGGCTGGCGCCAGGCTTCGGCCAGGCCGGAGAGGGCCAGAGGGATACGGTCCCGCCAGTCGTCCCCCAGCCTCGACGCGTCCGGGGCGGGAGCCGAGGAACCGGCATCGCCGATCTCCTTGGTGGCGGCGGCGGTGAAGGCCAGCGCCAGACCGCCGACATGATCCACCAGGTCACCGACGGTGTAGGCGGGACAGGGGGTCGGTCCGTCGAGACCCTCCAGGGGTACGCCACTGATCAGCGTCGCCATGCGCCGAGTGGCCGGTTCGAGATCGATCAACAGGGTCAACGGGTTCTCCTCGCTCGGGTGGTACTCACCGGTAGACGGAACGGCGGGAGGCAACTCATCGGATGGCCGGCCGGTGTGTCATTTGATCATGATCATCATGTGGCATTACATTTTGATCTTGATGTCACACTCCACTCGTCCCCCTGAAGCCGCCTTCCAGCCGGTCTCCGGCGACGGGTGGCGAAACCCGTTTCCGATGTACCGGGCCCTCCGCGACCACGACCCGGTGCACCACGTGGACAGCGGCGACTACTGGGTGTTGTCCCGCTTCACCGACGTGTTCGACGCGGTCCGGGACACCGAGACGTTCTCCTCGGCCCAGGGGCTCACCTTCGAGTACGGCGAATTGCGGAAGGCAGGCCTGGACGAGATCTCCCCGATGGTGTTCCTGGACCCGCCCGACCACACCACCTTCCGGCGGCTGGTTTCCCGGGGCTTCGCGCCCCGGCAGGTGGTGTCGATCGAGTCCGACATCCGCCGGTTCGTCGTGGCGCGACTGAACCAGCTCGAGGCGACCGGAGGTGGTGATGTGGTGGCCGAGCTGTTGAAGCCGCTTCCCAGCTTCGTCGTCGCCACCTATCTGGGGGTGCCGCCGGAGGATCGGGAGCGGTTCGACGGCTGGACCCAGGGGATCGTCGGCGCCAACGCCCTCGGCGATCCCGGGCTGGCCGCCGACACGGTGGGCGAATTGTTCACCTTCTTCTCCGAGCTCATCGAGCGACGACGGGAGAACCCGGGCGACGACGTCGTCTCCGAGCTGGTGCAACTCTGCGATGGCGACCGGCTCACCCCGTTGCGGATCCTCGGCTTCGCCTTCACCATGGTTACCGGGGGCAACGACACCACCACCGGGCTGCTGAGTGGCGGGCTGGCATTGCTGTCCGATCACCCCGACCAACGCGACCTCCTGGCCCACCGTCCTGAGCTGATTCCCGTCGGCATCGAGGAACTGCTCCGGCTCACCTCCCCAGTCCAGGGTCTGGCTCGATCGACGACCCGGGAGGTGGATGTCGGCGGGGTGACCATTCCCGAGGGACGCAAGGTCATGCTCCTGTATGCCGCCGCCAATCGCGACGAGCGTGAGTTCGGCGCCGACGCCGAATCGCTCGACATCACCCGAAATCCCCGCCGAATCCTCTCCTTCGGCCACGGCCCCCACCATTGTCTGGGGGCAGCAGCGGCCCGACTGATGGGGCGGGTGGTATTGGAGGAACTCCTGGCCCGCTTCCCCACCTTCACGGTCGATGCCGACGCCGGCCACTTCGCCCCCGGCCACTTCGTCCGGTGGTACGCGTCCCTCCCCTTCCGCCCCGGGGTGGCGGTCTGATGGCGTCCCACTGGCTGGTCGGCGACCAGGCGGCCCTGGCCGCCGAGCGAATCTTGGACGCCGCCGGTCGGTGCTTCGCCGGCCAGGGTGTCCCCAACACCTCGATCGCCGACATCGCCCGGGATGCAGGCTGCTCCCGCCCCACCATCTACCGCTACTTCGACGACCGCCACGCCCTGCGGTTGGCGTTCGTCCACCGAGAGGCGCGCCGGCTCGGAACCGCGGTGGCCGTCGAGGTCGCCCGGATCGCCGATCCCGCCCCCCGGTTCGTCGAGGCCTGCCTGCTGGCGTTGGCCGGGGTCCGCTCCAGCCCCACCCTGGCCGCCTGGTTCGCCGGCGGTGGCAGCGTCATCGCCACCGACATGGCCGGATCGTCAACCGTCATCGAGGCGATGGCGGGAACCCTGGTGGGCACGCCCACCGATCCCGACCACCGGGACCGGGCCCGCTGGGTGGTGAGGATCATCCTCTCGCTCCTGGCGATGCCGGGCGCCGACCCGATCGAGGAGCGGCGGATGCTCGAACGCTTCGTAGTCCCGGTGGCGGTGGGGCCTACCCGGTTGCCGACCGTCTGAGTCCTCCGCCGACCGGTGGGTCAGAGCCGGTCGTGGGTGTCCGCCCAGTGGGTCTGGACATCTTTTTTGGTGATGGCCAGGTAGGCGACCAGGCAGACGATGGCGGCCAGCAGCACGAGGCTCACCCGGCCGTCTCCCCATCCGAGACCGCCGAGGATGGCGGGCTTCCCCGTCCAGTCGGCCAGGGACGCCCCGAGCGGGCGGGTGACCACGTAGGCGAACCAGAAGGAGAAGATCCGGTTCCAGTTGAACCGCCAGAACCCGAGGGCGGGAATGGTGATGACGGCGGCGAAGAGGATGACCGAGAACCCGTAGCCCAGGTGAAAGGTGACGGCGGTCAGATCGCCGACAGCGGTGCCGAGGGCGAAGGTGGAAACCACCGCCGCCCAGTAGAAGGCCTCCCGCCGCGGGGTGTCGATGCTGTGGATCGACAGCGTCTTCTCGTATTTCTGCCAGGTCACGAATACCGCCACCAGGACGACGGCGAAGAACGGCGCCGAGGCGAGGTAGGGGACGTGGAACCCGACGTGCAGGACGTCGGCGCACATGGTGCCGAAGACGCCGACCATGACCACCGCGAACCAGTAGGTCCAGGCCAGGTACCGCCGCATCCTGAACTGCAGCGCCAGGGCCACCACGAACCCGACAAACCCGAGCCCCACCGCGGCCACCGGGCTCATGACGTGGACCAGATAGTCGGACGTCGACTCCCCCATGGCCGTCGACAGGCCCTTGATGATCCAGAAATAGGCGGTGACCTCGGGGACCCGGAGGGCCGTCCGGGCCAGCGATGGTGGCGGGCTCCCAGTCATGCCCGCAGCTTGCCCTGAGAACTTGGGACTTCCCAAATCGAGCCATCGCCCGACACCGGGCCGGTCGGTGCCTCTTCCGGGCTATGGGTTTTGGGCGGGGAGGCCGGGACGGCCCGCCTGGGTTCAGGGTCTCGCCGGTCTCCAACAAGGTGTTGAGTTCGAGAGGATTCTCCGGATCAAGATTTGCGACGCCTTTGAAGTTACGACATGGTGCGGCCGAAGGGACGCGTTTCCACCCTCAGATGAGAACATCGGTGGCCTTGATGGCGTGGTCCCAGTCAGCGGCATGGGGACTCTTGAGCCCGGGGTCAAGGATTCGGATCAGCTTGGCCAATGCCACGGTCAGACCTCCGGCCACCTCCGGTAGCTGGCTCGCTGCCTCCTCGCTGAGCGCCAGGTCTAATGGTGGCAACATTTCGAGCTCTCCGAGGAGCCCGGCCAACTCGATGTCGGTGTCCAGCTTCCGGAATTCGTAAATGGATTCCCGCAGGCCTTTGGTGATCGGAAGATCTTGAGGTTGGACGACGTCGCGGATGTTGGCGCGGGCGGTCGCCTCAGCAATGATCAGCAGGTCGTTGAGCTTGCGGTTCACGAAGTCGTTGCACCGCTTGAGGTCGTCCTTGTCGACATTTACGCCGGCGCTGGCTCGGAAGAGATGCTGGAATTTGGAGATGCCGATAGGTGCCATGGCTCAGCGTTCACCGGCCCTGGAGGGACGGAGATGGGACACGATGCCTCCGAGCCGACGGGCCGGCGCATGGCGGGTCGTCCCCCTCTCCAGGCGTTCCCAGCCGTCGAGCCCGAGCCGAGCGAGTCGCACTTCCTCGGCGAGGAGTCCGGGTATCTCGGCGAGGGGATGCTCCCAGCCGACCTCTTCCCACAGGGTGTCGAGCACCGAATGAGGCAGCATGATCACATTACCCGGGAGCCCCACCAATCGGCGGAGCGACTTGATGAACACCTCCTCCGCCGCCTGGGACTCCTCGGCGTTCTCCAGGAGGAAGTACGTCCATTCCGGGCTCAAGAGAGTCGAGCACCGGGGACACCTGCCGTCCCGCTCGACCAGCAGCTCGACCAACTCGAATTCGCCGTCACAATGGCGGCATCTCGCTCTAATCGGTTGGGCGTAACTCACGAACACGGCCGACACGGGTAGGAGGCCACCTCCCGAGCATGGTCGTATCGGCGGCCGCGGTGCACCCCGCGATCGCGTGGTTTCCCGTCGTGGACCCGGAGCCGTCGCAACCGGGTTCAATGCTGGTGGTTGGCGACCGACCAGGCGAGCTCGACACGAGAGTCGATGTTCAGTTTCCTAAAAATATGCCGCAAGTGGAAGTCCACCGTGTGGCGCGAAAGGTGCAGGGAAGCGGCTGCCTCGAGGTTGGTGCGGCCCTCGGCGACCGCCAGGGCAACCCGCCGTTCGGCGTCGGTCAAGCTCCCCCATCCGCTGACCGGGCGATGTCCCGAGCGAATGCGAACGCCGCGGTCGGCGCGGCGCAGGGCTCGCTCGACACGGTTGGCGTCGCGAACCGCACCGATCCTCGCGTAGCCGGTCCGAGCTTCCCGGAGGCACGATCGCGCCAATACGGGATCGAGGTCTTCGGCGAGACGGCCGGCATCCTCCGCGGCAGACGCCCGCGCCCATGGGTGGGGATGGCCGAGGGAGGCGGCCCGGATGGCGAGCGGCTCCCGGTCGAACAGTCCGCGGGCATGCTCGGCGCTGGCCACCAGGCCGGGGAACCGCTCACTCACCCGAGCCAGATGTTCGATGGTGAGGACAACCTCCCCGGCCAGGCCCCGATTGTCGTCGGACAACGCCACCCGGACCCACCAGGGGGCCGCGGTGGTGTCCTCGAGCAGCATCCGATGGAGCCGAACCGGTTCCCGGCAGGTCGCCGACAAAGTGGCGATCGCCTTGTCCGGAAACCCCTGGGCCTCGGCCACCCGGGCTCGAGCCTTGGCGATGGCTGATCCGCCATAGAAGCCGATGTCCGGAGGGGGTCCGGCTACCCCAGTGGCAATGGCCGCCGATGCCTTGGGAAGGTCTCCGGAATGGAGGGCGACCATGGCCAACACCGACCAAGCCATGGAGGAGAAATACACCGTCCCCTGCTCGTCTGACTCCCGAAGCCCCGCCTCGGCCAGCTCGGCCGCATCATCGAGCCGGCCTTGACCCAAGGCCAACTGAGCAGACTGAATGGCAATCGCCGGCTGCCACAGGATGTCGAATGTCCGCCGGATGCGTTCAGCGCTGTGGTCGACCAGCAGCTGCGCCTCGGCACCATCGCCGATGGAGGCGAGTACGGCGGCCAGCAGCAGCCGGGGATGGCCGCTCAACGCATGCCGGGGGCTGCGATCAGCTCGTTCGATGGCGGCCCGCAAGAACGCCACGGTGTCGGCAGGCCGGCCACTGTCCCAGGCCCACTGGGCGTTCACCACAAAGGCGCCCCCCAGGGCGGCATCCTCGGTGGCCGCGCCGTCACCTTTCATGATGGCTTCCACCAGCGAGCGCATCCCCAGCTCGTTTCCCTGAGACATGAACGACCGCAATTGCGCCAGCATGGCCTCGCCGCGGATGTGGTGGGAAAGGCCCCGATCGCTGAGTACTGCTCCGGCCTCCGCGGTGGCCTCCTCCCATCGGCAAGCCATAAGCAGAATGGTTGACCGGATGAGCCGGAGCCGGGCAACGGCTTCGTGGTCGTCGAGGTCGGTTACCCCTTGTTCGGCGAGCGCCGACGCCTCGTCGACCCGACCGGCGGCGAGCAGGGCGGTGGCGGCCGACACCGACCGGGGTGCCCTGCGGCCGTCGTCCGGTGCGCTGAGTTCAAGTGCCCGCATGGCAGCATCGACGCCCGACACCGGCGACTCGGCCTCCAGCCGACGCACGGCAGCATCAAGTTTCACAAGGTCAGAGCGGTGACCGGGCCGGGATCCCCGACTCAAATGATCAGCGGCTCGCTGGGCGGGCATGCCTCGCCGGTGGCCGACTTGGCGGTGCAGCGCCATCCGCAGCGGTTCGGGTAGTTCCAAGTAGCGGGCCTTCCGTTCTGCGCTGTCGGCGAAGGCCAGCAAGTCCCCCTCCCAGCACAGCACGCCGCGAGCCAACAGGGACTCCAGCTCAGGGAGCAATGAAGCTACCGGCTCGCCGAGCAGATCGGCGGCGTCTTCCGGGCTGAACGGACTGTTCCACACCGCCGCCACCGCCAGGACCTGGTGAACTCGATCGGCCGCCGTGCGGCGTGAGGGCGCCCCGGATGAAATACCACCATTTTCGGGCGCAACGGTAGAAACATCACCGTTTTCGGGCGCGGCCTCAGGAGAGGACCGCGACCTGTCGACACGACTATCGAACCCTGGGCCCATCTTGTCTCCCTGGCAGATTTCTGATGCCCTCCCGGGGGGACCACCAAACATGGCATCTGCCATTCGTCTCCTCGGCGAACCTGTGCTCGTCTCGACGCCCACGCGTCCGGGGGATTCGCCGACCGGCACGTCGTGCCACGCTGGGAAAATGGGTACCGCGCTAGTGCAGCTTCCTGGGGTTCTTGGCGTCGCCGACGACCGGACATCCGGGGGTGGTCGTCGTGATCGGCTTGGAGCGGTTTGGGCCCTTCACGCCCATCACCACCGCATCGAGGCCCTGGTGGGGATGTTGGACCGCTGGAGTGAGGAGGGGGCACCCACCGAGCGGGACTCGAACCGCGATCCGGGTCGGGTTGAGCCAGGAACCGTGGAGGTAGGCGGACTGGCGGACTGCCTCCGCACCGGGAACCACCGGCTGGGCAGCCTGGTGGACCGGCTCGCCGTCGAGCTACGCCTTGGGCAACCTGGTTTTCAGACCTGGGGAGACGAAGCTGAGGACAGCACCTCCTCGAGCCAGTTCCGAAGCTGATGCTCGGGAGCGGCGCCGGTCTGGCGTGAAAGGACCTCGTCGCCGCGCATGACCAGGAGAGTCGGTATGGCTCGAACTTCAAAAGCGGCAGACACCTGAGGAGCCACGTCAGCGTTGACTTTCACCAGCTTGATCCGGCCGGCCATCTCGCCGGCCAGGTGCTCAAGCGCCGGGCTGACCATCCGACACGGGCCGCACCACGGCGCCCAGATATCCACCAGCACCGGGATGACCGAGGCGGTCACCACCTCGGCGAAGGTGCCGTCGCCGGCCTCCCCGATCCATGGAAGCAGGGATTTGCACTTCCCACACCGGGGTACCCCGTCCGCCTCCCAAGGAACCCGATTTTTGGTACCGCAGGTACCACACGTCGCTACCGTCGACCCGCTCGATGTCATGCGGCTGCCTCCTCTCGGACATCTGGATCAATCTCCACCGTCAGACCCTCGTCGGTGTGGTCGACCCGCACAGTTGATCCCTCAGCAGATACCACACTCAACAATGCCCGGGCCACCCGGGTTTCAACCTGGTGAGCAATGAACCGGCGCAACGGGCGCGCCCCGTAGACCGGATCGAAGCCCTGTTGGGCGATGAGATGACGGGCGGCCAGGGTCACCTCCAAGGTCATCCGGTGCTCGGCCAGGCGCTGGCGAAGATCGGCCAGCAACAGCTCGACGATCCGCTCGATCTCCGCCAGAGTCAGCGGCTTGAACAGGACCACGTCATCGAGCCGGTTGAGGAACTCCGGCCGGAACCGTTGACGCAGCTCCCCCAGGACGAGGTCTCGGGCGTCGGGCTTGATCTCCCCGGCATCACTTGCCCCCTCCAGCAGGTACTGAGACCCGATGTTGGAGGTCATGATGAGCACGGTGTTGCGGAAGTCGACGGTGCGACCCTTCCCGTCGGTCAACCGGCCGTCGTCCAACACCTGGAGAAGCGTGTTGAATACGTCGGGGTGGGCCTTCTCGATCTCGTCGAACAGCACCACCGCATAAGGCTTGCGGCGCACGGCCTCGCTCAACTGTCCGCCTTCCTCGTAGCCCACATAGCCCGGAGGCGCTCCGATGAGCCGGCTGACGGTGTGCCGCTCCTGGTACTCGGTCATGTCGATCCGGACCATGTTGTCTTCGGTGTCGAACAGGGTGGAGGTCAGGGCCCGGGCCAACTCGGTCTTACCCACCCCGGTCGGACCCAAGAACAGGAACGACCCCACCGGTCGCTTGGGGTCGCCGATCCCTGCCCGGGTGCGCACGATGGCGTCGGAGACCAGCTGCACTGCCTCGTCCTGTCCGATCACCCGCTGGTGGAGCGTCTCATCAAGCCGGAGCAGCTTCTCGCGCTCATTCTCCTCCAACCGGCTGACCGGGATGCCGGTCCACCTCGAGACGATCATGGCGATCTCTTCTTCCGTGACCACTTCCCGGAGCAGGCGTCGGGATCCCTGTTTGGCGGTCAGCAGGGACTCTTCGGCGGCGAGGCGCCGCTCGAGATCAGGCAGCGTGCCATGCCGAAGCTGGGCCGCCCCGTTGAGGTCATAGGCCCGCTCGGCTTCGTCCGCTTGGCGTCGTACCTGTTCGATCTCTTGGCGCAGTTCTTGGACCTTGTGCAGCGCCCGGCGCTCGGCCTCCCACTGGGTTCGCAGGGCATCGACTTCGAATCGCAGGTCGCCAAGCTCCTTGCGCAGGCCCTCCAACCGTTCCTGGCTGGCCGCCTCCTTGTCGTTGACCAGCGCCGCCTCTTCGATCTCGAGGCGGGTGAGCCGGCGGGCGAGCTCGTCGAGTTCGGCCGGCATCGAGTCGATTTCGGTCCGGAGCATGGCGCAGGCCTCGTCGACCAGGTCGATGGCCTTGTCGGGGAGGAATCGTCCCGAAATGTACCGGTGGCTGAGCCTGACCGCACCCACCAGGGCGCTGTCCTGGATCTTCACACCGTGGAACACCTCGAGCCGCTCGCGGAGGCCGCGCAAGATCGACACCGCGTCCTCCACAGTGGGCTCCTCCACCATCAGGGGTTGGAATCGCCGTTCCAGGGCGGCATCCTTCTCAATATGGGTGCGGTACTCGTCGATGGTGGTGGCCCCGATCATGTGCAACTCGCCTCGGGCCAGCATGGGCTTGAGCATGTTGCCGGCGTCCATCGACCCTTCGGCCGCGCCGGCCCCCACCACCGTGTGGAGCTCATCGATGAAGAGTAGGAGGCGTCCCTCTGACGCTTTCACCTCGGCCAGCACCGCCTTCAACCTCTCCTCAAACTCCCCGCGATACTTGGCTCCGGCAATCAGAGCCCCCATGTCCAGCGAGAACACTGTCCGGTCCTGCAGGCCTTCGGGGACGTCTCCGTGGTCGATGCGCTGGGCCAACCCTTCGACGATGGCCGTCTTCCCCACCCCGGGGTCGCCGATCAGGACGGGGTTGTTCTTCGTCTTCCGGGAGAGGATCTGGATGACCCGGCGGATCTCGCCGTCCCGGCCGATTACCGGGTCAAGCCGGCCGGCTCGCGACTCGGCCACCAGGTCGAGCCCGTACTTGGCCAGCGCCTCGTAGGCCCCCTCCGGCATTGCCGAGGTCACCCGCTGGTTCCCCCGGACCGCCGACAGGGCATCGAGGAATCCCTCCACCGTGACTCCTTGCTCATTCAGCCGGCGGCCGGCCGAGCCGGCACTCCCTTCCTTCAGTAGCGCGATCATCAGATGCTCCACCGAGACGTACTCGTCCTTCATGCGGGTCGCCTCCCGGTCGGCGGCGTCGAGGAGGCGCGAGAGCCCCTGGGTGACCAGTACCTGCCCGGGGGCGGCACCCGGGCCGCTCACCCGCGGCCGTCGGGCCATGTCCTGTTCGATGGCCGTCCGCAACGCCTCCACGTCGGCGCCGGTGGCGGCCAGCAGCGACGGGACCAGGCCATCGGGTTGACCGATGAGCGCCAGCAGTAGGTGCTCGGTGTCGACCTCGGTGTGCCCCATCCGAAGGGCAACGGTTTGGGCCTCGTGGAGCGCCTCTTGGGACTTCTGGGTCAAGCGGTCCGGGTTCATCTTCGACCTCCGTTGGAATTTCGACCCATCTGCAGGGCGGATTCGAGTTTGGCAATTCGGTCGAGGAGCTCGGTGACCAACCCGACCGCCGGGTAGTTGAGGGAAAGCCCGGCCCGGAGGCGACGGATGCGTGCCGCCGCCGCCACCTGGGAGGTGGCGAACCACAGCTCCCCATGTTCGTCCTCGGTGGCCTCCAGAAGCCCCAAGGTCACCAGCCGCCGAACCAGCTCGGGATGGAGCTCGGCGGCAGCCGCGAACGCCTCGATGGACAGGACAGGCACGGGCACCAGCGCAAACGTCATCGGCGCTTCCTCGGGTCGAATTCCGATGTCTTGGCCAGTTCCTCGAAGAGGCGCCGCTCGTCATCACTCAGCGTGCGAGGCACTTTGATCTGAACCTCGGCCAAAAGGTCCCCGGGATCACTCCGCGGATTGGGCATGCCCCGATGGCGGAGCCGGAGACGGCGCCCGCAGGAACTTCCAGGTGGGACGCGCATCTGGACATCGCCCCCGGGGGTGGCGATGGACACCGAGGTTCCAAGGGCGGCCTCCCAGGGGGACACCGGCAGGTCAACATGGACGTCGCGTCCCTCCAACCGGAACCGCGGATGCGGCGCCACCCTTACCACCAGATAGAGGTCGCCGTCAGAGCCGGAGCCGGAGCCTTGCCCCCCCTGGCCGGCCACCCGGATTCGCTGGCCATCGACCACCCCGGCCGGGATGGTTACCTCGATTGTCCGGGCCCCGTTCGGTCCGGATATGGCAACGGATCGCTTGCCTCCCCGAAACGCCTCGTTGAACGTGACCGGCAGTTCGGTCTCCTGGTCGGCGCCGGCGATCGAGCCCCAACCCGAACGCCGGGCCGATCCGAACAGGTCCCGAAAGAGATCCTCCGTGTCGAACCCGTTGGCAGCGTCGGCTCCGCCGGTGCGTCCGAAACCCGACGACCAATCTCGCCGATCTCGGTGGCGCCCGGCGGCCTGACCGGCCTGGGCCCGTGCCCAGGCGTTCGGGTCGGTCCCTTCGGGTACATGCCGGAAGTCGGGGCCAAAGGCGTCGTAACGCCGGCGGTCTTCGGGATCGGAGAGGACGTCGTAGGCCTCCGAGATGTCCTTGAACCGCTCCTCGGCCTCGGGATCCTTGTTGACGTCGGGGTGGTATGCCCGGGCCAGCTTCCGGTAAGCCCGTTGGATCTCGTCGGCAGAGGCGCCCCGGTTCACCCCCAGGACCTCATAGAAGTCACGCCGCTCGGTGCGCGGGGCCATCACGTGCCCCGCGAGACGACCACCCCGGCGGGCCGGAGCACCGCGCCCGGTCCCTCGTAGCCCGGACGGACGACGCTGACCACGGTGCCGGGAGTCACCGAACCGTCGGCCACCCCCACCGCCTCATGACGGTTCGGGTCGAACGGTTTGCCGAGGTCGTCGAAACGAGGAAAGCCAAGGCTGGCCAACAACCCCACCGCCTGGTCGAACACGGCGCGGACCCCCTCGACCAGGGGCGTATCGTCCGGCCCGGCGTGATCGAGCGCCCGCTCGAGGTCATCGACGATGGGTAACCATTGCCTGGCGACCGCGGCTCGTTCGAGCGAGCGGGCCCGGTCCAGCTCGCGCTCGAAACGC
The DNA here is from genome assembly GCA_036268775.1 of Acidimicrobiales bacterium. Taxonomy (GTDB): domain Bacteria; phylum Actinomycetota; class Acidimicrobiia; order Acidimicrobiales; family RAAP-2; genus DASZIT01. The sequence goes on along the minus strand of DATATM010000021.1, from coordinate 44,666 downwards.
TTCCGCTGGTTGTCGAGGTCCGCCAGGGCCCGGAGGAGTTTTGACTCGTCGATGGCCTCGCCCGTCGGCCCCGGACCCGAGCTGCCTGCCTGCCCGTCACCGGCTTCGCGGTCGCGGCCGGTATGGATGGTGGGATCGGACTTCGCATCGTCGCCGGTGGACGTCTGGGGCGGATCGGATCCCGCGGCCTCGTTCATGGGTACCGGGAAGGTCAACTCACCGTGAACTCGGCATCGATGACATCGTCGTCGTCGCTCGACGCCTGCCCGGGGCCGGAGGGGCCTTCGTCGCCACCGGTCGAAGATCCGAGCGAGTGGTACAGCTGCTGGAGTTCGTCGGTGAGAGATCGGACCCGGTCAGGCGGTGCATCCTGGTTCAGCGCGGAGCGGGCGTCGGCCACCAAGCCCTCGGCCCGGGCTTTGATGTGCACCGGCACCGAGTCGCCGAGGTCACCGAGACGGCGCTCGACCCGATAGGCGGCCGAGTCCAACTCATTGCGGGCATCGACCTGCTGGCGAATAGTGGCATCCTCATCACGATTTCGCTCGGCGTCGGCGATCATGCGCTCGACCTCGCTGACATCGAGGTTTCCGGTGTCGGTGATGGTGATGCTTTGCTCCTTGCCGGTGTCCTTGTCGCGGGCAGACACGTGCAGGATCCCGTTGGCGTCTATCTCGAAGGTCACCTCCACCTGGGGCGTCCCCCGCGGGGCCTCGCGTATCCCTTCCAGGCGGAAGCGACCGAGGACCCGGTTGTCGGCCGCCCGCTCTCGCTCCCCTTGGAGGACGACAATGTCCACCGCCGATTGGTTGTCCTCGGCGGTGGTGAAGATCTCGGAACGGCGGGCGGGGATGGTGGTATTTCGCTCGATGACCTTGGTCATCAGGCCGCCCATCGTCTCCACCCCCAGCGACAGCGGGGTCACATCCAGCAACAGGACGTCTTTGACCTCGCCCTTCAAGATGGCGGCCTGCACCGCCGCCCCGACGGCAACCACCTCGTCAGGGTTCACCGTCATATTTGGGTCCTTGCCGCCGGTCAGCCGGCGGACCAGGCCCTGGACGGAGGGCAGGCGGGTGGAGCCTCCGACCATGATCACCTCGTCGATGTCGGCATCGGTGACTTTGGCGTCGCCCATGGCTTGCTGCACAGGGCCGAGGCACCGCTCCACCAAGTCGGCGGTGATCTCGTCGAAGGTGGAGCGCATGATGGTGGTCACCAGGTGCTTGGGTCCGGTGGCATCGGCGGTGACGAAGGGGAGGTTCACCTGGGTCTGGGTGACCGACGACAACTCCACCTTGGCCTTCTCGGCCGCCTCGAACAGGCGCTGAAGGGCCTGGGGATCGGTGCGCAGATCGATCCCGGTCTCCGACTGGAACTGGGAGGCCAGATGGTCGACCAGGCGCCGGTCGAAGTCGTCACCACCGAGGTGGGTGTCCCCGGATGTGGCCCGCACCTCGACCACGCCGTCGCCGACATCGAGGATGCTCACGTCGAAGGTTCCGCCGCCCAGGTCGAACACCAGAACCGTCTCATTCTCCCTCTTGTCGAGGCCGTAGGCCAGCGCGGCAGCGGTGGGCTCGTTGATAATGCGCAATACCTCGAGCCCGGCGATCCGACCTGCATCGGTGGTTGCCTGGCGTTGGGCGTCGTTGAAGTACGCCGGCACCGTGATCACCGCCTCGGTGACCTTCTCACCCAGGAATTTCGAGGCATCCTCGACGAGCTTGCGGAGCACCATGGCCGAGATCTCCTCGGGGGCATACGGTTTGCCGCGCACATCAAAACGCACCATGCCGCCGGGGCCATCGACGACGTCGTAGGAAACTGCCCCGATCTCGGTGGCGACCTCGTCGTAACGGCGACCGATGAACCGCTTCGCCGACGAGATGGTGCCTTTCGGATTGAGCACTGCCTGCCGGCGGGCCAGCTGACCGACCAAGCGCTCTCCCTGCTCGGTGAGAGCCACCACTGAAGGGGTGGTACGTGATCCCTCAGCGTTGGGAATCACGGTCGGCTGGCCGCCCTCCACGGTGGCGATGACGGAGTTCGTCGTCCCTAGATCGATGCCCACTGATTTGGCCATATCGATTCCCTTCCTCGACACCTCGACTCCGCGGTGGTGCTCGGCTGTCTCACTCGTTCCTTGGTTGCAAAAGGTTCTGCTAGCTACCGGCGCCCGCTCCCACCGGTACCCGCTGGTCGCCATTGACGGTGATCGCCACTTTGTGGGGCCTGGCCTGCTCGGCCATCGGGATCACCAAGGTCAGGACCCCGTTCTCATAGGCGGCCTCGATCTGCTCGGCGTCCAGGCTGTCGCCCAGGAACAGCTGTCGGCTAAAGGTGCCCTGGGGGCGCTCGGACACCAGAACCTCTTGGCCTTCGTTGGGCTGCCAGGTCCGCTCGGCTCGAACCATCACCACGTTCTTCTCGACGGTCAGATCGATATTGGAAGGTTCGACGCCGGGCAGGTCGAAGTAGACGACGTAGTGGTCGCCTTCCTGATAGGCATCCATCGGCATCGTTTCTGGCCGAGCGAGGACGCGCGGGATCACCCGCTCGACTTCACGTAACGGATCGAAACGCAGCAACATGGTCGACTCCTTTCGCCCGCAGAACTTCTTCCAACCTCGCGCCTAGCCTCGAAGGGTGGAACCCGCGGTCGCGTGGTCTTGGGGCGGCGGGTCCACCCGGGCGATCAGGCGATAGAGGGCTGGCCCAAATACTCGTGGATCAAGCGGACCGCCATTGCTCCATCTCCGACGGCGGAGGCAACCCGTTTGGTCGACCCGCTGCGCACGTCCCCCACCGCGAATACGCCGCGGCGGCTCGTCTCGAGGAGCACCCGGCCGGCCGGATCGCCCTCCCCAGAGCCGGATCCGGGGCCGAGGTCAGGCCCGGTGAGGATGAAGCCTGACCCGTCGAGCTCGAGCTGGTCGGCGAGCCAATCGACATGGGGTTCGGCACCGATGAAGACGAACAGGGCCCGGGACTCGACAGTGCGACACATCCCGCTCCGGTTGTCCCGGACGATGACCGCGTCCAGCACTCCACCCTCTCCAACCAGCGACTCGACCTCACTGGAGAGAAGGACGTCAATCCTCGACGTGCTCTCGATCTGGTCCGCCAGGTACCGGGACATGTCTTGGTCGAGGTCACCACCCCGAATGACGAGCGTCACCCGAACCGAGTGTTTGGCCAGGAATATCGCCGCCTGCCCGGCCGAGTTTCCACCCCCCACCACCGTCACCGGATCACCCCCGCAGACCTGGGCCTCCACCTGGGTGGCGGCGTAGTAGACGCTGGTCGCTTCGAACTTGGGGAGCTCGGGCAGAGGGAGCCGGCGATAGCGGGCGCCGGTCGCCACCACCACTGTTCGGGTGTCCAGCGTGCTGCCGTCCTGGAGGCGGACCCGGTAACTCCCGCCCGGCTCCTCCAACCCCACTGCCTCCGCAGGAACAGTGATGCGGGCACCGAACTTCCGAGCTTGGACGACCGCTCGCTCGGCCAGTTCCGACCCGGACACCCCGGAGGGGAAGCCCAAGTAGTTCTCGATCCTGGACGACAGTCCGGCCTGCCCTCCGGTGGCCGATGCATCAAGCACCACCGTGGCCAAACCCTCTGACGCTCCATAGACGGCGGCCCCGAGTCCCGCCGGCCCGGCTCCGACGATCACCAGGTCGAACCGGTCATCCGGTTCCACCGGAGCAAACAGGCCGAGTGCCTTGGCTAGATCGGTGTTGGATGGATTTCGGAGGATCTGGCCCCCCCAGAGAACCAGGGGGGTATCATCCGGAGCCACTCCGAGCTGGCGAACCAGCGTCTCAGCCGTTCGATCGGTCTCCAGGTCGAGGAACCGGTGGGGAAGCCGGTTGCGGGCGGCGAACTCCCGCAACCGCCGGGTGTCATTCGAGAATCGCGACCCGACGATCCGGACCCCGTTGCCCATCTCGATGAGCATCGATCGGCGAGTGAGATAGGCCCGGACGATGACATTGGCCAGCTCGGTGTCCTTGGACAGCAGTTGAGTCAGCACCCGCAGCGGCACTGCGATCACCTCGCCGGGTTGGACCACCACCGCGGTGACGTAGAGCGTTTCGCCGGTCAACAGGCTCAGCTCGCCAAGGAACCGGCCTTCTCCGTGGACACCAACGATCTGATCGTCAACGGAGGAGCCGTCGACCACCGCCACCAACCCGCTGACGATGACGTAGAAGTCGCAGGACTCATCGCCCTGCGTATACAGGTGCTCCCCCCGGGTGGTCCTGTGGAGATGGCCTTTGGCGGCCAGAAGCCCGATCTGCCGTTCGGTCAATCGGGGGAACGCGTAGTAGTGGTCGGCGGTTTCCGTCAGTTCGGCGAGCACATCCTCTCCGGTGAGGGCTCGATCGGCGACCGAACCGGAGCCATCCGCACACGTCATCCCGTCACTCCCGCCCCGGCACGACGACCGGTATCGCCGCTGGGCGAACGCGCCGAACCCACCCGGTGCAGAAACCGGTCATGGTTCCAGCATGGCAGTAGACCGATCCAGAGAAACCACGCGAATCCGTAGGCCGTGCCCGCACCCGACAAGCAACAATGAACGAGTACTTCGCTGATCACCCTAGGAAATGGCGGGCGCCGGAACCCGATTCTCGACCTCTACCGCCCGAAGGGAGTCCCGCCAGTGACTGGACCGCATCCCGATAGCGACATCGTTCCCCTGCTCGCCCATGATCACGACGGGTTGAAACGCTTGGCCGCCAGCCTCCATGGACTCGATCCTGGGCAACGGGATGAGCGGGTTCGCGAGCTCACCGTCCACCTGGTCCGTCATGAGGTGGCGGAGGAGCGAGTGGTGCACCCGGCCGTACGGACGGACGTGCTCCCGGGGGACATGGTCGCGGCCGCACTCCTCCGGGAAGAAGCCGATCTAGAGGAACTGGCCGCCACCCTCGAGAGGCTGGATTCCGCCGGCGACGCGTTCGACGCGGTGCTCGACGGGCTCCAGTCGCAGATGATCGAGCACATGCGCGACGAGGAGGTCATGCTCTTTCCCCTCCTGCGCAACCTCGAAGCCGACGTGCGGCGATGGGACCTGGGCAACCGGTACGCCCGTGCCACTGCGACCGCACCAACCCGCCCTCATCCCCGGATGCCCAATACCCGCCCCGGAATTGTGTTCGCCGAGCCGATCGCATCGCTGATCGACCGGGTACGCGATCGAGTCGGATCGGCAGCCGAGTGAACAAGCCCCGCTGGAAGACGCACGGTCTTGAGGGCGACCGAGGCCAGCTGCCCGGCTGGAATGGGCTGCCGGATCAGTGCCCAACGGCCGGCAGCGGCGGCCCACTGGCTCCCACCGACTCGTCCCCCACCGGCACGCCATCCCGGTAGACCACCCAGCGGTTCCGGACGGCCGGGATCCGGTCACCGGCGACCACGGTGCCCACCAGGTTGAGCGGATCGGCGGCATTCAACCGGACCACCCCATCGGTGCTGCCCGCCCGCCGCACCCGGCGGAGATGGTCGACCGCTTCGGGGAGGGCGTACTGCTCTCCGGAGAACCCGGTGACAAACCGGCCGCCCCGGACCAGGCCCCGGGCCTCGAACCGGCGCAACGCCCACATCACCTCGCGCCAGGGGACCGCCAGTGACTCCCGCACCGTCAGGTCCCAGAACACCACGCCCCAGCGGGTGAGCAACTGGGCGGCAACGTTCTCGGCCAAACCGTCGGGATCCAGATCGCTTCCCGGCCGCCCGTTGCCCTCGGAGCCGTCCGCCCCCGGCAACAACGCCCAACGCCCCTCGCCACCCGCCCGCAGCGACTGGGCCCGCTGGCTTCCCAGCCGACTCCGGGCGTCATTCCGGTGGCGCCGTCGCCACGTCTCCCGGGCCGACCACAGCGACCGCACCGCCTGAAACCCGTCGGAGGTGACGAGCCCGCGGGCCACCAGGTCCCAGAGTCCCTCTTCGACCTCCACCGGCAGCCGACCGGTCGAGGCCCGCAGTTCGGAATGGAACAGTGCTCCCCGGGACCGCAATACCTGGAGGACGTCGTGGGCGGCACCATGGACCGGGTCGATGGGCACCGCCTCCCCCCGGATGGCTCGCAACAGCCACGGGAGGTCATCCCGCACGGTGAAGGTGATCGGCGTCGCCCGCGACGGGGTGGACGCCCCCCGGCCGGGCGCCTCTCCCTCGGTCGAGGGCCGCACCGACAAGCGCCCCCAGGCCACGTCACCGGACAGGCAGAGATCCTGCAGCCACTGGCCCTGGTACTCGGCGACCCTGGCCGGGAGCACCGACTCCTCCCACGCCCCCGCCGCCAGCTCGAAGCCCTGGAGCTGGTCGATTAGGGACAGGACGCCGGCCCGTCCCTCGACTTGGGTCCCGGGGGCGACGTGCTGCCACTCGAGGAGAAACCGCATGAGCTCCTGGGGGGTGACCGGCTCGATCTCCCGCCGGAGCCGGGCATGGGTGGAGGCGTGGATCCGGGCCAGCAGCCGACGGGCGCACCACTGCTCTTCGTCACCCAGCGCCGGGTCGAACCGGCCCTGGAGGGCGAACCCCTCGGCCTCCGCCCGGGCCAGGCCCACCCGGACCCGGGTGGTGGGGAGCCCGAGCCGCGCCTCCAGCTCGGAGACGGTGATGGGCCCGGTGACATCGAGGTGGCCACGCACCGCGGTGGTCACCGCCGCGTCCGGCTCGATGGCCCGATCGGCACCCCCGGAGACGAGGGACGGGGGGAGGGCCAGATCCGGATGGAACTCACCCTCGGGCACCAGGGCCTCGGCCCAGGGTCGACGCTCCAACGCACACCACAGCCCGCCGGTCTCCCCGCCGGGCGGGACCACCTCCATGGCCCGTCCGGATGCCACCAAGGCGCCGAACAGCGACTGCCACTCCGGCACCGGCCGGGTGATGACATAGGACATCAACAGATCGTGCAGCTCCTCTTGATCCCGGACGTCGGGTGCCGCCTCACTCCGGATCCGGACCACCGCATCGGCATCCAGGCGCCCCAGCTCTGCCTGTTCCAGGGGCAGCCCGCGCCGCAACTGGACGGCTCGGGTCCGACGCTCCTCCAGCGGGGCGTCATCGAGGAAGGTGAACGGCTTCCCGTTGAGGATCTCGTGGGCGAGCACCGACGGCTCCGCCGAGTCCACGAAGTGGAGCCGGACCCCACCCTGTTCCATGGCCTCTACTACCTCGATCAGTCCGTCAACGTCCATGGCCTCGTGTAGGCAGTCCCGCATGGTCTGGCGCACCAGCACCTGGTCGGGCACGACGACGGGGCCGGGCGCCACGTTCTCCTGGCAGGCGGCCAACGCCGGGAACACCGCGGCCATCAGATCGTCGGATTCCATCCGCTGGATCGGCAGCGGGTTCCGCTTGCCTCCCCGGAACCGCAGGACGGCCAGGGCCCGGTTGAGATTCCATCGCCACCGGGCGGCGAACAGTGGCGAGGTCAAGACGGCTTGGGTCAGCACGGTCTCCAAGGTGGCCGACCGCAGGAAGCCGGGCACGCTGTCCAAGGTGAAGCTGTGCTGGGGGCTGAGGGAGAGCACCACCGCGTCGTCGTTGGCGGCGGCCTGAAGTTCGAAGTCGAAGGTGGCACAGAACCGCTTCCGAAGCGCCAACCCCAACGCCTTGTTGATGCGCCCACCGAAGGGGGCGTGCACCACCAGCTGCATCCCGCCGGCCTCGTCGAAGAACCGCTCGAACACGATGTCGTCCCGGGTGGGAACCACCCCGAGACCTGCCCGGCCGATGGCCAGGTAGTCGACCAGCTGGGCGGCGGCCCCATCGTCGAGGGCGGTGGCCTCCATCACGAAGTCTCGGGCGGTTCGGCGGGCCTCCTCGGAAGAGACGATCGGGTTGCCACCTTCCTCCCCTCCCGGGTCCGACGCCGCCAACCGCTCGGCCACCTGGCCCCGGAGGTCGGAGACGCTCCGGGAGAGCTCCCGGGTGCGGCTCGGGGCCTCCCCGATCCAGAAGGGGATGGTGGGGTGCATACCCTCGGCGTCGGTGACCCGGACCACACCCTGTTCGACCCGGCGCACCCGCCAGGAGTGGGTGCCGAGCAAGAACACGTCGCCGACCATCGACTCGATGGCAAAGTCTTCGTTCACCGTCCCCACCGGCGTGTCGCCCGGAGCCGCCAACACCCGGTAGTCGCCCACTTCGGCAATGGCCCCGCCACTGGTCAGGGCGGCCAGCCGGGCTCCCCGGCGGGGACGGAGCACATCATTGACCCGATCCCGATGGAGGTAGGCCATCCGCTGGCCCCGACCGGTCTCGATGCCCTCGGACAGCAACTGCACCACCGCGTCGAAGTCACTCCGTTCGAGATGGGCGAACGGCGCCGCCCGCCGGAACAGGTCGAAGAGATCGTCCTCCCGCCACTCCTCCGCCGCCGCCACCTCGGCCACCACCTGCTGGGCCAAGATGTCCAGCGGGGCCTCCGGCATGACGGTGGCGTCGAGATCGCCGGCCCGCACCGACGCCAACAGGGCGGCACACTCCACCAGTTCGTCCCGGGTCAGGGGGAACACGATGGCCTCGGGCACCCCGGCCAGCGAGTGATTTGAGCGACCGGCGCGTTGGAGCATGGTGGCGATGCTCCGGGGCGATCCCACCTGGCAGACCAACTCCACCGGTCCGATGTCGATGCCGAGCTCGAGGGAGGCGGTGGCCACCAGAGCCCGCAGCTCCCCGGCCCGGAGCCGCTCCTCCACCCGGAGCCGGCGCTCTTTCGACAGGCTTCCGTGATGGGCGGCGACATCGTCGGTGCCCAGGCGTTCGCCCAGCAGATGGGCCAACCGCTCGGACATCCGCCGGGTGTTGACGAACACCAGGGTCGTCCGGTGGCCGCGGACGTGCTCGGCGATCTGGTCGATGACCTCCCCGAATTGCTCGGTGGACGCCACCGCCTCCAGCTCGCTCCCCGGCACCTCGACGGAGATGCGGAGGTCGCGCCGGTGGCCGCAGTCGACGATGGCGGTGGCCCTCCCCTCGCGATGGTCGGGATCGCCGGTCAGCAGCTCGGCCACCCGTTCGATCGGCCGTTGGGTGGCGGACAGCCCGATCCGTTGCGGACGCCGATCCCCGAGTTGGACGTGGTCGAGGCGCTCGAGGGTGAGGGCCAGATGCGACCCGCGTTTGTCCCGGGCCATGGCGTGGATCTCGTCGACGATCACCGTCTCCACCGACCCCAGCATCGCCCGGCTCTTCGCCGCGGTGACCAGGAGGTAGAGGCTCTCGGGGGTGGTCACCAGGAAGGTCGGAGGCTTGGCCACCATGGCGGTGCGGGCGGAGGCGGGGGTGTCACCCGTCCGCACCCCGATGGTCAGGTCCGGGGCGCTGAGGCCCATCTCGGCGGCCACCGCGGCGATCTCGGCCAGGGGCCGCTCCAGATTCTGGTGGACGTCGACGGCCAGGGCCTTGAGCGGCGAGACGTAGACCACCCGGGCGCCCCCGCCGACCGCCTCCCCGGCGGCGTGGGCCCGGTAGAGGGCGTCGATGGCCACCAAGAACCCGGTCAGCGTCTTGCCGGATCCGGTGGGGGCAGCGATGAGCACGTCGGCACCGCTCCGGATCAGGGGCCACCCCTCCACCTGGGGCTCGGAGGGGCCGCCCGGGAATCGGCGTTGGAACCAGCCAGCTACCGCCGGGTGGAATGCGCCCAGGTCTCCCTCCGGGCGCGTCTGGGTCAGAACCATGACCCCATTTCACCATGGAGGTGTGACTCTTCGATCACTGCACCCTCCAGGGGCGTGACCTCCTCTTTCCCGAGCCGGGCAGCAGCCGGCGGTCGAGCACGGGCCGGCCTCGGGAACCTCGCGGCTCAGAGCCAGCCCTCTTTGGTGGCGAGAATCGCCGCCTCAACCCGATTGCGGACGTCCAGTTTGCGGAAGATCTCCTGGACGTGGGATTTCACGGTGTTCTCGCTGAGATAGACCCTTGACGCGATCTCCCGGTTCGAGAAACCCTCGGCGATCAAGCGCAGAATCACCCGTTGACCGTCACTGAGCCCGGGTGCCGCGGGCTTCTCGCTCTTTTCGGCGCGCCGGAGGCGATCGAGAACCTTGCCGGCCACCGTTGGCGACACCGCGCCCTCACCTCGGTGGACGGCACGGATGCTCTCCTTGAGCGAGAAGCGCTCGATGTCCTTGATGAGATAACCCTTGGCTCCGGCACTGATGCATTCATCCACCAGCTCATCGTCGGAGTAGGTCGAAACAATCAGGACAGCCACCTCGGGGTGGGAGGCGACAAGGAGCCGGCATGCCGCAGGTCCGCTCACTCCAGGAAGCCGGGCGTCGAGGAGAACGACATCCGGTCTCGTCAGATCGGCGAGCTGGACGACGTCATCAGCTGAGTTGCTCTCGGCCACGACGTCAAAGTCCGGCTCGGTCTCCAAGATCGCCCGTAGGCCTTCGCGGACCATTTCGTGGTCGTCGATGAGTGCGATACGAATCATGTTGTGGTGGCTGGCACCGGGACGCTCAGTCGAACAATCGTTCCGTTTTCCTCGCCTTGGACAATCTCGAACGTCCCCCCCAGCGATACTATTTGCTCCCGCATGTGCCGCAATCCATAGTGCAGGTAGCTGTCCTGGAAGGTAAGGAGGACAAGTTCAGACACTCCTGCTCCGTCATCCTGCACGACGACGTCAACCCGGTCATCTTCGTATCGGATGCTGACGAGCGCAGCCTGAGCCTCCGCGTGCCGTTCCACGTTGGCGAGCGCTTCGTTGATGACCGAATAGAGCACGTCAGAGACCCACTCAAGTCCGGACGGCGCTTTCCCGCTCACCACCAGGTGGCCCTTTACGACCGACCGACGCTCAAGGTCGCGGAGCATCGATTGCACCCCGGAACTGAGATTGTGGCTACCGCGACCCGGCACGGCGAGGGCGAAGATGACTTTCCGGACTTCGTCGGCCACGGCGACCACCAGCTGGCGAGTCGCCCGAAGCTGTTCCGCCATCGACGTGTCGATGGCATCGACTTCGAGCAGCGAGTTGATGCCGAGGCCGATCGAGAATATCTCCTGCTCGATCCGGTCGTGAAGGTCCCCGGCGATGCGCTCACGCTCGTGGTCGAGCAAATGAGTCCGCTCCGCATCGCTCAGGCGATCGTGCAGCTGCTCCAAGCTGGCAATCATTTTTCCCTGTTGCTCGTAGAGCCGAGCATTCTCGATCGCGACCGCCACCTGATTGGCGAGTGTCGATAGGAGGCGTTCGTCGTCAACGCCATAGCCTTCGGTTTTGTTGGCGACGCCGATCATGCCGATCATCTTCGCCCCGACGAGGAGTGGAACTCCGAGGAACTTGCGTACCGGCGGATGCCCCTGGGGAAAGCCCACACTGTGAGGGTCGTGGGCAACGTCGTTGGCGATGTTCGGACGCTGTTCCTTGATGGTTACGCCCACCACACTCGACCGAAGGGTCATCTTGTGGAATTGGTCGTAGAACTGTTGATCGACGGGTTTGAAGCCACTGATGGCGGCCACGTCCATCACCCGAGGCCCGTCCACCAGCAAGCCCGTAAAGGCGAACTCGGAGGCGGTGAGCTCGCGGCAGTAGGACAGGGCCCGTTCGTGGATTTCAGACATCTCGTGGAGAGCGGCAATCTCAACCGAGATGGCATGGAGCGAGTCGAGCTGTCGCTGAAGGTCGTCGTCGCGCGTTGTGGCCTCCTTGGAGGACCCGCAAGAATTCCGTTACCCAGTTGAGCGTAGACCAGGTCGTCGCGGATCCTCCACGCAACATCAACCGCTACCTGATCGGGTGATTCGTACCCCACCCGATCGGAGTAACGGGGGTCGAAACGCTCCCCCACATGGTGGATTGACAATCATTCGTCGCCAGGATGACACGGAGACGTCATTCCACCAGATTTAGGAAGTGTTGCAATCGAGAGCAGGCGAATGCAGTCGCCGGGCGCGAAAGCAGAGGCTGGAGTTGAGAACAAGAGTCTCCGATCGATGGCAATCGAGGCTGGAAGATGATCTTGCCGCGGACCCCCACATTGTCCATAGTTCTCGAACGCCGGGCCGGTGTCGAGACGAGCCGAGAAGCAAGGGTCGAACCCGTGGGTACGTTGACCAGTCCCGTCGGGGGCCCCACCCTGCTCTGGGTAAATCACAGATGCACGATGCGGATATCGCCCCGGCAACCGGCGACATTTGCCCACAAAGTTTGCGGTCGATCACGGCTTTGCCCGGACGAGTCATCCTGTACTTTTTCAGCGGATGCTGTCACCGGCGAGGCTCTGGCAACTCTCTGGCAACTCCATACATCACGCGATCAGGAGGGTTCCGCACGCCACCAGATTCTCAATGTCTTGCAATGACACCGTGCCCTGAACCTTCTTCGATGCCCACAAGCAAAAGTGAGACCAGAGCGACAACCCGGCCTTCATCGAGTGACACGATAAGCGTGCTCCTCGTCGACAATCGCGACGTGATCAGAGAAGGACTCGGTGCTCTGGTTGATCAGCAACCCGGCTTTACCTTGATTGCTCAAGCGGGAAGCATCGACAGCGCCAAAACCCTCGAGGTCACCCCCGACGTCATCGTTACGGAAATCGACCTCCCAGAAACAAGGCATGTCGAGGTGATCGGCGCGCTCCTCGGGAAATTTCCCAATAGCGCTCTCCTGGTCCTCACCCTCGTCAGGCAACCGGCGGACGTGCAATCTGCGCTCGCAGCCGGCGCGGATGGCTATCTGCTGAAGACGGCAACCTCCGGTGACCTGTTCAATGGGATTCGGGCCTTGGCCTCCGGCAAGACCTATCTCCAACCCTCCCTGGGGGTCGAGCTGGCGCGCTGGCACCGATCTCGGGATTCAGGGAACCGGCTTTCCTCGAAGGAGGAACAGGTCCTTCGGTTCCTGGCGCTCGGCCACACCAATGCAGAGGTAGCGGAGCAACTGGGTGTGAGCGTCCGAACCGTAGAGACGCACCGCTCGCGGATTCACCAGAAGCTGGGTCGCCGGACCCGAGCGGAGCTGGTCGAGCACGCCCGCAATCTTGGTGTCTTTGATGTGGACCCGAAGTGATACTGCGGACATTCCGCAACAGGAGGCGCAATTTGGCCGAGACCTGCTGCGGGCTACGGACCACCGAGCGAGGAGTTCAGATCGAACCCATCCAGGCGCGCATCGTAGGCGGCGCTCCCGAAAGCCGAATCGGTGAGCGGCGGGTTCGGCCCCGCGCTCCGGAGGAATGATGAACGGCGAGCGCCGGGACGACGATGCGGATCGACGAGACCAGGACGCCGAACGGCGGAGCCGGGCCCCTGAACTGCGGGACCAAGCCGCCGATGGGCGGGACCTGGCGGCTGAACACCGAGATCAGGCGACCGTCCAGTCCGACGCCACGGCGAACCCAGGAGCTGCTTCAGCCCGTGCCCGGCCTGACGCTGCCTCTGACCGGCAGGGGTCGTCTCGAGACCGGGAGGCTGGAGCCAGCGAACGCACCTACGCCGAACCCGATCGCGACATGGCAATGTCCGACCGGGGGGCGGTGGCGGAAGAGCGACGGCCTCCTTCCCTCGATGGCCTTACGGGCATGTATCTCCGGGGTGCGGGCCTCTTGGAGTTGGAACGCGAGATAACCAGGGCGCGGCGGTCCCACCAGTCGCTCGTCCTCGCATTCGTCGAGGTCGACCAACCAAAAGGCATCGACGATTCGCGTGGCCACGCAGCATGGGACCGGATGCTGCTTGAAGTCGCAAACACCCTGAGAACGAATCTGCGCTCTTATGACCTGATCGTCCGATTCGGGGATGTCGAGTTCATCTGTGCAATCCCAGGTCTCGCCATCGCCGATGCGCCCAATTGCCTGTCTTTCATCGCGACGGTCTTGGATGAAGCTCCCGAGCCCGGCTCGGTCACCATCGGTTATGCAGACCTGCAACCTGACGACTCGGGCGATGACCTCATCGCCCGGGCGAGCCGCGCCCGCCACCGGGAAGGGCAGAAACGCTACGGTCTTGCCGCCGCCCAGATCTGGGAGTGTGGCAACCTCGTTGTCGACAAACGGAATTGGACAGTGACCAGGGCCGGTTCGTTGGTCCCACTGACCACCATCGAGTTCAATATCCTCACCGTGCTCATCCGCCAAATCCCCCGGGTGGTGACTAAAGACCAATTCTTCGCCGAGGTGTGGCGACAGGGCGCCAACCGTCACGTCCTCGAGGTCCACATCTCGTCTCTGCGCCACAAACTCGAGGTCCACGGTCCACGCATCATCCACACCGTTCGGGGCAGGGGATACGTCCTCCGGCCCTGAACCCACCGGTGACGTGGGGGGTGCCGTCGGTGAGCCACAATGGGGTGTTGACATGACCAACCGCCGGGCCGTCCTCTTCGACATCGATGGTGTGCTCACCGTCTCGTGGCAGCCGCTACCCGGGGCTGCCGTCGCGGTTGAACGGATTCGAGACCTTGGCTGGAAGGTGGCTTTTGTCACCAACACCACATCAACCCCCCGGAAGGGGATCGCCGAACGTCTCGGGGGGGCCGGATTTGCGGTCCATCCCGACGAGATCTTCACCGCCCCCCTCGCCACCGCCACCTACTTGCGGGCCCGGCATCCCGGAGCGCGCTGCCTGCTGGTCAATAGCGGCGCGATCGAAGACGACCTCGAAGGAATCACCACCGCCACCGATGAGATCGACGTCGTCGTCACCGGGGGCGCCGGCCCCGACATCGGCTACGACGTGCTGAACAACGCCTATGGAGCCCTGGTCGAAGGCGCCGACTTGGTGGCGATGCACCGGAACGTCAATTGGGAGACCGCCGACGGGCTGCAGCTCGACATGGGGGTGTTCATCGCCGGGCTCGAGCAGGCCACCGGCACCGAGGCCACCGTGGTGGGCAAACCGTCCGCAGCCTATTTCGAGGCGGTCCTGGCCCATCTCGAGGTAGCGGCCGGCGAGGCGGTCATGGTGGGCGACGACATCGAGGCCGACATAGGCGGGGCCCAGGCCATCGGCATCCGCGGCGTCCTGGTCAGGACCGGGAAGTTTCGACCCGACGCCCTCCGGGCTTCGGCCGTGAACCCCGACGACATCATCGACTCGGTTTCGGATCTTCCCGATCGGCTCGGAGCTCCGTCTCCCCAACGCATCGACCCCTGAGCCACAAACCCGGGCCGCCGCCGCTCCCCTGTCGACCGACAGGATGGCGCGGTGGATGTGGGAGTTCCGGCCACTGGCCCGGCCTCGTCATCTCAACGAAATGGCGACCTGCTCGAGGGCATCCATCTGCTCCTGCATGCCGGCTTCCATGCCGGAGGCGAGGATCATGTCCCGGATCTCCTGGCTGGGGCACTGGGCGAGCAGGGTCAGGAGGGTGCCACCGTCCCGTTCGACGAAGGTCACCGTATTCAGCGCCCCGGTCTCCTCCGGCATCGGCTCGAACACTTCGGTCGAGACGATCCGTTCATCGGGGACGATCTCGCGATACTCGCCATGGAAGGCGACCTCGAATCCGGCCGCCGCCACCATCACGTAACGCCAGCTTCCGCCGACCCGCAGGTCGATCTCGGCGATGGTCACCTCCCCGCGCTTCCCGCTCCACCAGCGCGGGACCAGCTCGGGGGAGGTCCAGGCCTGGTAGACCAAGCGTTTGGGGGCACTGAACTGGCGGGTGATGAGGATCTGATCGTCCGCCGGGAGGGTGACGATTGCCGTTCCGTTACTGGTCCTTGTCATTGCCCTTCTCCTTCTCCTTGAGCTCCTCCAACACCACATCCATTTGGTCGAACCGTTCCGACCACAACTGCTCGTATTGCTTGACCCACTCGTAGATGGGTTGGAGGGGAGGGCTGTTCAGGCGGTACAGCCGCTGCCGTCCTGCGTCTCGCACCGCCACCAGGTCCACTGCCTTCAGGACCCGGAGGTGCTTGGACACCTGGGGTTGAGCCAGCTCGAGCAGGCGGGCCAGGTCGTTCACCGGCCGTTCCCCGCCGGCGAGGGCGTCGAGGATCTGCCGCCTCCGGGGCTCGGCCACCGCATTGAACGCATCGGCGGTTGTCGCGGCCCGGGCCATGGGCTCATTATATTCTGATATGGGAATACGTCAAGCCACCCTGCCGACGGTTTGGGCGCGGCCGGGCCGGGGATCCGCCACCAACCGTTCCCGGTAGCTTCGGGGACGGGCCCAACCGGGCGGCCGAGCCGCGGCCGGAAGGACGAGGAACACATGAACCACAGGACGCTCGGAGGCACCGGCATTTCGGTGAGTGAGATGGCTCTCGGGACGATGATGCTCGGAGCCATGGGCAACCCCGACCACGACGAGTCGGTACGCATGATCCACACCGCCCTGGATGCCGGCATCAACTTTGTGGATACCGCCGACGTCTATTCGAGGGGCGAATCCGAAGAGATCGTCGGTCGGGCCCTCAAAGGACGGCGGGACGACGTTGTGTTGGCGACCAAGTTCGCCCTCCCGATGGGACAGGACCCCAACCGTGGCGGCGGATCACCGCGCTGGGTCAAGCGCGCCATCGAGGACAGCCTCCGGCGGCTGGACACCGACTACATCGACCTCTACCAGATGCACCGGCCGGATTGGGCCACCGACATCGACGAAACCCTGTCGGCGCTGTCCGATCTGGTCCACACCGGCCAGCTGCGCGCCATCGGCTCGTCCACCTTCCCGGCGGAGCTGATGGTGGAGGCGCAATGGGCGGCCGAGCGGGGCGGCCACCACCGGTTTCGCACCGAGCAGCCCCGGTACTCGATCCTCACCCGGACCATCGAGACCGCGGTGCTCCCCACCGCCCAGCGCTACGGCATGGGGGTCCTCACCTACGGGCCGCTGAGTAGCGGCTGGCTGTCCGGCCGGGCCGACCCGACCCAGAGCCACCGGGCCCAGGGTCCCGGGGCCAGGGCCTTCGACCTTGCGGTGCCGGCCAACCGGGCCAAGGCGGAGGCCGTCGCCCAACTCACCACCCTCGCCGCCGACGCGGGTATGCCGCTCACCCACCTGGCCACCGCCTTCGTCCGGTCCCACCCGGCGGTCACCTCGGTCATCATCGGCCCCCGCCAGCCCGAACAGCTCAACGACCTGTTGGCCGGGTCCGTGGTGGAGCTGGGTGATGACGTCCTCGACCGGATCGACGCCATCGTGGCGCCGGGAACCGAGCTCAATCCCGATGACAATTACTTCGCCTCCCCTCCGGCCCTGGCGGAGCCGCGGTTACGGAGGCGGCGGTGAGCACTCACTTCCCGCATCGCCATCTCGACGTGTCCTGCGAGCTGGAGGCCGACGACGCCGGGGCCCGGACCGAGGAGTGGCGGCGGCTCCGGGAGGAGGCCGGCCTCGGCTCGGATCCCATCGACGGGGGAACCCGGCTATGGCTGCGGGCCGACGCCCGGGAAGCGGCGGAGGATCTGGCCGGGCGGGAGGCGGCCTGCTGTGGGTTCCTGGATCTCGACGTCGCCGTCGACGGCGATCGACTCCGCCTCGACATCACGTCGTTGGCTCCCGAGGCTGCTCCGCTCATCGCCCTGCTGACCGGCAGTGCCGATCTCGGGTAGCCCTATACAGTTGGCGCGGTGTCCGAGGACGACGAGCGACTGGTAGAGGTGGCCGGGCGGGAACTACGGATTTCGAGTCCGGACAAGATGTACTTCCCGGCGCTGGGTGCCACCAAGTCCGATCTCGTCTCCTACTACCTCGAGGTCGGGGACGCCCTGCTCAACACCGCCGGCGGCCGTCCGGCCATGCTCCAGCGGTTCCCCAACGGAGCCACCGGGAAATCGTTCTTCCAAAAGCGGGTTCCCTCCGGCGCCCCGTCGTGGCTGGAGACCACCACCGTCGCCACTCCCAACGGCACCACCTCCAACGCACTGGTGGTGGCCGACATCGCCCATGTCCTCTGGGCGGTCAACCTCGGATGCCTGGGTCTGCACCTGTGGCCCTACCGGGCCGCCGATCCCGACCACGCCGATGAGCTCCGGATCGATCTCGACCCCCAGCCGGGGGTCGACTTCGACGGGGTGCGGGAGGCCGCCTTCCACTGCCGCGACCTTCTCGACGAGCTCGGCATGGCCTGCTACGCCAAGACGACCGGGAACCGGGGCCTGCACGTCTACCTCCGGCTGGAGCCCCGATGGAACTCCACCGAGGTGCGGGCCGCGGCGGTGGCGGTGGCCCGAGAACTCGAGCGCCGTCACCCCACGTTGATCACCGCCAACTGGTGGAAAGAGGAGCGGGGGAAGAAGGTGTTTGTCGACTTCAATCAGAATGCCCCCCACAAGACGGTGTTCGGCGCCTGGTTCGCCCGGCCCCGGACCGGGGGCCAGGTTTCGACGCCGCTGTCGTGGGAAGAGGTCACCACCGTGGTACCCGACGACCTGACCATCTTCTCGGTCCCGGATTTGTTGGCGCAGCGGGGAGATCCCTGGTCGGAGATCGGCCAGTCGCTGCAGTCGCTCCAACCCCTGCTCGAGCTGGTCGAGCGGGACAAGGCCGCCGGGTTGCACGACGCCCCCTGGCCGCCCGAATATCCCAAAGCCCCGGACGAGCCGACCCGAGTCGCCCCCAGCCGGGCCAAGAAGGCGTAAGCCGATGGATCCCGTCTCCACGCTCCGGAGGATCTCCTACCTCCTCGAACGCAACGGAGCCGATACCTACAAGGTCCGCGCCTTTCGTCACGCCGCCGCCGCCCTGGACGGGATGTCCGAGCCGGAGCTGGCCACCCTGGCCAAGGCCGGCAAGCTCCAGAGCATCCCGGGGGTGGGGAAGTCGACCGCCCAGGCCATCAGCGAATCGCTGGCCGGCAACGTCCCGGCCTACCTGGCCAAGCTGGAGGCCGACCCGGCTCCGGTGGTGCTCGACCCCGCCGCCCAGGCACTGCTCGACCAGCTTCAGGGGGACTGTCACTCCCATTCCGACTGGTCGGACGGGGGCAGCCCGATCCAGGAGATGGCCGAGGCGGCCAGGGATCTCGGGCGCCGCTACCTGGTCCTCACCGACCACAGCGCCCGGCTGACGGTGGCCCACGGGCTCGACGCCAAACGACTTCGGAGCCAGCTGGAGGTGGTGGCCGGCCTCAACGCCGAGCTCGCCCCGTTCCGGATCCTCACCGGGATCGAGGTGGACATCCTGGAGGACGGCTCCCTCGACCAGGAGGAAGACCTGCTCGGCCAGCTCGATGTGGTGGTCGCCAGTGTCCACTCCAAGCTGCGGATGGACGAGCGGACCATGACCAAGCGGATGCTGGCCGCCATCGAGAGCCCGCACACCGACATCCTCGGCCACTGCACCGGCCGACTCATCACCGGCAAGGGACGCCCACCCTCCAGCTTCGACGCCGAGACGGTGTTCACCGCCTGTGCCCGCACCGGCACCGCGGTGGAGATCAATTCCCGTCCCGAGCGCCAAGATCCGCCCGATGAGCTGTTGCGACTGGCCATCGAGCTCGGGTGCCTCGTCTCGATCGACACCGACGCCCACGCTCCCGGCCAACTCGAGTGGTTGGGCCGGGGCTGCGTCAACGCCGTCCGGGCCGAGGTGCCCGAGGATCGGGTGGTCAACCGCGGTTCCGCCGACGATCTCCTGGCCTGGACCGCGACCCACGCAGCCTGAAGTCGGTTCCCCAAACCTGGATACGATCAGCGGGTGAACCTTCCCGTGCAACCGCCGGTCGCCCCCATGCTGGCCAAGCTGTCCCGGGAGCTTCCCCGGGCGGAGGGGATGTTCTACGAACCCAAGTGGGATGGTTTCCGCTGCATCGTCTTCCGGGACGGCGACGAAGTCGAGCTGGGCAGCCGGAACGAGAAGCCGCTCACCCGGTATTTCCCCGAGCTCATCGAGCCACTCAAGCGGGATCTCCCCGATCGATGCGTGCTGGACGGTGAGATCGTGATTGCCGGTCCCTCCGGCTTGGACTTCGACGCCCTGTCCCAACGGATCCATCCAGCCGAATCCCGGATCAACCTGCTGGCCTCGACCACCCCGGCGTCCTTCGTGGCCTTCGACCTGCTGGCCATCGACGACCGGGACCTGTGTGCTACGCCCTATGCCGAGCGGCGCAAGCGGCTGGAGAAGGCGCTCAAATCGGCCACCGCCCCGGTCCACCTGACCCCGGCGACGACGGACCCCGAGGTGGCCGGCGACTGGTTCTCCCGATTCGAGGGAGCCGGTCTCGACGGGGTGGTGGCCAAGGCCGGGGATCTGCACTACCTCCAGGACAAGCGGGCGATGTTGAAGGTCAAACACGAGCGCACCGCCGACTGCGTGGTGGCCGGCTTCCGGTGGCACAAAGAGGGGGGCATCGTCGGCTCGCTGCTGCTCGGCCTCTTCGACCAGCAGCAGGTCCTCCATCACGTCGGCGTCGCCTCCGGATTCACCGCCGCCCGGCGCCGGGAGCTGGTCGACGAACTGGAGCCCTACCGGTCGGGGGCGGGCGACAACCATCCCTGGTTGCAGGCGGCGGCGGAGTCCAGCCGGCTCCCGGGTGGCACCAGCCGGTGGAGCGCGGGGAAGGACATGAGCTGGGAGCCGCTCCGACCCGAGCTCGTCTGTGAGGTGGCCTACGACCACCTCCAGGAACAGCGGTTCCGCCATGGCACCTCGTTCCGCCGGTGGCGCCCGGACCGCCAGCCCGACTCCTGCACCTACGCCCAGCTGGAGACGCCGGTCCCGACCGAACTCTCCCTCGTCTTCGACGCCCTCACGTAGCGGCGATGGCCGCCGCCCGCTCGGCGAGCGCCGGAGAGCGAAGCTGGCGGCTCACCTCCTCGAAGGCGGGAGTGGGCCCGTGCCACTGGAGATCGGCGACCTGAGGCAGGAGGGATCGATCGATCCGAAGGGTGGCCAAGGTGCGGAACAGCTCGACCAGTTCGCGCTGGCCGGCCAGGGTGATGGCCAGCCGGTCGGCCCCCCGCACCGTCTTGCGCAGGCTCGGCTCCCAATCGTTGACGTTGTCGGGGATGGCATCGATGTGTTCGTAATGTGCCAGCACCACCGCCGCCGAGCGCTTTCCCCAGCCGACCAGACCCGGGAACCCGTCGGCGGAATCGCCGACCAGGGCCAGCCAGTCGGGGATCGACTGGGGCGACACCCCGAACTTGGCCCGGACTCCGTCCTCGTCAGTGACGACGTCCTTGCGCCGATCGAGCTGGACCACCCGGTCGCCCACCACCGATTGGGCCAGGTCCTTGTCGGGGGTGCAGATGACCACCTGCTCGACGTTCCGGTCGTCGGCGGCGACGGCGGCCGCGGAGGCCAACGCATCGTCGGCCTCGACTTCGACCATCGGCCAGACCACCACGCCCAGCGCCACCAACGCGGCTTCGAGCAGGTCGAATTGGGATCTCAGGGGCTCGGGAATCCCTTCCCCCGACTTGTAGCCCGCCCACAGCTGGTTGCGGAACGATTCGATGACGTGGTCCGTCGCCACCCCGAGGTGGGTGACGCCCCCCGAGAGCATGCCCAACACCGAGGTGATGACACCGTAGGTGGCACCGATCTCCGTCCCGTCATCCGACGCCCGGGGCGGTTGACCAAAGAACTGACGGAACAACTCATAGGTCCCGTCGAGAAGATGCACACGCATGAGGTCCCGTCCTTCGGAGTCGGCTGCGGGGTCATCATCCCATGGCGCCATGCGGACGTGCCGACTCCGGCGGTCCGGTGGTTCAGGCGGCGCCCGGGACGTTCTGGAGTCGCACCTCGCCGTGGGCGACCAGCTTCCCCGACTCGTTCCGGACATCGACCTGCCACAGTTGTTGGGTGCGGCCCTGGTTGACGGCAGTCGCCTCAACGTCGACCCGGCCGGAGCTGACCGATCTCAGGAAGTGGGAGCTGTTGGTGAGCCCGACCGCCACCATGCCCCGGTCCTTCACCGCCAGACTGGCCCCGATGCTGGCGGCGCTCTCGATGGCGGAGGTGTAGACGCCGCCGTGGACGATGCCCCAGGGCGTGTGATGCTCCGGACCCAGATCGATGTGCCCGGTGACCCTCGATCCGGTGACCTCCTCCAGGATCAGCCCGGCCGCCATCACGAAGGCACTGGCCCCCTCCAGGGAGGCGGCTTCCAAACTCGGTTCTCCCGGGATGGTGGTTGGGCTGGTCATGATCCTCCCGTCGTGGCCTCGAGGGCCGGGCCGCTGCTCTTCGGTTCCCTCTAGAACTGAAGGTATCTTGTTGCGTTCTATGACGCAACCCACTAGCCTGGCGAGGTGGAACGCAAGAGCTTCTCGGAGATGAATTGCTCGGTGGCCCAGTGCCTGGAGGTCGTCGGCGAGTGGTGGTCGATGCTGATCATGCGGGACGCCTTCCTGGGGGTGACCCGGTTCGACCAGTTCCAGCAGCGTCTCGGCATCTCCCGCAACGTGCTGAACCAACGTCTCTCCCACCTGGTGGACGCCGGGGTCCTCACCAAGGTCCCCTACAGCGACCATCCCCTCCGCCACGACTACCGGCTCACCGACAAGGGTCGGGATCTGTGGCCGGTGCTCACCACTATGCGCCAGTGGGGTGACAAGTACGCCGCCCCCAACGGTCCCCCGCTCGAGGTGGTGCACAAAGGTTGTGGTGAGGCCTCCCAAGCGGTGCTGACCTGCTCGGCTTGCGGGGAGGCGATGGGACCGAGGGACGTGCAGGCGGTGCCCGGCCGCGGGGCGGTCGAGCCTCTGGTCACCACGGCGCAGTCGGGACGACCGTGACGACAACCCCGAGCATTGACCGGTTCCCGTTTGCCGACGTCAGCCGGGTGACCGCCAACGCCGCCGGCTATTTCGACGCCACCATCCATCCGGAATGGACGATCGTCGGCAAGCCCAACGGCGGCTATCTCCTGGCCATGCTGGGCCGGGCGGCGGGAACGGTGAGCGCGCAGCCCCACGTCATCGCGGCCAGCGCCCACTACCTACACTCGCCGGACCCGGGGCCGGTGGCCATCGAAGCCGAGGTGCTGCGGTCCGGGCGCTCGGCCAGCCAGGTTCGGGCCCGGATGAGCCAGGAGGGTCAAGCCTGTGTCGAGGCACTGATGACCACCAGCCAACTCGGCGCCACCGCCCCCTACTGGGACCGAGGCTTGCCGGCGATGGGTCAGGTTCCTTATGAGGACTGCGTTCGGCTGACGCCGCGCACGCCCGATGGGACCCGGGTGGCGATCATGGAGCAGGTCGAGGTGCGACTGGAGCCGGAGTCGGCCGCCTTCAGGACTGGACAGCCGAGCGGGCGGGGAGAACTGCGGGGCTGGCTGTCCCTCCCCCACGGGGAAACCTTCGACCCGACATCGCTGCTGTTTGCCGTCGACGCCTTCCCCCCGGCGACCTTCGACATCGAATACTCCGGGTGGGTACCGACCCTGGAGCTCACCGCCTACGTCCGGGCCCTCCCGGCTCCCGGCCCGGTCCGGGTGCTCCACCGGGCTCAGCTGATCGACGCCCAGCGGGTCGACGAGGCGTGCTTCGTCTGGGATGGCACCGGACGGCTGGTCGCCCAGAGCACCCAGCTGGCCGGTATCCGGATCGGATGAGAGGACCCTCTGGACCTCCCGCCCCCCGGCGCAGCGGGGCTGATTCGGATTAACGCGATCGACATTTAGAGGACACCCGGGTGAAATCTCGACCTTGTTCACTATCAGTGAACATTGTTTCCGTAGATTCGAGAGGGGAGCCCCGATGCTCACCGACCTGGCGCGCTTCGTCGGGCAGGACGGCCGCGACGAACTCATCGAGCAAGTCGAACGTCAGATCGCGGCCGACGGCGTCACCTACATCTACTTCCAGTTCGTCTCGGTGACCGGCCGGGTGATGGGCAAGGGGATTCCCGCCGACCACTGGGCGACAGTGGCCACCAAGGGTTTTCAACTCGTCTACGGCGCCACCGCCAACTTGTTCATCGATCGGCACGGCCAGTACATCGGCTACGGGCCCGAGGCCCCCGAGCTGGTCGGACTGCCCGACGTGGAGACCTTCAACGTCCTGCCCTGGGACCCCAAGGTGGCCAGAGTCTTCTGCACCCTGTTCCGGGGACGGGAGGAAACCGAGGACCCGGGTAGTTACCTCACCTCCGACTGCCGGGGCAATCTTCGGCGGCTCCACGAGGAGTTCACGGCCGACACCGGCCTGACCCTCCGGGTCGGGTGCGAGCCGGAGATGATGTGGCTGAAGACCAATCCGGATGGCACGCCGTCCGTCGAAGGGGCCACCAAGCCGTACTGCTACCACATCGACCAGTTCTCCGAGCTACAACCGGTCATCCACCGGGTGATCGAGTACTGCGGCCGGCTGGGGCTGGACATGATCCAGGGCGACCACGAGGATGCGCCGGGGCAACTGGAGCTCAACTTCGCCTTCGATCGGGCCGAGCTCACCGCCGATCGGCTCACCACCTATCGCCAGGTCTGCAGGCAGGTCGGTCGAGAGCTCGGCTTCTTCCCGTGCTTCATGCCCAAGCCGTTCATGGGGGTGTCGGCCAACGGGTGCCACCACAATTTCTCGTTGTGGCAGGGCGACACCAACACCTTCCTCCCGGAGGGATCCAACGTCCGGACCCCGAGCAAGACGGGACTGCACGCCATCGGGGGGGTGCTCTCCCACCTACGCGCCCTGACCGCCATCACCGCCCCGACCGTCAACTCCTACCGGCGCTTCGCCGACGCCGGCTTCTGGGCGCCGATTTTCGCCGACTGGGGTTTCCAGAACCGGACCACCGCCCTCCGGGTCAGCGCGCCGGGCCGGTTCGAATACCGCTCGGTGGATTCATCGGTCAACCCCTACCTCTCCATGGCCTCGCTGCTGGTGACCATGCGCGACGGGCTCGCCCAGAGCATCGACCCCGGCCCCCCCGAGGAGGGCAACATCTACGACGCCATCGCCGCCGGAAAGTCGGTGGAACGCATCCCGAGCACGCTGGGCGAGGCGCTCGACGCCCTGGACGCAGACCCGATCGTCCGCCAAGCCCTTCCCGGCGACATGTACCGGGTGTTCATGCATTACAAGCGGGACGAGTGGGAGCGGTTCATCAGCACCGTCACCGATTGGGACATCAAGGAGTACCTCGACATTCTGCCCTAGGGCGGGTCGGAGAGAGGGTGATCGATGGCCGAAGCGGTGAAAAGAAACGGAGTGGAGGTAGCTCCAAACGCGCGCCACGGTGCGCGCCGGGCGCTGGTCTTTCAACATCTGGCCATCGAGCACCCCGGATCCCTGGGCCGACGGCTCGACCTTGCCGGAGTCGAGTTGGTGACGGTGGAACTGGACGAGGGCGAACCGGTTCCCGACCTTGCACCCTTCGACCTGCTCATCGTGATGGGTGGGCCGATGGACGTGTGGGAAGAGGACCGGCACCCGTGGATGGCGGCCGAGAAGGCAGCCATCCGGACCTGGGTGAGCGACCTCGGGCGTCCCTTCCTCGGCGTCTGCCTGGGTCACCAACTCCTGGCCGACGCCCTCGGGGGTGCGGTGGGGCTCATGCCGACCCCGGAGGTCGGCGTGGTCCAGATGTCCCTCACCCCGGCGGCTGCCACCGACCCCGTCTTCTCGTCCTTGCCGGCAACCATCGAAGGGCTCCAGTGGCACGGGGCCCAGGTGACCCGGTTGCCGCCGAACGGCACAATCCTGGCGGCCAACGATGCCTGTCGGGTGCAAGCCTTCCGGGTGGGACCCCAGGCCTGGGGAGTGCAGTTCCACGTCGAAGTACTGGAGTCCACCGTGGCGGAATGGGCGGCAGTGCCCGCCTATCGGGCGGCGCTGGAGGAGGCGGACCGTGATGCCAGCCGGTTGGCGGCGGCGGTCGAAGATCACCTCGGCAGGATGGCCACCGTCACCGAGATTCTGGCGGATCGCCTCCTGGCGCGGGTCGATGGCGACCCCGAGGTCGTTGACGTCCAGTTGGCCGGTTCGGTTCCCGAGTGACAACCGGCATCAACCAAGGAGGAGGCGATTCAATCGCCACCTGGATGGCAGACCAAGAGCTGACCGCGGTTCATCTTGGTCTGGTCGACGCCTCCGGGACACTGCGGGAGAAGCGCCTTGGCCCGACCGCGGCCAGTCGGGCCTTCGACCGCGGGTGGAATTTCATCGACGCCATCCAGTGGTGGGGACCAGACGACCGCACCTGGCGGGCCGGCGGATCGGCCGATGCCGCCGCCGCCGTCGACCGCAGCAGTGGCCGGCGGTACCCGTTCGAGGCCGGTGCCGCCCTCTTCCTCGCCGATTTCACCGGGGGGCTCGGCGAACTGTCCCCCCGAAACCAGCTCCAGCGCATGGTCGATCGGGCCGCGGCCTGCGGGCTCATCCCGGAGGTCGGTTGGGAGTTTGAACTCATCGTCCTCGACCAGACCGAGGCTGAGCTCCATGGTGGCGGGTTGCCGGTCGCCCTTCGTCCGGCCATGGTAGCCAACCGGTGTTGGTCAGCTCTCACCCCTGCCGTCGAGGCGGAGGCCATCGGCGGCCTCCTCGCCATCCTCGCCGCCGGTGACGTGCCCGTCGATCACGTCTGCTCAGAGCTGGGGCCCGGCTGCCTGGAGCTGGCCACCGAGCACCGGCCCGCGGTCCGCTCCGCCGACGACGCCGCCTTGGCCAAGCTCTTCACCAAGGCGTACTACGCCGGAAGGGGCCAGACAGCGACGTTCATGGCCCAGTTGGCCGAGGGGTACCCGGGTTTGGGAGGCCATCCGAGCCTCTCCTTCCGTTCGGCCACCGACGGACAGCCGGTCATCGAGGACGAGCAAGGCGAACTGTCCAAGGTGGTCCTTTCCGCCATCGCCGGGGTGGTCGAGCTCCTCCCCGACCTGTTGGTCATGGCCGCTCCCACCCCCAACTCCTATCGCCGCTTCGCCCCGGGCAACTGGGCCCCGTCCACCGCCACCTGGGGTCCAGGGAACTACAGCTGTGCCCTGCGGGCAGTCACCGGCGCACCCGGGGACAGCCGGCTCGAGCTGCGGATCGCCGGTGCCGACACCAGCCCCCACCTCTGCCTGGCCATGTTCCTCGGCGCGGCGGTATGGGGGGTCGAGCATGGCCTCGAGGCACCGGCACCGGTGGTACCACCCGCCGACGGCCGATCGGTACCCGGAGCCGAGGTCCTGCCCCGGAACCTGCTCGAGGCATCGGAACGGTTTGCCGCCAGCCCGATTGCCCTCGAGTTGTTCGGGCCGGCGTTTGTCGAGCACTACGCCGCCTCCCGGATTGCCGAGGAGGAAGCCTGCCGGCGGTTCGTCCCGGCCCAAGAGCAACTGCGCTATCTGCAGCAGGTGTGAGCCCTTTGGAGGTGCCGTGGCCCTGACCGAAACCGAACCCCTTGAGTTCAGCGAGGAGCAATTGGCGCGATTTCATGCCGACGGCTTCCTCATCGTCGACCGGATCATCGATCCGGGCCTGGCGGCGACCGCGCTCGACCGGTACGAGGATCTGTTTGCCGGAAGGTTCGAGACGGGTCTGTACCCCGACGAGTGGAACTGGCGGCCGGGACGGGACGCCCCCGACCTGACCCGCCAAATCTGCAACGGGTGGAAGTCCGACCGGGATATCGCCCGGGTCGTCCTCCGGGCGGACATCGGCAAAGCTTGCGCCCGCCTGGGGGGCTGGCCGGGTACCCGCCTCAGCCAGGACAACGTGCTCTGGAAGCCCCCGGGGGGTCGAGCCTTGGGGTTCCACCAGGACTCGAGCTACGAGCAATGGACCACGCCCCCGGATTGGGTGAGCTGCTGGATCGCCCTCGAGGACACCACCGCCAGCGGCGGCACGGTGGAGTACGTCCGTGGTTCCCACCGCTGGCAGCAATGGGGGATGATCGACGAGTTCCACGGTCCCGCCGATCCCCACAAAGACCTGCGGGAGGCGGCAGCCGCCGCGGGGGTAGAGCCCGAGTTGGTGCCGGTGGAGGTTCGGGCCGGTGGGGGCGCGTTCCACGCCGGCTGGACCTGGCACGGATCCGGCACCAACCGGGCCGAAGTTCCGCGCCGGGCGTTGGTGGCCCACTGCATGTCGTCGGAAGCGCGGTTCCACCCTTCCACCGTCGGGTACCTGTACAGCCGGTACAAGCGGTTCGGCGACGACAGCATGGACGAGACGTTCTTTCCGATCACCTGGCGCAACGACGGATACCGGTCACCGTTCATCGAACCGTTCACTGACCGCCGCATCGGTTGGGCCGGCGACGACCGGGCGGGGTAGGGGGAGATGCCCTGACGGGTGCCGACGGGCCGACGCCCGAACGACATCGAGCCGTGGCGACGTCGAGGCTTGACGGCAATTCCCTCGAACCTGTAACCGAAGGGCTTAGGATCGCCCTCGCTACTACAGTCGATAACCGATGCCTTTCGTCGCCTATCGCCGTGATCGCCGGAGTCACTCCTCCAGCTCACCGGGTTGGCTACCGTCCCGGCCCCGCCTCTGCCGCCCTGAAGCTGGTGACCTCGGTGCCGCCGGACCCGACTCGATTCTGGTGTCGGCCGAGGCCCGGGTTCAATGAGCCAGCCTCCGGAGTCGATCCCACTCCAGGAGGAACCGACGGCAACCAACACCACCGCGCCGACCCCCACCCGGTCGTGGCGAACGCCGGGCCGGAGACGACGGATTGCATCCGCCGGGATCCTGGTGGTCGTGGTGATCGCCTCAATCGCTATCTGGCAGGCCGAGTCGAGTTCTTCTCCTTCGAGCTCGAACCCCCTGGTCGGCCGGACCGGCCAGCCCGCCCCGGCCGTCTCACTCCCGAGCCTGTCGGACCTCGGCCAGAGAGTCTCGCTGGCGGCGTTTTTGGGGAAACCCTTGGTCGTCAACTTCTGGGCCTCGTGGTGCATCCCGTGCCGGACCGAGATGCCGTTGCTGGAACAGGCGTTTCAGGCCGAACACGGAAAGGTCCAGTTCCTCGGGATCGACGCCAATGACACCCAAGGGGCGGGCCGGGCGTTTCTCGACCAGGTCCATGTGACCTATCCGGCGGCATTTGACGCCAACGGGGCGGTCGCCACCCAGTTCAGTCTCTTCGGCCTACCAACCACGTTGTTCATCTCGCCGTCGGGGACGATTGTGGGCCGCTATATCGGCCAACTCCATCCGGACACGCTGCAGGCGGCCCTCGAGGAGGCCTTCCATGCCTAGCTCCACCAGCCATCACGCTCCCCCGCCCTGCCGTCGATCGGGAAGGCAGCGGCTGTGACCTCCACGGATCCGTCGAAGCCAGGAACCGAATCCGGCAAGCCGGATCACCCGCCTCCGACACCCGCCCCAATCCGTCGAGGGCCAGGCGTGCCCTTGCTGGTTGGTCTCGGCGTCTTGGTCCTGATCGCCGGTCTCTTTGCCTTCCTCGCCGTCAGACACCGTGACCAGCAGAACCAGCTCATCCGGGTGTCGGGGATTCCGGCCAGCATCTCCACCCCGCTGGCCAATCTCATGGCCCTGTCCCCGGTCCCACCCAAATCGGCGCCCGACTTCACCCTCACCGACCAGAACGGACAAAGGCTGTCCATGTCCAGTTTCCGGGGGCAGGCGGTGGTGCTCGAGTTCATGGACACCCACTGCGTCGACGTCTGCCCGATCATCTCCCAGGAGTTCGTCGACGCCTACCACGACCTCGGAGCCGATGCCTCGAAGGTTGCCTTCGTGGCGGTCAACGTGAACGCCTATCACGCCGGCCTCTCGGACGTGATGAGCTTTTCGCAAGCCCACCAGCTGACCACCATCCCCTCCTGGCACTTCTTCACCGGTTCGGCGGCCGATCTGCAGTCGGTCTGGAACGACTACGGGGTCGTCGTCCAAGCCCCCAGCCCCGATGCCGACATCATCCACTCGTCCTTCGCCTACTTCATCGATCCCAGCGGTCACGAGCGCTATTTGGGGGATCCGACCGTCGACCACACCCAGAGCGGCGCCGCCTACCTCCCGGCGGGAACGCTGGCATCCTGGGGCCAGGGCATCGCGCGGGTGGCGGAGTCGCTGACCGGCAAGACGTGATCAGTCAGGCGGCTGCGGCCAGGACCACTCCCCGGCCCTAGTGGCCGTGCCCTCCCATTGAGCCCATGTCGGCGGCCTCCGGGCTCCCGTGCATCATCTTGAGCATCATGGCGCCACCCGTCCGGAAGAACCGCCAGATCATCGCGGCGGCGACGCAGAGGAAAACGATATTGAGGTAGGTGGAGTAGTCCCAACTGATCGATGGATTCAGCACCTTGGCGTTGCGAGTGGTCGGAATCAAACCGGCCGCCCCGAAGGTCAGCTCGACCGCATAGCCGGCCACCACCATGGTGGCGTAAAAAGTGGCCAGGATGAACACCATCATCTTCGTTCCGTAGTACTTCCGGTAGATGACCAAGATCGGGAGGATGATGAGGTCAGCAAAGATGAAACTGATCACTCCGCCGAAGCTGATCCCCCCGTTCCAGAGCACCGCGGCCAGGGGCACGTTTCCGATCGAGCAGACGAAGGCGAAGATCGAGATCACCGGTCCGAGGAGCGGCCCCCAGACTCTGGCCAGCAGGGGATGCCCAGTGAAGAAGAGGTGGCGCCAGAAGCTGTCGGGCACCCAGGCTCCGAGGGCACCGGCAATGAGTAAGCCCACCACCACGTCCCGCAGGACCGCCGCCCACTCCATCACGAAGACGTGAGAGACGGAGGTGAACCCCTCCGGCGAGGTCAACCGGGACCAGAGACTGCCGTCGGCCTTCACGCTCATATCCATCGCCGCGTGGCCTTCCATCGAGCCCGCCAACCCCCGATCGGCTTGGTAACGGGCGGCGTCGAGGAGCCGCTGCCGGAGAAACAGCCGGAACAGGACCGCGATGATGACGATCATCATCGGTCCCCCCACGAATTCGGCCAGGGTGAACTGCCAGCCGAGTAAGAGAGCCATGATGATCCCGAGCTCGATCACCAGGTTGGTCGAAGCGATCTCGAAGACCATGACCGCGGTGAAGTTGGCGCCTTTGCGAAAGAGAGCTCGGGCCAGCGCCACCGCTGCGTACGAGCAGGAGGAGCTGGCGATCCCGAGGCCAGTTGCCAATCCCAGCCTCTTGGGCGAGTCGTCACCCAGCAGCCGTTCGACCGTGCCCCGGCGCACCAGTGCCTGGACGACGGCGGACAGGGCGAAGCCCAGCACCAACGACCAGAGGATCTGCCAGGTCATCCCCCCGGCCACGGCGAGAGCATGGCCGACGGCGTGAACCTGCCTCATCGGGCTCGGGATGCCGCCGGCTCGGCCGTTTCCGGCAACGCCGATCCAGACGGCTGGCGGAACCGCCAGGTCTCACATTGCGATGGCGCACCCATACGACCTCATTTCTTCCGTGGCGCCGCCGGCGGAAGGCGACTGGTCGGAAATCCAGTATACCCTATGGGGGTATATAGGAGCGAGGTGCACATGTACGGATACATCGAACACAAGGACCAGGTGGCCAAGCGGCTTCGGCGCATCGAGGGCCAGGTCCGAGGGCTGCAGCAGATGATCGAGGACGACCGGTACTGCATCGACGTCCTCACCCAGATCTCCGCCGCCACCAAGGCGCTGCAGGCCGTGGCCGTCGAGCTGTTGGGCGACCACCTGGGAAGTTGCGTGCGGGAAGCCGTCGAAGCCGGCGGACCCGAGGCGCAAGAGAAGATCGCCGAGGCGACCGATGCCATCGCCCGGTTGGTTCGTTCGTAGCGAGGTAGGCGAGACCGCCTACGAAGCGCAGGCCGCGTCAGAGACTCCGCGGCCGACCGGCACCCTCGGGCCCAACAGACGGTCCAGCCAGTCGACCACCGCGCCGGTCAGCTGTGCGACTTCGCTGGGACTCTCCCCGACGCCGGACGGCTGGGCGGGGCCGATCCGAGAGATCGGCGCCGAGGAGTTCGTGATGGCGACGGCCCCAGGGACGGCCATGCCGGGTAAGCCGCCAACGGTACGCATCGCCGACCTGGCCCGCCACCAATGGGTCCATTACACCCCGCCCAGCGGTCTGGCCGATGTTCTCGATGCCGCCTGTGAGAAGCCCGGGTTCCAACCTCACGTGGCGGTGCGAACGAGCAAGCCCCCTCGGCATTGAATCTGGCCCGGGCCGCGCTCGGCATCACCCCGTTGCCCGGCAACGTCATTCCGCCTCACTTCGACGGGATCGTGCTCCAACCCGATCCGTCACCGAGGCCTTCGTCGAGGCCATCTCCGACCCGACCATCATCGCCCCGTAGTCGCCGATCCCGCCGGCAAGTGCAGAAGGCATAAGTCATACCTGGGCATAGCCGCCATCGACGAACAGCTCGGCCCCGTTTACGAAACTGGATGCATCCGAGGCGAGGAAGACGGCTGCCTTCCCGATCTCATCGGGTGCACCCACCCGGCCGAGCGGTACGTTCGACGCGAAGAAGTCAAGGCGGAGTTGTTGGTCGGCGGCGGGCACCGCCCCTTTCAGCCCTGGGGTCTCGGTCGGGCCGGGGCTGAGGACATTGACCTGGATCCCCTGTTCTTTCAGCTCGAGGATCCAGCTCCGGGCAAAGTTGCGCACCGCCGCCTTGGTGGCGCCGTAGACACTGGAACCTGGACTGGCCTTGACCGACTGGGTCGACGCCACCAGGATCACCCGGGAGCCAGCGCCCAGCAGCGGCAACGCCTTCTGCACGGTGAAGAGCACGCCCTTCACGTTGACCGCGAACATGGAGTCGAACTGTTCCTCGGTGACAGAACCCAGCCGTGCAAGCACCCCTCCGCCGGCGTTGGCGACGAGCACATCGATTCGACCCTTGCGCATCCTTATCGTCTCGAACAGTGCCTCGAGGTCAGCGAGGTTGGCGACGTCGGAGCGGATGGCCTCGACGTTCTCCCCGATCTCCGCCACCGCGGCATCCAATTCGGCCTGCCGGCGACCGCTGATGAAGACGAAGGCGCCTTCGGATACGAATCGCTTGGCGATGCCCAAGCCGATACCGGTGCTACCCCCGGTGACGAGGGCCACCTTGTCCTGCAGTGCGTTGGTCACGTTGCATCCCATCCGGTCTCGACGGCCATTCTTGACCGTTCGTTCCATAACCTAGCCATTCTGGACTAACTAGTCCAATAACTGATAAAGTTCTGGTGGTGGCTAGGCCGCGCAGTTTCGACGAGACAGGGGTCCTCCGGGCGGTACGAGATCGGTTCTGGGCTTCGGGGTACGCCGGCACCAGCATCGACGAAGTGGCCGCCGCCACTGGGCTGGGCAAAGGCAGCCTCTACGGGGCATTCGGCGACAAGCGGTCCCTCTTTCTTCGTGTCTTCAACGACCACGGCAACGATCTCCTCGACGCCGTGCGTGAGGCACTGGAGGGCCCTGACTCCGGTGCCTATGAACGCCTGGAGGCCCACGTCCTCGCAGTGGCACGCGCCACCGGCAATGACACCGCACGTCGGGGTTGCCTGGTGGCGAAAGGAACTGCCGAGCTCTCTGTCGACGAGCCGGCCGTGGCGGCCAGTGCGCTGCGAACCTTCGACGCCATCGAGGGCCTCCTGGCTTCCTGCGTCGAGGCCGCGCAACGGAACCGCGACATCGACCCCAAGGCTGACCCCCGGCAACTTGCCGGGCTCCTGCTCGCCGTCTTGCGGGGCATGGAGGCCCTCGGAAGAGCCGGCAAGTCGAAGGCCGCCCTCATCGACATCGCCGACGCCGCCGTCGGCCTCCTCCCCCGAGTCGCTCACTGAGTTGGAGGCCCGGGTCCAACCGGTCCAGCAGTCCCCAATGTCAGCTTCGATGTGATGCTGCCATCAGATCGGCGAGGTCGTCGGGTTCGAGCATGGAGGGGGGTACATCAGGGCCCCAGGCGTAGAGAGCGCGGAGGGATGGCTCCCAGGTTCCCGGTCTCCAGAGTTGGTCGTCGGTGATGGCGTCCATGTCGGAGTAGTACTCGGAGAAATTGCCCGCCGGGTCCCGCAGGTACCAGAAGAAATTGGAGCCGATGGAGTGCCGGCCCAGGCCCCAGGTGTGGCGCTCGGGGTGGCCCTCGAGCATCCGGCAGGCGCCGCGGCCGATTTCATCGACGTCTTCGACCTGCCACGACGTGTGGTGCAAGAACGCCACCGGGGAGGGCTGAATCAGCAGGTTGTGATGGTCGGTGGAGCACCGCAAGAAGGCGGCCAGCCCGAGCACCTGGTCGCTTACCTTGAATCCGATGCCGTCGACGAAGAATCGCTGTGAGCCTTCGGCATCAGGAGTGCCGATGACGACATGGCCCAGTTTGCGGGGACGGATCGGCCCCTCCCGCAGGATGGCGGGGGCCCGATGGTTGTTTCGCTCGACGTGGCCGGGCGCGTTGTAGCCAGCGATCGTCGCCGGTACCTGGGAGATACGGGGAGTGATTGCCACCATCACCCGGGCGCCACTGTGGATGTCGAGGGCGCTCAGGCCGACCGGACCTCGCTGGACGGCGATCCCGAGTCTCCGCATCCGTTGAGCGATGAGTTCCAAGTCGTCGGGGTCGTCGGCCCCGATGACCAGCTCGATGAGTCGACGGCTGGGGCTCTCGACGATGCGGAGTTGCTCTCCCCCGTCGCGGGTCGAAAAGTGGACACCATCGCGAACCAACCCGAACTCGGCGTAGTACTGAGCCGTGTCTTCGACATTGGGAACCCCAATGGTGATCGATGCCAGTCGGTGAAGAGGCATGGGACGTTCTCCTCAGGCTGAAGAGGGCCGAGCAGCTTGGCACCGGTTCGTCATGGTGCCGATGCCTTCGATCGTGGTGGTAATCACGTCCCCGTCACTGAGGAACTGGAGGCTGGCCGCCCCCACCCCGGCCGGGGTGCCGGTGAAGATCAAATCCCCGGGACTGAGGGTGAGAATGCCAGAGAGGTAGCTGACGAGGGTCGGGATATCGAAGATCAGATTTGAGGTGCGATCCTCCTGGCGGCGCTCTCCGTTGATGTCACAACTGATCTGAAGGTCGCCGGGGTCGGCGAAGCCGTCGGGGGATACGACGACCGGGCCGATCGGCCCATAGGTGTCCCGGGATTTACCCAGGTCGAAGTGGGCGGGCTTAGCCGCGAACTGCAGCGCCCGATCGGAGATGTCCTGGCCAGCCGTCAGGCCGCCGACGTGGTTCCAGGCGTCGTCCCGGGTGATGTTGCGTCCCCCCGGGCCGATGACGACCACGAGTTCGGCTTCGTAGTCGTCGGCATTCCCCCCGAGGACTACCGGGTCGGTCGGTCCGGCGAGGCAACTCGGGAACTTCGTGAAGACGACCGGCACCTTGGACACTTCCATTGCCGACTCGTCGACGTGGGATCGATAGTTGAGCCCGACCGCAAATACGCTCCTGGGCGACGGGATCGGCATACGAATAGTGACGTCTCCGATCCGGCCGTCGGGAACGGCTTCGGAGATCGTGCCGGCGACTCGGTGGAGCTCGTCGAGCTGAAGCCACGCATCCATCGGATCGGCGCTGATGGAGCCCCGGCTGATTCTCGACGCGTCGAACCATTGGTCGTCCGGATCGATCAACGCCGCCCGGCCCTCGATGTTGGCGAAACGGAAGCTCAAACGTTGTCCGGAGTGTCGGAAGCGTCCCAGGGCATGGATGCCGAGACCCAGTGGGTCAGTGGCTCCTCCTGGTCGTTGCTGTGCAGGTGTCGGGGTGGCGTCACAAAGGTCGCATAGGGTCGGCAGCGCACCAGCACCCGGCCCTCCTCCTCTCCCATCGCCTTGACCATAGGGCGAAGCTCCGGGCCCAAGGGCTCACCCGACATGCGCTCGGCCACTCCCATCATCACATCGACGAGCGTCTCACCGTCGGAGTCGATGGCTGCGTCGCAATAGACCTGCAGGTAGGCAAACGGCCAGGTCTCGTCGAGAATGCAAAGACTGACTTTGCCATTCCGGGCCACGGCTCTGGCTTTGGCCCGATTGCCCATGGTCGCCACCAGCAAGTCGCCGTTCTCCTCGGGGACGTAATAGACGATCGACATCGCCGGTCCATCGGATTGGCGCCCGTAGCCGAACACACACGTCCGGTGGGTCCGAACGAACTGGCGCCGCTCCGACGGCAGCATGTCCCGGTCGGTCGGTGCCTGAAACGGGTCCTTCGACAGGGGCAACAGTCGTGTCGATGGACGATTTTGGTCGTCTAATTCCGGGGCCCTACTCAATCGGCTCTCCTCCTCCACTATTATCATCTGATAATAACGTACACTTCTGAACCATGCCGCGCAACCCCCCGACGTCGAACAAGGTCCGCATCCGTCGAGCCCGGACCGACATCCGGGAGGCCTTGCTGCAGTCGGCTCTGATCGAGTTCGGGGCCAAGGGCTTCGATGGGGCGTCGACCCGTGCGATCGCCCAGCGGGTCGAAGCCCATCAGCCGCAGATCAACTACCACTTCGAGTCCAAGGCGGCCCTCTGGACGGCGGCGGTGGACTATCTCTTCGGTCTACTGGCCGACGCGCTCGAGGGATTGTTCCCAACTGACCTAACCGGCATTGAAACGGGGGCACTGGCGGCGGGCTTTGCCAATGGCATCCGTCGGTTCGTGAGATTCGCGGCGGATCATCCGGAGCTCAACCAGATCATGGTGCACGAAGGTACCGCGGCCAGCGACCGGTTGACGTGGATGACCGAAGCCCACGTGAAGCCCTTCTTCAATGGCATCCAGCCGGCGTGGCAGCTTCTGCGTAACGCTGGCGTGGCTGCACCCATCAGCCACGAAATTCTCTACTACGTGCTGGTCGGCGGGGCGTCGTTGCCCTACGTGAACTCCCCCGAATTTCGTCTGCTCACCGGCCGGGATCCGAGCGACCCCACCTGGGAAACAGCACATGCGGCCGGACTCATCGCCATCCTCCTGCCCGGCTACACGCCCTGAGGACTCGATCGGCCAACCCGCCGGCGGGTACGCCAACCTCCCTTGACAGACCTAAATAACACTGATGTCATTATCAGGGCTCGGTGCCGACCCTGCTGACTGCCGGAGGAATGCCATGGACAATGCCCTGAACCGGGCCCTGGTGCGTACCATCCTCGAGCATGCCCCCGACTACCCCTGGAGGATGCAGGACATCGGGCTCCTGGGTTTGCGTCTGGACGAGCGTCGGGAGTTCCGCCTCCACGTGTGGGATCCGACCTACTACGTCGAGGAACCCCCTGTTCACGACCACCCCTACGACTTCACGTCCACCATCATCGCCGGCGGGATGACCAACACTCGCCACGAAGTGGATTCCTCTGGGGTCGAGTACCTCCGCGTGCGCTACTCGCTGGCCGACGAGGAGGCCCGCAGAACCGACACGGTCAGGCTGTCGGCCACCGCGACGACCTTCACCGAAGGCGGTACCTACTCGCAACTCGCCCACGAACTGCACGACAGTCGGCAACTTCCGGGCACGGTGACGATCATCCGGATGGCCTTCAAGGACGTTGCCGAGTTGACCGTCTGTCGTCGGGACGAGGCCACTTGGGTCTCGGGCCAAGCTCGTCCGGCGACCTCGGAAGAGGTCAAAAGGATCACCGCCACCGCGCTGGAGTGGTTCTAACGCGACGGTAGGACGGTCACCGCCGCAGTTCCGACACCTTTTCCAGCCATCCCAGCTTCTGCGGGTTGCGCATCGCGAAAATCCGGGTGATCCGGCCCTTCTCGAACACCAGACTCACCGCGGTGGCTTGGCCACCGACGTCGATCCGGGCACCCGGCATCCCGTTGAGCCAGGTAGTGGTCGCGGCGAAATCCGGGTACGTCGAGGCGCGGGCGAGGAACGCCACCGCCTTCTCGGCTCCAACGATCGGCTTTCGGGCGGCCGCCACCAGCCCGCCGCCGTCGGCGATCAGCACCACGTCCGGGGCGAGCACCTCCACCAGTCCCTGCATGTCGCCGGTAGAGAGAGCGGCCATGAACTTCTCGACGGCGGCCAGTTGCTCGGCTCGATTCACCTGCATCCGCGGCCGCCGGGCGGCGACGTGCTCGCGGGCACGGTGGGCGATCTGGCGTACCGCGGCCGGGCGCTTGCCCACCGCCTCGGCGATCTCGTCGAACGGCGTCTCGAACACCTCGTGCAGCACAAACACCGCCCGCTCGGCCGGACCCAGGGCCTCCAGCACCGTAAGCATGGCGATCGAGACGTTCTCGGCAAGTTCGGCGTCCTCGGCCACATCGGGACTGGTCAGCAGGGGGTCAGGCAGCCATTCCCCGACGTACTCCTCCCGGCGGCGGGACACCGATCGGAGCCGGTTGAGCGCCTGCCGGGTGACCACCCGGACCAGATAGGCCCGCGGATCCCGTACTTCCGCCTGGTCCACCTCGGCCCACCGCAGCCAGGTCTCCTGGACGACATCCTCGGCGTCGGCTGCCGAGCCGAGCATCTCGTAGGCGACGGTGAAGAGCAGGCTGCGGTGGGAGACGAACGGGTCGTCGATCATGCAGTCGAGGCTACGGCGAGCGGCTGGAGGCCGCAGGTGGCGGAGAACTCCTGGGACCTGACGCCCATTGCCACATTGGAGCGGGCCATGAAGTTGGCCAGGGCGATGTAGGCGGTGAGCTCCACCA
Source organism: Acidimicrobiales bacterium (assembly GCA_036268775.1). Taxonomy (GTDB): domain Bacteria; phylum Actinomycetota; class Acidimicrobiia; order Acidimicrobiales; family RAAP-2; genus DASZIT01. The sequence continues at coordinate 6,230 of DATATM010000021.1, read as the reverse complement.
GGGCGCCCGGGCCGAGCGCCTCCAGCAGCCTGGCCGATTGTTCGTCGGTGACGGTCGGCGTCGTCTGGGTCATCGCTTCGGCATACTCCATGACCTCCCGCTCCAGCGGCGTGAAGGCATCCGAGCGGCGCCACCGGGGCACCTCACGCGCCTTGATCAGGTCGAGCCCGTCATTGTGGGCCTGGAAGTAGCCCAAGTCCAGGCAAAAGCTGCAGCCGACCAGGCTGGCCACCGCCATGTGGGCGAAGGACTTCAGGCTCGCGTCGCACTGGCCCCACTTCTGCACCTTGCGTCCGACGCCGAAGCTGAAGTTCAGGACCTTCCGGTTGTGCCACGCCACCCTGACGGGCTCCGGCACCTCGCCGAACATCTTGCGTGCCATCCGTTTGACCATCGCGCCGTAGATGCCGGTCAGTTCTGCCTTCGGGATCCTGGTACTGCTGGCCATGATGCCTCCTCGGGTTACTTGCTGGTGACATGAAGACACCGGCCACCAATGGAATGTGACACTCGAGCGGCGAAACCGCTGGTCAGGCGCCCATGCCCTATGCACGAGACGCTCAGACCAGCGTTTCAATGGTGGCGGGGGCCCGATTTGCGCGTTAACTACGACCGACCAGGTGCCGGTTCCCCTCGACGCGATTCTGTGGGTCGACGAGTGATGGCCTTGTACTGGGACGATGCATTCGCCGGTGGTTCCGCAACACCCTCTCCGAAACCGCCGTCGAACTCCTCAACGAGCGCCGGTCGCAGGTTCAAATCGGCGCATAACCGAGCATCGTCAAGTATCAGCCTTCGTCTCGTCGCAGATCGGTCGAAGCGCAGTGGGTCACACGCTCCACAGCGCCTGGGTGGGTGACATCCGCGCTGCACGCAGGGCGGGCATGAGCCCGGCGACTGCGCCGATGATCAGGGAAGCGGTGAAGCCGCCGAGACACGCTTCTGGAGGCAGGACGGTGGCCCAGCCTTTGGTGTGGGCGTACACAGACGTCGACGCGACCCCGAGTGCAACGCCGACGACGCCGCCGAGAAGCCCGAGAAAGACGGCCTCTGAGAGAAACTGGGAGCGGATATGGCCTTTGGTGGCGCCGAGCGCCCGACGCAGTCCGATCTCGGAGCGGCGTTCGAGGACAGAGATGATCATGATGTTGGCGACGCCGACCGCACCGACGAGGAGGGCGACAGCACCGAGTCCGAGAAAGAGGCCGTTTAGGGCACTCTTGGCCTCGGCTTGAGCGACGAGGGCGTCGGAGGGTTGGCTGACGCTGACGCCGCTGGGGTTCTCAGGGTTGGCGGTGGCGCCCAGAAGGTTGTCGACCACAGTGATCCGGTCGTTCTGGGCGCGGACGTAGATGGTGGAGGGGTGCCCGTCGAAGCCCAGGTACTTCTCTGCCGCGGGGTAACCGACCAGGACGGAGGAGTCGATGGCGGAGACCAGCACTGCCGGTCTGAGGATGCCAGCCACGTACAACCATTGCCTGCCGACCCAGATCCTCTCGCCGGGGTAGACACGGTCGATCCCGAGCCGCTGCGCGGCAGCGGCGCCGAGGACGGCGACGGGTTCTTGGGCGATCGCCCCGTTGAGGTACTGGCCCTGGGCGACGCTGGTGGCGACCACCGAGAGGAGATCGAGGGATGCAGCTTGTACGGTCAGGGCATTGGTGTTGACCGGGGGGATGTAGGGGTTGCGGTAGGCGTTGGCGCCGTTAACTGTCCCGGTGGTCTGCACCTGCTGTACGCCGTTGATCCGCCCGATCATGGCCGGCGCTGTGGTGGGGAGCTCCGCGGTGCCGCCGGTGACATTCTGGCCGTTGCTGACGGTGAGAAGGTTGGTTCCGAGCTGGTTGATCTCGTTGAGCAGGCCGGCTTGCGACGAGGCGGACAGGCCGAGGACGGCGACGATGGCGGCCACGCCGATGGCGATACCGAGAGCGGACAGACCGGCCCGAAGCTTCCGCGTCCGCAGTCCGACGGTGGAGAGGCGCCTCACATCGGAGAGCGGTAGCCGCCTCCGGCTCAGGACGGCGGCGGCAGGCACGGCTGCTCCTGATGGACGGGGGCGCCGGTCGCAGCCTGCGCCGCGGGCGGGGGGGCTTCTTCCACGACAGCGAGAGGTCGCAGGAGGGAGCCGGTGTCCGCTACGGGTCCGGTGTCGGTGACGATACGGCCGTCGAGAATGCCGACCGTGCGGGGCAAGCGCTCAGCGATGGCATGATCGTGGGTGATGACCACGATGGTGGAGCCGGCCCGGTGGAGCTGATCGATCAGGGCCAGGATCGAGTGCCCGGTGGCCTGGTCGAGATTGCCTGTCGGCTCGTCGGCGAGCACGATGGCTGGCTGGCCGACCAATGCCCGGGCGATGGCGACCCGTTGGCGTTGCCCGCCCGAGAGCTGGGTGGGACGGACATGGGGGCGCTTGGCCAGGCCGACCAGGTCCAGGGTGTCGAGGGCGCGCTGGCGGCGCTGCTTGAGGGGGATGCCTGCGTAGAGGAGCCCGTCGGCCACGTTGTCCAGCACGGTAGAGTGCTCAGCCAGGAAGAACTGCTGGAAGACGAACCCGATGCGGGTGGCCCTCAGGTAGGCCACGTCGTCGTCGGCCATGGTGGCGATGTCCAGCCCGGTGATCCGCACCTGGCCACTGGTGGGCCGGTCGAGGGTTCCCATCAGTTGCATCAGGGTCGTCTTGCCCGACCCCGACGGCCCGACGATGCCGACCAGCTCTCCCGGGCCGATGGCGAGGCTGACCCCGCGCAATGCGGGGACGGGGGGCTCGCCGCAATAGCTCTTTGTCACGTTGTCGACTTCGAGTATCGGAGCCGCCGCCACGTCAGTAACCGATCTGTTGGCCGCTGCCGCGTTGTGGTCGGGCAAGGGCGCCGAGGCGCCGCTCATGTGCTCGGGACCACCACTCTTTGACCGGCGGCCAGGTCCGAGCCGGTGATCTGTACCAGGCCGTCGGCGTCGTCGAACAGTCCGAGCGTGATCGCCACCAGATGGTTGATCCCGCCTGCGCCCACGACCTCGACGGCGTAGCCACCGCCGGACTGGGCCAGCAGCGAGGTCACTGGTACCACCAGTGACCTCGGCACGCTGGCCGTGGTGATCGAGACCTGCACCGGGGCCTGATCCCAGGTGTCCGTGGCGGCAGGATCGGAGGGGGTTATGTCCATCGTGATTGTGGGTGTCGTGCCTGCCCCCGAACTGCCCGACGAGCAGGTGCCCGCTACCTGAGCTGCGGAGCCAGAACTCGACCCGCTGGACGCCGAACTCGATGGGCAGGTGGCCACCGTCCCTATCGAGCCGACGACGCCGGTAGTGGTCTGGTTGTTGGGCAGGGTGATGGTCACCTTGTCCCCCACGGCCACGTCGGACTGCTGGCCGGCATCCAACGCCACTTGCACCTGGCGAGTGGTCGAAGTGGCCTGCATCACGGTCTGGCCCGCCTGGGTGTTACCCCCTAAGGGGGCAGACAGGATCGTCACCCGCACGGCGGTGGGTTCAAACGCCGCTTGTCCGAGGGTCAAGGTGCCGTTCTGAGCTACCCCCAGTGCGGCCTGGAGCTCCTCCACGGCCGTCGTGGTGGCCGATCCGAAGAAGATGGACGTTGGACTGAGCTGAGCCGCGGTGGCGTAACCGAGCGCGACCAGATCGGCGTTGAGTTCGGCCACGTCGGCGCCGGTCGCCCCAGCCGCCAGGGTCCGATAGGCGGGTGTCGAGCCATACAGGAGCACCACCGGGCTGTCGTTCACCCGGTAGAGAACCTGGCCCTGGGAGATCACCTGGCCGGGCGCGGGCAGCTCGGTATATGTCCCGCTGGCCTGGTTGATCACCAAGTACGGAGAACCGTCCGATTGCGCCCGATAGGTCAGGGCTCCATTCACCGAAACCATGGCCGAGAGTTCTCTCTGCTCGACCGGCGCCGTGTTCGCCGGCTGCTCGGTTGTGGCCGATGTCGCTTGCTTCGCACCGGGCATAAGGACCGCGACGCCGGTGACAATCACGGCAACCAGAAAGACCGTTCCGGCCACAATCCACGTCTTGCGCGTCATCGGACCTGGACCCTCGCCTCGCCTGAGTAGATGGCGCTGCACCCCTCGCTGTCAGTGGAGGCGATGAGCTGTTCAGCCACTAGCCTGCTGTTTCCGGTCACCCGCCCAGACCACCGACGGACGGCCTCTTGCAGGCGCTCATCGCCGACTGCAGTTGCGGCGAGTTCGACCCGATGCCCGAGTCGTGCACTTCGCTGCCCGAGAAGGTTGGGTCAGGGAAGTTGGGCACACCGTGGGAGCGGATGCACGCGGCCCAGTTCAACCACGCCTGCTGTTGGGCGGCGGTGAGCTGCTGGCCGGTAGAGTTCCACGGCGACGGCAGGCCCTTGCATGCCTGAAGGGCCCCTTGGAACGCAGCCGAGTTCGGGTCGATCCCGGCGGTCCTGTACCCGTAGCCTCCGCTAGGGGTCTGCACCGGGTCGGGGAAGTTCGAGACGCCGTGGCTGCGCATGCACTGGGAGTAGGCCACAGCTTGGGCGAGTGGCGACGTCCCCGACGAGCCTGATCCTCCCGCCGAGGCGGTGGTCGTGGTGGACTGGGAGCCAGCGTTCGGGTCCGTCGATGCGCCCGAGCAACCGGCCAGGGTGACTCCCAGGGCCACGGCCGCGGCCGCCCACAGGTGCGATCGACGCATGATTCGTCCTTTCGACACAACCCGGCCCTCAGGGTGTCGTTTCGAAGGACTATGACCTGCCATTCTTTCCAGCTCCCGGTAGGTCATGCCTCCAGTCAAGCCAGCGTGACGTTGCCAGCACGTATGTGGTTTTCGATATGCCGACGATATGCCCCGGTGCCTAGGATGATCTGAATGTGCGTGTGTTGATCGTCGAGGACGAGCCCTACATGGCCGAAGCAATCCGCGACGGCCTACGCCTGGAAGCGATCGCCGCCGACATCGCCGGTGATGGCGATACCGCGCTGGAGCTGCTGCGCATCAACGCCTACGACATCGCCGTCCTCGACCGCGACGTCCCTGGGCACTCCGGCGACGAGATCGCCGAGCGCATCGTCGCCTCCGGCAGCGGCATGCCCATCCTCATGCTGACCGCAGCCGATCGGCTCGACGACAAGGCCTCCGGGTTCGGACTTGGCGCCGACGACTACCTCACCAAGCCCTTCGAACTCCGAGAGCTCGTGCTCCGTCTGAGAGCACTCGACCGCCGGCGCGCCCATAACAGGCCACCTGTGCGAGAGATTGCAGGTTTGCGCTTCGATCCGTTCCGCCGCGAGGTCTACCGCGACGGCCGCTACGTCGCGCTCACCCGCAAGCAGTTCGCCGTGCTCGATGTCCTCGTTGCTGCCGAAGGTGGTGTCGTCAGCGCCGAAGAACTGCTGGAAAGGGCTTGGGATGAGAATGCAGACCCTTTCACCAACTCAGTGCGTATCACCGTCTCGGCCCTGCGCAAACGCCTCGGCGAACCCTGGATTATCGCCACCGTGGCCGGCGTCGGCTACCGCATCGATACGCAACCAGACACCGTGCCTCAAGGAGGAGACCATGGATAGAGCCCCCGGTTTGAGCGTTCGCCTCAAACTGACCCTCAGCTATGCCGGCTTCCTCATGCTTGCCGGCGTCATGTTGCTCACAGCCGTGTGGGTGTTCCTCCTGCGTTACGTCCCCGACAAATTGCTCACCCGCAGCACCATTGATGGTGTCTTTCCCATCCGATCCAACCTCCTGCACGTCTTTGCTCCGAGGGCAGCCGCAGTGTTGGCGGTCCTGATGGTATTCGGTCTCTTCGGAGGGTGGCTGCTCGCTGGTCGGATGCTCGCCCCCCTCACTCGCATCACAGCGGCCACACGCATGGCCACATCCGGATCGCTGTCCCACCGAATCCGGCTACCGGGCCGCGGAGACGAGTTCCGCGAACTCGCCGACGCCTTCGACACCATGCTGGCACGACTCGAAGCACACAGCGCCGAACAGCAGAGATTCGCGGCCAACGCCTCCCACGAACTGCGCACCCCGCTGGCCATTACCCAGACACTTCTCGACGTAGCCCGCAACGATCCGAACCACGACAACGGCGAACTCATCGACCGCCTCTACGCCGTCAACACCCGAGCGATTGACCTCACAGAAGCATTGCTGCTACTCAGCCGAGCCGACCAGCAGTCCTTCATTCCAGTACCCGTCGATCTGTCCCTCATCGCGGAAGAAGCCACCGAAACACTCTTCCC
>DATATM010000020.1:0-144762 GCA_036268775.1 Acidimicrobiales bacterium | reverse complement strand
GGCGCCGAGGACCTCGGCCATGATGTCGACGTCGGTGATCCGGGGAACGTTGGCCAGCTCGTGACGGCCCTCGGCCAGCAGGCAGGCGGCCATCAGCTTGAGGGCCGAGTTCTTGGCCCCGCCGGCCCGGACCGTTCCGGCCAGGGGCCCGTTGGGCTGGACGACGAACCGGTCCGTCTGGTCAGTGGGGTGCATCCGCCCAATTATGGCGGGCCCGGGAGGGTGCCTCCGGTGACCCTGTCCGATCCCCCGTTGCCGGAGCCGGCGGGTCCCCGGACGGTCCACGGACCGGGCCGCGCCCATTAGGGTCTGGCCCCGTGAGCAGCCAACCACAGGCCCCCGACCGCAACCTGGCCATGGAGCTGGTCCGCGTCACCGAAGCGGCGGCCATGGCCGCCTCCCGGTGGATGGGGCGGGGGGACAAGGAGGGGGCCGACGGGGCCGCCGTCAACGCCATGCGCATCGTGCTCTCCAGCATCGCCATGGACGGGGTGGTCATCATCGGCGAGGGCGAAAAGGACAACGCCCCGATGCTGTTCAACGGCGAGCGCATCGGGGACGGCTCGCCGCCGGCGACCGACATCGCGGTGGACCCCATTGACGGGACCACCCCCACCGCCCTCGGCCGGGGGGGCGCCCTGGCGGTGATCGCCGCCTCGGAGCGGGGCACCATGTTCGACCCCGGGCCCTGCGTCTACATGGAGAAGCTGGCGGTGGGGCCGTGGGCCAAGGGGGCCATCGATGTGACCGCCTCGGTGGCCGACAACCTCCATTCGGTGGCCAAGGCCAAGGGAACCTCGGTGAGGGACCTCACCGCGGTCATCCTCGATCGACCCCGGCACGCCGAACTGATCGGTGAGGTCCGGGAGGCCGGCACCCGGATCCGGTTGATCACCGACGGCGACGTCGCCGGGGCCATCGCCACCGCCTGGCCGGACACCGGGGTGGACATCCTGTTCGGGATCGGGGGCACCCCCGAGGGGGTGATCGCCGCCGCGGCGTTGAAGTCGATGGGGGGCGAGATCCAAGGACGGCTGTGGCCGCGGGACGAGGCGGAGCGGAGCGCGGCGGTGGCTGCCGGCTACGATCTCGACGCGGTGTTGACCACCGACGATCTGGTCCGGGGAGACAACTGCTTCTTCGCCGCCACCGGCATCACCGACGGCGAGCTGTTGAGCGGGGTGCGCTACGACCAGTTCGGAGCCAGCACCCAGTCGCTGGTCATGCGGTCGAAGTCGGGCACCGTGCGGCTCATCGATGCCCGCCACCCGTTGCACAAGCTCAGCGAGTACAGCGCCATCCAGTTCGACTAGCTCGGACACCGACGAGGGACCCTCGCGTCGCCGGGAGGCGTACGCTCTAGGAGCCGGCGGTGGCGGTGACCCCGGCAGCTTCCAGGCGGACCTCGGCCCGTCGGAGGGCGGCCTCGGCTTCGACCACCTCGGCATCGACCTCGTCGTCCTCGCCCGAACCTCCCGAACCTCCGGCCGTCCGGCCGGCGGAGGCCAGCTCCGACACCTTGGCCTCGGCCGCCTCCCGGGCCACCCGGGCCCGCTCGGTGTCGATCTCCTCGGCCAGTTCGGCGATGCCGGCCAGCACGGTGACCCGGGTGCCGCTCGGGTTCGTCGAAGACGGCCGCCCGCTGTCGGTCTCGGCGTCGTCGTCCACGTGCTGTTCGACCTGCACGAAGCCACCGTGGACGGCGATCCGCAGCTCCTCGCCGTCCTCCCCCACCACCCGGACCAGGCCGGGCTCGACCGTCCCGACCAGCGGGGTGTGGCCGGCCAGGAAGGTGATGTCACCGTCGGCGGTCCGGAGGATGACCTGGGTGGCCGGGCCGTTGACCAGCACCCGCTCCGGGGTGACTACTTGGGCGTTGAAGACATCGCTGTCAGCCATCGGCCGGGGTCCCCCCGCTCATTCTTTTTCGAGGGTGCGGGCTTTTTCCAACACCGACTCCGCCCCGCCGACGTTGAAGAACGCCTGCTCGGGAACTTCATCGAGCTCGCCGTTGACCAGGGCTTCGAACGACTCCACCGTCTCTTCCACCGGCACCGTCACACCCTTCAACCCGGTGAAGACCTCGCCGACGTTGAACGGCTGGGACAAGAAGCGCTGGATCTTCCGGGCCCGGTAGACCGTCTCCCGGTCCTCTTCGGAGAGCTCGTCGAGGCCGAGGATGGCGATGATGTCCTGGAGCTCCTTGTAGCGCTGGAGCACCCCCTGGACCCGACGGGCCACCGCGTAGTGGCGCTCGCCGACGATCTCGGGGGCGAGGATGTTCGACGTCGACGACAGCGGGTCGACGGCCGGGTAGATGCCCAGCGAGGCGATGTCCCGGGAGAGCTCGGTGGTGGCGTCGAGGTGGGTGAAGGTGGTGAACGGCGCCGGGTCGGTGTAGTCGTCAGCGGGGACGTAGACGGCCTGCAGCGAGGTGATCGACCGGCCCCGGGTGGAGGTGATCCGCTCCTGGAGCTGGCCCATCTCGTCGGCCAGGGTCGGCTGGTAGCCCACCGCGGAGGGCATCCGGCCGAGGAGGGTGGACACCTCGGAACCGGCCTGGACGAAGCGGAAGATGTTGTCCACGAACAGGAGGACGTCCTGGTTCTTCACGTCCCGGAAGTACTCGGCCATGGTGAGGGCGGCCAGCGCCACCCGCAGCCGGACCCCGGGGGGCTCGTCCATCTGCCCGTAGACGAGGGCGGCCTTCTCCATGACCCCCGACTCCCGCATCTCGATCCAGAGGTCGGTGCCCTCACGGGTCCGCTCCCCCACCCCGGCGAACACCGACACGCCACCGTGGTTGGTGGCCACCCGGTTGATCATCTCCTGGATGAGGATGGTCTTCCCCACCCCCGCCCCGCCGAACAAGCCGATCTTGCCACCCTGCACGTAGGGCTCGAGGAGGTCGATCACCTTGATCCCGGTCTCGAACATCGTGGCCCGGGGCTCGAGGGAGTCGAAGTCCGGGGCCGGGCGGTGGATCTCCCAGTACGCCTCGGCCTCGCCGATGGAGTCAGTGTCGAGGGGCTCCCCGAGGACGTTGAAGACGTGCCCGAGCACCGCGTCGCCCACCGGGACCTGGAGGCCCCGGCCCAAGTTCCGCACCTCGGCCCCGCGGGTCATGCCGTCGGTGGCCTTCAGGCAGATGCACCGGACCCGGCCGTCACCGATCTGCTGGGCGACCTCGGCGGTCACCACCTGCTTGACCCCCTCCAGCTCGATGTCCACTTCCAGCGCGTGGTTGATCTCGGGGAGGGCGTGGGGTGGGAACTCCACATCGATGACCGGGCCGGCGATGGCGACCACCCGGCCGGGTTGGAGGGTCGGGGTCTTGGTCGGTTCGGCTGCGGTGGTAGTCATGAGCGTTGGGCTCCCTTGGGGTAGTGGTGGCAACTGCAGATGTTGGTGGCCATGTCAGACCCTGGCCTCAATGACCAGGCCGCCCTCGTCCTGGCCGGCGTCGGCCCGCAGCGCCTCGGCGCCGCTGACGATCTCCATGATCTCGGTGGTGATGGTGTCCTGGCGGGCCCGGTTCATGATCCGGGAGTACTTCTTCACCAGTTCTTCGGCGTTGTCGCTGGCGGCGGCCATCGCCCGCTGCCGGGCGGTGACCTCGGAGGCGGCGTCCTCCAGCAGAGCGGCGAAGATGGCGGTCTCCGCCGCCCGGGGCACCAGGGTCTCGAGCAGCTCGGCGGCGTCCGGTTCGAACTCGGTGTAGCCGGAGCGCTCGTCGCCGTCGGACGGGGCGGCCGGCGCCGCCCCGCCGTCCTCGTCGGCGGAGCCGGAGTCGGGGGGCTGGCGGGGATCGACCAGCGGCAGCAGCTGTCGCACCTCCACCCGCTGGGTGCCGGCGGAGAGGAACCGGGTGGAGACGATCATCACCTGGTCGACCTCCCCGTTGGCGAACGGGGTGAGGACCGCGGCGGCCACCGCCCGAGCGTCTTCGAAGGTCGGCCGTTCACTGAAACCACCGAACGACTGCTCGATGGTCCGGCCCCGGAAGCGGAAGAACCGCTGGGCCTTCTTGCCCACCGTGAACAACCGGAACTCGATCCCGTCGGCCTCCGCCTTGACCAGGTACCGGTCGGTGGCCCGGAAGACCGAAGTGTTGTACCCCCCGCAGAGGCCCCGGTCGGCGGCCATCGACAGGACGGCGACCTTCTCGATGGTCTCCGGGGTCCCGAGCAGGTGTCCGGCGGCCACCGGGTCGCCGGCGGCGGCCTCCAGGACGATCCGGGCCATGCCCTCCTCATAGGGACGGGCGGCAATGATCCGGGCCTGGGCGCGGACGATCTGGGAGGCGGCGATGAGCTCCATCGCCTTGGTGATCTTCTTGGTCGACTGGATACTCCGTATCCGTCGCCGGAGGATGCGCTCCTGACCGCCGGCCACGAATCAGGCGCTTTCGCCGGTGTCGAAGCTGTCGTTGAAGGTGCGCAGCGCGGTCTCCAGCTTGTCCCCTTCGGGGAGCTGGCCGGACGTGCGGATGCCCTCGAGGAGATCGGCGTGGTTGGCCCGGAAGTAGCCCCGCACCTCCGACTCGTAGCGCTGGACCTCGGGGACCGGGATCTCGTCGACGTAGCCGTTGGAACCGGCGAAGATGACCACCACCTGCTCCTCCACCGGCACCGGGGAGTTCAGTCCCTGCTTCAGCAGCTCGGTCAAGCGGTAGCCCCGGTCCAGCTGGGCCTGGGACACCTTGTCGAGCTCAGACCCGAAGGTGGCGAACGCCTCCAGCTCCCGGAACTGGGCCAGGTCGATCTTCAGGGTGCCGGACACCGACTTCATGGCCTTGATCTGGGCGGCACTCCCCACCCGGCTGACCGATACGCCGACGTTGATGGCCGGCCGGATCCCGGCGTAGAAGAGCTCGCTCTCCAGGAACACCTGGCCGTCGGTGATGGAGATCACGTTGGTGGGGATGTAAGCGGAGACGTCGCCAGCCTTGGTCTCGATGATGGGGAGGGCGGTGAGCGATCCGCCGCCCTCTTCGTCGGACAGCTTGGCCGCCCGCTCCAGCAACCGGCTGTGGAGGTAGAAGACGTCGCCCGGGTAGGCCTCCCGGCCCGGCGGGCGGCGGAGCAGCAGCGACAGCTGCCGGTAGGCCTCGGCCTGCTTGGAGAGGTCGTCGTAGACGATGAGGGCGTGCTCGCCGTTCTCCATCCAGTGCTGGCCCATGGCACAGCCCGAATAGGGGGCCAGGTACTTGAACGGCGCCGGGTCGCCGGCCCCGGCCAGCACCACCACCGTGTACTCGAGGGCACCGAAGCGCTCGAAAGTGGCGACGGCCTGGGCGACCGAAGCCGCCTTCTGGCCGATGGCCACATAGATGCACTTCACCCCCAGGCCCTTCTGGTTGAGGATGGTGTCGATGGCGACGGTGGTCTTGCCGGTCTTGCGGTCGCCGATGATCAGCTCCCGCTGGCCCCGGCCAACCGGGGTCATCGAGTCGATGGCCTTGATGCCGGTCTGCAGCGGCTCATGGACCGGCTGGCGGCGGACGATGCCCGGCGCCTGGACCTCGAGCCGCCGGGTCTGGTCGGAGTTGATCGGGCCCTTGCCGTCGATCGGCTCGCCGAGGGCATTGACCACCCGGCCGAGGAGGGCGTCGCCCACCCGGACCGAGAGGATCCGGCCGGTGGCCTTCACCAGCTGTTCCTCTTCCAGGCCGGTGTCGTCGCCGAGGATGACCGCGCCGATGGTCTCCTCGTCGAGGTTGAGGGCCAGGCCCTCGGTGCCGTCCTCGAACTCGAGGATCTCGTTCACCGCCGCGCCAGGGAGCCCGGTGATCCTGGCGATCCCGTCACCCACTTCGACGATCCGACCCACCTGCTCGGTATCGACCTCGGGGGTGTAGTCATCGACGTGCCGCCGCAGTGCGGCGGTGATCTCGTCGGCGTTGATGGTCAACTCAGCCATCGGCTGTTTCCCTTCCTTGTGGAACGTGGTAGTCCGCCTCGGAACCGAGGAGGTGCTCCGTTAATTGGTCCAAGCGGTGGCGGGCGCTGCCGTCGACCAGGAGGTCGCCCAGCTGGACCACCACCCCGCCGAGGAGGCTGGGGTCCACCGTCACCTGCAGTTCGACGGGGTTCCCGGCCAGCCGGCCGAGCGCCTCGCTCAATCCCTGGCGCTGGGCGTCGGCCACCTCGTCGGACGACACCACCCGGGCCACCCGCCACCCACGGGCACGGGCGGCCGCTTCCACCAGGGCGTCGAGGGTGCCGACGATGTCCCGGGCCCGCCCGGCCTTCACCGAGTAGGCGACCAGGCGGACGGTGGCCGGGTTTCCCTTGCCACCCAGCAGGTCGGTCACCACCTCCTGGCGGAGGGTGGCCGGCAGATCGCGGTCGCCGAGGGCGGTCCGCAGAGCCGGGTTCGACTCGACCGTCCGGGCGAACCGGAACAGCTGGTCTTCGATCTCTTCGATCTGGTTGGTCTCCACCATCTCGAACACCGCGGCGGCGTAGCCCGCCACCCGGTTCCGGGAGGCCAGTCGGCCGAGCAGGGAAGCGTCGGCTTCCACCGTGCCGTCGGCGACCCGGGCAGCGACCGCCGCCCCCTGATGGGTCAGCCAGTGCAGCGCGGCGGTGACCTCGGAGGCGGGGACCACCGTCACCGCCCGGTTCACCACCCGCCGGACCTCGGGGAGCACCTTGCCGTCGAGGAGGTCGTCGAGGACGGCCCGACGGGCGGGGGCCGGCACCGAGCCGTCATCGAGGGCCAGGGTCAGTTCGTTGTTGCCGTCGACCAGCGAGGAGACGGCCGCCAGTTCGTCGGCGGCTTGCGTGAGGGTGCCGTCGGCCGCCAGCTGTTCGCTGACCGCGGCGAAGTAGCCCTGGAGGGCTGGGTTCACCGGGCGACCCCGGGAGCCGGGGTGGTGGTGCCGGATCCGGCGGCGGTGATGGCGGCCACCGCTTCGTCGATGAGGTCCTGGTTGTCGGCGGCCTGGATCTCCCGGCCGATGACCCGTTCGGCGGCGGCCACGATGACCTCCCCCACCCGGGCAGTGACCTCCTGGACGGCGGCCTGGCGGGCGGCGGCGATCTCGGCGTCGGCGGAGCTGACGATCCGGTCGTGCTCGGTCTGGGCCCGGGTCTGGGCGGCCGCCACCACCTGCTCGGCGGTGGCATTGGCGTTGGCCACGATCTCCCGGGCGTGGCGGCGGGCCTCTTCCAGCTCCTGCCGGCGCTCGGCGTCAGCCACCTCGGCGTCGGACTTCGCCTTGTCGGCAGCCTCCAGCTCTCCCCGGATCTGCTCCTGGCGCTCGGTCAGCGCCTGGTTGAGATAGGGCACCACCTTCCAGCCGATGAACCCGAGCACGATCACGAAGGCGATCAGCTCGTAGACGATGGTGCCGTTGGGAACCAGGAAATTACTGTTGGCGGCGATGGGCATGGGCTGTCAACCTTGTTTCGTCGATGGGTCGGTACCGTCCCGGCCCGGCGGGCCGGAGTCGGCGGTCGCCGGATGGGTCAGGGAGCGGCCGGCCGAGGACACTGGCCTACTTCTTGTACAGCGAGAAGACGAACAGTGCGGTGAAGGCCAAGTTGATGAAGTACATGGCTTCCACCAGACCGACCGTCAGGAACATGATGGTGAACAGCCGGCTCTGGGCTTCGGGCTGACGGGCTACCCCGGCGATCGTCTGGCTACCGGCCAGGCCGTCACCGATGGCGGCGCCGACCGCGCCCCCGCCGAGTGCAATGCCTCCGCCGACCATGGCGCCGGCAAGCTTTACTGCCTCTGCCATCGTTGGGTCTGCCATTTGGTGCTTCTCCTTTGGATTGTGATCAGTACGGCGATCGGTGGGTGGAAAAAAAGAGGTGGGGTCGGGTTGCCCGGCTAGTGGACATCGGCCATGGCGGTGTCGAAGTAGAGGATGGTCAGAAGGGCAAAGATGAAGGCCTGGATCACCCCGATGGCCAGGTCGAACAGCTTCCAGACCGGGTCGAAGACGATGAACAGGATCCCGCCCACCGGGATGGCCCCGAGCTTCCACTGGACCAGGAAGGCCAGCAGGGCCAGCATCAGCCCCCCGGACAACAGGTTGCCGAAGAGACGGAGGGCCAGGGTGACCGGCTTGGCCAGCTCCTCCACGAAGTTGATGAAGATGTTGGCCGGGAACAGGAAGATCGGGAACGGCTGGGTCACGTAGTGCTTGACGTAGCCAACGATGCCCCGGGACTTGATGGAGGCGGCATGGACCAGCACAATCACGAACAGGGCCATGGCCAGGGGCAGGTTGATGTCGGCGGCCGGGGGCAGCAGGAAGTCGTAGGTGGCCCCCAGCCCGACAACGGTGAAGAAGTTGGCGATGAGGATGAAGACGAACAGGGTCACCGCCAGCGGCACCACCCGGGCGCCCCGGGGGCCGATGGACGTTTCCACCTGGCGCTGGGTGGAGCTGACCACCATCTCCCAGGCGAGCTGGAATTTGCCGGGGACCCCGGAGGTGGCCTGGCGACGCACGATGAGCCCGAGGGCGATGGTGATGACGCCGGCGGCCACCGTCGACCACAACAGGTCGGCGTCGATGGTCAGCCCGAACAGCTTCCGGGTGATGTGGTCGCCGACGGTGACGTCGGCCAGCATCCCGTGGATGCCCATCAGGGTCTGGGTGAGGCCCATCGGCTCAGGCCCCGCCCGGCCGGTCGTCGCCGGGGTCGCCCGCGTCCAGCAGTCCGACGTCGAGCCCGTCGCCCTGGGGACCGAACTTCATCATCGAGCGGGCCACGTTGGCCAGCAGGACCAGCTGGAAGACGGCCAGCCCGGACAGCACCCCGAATCCGAGTTGGAAGGAGATCAGCAGCAGCCCGATGGTGATCACCGAGATGACCCCGAGCCGGCCGACCGTGTTGAGGGCCAGGGGACGGCGCTTGTTCTCGTCCTCCCGCTTGCCCACCTTGATGACCGACGCTCCTACCAGGCGGAAGTTGAGGGTCCCGAGGGCCAGCCCGATGCAGGCGCCGACCCCGATCAACGGCTTGCCGAAGGAGATGCACCCGACCAGGCCGGCCACCCCGAGGATGAGGGCGGCGGTCACCGTCCGGCGGGAGACGGCGGGGATGTCGGGAAGCGAGAAGCGGGCGAACATCAGCGCACCCTTCCCGGGCCGCGGCCGAGCCACGGGGTTAGAGGTACTTGCGGACCTGGGACACGGTGACCCCCACCGCGCACACCACCCCGAACCCCAGGCCGACGAACGTCCAGAGCGGAGAAGTGTGGGCCAACGCGTCGATCCCCACCCCGATGCCCCCGCCCAGGATCAGGCACAGGGCGCTGGCCACCCCCATGGACAGGAAGTCGGTGATCCCGGGCGCAGAACGCGGCTCGGAATCCGGGTCGGGCCCCGGTGCAGCCTCGGGGTCCGGCTTGGGAAGATGAGAATTGTCCACCAAGGTCGGCTCGGACCGCGTCAGGCGGTGTGGAGAGGAGGTACTTCAACAGAGTTTCCAGAAATCACCAAGACCGTCGTCCATCGCCGCCAGAGATGGCGGACATCGGATGGGCGGGCCCGGTGGAGGCGAGAGGCCTGCAATTCACGGGCGACATCATCGCACTTTTGCACCCCCTTGGGCAAAACGAGGGGGCGGGCCCGGCTGGCTCAGCCCGGATGCCGGGAGACCCCCAGGTCGACCGGTGGTAACGGGATGGTGGCGTCGACTCCCTGGTCAGCACCGTTGTCGACCCGGCTGCCGTTCCCCTCCACCCCGGCCGGCTCCGGATCCGGTTCCCCGCCCCGCAGCCCGGGATGGAAGGTGGCGAACAGCAGGACCCCGAGGGCGACCGCCCCGAACGGGATCACCGCATTGACGCTCGAGACGTACAGCGGGAACAGGATGAACCCCGACAACAGGGCGGTCCAGGCCCACAGGATCAACACGCTCCGGCGATGGCCGTGCCCGAGCCGGAGCAGGCGATGGTGGAGATGGTTCTTGTCGGGAGTGGCGAAGCCGGTCCGGTTGGCGGTCCGGCGCACGAAGGCGAAGGCCATGTCGAAGATCGGCACCCCGAGGATGAAAAACGGGATGAACAGGGGCGCGAAGAAGAAATAGGTCTGCCCACTGCGGACGTCGCCGGCCGCCCGGCCCCCGATCAGCATGGTGGAGGCGGCCATCAACAAGCCGAGGAGCAGGGCACCGGCATCACCCATGAAGATCTTGGCCGGGTAGAAGTTGTGGGGCAGGAAGCCGAGGCAGATCCCGCAGGTCAACACCGCCACCAGCGGCCCGATGTTGTCGGCGGGGAGGTTGCCGACCGCCTGGAGGTGGAGCCCGTAGACGGCCAGCGCCCCCGAGGCGATGGCCACCACCCCGGCGGCCAGGCCGTCGAGGCCGTCGATGAGGTTCACCGCGTTGGTGATGGCGATCACCCAGAGGGCGGTGAGCAGCGGGGTGTAGTCGGAGCCCAGCACCACGAACCCGGCCAGCGGCACCTTGAACTGGAACCAGGTCACCCCGAGGAAGTAGAGGATCATCGCCGCCAGCACCTGGCCGGCCATCTTGGCCGGGGCCGACATATCCCGGATGTCGTCGATCACCCCGACCACGAAGATGGCGAACGCCCCGAGCACCAGGCCGAGCGGCTCCGAGGAGCCCTGGAACAGCGACCGCAGGGCGGGGATGGACGCGGCCACCGCCACCGACACCAACAGGGCCAGGAACATGGCCACCCCGCCGGCCTGGGGGGTGACCCGCTGGTGGATCTTCCGCTCGTCGGGTTGGGCGACGTAGCCGACCCGGGTGGCGAGCCGGCGGGTGGGGAAGGTGAGGATCCAGGCGGACACCGCCGCCACGATCAGCAGGATGCCGTACCAGTTGAGCGGCACGCTCGAGTTCACGTGCCCGCAAACTCCCGTCGGCTCACGCGGTCCCCAGGCGGGGGTAGGGCGGAAAACCGGCACACAGCTCCCGCACCTCGGCCCGGATGGCGGTGATCTCGGCGTCGTCCTCCCGGCTGGCGAGGGTGCGGCTGATCAGTTCGCCGATGAGCTGCATCTCCGGCTCCCCCATCCCGGCGGTGGTCAGCGCGGCGGTACCCAGCCGCAGGCCCGAGGTGATGAAGGGCGAACGGGGATCGTCGGGGATGGTGTTGCGGTTGCAGGTGAGGCCGGCCCGGTCGAGGGTCTCCTGGGCCACCTTGCCGGTCAGCTCCCCGTCGAAGGCCCGGAGGTCAAGCAGCACCTGGTGGTTCTCGGTGCCGCCGGACACCATCCGGAACCCGAGGGCGGTCAACGACCGGCCGAGGGCGGCGGCATTGGTCACCACGTTGGCGGCGTAGGTGCGGAACTCGGGGCGGGCCGCCTCCGCGAACGCCACCGCCTTGGCCGCGATGACGTGCTCGAGCGGGCCGCCCTGCAGCCCGGGGAAGACGGCGCTGTCGATGGCCTTGGCGAACTCGGCGTTGCAGAGGATGGCCCCGCCCCGCGGGCCGCGGAGGGTCTTGTGGGTGGTGAGGGTCACCACATCGGCCACCCCCACCGGGGAGGGGTGGGCCCCGCCGGCGATGAGGCCGGCGGGATGGGCGGCGTCGAACATGAACAGGGCGCCGACCGAGTCGGCGATCTCCCGGAACGGCATCGAGTCGATGATCCGGGAGTAGGCGGTGGATCCGGCCACGATGAGCTTGGGGCGCTCCCGGCGGGCCACGTCGGCCACCTGGTCGAAGTCGATGATCTCGCCGGGCTTGTCGGCGTCACCGGTGGCCGGCGACACCCCGTAGGAGACGAAGCGCCAGACCTTGGAGGTGATGCTGGCCGGGGAGCCGTGGGTCAGGTGGCCGCCGTGGTCGAGCCGCATGGCCAGGATGGTGTCGCCCGGCTCCAGCAGCGCCTGGTAGACGGCCAGGTTGGCGTTGGCCCCGGCGTGCGGCTGGACGTTGGCGTGATCGGCCCCGAACAGGGAGGTGGCCCGCTCCCGGGCCAGGTCCTCGACTTCGTCGATGATCTGGTTCCCGCCGTAGTAGCGGCGACCGGGATAACCCTCGGCGTACTTGTTGGTGAGGACCGATCCGGTGGCGGCCAGCACTGCCGTCGAGGTGAAGTTCTCCGAGGCGATGAGCTGCAAGGTGGTCGACTGGCGCTCGGCCTCTTTGGCCAGGAGGCCGGCCACCTCGGGATCATCGGCCAACCAGGGGTCGAACGGGGATGCGGTCCAAGACGGGCTCATGACGGTGGCTGCCTTTCGTGGTCGTCCCCGGGTCGGGAAGCTTCGTACTGCGAGATCTCGTCCAGCCGCTTCTGGTGCCGACCACCCTCATAGGCGGTGGAGAAGAAGGTGTCGACCGCATCGGTCGCCTCGGCCAGCCCGGTGATCCTGCCACCGAAACAGACAACGTTGGCATCGTTGTGGCGGCGGGCCAGGCTGGCGGTGGTCACGTCGTGGACCAGAGCCGCCCGCACCCCGTCGACCTTGTTGGCGGCGATGCCGATGCCGATCCCGGTCCCGCACACGCAGACTCCCCGCTCCGCCTCCCCGGCGGCCACCGCCCGGGCGACGGCCAGGCCGAAGATCGGGTAGTCGACCGAGACGTCGGGTGAATCGGTGCCCAGGTCGATGACCTGGTGGCCGGCCCCGGCCAGGTGCTCACCCAGGGCGGATTTGAGCTCGAAGCCGGCGTGGTCGGCCCCGATGGCGATACGCATAGGAGAAGTGTACTGACGGTGGATCGGGCCGAGCGTCGCCGGGGTACGCTCCGGATTCTGATGGTCGTCGACCCCCGAACCCCGGTGATCGTGGGCATCGGCCAGGTCACCAACCGGCCGGACGGGGGTCTAGTGGCCAGCCGCCCCGAACCGGTGGACCTGATGGTGGAGGCGGTGCAGGCGGCCGCCGTCGACTGCGGTCCGGCCGGGGTCGGCCACCGGCTGTTGAAGCGGGCCCAGTCGCTCCGGATCATCAACCCCCGCAGCTGGGCCTATGTCAATCCCGGGGAGCTGGTGGCCGGCCAGACCCGGATGGAACCCCGCCAGGTCGTCCTCACCACCAGCGGCGGCAACAACCCCCAGCGGCTGATCAACCAGACGGCCCTGGACATCGGCCGCGGCGACCTGGAAGTGGCGGTGATCGCCGGAGGGGACTGCGGCTACTCGCTGGCGGCCGCCCGCCGCGACCCCAACCGGCCGGTCCTCGCCTGGAACGGCCAGGGGGCCGACACCCCGAAACCCGAGCCGTTCGGAAGCAGCCGACGGCCGACGACCGATGCCGAGGCCGAGCGCGGCCTCGACGTACCCGTCAATGTCTTCCCCCTCTTCGAGATGGCCCTCCGGGCCGAGGCCGGCCGGCGGCCGGACGAGCACCGGGCGATGATCGCCGGGCGGTGGTCGGAGTGCTCACAGGTGGCATCGTCCAACCCCTACGCCTGGCTCCGCCAGCCGATGAGCGCCGAGGAGATCGCCGACCCCGCCATCACCAACCGGATGGTCGCCTACCCGTATACCAAGTTGCTGATCGCCAATGAGCAGGTCGACCAGGGGGCCGCCCTGGTGCTGTGTTCGGCGGAGGCGGCCGATGCCGCCGGGGTGCCCCGGGACCGGTGGGTGTTCCCGTTGGCCGGAGCCGACGCCGACGACCACTGGTTCCTCTCCCACCGGGCCGACTTCTGCTCCTCGCCGGCCATCCGGCTGGCCGGGCGGTCGGCCCTCGCCCTGGCCGGCATCGACATCGACGGCGTCGCCCACCTCGACCTCTACTCGCCGTTCCCCTCGGCAGTGGAGATCGCCGGCCTGGAGCTGGGGGTGGCCACCGACGACCCGGACCGGCCGTTCACGGTGACCGGCGGCCTCACCTTCGGCGGCGGCCCCGGCAGCAACTATGGGACCCATGCGGTCGCCTCGATGGCCGCCGCCCTCCGGGACGATCCCGGATCGACCGGCTTGGTCACCGGGGTCGGCTGGTGCATGACCGAGCACAGCTTGGGGATCTACGGGACCCACCCCGCCACCGGCGCCGGCGGGGACGGCCTCCCCGAGCTGACCACGGTGGAGGAGGCGGCCGGCTACCGATGGGCCAACCCGACCGGGGCGGTCTCCATCCTTCCCCAGTGCTCCCCGGACGCCGAGGCGAAGGGCGAGGTCACCGTCGAGACCTATTCGGTCATCTACGACCGCGACGGGACTCCCTCCCGGGCGATCGTGGCCTGTCGCAGCGTCGACGGTCGCCGGGCGTGGGCCACCACCGAGGACCCCGATCAACTGGCGGTGCTGGTCACCGAAGAGGGCTGCGGCCGGTTGGGCACGGTGCGGGACACCGGGGTGGTCGACCTCACGTGACCTGGGGAGCCATCGGGCGGTAGCGGCGCTTGAAGAGGTAGTAGGCCAGCGGGCCGGAGGCCAGGGGGATCCAGTAGGAGGCGAGCCGGTAGGTGAGGGTGGCGAGCACTGCCTCGCCGGTGTTCAGGCCGGCCAGCACCAGCAGGCCGGAGAGGCTGGCCTCCACGATCCCGAGGCCGCCCGGGGTGATGGGGATGAGGCCGATGGCCCCGGCCACCGCGTAGGCCAGCAGCACCAGGGGCGGGCTGGCATGGCTCCCCACTGCCAGCACCGCCGCCAACAGGCAGAAGTAGTCGAATCCCAACCGCCCCGCCGACAACAGGGTGGCCTGCCACCACTGCTTGCCGAGGACGGCGAAGACCAGATCCCGCTGTTCGAGCAGCCGGTCGCTGAGCCCGGAGCTGGGCGCTTTCCGTTTTCGGCTCAGCCGGTTGCGCACCCGCTCCACGACCCGCCCGATCCAGCGGAGCGGCGCGTTGGTCGCGGTGACCAGGGCCCCGACCCCGGTGAAGAGCACGAAGGCCACCGCCCCGACGATGGCGGCGGTGTAGAGCCCGGAGCTGACCGGGGCCCCGAACAGCACCACCGGGAGCACCAGCACCGGGAGGGCGAGGAGACCGGCGATGCCGAGCAAGGAGAAGGCGGTGAGGCCCCCGGCGGCGTCGGCGGCGTCCATCCCGCTGAGGGCCAGCATCCGGAACTGGACCGCCGCCCCGGCGGCGGCGCCCCCCGGGACGATGAGGCTGATGGCGTTGCCGGCCAACTGGGCGGTGACCACCGGGAACCATTCCTTGGTCCGCAGGGCGATCCGCTGCAGCGCGAAGGTGCAGGCGAAATGGGCGCACTCCGAGGCCAGGGCGACGAACAACCAGATGCGGTTCAAGGTGGCCAGCCGCGGCCAGGAGTGGAGCACCGCGATGACACTCGGGGCGACGTAGTACAGCGCCACCCCGGCGATCACCACCACGATCGAGCGCTTGAGCACCGCCTTCCAGGGGAAGGGCGTGCTCTGCTGCTCCTCGAATTGCTCCGAGAATGAACGGGTTCCCTTGTCGCCGGCCGGGCCGGGAGGGTTGGGCGGGCTGGTCACCCGGTTAGAGGTGGTTGAATCCGCCTGCCTCTTCCGAGGTCATGGCCACCGACACCGGATGGTGGGCGAAATAATCCACTGAGGCGGCGAAGTCGTCGACGAGGATGGAGGCCAGGTCGCGGGAGACCCCTTGGCGGACCAGGATCCGCTGCACCGTCACGTCCGACACCGAGCCGGTCAGCGGGTAGGCCGGTACCTGCCAGCCCCGCACCCGGAGCCGGTCGGCGAGGTCGTAGAGGGTGTAGCCGGGGTGCTCCCCCTCGGTGATCCGCCAGGTCACCGCCGGGATGCCGGTGGCCGGATCGCTGACCGACAGCAGCTCGAAGGGGCCCAGTTTCTTGATCTCGGTGGCCAGGTAGGCACCGATCTCGTAGCAGGCCTGGTGGATCCGGGTGTACCCGGCCCGACCCAGCCGGATGAATTCGTAGTACTGGGCGATGATCTGGCCGGCCGGCCGGGAGAAGTTGATCTGGAAGTCGGGCATGTCCCCGCCCAGATAGGAGACATGGAAGATCAGCCCCTCCGGCAGCTCGCTGCTGTCCCGCCAGATCACCCACCCCACCCCCAGGGGGGCGAGCCCGAACTTGTGGCCGGAGGTGCTGATCGACTTCACCCGGGGGATCCGGAAGTCGAAGACCACCTCGGGAGCACAGAAGGGGGCGAGAAAGGCGCCGCTGGCCCCGTCCACGTGGATGTCGACATCCAGGCCGGTGGTGGCCTCCAGCCGGTCGAGCGCCTCGGACAGCTCGAAGACCGGCTCGTACATCCCGGTGTAGGTGACCCCGAAGGTCGGCATCACCAAAATGGTGTTCTCGTCCACCCGGGCCAGCATCTGCTCCACATCCATGGCGTAGCGGCCGGGGGCCATCGGGATCTCCCGCATTTCCACATCCCAGTAGCGGGCGAACTTGTGCCACACCACCTGGACCGGTCCGCACACCATGTTCGGCTTGTCGGACGGCTTCCCTTCCTTGCCCCGCTTGGCCCGCCACCGCCACTTGGCGGCCAGGCCGGCCAGCATGCAGGCCTCCGACGATCCGATCGAGGATGCCCCGATGGTGTTCTTGGCGTCCGGCGCATGCCACAGGTCGGCCAGCATGTGGACGCAGCGCCGCTCCAGCTCTGCCGACTGGGGGTACTCGTCCTTGTCCATCAGGTTCTTGTCGATGGCGATGTCCATCAACCTGTGGACCTGCGGCTCCTCCCAGGTCTGGCAGAAGGTGGCCAGGTTCTGGCGGGCGTTGCCGTCCAGCATCAGCTCGTCTTCGATGACCTGGAGGGCGACATCGGGAACCGTCTCGTGGGCCGGGAACCGGTACTTGGGCAGCGCCGACTTCAGCGCCACCGAGGCGTAGACCGAGTCGTCGACCTGGCCCCGGATGTGGTTGCGATCGTGCAGCGGCATGGCTGGCTCCCTACCTTACGGACGGGCGATGACCGTCCCTCTTCCCAGCTTCCCAGGTGTTCTACCCGGTTTGCACCGGCGTCTCCGGACCGTCGGAGGCCCGGGGCCCCCGGTCAGTCGGCGGCCAGCCCCACCAGGGCGGCGGTGGCGATGCCGGCGCCCCGGAAATCCCCCACTAGGCCGCTCTCCATGCGATTCATCACGTAGGCCACCGTCAGGCCCGCCTCTTGGTCCATCAGGATCAACGAGCCTCCGTAGCCTCCCCAGAAGCAGCTGCGCGGCCCCAACGGCATCGTCTCGGAGCTGAGGCCGTAGCCCATGCCGAACCGGAGTGGGATCCCGAGGACCAGGTCCTTGCCGTCGGCCTGTTCCTCGAAGACGGCTTCCAGGGTCTTCTCGGAGACCAGCCGGCTCCCCCGGGCCTCTCCGTTCCCGGCGATAATCGACTGCACGGTGGCCACCGATCGGGCGTTGCCCTGGCCGTTGGCGGCGGGGATCTCCGCCCGGCGCCACCATTCGTTGTAGGTCCAGGTGGCGTCCAGGATCGGGTTGGCCAGCGCCCGCATGGCGTAGTCGGACAAGCCCATGGCCTCGACGTCGACCGGCGGCGGGGGGATGACCGGGGCCACCCGGTGGTCCTCGGAGGCGGGCAGACCGATGTGGAAGTCGGCCCCCAGCGGGCCGGCCACTTCCTCCGCGAACCAGGTTCCGATCGACTTGCCGGTGATCCGACGGACCACCTCACCGATGAGGTAGCCCTGGGTCACCGCGTGGTAGCCGGAAGCCGTCCCCGGCTCCCACCACGGCTCCTGGGCGGCCAACAACGACGTGCACTTCTCCCAGTCGGCGAGCTCCTCGGTCTCCAGGTGCTCGGTCCACCCGGCCAGCCCGGCGGTGTGGCCCATCAGGTGGCGGACCTCGACCCGGTCCTTGCCGGCGGCGGCGAACTCCGGCCAGTACTCGGCCACCGGGGCGTGGAAGTCGAGTTGGCCCCGGTCGGCCAGCATCAGCGCCGAGAGGAAGGTCATCGTCTTGGTGGTGGACCAGACGTTGATGAGGGTGTCCTCCTGCCAGGGCGTGGTCTTCGCCTCGTCGGTGAACCCGCCCCAGATGTCGACCACCGGGTTGCCGTGCACCATCACCACCACCGACGCCCCCACATCGGTGCCCTCGTCGAGGCTCTTCGACAGTGTGGTGGCCACACCCTCGAACTTCTTGTCCCAGGTGCCCTGGATGTCGGCCATGGGTCGGCCCCCCTCTCGTTGGTCGGCCTCGATATTGCCATCCATCGCCTGGGGATGACAGTCGACGCGTCCCGCCCCGGGCCTCGCCGGCCCCTCGGAGCGACCCCGGAGCCGGATGGAGCCCCATCCCAAACCCGTTAGCCTGGTGCCCCATGAGTGACACCTCTGCCACCCAGCTCACCCGTACCACCTATGAGCGGCTCCAGGCTGAATTGGAAGATCTCACCACCCGGGGCCGGGTGGAGATCGCCAACGCCATCGAGGCGGCCCGGGCGCTCGGCGACCTGAAGGAGAACGGCGACTACCACGCGGCCAAGGACAGCCAGGGCAAGATGGAGTCCCGAATCCGCCAGCTCCAGGCCATGCTGAAAACGGCCGAAGTGGTCGACGGGGAAGTCGTCTCCGACGGCACGGTGGTGCCGGGATCGGTGGTCACCCTCCGCTACGACGGGGACGATGAGGACGACATCCAGGCGTTCTTCGTCGGGTCCATCGAGGAACGGCAGGGGGACGTCACCGTGGTGTCGCCGGGCTCCCCGCTGGGAACGGCGATGATCGGCCACGCCGCCGGGGATACCGTCGAGTACGCCGCCCCGGGGGGGAACCTCCGGGTCCACATCGTCAAGATTGGGAACTGATCGATGCCCGAATCGCCCCGCACCCTCTCGGAGAAAGTCTGGGACCGGCACGTCGCCCACACCGGGAACGGTGAAGATCCCGACATCATCTTCATCGACCTCCATCTGGTCCACGAGGTCACCTCCCCCCAGGCGTTCGAAGGGCTCCGGCTGGCCGGGCGCGGGGTGCACCGTCCCGATCTGACCATCGCCACCGCCGATCACAACGTCCCTACTGTCGACATCGACAAGCCGGTGGCCGACCCCATCTCCGCCAAGCAACTCGAGGTGTTGGCGGAGAACTGCCGCGAGTTCGGGATCACCTGCTATCCGATGGGCGACGTCAACCAGGGGATCGTCCACATCATCGGGCCCGAGCAGGGGCTGACCCAGCCGGGCATGACCATCGTCTGCGGCGACAGCCATACCTCGACCCACGGTGCCTTCGGGGCCCTGGCCTTCGGCATCGGCACCAGTGAGGTCGAGCACGTGCTGGCCACCCAGACCCTGTCCCAGCGGCGCCCCGCCTCCATGTCGGTGACGGTGGACGGCGATCTCCCCGCCGGGGTGACGGCCAAGGACGTGGTGCTGGCCGTCATCGGCCAGATCGGCACCGGCGGCGGCATCGGCCACGTCATCGAGTACCGGGGGGCGGCCATCCGGGCGCTGTCGATGGAAGGTCGGATGACCGTCTGCAACATGTCGATCGAGGCCGGGGCCCGGGCCGGGATGATCGCTCCGGACGAGACCACCTTCGCCTACCTGGCCGGACGGGATCACGCCCCCAAGGGGGCGGAGTGGGAGGAGGCGCTCGCCGACTGGCGCAGCCTGGCCACCGATCCCGGTGCCGTCTTCGACAAGGAGGTGACCATCGACGCCACCCAACTGGTCCCGCACGTCACCTGGGGGACCAACCCGGCCCAGGTGGCCCGCATCGATGGATCGGTCCCCGACCCCGAGTCGTTCACCAGCCCCACCGAGCGGGAGGCGGCGGCCCGGGCCCTCGAGTACATGGGACTGACCGCCGGCACCGCCCTCCGCGACGTCCCGGTCGACACCGTGTTCATCGGCTCCTGCACCAACGGTCGCATCGAAGACCTCCGGGCGGCGGCCGATGTCCTCCGGGGCCGACAGGTCCGCGACGGCCTCCGGGCGCTGGTCGTCCCCGGCTCCCACCGGGTGAAAGTCCAGGCGGAGTCGGAGGGGCTCGACGGGGTCTTCCTGGCTGCCGGCTTCGAGTGGCGCCAGCCGGGTTGCTCGATGTGCCTGGCCATGAATCCGGACAAGCTGGCTGAGGGGGAACGGGCGGCATCCACCTCCAACCGCAACTTCGAGGGGCGTCAGGGACGGGGTGGGCGGACCCACCTGGTGTCGCCGGCGGTGGCGGCGGCCACCGCGGTGGCCGGCCATTTCGCCACTCCCGAGGACCTGCACTGATGGAGGCCGTCAGGGTGGTCACCGGCCGCGGGGTCCCACTCGACCGGTCCGACGTGGACACCGATCAGATCATCCCCTCCGACTGGCTGAAACGGGTGGAGCGCACCGGGTTCGGTGCCGGCCTGTTCGCCGAGTGGCGGGACGACCGCGACTTCGTCCTCAACAACGAGGCCTACGCCGGCGCCACCGTGCTGGTCTCCGGGCCCAACTTCGGGACCGGCTCCTCCCGTGAACACGCGGTGTGGGCGTTACAGGACTACGGGTTCCAGGCGGTGATCTCCCCGGGGTTCGCCGATATCTTCCGCAACAACTGCACCAAGGTCGGCCTGGTACCGGTCCAGGTGGATCCGGAGATCGGTCGGGAACTGCTCGACGCCATCGTGGCCGACCCCTCCCTGGAGATCACCATCGACGTGGAGGCGGGAACCGTCGGTGCCCCCGCCGCCGGCATCGAGACGACCTTCCCGATGGACGAGTTCACCCGGGAGCGGCTGGTCAACGGGTGGGACGACATCGGGCTCACCCTCCGGCACATCGACGAGATCGACGCTTACGAGTCGCGGCGTCCCGACTGGCTCCCCGTCACCCGCTGAACCTGAGACTCCTCAGTCGGCGAGCCCCCGCTTCTGGGGGTGGATCGTCTCGCCCCGAGCCAGCATGTCGACGAACTGGGTGATGCGCCGCGCCCGGGTGTCGGCCCGCTTGGCCCCGTGGATCCGGAAGAGGATGGCATACCGGTTCTGGCTGGAGAGGATCTCGAACATGGCTTGGGCCCTGGGCTGGGTGGACAGTTCGGCAGCCAGATCTTCCGGGACCTGGATGCGGGCCTGACCGTGGTAGGCCGCCTCCCAACGGCCGTCGGCCTTGGCCCGCTCGACTTCGACCATGCCCTCCGGCCGCATCCGGTCCTCCCGGATCAGCTGCTCGGCGAGGCCGACGTTCCGCTTCGACCACGGACTCCGGGGCCGGCGGGGAGTGAAACGCTGCCGGAAGGTGGTCTCGTCGCGCCGGCCCCGCTGCCCGTCGATCCATCCGTAGCAGAGGCCCTCCTCCAGTGCCTGTTGGTAGGTGAGGTTGGTCGGGTCGGTGGTGCCTTTTTTCGCCAGCACCAGCCAGACGCCGGTCGACTCCTCCTGGCGGTGCAGCCATGTCCTCCAGGCGGCGGCGTCGGCCACCGTCAGCTCGAGCCGGTCGTCGGTCGCCATCGTCAGGCGGGGACGGCATCGAGGAGCGGCTGCCGGTGGGTCCAGGCCCAGCGGAGCACGGCCAGCGACAGCCCCAGGGTGACGATGTTGATGGCCAGTTCCACCAGGCCGTTGCCGCCCCTGGCCCAGATCCCGTGCTGGAGGTCGTAGAGGGTGTCCATGGCGAAGAGGTAAAGGCCCGCACCTCCCCCGGCCAGCAGCCAGAACAGGGCCGACGGCCGGCGCGCCCACAAGCTCAGGGCGGCGCCGAGCAGGCAGACCACCAGCCAGGCGTCGGCGGCCGGGAAGGCGTTCTCGAATTGGTAATAGGCCGAGGTGTGGACGGAGGCGACCAGGGACCGGTGCCCGAACCAGGCCACCCAGTAGAGGACGGTGACCACGGCCACCACCACCAGGCCCAGCGACAGCCGACGGCGCGTCGAATCGGCTACGGATGGGGCGGGATCCATCCGATCACAGTAGGCCGGGGTGGCGAGCGGGCCCGGAACCATCCACCGGAATCTTCGGCCGGCAGTGGGGGGCCCGGTCAGCGGCGCAACTCGGCCCAGACCATCTTCCCGGTGACAGTCGCCTCGGTGCCCCAGGCGGCCGCCAACCCCGACACGATGTTGAGTCCGCGCCCGGAAGAGCCACGCTCGGATGGGCAGCCCATGGCCGGCATCGCCGGACTGGTATCCGCCACCGAAATACGGACGCCTTCCCCAGTGGTACAAATCCGCACCGTCACGTCGGACTGGCCGTGTATGACGGCATTGGTCACCAGCTCGGTGGCCACCAGGGATGCCTCCTCGAGGAGGACGTCTTCGCCCCAGCGTCCGAGTACCTCGCCCACGAACCGGCGTACCTCGACGGGCGCAAACACGGTTCCCTCGAAGCTGCGCTCGACCGAGGAGGCCTCCTCGGCCCACTCCTCACCGCCTCGAACCGCGTTTCCGACAATCGCCGAGTGCAGCCGACACACGTCACCGAAGGCCGGGGACTCGTGGTCATCGTTGGAAGCAGCCGGGTAGGAGCAGTAGAGGGAGAAGGTGGTCCGGCTGAGCAGGTCGTTCCACAACTCTTCGAGCTCGATCGCCGCGTTGACCTGACCGGCGTCCCAGAGGATGGCCACCATCTCGCCGTAGGCCCGAAGCTTTTGGCCGCCAGCGGTGATGGTCCGGACCAGTGAGCCCATGATGGCATCGAACTGGGCCGGATCGGGATGGCCGTCGACCATGAACAGCGAGAGGGCCTCCTCGGCGTCGACCAGGATCAGGCGACGCTCATCCACCAGGCGGTCGGTGGTGACTCCCCCGTCGGCAAGATAAGCCTCGAAGGCCTGACGGTGGGGCCGGGTGGCGACGACCAGACATGCCTCGCCGGTTTCGAGGGCGTCGCTCAGGTAGGCACCGACTCCCCGGGTCAGCTCGGCCTCATCGGCATAGAACTGGACCACGTGATGGTGTCGGGAATCGACGACGGGTGAAGTGGGTCCGGCCACAGCTACTCCACCCTTTCTCGTTGTCGGTGCAAACCATTGTATATGTCTCTATGTGTGACAAAAGGTCAGGCTGAGGGACCAGGTAGATGACGATGGGCTCTACCCGATCTGGTGGTAGCCAAACAATCTCGCCCACCGACGCCTCCACCGCCTTGGAAACCAGCGTGAAGTCCCCCGGGGCCGGCCATCCACCCGAGGGCGCAGCACGGGTCGGAACTAGGGTGGGGCCATGTTCAAGAGCCTTCTCAAGTGGACGGTCAGGCTCACCGTGGTCGCGGCGGTGGCCGCCGGCGTGGCCAGGTTGCTCGGCTCGAGATCCGGCAGCACCGGGACGAGTGGACCGATCGCCACCATCGGCGGAGACACCTGGCCCCCGGTGCCCGTCAACCCGGATCGCCAGGCCTGACCGACGTCCACATCGCCGGTCTACGACCGGATCGGCGTCGGCTACTCGCAGGGCCGGCGCACCGATCCCAGCTGGGCCGCCGCCATCGACGTGGCACTGGGCAACGCCGCCTCAGTGATCAACATGGGTGCCGGTCACGGCTCCTACGAGCCCGATGACCGAGCGGTGGTCTCGGTCGAACCCTCGAGGGTGATGTTGGTCCAGCGTCCGAGCGGCTCGGCGCCGACGATCCAAGCGGTGGCCGAACACCTGCCCTTGGCCGACAACGTCGCCGGCGCCGCCTTGGCGGTGTTGAGGGTCCACCACTGGGACGACTGGCGAACAGGGATCGACGAGCTGTGCCGGGTGGCTCCGCTCCGGATCGTCGTCCATTTCGACCCGGCCCATCACGACCGGCAGTGGCTGATCCGCGACTACGTCCCCGAGATCGGCGATCTCGATGCCAGCCGCAACTCCTTCCGCGAGGTGGTCGACCGGCTTGGAGCCGAAGTCCGCACGCTCCCCCTCAGCCGGGAGTTCATCGACGGAGTCATCGGGGCGTTCTGGTGTCGTCCCTACGCCTACCTCGACCCCGAGGTGCGGAGCCATATGTCGGGGTTCGCCAAAATCGACCCCGCGGTGGTCGAGGCGGCGATGCGCCGACTGGCCGACGACCTCGAGAGCGGGGTCTGGGCCCGCCGCAATGCCGAGCTGGCCGACGCCTCGAGCTTTGACGCCGGGTTCCGCCTGCTGGTGTCCGGGGGCGAATGACTCCCCTGAAGATCCTCCCGATCGGCCCACTCAGAAGCTCGATCCGGTCCCCTGTGCCCTAAAAGCCGACGGACTATCGCGATGCTAGCAATACTCTGATTCTGCTAGCATGAGCCCATGTCCAGGTTCACCGATGCCATCGAGATCGCCCGCCGGGGCGCACCGATCCAACCCCTCGCGGCGAACTCCTCGCTCGATGACGGACCCGAGGTCCAGCTCTCCGTGCGGATTCCCAAAGGCCTTCGTTCGGGGGTGGCCACAACCGCCGCCGCCCAGCGATTGACGGTGACGGCCTTCGTCGACCGGGCACTGCGCAAAGCCGTGATCGAAGCCAACGACAGTTTCGCCGGCCTCGCCGCCGACCTGGCCCGCAACGTTCGGTTCGAGATCCGTTCGGCAATTCAGGACGGCAGCTACCGGGAGGCATCCGCGGAGGTTGAGAAGGAAGAGGCGTGGTCGTAGCCGTCATCGATGACCACCGGCTTTTGACCCTCCTGACCGCAAGCGAGCCGCCGTCCGGGCGGTACGCGACGACGTGCTCGTGGTGGTGGAGGCTCACTTCGGCCTTCGCTGGACACCGACGAGGTTCGCTCACACGTCGTTTGGAACACCTCGACTCCGGCATCGCTTCGGCGGTCCGCCAAACGCTGTTGACTCTGCACGGCCACGTGGAAATCGTCGACCTCCGACTGCTCATCCCGGCGATGGGAGCGCTCGCACGTGACCATGCGGTGAACCAACTGGCGGCCGAGGCGATCGCGGCGGCCTCCTATCTGCAAACGTCGATCCAAGTCGAGATCGATGCTCCACAGATCCGAGCCGTCGCTGGCGCCGAGCATGTCGACTACCTGGTGACCTGAGAGGGCCGTTCAGCGTCTGCGACTGCCGGACCGGTGAGGCGGCGGTCAGTTGGACGGGTCGGACTCCCATTGCCGGACATGGACGCAATCGGTGACCTGGATCGAATACTCCTGGTAGAACTCCTGGCGACCTCGTCGCTGGGCCTCCCGGTGCCGAGGGTCGTCCCGCCAGGCCCGTTGGGCCTCGGCGGTGGCAAAGGTGATCAACGACACCCGTTCACCGTCCGGGGCGGTGAACGCCTTGAAGTCGACAAAGCCCGGAGCCTGCCGGGCGATCGTCTCCATCTCGGCGGCCAGCTCTCCGTAGGCCGGGTTGGCGTCGGGTCGGAGTCGCGAACGGAAGACGGTGACCACCTGGGACGGACTCAGCTCCGGCGTCACTGCGGGACTAGGTCTGGACGGTGTGGACGTCGCTGATCCCCGCCGAACCCCGGAGGCGCTCCAGCGCGTCGTCGGGCACCAACTGGTCGGTGGACAGGACCATCAGCGCGGTGTTGCCGGTGGCCGACGGGCCGACGGCCATCGAGGAGATGGAGACACCCGCCTCGCCCACAATGGTGCCCACCACCCCGATCATGCCGGCCCGATCGTCGTTGCGGACCACCACCATGTGGGGGGCCGGCGGCACCTCGACGGTGTGGTCGTCCATCATCACCAACCGGGGCTCGGTATGGGGTCCGGTGAGGGTGCCGGCCACCGAGTGGTCCCCGGACCGGAGGGTGATCAAGTTCACGTAGTCGTGGGCGGTGATGGTCGAGGTCTCCCGGACCTCCAGGCCTCGCTCGGCGGCCAGCTGGGGCGCGTTCACATAGGACACCGGCTCGGTGGTGGCGGCGGCGAACACCCCCTTCAACACCGACAGGGTGAGGATCCCGGTACCCGAACCGGCCAGGCCGCCCTGGTACTCGATCTCCAGGGTGTCGGGCAGCCCGTCGTTGAGGCAGGAGAAGATGCGCCCCAACTGCTCGGCCAGGCCCATGAACGGGCGCACCGTCTCGGAGACGTCCCCGGCCGACACATTGACCGCGAAGGGGACGAAGTCCCCGTCGAGGGCGAGGATGACCTGCTCGGCGATGGTCACCCCGGCCTTGTCCTGGGCCTCGGCGGTGGAAGCCCCGAGGTGGGGGGAGACGATGACCGACGGCAGCTCGAACAAGGGGGACTCGGTGGTCGGCTCCTTGGCGAAGACGTCGAGGCCCGCCCCCTGTACCTGGCCGGAACGGATGGCCTCGGCCAACGCCTCTTCGTCGACGATGCCGCCGCGGGCGGTGTTGATGATCCGGAGCCCCGGCTTGGACTTGGCCAGCAGGTCCTTGCCAATGAGGCCGAGGGTTTCGGCGTTCTTCGGCAGGTGGACGGTGACGAAGTCCGACTGGGCCATCAGCTCCTCGATGCCCATCAGCTCGACACCCATGTGCTTGGCCCGGTCCACCGACACGAACGGGTCGTAGGCCACCAGCCGCATCCCGAAGGCCAGCGCCCGCTGGGCCACCAGCGCCCCGACCCGGCCGAGCCCGATCACCCCGAGGGTCTTGCCGTAGAGCTCCACCCCTTCCCACTTGGACCGCTCCCACTTCCCCGCCACCAGGGCGGAATGGGCCTGGGGGATGTTCCGGGCCTGGGCCAGCAGCAGCGCCATCGCCTGCTCGGCGGCGGACAGGATGTTCGACTGCGGAGCGTTCACCACCATCACGCCGCGCTCGGTGGCGGCCGGCACGTCGACGTTGTCGAGGCCGATGCCGGCCCGTCCCACCACCACCAGGTCAGTGCCGGCCGCCAGCACCTCGGCGGTGACGGTGGTGGCCGAACGGATGACCAGGGCCTGGGCCCCCACCACCGCCGACAACAGCTGCTCAGGGGAGAGATCCAACTGGACGTCGACCTGGTGGCCGGCGATGGCCATCAGGTCAAGACCGGTCTGGGCCAATTTTTCGGTGACGAGCACCCTACCCATGGTGTTCCTTCCTTCGGGAGATCACGCGATCTCGGTCGTCAACTGACTGCCCGGTCAGTGGGCGTCACTGAAGAGCTTGGCCAATCGGGTGACCCCTTCGACGATGTCCTCATCGCTCAATGCATACGACATCCGAAAGTACCCGGGCGCTCCGAACGCCTCGCCGGGAACCACCGCCACCTTGGCCTCGTCGATGGCCACCTCGGCCAGCTCCGCGCTCGACGAGATCCGTCGGCCGCCGATCTCTCGGCCGAGGAGTCCCTCCACCGACGGGAAGGCGTAGAAGGCCCCTTCCGGTTCGATGCAGGTGACACCCTCGATCTCGTTGAGCATCCGGTAGATGGTCTGGCGACGGCGGTCGAAGGCGGTCCGCATCTCCGCCACCGCCGACAGGTCGCCGGACACCGCCGCCAATGCCGCCCGCTGGCTGACGTTGGCCACGTTGGAGGTCTCGTGGGACTGGAGGTTGGTGGCGGCCACCACGATGTCGGTCGGGCCGATCATCCAGCCGACCCGCCAACCGGTCATCGCGTAGGTCTTCGCCACTCCGTTGACCACCACGCAGGTGTCGACCAGCTCGGGGACGACCACCGGCATCGAATGGTGCTCGGCACCGCCGTAGACCAGGTGCTCGTAGATCTCATCGGTGATCACCCAGAGGCCGTTGGCCACCGCCCACTGCCCGATGGCCTCGATCTCCGACCGCGGGTAGACGGCCCCGGTCGGGTTGGAGGGAGACACGAACAGCAACACTTTGGTCCGGGGGGTGAGGGCGGCTTCCAGCTGCTCCACCGTGACCCGGAATCCGCTGGCGACGTCGGTGGAGATCACCACCGGCACCCCGCCGGCCAAGGCGATGGACTCGGGGTAGGTGGTCCAGTAGGGAGCCAGCACCAGCACCTCGTCGCCCGGATCGCAGAGGACGGCGAAGGCGTTGGCGATGGCCTGCTTGCCCCCGTTGGCCACCAGGACCTGGGAAGCGGAGATCTCCAGGCCGGAGTCGCGATGGGTCTTGGCAGCGATCGCACTCCGTAATTCCGGCAACCCGGCGGTGGGGGAATATTTGTGGGATTTGGGGTCCCGGCAGGCAGCTTCGGCGGCGGCCACGATGGGTTCCGGGGTGGGAAAATCGGGTTCACCGGCCCCGAAGCCGATGACGTTCTCTCCCAGCGCTTGGAGGGCTTTCGCCTTGGCGTCGACCGCCAGCGTGGCCGACGGCGACACGGCCGCGATGCGAGCCGAGACACGGTTTTTGGTCGGGTGGGCCATGGGTGCCATGATTCCATATGTGACCGAGACCTCTGACAACCCCCAGATCAGCATTCCCGCCAACTTGCTGCCCGGCGACGGCCGGTTCGGCTCCGGGCCCTCCAAAGTCCGCCCCGAGAACGTGGAGGCCCTGGCCAAAGCGGCCAACCACTTCCTCGGGACCAGCCACCGCCAGAAGACGGTCAAGTCGGTGGTGGGGAGTCTCCGGGAGGGCCTCCGGGACCTCTTCTCCCTCCCCGACGGGTACGAGGTCATGCTGGGCAACGGCGGCACCACTTCGTTCTGGGACGCCGCCACCTTCTGCCTCATCGAGCACAAGAGCCAGCACCTCAGTTTCGGGGAGTTCTCCTCCAAATTCGCCACGGCCGCCACCGAAGCCCCCCACCTCGACGAGCCGGAGATCATCGCCTCCGAGGTCGGGACCCATCCGGTGGCGGTCGCCCGCGGCGACATCGACCTCTATGCCCTCACCCACAACGAGACCTCCACCGGGGTGATGATGGACATCGCCCGGCCCACCGGCGCGGCGTTGCCGGCCGACGGGGGCGGGCTGGTGGCGGTGGATGCCACCTCGGGGGCCGGTGGCCTCCCGGTCGACCCCCACCAGTTCGACGCCTACTACTTCGCCCCTCAGAAGTGCTTCGGGGCCGACGGCGGCCTGTGGGCGGCGCTGGTCTCCCCGGCTGCGCAGGAACGCATTGCCCGCATCAAGGGTTCCGGCCGCTGGGTTCCGGCCTCTTTCGACCTGAGCATCGCTCTCGACAACTCCAAGCTCGACCAGACCTACAACACCCCGGCGCTGGCCACCGTGTTCATGTTCGACAACCAGGTCCGCTGGTTCAACGACAACGGCGGCATGAAGTTCTCCACCGGCCGCTGTGACCGGTCGGCCGAGATCCTCTACACCTGGGCCGACAGTTCCGACTTCGCCACCCCGTTCGTGCAGCGGGAGAACGAGCGAAGCCGCGTGGTGGCCACCATCGACTTGGCCGACTCGATCAATGCCGCCACCGTGGCCGCGGTCCTGCGGGCCAACGGGATCGTCGACACCGAGCCCTACCGCAAGCTCGGCCGAAACCAACTCCGCATCGCCCTGTTCCCGGCCATCGATCCCGACGACGTGGCCTCACTGTGCGCCTGCGTCAACTACGTGGTGGGGGCGTTGGCCGCCTGAGGCCGATGAGGAACAGTTACAAGAAACAGTGAAGAAGGTGGCCATGGCACAACCAACCCAGTTCACCATCGGGGCGGAGGCACGTTGTTCCGATGGGGTTTGCGGTGAGGTGATCCGCGTGGTGGTGGACCCGGTGGCTCGGGCTGTCACCCATCTGGTGGTGGAACCCAAGCACCGGCAGGGCCTCGGTCGTCTCGTCCCCCTCAACCTCGTTGACGACGCCTCGAGTGGTGAGGTCCGACTCCGCTGCACGATCGAAGAGTTCGAGAAGCTCGATCACGCCGAAGAGACCCAGTTTTTGCCGGGAAGCGGTGGCCATGCCGATTACACCGCTGGACAGGCGTTGTCTCAGCCCTACTACGGTCTGCGTGAGGTGATCGGGGGCGTCCCCCAGGCGGTTACCTACGACACGCTTCCTCTGGACGAAGTGGCGATACGACGAGGCGAGCAGGTCGATGTCACCGACGGCAAGATCGGTATCGTCCAGGGGCTGGTCATCGACCCTCGCAATCACCAGGTCACCCACGTGCTTCTCCAGGAAGGTCATCTCTGGGGGCGCAAACAGGTGGCGATTCCCATCGGGGCCGTCAGCAAGGTCGATTCCGGTATTGCCCTCAACATCACCAAGCAGCAGGTGGAGGACTTGCCGGCGGTTGAGATCGACCCATTCTGAGCAGGGCTACCCGCCCCGCTGATTTCCTCCGCTACTGAGGGGAGTGGCACACCGCCTCGATGTTGTTGCCGTCGGGGTCGCGCACGAAGGCACCGTAGTAATTGGGGTGGTATTCGGGCCATACCTTGGCCTCGTGCAGCACCTCGGCCCCGGCACCCTTGGCGGCGGCCAGAAACGCATCCACCGCCGCCCGGTCAGGAGCGGCGAAGGCGAAACGGGATTCGCGGAACCTGTCCCCGATGGATCGGGCGCCGATCCAGAATTCCGGCATCGGCGGTATCCCGAAACCCATCACCTCGCCGAAGTCCACGATCCGCTCTCCCCCGAGCGGAGCCAGCACCGTGTCGTAGAAGGCGGCACTGGCCGGGAGATCAACACATTGAATCGAAACATGATCGAGCATGGGATCAGTCTGTGTCCGCCACTGAGGTCGCGCAACCGGACCGGCGCCACTCTGGCGGCGGGGCAACCCTGGCCGTAACCTGGCCGGCCGTGTCGACAAAGCGGACAGGTTGCAGGTTGAGGGTTGGCGGCCCGACGCCGAAGCGGCTGTTGTCGCTGACCTGCGCGGTCCTCGGCTCCGCCGCGCTGTTGGCCAGCTGCGGGTCCAGTCCCCCGCCGGGGGCTTCGGCCAGCCCCCCGCTCGGCGTCACCTGGATGCCGGGCTACGCCGCCCCCGGCACCCCGGCCCAGTACAACAAGGTGGGGGTGATCAAGGTCGGGCCCACCAACGCCAAGAACATCCTGGTCCTCGAGCCCGGGACCTCGGCCGCCGCCTCCTACTTCGTCCCGCTGGCCCAGTGGGTGGTCTCCAAGTCCAGCCACTGGCAGGTGTGGGCGGTCGAACGTCGCGAGAGCCTGCTGGAGGACCAGTCGGAACTCAACCTCTTCAAGGCGCACAAGGCCACCGCCACCCAGCTGTTCGACTACTACTTCGGCTACCTGAAGGACCCGGGCATCACCCACCACATCCAGCTGATTCCCGATTCGACGGTCCAGTTCGCCAAGCAATGGGGGATGAACGTCGCGGTCCAAGACCTCCATACGGTGATCGGGGCGGCCAAGCAGGCCGGTGGCAAGGTGGTCCTCGGTGGCCACTCGCTGGGCGGGTCGGTGGTCACCGCCTATGCCACCTGGGACTTCAACGGGCGGCCCGGGGCCGACGACCTGGCCGGTCTGGTCTACATCGATGGAGGCAGCGCCCCGAGTCCGGAGAGTGCCCAAGCCGCCACCCAGCAGTTGCAGTCGCTCGACGCCCCCGGGGCCACCCCCTGGCTGTCGTTCGGCGGGATCCCCGCCCCCTATGCCGGGATCTTCAACGCCACCGGGTCGGCGTCGGCGCTGTTGGACCCCAACGCGCCGTCGTTGGGCCAGACGTCGGGCCTGTTGCCCGCCGACATCGTTCCGCCGGTGCCGGTCACCAATGCCGGCCAGTACGGCTTCGCCCTCAACGCCGCCAGTTCGCCGTCCAGCTTGCTGGCGGCTCAAGCCCATCTCGGCCAAGGCCTGGCCGCCGCCGGCCCGGTCCATGGCTGGAACGGCACCGGGGCGCTCACCCCGCTCGATCGGTTTGCCACCATGTTCTCCGGGTACCCGATGCAGAACGCCGACGGCACCGAGTGGTACTTCCCCCAGCGGTTGACCGATGACACCGGGGCGGTGGACAACGGGAATGCCAATCCGGCCCAGAGCGTGCTCGACGTCCACGCCACCATGGGTCACGCCCTTCCGAAGAACCTGCTGATCTACGCCTTCGGTGCCCGCCTGGGGGGTGCCGGCGTCCCCCAGGACGCCCAGCTGCTGGCGGCCCAGTCGGGGATACCGGCGAGCAACCTCACCCTGGCCAACGACCAGAGCACCTACTCCCACAACGACCCGGCCGGCGCCTATCCCAACAACAACTTCTTCAACCTGCTGGTGCCGTTCCTCGGCAAGGTCATCGCCCAGAAGTAACGGTCAGGAAGCGATGCCGCTGCCGATCGATTGGGCGACAAAGGCGGTCCCCTCATCGTGGACCAGGGTGACCAGGTTCCCGAGGGCGAGGTTGACGTCCTCCAGGTGGAGTCCCCAGGTCGGCCCGAGCAGCGAGGTGTTGACCACCGGCCGGGTGTCCCCCGATGGGGCCACGTCGTTGACCTGCAGCCAGCTGGCCCCGTTCTTGTCCTCGCACTGGGCGGTGTAGAGGTTGGGATAGGTCACCCAGGGGGTGGCGTCCACCTTGGTGGCGGCGCTCTGGCCGGAGCCGGTGGGCACCGCGGTGGTCTTGGTCGGGAACAGCGGGTCCAGGGCGCCCGGGGTGGTCGGTGCGCTCAGGGAGGTCGGGTTCACGCACAGCACCTGGTACGAGCTGCTCGGCCCCGGCGGCTGTCCCGACAGCAGGCTGACCCCGGCACCGGCCCGGGCGAAGAGGCTGTTGGTCGGGGGGCTCTGGTCGAAGCTCGAATACGCCGTCACGCAGCCGGTGGCGGTGGTCGAATTGCAGGCGGGGATGTGCTGGAAGCTCCCGCCGACCGTCTGGCCCGTCGGCACCTCCACGTTCCCGCCCAGCAGGATGGCCGACACCAGCAAGCGGCGCTCGGCCGGGTTCGGGTCGACCTGGGAACGGAGCAACCGGATGAGCATCGACGCCCCCTGGGAGTGGCCGATGAACACCACCCCCCGCCCATCGTTGTCATGGGCCAGGTAGTACTTCCAGGCCGCCAGCACCCCGCCGTAGGCCAGGTTCAGTGATGTCGCGTTCACGGCCCCGATCCCGGATGACCCGAGCAGGGCCGAGAGGGTGAACTGCTGGTACATGGGGGCGAAGATGCGGCAGTCGGGGGCGAAGGGCGACGCCTGGGCCTGGGCCACCTGGGTCTCGGCCGGGTCGATGTGGAGGTTGGCGTTGGTGGTGGTCTGGGCGCTGACCGTCGGGTAGACGTAGAAGCAGTCGATGGCGGGCGGAGCCGCCGGAGCGGCCGTCTGCACCGTGGTCGACGAGGTGGGGGACGGCCCGGGTGCCACCGTGGTGGTCAGGCTGGCGGTGCAGGGGTCGTTGGCGAGCCCCGGCCGGCACAGCCACACCGGCCCGGCCGAGGCCGGGCGGGTGGTGGTGGTCGACTTCTTGGCCGGGGGGGAGGAACAGGCCGCCAGGACGGCCGACGCCGCCACCACCGCGGCGGCGACCGCGCCGGCCTTTCGAACTCCCCCTCGGTGGCGCAAGGTCAGCCGCCCGAGATGTCCTGGATCTTCTGCTTTCCGGCGGTCACGAACGGCATCATCGCCCGGAGCTCGGCTCCCACCTTCTCGATGGGGTGGTCGAGCCCGGCCTGGCGCAGGGCGTCGAAGTTGGGCCGACCGTTGGCATTCTCCGCCACCCATTCCTTGGCGAAGGTGCCGTCCTGGATCTCGCCGAGGATGCGGCCCATCTCTTCTCTCACCGCGGTGTTGATGACCCGGGGGCCGCGGGTGAGGTCGCCGTACTCGGCGGTGTCGGAGATGGAAAACCGCATCCCGCTGATCCCCTGCTCGTACATCAGGTCGACGATGAGCTTGAGCTCGTGCAGGCATTCGAAGTAGGCGGACTCGGGCTGGTACCCGGCGCCCACCAACGTCTCGTAGCCGGCCTGGACCAGAGCGGTCAGCCCGCCGCACAGCACCACCTGCTCCCCGAAGAGGTCGGTCTCGGTCTCCTCCGCGAAGGTGGTGTCGAGCACCCCGGCCCGGGTGGCCCCGATGGCGTGGGCGTAGGAGAGGGCGAGGTCGTGGGCCTTCCCCGACGGGTCGGCGGACACCGCCACCAGTGACGGCACTCCCCCGCCCTCGGTGTAGGTCCGGCGCACCAGGTGGCCGGGCCCCTTGGGCGCCACCATGGCCACGTCGACGTCGGCCGGGGGGTTGATCAACCCGAAGCGGATGTTGAAGCCGTGGGCGAAGAGGACGACGTCGCCGGGCTGGAGATGGGGGGCGATCTCCGCCTCGTAGACGGCGGCCTGGTCGGTGTCCGGCAACAGGATCATGATCACGTCGGCCTCGGCCGACGCCTCGGCCACCGACAGCACCCGGAG
Source organism: Acidimicrobiales bacterium (assembly GCA_036268775.1). Lineage (GTDB taxonomy): Bacteria > Actinomycetota > Acidimicrobiia > Acidimicrobiales > RAAP-2 > DASZIT01. Next base: position 110,880 of record DATATM010000020.1, on the reverse strand, counting down.
GCCGGCCTCTTGGGCCTTCTGCTTGGACGCCGAGCTGTCCCGGAGGCCGACCCGGACGTCCACCCCGGATTCGGAGAGGTTGAGGGCGTGGGCGTGGCCCTGGGAGCCGTAGCCGATCACCGCCACCTTGCGGCCGCCTATCAAGCTGGGGTCGGCGTCCTTTTCGTAGTACAGCGTGGCCATCGTGATCAACCTGCCTTCTCTGGGTTTTTTGCGAATCCGAGCACCGTGGCGCCCTTGGATCGGTCGTCGGTGCGGTCGAGCTTAGGCAATGCCACCCGCCCACTTCGCTGCAGGTCCACAATTCCGTAGCTCCGGAGCAGGTCCTCGAAGTCATCGATCTTGGTCGGATCCCCGGCCAGCATCACCGTGAGGCGGTCGTGGCCGACGTCGACGATCTTGCCCTCGAACACCCCGACCAGCTGGATGACCTGGCCCCGGGTCTCGGGGGAGACCTCCACCGTCACCAACAGCAGCTCCCGCTCCCGGGCGGCGGCGGGGGCCAACTCGGTGATGGAGACCACCGGGATCAGCTTGTCCAGTTGCTTGATGATCTGGTCCAGCGGGGCCGACTCCACGTCGACCACGATGGTGATCCGGCTGAACCGGGGGTTGTCGGTGGGGGCGACGGCCAGGCTGAAGATGTTGTACCCCCGCCGGGAGAAGAGGCCGGCCACCCGGGCCAGCACCCCCGGCTTGTTCTCCACCAGCACCGTCAGGGTGTGGTGGCGCTTGTCCACTCCGTAGGGGGACATCAGCCGTCCCCCCGGGTCTGGACCGGGTCGACCAGGATGTTGTCGTTGGAATCCCCCGCCGCCACCATCGGGTACACCTTCTCCGAGGCGTCGGTGCGGAAGTCGATGACCACCGGCCGATCGTCGATGGCATTGGCCTTGTCGATGGCCGGGCCCACCTCTTCGGGCGTCTCCACCCGGATGCCGACACAGCCCATCGACTCCGCCCAGCCGACGTAGTCGGGGAGATCGGGCGACAGGTAGACCTCGGAGTACCGCTCCCCGTAGAACATCTCCTGCCACTGGCGGACCATGCCAAGATAGGCGTTGTTGAGGAGGGCGATCTTGACCGGGATCCGCTCGGAGCTGGCGGTGACCAACTCCTGGGCGGTCATCTGGAAGCACCCGTCGCCGTCCACGGCCCACACCATCCGGTTGGGCCGGCCCACCTTCGCCCCGATGGCGGCAGGCACTGCGAAGCCCATGGTGCCGAGGCCACCGGAGTTGATCCAGGTGTTCGGGTAGTCGAACTTCCACCACTGGGAGGCGAACATCTGGTGCTGCCCCACCCCGGAGGCCACGATGGTGTCGTCGGGGGTGGCGTCACGCAGGGTCTCCAGGACGAACTGGGGCTTGAGCTCGCCGGGGGCGTCGGTCTGGTCGTAGACCAACGGGTAGCGCCGCTGCCACTGGCTGAGCGTCGCCCGCCAGGGGTCGAGCCGCTCCCGGGGGAAGGCGGCGGCCGGGGTGCCCGGCGTGGCCGGGGCCCCGGGCACCGCGTCGGTCGGGGTGCCGCCGGAGCCGGACCGGGTGGCGTCGGAGTGCGGGAGCCCGAGACCGTCGAGGGCGATCAGCAGCTCGTCGGTGACCAACCGGCAGTCGCCCACGATGGCGACGTCGGCGTGGCGGACCTTGTGGTGTTCGGCCGGATCGATGTCGATGTGGATGATCTTCGCCCCCGGGGCGAAGTCCCCCACCCGCCCGGTCACCCGGTCATCGAACCGGCTGCCCAGCGCGATCAGCAGGTCCGAGCGCTGCATGGCGGTCACTGCGGTGTAGTTCCCGTGCATCCCCGGCATCCCCAGGCACAGCGGGTGGGAGTCGGGGAACGACCCGCGGGCCATCAGGGTGGTCACCACCGGGATGCCGGTCCGCTCCGCCAGTTCCCGCAGGGCCTCCGAGGCCCGGGCCTTCAGGATCCCCCCGCCGGCATAGATGACCGGCCGCTCGCCGGCCAGGATCAGCTCGGCGGCCTGGCGGACCAGCTCGGGGTCGCCGAGGGTCACCGGGTGGTAGCCGGGGAGATCGAGGTCGGACGGCTCCGGCCAGTACCAGTTCATCTTGGCCTGGGCCACGTCCTTCGGCATGTCGATCAGCACCGGTCCGGGCCGCCCGGTGGTGGCCACGTGGAAGGCCTCAGCCACCACCCGGGGGATGTCCTTGGGGTCGGTGATCAGCCAGTTGTGCTTGGTGATCCCCATGGTGATGCCGGTGATGTCGCTCTCCTGGAAGGCGTCGGTGCCGATCGACGAGGTGGCCACCTGCCCGGTGATCACCACCAGCGGTATCGAGTCCATGTAGGCGTCGGCCAGGGGGGTCACGATGTTGGTGGCCCCGGGGCCGCTGGTCACGATGGCGACCCCGGGCCGCCCGGTGGCCTGGGCGTAGCCCTCGGCCATGTGGCCGGCGCCCTGCTCGTGGCGGACCAGGATGTGACGGATCGAGGAGTCGATGATCGGGTCGTAGACCGGGAGGATGGCCCCGCCGGGGAGGCCGAACATGACCTCGACCTGCTGCATCTCCAAGCTCTTGATCAGTGCTTGTGCTCCTGTGAGTTCCTTCGGGTCCATCGGGGTGCTCCCTTGTCGGCTGTCTGGGTCTGGCGTTGCGATTGTGGTTGGTGGGGGTCATTACGGGTGCTGGTCACGGCGTCGGAAGTGGGCGGGAAACGAAAACGACCTCCCGTCTGGGAGGTCGGAGAGCGCACACGGCGAGAGATCGTCGCGTGCGCTACGAAACGAGTACCAAGGTGATGGTGGGGTTGATGGGGCAAGATCGCATGGTCCGTGCATTGTTGCATGACCGGGAGGGTCCCGACAAGCCCCCCTCGCCGGTCAGGCCGGACCGGCGGTCGGAACCCAGGTCCGGACGTCGTGGCCGTCGCCCACCACCGCCAAGTAGCCGACCTCGGTGATGTCCACCCCGAACAGGTGGAAGTCACCGCTGGGCCGCCAGCCGATAGGGGCCTCCAGGGCCACGCCGTAGCGCTCCCGCTCGGCCGGGTCGGCGACCTCGACCGCCCGGCCGTAGATCTTCACGTCGCCCTCGGTCCCGGCCTTGTCGGTCACCAGGGTATGGACGACACCGCGCGGCTCTCGCAACAGGTCGAGCGCCTTCCTCGAGCGCCACATCATCCCCAGGTACAGGTTCCCGTCCATCACCAACGGCTCCACCGGGCTGATCCGGGGCCAGCCGTTGGCCCGCAGGGTTCCGACCCGGACCAGGCCGGCCGCCTCCATCCGCCGCCCGGCGATGGCGGCCAGGTCCGGATCGCCGGCGACGAACTCCTCCCAGCTGGCCATCGCTCGGGGTCCGGATGGCTCAGGGCTCGGTGACCGCCCCCCGCTCCGCCCCGGTGACCAGCCGGGCGTACTTGGCCAGGACGCCGGTGGTGTACCGGGGCTCGGGATGCTTGAGCCCGCCGCGCCGCCGCTCGAGCTCGGGCTCCTCCACTACCAGATCGATGGTGTGGTTGACCACGTCCACCACGATGCGGTCACCGTCGGCCACCAGCCCGATCGGTCCCCCGTCGACCGCCTCGGGAGCGACGTGGCCGATGCAGAACCCGTGGGTCCCGCCGGAGAAGCGGCCATCGGTGACCAGGGCACAGTCGCCGCCCCGGCCCACCCCCTTCATGGCGCCGGTCACCGCCAACATCTCCCGCATGCCCGGGCCGCCCTTCGGACCTTCGTAGCGGATGACCACCACGGTGTTGGGCTGGATGGAGCCGGCCAGGATGGCCTCCATGGCGGCGTCCTCCCCGTCGAACACCCGGGCCGTCCCGTCGAAGGTCAGCTGGTCGATGCCGGCCACCTTCACCACTGCGCCGTTGGGAGCCAGGGTGCCCCGCAACACTGCGATCCCGCCCTGGACGTGGATCGGATCACCGACAGCGTGGACCACGTCCCCGTCGGGGGCGGGGGGGGCGACGGCGGCCAGATTGTCGGCCACCGTGCGGCCGGACACCGTCAGGCAGTCGCCGTGCAGCAGCCCGGCATCGAGGAGTTCCTTCATCACCACCGGGACCCCGCCGATGCGGTCGAGATCGCTCATGTGGTACTTCCCGTGAGGCTTGGTGTCGGCCAGGTGGGGCACCCGGGCCGCCACCTTGTTGAAGTCGTCGAGCTCCAGTTCGACCCGGGCCTCGTTGGCGATGGCCAGCAGGTGGAGCACCGCGTTGGTGGAGCCGCCGAGCGCCATGGTGACGGCGATGGCGTTCTCGAAGGCCTCCTTGGTCATCACCTGGCGGGGCCGGATGCCGGCCCGGAGGAGTTCGACCACCGCCTGGCCGGAGGCGAAGGCGGCGTCCTCGCGTCGGCGGTCCACCGCCGGGGCGGTGGAGCTTCCCGGGAGGGACATGCCGAGGGCCTCGGCCACCGACGCCATGGTGTTGGCGGTGAACATCCCGGCACAGGAGCCCTCGGTGGGGCAGGCATTGTGCTCGATCAGGCTCAGCTCCTCGTCGGACAGCGCGTTCACCGCATGGGCGCCGACCGCCTCGAACACCGAGGTGATGTCGAGGGCGCGGTCCCGGGCCCGACCCGGGAGGATCGAGCCGCCGTAGAGGAACACGCTCGGGAGGTTGAGCCGGGCGGCGGCCATCAGCATTCCCGGGAGGGACTTGTCGCACCCGGCCAGGGTGACCATGCCGTCGAACCGCTCGGCGTGCATCATCACCTCCACCGAGTCGGCGATGACCTCCCGGCTGACCAGCGAGGCCCGCATCCCCTCGTGGCCCATGGAGATGCCGTCGGACACCGCGATGGTCACGAACTCGAAGGGGAAGCCGCCGCTCTCCCGCACCCCGGCCTTGGCCCGCTGGGCCAACCGGGCCAGCGGAAGGTTGCAGGGGGTGACCTCGTTCCACGATGAGGCCACCCCGATCTGGGGCTTGTCCCAGTCGTCGTCGGTCATGCCGACCGCCCGGAGCATGGCCCGGGCCGGAGCCCGGGTCGGCCCGTCGGTCACCTCGAAACTACGGGGCTTGATCCCGACCAGCGGTTGTTCCGAGGGGTCGGTGCGGGTGTCATCACTCATCCCGTCATGGTACGACGTCCCACGCCGAGTCTGTCCCCTACGCTTGGTGGATGGTGGCCGGCGATCAGATCACCTTCCCTCCCGACGATGTCGACAGCGTGGTCGCATCGATCCGCGCCAATGGCTACGGCATGGTGCGGGGCGCCCTCGACGAGGCCGGGGTGGCCGCCCTCGAAGCCGAACTGGTCGACACTCAGCAACGCCTGGTGGAAGGAACCCTCGGCCGGCGCCACGGCACCGCCATCCTCGACCAGCCGGATGCGACCATCGACGGCCGGCCGTTCGCCCACTACGTCACCTTCGCCACCGAGGTGTCGCCCCGGGCGGCGGCGGCCACCGCCCTCCCGGTGATGGTCGAGGTGGCCCGCCGGGTGCTGGGAGACCGGGCGTGGCTCCTCGACTACGAGCGGTTCGGGGTGGTCTACCAAGATGCCCGCCCCGGGCCCGGCTCGGCCTATTCCCGGATCGGATGGCACACCGACCACCAGTCGGGTCCCCACCTGTCGATCTGGCCCGGCCTGGCCTTCACCCTCCACATCGATCCCACCTCACCGGCCAACGGATTCCTCCGGGTGCTTCCTGGAAGCCACCTCGGGGGCACCAAGGGGATCCCCCTGGGGTTCGAGCGGGTTCCCGGGGAGGTGGCCGTCTACGCCGAACGGGGCGACATCCTCTTCCATCACGCCGATCTCTGGCATGCCGCCGCCCGGGCCACCGCCGACGGGGACGAAGCCATCCGCCGCCACCTCCGAGGCAGTTGGCACGGCGGTGACCGCCTGGAGGTCGGGCACGGCACCGACGATTTCGTCAAGAACGCCCGACGCTGATGCTCCATCGGCCGGTGAAGTGGCTGGGGAGAACCCTGGCCGGCGTGGTTGCCTTCTATCTCGCCATCGCCGTCTTCGAACGGCTGGCTCCGGAGCCCTCGGTGAGGGCGTGGCAGCGGTTCGCCAACCCGAACATGTTGGCGCTAGCCGGTGTCCTCCCCGGCTGGGCCGTCATCGAGACCACCGGACGCACCAGTGGACTGCCTCGCTCGTCGCCGGTCGGCGGCCGCCTGAAGCGGAGCACCTTCTGGCTGGTCTGCGCGGAGCGCCACCAAGCCCAGTACGTCAAGAACATCGAAGCCAACCCCCGGGTGCGGGTACGGGTGCATGGCCGCTGGCGTCCCGGCACCGCCCAGGTGCTGGATGATGACAATACGGTTCGCCGGATGCTGCGACTCAACCCGCTCAACAGCTTGTTCATCACCATCGCCGGCCGCCACCCTGGGACCCTCCGGATCGATCTCGACCGCTGAGGTAGTCCGTCCTCGTCGGCGCCCGGTGTCGCGCCGGCGCGGCTTATCCGGCCAGCGCGCTGCGGCTCATCTTCTCGGCGGTGTGGGCGGGCACTTCGACGTAGCGCTCGAACGTGGAGGTGAAGGTGCCCTGGCCGCCAGTGAGCGACCGCAGCTCGACCACGTAGTGGGCGAGTTCGCTACTCGGAACCAGCGCGCTGATCAGCTGGGTCTCGCTGTCGCTCGGCTGGTTGTCGATGACCCGTCCCCGACGGGTATTGAGATCAGCCAGGACCCCGCCCTGGAAGCGGATGGGAACCGACACCTCGATCCGAGAGATGGGTTCGAGCAGGACCGGACCGGCACTGGCCAGCGCCGACGACACCGCCAACCCCCCGGCGAACTCGAAGCTCATTTCGTTGGAGTCCACCGCATGGAACTTGCCGCCGTCGCAGGTGACCTTCACATCGATCACCGGGAACCCGAACACGCCTCCCCGGCGGAGTTGCCGGCGGATGCCCTTTTCCACCGCCGGGATGAACTGCCGGGGAATCGCCCCACCCACCACCGCATCGACGAACTCGAAACCGGCCCCCCGGGCCAGCGGTTCGATCCGGAGATGGGCGACGGCGAACTGCCCGTGGCCGCCGGACTGCTTCTTGTGCTTGCCCTCGGCCTCGGCAACGCCGGTGATCGTCTCCCGGTAGGGGACCAACACGTCCTCCCGATCGACCTCCACCCCGAATCTCCGCTGTAGCCGCTCACAGGTGACGAGGAGATGGGTCTCCCCCATGCCCGACAGGACCGTCTGATGGGTCTCTTCGTCCTGGTGGACCTGGAGGGCGGCATCCTCCTCGGCCAACCGGTGGAGGCCGGTCATCAGACGGTCCTCGTCCCCGGTGGCCCGGGGCCGCACCGCGATGGAGAGCATGGCCGGCGGACAGGGTGGGACGTCCACCACCACCGGAGTCGACTTCGGGGCCAGGGTGTCCCCGGCCTGCAGCGAGGCCAGCTTCGGCACCGCCACGATGTCGCCGGCCTGGGCCTCGGCCACCGGGATCACCTCCTTGCCCCGGAGCATCTCCAACCCATGGAGTCGCTCCTCGGAGTGGGTGCGGGTATTGGTCAGCACCATGTCGGTGCGGAGGGTGCCGGACAGGACGTGGAGAAGGGAGATCTTGCCCACGAACGGGTCGACGATGGTCTTGCACACCCGGGCCAAGGGTTCGCCTCGCGGGTCGGAAGCGATCTCGACGATCTGATCGCCGGCGGAGGCCACCGCCGAGCGGTCGATGGGCATCTCGCAGATGAGCTCGACCAGCCGATCGAGAGCGATGCCGGCAGTGGCCGAGCCGCAGATGACCGGGAACACCGTGCGGTTGGCCACCCCTTTGACCAGGGTCGCCTCCAGCTCTTCCAATGAGGGAGTGGCCCCGTCGAGGTAGCCCGACATCAGGTCGTCGTCGGCGACGATGATCTCCTCCACCAGATGGTCATGGTCACGATGCTCCCGGGGAGCGAGGTCGGCGGGAATCTCCACCGCCTTTGGATGGCCGTCGAGATAGACGGTGGCCGAGTCGGCCAGGAGATCGACGATGCCCTCGAGCTCGGAGGCGATACCGATGGGGAGCTCGAGGGGGGCGACCCTGTTCCCGAACGTCTCCCGAAGCTCGTCCACCGTCCGCTCGAAATCGGAACGTTCACGATCGAGTTTGTTGACGTAGACGATGCAGGGCACCCCGGCCTGTTCGGCCAGCTTCCACACCGTCCGGGTGTGCACCTGCACGCCTTCGACCGCGCTCACCACGATGACCGCCACGTCGGCGACCGACATCGCCATCTCGACTTCGGCGACGAAGTCGGCGATGCCGGGGGTGTCCAGAATGTTGACCTTGTAGTCGCCGAACACAAAAGGGGCGATGGCCGTCGACACCGAGCTCTTGTGCTTCCACTCCTCCGGCTCGAAGTCGCACACAGTGGTGCCGTCCTCCACTCGGCCCTGTCTGGAGATGGCGCCGTTGGCGAACAACAGCGCCTCCGCCAGCGTTGTCTTGCCCACCCCGTCGTGCCCGAACAGGGCGACGTTGCGGATTCGAGAGGACGGGACAGCTGCTTGCATGCGCACCTCGCTCGAGCCGGTGAAGCCTGAACTCGAATCTAACGCTGCCTCCCGGTATGTGCGAGGGGCATTCCTTGGCCTGGGGGTCGGCGACCGGGGCCGACAGAATCACCCCCCAACCGGAATAAAGATAGGTTATTCTGTCTTTAATAAGACAACGAACCATCGTTGAGCAGCACCAGGGAGGCAGAGATGGCCGTGGCAATCGTGACCGGAGCGTCAAGAGGACTCGGGGCCGCCGTGGCGGCTTCACTGGCGAAGGACGGGTGGTCGGTGGTCATCGATGCCCGCGACGAGCCGGCCCTGAAAGGGTCCCGGGCCGAGGCCGTGTCGGGGGCCGCGCCCGGGGCGACGGTGGTGGCCGTGGCCGGAGATATCACCGACCCGGCCCATCGACGAGCCCTGGTGGCTGAAGCGGAGCGCCTCGGCGGCCTCGACCTTCTGGTCAACAACGCCAGCCGGTTGGGTCCTTCTCCCCAACCGAATCTTTCCGATTATCCGCTCGACGAGCTTCGGGCGGTGTTCGAAGCCAATGTGGTGGCGCCGATCGCGCTCACCCAACTGGCGTCCCCGCGGCTCCGTGACTCGCCGAACCCGCGGGTGGTGAACGTCACCTCCGACGCCTCGGTGGAGGCCTACGACGGTTGGGGTGGTTACGGAGCCTCGAAGGCGGCGCTCGATCACATCAGCGCGGTGCTGGCGGTCGAGGAGCCCGGCATCCGGGTGTGGGCCGTCGACCCCGGGGACATGCAGACCCAGATGCACCAGGAGGCCTTTCCCGGGGAGGACATCTCCGATCGGCCACTTCCGGAGGCGGTGGTACCCGGCCTGTTGTCGCTGCTGGAAAGCGATCGCCCGAGCGGCCGATACCGCCTGGCCGACCTCAGCCTGGCCGAAGCGGAGTCGACCCGGTGAGCGCCCTCAGCCCGGCCACCCGAGACCGGACCCTGAGCGGGCTGCCGGTCTTCGACCTCCCTCCCGAACTGGAGGCCTCGTCACCGCCCGAAGCCCGCGGGCTGACCCGGGACGCGGTCCGGATGCTGGTGGCCAGCCGCCACGACGGCAACCTGATCGACACCCATTTCTCCGAACTCCCCCGGTTCCTCCAGGACGGGGACCTGGTCGTCATCAACACCTCGGGAACCCTGGCCGCGGAGCTGGCCGGCACCGATGCCACCGGCCAGGAGACCGAGGTCCGGCTGTCCACCCAGCTGCCCGCCGGGCTGTGGACGGTCGAGCTCCGGCGACGCGGCCAGCCCTACTTCACCGCCTCGGCCGGGCTCCGGCTCGACCTACCGGGAGGCGGGGCGGTCACCCTGCTGTCGCCCTACGCCGAGCATTTCGAAGGGGTCCGATTGTGGGTGGCATCGGTGGAATTCCCCGGTCGGCTCCACAGCTACCTTTCCACCTACGGCCGGCCGATCCGGTACGGCTACATCCAGGGAGAGTGGCCGATCTCGGCGTACCAGAACGTCTACGTGACCGAGCCAGGCTCGGCGGAGATGCCGAGCGCCGGACGCCCATTCACCCCCGAGGTCCTGACCCGGTTGGTGGCCGGTGGAGTAGGGGTCACCCCGATCGTCCTCCATACCGGGGTGGCTTCCCTCGAGGCCTCCGAGCCCCCCTACCCGGAGTACTTCCGGGTGTCGGCGGTCACCGCCGACCGGATCAACCACACCCACCGGCACGGTGGGCGGGTCCTGGCCGTCGGCACCACGGTGGTCCGGGCCCTCGAGTCGGTGGTCGATCCCCAGGGCCTCGTCCACCCGAGCACGGGTTGGACCGACACCGTCATCACCCCCGATCGCCAGATCCGGTCGCTCGACGGGCTGCTGACCGGCTGGCACGAACCCGAGGCTTCCCATCTGGCCATGCTGGAGGCGGTGGCCGGCCGGAAGCTCCTGGAGGACTCCTACGCCGCCGCCCTCGCCAACGGCTACCTGTGGCACGAGTTCGGCGACGTCCACCTGGTGCTGCCATGACCCGGGCCGCCACCGGCGACCGCCAGCCGCTGGACTCGATGCCGTCGACCCGTCGCGCCATCCTCGCCTCCCTCAAGCGCAACGGTCCCCGCCGGTCGCGGGATCTGGTCGACGAGCTCGGGATCACCGTCGCCGCGGTTCGCCAACAGCTCGATCGTCTCCGACAGGACGGGCTGGTCGTCCACCGCCCGGAGCCGGAGGGGCGGGGGAGGCCGTCCTACATCTACGAGCTGGCGCCGGCGGCAGAAGAGTTCTTCCCCAAGCGCTACGGCGATCTCACCAACGAGCTCCTCGGGTACCTGGGCGGTCCGGACAGCGACGATGTCGCCGAGCTGTTCGAACAGCGGCGCCAACGCCGGTTGGCGGATGCGCGGATCCGGTTGGCCGACCTGAGCCTGGATGGGAAGGTACGGGAGTTGACCCGCATCCTCGACGAGGACGGCTACCTGGCCGACGTCGAGGAGACCGATGACGGCGGCTGGCGGATCATCGAGCACAACTGCGCGATCCTGTCGGTCGCCACCGGGTTCCGCCAGGCGTGTACCAGCGAGATCCGCTTCATCAGTGACGCCCTCCCCGAGGCCACCGTGGCCCGGGTGGCCCACATCCTCAGCGGCGCCCATGTCTGCGCCTACCAGATCCACCCCCGGGACCCGTAAGCCGGCCGGAGGCCGGGCCCGCGGTTCAGGGGCCGAGTGGAGCCCGGTGACGCAGCCGGTGCATCACCCGCCGCTTGAGGAGCAGCGCCCGCTGCTCGAGGCCGCTCAGTTCCACCCCCGGGGAGGGGGCCGCGCCGTTGTCGGAGGCGGTGCCGGTGGTCGGGGTTGGCGACCCGGGGAGCGGAGAGGCAGCGATCACCCGGCGGGCGGCGCCGATCGAGGCATACTGCCGCGTCCGGATCTGGGTTCGTTCCTCGTCGGGAGCCAGCTTGCGCAGGCTGACATGGAACTCGAAGGTGTTGACCCGGGTATCGAAGAAGGCTCCGACTTCGAAGTTGACCAGGTCCAGCTTCACCAACTTCTCGAAGATGTCCAAGAAGGACGTCGGCGTGAACACCTGGCAGTGGATGTCCACGAACGAAGGCTTCCGCTGCTGCTCGAGGCAGATCCCATAGGCGGCGAGATCGCTGTCGGGAACATCGTCCCGGACCACCCCCGAGTAGTCGGCGGTGCCCGCCCAGATCGCCGGGGTGTCGACCATGCCGTCGATGGTCACGGTGTGGGCAAAGAAGTCGAACATCTGCGCGAAGGTCGGCGCCTTGATGTTGCGGAGATGGGCGTCGAGGACCTCGCCGAACTCGGTCACCCGCCGATTGACGTCGAAGGTGAACCGCTTGTCCGGGAGGACGAGCGAGAGGATCCCGCCGGTGGCCAGGACCCCGTCCACCTGGGACAGCCAATCGACCATGAACGGAATGTGCTCGAAGACGTGGGCGGCGATCACGTAGTCGAACGTGCGCCCGGGGCCGACCGCCTCCACCAGGGTCTGGTCCCCGTGCTGGACGATGTCGACGTCGACCAGGGCATCGATCTGATCGGCCAGCTGGCCGTTGGTGGCGTATTTCTGCTTGAGCTCCTCGGTGCTGGCGTGATCGAGGTAGGTGATGCTTCCCTGCTCCTTGCCCACCTTGGGGTTCGCCAACGGCCCGATCTCCAGCCCCCGCATGCTGGCGAAGTCGATCAGGGCGAACTCGGGTGGGACCTCCTCCATCCGCCCACCGTAGTGAACGGGCAGAAACGACGCTTTCGATCCGGCCCGGTTCCCCGCTCCGGTAGGCCAGGTCCCCCACCCACCCGTTTACCTGTCCCTCCGAGGGGGTATGTTGATAAGTACCTTCGACAGGGAGGGATGGGTGGGGGTGACCCCACTGCCGCCGAGGCGGAGGTAGCGATCCCATGTCGAATTGGTCGTGTTGGATGGGAAGCGGGAATCGAGGGTCGGGCGCTTCAGCCGTGGTCGCTTTCGGTGGTCCCTGGTGATGCCCATCGACAACCCCGAAGCCAACCGCCAACCGGCGGCGCGAGCCGGTGACGCCGGTCAGCCGGCCAACCTCGAACCGACCGCCGGCCCGTCGGATGCCGCCCTCATGGTCGGCATCGAGCGGGGCCACGAGGACGCCTTGGCCGGAGCCCACCTCCGCCACGGGCCGTCGGTGTACGAACTCGCCCGCCGGATGTGCGACGCCGAGGATGCCGATGACGTCACCCACGAAGTCTTCCTGGCCTTGTGGCGGGCACCGGAGCGGTACGACCCGGAGCGGGCGTCGCTGCGGGCCCACCTCCTGACCCAGACGTACCGGGAGGCCCGCCGACGGCTGAGCACCGGCCCCTCCCGGGGCCCCGGGGGTCGCTCCGGACCCGGCGACCGGCAACCCGGGCGACCCCGGCTCTCCGGCGAGGAGGCCTGGCGCCTCCTGGCCCGGCTGCCGGAGGAAAAACGGCGGGCGATCGTGTCCGCCTACTTCGGCGAGCACACCTATCAGCAGGTGGCCGACCTTCTTTCCGAGCAGGACGGACCGGTCCGGACCCACCTCCACGCCTGTATGACCGAGCTCCGGGCCAGGCTGGCTGTTGGTGCATTTCTCGATAAAATGCACTTGGAACCGGAGATCATGCCTACCCCCGAGAACACCACCACCAGCGAGCTCACATCCAACCTCGCCGAGGTCGCGCGGGTGCTGTTTGCGGCCGGAAGCGTGGCCGACACCCTCCAGGCGGTGGTCGACCAAGCCGTGGCGAGCATCGAGGGGTGTGACTTCGCCGGCATCTTCCTGCTGGAAGCCGACGCGGTGGCCACCGCGGTGAAAACCCATCCGGTGGTCCTTGACATCGACGACCTCCAGCAGGCGACCGGAGAAGGGCCCTGTCTCGATGCCATCGAACAGCGAACCACCATCTACGCCGAAGACCTGGCCGACGACACCCGTTGGCCCACTTTCGGACCCCAAGCCGCCGCCGCCGGGGCCCGTTGTGCGCTGGCCTTCCACCTCTATACCGATGGCACGCTGGGTGCCCTCAACCTCTATGCCCAGTACCCGCGGGCCTTCGGGGCGACCGATCGGGCCAAGGGCCTGATCTTCGCCACCCTGTCCGCCCTGGCTCTGGGGGGAGCCCGGACCCATGAGGACGAGGACCGTCGGGCCATCAACCTGAACCAGGCGCTGGCCACCCGGGAACTCATCGGTCAGGCCCAAGGCATCCTCATGGAACGCGAGCGCATCACCTCCGACCAGGCCTTCGACATCCTGCGCCGCGCATCCCAGCATCTGAATGTGAGGCTGCGGGAGGTGGCCCAGGATCTGGTCGACACCGGTGATCGCCCGGTGACCCGGCCACCCACCCCGGGAACCAACTGACAGCTCGGGCCGGTCAGCCCGCCCGACGGAGCGGCACCCGGGAATAGCCGGCCACGTTCGACATGTGGACCCGCCGGCAACCGCTCTCGTCGACCTCGAACTTCGGCCACCTCCGGGCCAACTCGCCGATGGCGATTCGGCTTTCCATCCGAGCCAGGGCGGCCCCCAGACAGCTGTGGATGCCGTAACCGAATCCGAGGGCCAGCGAGGTGGGGCGGTCGATGTCGAACTCGTCGGGACGGTCGTAGAAGCGTTCGTCGCGGGTGGCCGACCCGGTGACCAGAATGGTGGGGTGACCGGCGGGGACGGTGACGCCGCCGTAGTCGGCGTCCCGCACCGAGAACCGCCCCTGGTACTGGGCCGGTGGCCAGAAACGCAGGATCTCCTCCACCGCGCCACCGATACGGCCGGGATCGTCCAGCACCTTGCGCCACTCGGCCGGGTTGCGGGCGAACAGCACCACCGCGTTGCCCACCAGTTTGGTCACCGTTTCCGCCCCCGCCCCCCCCAACAGGGTGGCGAACCCGGCGATCTCGGCATCGTCCAACCGGGTGACGCCCCCGTCGCCCCGGTCGACCTCAGCTTCGATCAACCGGCTGATCATGTCGTCACCGGGATACTGGCGCTTGTCGGCCACCAAGTCCAAGAAGTAGGCAACGTCCTCGATGGCCGCCGCCGCCCCCTCCGGGGTCGGGTCCATCTGTCCCGGCTCCCGATGGAGCATCACATCGAGCCAGTGGCGGATCTGCTGACGATCGGCCTCGGGGACACCGAGCATGCGGGAGATGACCTCGACGGGAAACGGCCCGGCAAAATCGGCCACCGCATCGAAGCCATCCTCGTCGACGGCGTCGAGGAATCCGGCGATGACCTCGCCGATCATCGGCTCGAGGCTGGACACCGCTCGGGGCGTGAAGGCCCGGCTCACCAGTGCCCGCAACCTGTCGTGTTCGGGTGGGTCCAGCATGATCATGCTGTCCAGCCGGCGGATCAGCTCCGGCGGCTTGCTCAAGCTGGACAGATCGACACCGTGGCTGGAGGAGAACGTTTCCCAGTCTTTGGCGGCCCGGCAGACGTCCTCGTAGCGGAACAACGCCCAGAACCCGTAGCGGGGGTTGAAGGACACCGGGGCCTCGTCCCGCATCCGGCGATAGAGGTCGTAGGGGTCATCGAAGTACTCATCGGAGAAGGGATCGAACTCCACCGGCAGGTCGACGGTCACCGGCCTAGACCGGACGTCGGCGGAGGGAAGAGTCGGCGATGGCAGGGGGAACCCAACCGATGTCGGTGGCGTTGAGGTCGGTCCCCGGGGGCACGATCTCATCGATGCGGTCGAGGACGTCGCGGCTGAGCCGGACATCGGCGGCTGACAGTTGCGACTCCAGGTGCTCCATGGTCCGCGGGCCGATGATCGGACAGGTGACGGCGGGATGCTCGAGCACGAAGCCCAGGGCCAGTTGCACCAAGCTGAGGCCGGCCTGGTCGGCCACCTCACTCAGCAAGGTGACGGCCTGGAGTTTCTCGGCGTTGCCGGGTTTGGACATGTCGTAGAGGTCGGGCAACATGACCGAGCGCCGGCTGGTGTTGCTCTGGCCCGGCCCGAAGGCGCCCGACAGCCAACCCCCGGCCAGCGGGCTCCAGGACAGCACCCCCATGTTGAACTGCTGGCATCTCGGCAGCACGTCGGCTTCGATCCCCCGCACCAGGATGGAATAGGGCGGCTGCTCGGTCACGAACCGCTCTCGCCCCCGGCGCTCGGCCACCCACTGGGCCTCCACGATGTCGTCAGCCGGAAACGTCGAGCTGCCGAAGTAACGGATCTTCCCCGAGTGGACCAGGTCGGTGAGCGCCCCGAGCGTCTCGTCGACGTCGGTGTCCGGTGATGGGCGATGGATCTGGTAGAGATCGATGTAGTCGGTCCCCAACCGCCGAAGGCTGTTCTCGCACTCGGCGATGATCCAGCGGCGGGAGTTGCCCTGGGCATTGGGATCACGGCCCATGGCGCCGTGCACCTTGGTGGCCAGCACGATGGTGTGCCGCTTGACCTGGGCCAGGCCCTTTCCGACGATCTCTTCCGATTCCCCTTGGGAATAGACGTCGGCGGTGTCCACGAAGTTGATGCCGGCGTCGAGGGCCCGGTGCATGATCCGGATGGACTCATCGTGATCGGAGGTTCCCCAGACGCCGAACATCATGGCTCCGAGGCACAGCGGGCTGACTTTGATGCCGGTACGACCGAGGGTTCGAAGCTCCATGGGCAGATGGTAGCGGCGGACCTCCCAGCCGTGGCGAGTGCCTTCGCCCTACCCCGACCGTGTCAGCCCACCGCAGCCAGGTCCTCGCCGGCCAGCCATTCCGCAAAGGACGGGCCGGCCAGGCGCACGCCCGGGGTCGGGAGCAGCGCCCCGCTCCTGATCGCTTTGCCCCCCTGGCCGGGCACCCGAACCGGCGCCACCGCGGTCCGTTGACGGCGTCGGACGACGACCGCCCGGGCCAGGGCCACCAGGTCGGCGGCCTCGGGACCGGCGACTTCCACCCGGGTGTCGCCGGGCGGGGCGGAAGCGACCTCCACCAGGATCTCGCCGACGGTGCGGGCGGCGATCGGCTGGACCCGCATGCGGGGGACCAGGGCGAGGGGACCGAAGTGCGCCCGCTCGAGCACCTGAGCGGGGAACTCGTGGAACTGGGTGGCCCGCACGATGGTGACCGGGAGAGGGCCTTCGAGGGCGGCCGCCTCCTGGGCCAGCTTTGCCTGGTAGTACCCGAAGCCGGGAACCCGGTCGATGCCGACGATCGAGAGGGTGACCAGCCACGCCACCCCCTGGGCGGCCCCGGCGGCCTGGAGCCGACCGGTCGTCTCCTGGAAGATGGCCGATGCTTTCGACCGGCTCATCGACTCGGCATTGATGGCGTCGACGACGACGTCGGCGCCCTCCAGGGCGGCCATCAACCCGTCGCCGGTCTGGACGTCGACCCCGGTCCGCCGGCTGAGCACCGCCACCTGGTGGCCGGCCCGTTCGGCCGCCAGGACCACGTACTTCCCCACGGTGCCGGTGCCTCTAGCGACGGCGATCCTCATGCCAGCCTCCTCATAGCCAGGTGGGCAATATCCCAGTTTACGGGTCCCGGTTTACCCGGACAAGTAAGATCCGGGTATGCGGATGAACGAGGGGGTCGAATGGGGAGCCCACTGTGCGGTAGTGCTGGCCATGCTTCCCGCCGGTGCCTCGCTTCCGGCCGCTCGCCTGGCCGAGTACCACGGGGTACCGGCGCCGTACCTGGCCAAATCCCTCCAGGCCCTGATGCGGGCCGGGATCGTGGCATCGATGACCGGACGGCACGGTGGCTATCACCTGGCCAAGCCGGCTTCGGCCATCTCCCTTCTCGATGTGTTCCGGGCGGTGGAAGGTGAGGGGACCTTCTTCCGCTGCACCGAGATCCGGCGTCAGGGGCCGTCCCGGGTGGCGGTCCGCGCCTACCCGCCGACCTGTGGGATCGCCGCCACCATGTGGCAGGCCGAGGCCGCCTGGCGGGAAGCGCTGTCGGCCGTCACCGTCGGTGACCTGGCTTCCGAAGTCCTGGCCCACGCCCCACCGGCGGCGGTGGTCAAGAGCTCGAAGTGGCTGACCACTGCGCTGGCCGGACGGAGTCGGATTTAGTCGCGGCGGCGGGCCGGACGCCGGAGGTTCCGCCCGCTGGGTATCCTCAGTGAGCCGGGCCGGCGCCGAGGGCTGTTGGCCATCGCCCGGAACCCGCTTCATCTCTGGCCCGGCACGTCGGCCAGCTACTGCGAGGAGCTGTAGGGGTGGCACGAGGAAAGCTCCGGCTCTATCTGGGGGCGGCTCCCGGTGTCGGGAAGACCTACGCCATGCTCAACGAGGGATGGCGACGAAAAGAACGCGGCAGGGACGTGGTCGTCGGTTGGGTCGACACCCACAGTCGGCCGCAAACCGAAGCTCAGCTGCGGGACCTGGAAGTGCTGCCCCGGAAGCCGGTGGTCTACCGGGACCAGACCTTCGAGGAAATGGATCTCGACGGCCTGCTGGCCCGTCACCCGGAGCTGGCCCTGGTCGACGAGCTGGCCCACACCAACGTGCCCGGCTCCCGGAACGCCAAGCGCTGGCAGGACGTCGAAGAGCTCCTCGATGCGGGGATCAACGTCATCTCCACCGTCAATCTCCAACACCTCGAGTCCCTCAATGACGTCGTGCAGGGGATCACCGGGGTGGTGCAGCGGGAGACGGTCCCCGACGGGGTGGTGCGGTCGGCCGACCAGATCGAGCTCATCGACATGGCTCCGGAGGCGTTGCAACGTCGGTTGGCCCACGGCAACGTCTACCCCCCGGAGCGGGTCGACGCCGCCCTCGGCAACTACTTCCGCACCGGCAACCTGACCGCGCTCCGGGAGCTCGCCCTGCTGTGGCTGGCCGACCGGGTGGACGAGGAACTCCACGACTACCGGGAACGCCACGGGATCGCCGGCCCCTGGGAGACCAAGGAACGGGTGGTGGTGTCGTTGACCGGTGCGCCGGGAGGCGCGGTGCTGGTGCGCCGGGCCGCCCGGATGGCGATGCGGACCAAAGCCGAACTGGTGGGCGTCCACGTGCGGGCGGAGGACGCCCTCATTGGTTCCGCCTCCGAGGGCCTCATCAAGAACCGGGCCCTGCTCGACGAGCTGGGCGGCCGCTATGTCGAAGTGGTCGGCGCCGCGGTGGCACCCACCCTGGTGCAGGTGGCCAGGGCGGAGAGCGCCACCCAACTGGTGCTCGGCGCCACCCATCGGAGCCGGCTCACCGAGTTCGTGCGAGGTTCGGTCGTCAACTCGGTCATCCGGGCCTCCGGTGGCTCGCTCGACGTCCACGTCATCGCCACCGATGAACCCGGGCCGGAGTCCGACGGTCCTGGCGGCACCACCGCTGTCACCCCCCGCCGGAGCCGGCGGCAGGGCTACCTGGCCCGGGCGTTCACCTCCCCGCTCCCGGTGCGACGGCAGATCGTTGGGGTCATCGTCGGCCTGGTCGGATTTCCACTGGTGACCCTGCTGCTGGCGGCCAACCGGACCCACATCGACCTGTCCACCTCCCTCAGCGCCTACCTCATCTTGGTGATGGCGGTGGCGGTCATCGGGGGGATGGGTCCGGCGGCGGTGGCGGCGGTGGCCGGCTTTCTGCTCTCCAACTACTTCTTCGCCCCACCGATCCACACGCTGACCATCGCCGATGCCCGGGACATCGTCGCCCTGGTCATCTTCTTAGTGGTGGCGGGCGTGGTCAGCACGCTGGTCAACCTGTCGGTCCGGCGGTCGAGCACCGCCGCCCAAGCGAGAGCCGACGCCCACATGCTGGCTCGAGTGGCGGGGCGCCTGATCTCCCCGCTCGGCAATCCGCTGCCGGATCTTCTGGAAGACCTGTTGGTCGCCTTCCGGCTCGAGGCCGCCGCCATCCTCCGGCGACACCCGGAAGGGGAGGCGGGCGGGCAAGCCGACCCGCGACCGGCATCCGGCACCGGACCCGTCCTCTGGGACACCGCGGCGTCGGTCGGCTCCGAGCCACCCCGTACACCGGAGGACGCCTCGGTGGCCATCCCCATCAGTGACGCCGCGGTGCTGGCGTTGCGGGGTCCCGAGCTCTCCGGCGAGGACCGGGAGATCCTGGCCGGCTTCACCGCCCAGATGGCGGTGGCCCTGGACAGCCAACGGCTGCAAGCGGAGGCGGCGGATGCCGACTCCCTGGCCCGGGCCAACGAACACCTCTCCGCCCTGCTGGCGGCGGTCAGCCACGATCTTCGCACCCCATTGGCTTCGATCAAGGCCGCCTCCAGCAGCCTGTTGTCTGAACAGCTGCAATTCGATCGGGAGGAGACCGAGACACTGGTGCGGACCATCGATGGCGAGTCGGACCGGCTCTCGGCGATGGTGGAGAACCTGCTGGACATCAGCCGGCTCCAGACCGGCTCCATGGAGATCAAGGACCAGGCCGTCGACATCGGCGAGGTCGTCACCGCGGTGCTGGCCGAGCTCGGGCCTCGGGCCGACCAGGTCGCCATCGCCATCCCCGAGGACCTCCCGCGGGTCCGGGCCGACCCGGTCCTCCTCGAACGAGCGGTCGCCAACCTGGTCGACAACGCGCTGGTCCATGCCGAGGGGCCCTCCCTGCGGATCGAAGCCGGGGCGGTGGCGGGCCGGGTGGATCTCCGGGTGGTCGATCAGGGCCCCGGCATACCGCCGGAGGCACGCGAGTTGGTGTTCCGCCCGTTCCAGCGATCAGGGGACACCGCCAACCGGGTCGGGGTGGGACTGGGGTTGGCCGTCGCCCGCGGCTTCGTCGAGGCGGTGGGTGGGGACCTCGACCTGGAAGACACGCCGGGCGGCGGGGCCACCCTGGTGGTGCGGTTGCCGGCGGTGCCATCCCCGATGGCCGGGACCGAGTCGGACCCGGCCATCGGCGCGCCGGTCGACCAGGCCGAAGATCAGTCGGCGTGACCATCCCGCCATCGGGATCGGCCCCAGCCGGCCTGGACCGCGATGCCGGCACCCGGGTCCTGATCGTCGACGATGACGTCGCGTTGCTGCGGGCGCTCCGGGTCAGCCTCCAGGCCAGGGGCTACGAGGTGGTGGTGGCCCGGCGGGGGGAAGAGGGCCTCGAGCTGGCGGTCGACCGACGGCCGGACGTGATCCTCCTCGACCTCGGGCTGCCCGGCATCGACGGCATCCAGGTGGTGCGCGGGCTCCGAGGGTGGAGCTCGGTCCCGATCATCGTCCTCTCGGCCCGGCACCAGAGCGTGTCGAAAGTCGAGGCTCTCGATGCCGGCGCCGACGACTACGTCACCAAGCCGTTCGGGATGGACGAACTGCTGGCCCGGCTGCGCGCCGCCCTCCGCCGGACGCCGACCGGCCCGGAGGATCCAAGGGTGGAGACGGACGATTTCGTCATCGATCTCACCACCAAGCAGGTCACCAGAGCCGGCGCCGACGTCCACCTCACTCCGAAGGAGTGGGACATCGTCGAGGTGCTGGTCCGCAACCCGGGCCGGCTGGTCTCCCAGCGGCAACTGCTCCACGACGTCTGGGGACCCGAGTACGGAACCGAGACCGAGTACCTCCGGGTGCTCATGGCCCGGGTGCGCCGCAAACTGGAGTCCGATCCCTCCCGACCGCGGTATTTCCGCACCGAATCCGGGATGGGTTACCGCTTCGTCCCCTGAGCCGGTCCACCCGTCGCCATCACCCGCCGAGGAGGGCGCCGAGCTTGGTCACGGTGTTCCAGTTGCGTCCGGTGGTGGTCACCGACAGGTACTTCTCAGCAAACCCGCCGGCCGCCGGAGCGGCCAGGATCCCGTCCGGGCACCATTGGTAGATGACCCGGTCGCCCAGCCGGATGCGATCGGGGAACAACTCCACCGGGTCGTGTTCAGCCAACCGTTCGGGGTCCGGAGGCCGGGAGAGGAACACCACCAGGAACTTGGAGCCGTCCTTGGCCGCCTGGGGCAATGGATTGCCGGCGATGACCGCCTGCATCTCCTCCTGGCTGCGGACGATACAGGCCACGTCCAGCCCCAACTCGTCCCGGATGGCCCCCTCGATCCGCCGGGCCAATGCCTCCGGCTTGGTCCGGCGACAGCCGAACACCGCGTTCCCACTTTGGAGAAGGGTCTGGACGTCGGTGAACCCCAGCCCCGAAAGCAACTGGCGCAAGTCGGCCATGGCCACCCGCTTGTTGCCGCCCACGTTGATCCCCCGGAGCAGGACGGCAAATCGGGCCACGGCAGTTCTCCTTCGGTATGTCCGGTTCCTCGTCAGCGACGCTCCGATGACGCGCACCCGCTGAGCAGTGCTGCCGATGGCGCTTTGACGGCACCACCACCCTATTTCGCCGTTCCGCTCGGCCCTCTCCCGGTCAGATCGAGGGCTGATAGAACCGGGACGGCCGGGTGGACACGGGGACGCTGACCAGTAGGAACGCCACAAACGAGCCGACTGTCCCCCGGTGCACCTGCACCGCCACAGCTGAGAGGACAACCATCGATGATGACCGCTGACCGTCCCCCCGACCTGATTGAGCGCCTGCGCCGGATCTGTCTCGGGTTTCCCGAGGCGACCGAGAAGGCATTCGGTGGCCATACGGCACCCTCCTTCCGGGTCCGGGACAAGCTGTTCGTGATGACCAGCGAGGACGGCACCTCCATGACCTGCAAGGCACCTCCGGGGGACCAGGCGATGCTGGTCGCCGCTGACCCGGATCGGTATTTCGTGCCGGCTTACGTCGGACCGAAGGGATGGATCGGCATCCGGCTCGACCCGGGCCTCGACTGGGTCGAGATCGCCGAAATCGCCGAGGAGAGCTACCGGATGACCGCCCCCAAAAAGCTGGTCGCCGAGCTGGACGGACGACGTTCAGAGGCGGAGTAACCACCCAGGGGGTTAAGAACCCGATTTTTGGGCAGAAATCAGGCGCTCACCAGCAGATTTGGCCCCATCCTCTTTACCCAATCTTTACCCGGCTCTCAGCTAAACCCCAGCCTAGGACAGTAGAAATGGACCATGGCCCCCGCCCCTGACTGTATTCCTGGGTCGATCCCAGGTATCGCTCAGGTGGTTCCGCGGGATGCCAGTCGGCCCGGCCAGCACTCCGACGGCCATCTCTGGCAGGTCGACATCCTCCGGCTGTTGACGTTTGCCGCGGTGATCGGCGTGCACACCATCGGCAACACCGGGATTGCCCTGACCACCGGGGCCAACGGGACCCTGATGGTGCTGCAGTTCGGCCGGGAGATCTTCTTCTCGCTGACCGCCTTCGTCCTGGTCTATGCGGCCGCCAATCGCCCGCTCCCGGCCCGACCATTCTGGCGGAAGCGGTTCACGCTGGTGCTGGTTCCGTACCTGGCCTGGAGCGCCATCTACGAGCTGGTTCGGAATCCGACCTCCCACGGGTGGTCATGGAGCCACTTCGGTTACGACCTGGTGACCGGCACCGCCGAGTACCACCTCTACTTCCTGCTGGTCACCATGCAGCTGTACCTGGTGTTCCCCCTGTTGTTGAAGTTCGTGCGACGGACCGCCGACCATGCCGTGGGGATACTGGCGGTGGTGACGGTGGCCAACCTGGGCTGGATGGCCGTTCTCCAGTACGTCCACTCCGCCTCCCCCACCATGATCTGGTTCGACACCCGGGCCTACGAACTCCTCCCCACCTACGCCATGTACGTGCTGGCCGGGGCCTACGCGGCAGTGCACTACCAGCGGATCCAGGCCTACGTCGACCGTCACCAGCGGAAGTTGCTGGCCATTGCCGGTGTCTCCTCGGCGGTGGCGATCGGTGCCTACGTTGCCCAACTGTCGATCATGCCGAATTACCAGGCGGGCGGCGTCCTCCAACCGGCGATGCTGGCTTCCTGCCTGGCGGCGGTGATCGTGATCTACATGATCGGCAACCGGTGGGCGTCGGGCCAGCGTCGGGGACTCCGGCTGGTGGCGGTGGGGTCGGAGATCTCCTTCGGGGTCTACCTCGCCCACCCTCTCGTCCTCAAGCTCCTCACCGATCACGGGTTCGGCGGTGGCGAGAACTGGCTCCCCGGCCCCCTCATCACCGCGCTGGCCTACCTCCTCACCGTGGTCGGAGCCACCGCCCTCGCCTACGCGGTCAACCGCTCACCCCTGGCCTTCCCCCTCGGGGGCCGGCGCCGTGGCCGCCGACCGGTACCGGTGACCGCGGTGGCGACCGAGGCGATTCCGGCGGCGGTGACATCCCTGGTGCCGACGACCACCGCCTCCCTCATCACCGCGGCGGTGACCCGGGACCCCCATCAACTCCTGTATGTGGAAGGGGCCACCGGCCGGGCTCTGACCGCCGGGGACCTGGACCGCATCGCCACGGCCTGGCAGGAGACCGCCGATACCTTCGGCGATGCCCGGGTGGGTCTGGCGGTGGCCGACCCACTGGACATGATCAGTGCCTATCTGGGTGCCTTGGCCAGCGGGGTCACCATCGCCCCGCTCGACCCCAACGCCACTGCCGCCGAGTACGCCGACCGCCTGGCCACTCTCGGCATCTCCGCGCTGATCACCGATTGTCCGGAGGCGGCGGCGGCCGCCACCATCGCCGGCTGTGATCTGTGGCGAACCGGAAGGCCGGGGCCGGTACAGCTGGTCGCCCGGTATCGGGGCAAGCGTCCGAGCGGCGGCCGGGCGGCGTTGATCATGGCCAGCTCCGGAACCACCGGCGCTGCCAAGACGATCCCGCTCACCGAGGCGAACTTGGTGGCCACCGCCCGCCAGGTCGTTGTCCACCTCGGGCTCAACACCGAGGAACGCGGTTACAGCCCACTGCCCCTGTTCCACATCAACGCCCTGGTGGTCGGCGTCCTGGCCTCCCTCCAGGCCGGTGCCCGGTTGGTGGTCGACCGCCGATTCTCGGCCCGGACCTACTGGACCACGGTAGCGGAGCAAGGGGTGACCTGGCTCAACGCGGTGCCGGGGATCATCTCCATTCTGGCCGACCCGGCCACCCCGCCTCCCGCCACTTCGATGACCGGCGTCCGACTCGCCCGCAGCGCTTCGGCGCCTCTGGCCGTCATCACCCTCGAGCGCTTCGAGCAGCGGACCGGTATCCCGGTGGTGGAGACCTACGGGATGACCGAGGCCGCCAGCCAGATCACCGCCAACCCCATCGGCGCCCGTCGGCCTGGATCGGTGGGCCTCCCTGCCGGCCTGTCGGTCCGGGTGGCGGGAAGTGACGGCCGACCCGTACCGGCCGGCACCGTCGGCATGGTGGGCATCCAGGGGGAGAGCGTGGTGGAGGAGTACTGGTCCCCGGCCGACGACCGGGTTCCGGCCCGCTCGGCGGTCGACGCCGGCGGCTGGCTGACCACCGGCGACCTCGGACACTTCGACGAAGAGGGCTACCTCTATCTCGACGGTCGGGCCGACGACGTCATCAATCGCAGTGGCGAGAAGATCCATCCCCGGGAGATCGAAGAAGTCCTTCTCCGGGAGCCGGGGGTCATGGCCGCCAGCGTGGTCGGCCGTCCGCACCCGATCTACGGCGAAGAGCCGGTTGCCTTCGTGGTCCCAGCCGGCGAGCTGGACGACGCCTGGGATCTCCCGGCCCGGCTGGAGGCCCGGTGCGAGCAGTTCCTCGGGCGCCACAAGCAGCCGGCCGAGTTCGTCCTGATGGCCAGCCTCCCGGTCGGCCCCACCGGCAAGGTCCGGCGGGCCGATCTCCGCCGTGTCCCGCAGGAGGCGGCGTCAACATGACCGCCACCGACGACAATTTCTCGTCCTCTTCAAACCCCATGAAAGGAATCACCATGCCCCACGACCTGCTTGCCCTGCCTTATCGCACGGTGAAGCCCCGCGATCGGGGCCTCACGATGGTCATGGACACCGGTCTGCCCACCGCCTACTTCGAGGACGCCATGAACAGCGCCGCCACCCATATCGACGTGGTGAAGTTCGGATGGGGCACCTCGCTGGTGACCGCCGATCTCGGGCGCAAGATCGCCTGCCTGCGCGATATCGGGATCCGCTTCTACTTCGGCGGGACCCTCTTCGAGAAGTTCGTGGTGCAGAACTCCTTCGACGGGTTCGTGAAGTGGTGCGAACAGTGGGGTGCTGACACGGTGGAGATCTCCAACGGCACCATCTCGCTGACCAACACCGAGAAGGCCGCCTACATCCGCAAGTGCGTGGGCAGCTTCCGGGTCTTCAGCGAGGTCGGCTTCAAGGACCCGGTGCGGAACCAGCTGCTGTCGCCGGAGCAATGGGTCGAGAGCATCGAAGAGGATCTCGGCGCCGGCGCCGAGATCGTGGTGACCGAGACCCGGGAGAGCGGCCGGAGCGGACTCTGTACCGCCGACGGCGAACTTCGGGTCGACCTGCTGGAGCACATCCTGTCCGGCACCGTCGATGTCGACCAGTTGCTGTTCGAAGCGCCCACCAAGGAGCTGCAGGCGGAATTCGTGCGCCGGGTGGGAACGAATGTCAACCTCGGGAACGTGGGGGTAGCCGACGTGATCGGGGTGGAGACCCTCCGGTTGGGCCTGCGTGCCGACACCCTCCCCTACTTCGAGTCTCAGATCATTCATGCCTGATCCGCTCGTTCATGCGTGATCCCGAGAGCGCCTTCCATCTAGCCATCCCGGCCCGGGACCTCGACGAGACCCAGGAGTTCTATGTCAACCGGCTCGGGTGCCACCTGGCCCGGCGGTACGACGATCGGATCACCCTGGACTTCTTCGGAGACCAGGTGGTATGCCATCGCTCCGAGGCCTGGGATCAGGAGCCACTGGAGTTCTACCCGCGCCACTTCGGGGCGACCTTCCGGCGCCGGGAGGAGTTCGACGACCTCCTCCGGCTCATCGAATCCCGGGGCATCCCCTTCTACCGGCCCTGCCAGTCCCGCTTCGAAGGCCAGGCGGAGGAACACTTGACGATGGTCCTCCGCGATCCGTCCAACAACCTCATCGAGTTCAAGTGGTACCGGGACCCGCGGATGATCTATTGACGGCAGCCGGTCCTGCCACCGGCCTAGGACTGGTGCTGGCCCGGCACGGACGCACGGCCTGGAATGCCGAAGGGCGATTCCAGGGTCATTCGGACCCGCCGCTCGATCCCACCGGTCGGCAACAAGCCCTCCGACTCGCGGCTCAGCTGACCCCCCTCCGACCCGCTCTGGTGATCTCCAGTGACCTCCAACGCGCCCGCTCGACGGCCGAACCACTGGCGGAGGCGGCGGGGGCACCGGTAGCCATCGACCCCGATTTGCGAGAGGTGTACCTCGGCGGTTGGGAGGGCCTGAACCGGGAAGAGGTGGCGGCTCGATTCCCGGACGAGTACCAGGCCTGGAGCTCGGGGCAACCGGTCCGTCGGGGGGGCGGAGAGACCGAGGATGAGGCGGGGCGGAGGGCCGCCTCGGCGATCGCGGCGGCGATGGGTGGCCAACCGGGACTGGTGGTGGTCATTTCCCACGGCCTCGTCCTCCAATCGGCCATCGCCTTCCTGGCCCTCGACGGTCTCATCCAGAACGGCTCGAATGCGCTCCACCTGGGCAACGGGGAGTTCGTCATCTACACCGAAGACGGCCATCCCTGGGGCAGCCCGACCGCGGACGAGGTGCCCGGCACCCTATAGTTGCCCGGCGGATCAGCCAGGTCCGCCCAGCCTCAAGCCACGGAGCACGAATGCGATCACTCTCGCGCCGGGACCGACCTGGTTTTCGGCTGAGCCGGTTTGCCGCCGCGGCCAGCTTCGTCTCCGTGGCGGTGCTCGGGGTGTTGGCCTCGCCGGGAATCTCGCAGGCGAACGTGCACGTGCTCACCGGGATCCGCACCGCCCAGATTGCGGCCAAGGGACTCGGACATGGCATCACCTCGGCGGCCATCGGGCCGCTCCCGACTCCCACCCCCACGGTGCCGGATCCGACGGATTCGTCGCGAGCGCCCGATCGGGTGGCCCAGCCCGACCTTCCCGGCCTGGGTCCGTCGGTCGGGGTTCCGGTCCCCGCCGGCTGGACCTCCACGGTGGAGCAGGTGCAATCCGGCGTGCTCCTACGGGACTATGTGGTCACCCGTCCCACCATCACCGGACCTGGAACCCTTCCGGTATTGCTGGTGTTGCACGGTCACGGGATGACCCCGGCGGGGGTCGCCCGGATCACCGGATTCCTGTCAACGGTCGGAAAGGCGGTGGTGGTGTTCCCGGCCGGGTTCGGCCAGTCCTGGAACGCCGGCGAGTGTTGTGGAGTGGCCCGCACCGCGGGGATCGACGACGTGTCGTTCCTGACCACCGTTGTCCATGACGTGCTGGCCAGCGTGCCCGGCACCTCGGCGCACGACGTCTATCTGGCCGGCTTCAGCAACGGGGGCCGGATGGCCTACCGCATGGCCTGTGCCAGCCCGGGTCTCTTTGCCGGCGTTGCCGCGGTGGAAGCGGTGCCGGTTCCTGCCTGCGAACCGTCCCGGCCTGTCTCCATCGCCATCGTCGCCTACCAGAACGACCCGTACCTCAGCATCGCCGCCCCCCAACCCATCCAAGAGGTGCGAGGCATCGACGAACCCAGGGTCGGCGATATCGTCGCCCAGTGGCGCCAGGTCGACGGCTGTGTCGGCAACCCGACCGTCACCACCGTCGGCACCGCCATCAACACGGTCTGGTCGGCGTGCCAGGACCAAGCCCGCGTCCAGTACACCTTGTATGCCGGCGGTGGCCACCGCTGGCCGCAGGGCGACGGGGGCACGCCGTCGGCCTCCAGCCTGATCTGGAATTTCCTCCACTGAGCCCGGCCGGCCCTCGACCGCCAGGACCTGCGCCCCACCCGGGGAAGGACTCGGTCCCCGCCGGCCGGCGGCCAGGAATCAGTGTCTTCCCCATCTCGGGCGGATGGCCGATCCTGCCGTCGATGCGCCCGAGGGACCAGGCTGGTGACGTACATTGTCCGCGATGAGACGTGACCTGGCCGCCATTGACGTGGCCACCATGCGCGGGCTGGAGATCGGACCCCTGGCCTCCCCCCGGGTGAGCAAGGACGACGGCCCGGTTCGCTACCTTGATCACGCCAGCGCGGAGGAACTGAAGAGGAAATACGCCACCAACGCCGAGATGCAAGATCGGCTCGACCACATCGTGGATGTCGACTACGTCATCGGCGAGGGGAAGCGGATCTCCGAGGCGGTCGCCCAAGATGCTCCCTTCGACTACGTCATTGCTTCTCACCTCATCGAGCACATTCCCGATCCGGTCGGCTGGATGGCCGATATCGCCCTTATCCTCCGGCCCGGCGCCATCCTGTCCCTCGTCATCCCCGACAAGCGCTACTGCTTCGATATCAATCGGGCCCCTTCGGACATCAGCGAAATCGTGGATGCCTATCTGCGCCAGCTGATGCGGCCGAGCTACCGACAGGTGTACGACTTCACCTCCAGAGCCATTAACGGGGTGGTCGACACCCATGCGGTCTGGACCGAAGGAGCCGACTACACCGGGGTGGTGCGGACCGACTGCGACGACCCGGACGTAGCCGCCTTGGAGGCCTGTCGCCGGATGGACGCCTCCGACGAGTTCGTCGACGTCCACTGCCACGCCTTCACCCCGGATTCGTTCCTGACTCTGCTGGAGAAGCTCTCGCGGCTGGATCTGGTTGACTTCGAGTTGGCCCGGTTCTTCCCGACCGAGGTCGATACGCTCGAATTTCACGCCAGCTTGCGATTGCTGGAGCCGTCAGCCGACCGTTCCGCCATGCTGCGGCGGCAACTTGCCTCGATCGCCCGGGCCCGTGCCGGTGGGCAGGAGAAAGGCACGGTCCCCGCGCCGGTGTCGGAGGCGGTGGATCAAACTCCTCCGCCCGCCATCACCATGGAGGTGAGCGAGCAGGAGCGGAAGTTGCTCCTCCTCAAGCGTCGCAACATCGAGGGGATCCGCGGAGCCCTCAAAGGCCGTCGCCGGTAAACCCAGCGACCCGGCCACGGGCGGATCCACCCTGGTCGGAAGCCCTTGCCGGCTCCAAGCCGGCAGGGGTCGCGGCTGGCGCCGTCATCCAATCGTCAGGTGCGGCGGATACATTGACCTGCCGTGAGGGTGCTGGTGGCTGAAGATGACAATGCCCTCCGCTCCGTGCTGGAGCGGGGATTGCGGGAGGACGGTTACGTGGTCGACGCGGTGCCGGATGGCGACCAGGCGGTCGCTTACCTCCGTGCCTACGACTACGAAGTCGTCATTCTGGATTGGCGGATGCCCCTCCGGACCGGCATCGAGATCGTCGGCGACATGCGGCGACAGGGCGACCGGACCCCGGTGCTGATGCTGACGGCCCGGGATGCAACCGAGGACCGCGTCACCGGGCTCAACCTCGGAGCCGACGACTACCTGGTGAAGCCGTTCGAATTCTCCGAACTCCTGGCCCGACTCCGGGCCTTGCAACGACGGCCGGCGCTCACCATCGCTCCGGAGATCGTCTGCGGGGATCTCCGACTGGATCCGACCACCCGGGAGGTAACCACCCGCGGCATCCCGGTCACCCTCACCGCCACCGAGTTCGGCCTCCTCGATCTCCTCCTTCGACGATCACCGGCGGTGGTGACCCGCCGGAACATCGCCGTGCAGATCTGGGACGACGAGGCCGACGCGGTTGGATCGAACACCATCGATGTGCACGTGGCCCGGCTTCGAGCCAAGCTCGCCGGAGGACTGGCTCGCATCGAGACCGTTCGGGGCACCGGGTACCGCTTGGTCGGATCATGAGATCCAACGCCGGGCACCGTCTCCATGCCGCCAGGGTGGCGGCCATCGCCGCGGTCATCGTGTTGGCCTGCTACCTGATCGCGGTGGTGGTGCTCAACATCTTCGTCGTCCAGCGGCTGACCAGCCAAGCCGACGTCCGACTGTCCGAGCGGCTGGTCGATGCCCAAAAGGAGGTCATGCACAACGCCGCGGCCGGCTCGCTGCCGGTGGAACATGATCACGATGTCGATGATGCGCCCGCCTTCGTGTGGCTGGTCTCATCCAGTGGAGTCACGACCTCGCTCTCCCCGGGAGGACCCCAGCTCCCGACCCGGCAGTGGACGGCTGGTGCCACCACCATCGAGACCGGAGGGACCTCCTTCCGGTTTGAAGCCACCAAGTCGGGGACCGGCTGGCTGGTGGCCGGGGCCAGCATCGGACAGATCCGGAGGGTACAGAACACCCTGCTCATCCCCGAAGTGATCCTGGCCGGCGTGGTCCTGGTCCTCGTCTTTCTGGGGGCGTGGGCGATCGGGCTCCGGGCCTCGGCCCCCCTCGAGGTGATCCGTCGGCGGCAGACCGAATTCACCGCCGACGCCTCCCACGAATTGCGAACGCCGCTGAGCGTGATCGAGGCCGAAGTCGACCTGGCGCTGAGCCGTCCGCGCGACATTGACGCCTATCGGGGGGTACTCGAGCGAGTTGGCGGTGAAGGGAGACGCCTCCGAAGCATCGTGGACGATCTGCTGTGGCTGGCTCGGCTCGATGGGGATCGGCCCCACGCCATGGCGAGCGCCGAGGTGGACGTGGCGGTGGTGGCGGAGGCCTGCGTCGAGCGGTTTCAGGCGGTGGCGACCGCGCGCCAGGTCACGCTGGGTTTTCAGCGCGAGGGCCGGGGGCCGGCGGTCCTCACCACCGATCCGACCTGGATCGACCGGTTGATCGGCGTGCTGGTCGACAATGCCTGCCGGTATGCCGATCACCGGGGTGTGGTGACCGTCGGTGTCCGCACCACCGGAGCCCGGATCTTCCTGGATGTCGACGACTCCGGCCCGGGAATATCCCCGGAACAACGAGAGCTGGTCTTTGACCGCTTCCACCGGGGAATCGACGCCCCGGGTGGAACCGGCCTGGGCTTGGCCATCGCCGATTCGGTGGTGCGGGCCACCGGAGGCAACTGGTCGATCGGCACCGCGCCACTGGGCGGGGCACGGATGGAGGTGTCGTGGCACAGCAGCGGGGGCCAGCGAGGGAGCCGGCCTCGCTCGCGCTTTCCCCGGATACGCCGAAATCCCCAGGTCAAGGCACCGACCGCCGGCGTCTCCGATCCGGCCCTCCAACATCAGTCGTCCCCGAGCTGACCGGCTTTCTTATCTGAATCTCACCTTCGCGTCATGTGATCTTCAGGGTGGCTTCGTAGCCTGGATGGATGGCACCTACCGGGTACGAACCTGCCGGCGTTCGAGGCGCAAACAATCGGCGTGATCTGGCCTTGCACCGGGTCGGCAAGGTCACCCGGCGCGTTGCGGTGGCGACAGTCGCCTCGGTCGGGATCCTCGGGCTCTACGTCAGCCGGGCGTTGCCCGGCCACGCCTCCACCTCCACCCCCGCCACCACGACCCCGGCCGGTCAGAATCCGGCCCCCCCGACCACTTCGCCGTCGGTCGCCGGCTCATCAGGGGCATCAACCCCACAGCCCGTTCCGGCCGCGCCGGTCAGCCCGCCGACCACCACGCCGCGACGGGTCCACGTCACCACCGGCGCCAGTTGACGCCAGTGGCTGGCACGAGCACCCTCGACGGTGAGGTCGTCTACCGGATTCCGGCGTTGGGCACCATGGCCGAGTTGGTCGTGACCGACCCGGGTTGCTTGGTCGCGGCTGCCTCGGTCCTTCGGTCCGAGCTCGAACACATCGACCAGGTCGCCAGCCGGTTTCGGGTGGACTCGGAGGTAAGCCAACTCCAAACCGCCTGCGGACGAGCGGTGGTGGTGAGCCCGGACCTCTTCGAACTCCTGGTCGTTTCCCTCCAGGCGGCCGAAGCCACCGACGGCGCGGTGGATCCGACCGTTGG
The DNA here is from genome assembly GCA_036268775.1 of Acidimicrobiales bacterium. Taxonomy (GTDB): domain Bacteria; phylum Actinomycetota; class Acidimicrobiia; order Acidimicrobiales; family RAAP-2; genus DASZIT01. The sequence continues at coordinate 78,812 of DATATM010000020.1, read as the reverse complement.
GGGGGCCATGAACCGACTCGGCTACGACCGGGACTTCGCCGACATCATCGACGGGGCGACCGGGTGTCTCCCGGAGCCCGCTCCGGTGCCGGGGTGGAAGTCCATCGAGCTGGATGTCTCCAACAGCACCGTCCGAATCCCGACGGGGACCCAACTGGACCTCGGCGCCACCGCCAAGGCATGGTCGGCGGACCGGGCCGCGGTCCGGGTGTTCAACCAACTCGGCTGTGGTGTCCTGGTGTCATTGGGCGGTGACATCGCGGTGTCGGGTCCACCCCCATCCGGCGGGTTCCGGATCGGACTGGGTGACATCGCGGGGGGGTTGCCGACCGGTGGGGCGGTCGCCATCCGTTCCGGCGGCCTTGCCACTTCGGGGATCGCCGTTCGCCAATGGCGGCTGGGCGGCCGTCTGGTGCACCACATCCTCGACCCTTCGACCGGCCTGCCGGTCAAGCCCATCTGGCGTACCGTCTCGGTGGCGGCGGCATCCTGCGTTGATGCCAACACCGCCTCTACCGCGGCCATGGTGAAGGGACCGGACGCTCTCTCCTGGCTGGCAGCCCGGAGTCTCCCGTCACGACTGGTGGAGTGGGATGGCAAGGTCTCGTGCCTGGCCGATTGGCCCGTCGACCCCCAGACGACGGTTGCCCACCCAGCCAGATGGTGATGCCGATGGTGGCCGCCGTCGGCCAAGGCTCTACCGCGCTTTGGTATTTGACCCGCGCCACGGGGCTGGTGTCGCTCGTCCTCCTCTCTGCCACCGTTGTCCTCGGGGTGGTGGCTTCGGTGGGATGGACGACGGAACGATGGCCGAGATTCCTCTCCCAGGCGGTGCACCGCAATCTCTCTTTGTTCTGCCTGGTGCTGGTCGGGTTGCACGTCGTCACCACCGTCGCCGACGGTTACGTTCCCATCGGGTACCTCGACGCGGTGATCCCCTTCCGGACTCCTTACCGCCCACTCTGGGTCGGCTTCGGGGCGCTGGCGTTCGACATGCTGCTGGCGGTGGCGATCACCAGCGGACTTCGGAGGCGGATCGGCACCCGAGCCTGGCGGAACGTGCACTGGCTGGCCTATGTGTGCTGGCCGATTGCCCTGCTGCACGGTCTCGGCTCCGGCACCGACGCCCGCCTGTCGCTGGCTCTGATCATCACCGGCCTCTGCGTGGCGTTGGTGGTCGCCGCGATCGGTTGGCGCCTGGTCACCGGTCGGGGTACCTCACCGCAACGACGAATCGCTGCCGCGGTGGTGGGAGCGGTGACCCTGGTCGGCATCGGGGTGGTGGCGCTTTCCGGCCCGCTCCGCTCCGGCTGGTCACACCGTGCCGGTACGTCACCGGCGGTGCTGGCGGAAATCAACGCCGGATTCCAGTCCTCGTCAGGGACGACGACCACCGCGCCCCCGTCATCCGGCGGACCTCCTTCCCCCCCATTCAACCAATCGGTACAGGGGACGTATCAGACGTCCACCCCCGACCAGAATGGTCAGGTCTCGGTGGTCCTGACCCTGACCTCCTCCGGCGCCAGCAGCTCGCCGCTGGTGGTCAAGCTCAACGGCACCTCCGTCAACGGTGGCGTTTCCATGTCGTCCAGCCAGGTCACCTGGGGCTCGGAGACCGGCAAAGTAACGACCCTGCAGGGTTCCACCATCGGCGCGACGGTGGGTGGAGCCAGCGGCTCGATGGACCTGACCCTGCAACTGAACCTTGATCAGGCCCAAGGGACGGTGACGGGGACCGTTTCGGGGTCTTCCGCCGGGAGCGGGCAATGAGGACCCCGGTGGCGGCGAGACCGGGTCCGGCCCCCGAGGCGACCGCCCTCCCTCGGGTGCTCGGCGGGCTCAGCCCCGAAGGCTCCCCCGTCAGCCTGGAAGCCCACCTGGCCCGCTGGGGGAGGGCGCCGGTGTCGTCGGCGGGCGCCGACCTGGTCGACAAACTCAGTGCCAGCGGGCTGGCCGGCCACGGCGGCGCCTGGTTCCCGGTGGCGACCAAATGGGCCTCCATACGCCACGGGCGATTCTCTCGGCCGGTGGTGGTGGCGAACGGGGCTGAGGGTGAGCCGGCCAGCGGCAAGGACGCCCTTCTCCTCACCCGGCTCCCCCACCTGGTACTCGACGGATTGTCCTTGGCCGCCGCCGCCCTCGAGGCGTCCCAAGCGGTGATGTACGTACCCGCCCGGCTGGTGCGAGAGGTGGAGTCGGCAGTCGACGCTCGCCGCCACCTCGGTCTCGACCCCATCGAGATACAGGTGATCGCCGCCCCGGACCGGTTCATCGCCGGCCAGGAGTCGTCGGTAGTGAACGTCCTCAATGGGCGAAGGGAGGCAGTGCCCTCGTTCATAGGCGTCGAACCGATCCGCGTCCGCGGAGTCAACAACCGTCCCACGCTGGTGCAAAATGTCGAGACCCTCGCCCATGTCGCCCTCATCGCCCGGTTCGGCCCGGCCTGGTACCGAGCACTCGGGACCGAAAAATCGCCGGGCACCATGCTGGTGACGGTGACCGGGAGATGGCCTTCCCCGCTGGTGATGGAAGCCCCGCTCGGGATGCCCCTGCGGGATGTCCTCGATCTTTCGCCCGCCGAAGCCGACAATTACCTCGGGGCCCTCCTGGGAGGGTACGGCGGAGGCTGGATCACCATGTCGACACTGATGGAGCTTCCCCTCTCCGAGCCGGCGGCTCGACAGGCAAAGGCGTCACTGGGTGCCGGGGTGATCGCCCTGCTTCCCCGCTCGGTGTGTCCGCTGGTCGAGACGGCCCGAGTCGTCCGGTACATGAATGACCAGGCGGCCGGCCAGTGCGGGCCGTGCATCCACGGATTGGCCGGACTGGCGGAGATGACCCAGGCCCTCGCCTTCCGACCGGCAGCCCTCACCGGTGGCCCTCGTTCCATCCTGGATGTATGCGACCTGGCCGACGGCCGAGGAGCCTGCCGTCATCCCGACGGAGTCACCCGTTTCGTGCGCAGCGCCCTGACGGTGTTCAAAGGCGAGGTGGCCGCCCATCTTGGCGGACGGCCGTGTGACCTGACCAACGCCCGAGCCGTCCTGCCGTGCCCCCGGCCGGACACCACCCAGAGGGCGGGTACCGGCCGATGGTGAGGCGAAAACTGACGATGGTGGTCGACCCCATCATGTGCGATGGCCACGGTGTCTGCGCCGAACTCTTCCCCGAACGGGTGAGGATGGACCCGTGGGGCTTCCCAATCGTCAACAATGAGGACATCCCCGCTCAACTGGAAGACCATGCCCAACGGGCAGTCAATTCGTGCCCCCGGCTGGCGCTCCACCTGGTCGAGCGGCGTCAGTCATCCGCCCGCCGAGAGAAGGACCCGGCGCGGTGACCGAGCTGGCTCCCTCTGATACCCAACCGCCCCGCCGCCTCCACCGGCGTCCACAAAACGGCGTCGAATCGAATGCCCGGCTCACCGCCTCGGTGGCGGTGGTCCTCTTCGTGCTGCTGGCCGCCGAAGGTGTCACGATTCTGCGCATCCGCCCGCTGCTCACCCCCCATGTCTTCATTGGCATGTTGCTGGTGCCCCCGGTGGTGCTCAAGATGGGTAGTACCACCTGGCGGTTCGCTCGCTACTACCTTGGGTCTCCGGAGTATCGGCGCAAGGGGCCGCCCCCGGTGGTGCTCCGCCTGCTCGGGCCGGTGCTGGTGGCTTTGACGTTGATCGTTTTCGCCTCGGGGATCGCTCTGCTGCTCACGCCGCCGGCTTGGCATGCGCGGATGTTGTTGTTGCACAAGGCCAGCTTCATCGTATGGATCGCGGCCATGGTCATCCACGTGCTGGGGCACCTTCTCGATACCACCCGGCTGGCTCCCCGGGACTGGATGCGCCGAACGCGGCGGCAGGTGAGCGGGGCGGGTTTCCGTCAGTGGTCGATCGCCGCCAGCCTGGCCCTGGGGCTCATCTTGGCGTTCGTGACGGTCCCGGAGGTCGGCCGGTGGCTCATGACCGGTGGGTTCCACCATGGTTGACCAGAGGGCTGGAGTCCTACGTTCCTGCCTTCACCGCGGTCCGGATCTGTTGCAGATCTGACACGGCTTTCTTGACCGCGGACTGGGCGGAGCTGACCGACGCCTTGGAAGTACCCAACAGCTTCTGATTGGCGTTCCACTGCGCCGGGCTGTAGCCGAGGACGGTGGTGGCAACTCCCGACACCGACGTGGTCGCCGAGGCGATTTGGCTGTTGAGGTCGGCCCGGAGGGGCGCGCGCGTCGCCTGATTGGTCGAGTTCTCGTAACCGGCCGCCTGGGTGGCTGCGGCAGTCAGCTTGGGAATGGCATTGGATTCGATCTGGTCGCTAGCTGCCGCCAATCGAGCGGCGGGGATCACCAGAGCCAGCACCCGATAGTCGGTGAAGATGGTGGCGGCGTCGGTCTTTGCGTCGGCCGCAGTCGAATCTCCGGCGATCTTCTGGCCAAGCTGCTGAAGTCCGGGAATGTCCTTTTGCAAGTAGGTCACCAGGGCCGGAGCACCGCTCCCGAGTTTGGTGTCAGCATTCACCTTCCCAATGGCCGCGTTGAGATCGTTCACCCGAGCGGTGATGGCGGCAGCCGCTTCACTCTGGATCGACCCCAAGCTCTGAGTGGACGGAGCCGCGGTCGACGGAGCCGCGGTTGACGGAGTCACTGCCCCGGCAGAGACACAGGCGGCGGGTACCGCCGCCACCGAGGCCAATACCATTGCGCCCAGCAACACTGCGTTTCTCTTCGCCATGCCAGCTCCTTCGTATTCGTCCGATCCATGCATCCTCGTAAACAGGCGTGATGCTTCTGTAGGGCAAAGATGAGGATTCTGTTAGGGATCGGCCCCTGGAGCCACCACTCCGGTCTTTCGGTGTCAGGCTGGTCCGGTGAGCGATCCAACCGGCACCGTCGTGGTCATCGAGGACGACCCCCACATAGCCGACCTGGTCGACCTGTACCTGCGAAAGGACGGCTTCCGAGTGCTGTTGGCTCGAAACGGGGATGAGGGTCTTGCCCTTATCGCCCAGGAGCCTCCCGTCTTCGTCATCCTCGATGTCGGTCTTCCGGGCAGGCGGAATGGCTTCGACGTGTGTAGGGAGATCCGGGCCAAGGAAAATATCCCGGTGCTCTTCCTCACCGCCCGAGACGATGAGGTGGATCGAATCCTCGGCCTCGAGCTCGGTGCTGACGATTATTTGATCAAGCCATTTTCCCCTCGCGAGCTAGTGGCCCGGGTCCGGGCGATCCTCCGCCGGACTGGACAAGCCCCTCGCCTCCCCGAGACCATTTCGCTCGGCGATCTGGAGATCGACCTGGGCCGGAGGGAGATAGTCCAGGCCGGTACCGTGGTGGCGCTGACGACTCGGGAGTTCGACCTCCTCGCCTTCTTGTTCCACAACATTGGACTGGCATTGAGCCGCCAGCAATTGCTCGATGCCGTTTGGGGGGCCGGCTGGTACGGAGACGAACGGACCGTTGATGTCCACGTCGCCCAGCTGCGAAAGAAGTTGGGCGAGTCACTTCCCTTGGCCACGGTGTGGGGCGTTGGCTACCGGTTGGGATGAAGGCGGCCCGGCGATGATCGGAGGGTTCACGTGCGCCGACGGCTGATGATCGCCCTGGTGGGCCTGGTGGCCGGCGTGCTACTGGTGGCTGGCGCCGGCAGCCTGGTGCTGAGCAGAAATTCTGCCCGCCAGCAGGCGACCCAGCAGCTGGTGGCAGAGGCCAAGTCCCTCACCACGACCGCCAGCCGCACCCAGTCGTTGGTCGTGCTCCGGGACATCCGGCGGGTCCTGAACTTGGAGGACGCCAGGATTGTGACCATCAATCCTCAAGGACAGGTGACCTCCCAGCTCCCGGCGGGGGTGACTCGCGCCGATCTCAACACCACTCTCCTTCTGGACGGCCAGACCCTTTCCGGTCGGAGCGGATCGCTTGTCTATGCCGCCGCGCCGGTGACCTTGACTCCCCAGGATCGAGCCCGGATCCACGTCCAGGGTCAGCTCGTCATTCTTCTCACTCGTCAAGCCGGAAACCTGGGGCCGAGTTGGAGCTACTTCATCCTGGCCGGCGGAGCCACACTCCTGATCGCAGCATTGGTGGCGTGGCAGATGAGCCGGCGGATGTCCCGGCCACTCATTGAAGCGATGAAAGTCACCGGGCAAATTGCCTCCGGCGATCTTCAGAGCCGGGTGTCGGTAAGGGAGCGCGACTACGAAGAGTTCTCCTCCCTGGCTCATTCGATCAATGCCATGGCCCAGAGCCTGGCCGACGGTCGGAATCGGGAGCGTCTGTTGTTGCTCTCCGTGTCCCACGATCTGCGCACGCCGTTGACGTCGATCCGGGGTTTCGCCGAAGCCATCCAGGATGGGGCTATCGCCGACACCTCCCAAGCCGCCGAGGTGATCATCGCCGAGTCCCGCCGGCTGGAGCGCCTGGTGGGTGACTTGCTCGACTTGGCCAAGCTGGAGACGAGACAGCTGTCGATGCAGATCCGCCCCACTGACGGTGCCGAAGTGGTGACCATGGCCGCCAATGGCTTCCGACCCCTGGCCGAGCGGACCGGCTTGGACCTGGTGGTGAACTCGCCCCACAACGGGGCAACGCCAATGTCAGCTGACCCTGACCGGTTGGCTCAGCTCATGGCCAATCTCATCGAGAACGCGTTTACCTACGCCCGTTCCACCATCACCGTCTCACTGTCGGATTCGGCCGACCCCCGGCTGCCGTCCGGACAGAGCATCACCGTCCAAGATGACGGGCCGGGGATTGCGCCCGACGACCTCCCGAAGGTATTCGATCGGTTCTACCAGGCGGACCGCGGACCAAATCGCAAGATCGGCTCCGGGCTCGGCTTGGCCATCGTCGCGGAGATTGCGACCACCATGGGGGCCGCGGTTCGGGCGGAATCTCCCATTACGGCCGAAGGTGGCTCCCGCTTCATCGTCACGGTCCCGCGGTGGAACGGCGGGGGCTCGGTCTAGTGGTGTTGTTTGAGCCCTGATCGGTCATGGTGAGCCGCGAATCGGGCTCCAGGATGCGGCCGGCTCGGACTCGCCAGCCCGATGGCTACCTCCTCGGCTCGTAGCGCATCGCCACCGCCCCCGACCTGAACTCCAGCTGGCTCACCAGTTTCAAGTCGACATGCTTCGATAGCCCGGCGAACAATGCGGGCCCGTGGCCCGCGAGCCTGGGCTGCACCACGAACTCGTACTCATCGATCAGTCCCAGCTCCGTCAACGCCAGTGGCAGTTTCACCCCTCCCGCCAGCAGTCCGTTGCCCGGCTCCCGCTTGAGTTGCTGAACGACCTCGCCCAGATCCCCGCCCACGAGTTCCGCGTTCCAATCGACCTGCTCGAGGGTGCTCGACACGACGTACTTCTTTGCCGCGTTGATCGTCAGGGCGAAGGGTTCCATCCAGTCAGGTCTCGCTTCCGTGGGCGCCGGCGGCCGCCACGCTGACTCCATCATTTCGTAGGTCACCCGGCCAAAGAGAAGGGCATCGGCCTGCTTGAGGTTCTCGGACGCGTGACGATGCAAGTCTTCGTCCGCAGGGATTGCACGATGATCGCAGCACCCGTCCAATGTGACGTTGATGGAGTACCGAAGGGGTCGCATTTCGCCAGGGTACCGCCGACGAGGTGCACCAGCGGTGCGGGTGGGATGGTGGCTGCGGCTGGGGACGAATCCATCTCGCCTTTCAACCGGCGGCGAGCTCGGTTGCCAATCGGGCCGCCTCGGTGGTGAGGTAGTGCTGTTCGCGGAGGTTGGTGGCGAGGGCGGCCGCAGACCGAAACTCGATCAGGGCTCCCTTGGCATCACCAGCCATCTCGAGGAGGTGGCCGCGCACGGCATGGAGGCGATGGTGGTCGCCGAGTCGAGCGCCGAGACCGTCGAGCAGCGCCAGTCCGGCGTCGGCCCCATCGGCCATGGCGGCAGCCACCGCCCGGTTCAACGTCACCATCGGATTGGCGGTCATCCGTTCGAGGAGGCCATAGAGAGCCAGGATCTCTGCCCAGTCGGTGTCGGCGTGCCGGGCTGCCTGGTCGTGGACGGCGGCAATAGCGGCCTGCAGCTGGTACTCGCCCACCTTCCCCCTCTGGAGGGCAGCGGTGATGAGAGTGACGCCCTCAGCAATCAGACTCCGGTCCCAGCGGCTGCGGTCCTGCTCGGCGAGGGGAACCAGCTCGCCGTCGGCCCGAGTCCGAGCCGGACGTCGGGCATCGGTGAGCAACATGAGGGCCAGGAGACCGGCCACCTCGGGGTCGTCGGGCCGTGCGCCACGCACGATCCGGGCCAGCCGGATGGCTTCGCCGGAGAGATCGGTGCGGGAGAGATCGGGCCCACTGCTGGTGGCATAGCCCTCGTTGAAGAGCAGGTAGAGGACGTGGAGTACGGAACGGAGGCGCTCGGCCTGCTCATCAGGTGATGGCAGCTCGAAAGGGGTCTTTGACCCTTTGACCTTGGCCTTGGCTCGACTAATCCGCTGGGCCATGGTCGATTCGGGGACCAGGAAGGCGGCGGCGATCTCCCGGGTGGTGAGGCCGCCCACTGCTCGGAGGGTCAGGGCGATGGCCGATGCCGGCGACAGGAGCGGGTGACAGCACATGAACATGAGGATCATGTTGTCGTCGCGCCCGGTGGCCGGATCGGGCCCGCCCATCGACCAGGAGGCGGCGAGGTCCTCCCGCTGCCGACGGTTGGCGTCCCGGCGAAACTGGTCGACCATTCGCCGCGAGGCAACCCGGATGAGCCATCCGAGCGGGTTCTCGGGCATCCCATCGGTGGGCCAGGCGGTGACGGCAGTCGCCAGCGCCTCCTGGACGGCGTCCTCGGCATCGGCAAAGTTGCCGTACCGGCGGACCGTCGCACCAAGGACCTGCGGCGCCAACGCCCGCAGCAGGCCCTCGGTGCTTCCGGGGGAGGTCACACCTCGGGATCGGGGGCGCTCAATACCTCGCGCACCTCGATGCGCTGGCGGATCGGCAATCCATGCTGGCCGGGGGCCGCCGAGGCTTGGGCGGCGATCTCCAAAGCTCGGGCAACCGTCTCCACGTCCACCAGCCGGTATCCGGCGATCAGCTCCTTCGACTCTGGAAATGGGCCATCGGTGACCACCGGGGTGCCCGCCCCGTCGGAGACCACAAACTTGGCCACCTCCGGTCCAGCCAGCCCTTGGGCGTCGACCAACTCGCCACGCTCCATGAGCTCCTGGTTCATCGTCTGCTGGAACTCGATGTGAGCCTTGACTTCCCCTGGGGTCCACTCGGTCATCGGCTCGCAGTCCGACTCGACCCCTCCGTAATTCTGCAACAGCATGTATCGCATAGCTCGCCTTTCCTCAACTGGCTGCGTCCCGGTGACGCCGCTCACCTAGATGTCGACGCCATGACCCGATTCTCGACATCCGCCCAACACAACCGCCACCCGGTAGGGGCTGCCTGGCTCAAGCCGGGGCGACAAAGGCCAAACCTTGCTCCGCGAGACGGCGCCGGAGGGCTTCGAAGGTCTTTGGGCCCATGCCATGCAATTGCTTGATCTCTCGCTCGTTGGCGCCGGCAAGCTCTACCAATCTGGTGTACCCCGCATTGGTGAGGGCTCGTCGAGCCGGAGCCGACAATCCGGCCACGTCGTCCCAGTCATTCCCTTCGACCACTCCCCTCCCCCTCTCTTGGCTGGACAGTGACCACGACTCTAGGCCCTGTGTCGCCGGCCGAACCCGGCGTGGACCGGAGGCGCACCGATCTACATTGGAGGTTCCGACCACCCGAGGAGGAACTCGTCGTGCTCCTGAAGGGCCTCAACCATGTCGCCATCATCACCAACGATGCCAACCGATTGAAGGGGTTCTATGAGGAGGTGTTCGAGGCGGAGATCCTCCGTGACGGCTCGGAGTTTCCCGACGGGCAAGGGCCACGGCTCTCGATCATCAAGATCGGTGACTGGTCCGAATTGAATGTATTCCAGATCGAGGGCAATACCGAAGCCGACCGCCAGACTCCGATGTTCGGCCGGGGACGTATCGACCATCTCGCGGTGCAGGCGGCGTCGATCGAGGCGTTCGAGGCCATCCGGGACCGGCTCATGGCCCGAGGGGCCGCCGATGACTTCGTCACCGACTTCGGAACCATGCTGAGCATCTTCTTCCGGGACCCTGATGGACTGGAGTGCGAGGTCTGCGTCGAGAACCCCGACGCAGTTCCCGGCCTCCACAATCCCCCCGGGACGCGGTCTACCCGCTATTCGTAAGCGCGGCGCCGGGACACCTGCCCCCGGCAGTTCAGGCGACCTGCTGGATGACGATGAAGGCGTTGACATTGGTCTGGGTGCCCCCCGCCAAGGTTTGCAGGCCGACGGCGGCGGCCCGAAGAGTGGTTGACCAACGTCAGCACATCCCCCGCGGCCAACGTCACGATGGCCTGACCGTCGTTCTGTTGGGTTCCGGCCCCTGACTTGAACGTGGTCCCGGGGATTGGGGCTCCGTTGTCGAACAGCGCGAATTGGCTGGGTTCGACCCCGGACACCGAGACCTTGACCAGGTAGGTACCGCCGGCCACCACCCCGATACCGGAGTTGCCGGCCGTGTGGGTGAACCCGGAGAGTGGCCCGTTGGAGTCAAACGCAACCGGAGCTTCTATCGCCACCACCTGGGCGCCAAGGCTGTAGACGTCGGCGTAGCCCGGTTGGCCGGCGCCCCCGGCGGCCCGGGAGGGCCCGGGGGACCGGCAGAGCCGTTGGTTCCGGCAGATCCAGCCGGTCCGGTCGGTCCGGTCGGTCCGGTCGGTCCAGTGGCCCCGGTAGCTCCCGTCGGTCCCGCCGGACGGACCGGCCGCGCTGGAGGCTCCCTGGATCGCCCCAGCCACGACCGGGGCGGCCGTCCCGGTCGCGCCCTGCGACCCAAAGAAGCTGGCGTCCCCGAAGGCGAACACCCCGCCATCTGCACCGAACAGCCAGTAGCCATTACCGTCCGGGCTGGAAGAGATACCGATGATGGGTTTGTTGAGCGGCTGGCCGTTCATTCCCCCGAAGTAGGCGGCGCCGCCGTAGGCGTAGACCTGCCCGGTAGCAGTGACCAGCCAGTAGCCATTCCCGGTTGTCACCGACGCTCTCGCCACCACATTCTTGGCCGCAAGTTGAGTGGTTCCCGGTGTCGACCAGCCAGAGCTGGAGACGGCCACGCCCGTCACCGCCAACAGGGCCACGACGGCCAGGCTGCAGTCAGCCGGTGCATCCGTTGGTGCCTGTCGATTCGGGAAGGATGTCGGCGGGCGGCGGCCTTCACCATGGCGACGATGTTGGGAACATGCATAACTGCGGCCCTCCTTGGTTGTGAGCAGAACCCTTGCCGGCGACAGCGAGGATCGTCCCAAGTGTGCCCCGAATCAGTCAGTGGGCGGAGAATCGCGTCTGCCCCGGCGAATTGCTGATATTTCGATCGGACCCCGCCCAGGTCCGTTGCCCGACGGCCGGGTGGAGTCAGGTCCACCAGCGATCGATCTCGGCGTAGACCTCGGGTCGATGGGCGAGGGCAACGTGATTCATCTTGGGGAACACCCGTAGCGTCGAACCCGGGAATAACCCCTGACCGGCGGCTTGGCTGATGGTGCCCGCCGCGCTCGATGGGGTGACGAACACGTCGCCGAACAGTCGGGTCAGGGGATGCTCGGGGTCGGTCGTGACACCTCCGGCGATGGCCAGGTAGGTCGCGTGGCGAAGGGTTTCGACCCGATGCGGAAGCGGTCGATCTCGGGCGTCGGGGTCCTTCTCCAACCAATCCTCGTCGGTGATGGAACCGAACCTGAGGTCTCTGATCCCCGCGCTCCGAGCGTCAAGTCCGAGTCCGATCAAACGGGTGGCGGGGATCGGAACCGACCAGAGCGCGGCGCTGGTGAGATTGGCGAGTGACTCCAGCGGTGACCCGGTGTTCGGGACACCGAGGAGCACCACTCGTCTGACTTTCGCCGCCCACGATCGTCGGAAATGGGCATAGTCCTGCCAAGGCCGGGTGGCGGATGCATAGTGGCAGGCGGATCTGATCACCAGACCACCCATGCTGTGCCCAACCAGCGTCAACTCACGGACGGGAACGGGCCAGGCCGCAGCCAGCTGATGAAGCATCTGAGCCAGTTCTCGTCCATTGGTGGAGACGTGTCGACCGGTGTTATAGCGCAGTGAAATCGGAGTGACACCATGGTCGCGGGCGAGGAGGCTGCCGTAGGTGGTGCTGGGATCTCCGGGAAAGCCCCACACTGACTCGGTCGACATCAACCCGTGGACGAGGAGGGCAATCCGGCCCGTCGGGTGGGGAAACGCCCCCATGAGGCCAGGGCGGTCGATGGGGACCTCGACCGCACCCGACCGGAATGTCATGGGGACGGCGAAACTCGACCCCTGTTCGGCGAGGGTGTCGCCGAACAAGCCGTTGACCACCGCTAGCGCGTCGTGACGCCTCCCGGGCACCGCCGACAGGGCCCGGAGGAGCCGGATGGCACCGGTTGGAATCGCCCCGCGCCCGGCGTCGACCGATTCCGCCCTGCCACCCTCGACGGCCATCCACTCACCCTATGGCCCGGACTGCCGGCGGCTTTCCAGCCCTAGCGCGGGCCACCCGAAGGCTAAGTCCTACGAGAGGTTATGACCGCTTCGAGGAGGATCGCCCGTCGGGGGCATTCGGCGGCGGCCCGGGTGGCCAGGGCCACCAGGTCTCCGTCAACCGGCGTGCCATCCACAATCGGATAGCCCCACTCATCCAGGCTGATCCGCTCCGGCAGGAGCTCGGCACAGTAGCCGTAGGCGTCACAGGCCACCGGATCTACCCGGAGCCTGACCCTCGATTGGTGTCGGGTCATGCCACGCTCCGCTTCGTTGTGGCTGCATGCGGGAAGGTCAAGACGGTCGGACGGGCGTGACCGGGGCAGGGGTAACCCCGCAGGTGGGACGCAACATCGTCGGCGAAGACGGTCAGCCCGCTCCGGATCATCCGGATAGCGCCGTCCGGGAGGCGGCATCCCCCTCGTCCCTCCACGGTTGTCGCCCGGGCCTGAATGCGGTCGAGTACCTCGGCGTCGGCCCGTCCGGCGGCCAATTGCTCGAGATCGGTGGCGATGGCCGGGAGCCCGAAGACACACGGCCCGCATTGGCCGGCACTCTCTCCCGCCAGGTACCGGGCCAGTCGAGCAGTCTCGGCGATGCCGCACGACGTGGCCGGGAGCGCGACCACGACACCGACCCCGAAGGTGGCGCCGGCGTCGGCCAGCGGACCCGGCGCCAACGGGGTGGCGAGCCGGGAGGCACCCAACCAGGCTCCGCCGTAGCCACCCACCAGCGCCGCCGATAACTCGGTGTGGACACCGGCTCGGTCGAGGATGTCGGCGACCGGGGTACCCAGTTCGACCTCGATCACCCCCGGGGAACGGACCGCACCGGTGAGGGTGACCAGCGTGGTGCCCGGCGCCTCTGCCGATCCCAACTGTCGAAACCACTCGGGACCATGCCGGACGATGAGCGCTAGTTGGGAGAGGGTCTCGGCATTGTGCACCAGCGCCGGACGACGTCCCACCTTGAGGGGTATCGACTTGTCGAGCCGCTGCTGCGGGAAGGCCCGGCGATCGTTGAGCCAGCCCACCAGGGCCGATTCCTCGCCCGTCACATACCGGCCGGGTGGGCGCTCTACCGAGATCCGACGAAATCCCGCACCGGCGTGAGCTCGCTCGGCGATGGCGTCTTCAATCGAGCTGGCGGCGGGCCCGCGGTCGTCGGCGACACACACCACGATCTCGGGCGCCCCGATGACCGCGGCCGCGACCTCCGCCCCATCGAGCACCAGATGAGGTGCGAAGGTGAGAAGGACGCGGTCCTTGTCGCTGGCCGGTTCACCCTCCATGGCGTTGACGACCACCATCGGCCGTCGCGAGGTGCGACGGACGGCATCCCACTTGGCGGCGGCCGGGAATCCGGCGCCACCCCGTCCGAGCAATCCCGATTCCGCCACCGCTCGAAAGATCCCGGAACTCCAAGCTCCGTCGTCACCGGCGGGGACGTTCAACACTCCATGAGTGGCGACATGACCAGCCAGATTCCGGGGGGCAACCTTGCCGGGACCGGCGAGCAGCAACCGTTCGCTGGGGGCGAGGGCCACGTTCATGAGCGCTCCTTCTCGAGCAATCGACCGGAGGGATGCGCCCGGTGGGATCCAGAACCCGCTAATCGTTCCGGCAATGCCTCGATCCGGGCCGCCGGCTGCCGCTCAACCACGGCTCGGGTGAAAGAGCCAACCTCGAACGCCCGCCTCTTGCCTTTCTTGTAATCACCGATCCTCCAGGTCAGCGATCCGACGACCGCGAGCGAACAGGCTCCGGCCAAACCGTCCATCCAGAGCTTGGAGGCGTCGGTGCCCATGCCCAGCGAATGGGCCATGGCCACCGGCCAGCTGCCGTAGGCCAACCAGTGGATGGCGCGCCAGGTCTGGGCACGTATTCGTTGACGGAGGGCACTGGAAATCGCCACCGCCAGCATCAGATCCACGCCCACTGTTCCCAGGCCTGTCCAAACGGGCCGGTAGGCGGAGGCGAAGGGCACCAGGATGGCAGCCCACCCCACGTTCACATAGGTATCCAGCACCGAGGTGAGCACGTGAAAGGCCAGGAACACCATGGCCAGCAACGAGATCCGCTTGTGAAGATCGGCTTGAGCGAAGGCGGGCCAGGACCGGGACCGCACTCTTCCGGCGGTGAGGATCCCGAGCACCAAGGTGGCGGTCAGCAGCACCAGAGCCACGATGCCGGTGGCCCGGGTGGTGTACCACAGGGTGGTAGATGAAGTGGCAATCACTGCCCCACCCATCCTCGACGGTGGGGGTGGTAACCCCGCTCAACGACCTTGCTAGGCCAGTCACCGAGGAAGACGACCTCGCCGTCGGCCGAGACCAGACGGGCTGGCACCCCTGAGGCCGACAGGTTGCCGACAGCATCCTGGCCCCAAACGATCGCCGCGGTGCTCCAGGCGTTGGCTTCGACGCAACTCGGTGCCATCACCGACGCCAGCGACCACACCACCGGGGCCGCTTCGCCGGTCCAGGGGTCAACGATGTGGTGCATGACTTGGCCGTTGCGCACCCACGAACGAGCGGTGGTTCCCGAGGTGGCCAGACCGCCGCCGAACACAGTCACCACCTGGTCGACCGCATCGACCGGCCGGGCGCAGTCCGAGGCAATGCCGACGGACCAACCTCCCCGGGGAGCGCGGCCGGCGACGGCCACATCGCCGCCCAAATTCACCAGCACCCCGCACCCGAGCACCGAGGCGATGTGATGGGCGGATCGGTCGGCGACAAACGCCTTGGCGGTGGCCCCGAGGTCAATATGAACCCCAGTGGGGACGGCCACCGTTCGGGCCTCCGGATCGAGTGCGATCTTCCACCAACCCGGGGCCGGTTGGGCCCGAAAATCGGGTGGAAGCGGCGCGCTGGCAATTTCGTCGAAGTCGCAGTCATAGCCCAGCGCCGCGAGGGCTGAACCGATGGTGGGGTCGACGATGCCGGCAGTCTTGACGGCAATCACGCAGGCAACTTCGAGGGCGTCGAACAGCAGCGGAGTCACCGCAATCGGCTTCCCGCCGCTCACCCGCTCCACCTGCCGGAGCTCCGAATCGGAGCGAAAGCGGCTGCAGGCATCGTCAATCGCCTGGAGAGCATCAGCCAGGAGGGCCAGCGCATCATCAGTCCGTTCGGCGGCGGTGACCGCAACCACCGCGGACGTGCCAATCGCCCTCATTGAGCGGACGCCAATGGGATAGGTGCCCGTCGCCAAACCCGGCGCCGCATCCAGCAGAGTGTCGCTCACGATTGCCCCGACACCGTGGTCGGTCGGGTCGTTGGAGTGGTGGAGCGGGGTGTGGTCGTCGTGGTGGTCGGGTCCGCTGCCCCTGAAGAACCCGATGATGATCCCGCCGTACTGGTCGCCGCGGTAGCCGGTGCGGTGGTGGCCGATGTCCCCACACTGGTGCTCGGAGTCGCGGCCGATGACGAGTGGGCAGTGGTATCGGTGGCGGCCAGGATGCCGAGCCCGACGGCGCTGGCAGAGGCGGCGATGGCGACCGCGGCCGTTACCCTTCGCACCCGGGACATCGCCCGGTCCCGCACCCGTATCGCCGATTGACGGTTGTGGCCGTAGTGGCCGGGCAGGCGTTCCATGTCGTCACCTTTCGGTAAGAAGCCGGTCGAGATCTTTGATCGGGCACCGGGCGATCATTGGTCTGTTGGCTTCATTAGACATGGGGACCTGCAGAGTCAGCTTTCCTTCCGCTGTGGGCTTCCTGTGAATTCCGGCCTACCGGTTGCCGTAGGGGTCTTCGACGGCAAATCCGTCTCCCGGATCCCGCCGTCGACGGGGTGGTCTGATGGAGCAATGGCTGCGATCGGGTCCATCAGCTGAGCGCCGAGCGGCGCCCGGTCAACCAGTTTGTGGATGGGTCGGCGTGGTCCCGTTGGCCAGGAGCAGGTCGAAGCCATCAGGAATGCTCAGCATCCCCAGCGACGTCCCGGCGGTATCGGTCAACCCGTATTGCCACACGATGGCGTTGTACTTGGGGTCAATGATGAGCAATCGGTCTCGGTAGTCGTCGTTGACCATGATCAGTCCATTGGGTAGCTGCTCAGCCAGCGACGGCTTCTTGAGCGCTCCCCCACCGGCAGTCACGTCATAGGTCCAGACGATCTGGCCGCTCCGGGTGAAGGTGATAATTCGCCCTTCGGCCGGCGGGTCGTAGTCGGCGATCAGGTAGAGGTTGGCCCCCAGTTGTTGAGGGTCGGACGGGTAGTTGACGGTGGGTAGGTGGATAGTCCACACCAGCTGCCCGGCCTGGGTGTACTCGGTCACCCAGGATCCATTGATCTCCGAGACAAGTACGTCGCCATTGGCAAGCGGGGTGTCCCCGTTCGGGTAGCCGATGCTGGTGGGCGGATTATGCACGGCGACGCCGTTGGTCCCGATCTGGTTGGTGACGGTGCCGTTGGGGGCGATGAAGAGGATCCGGTCGTTCAAGGCATCGGCGACGGTGACCGTCCCGCTCTTCAACAGATAGGCGTCATCGGGCTGATTGAGGTAACCGGCCGAACTACCCGGACTCCCCGGGTGGCCGTACTGGAACAGGAGTTTGCCCGAGGGGTAGCCAACCTCCACGATCGTGTGGTTCTCTTCCTGGTTGGAGATGATGCCGGTGCCATTCCGGAAGAAGAAGGCGTCGTCCGGAAAATAGAAACCGCCGGGCGGAGGCGGCGCGGTGACCGACGGATACTGCCAGAGCAGCGTCCGGGCCGGGTCCATGACCAGGAGCCGGTCGTTTCCCCGGTCGGCGATGAGGAGGCTTCCCGTGTAGGGAGATCCGGCTGACGGGCCACCCACGGGACCGCCGTATCGGCTGGGTCGAAGGAAGATCACCGTCTGAAGGGTGCCGGTAGCGAAGCCAGCCTGATCGGGTCCGGACTGGCTGGCGACCTCTCCGCCCACCAGGTAGCCGACCGCCGAGGCGCCGGTGCCGATGGTGGCATAGCCGGCGAAGGCCACCGCCTGAGGAAGGAGCCCGGCATCGCTCACCTTGCGACTGTTGGCATCGAATTCGTACATCTGGGTCAACGTCTGGCCGGACCCGGTCTGCCCCCCGGCCACATAGAGGTGGTTGTCGATCACGAAGGCCGAGGCCCCGTACAAGGGTTGCGGGAGCTTCCCCACCGCCTTGGCCGAGTGGGTTGACGGGTCGATTTCTTGGATGGCGTCGGTGGCGACGACCGCCGAGCCATTCCCCCCGCTCTGACCCCCGAAGGCATAGATCTTGCCATCCAGAGCCGCGGTAGCCGGGTACCGGACAGGCACCGGGAGCTTGGCCGCCTCGGTGAAATGGACGCCGTCGCTGGTGGCCAGCACCGAGGGTAGATAGTTGGTGCCGTCATAACCGCCAACGATGTAGGAGGTGGTGGAGGGATGGGCTCCGTTCGAGGTAATCGACACCGCCGTGAGATCGGATCGGGGTTGAGGAAGCTGACTGACCACCTGGCCGTGTCCGGGAGCAGTCGGTGTAGCCGTGGTTGCGTTGAAGGACTGGACCGTCGCGAAGGTGTCCGGCGACCCGCCTCCGAACACCAACGATGATGTCCCGATGGTTGCTCCGGCGCCATCATGGACAGCGGCGGCCAAGGACCCCAACGAGGTGAAGGTCCCGGTCGACGGATCCAGGGCCGTCACCGTGCTGACAGACGCCCCGGACGGGACCAATCCGCCGAGAATCCGGAGTTGGTTGTGATCAGTGGTGACGGTCTCCCTCGACAGCGGGGCGGCCAGTTGCCACGGCTCGCTGCCCGCCTCCAGCGAGGGCGCCAACGTCGACGAATTCTTGGCGCCCCCCTGGGACGGGGCGGTGGTCGAGGTTGCCGTTCGAGAGGGGGTAGCCGATCCCCCGCTCGAGAGGGCGAAGTAGAGAATGGCCCCGATAATTACCAACGTCACCAACCCGACTACCGATCGGCGCCTCCGGATCTGGGCACGGCGCTGTCCACGGGTTCGGGGCTGCATCCCCCCTTTGTACATGATCCGGTGGCTGCCGGCTGGGAATGGCCGGTCGGTGAATCAGCCGGATCCGGACAGCGTCGCCAGCGGAGTGGTGAGGAGCTGGTCGAGGATTTCCTTCGCGTCTCGATAGACGTGAAGGGCGCCGGCTTCACTCAATTCGTGTCGACTGAACCCTCCCGACTCCACGCCGATGCAGCCGATCCCTGCGTCTCGAGCGGCTTCGACGTCCCAAATGCTGTCTCCGATGGCCAGAGTTCGTGCCGGATCCAATGAGGCATTCTTCATGGCGGTGAGAAACACTTCGGGCGACGGTTTGGACCGTTCGATGTCGTCAGCCGTCGTTTTTGCGTCGAGGAACTCGTCGATCTCGAGGCGTTCCAAGAGGATGTCGAGTTCATCCGAGGGTGACGACGTCGCCAGCACCGTTGCCAGGCCGCGATCGTGGACGGCGGCCACCAGATCGCGGGCACCGGGGAACACCCGAGCCTCGTCAATGAGGTCTCGGTAGCAGGCCGTGCGGGCTTCGGCCGCCGGGGGGCTGTCGTGGCCAAGCAGCTCCGGGATCAAATTGTCCCCACCCATTCCGACCAGGCGATGGATGGCGTTCATCGGAGCCCATTCGCCCGACTGACGGAATGCCCTGGCCCAAGCCAGCGTGTGGAGGTAGTTGGTATCGGCCAGCGTTCCGTCCACATCGAACAGAACGCCGGCGCGCAATGGCGTCGTCATCGTTGATTCTGTCGGGGGAAGGCCACTTCTTCGAGGAGGAGATGGATCGTGGCGGCCACGGGGATAGCGATGAGCGCCCCGATGATCCCGAGCAGGGAGCCCCCGATGAGGGTGGCGATGATGGTCAGACCCGGCGAAACCTTGACGGTGTGCTTCATCACTCGTGGGTTCAGGAGGTAATCCTCGAGAAACCGGTAGGCGATGTAGAAAGCGGCGGTGGCGATGGCGATGGGGAGGCCTCGGGTCAGGGCTACGAGGGACACGATGACACCGGCGATGGTCGACCCCACCATCGGTATGAGATCGAATATGGCGACGACGAGGGCCAGGAGGAGTGCGTAGGGAACCCCGAAGATGATCAACCACACGTAGGTACCCACTGCCGATATCACCGACGTCAACAGGTTCCCCAGCATGAATCCCCCGACCCGGTCGAATACCTCCTCCGTGAGCAAACTGACCCGCTCACGCCGGCTTCGTACGATCAGCGAAAGCCACAGTTTCTTCACACCGGGAAGCGCGATGAGGAAGTAGATCGTCAGGGCCACGACGCTGACAGCCGCGACGCCAAACGACAGGATAACTTTGCCGGCTCCGAGCAGGCCTCCCGCCACCGGGACCTTGAGCTTGGACTTACCGTTCAGGTACCCGGTGAGATGGAGCTTGACGACCAGCCGGCCGGCCCAGCCTCTTCCTGCCACCAGATCCGCCTTGTAGCGGGGATAGTTGGTGACCAGCACGTGGAACTCGTGGGTGATCGGTGGCACCGCCACCACGACAAAGGCGGCCAGGATGAGTACGAATCCGAGCACGACGATGGAAACCGCCACTCCCCGGGACAGCGACCGAGCAACGAGCATTTCGATGATCGGGTTCAGGCCGACCGCGATGAAGAGGGCCAATCCGACAATGATCAAGACACTGGCCACGTCGCCGAGGCCGCGGAAGGTGACGTACGCCACCGCCACACCCAACGCACCGGTCAGGCCCACGAAGAATGGGCTGCGCCGATCGAACGGGCGGCCCAACGTCCCCAATGACCCGTCGGTCTCACCGAGCTCGCTCTGGACATCGGTCGGGAGGATGAGGGCTTCGGGACCGACTGCCACCATGCCGCCGACGGGATCGGCTGTCGTATCCTCTTCTCGGGTCTTCATTCTTTGCCCGCTAAGCACGCCGGTTGATTCACGCCGGGGCCATACCCCGAATACCGGACCTTCAATCTTCAGGCTTCAAACTGGGCGTCGAGAAAGCCGGTCTCGAAATGCCCGCCTCCCTCCAGAGGCTCCAGTGCCTCCAACGTAGGGGCGGTCAGGATGTGATAGAGGTGGCAGCGCTGCTGCCCTGTTTGGCCGCCCGCGCCACCTTCTGCCTGGTGGCACCGGCGGCGCCCTTCAGCTTCTCTGGGACCTCCACCTTGCGCTTGGTCGCGTCAGCCACTTCCCTGAGTTGCTCAGGCAAGTCGGCGTCCTGAACTCGGCTCACCGTCTCCGAGACACCCTGGCGTACCCTCGCGGCTACCTGGGGAGCGTGCTGTTGCACCGCCTCTTCCACACGACCTTCAGCAGCTACGAGTTTCTTTGCTCCCCCGTCGAGGAGGTCCAGGACCCAACCGATACCGGCGCCGGTAAAGGCTCCGATGACCAGACCCTTCCACACGTTCTTCATTTGCTGCATGCTCCTTGCTCGTCTCGCTTTACTGGTCCGGCGTAAAGGCGTCGGTTTGTCGATGCCTACGGGTGCTACGTACCCGCATCCTCTCTGGTGAAACCGCGTGAAGGCGGCGGCGGGACTTCCGATGTCAACCGCGTCCAGCTCCTAATCCCCAGGTCGAACATCCAAATCATCCTTCAGGTGGATGCCTTCCCATCACAGATTCCGTACGCTTGCAGCTAATGCTGGAAGGTCGACTCAGTCCGCTCGCGGACAAATCTCCTCGCCAGGAAGGGCGCCCCCTGAGCGGCTCAATACCCAACGAACCAATGCCCGAATTTCGAGATCATCGACCGCCAAACCCCTCCTTACGCCCCATCCCGATTCAGTCCCCAACTACATCAGCGCAGGTCGACTCGTCGATCTTCGGATCGATAGGAGTACGACATGGAGCATTTTCTTGAAACCTGGGGGTACCTCGCCGTCTTCGTTC
The DNA here is from genome assembly GCA_036268775.1 of Acidimicrobiales bacterium. Classification (GTDB taxonomy): domain Bacteria; phylum Actinomycetota; class Acidimicrobiia; order Acidimicrobiales; family RAAP-2; genus DASZIT01. The sequence goes on along the minus strand of DATATM010000020.1, from coordinate 57,404 downwards.
TCAGCTTCATCTCGTCCATGGGCCTACCGGTCGGAGCGGAAGTTGCCATCATCTTCGGGGGCGTCCTTGCCAGTGGGCAGATCGCCAATGAGCCACACCACCTGAACTTGATCGCGGTCATCGTGGTGGCAACGCTGGCCGAGGTCCTGGGATCCCTGGCTGGCTATTTGATCGGGTATTTCGGGGGTCGGCCCCTGGTGGATCGGGTCGGAAAGTACGTCCTTTTGACGCACAAGGATCTCGACCGGGCCGAGGCCTGGTTCGCCCGGCGGGGCGAGCCGGTTGTCCTGTTCGGTCGATTCATCCCGCTCCTCCGGTCGTTCGTCTCGTTCGCCGCCGGTCTGGGCGAGATGGCGATGGCGAAGTTCGTGGCCTTCACCGTCATCGGTTGCGCGGTGTGGTGCGCGGTCTTGACAAGTGTGGGGTATGGCCTGGGCAGCAGCTACCACAAGGTGCTCAAAGGCTTCAGCTACGCGGGGTACGTGGCTGGCGTCCTGGTCGTCCTGGCCGTGGCTGTCCTCTTCATCCATCGGCTCCGGGTCATGCGCGCCGAACGAGCCCTCGGACCCCAGCAAACGCGGAGCTGAGAAGGGCCGGACCCCGTCACGGAACGGCTACTTGGATTTCCCCGCCGTCGCGGCTCCGACGCTGAGAGCGGGCCCCGGCACCAGTGATTCCCTCGGTCCGAGGATCTCGTCGATGAGCCCGTAGCTAACGGCATCACATCCACCGACGATGTAGTCGCGGTCGGTGTCCTTGGCGATACGCTCGATGGGCTGTCCGCAGTGCCGGGCCAGGATCTCTTCGAGTCGGCCTCGGAGATACCCGATCTCCCGAGCCTGGTTTTCGATGTCGATGGACTGGCCCTGGGCGCCGCCGTGGGGTTGATGAATGAGTATCCGGGCGTTCGGCAGAGCGAACCGCTTGCCCGGTGCCCCGCCGGCCAGCAGGACAGCCGCCCCCGACGCCGCCATCCCGAGACACATGGTCGAGACGTCGGGATGGACGAACTGCATGGTGTCGTAGATGCCCAACGTCGACGTCACCGACCCACCGGGGGAATTGATGTACAGCGAAATGTCCTTGTCGGGATCCTCCGCTTCGAGGTGAAGGAGCTGGGCGATCAGCAGTCCCGCGCTGTCATCATTGATCTCGGTATTCAGCATCACGATCCTGTCCTTCAACAGCCGAGAGTAGATATCGAAGGCGCGCTCACCTCGAGATGACTGTTCGACCACCGTCGGCACCATGTAGCTGCTGGCCCTGTGATTCACCGTGATTCTCCTCTCCAGGCATGACCGTTCCTGGTCGTGCAACTATTTAGTTGCAGATTACCGGGGCCGGGTGACATGTGCAACTATGGAGTTGCTCATTAAGCCCTGCTCACCCCCAGGAGGCCGCCGTGTTCCATCGCCAGATCGCCTTTCCCGTCGATATCGACCACCTCTGGGAGGTCCTGACCGACCCGTCCTCCATGGCCACCTGGTTCGGTTCCACCGCGGCGTGGGAGCTCGTCCCGGGGGGTGAGATCCGCTTTACCGACGACGAAGGTCGTCGAGCCGGTCGCGTGGAGTCGGTGGTGGCTCCCCATCAGCTCTGCTTCCAGTGGTGGCCGGAGAACGATGACGCTGACGTCTCGGAAGTGACCTATCTCCTCGAGCCGGCCGATGAGGGGACCCGGCTGACGATCACCGAAGAGTCCCTGCGGAGCCAGCGGCCGGCGAGGGTTCCCGAAACGGACAGTGCCGTGCGGGCGAGCTCGGTGGCTTCCACCGGTCCGTCTAGGGTGGAGTCCCCCTTGGCCGATGCCGGGCAGTCAACGTCGTGGACTTGGTGGGACACGCGGTTGGCTGGCGCCTGGTGCATGACCGCGGCCGCCTCCGCCTTGGTCGCGCCCTAACTGGATGACGGACGAGGACGCCGTCTTCTCGGCGCTGGGCGACCCCACTCGGCGCCGGCTGCTCGATCGCCTGTCTTCTGACGGCCCAATGACGGCGACGGAGCTGGCGCCCGACTATCCCATGTCTCGCCAGGCGGTGGTCAAGCATCTGACGACCCTGGCTGGAGCCGGACTGCTGGTACCCGAGCGCCAGGGCCGCGACGTGCGCTACCGGGTCCACGCCGAGGCGATGAGTGAGGCAGCCGGATGGATGGCCGACATCACCGCTCGGTGGGATCGGCGTCTTGCCGCCCTCGACCGCCAGGTGCGCTCCAATCCTCAAAGCAGATTGGATAAGGGCCCGGCCGCCGGATGACATCCGGGCGATATCAGGGTCATCCCTGATGGACGCCCTCGCCGTCCATCCTCAAACTGGTGGTGCGAACGCCGGCTGGAGCTCTTCCCCCATTTTTCGCATTTTCCCCTTGCAATCGCCTTAAGGCGGAGTAGGATACTCAGTATGCTACTCGAAGCGATCATCCGATGAGTGTGCGCCACGCCCTGCTCGCCCTCCTGAGCGAGGGTCCGAAGTACGGCCTCCAGCTCCGGCACGAATTCGAGGAGAGGACCGGTGAGGTGTGGCCGCTGAACGTCGGCCAGGTGTACACGACGTTGCAGCGGCTCGAGCGGGACGGACTGGTCGAGTCCGACGACGCCGCCGCCGCCGAGGGACCGCAGAAGGGGTTCCGGATCACTACCGAGGGCCACGCGGAGCTCACCGGGTGGCTCCGCACACCCCCCGACCTGAGCTCACCCCCTCGCGATGACCTGGTCATCAAGGTGCTGGTGGCCCTGCGGATGCCCGGGGTCGACGTGCACGAAGTGATCCAGGTGCATCGCCGCTACCTGGTCGAGCTCATGCAGCAATGGACGCGGCTCAAGGAGGACGACGGGCAGTTCGATGTGAGTTTCGCCCTGGTGGTCGATGCCGAGCTCTTCCGGCTCGATTCGGTCGTCCGATGGCTGGACACCGCCGACGGTCGTCTCAAGCGAGCGGAGTCCGATCCCCCCCGACCCACTGGAACTGGATTTCCGATGCCGAAGTTGCGCCGGAGAATTGAGGTGAAGCGATGAGTTTCCTTGAGATGCGATACGTCTCCAAGTTCTACGGCGAGGGACCGACCGAGGTTCAGGCCCTCTCCGATGTCAATCTGTCGGTCGACGCCGGTTCGCTGGTGGCGGTCATGGGAGCCAGCGGTTCAGGGAAGAGCACGCTGCTGACCATCGCCGGGAGCCTCGAGAAGCCTACGCGCGGCGACGTCCTGGTTGGCGGGGCCTCCCTTTCGAAGATGCCCCGCAACGACCAGGCCCGGATACGCCGCCGCACCATCGGCTACGTGTTCCAGGACTACAACCTATTGGCCGGGCTGAGCGCGGTCGAGAACGTCTCGCTACCACTGGAACTCGACGGGATCTCCGCCAAGAAGGCGCAGGCCGCCGGCATGGCCGCGCTCGAAGAGCTGGGGCTGGCCGATCGGGCGTCCCATTTTCCCGACGAGCTCTCCGGTGGCGAACGCCAACGGGTATCCATAGCCCGGGCGGTGGTCGGAGAGCGCCAGTTGCTGCTGGCCGATGAGCCCTCTGGCGCCCTGGACTCGGTCAACGGCGAGGCGGTCATGCGTCTCATCCGTACCGCCTGCCACCGGGGGGTTGCCGCCGTCGTGGTGACCCACGACGCCCAGTTGGCATCGTGGGCCGACCGGGTGGTGTTCCTGCGAGACGGGCGGGTGGTGGACCAGACGTCCCCGCCGCCCAGCCCCGAGTCGCTCCTCACTGCAGTCCCCCACCAATGACCACCGCGGTATTGGAGCGGCCCGCCGAGGTGGGAACCCGAAGCGGTAGTGGTGGGGTCCCTGCCCGCCGGGCCATGGTCCGATGGGCATGGCGGCTGTTCCGTCGGGAGTGGCGCCAGCAGTTGCTGATATTGGCGCTGATCATCGTGGCGGTGGCGGCAACAGTGGTGGGATCGGCGGTGGCCACCGACACTCCGCCGCCGGCCAACTCCGGGTTCGGGACCGCCGACCATCTTGCCGCCTACTCCGGATCCGATCCCCACCTGACCGCCGACATCCAGGGGCTGCAGCAGCGCTTCGGCAACGTCGACGTCATCGAGAACCAAACCCTGTCCATCCCCGGCTCGGTCAGCACCTATCAACTCCGGTCGCAGAGTCCCCATGGGCCGTATGGGCAGTCGATGCTCTCGCTGGTTTCGGGGAGCTTTCCCACCGGCCCGGGCCAGGTGGCGGTGACCGATGGCCTGGCCTCCGCCTTCAACCTCAAGGTCGGGGACATTTGGCACCAGGGGGGGACAGCCAGGCGCGTCGTCGGCATCGTCCAGAATCCGCAGAGCCTGCTGGACGAATTCGCGTTGGTCGCACCCGGACAAGTCACCTCGCCCACCCAGGTGACGGTGCTCTTTGACGCCGGGGCCAGCAACGCCTCCTTCGGCCCCAGCGTGCACACCCCCTCGCCGTCTTCGAACACGCTCAACCCGGAAACCATCGTGCTGGCATTGGACACGGTTGGGATGCTCCTCATCGCCCTGGTGGGTGTGGCCGGGTTCACCGTGCTGGCCCAACGCCGACTGCGATCGATCGGGATGCTCGGCGCGGTGGGGGCTACCGACCAGGACATCAGATTGGTGGTGCTTGCGAACGGTGCGGCGGTCGGTGTGGTCGGGGCGCTGATCGGCGCGGTGCTGGGCCTGGTGGGCTGGTTGGCCTACCGACCGCGGCTTGAGTCGAACGCCCATCACCTGATCGGCACGTTCCAGCTCCCCTGGGTGGTGATCGGGGTGTCGATGGCCCTTGCGGTGGTGGCCACGCTGTTCGCCGCCTGGCGCCCGGCCCGTGCAATCACCCGGCTCCCTATCGTCTCCGCCCTATCCGGCCGGCCGGCTCCGCCGAAGCAGGTTCACCGCTCGGCGGTTCCCGGGGTCATACTCCTGGTGGTCGCGTTCCTCCTGTTCACGCTCGGCGGCAGCAGCAACGGGGGCAGCGGCGGTCCGGTCATTCTCGGCTTCGTCGTGCTCATCGCCGCGGTGATCCTGCTGGCTCCCTTCTGCCTGGTTGTGCTGGGCAGATTCAGCCGCCGTGCCCCGATCGCAGTGCGCCTGGCGCTGCGCGACCTGTCCCGCTACCGGGCTCGCTCGGCCTCGGCGCTGGCGGCCATCAGCCTCGGGGTGCTGATCGCGGTCGTCATCTGCGTGGTCGCAGCCGGACGGTACGCCAACGTCCTCGACTATGCCGGGCCCAACCTATCCTCGAACCAGCTGGTTGTCAGCACTGCCGGTGGACCGGACGACGTGAGGGGACCCGGCAACCAGGGTGCTGCCAGCACCGTGACACCAAGCAACTCTCAGGCCGTGGCCAATGCGCGTGAGATTGCCACCGCTCTCGGTACCACCAATATCACCGAGCTCGACACCACCAGCGCCAACCTCCAGCGCGCGGCTCCCGGGCGCAATTGGAATGGGCCGATCTACATCGCCACCCCGGCGCTGCTCCGCGCTTTCGGGATCAGTGCTTCGTCAATCGACCCCAACGCCGACATCCTCAGTATGCGCCCCGGGCTGCCCACCACCTCGGACATGCAGCTCGTCTACGGCAACTACTTCGCGAAGTCAGGGCCAGATAGTTTTCCCTGCCCAACCGGCGAGTGCCTGGCCAATCCGGTGATCCAGACAGTCAGTGCGCTCCCGTCGGGCACGTCGGCACCCAACACGGTCATCACCGAGCACGCCGTCCGCCAGTTGGGCCTGCAAGCCAGCTCTTCTGCCGCCGCCTGGTTCATCCAGACTTCGCAGCCGCTCACCGCCGCCCAGATCAAGAGCGCCCAACTGACCGCCGCCACGTCGGGCATGGCTGTCGAGACCAAGAACAGCGCGCCGTCCTCGGCGGAGATCATCAACTGGGCCACCGTCTTCGGCATCCTGCTGGCGCTGGGTATCCTCGCCATGTCGATCGGCCTGATTCGAAGTGAGACAGCCGGCGACTTGCGCACCCTGTCTGCCACCGGGGCCAGCAGTTCGACCCGCCGCAGCGTCACCGCCGCCACGGCCGCAGCCTTGGCCCTACTGGGGGCGGTCCTGGGCACAGTGGCGGGCTACGTCGCCGCCATAGGGTATTTCCGGAGTAGCACCCAGAACGGCGGGCTGGCGGCACTTTCGAGCGCCCCAACCACCAACCTCCTCATCATCCTCGTCGGCATGCCGTTGATCGCCGCGGTGGGCGGCTGGCTGTTCGCCGGTCGCGAAGTGTCGGCCATCGCTCGCCAGCCCTTCGACTGACGGGAGCGGCGTCTCGACCGTGCGCCCCCGGACCAGGCGTTTTTGCTTCGGGCTGCCGTTTCGCCAGCCGCCTGCACCTGACCGTCGGCGATGTCGTCTTCTAGCCGCGTCCGGGCCTGATCCGGCTCATCCTCGGGTCCTGTCGGCTCCCACACGAATCGGATGCGTGGACATTTGGTCTCCGTGTAACCGCCACTCGTATCTACAGGCGAAGAGAGGGACATCCAACGCGCCGCCTCAGTGGTGGCTCCGCGTCTCCCCGCGGCCAGCGCGACGACCATGCCCAATGGAGCCCCGCAACCTCCTGTCCTCTGGCGAGTGGGGCAGACCAATGGCTCCAGGGGTTGACGTCGCCGTCCTCAGCCACCGGACTCCCCCAACCCGTTCGACCGGCGAGTCATCAATGGAAATCCCACTGGCCGAGGCTTTGACGTCAGATCGGCGCTAACCGGCCTCCACCCACGCCGCCAGGTTGTCGAGGGCCATACGCGTCCCGGTCTCATTGTCGCCGGTCGGCACCCGGTCCGGAATTCCCTCGTGCAGGACGACGACATCCGTACCGCCGTCGGCATCGGCAAGCGTCGTGGTGATGGTCATCTCCCCGTGCAGGTCGGGATCCTCCGTCTCGAACTCGATCACCTCTATCACCTCCTCATTCGGGGTGAGCTTCTTGAAGTGGCCGGAGAAGGTATCGGTCTGCGCGGTCGTCTTGCCCGCCCCGGTCGACTCATCGTAGGTAAGGGAGATGCGGAACCGGCCGTCTTCACGGGGGTCGAACTCGTGCACCCGGCTGGTCATGCCGGCGGGAACCCTCCACACCGCAACGGCCTGCGGGTCGAGGAGCGCTCGGTAGACCGCCGATGGCGGTGCATCGATGTGCCGGAGGGTTTTGGTCGAGGCCATGACTGAGGACCGGTCGCGTCCCCTAGTGGCCACCGATCAATGACCGCAACGGAGAGGCGAAGTGGTGGCTCGAACCTCGAAGTCGCGCAGGATCAGGATCCCCCGCTTCCCGTCCCCGGCCGCTTCGTCCTGCCGAACCGACATGTCCGGAGCGTCCTTCGGGAGGGAAGCTCAGCTCGAACCACACAGTCTTTCCGCTGTGCTCCGGACGCTCCGTCGTTCCCCAGTTGTCGGCGAGGGCTTTTACAATCTGCAAACCCCGCCCATGGGGGTCGCTGGTGGCGGGCGAGCGCAATATCGGCTGTCCACCACCGACGTCACTCACCTCTATTCGTATCCGGGTATCGGAGCGGTCGATGCGGATCTTGAACCCGGTGGCGGCGTGCACCAGCGAGTTGGTGGCCAGTTCGGAGACCATCAGGGCGACTTGCTCTCGAGTCTCCGACGACAGATCCGCAGTCGCATCGGAAACAAACTGCCTTCCGGCCGCCGCCGATGTCGGGTCGGAGCCGAACCGGCGCTCCGCACTCATGGCGCCAGCCCAAGCGTCTCCGCCAGACCGACGATCTCGATGACGCGCCGCACGATGTCCGTGCAATGGTGGATTTCCACCGAATCGGCTGAATTTGCGACTTGCACCATAAGGGCTATTCCGGAGCTGTCCATAAATGAGAGTTTTCCGAGATCAAACACAACGCGGTGGGGATGATCGCCTAGCACCCTATCTATATCCAATTTCACCGAGTTGACACTCGCGATATCGAGTTCCCCGATGATCGAAATAGTGGCAACCCGGTCGGCATCTACCGATGCCTCCACGGAGGCAGTCGGACCGCCGTCCCTTAGTTCTGCCATCTCAGGCCCAAGATCGCCGTGTCGTCTTCGGACCCATCCGGCGTGAGTCTGTCGATGACTTCTCCCAGCAACTGGCTGAGTGATCGGTCGTCCTCGGCGGCCGCGTCCCGAAGGCGGTCGAGACCCACGTCGATCGCCTCTTTCCGGCGTTCGACCAGCCCATCAGTGAAAGCCAGGACGGTGGCCCCGGGGGGAACTTCGATGGTCGTCGACGCATAGGTTTCACCCTCTCCGGTGCCAATAGGAAGGCCGACGGCCAGTTCCACGTAACTACCTTGCCCGTTGCTTACCACGAGTGGTGGGAAATGTCCGGCACTGGCCAGCGTCATTTCATGCTTATCGATGTCGACGAAACCACATAGAACGGTAGCTAAATGACTGTCTCGATGAACGTCGAGCAGGGCGCCCAACTTGGTCAGGACGGTGCCGGGTTGATCGCCTTCCGCCGCGTAGGCACGGACGGCGTAGTGCAGGGAAGCCATCACGATCGCGGCTCTGACTCCCCGGCCGGAAACGTCGCCGACGACGAATAAGAATGAGTTGTCATTGCGCGGAATGACATCAAACCAGTCCCCGCCGATGTCCATCGCACTCAGCCCCGCGACGTAGCGGGAGTCGATTTCAATCCCCCGGAAAATGGGCGTTTCCTTGGGCAAGAGGGCCCGCTGCAGGGTGGCGGCGAGACTTCGCTGCTCACCGTAAAGGCGTCGATTCTCTTCCGCGAGGTCCTCGGCGGAGCGCCGCCGCCTCACCAAGCGTTCGGTGAGGAGCGTCGCCCCGATGGTCAGGATCACCCCCAGGACACTGACAATGAAAGTCAGATCTCTGGAGAGGGAGCCCCCAAGAGGCTGGGTGGATGTGCCCACCAGTGTGAGTGCGGTGTTCGCAAATGGAACGGTGGCGACCGCCTGCCTCCCGACAATCGGCAGGTGGGCAACGGTGGACTCCAAGAGGTCACCATTGCGTTGGCTCCTCCCCAGGTAGAGGGCAAAGTCCAAATCGGAGAAGGAAGACCCCGTCGGAATGGCGACCCGCTTGTTCGGGGGTAGGAGCCCCTCGGCGTAGACGCCGAACTTAGGAACCTTCCCGGTGGCCAGATAGGTGTACCCAACCCGGGTTCCTCCCGCGATGAGTCCGGTGATCGACAGGGCCGGACTCCCCGCTGATCTGGTCAGGAAGCTACATTCGCTCGAGATGCCGGCTGGCGCCGGGCTGGGCTTCCCGACGCTGGCCAGCCGCACCGGCGCACCGTTGGCTATCCCGCACAAGGACGCGTAGACGAACGGATGGCCGGTGCCGACGTAATTGACCATGAACTGGTCAAACTGACCAGCTCCGCCGTTGTCCGTGACCGCGATAGCGGCCCCGGAGGCAAGCGGCACTTCGATGGTGGGAATTGCCCCGGCCAGAACCGTTCCCGCCTCGTGCACCTGCACGTTGAGGAGGCGATTCTCGTTTCGGTTGTTCACCGTGGCCACGATGAAGGCCAGCGAGGCGGTGATCAGGAGTCCGAGCAGCAGAACCAGCACCGGCAACCGGGAAAGGTGGTGCCAGGTGCTGGCCGGACCCTTTCGGTTCAGAGCTGGTCGGGAGGAATCCTCGGTGTGAACTGTGGTTGGGGGCACAGATTCATGTTCGATCATCTCCGGCCGTTCTCGAACTTGACTGCGTCAACCTTCGCGGCCCCCCAGTGCATGCCACACGGTATCTGCTCAGCGGGTTGGGGACCTTCCCAGGAATGTGAGTACTTCCGTTCACCTGGCGACGGTGGACGATGCCACTCGGCCAAGGCCGACGATGGCTCCCCTGCCGCAGGCGCCCTGGCTGGAACGGTGGAAGTGCCATTCGGGCAACCGGTGTCTAGAACTCCCGCAGCGCCGGGACGACCTCTTCCCCAACCTGGGTGACCCAGCCAACCGGGTCGGGACCGATGGGCGAGACCTCCACCAGTTCGATTCCAAGCTTGGCGTACTCGTTCATGCTGGCGAGGAAGGCGCCGACATCATCGAGTGGGTTCATCGAGCTGATGATGGTCTTTTGGATGGTTGCCGGATCGCGCCCTTCGGCTTCACAATGACGGGCCAGTACTTCCAGCTTGTGAGCAACGAACGCCGGTTCGGGAGCAAACAGATTGCAGGCGTCGGCGTACTGCGCCACCAGCCGAAGCGTCTTGCGCTCACCACTGCCTCCGATGAGGATCTTTGGTGCCGGCTGTTGGATCGGTCGAGGCGAGCAAATCGTTTCTGCCAGTTGGTAATGGCGACCCTGGTAGGGCCCGTCGTCCTCGCTCCACATTTGATGGCAAATCTGCAACGTCTCTTCCAACCGTTCGAATCTCTCCGCCAAGGTTGGGAAGGGCACACCGAGGCCACGGTGCTCGCGCTCGTACCACGCGGCTCCGATCCCAAGTTGGGCCCGACCGCCGGACAGGACATCGAGCGTCGTCACAGTCTTAGCGAGCAGACCTGGGTGCCGATAGGTGACCCCAGTGACCAGAAGCCCAAGCGCAATGTCCTCCGTCTGGGCAGCTAGAAATCCCAGCGAGGTGTAGCCCTCCAGCATCGGATCCTGCGATGTTGCCAATTGCTCCATTTGGAACCAGTGGTCCATCAGGGTGAAGATCGAGCAGCCTCCGGCCTCTGCGGCGCGAGCGGTGGCCGCCAAGGTCGCTGCCAGAGACTCGGGGGCCCCGGGAAGGGTGAAGTTGGCAAAGTGAATCCCAAGGTCCATAGGGCCACCCTACGGTCTCCGGCTGGCGCCCGGTCACTGAGTCAGCGTCCTCGATGCGGTGCCAATCGGGTGCGCGATGGCCGCCGCGCCGCCCGTCTAGAGAACTGGAGAAACGGCTGGGCCAGACCCGCCACGGCGCCAGCTCCGACGCTCAGGGGTGGCGCCGGGCCGAGAGGACGGTGTCATGGATGGTGACGGATCGGCCTTCGGGGTCGGTCACTGTGCGCCCGGCGGCGGCGTTGGTCACGATGTCCCACTCGGCGGGGTCCAGTTGCCCGACGACGTCGTCGCCGGTAAAGAACAGTTCGGGTTCGTGAGGCCGGGGCATGGTCGTCTGCAGGTCAGACGGATGGTGGCCGACGATGAGCAACGTGCCTCCCGGTGCGACCGCGGACGCCAGTCGATCGATCAGCACCACGCGGGCGTCGAGCGGCACGTGGAGGTACTGGGTGGACACCAGGTCATAGGCGCGACGGGACGGTTCCCAGTCGTTGAGGTCGCCCTGGCACCACGAGATCCGCTCGGCGATCTCCGGCCCGGCCTGATCGGCGTTCACCGCCGCCCTCTCCAGTGCCACCGTCGAGATGTCGACGGCGGTGACCTTCCAGCCTCGCCCGGCCAGCCAGATTGCGTCGGCCCCTTCGCCGGCGCCCGCGTCGAGGGCTCTCCCCGGTGTCAGGCCCTCTGCTTCGGCGACCAGGTGCAGATTGGGGCTCCCGCTCCAGAGGTGGGGGTGGGAACGGTAGCGGTCATTCCAGAATTCCTGCTTGAACTGTTCGGACACGATGATTCCTTTTCGGTTGCGCTTTCGGAGCCCACTATGCCCGTCCGGCACACCTTATGGCAATGGATCTTGCCGATATGGCAATGTGGGAGTATGAGCAGTGATCTGAACCAGATCCTGGGTGGCGTCGGTCCTCGCCTCCGGGAACTGCGCCAGCAGCGGAACACCACCCTGGCCGAACTGTCGGCGGCAACCGGCATCTCGGCCAGCACCCTCTCACGACTGGAGTCGGGTCAACGTCGGCCGAACCTCGATCTCCTACTCCCTCTGGCTCAAGCTCATCAGGTCCCTCTCGATGAACTGATCGGGGTGCACCTCACCGGCGACCCCCGTATTCACTCGCGCCCGTTTACCCGCCAGGGAATGACCATCTTCCCGCTCACCCGCCGCATCGGTGGGCTTCAGGCCTTCAAACACGTGATCCCGCCCCGGCGAAGGCCTCAAACCCCCGAGCCGAAAACCCACGAGGGTTATGAGTGGCTTTACGTTCTCAGCGGGCGACTCCGTCTCGTTCTCGGCCAGCAGGACCTGGTGCTGAGCCCGGGCGAAGCCGCGGAGTTCGACACCCGGACACCCCACTGGTTCGGCAACGCCGGGCCAGGGGCCGTCGAATATCTGACTCTCTTCGGACCCCAAGGCGAACGGGTCCACGTCCGAGCTCGGCCGACGAACTAGCCAGTCATCGACGGTGACGGATCGGCCATGGGCGGAGCGCCCCGACGCCAGGCCCCTGCCGCCCGTGACCACGCCGTGGCTGGTCAGGCCAAGTCGGACAACCAGGTTGCGACTTTGTCACCGACTTCGGACTCGCTCTTCCGTAACGAGTGATCCCCCTCTACGAACACCAGGGTGACGGGTCCGGGGATGGCGGCCGTCTCACGCTCCAACTCGGCGGGGGTGCCAAACGCGTCCCGCCGGCCCGACACGAAGAGGCACGGGACGTGCAGGTCCGGGAAGTGGTCGATCCGAAGCCGGTCGGGTTTCCCGGGGGGATGCAGCGGATAACTGACCAGGACCAACGCCGCCACCTCCAGTCCCTCGGCGGCGGCCATGGAGCACATCCGCCCACCCATGGAACGACCGCCGATGGCGAGGCGGCGGGTTGGGACACCCAGTCGGTCGCCGAGCTCACCAGCCCCGGCGCGAACCGTGTGGATGCACACCTCCGGTGGGTCGGGGCGACGCTTCCCGGCGGATTGACTCGGGAACTCGATCCGCTCGACGGTGATACCGACCTGGGTGACCGCCTGGTCGATCGCCACCAGACCGGACTGGTCCCGACGAGCGCTGGCTCCAGGTGTGAGCAGCAGACCAACCGGGCTCGATCGAGTCATCCGACCATCATCATCGTTGGGCCGATGACCGTCATGCTCAAGCTCATGAACTGACGGCGTCTGGCGGCTTCCCCGGTGCGCGCCCGAGTACGGCACCATTGCGGAGCACGGAGATCGGTCCATCGTCACTCACCGCGATCACGGTGGCGAGCGGGTCGTCGTGGCTGTACCGGCGGCCGGAGGTGTGGCGAGTCCCGCCGAAGGCCTCAACGGTCTTTTCCGCCGTCGGGCTGGGTATGAGCCGTACCCCCAGGCGGCGGAGCACTCCCGCCGCGTCGAAGATCGCCGCCCCGTCGACCTGGGCCAGGGCATGTCGTAGCGGGGCGAGGTGCGTAGCCCGGCGAATCTCGAGTGGCGGCGGTTGTGGAAGCCGCTCTTCGACCGGAGGGCCCGGCTCTCCGTGGGGCCGGTAGATGAGCAGCGATCCGATGCCCAGCGAACCCAAGTCATGAACCGCGAACGAAAGCATCGCCTCGAGCACTTGGGGGTCGCCATGGGCCTCGCAGGCGGCGATGGCGTCGATCCAACCGCTGATTGGGGGTTCACGGTGCCAGCGGAGTCCATCCCAGCGCAGCACGCCGAACCCGCCGGCGATCCGGACCGATCCAACCGGGTGCCGTTGCACGATGGTGGCTTCGAACGCCCCGGCGAGTACCACCAAATCGCGCTCCGACCCGGCAGGGCGGTCGAACACAACCCACTCGGTGGCGCCGTCGCTTCGGCGCATGAGCCAACTGGAGATCCCATCGACAAAACGGCGGGCGGCCGTCAGGGGCTGCCGGCCCAGTGACTGACGGGTGATGACGAGTTGGGTACCCGCCGACCACATGGACGGGTCCGACGTCGGATCGAGGATGGTGCCGCCGCTCGGTACCCGGTGTTCGTGAACCGGTGGACGGAGAGCGAGATCGATCTCCTCCATCAGCATGGCCCGGAAGGCCTCGGTTCCCTGCGAGGGCAGACCGGCCTCTTCGAGTTCCTCGGCGAGTCTCCCTAGTCGTCTGGCACCGAGTTCAGGCATCGCCATGGACGATACCGGGACTTTGGGATCCACAGGCCTTGGCGTAACGCGGTCCCATCTCGGCGGAATGAATCCGGCGCCCGGCCAACTTCCTTCTGGAGAAGCACCTCGGGCGCCGCCGGATGGCGTAATGGCGGCGTTATCGGGGGGACACAGAGCCGAAAATATCCCCGCCTACATTGCCACTAGCTCCGCTTCGGTATGCCGGCACCGTGGCGGGCAGGAACGCAGAGCCGCCGGTGACCGAAACGGGCGTCGCAGTTCGGAACCTCGTTCCAGAAGGTCTGTCGGTGGCCCGGCTGCGAAAGGACGGAATGCATGGCGATCGACAGCCTGAGACAGACCGAGTTCCCCGTCACGGTGACCGAGGCGGCCGCCGGCCTGAGGTCCGGCGAACTGACCAGCGTTGCGCTCACCTCCGCGCTGCTCGCCCGGGCTGACGCCCTCGATCCCCTGACCGGCACCTACGTGACCCGGCTGGATGACTACGCCCTGGCCCAGGCCGAGCAAGCCGATGACGACTTCGCCAACGGAATCGACAAGGGTCCCTATCAGGGCATCCCTATCGGTATCAAAGACATCCTGGCCATGGCCGAAGGCCCGACCACCGCCAACAGCCTGATCCTGGATCGGGAGTGGGGGGCGGGAAAGGACGGACCGGTAGTCCGGCGCCTCAAAGCCGCCGGGGCGGTCATCACCGGAAAGCTCACCACGTCGGAATTTGCCATCGGCTCTCCCGACTCGTCCAAACCGTTCGCGATTCCAAAGAATCCCTGGAACCTCGATCGTTCTCCGGGTGGATCGAGCGCCGGCACCGGGAACGGCGTCGCCGCCGGTCTGATCATGGCCGGCATTGGCACCGACACCGGCGGCAGTATCCGGATCCCCGCGGCCTGGAACGGGGTCAGCGGCTTGATGCCGACGTTCGGCCGGGTGCCGAAGTCGGGTTGCGTGCCGCTGGGCTACAGCCTCGATCACATCGGACCCCTGGCCCGATCCGCCCGCGACTGCGCGGCCATGCTCGACGTCATCGCCGGCTACCACCCCAGCGACGAGTCGTGCGCCTACCGCCCGGTCGATGACTACCTGGGCGGCCTCACCGGCGACCTCACCGGGGTCAGGATCGGGATCGAGCTCACCAACCACTTCCCTGACGAGTCTGACCCGGCCCTGCGCCCGTGCTTCGACGCCGCCATCGCGGTCCTAGCCGATCTGGGCGCCGATGTCGTCGAGGTGACACTTCCCCTCTACGGCGAGGTCACCACCGCCCTCTGGCTGATGATGACGGCCGAAGCTCTGGCCTATCACCACAACGATCTCGGAGGGCGATGGAAGGACTACTACGCACTCACCCGGTCGAACGTGAGCCGCGGGGCTCTGGCCTCGGCCGCCGACTACGTCCAGGCGGCCCGGGTCCGGCGGGTGGCCCAGGAGAAGTTGGCCGAGACGTTCAGGGGCGTCGACCTGGTCATATCGCCAACCGCTGCCGCCGGCGCCCTGTCCCACGACGAGATGCTCGGCCGGGGGATCGCCCGGATCTTCAAGACGGTCTTCACCGGATACTGGGACGCGGTTGGCAATCCGGCGCTGGTGGTGCCGATGGGTTTCACCGACGACGGTCTCCCGTTGTCACTGCAGCTCGGCGCTCGGCCGTTCGAGGAGGGCTTGGCCCTGCGGGCAGGAGACGCCTTCCAGACCCGAACGGATTGGCACCTCCGCTTGCCGAAGCTCCTGGCCGATTCGCTGGCGGCCTCGCCCTGACCACCGCAACCCCGAACCGCCACCAACTCACCAAGGAGCTATCCGATGGACGATATGACGGAGACCAAAGTGCGTCTGGCCATGGTCGCGGCCGGGCTCTCGCCCAGTGACGAGGAGATCGATTCGCTGGTTGCCACCTACGCCGACTACCAGGCCGGGGTGGCATCCCTCTATGCCGTCCCGGAAACCCGTTATGCCAGCCCAGCCCTGGTATTTACCGCCACCCCCGTCTTCGCCGACTGGGCCGAATAGCCCGTCGGGATGGCCGGCCGGGGTCTATTTCCCATAAAGCCGACTTGATTAGTCGGTTATTGTACCCTACCGTTGTCGCATGTCCAACGGCAGGCTTTCCATCCACCTCACTTCCCCGGCGGGGATCATCCCGGAACCGGCATGACCTCCCTGCTCCTACGACCCGCCGAGCCGGCCGGGACCCTCGCCCGCCCTCGGTTCGGCGATGGCCGCCAGACCGGCCGCCGGTTGCACCCGGCGGCGGACCCGTCTCCGATCGGTGTCGCCGAGCTCCTCGCCATTGCCGAAGGTCTGGCCGTGAGTGCCCACGAGTGGCCGGGGGTGAAGCATCCCCGCCGGAGGGTCTGGGACATCATGGTGGCGTCCGATGCGTTCGAGGCCTGGGTGATCGCCTGGCCCCCGGGCGGTGCCATTGAACTGCATGATCACGGCGGATCTTCGGGGGCGGTGGTGGTGGCCAGCGGGGAGCTGACCGAGACGACCCTGACCGAGCGCCCCGACGGCCCGGTCAAGACGGAAACGACCGTGCTCCCGGTGGGGGCATCGACCATGTTCGAGGCGCCGCACATCCATGACCTCGTTAACCTGGGGCCGGTGCCCGCTATCAGCGTCCATGCCTACGCCCCCCGACTCACCGCCATGACCCACTACGACGTCGTCCAGGGTCGGCTGGTCAGCGGGCGCACGGTCCACTACCGGTTCGGGGCCGCCATCCCATGAGCACGTCGGTGACCGACCTGCTCGATCGGGCCCGTCGGCGCATCCAACGGGTGGGGCCCCACGAACTCAAGGGCATTGTGACCGAGGGCGGCCTGGTGGTCGACATCCGACCGGAAGCCCAGCGCCAGTTGGAGGGATCGCTCCCCGGAGCCCTGATCGTCGAGCGGAATGTCCTCGAATGGCGCTTCGATCCGACCGGGACCCACCGTCTCCCCGAAGCCGTCGGTGGTGACCAAGCCGTGGTGATCGTCTGCTCCGAGGGCTACGCCTCCAGTTTGGCCGCCGCCTCGCTCGTCGACCTCGGTTATAGGAGAGCGGCGGACCTCATCGGTGGGTACATGGCCTGGCGAGCTTGGTTCGAGGAAGGCGAATGATTACCACGATCGCTCCGGGCGGATCCCGTCGCCCCGCTAGTCGATCCGGCCGATCTCGCGGAGCCACTCGAGGGTTGATCCCAGCCCTTGGTCAAGGCTGATGGGGTCATAGCCCAGTCGTTTGTAGGTTTTGGAATCCTCCAAACTCCGCCGGGCCGGGCTCCCGGCTGCCGCCTTGGTGGCAATGGCGATCAACGTCGGCCCGAACACCTCCAACAACTCGGGATCGTCGGAAGGCTCGACATCGACGACCTGGTGATCCAAGCCGGCGAGTTGGCAGATGCGGTTGCAGGCATTGGCGATGCTGACCACATCCTCCGGCTGGCCGTCGAGCATGTACCGCTCTCCGGCCACCCCCTTGTCCAGCGCCAGGATGCAGCCGCGGGCGATGTCCTCGGCGAACACCCAGCTCACCGGGAACTTCAGGTACCGGTCGATCCGCTGGCGGAGGGACGACATCAGCACCCGGTTGAAACTGGTTCGGCCCAGAGCGTTGCTCACCACCGGCGAGGGCCCGAAAATGGCTCCCGGGTGGGTGCTGACGACGTCCTGACCCTTGGCCGCCCGGGACATGGCATCCAGAAAGGCGGCCATCTTGGTGACGGTGTACGGATCCGAGCTGGGTTCTTTCAACACCGGGGCGTCCTCCCGGTCGTGGCCCCCACTGGTATCGAAGAACGTGCCGGTGCTGACGGCCACCACCCGTCGGAGGCCCACTGCTTCCGCGGCGTCGAGGACGTTCTTGGTGCCCCGGATATTGACCGCCTCGAAATCAGTCAGGTTCTGACTGGCCCCACCCAACAGCGCGGCGCAGTGGATGGCTGCGTCACTTCCGGCGGTGGCCCGCCTGACGGCATCAGCATCGGTCACGTCGCCGGTGACCACCTCCACCCCCAGCGCCGCGATCGGACCGGAGTCGGCCCCCTCCCGAGCCAGGGCCCGCACCCGGTTGCCCCGGGAAATCAACAGCTTGCAGATATTGGCGCCGGCCAGCCCGGTCGCCCCTGTCACCAGGACTGTCTCAGTCATGCCGAGGTATGGGCAGGGTTGACCAGGGCGGCGTCGACCTGGTCGGCGCGATAGGGAATGACCGGCGCGCCGTCCCCGAACACGTCGAGGGTGTGAATGAAGCGATGGAGACCCATGGAATTTGCGCAGGAAAAGCCGAGCTCAATGATCTGCGCGGAGGTGAATACCTCGCCGAGCTTCCGGTAGAACTCGTCGTCGATGGCGTGGTGGTCGGCGGAGAGAAGGTCGAGGAAGGCGATGGCCATCCGCTCCTGCTCGGTCAGGTCGGACCCGCCGGGAGCGATGAGACAGGCCACGTCCTCGTCGGTGATGGAATCGTGCTTCCTCGACTGCATGCAGGGCTGGCACTCCCCCAATTGGGCACTGCGGATCCGCAGGAGCTCCAAGATCCTTCCCCCCAGCAGTGACTGTTTCCCCCAGGCGCCGCGGGCGGCATTGGTCATCAGGATCTGCGATGTCTTGTAGGCGAAGATCTGCAACG
Organism: Acidimicrobiales bacterium; assembly: GCA_036268775.1. Lineage (GTDB taxonomy): Bacteria > Actinomycetota > Acidimicrobiia > Acidimicrobiales > RAAP-2 > DASZIT01. The sequence continues at coordinate 38,933 of DATATM010000020.1, read as the reverse complement.
GGATCGGGGTGGCGTAGGTGCCGTCGGCCACTCCCTCCTCGATGATCCGGCGCGGTTCGGGCGCCAGCTCTTCCAATGGAATCGGCTCAATTCTCGGCACGACATCCCCCCGGTTCTCTGTGGCCCGGCCGGAATCGACTGGCCGTACGACGCGGAACTTATTGTACTGTCACCACCGTGTCCATTAACCCCTCCTCCGTGTTGTTGACCAATCGAGTGGCGGTGGTGACCGGGGGAGGCTCCGGAATCGGCCGGGGTATCGCCCGCGGGTTGGTCGCCTTCGGGGCGAGAGTGGCGATCTGGGAGCGCAACGCCGAGACGGCGGTGGCGGCGGCAGAAGAGATCGGGGGTCTCGGGATCACCACTGATGTCCGGGAATCCGGAGAAGTCGACCTGGCGCTGGAACGCACCCTGGCCGAATTGGGCCCGGTGACCATCCTGGTGAACAACGCCGGTGGCGTCTTCTCCTCCCCCATCCTCGAAACCTCCGAGAACGGGTGGGATGCCCTCTACCGCTCCAACCTCAAGCACGTCATCCTGTGTACCCAGCGGGTCGCCCGGGGGATGGTCGAGCAGGGGAGCGGGGGCAGCATCATGAGCGTCACCTCGATCGAGGGAGTCCGAGCCGCCCCCGGATACGCGGCCTATGCCGCCGCCAAGGCCGGAGTCATCAATTTCACCAAGACGGCGGCGTTGGAGCTGGCCCCCCACGGCATCCGGGTCAACGCCCTGGCCCCAGACATCACTATGACCGAGGGGCTGGCAGCGGTGGCACCGCCGGGAGCGGAAGCGGGCTTCGGACTGACGGTACCGATGGGACGGGCCGGTCATGTGGACGAGATGGCCGGTGCGGCGGTGTTTCTGGCCGGGGAACTCTCCAGTTACATCACCGGTCAAACCATCCACGTCGACGGGGGCACCCAGGCGTCGAGCGGTTGGTATCACCATCCGGAGTCGGGCGACTACATCCTCGGCCCCTCCTAGTCCGCCATCAGCCTCCGCTCAGTCGGTCCCTCCCAGCCCGACATGAGCCGACATCCCGCCGTCAATGGCGATCATTTGTCCGGTGATGTAGCGGGACTCGTCCGAGGCCAGGAACACCACCAGGTCGGCGATGTCATCGGGCTGACCAAGGTACGGCGTCAAGGTGGCCCGGCCGAGACCCGCCAGCAGCTTCTCGTCCAGGTGGGCGCGCACCGCGTCGGTGATGATCAGACCCGGGACGATGGTATTGACCCGAACACCCTGTTTCCCATGGCTGGTCGCCACATACATGGAGAGGGCATTGACCCCCGCCTTCGACACCCCGTAGGAGGTCCGGGTCCGGTCACCCTTGAGCGAGGCACCGGAGGACATGTTGATGATCGAGCCACCGCCACTCCGGGTCATCTCGGGAACCGCATGCTTGCAGGTGAGCATCTGGCTGCGGAGGTTGACGGCCATGGTGCGCTCCCAGACGTCAAGCGGCAGATCGGTCACCGCAATGTCACGGTTGAGGAAATCCGAGTCGGTGAGGGCGGCGTTGTTGTGGAGCACATCCAGCCGACCGAAGCGTGAAGTGGTGGTGGCAATCGCGGAAATCACCTGTGACTCTTCGGACAAATCGGCACGGACCGCCATGGCCCGGCCACCGGCGGCGGCGATCTCCGCCGCCACCCGCTCGGCGGCCGGTTCGTCGATGTCCACCACCACCACTGAGGCGCCTTCCCGGGCCAGAGCTCGAGCGGTGGCACCGCCGATGCCCCCTCCGCCCCCGGTGACAATCGCGACCCTGTCGACCAGGCGTTCCATGAATTCATCCCCTCCGAATCGATCCAGCTCTTACTTCTTCACCATTTCTTAGTCGTTTCTCAGTCCAGCCCCAGTTCCACCGTCCACCATTGTCCTCGTGATACTCGACCTCGAGCCTGGCATCGATCCCGGCGACTTGGCTGATATCTCGGCCGATTTGGAGTCAGCCTCGCCCCCAGACGTCATCGAATGGGCCATCAGCAGCTTTGGAAGAGGGCTCACCATCGCCTGTTCGTTCCAGAACTGCGTGATCATCGATATGGCCGCCAACATCGACCCCAACGTCGAGGTGCTGTTCTTGGATACCGGTTCCCATTTCGCCGAGACGCTGGCCTACGTGGAGAAGGTCCGATGCCTCTACGAGCTGAATCTCAAGGTTCAACTACCAACGCCGGAAGCCTGTGGCGTGACCTGTGGGTCCGAGGGCTGCTGCGAGCTGCGAAAAGTGAGACCGCTCGATGCTGCACTGGCCGGCAAGCGTGCGTGGATGTCCGGGCTCAAGCGGGTGGACACCGCCCATCGCGCCGATGCCCCCGTCGTCATGTGGGATCAACGCCGCCAGATCGTCAAGATCAATCCCCTTGCCACCTGGACCGACGTCGACGTCGAGCGCTACATCGCCGACCGGTCCCTTCCGGTGCATCCACTCGTCGAGAAGGGCTATCTCTCCATCGGTTGTGCCCCGGCGACCAAACCGGTGCTCGGTGGCGGGGACCGTCGGGCCGGCCGGTGGCGGGGCGAGGCGAAGACCGAATGCGGGCTGCACCTCTGAGGTCGGCTGGCCCTGTCCACTACCCGGACAGGCTCTCGAACTGACCTTGACTCCCTACCGGGCCTTCCACTCCGGAGTCCGCCCCTCGGCAGCGGCCAGGAATCCCTCTTTGGCGTCTTCCGTGCCCATCGCCACCACCCGCATGGTCTCGCCAAAGCGGATGGCCTCCACCGGGGCCAGGCTCTGCGAGCGCACGGCCACCTCCTTGCTGGCCCGGGCGGCCAGCGGGGCCGCCGTCACCAGCCGTTCCGCCAGGGAGCGAGCCTCGTCCATCAGCTGGTCGTGTGGGACCACCCACCCGGCCAGGCCGATCTCCTTGGCCCGGGCGGCATTGATCCGATCACCGGTCAGGATCATCTCCATGGCGTATTGCCAGTTGATCCTCTGGGGCAACCGGATGGCTCCGACGATGGTGGGGACTCCGAGGCGCACCTCGGGAAAGCCAAACTCCGCCTTGTCGCTGGCGATAACGAAATCACACCACGTCACCAGGGTCAGCCCATAGCCGAGGCAGTAGCCGTTCACCGCGGCGATGACCGGCTTGAATATCTCCCAGCCGCTCTCGAAGGAGTTGACGGTGGGCTTTTCCCAAAACGTCCCGGCGAATTCGCCGGTCGCCCCGCCACCATCGCGAACGTCGGCGCCGGCACAGAACGCCTTTCCCGCCCCGGTGACGATGGCTACCCAGGCATCCTCCTCGTCGCGATATCGAGCAAAGGCGTCGTTGAGCTCCCGACGCATCTCCCCGTTGATGGCGTTGAGGGAATCGGGACGGTTGTAGGTGATCGTCGCGACGTGGCCCTCGACCTCATAGGTGACGAGTGTGCTCATCCCGACAGCATGCCTTAGTCGTCGACGCCCGTTCTCCTCCTGAAGCCCGTCAAGTGAACGAGTCAGCAATGCACGGCTCCGGTCGCTCCCTTCTAGCCTCGACTCATTCGTGCGGCGCTCACAACCGAGCGGCGGTCTCCCGTTCCGCTACTGGCCGGTTGGGAGCAACGCCTTCACCTTCTCGACCGATCCCAACGTCTCGCACGCCCCTCCGTCGGACCGGCCCTGACCCGGCGATGGTGGCCACCGGACCTTGGTAGCCCAGCCGAACTGTTCGAAGCGGTGGATGAGCCAGGCCGAAGGATCCACCATGCCCGGGTGGGCCCCGTGGCGGGCCCAGGCCGGATGGGCGTGGTGGACGTTGTGCCAGTTGTCGCCGAGCGACACGATGGCGAGGATCCACAGGTTGGTACTCCGGTCTTTGGTCCCGTCCGATCGACCGCCGAAGCTGTGACAGAGGGAGTTGACCGACCAGGTAACGTGATGGAGCAGGGCCATCCGCACCAGACCTCCCCACAAGAGCGCGCTCAGGGCTCCCGCCACCGTGCCGGAAAGCCCGTAGCCAATGCCGAACGGGATGGCGAGCGAGGCCACGGCCAGAACCGGGAACAGCCGGTCAACTCTCTGGATGTCCGGGTCGCGCAACATGTCGGGCGCGTAGCGGGCGGCGCTCGAGGCGTCGCTGACGAACAGCCAACCCACATGGGAGAAGGCGATCCCACGCAAAAGGGCGGCACCGTGATTGCCGTAGCGATGGGGCGAATGAGGGTCGCCGGCGTGGTCACTAAACATGTGATGGCGGCGATGAGTGGCCACCCAGCTGGTTACCGACCCCTCAACGGCCATCGAGCCCAATACGGCGAAGGCAATCTTCAGGGTGCGGTTCGGAGCGAAGGAACGGTGGGTGAACAGCCGATGGAGCCCGATGGTGACTCCAAAGCCGGTGAGGAGGTAGAACACCACTGCGATCACCAGGTCGGAGAAGTTGAGGGCATGACCCCACAACAATGGGACAACGGCGCCAAGCGCGATCGCCGGTCCGACCACGATGAAAGCGGTGACTAGCTTCTGCCCGGTGTGAACGACTGGGGGTGGCTCGGCCGCTGACCCATCGGTCGGGGCGGCACAAGCCGTCGGCTCGGCTGCGACGAACACGGAACCCACTGAACCTCCGGAAAGCGCCAAGGCGCATGAGGCAGGGCCATACCGGGCTGTATCAGTGGGCCGAGTCCTGTGCCTTCACTCTACCGGGCAATCGCCCGCCGTGGGCGTCGGGCGGGCTGCCGATCGGGAGGTATGTCACGACAACACGTCGTCCACCCTGGAAGCGTCTTTCCAAGCCAGCACGTCGCGCTGCACCCCCGTCGCCGCGGCCGCTCCGGGGGGGACGACGGTGTCGGCCGGGGGACTGTCGAGGTGGGACTTGAGGTCCTCGGCTTCGACCTTCCCGATCACCAGAAACGTGTCATCGGCCAGACCATTGCGGGTGCGGGCCTGCAGGGTCTCGATGTTGACATTGTGGACTTGGAAGTACCGGCAGATGGTGGCCAGCAGACCTTGCTCGTCGGGTGCGACCACTTTCACGATCGATCGATCATCGGCCCCCTGGACGGTCACGCTCACCGGGCGAAGAGGTCGGAGGCCCGGCGAAGGTACCGCACCGGCTGCCATGTTCCGCAACCGCTCCCCCAGCCGGTCCCAGGCGGCCCGGTCGAACTGGGCACCGCCGCCGACGATGAACGAATGAAGGGCAAGGTGCTGCTGCTTCCAAGTGGACGCGGACGCATTCGAGATGGACATTTCGCTGGCGGCCAGCACCGCGGCGCTGTCGGCGAGTAGGCCTCGCCGATCTCGGGCCACGATGGTGAGCCGGACCAGAGTGGAGTCCTCGATCCGACGGGCCAAGGCCCTCACCTCGCCTTTTTTCAACTTGGGTCGACACAGCGCCAGGTCGCCGGCCAGGGCGGGCGCCGAGTCGCTCAACAACCACAGCGGTGCCGCCGAGCCGACCAGGGCCTGGATACTTCGCTTGGAGAGGCGGGTTCCCTTCAGCAGGCGCTCGACCTCACTTCTTCGATCCGCAGCTCGCGACGCGGTGTGCTCCGCCACTTGGACATCGATGGTGGTGGCCAGCACCTCTCCGAAGGAGTCCGGATCGACAAGTAACCAGGCATGGCCACCGCTCACGACGCGCCGGTCGGCTCCGACCGTTTCACACACGGCCTCAAAGGCGGACCGGGGTATCACCCGGTCTCTCTCACTGTGCAGCGCCAACACCGGCACCCCCGACTCCTTCAGCTCGGCCAACTCGACACGAAGGTCGGCGCGCTGGGCCAGGAGACCGGCCCGGGCCAACCCCACGGGATTTCGAAGGAAATTCGGCACCAGGTCGGCCCGCATCGCCAGTACCAACTCCAAGGTGTCGGAGGGTGGCCAGAACTCGCGGCCGAATCCCAGCACCCACTCCCACGGGTGCCGGGCGTCCACGCTCCCGACGGCATTGAGCAACACCAGATACCGGACGAGGGTCGGATGGCTTCGAGCCAGTTTGATAGCGACACCACCACCAAACGAGTGTCCGATCACCAGTGCCGGCTCCTCGATCCCGACCTCGGACATGAACGCCGCGACCCAGTCGGCATAGCCACCGATGTTCATGGAGTCGGAGGGAAGATCGGCGGTACCGCCAAACGAGGGCAACGCGGGGGCGAAGACCCGGCAGCCTCGGGAGGTCAACCGTCGTATCGCCCGCTTGTAGGCCCGGCTGCCGAGGGCCCAGCCGTGAAGGAACACCACCGGTGGACCGTCGGTGCCCCCGGCTCCGTAGACCGCGGGCCGACCCGCGACGACAATCCGGTGCCAGGTCAAGTAGCCCTCAGACTCCGCCCCCCTCGACACAGGCGGGCTGCCGGTCATTCCCACGACGTGAGGATATGACCCACACATGCGATCTTGGTTACGGCGGTATGAACTTAGAGAGAGCTGGCCTCCCTGCCTGCTGATGCCCGGCTTTGGGGTGCCTACGCTGCGCCCGCCGAGGGTAGGCCAGCGTCAAGGAGGCCCATTCACCGGATTTGCGGTCAGTCCGGCCGCTCGATCCGCGGGAGTGACCCGTCGCCGGGCTGGGCAGCGGGCGGACGCTACGTGGGCGTGATGATGACCCGCCCGAACGCGCTCCGGCTCTCGGCGTACTCGTGTGCGCCAGCCGCATTCGAAAGTGGGAAGGTGCGGTCGATCTCTACGTGGAGATCGCCGGCGGAGACTCGTCCCAGCAGGTCGCTGATCATGCCGTGGATGCGCGGGTACTCGGAAAGTAGGGCCATGGCAAGGAGCACGCCTCGCAATGTGTTTTGGCCGGCCCAGAGCGAGCGCGCTTCGACCTCCGATCCGCAACGGGCGGACGTTCCGACACTGACCAGAGTTCCCCCGTAAGCGAGCACGGAGACGCTCTCGACGAGAGTTTGCCCGCCGATCGAATCGACAACCACATCGACTCCCCTCTCGCCGGTTAACTCGCCGATGCGCTCCACGAAGCTGTCGGACGCGTAGTTGATGCCGTGATCCAGTCCCAGTGCCCCGAGCCGTTCGATCTTCTCGTCGCTGGAGGCGGTGGCGATGACAGTCGCACCCGCCTCCTTCGCCAGTTGGATCGCCGCCATGCCGACGCCACCGGCTCCGGCATGGATGAGCACCGTCTGTCCCGACCTGAGGGCGCCAGCGGTGAACAGACATTCGAACGCGGTTCCGAAGGCAACCGGTACGCACGCCGCCCGGGCGGGATCCAGCCCCGCAGGGATCAGCCACGTCATCAGAGCCGGAACCGCTCGCCTCGCAGCGTGCGACCCGTTCGCGTTCAGGGCGACCACCCGGTCCCCGACGGCTCGATCCTCCACGCCTTCGCCGACTTTGCTGACGATCCCGGCGCTCAGGTAGCCGACGATATGGGGAACGCTGGTGAGCTGGCCCACTGCCCGGGCGAGGAGATCACCCCCCTCCACGCTGATGGCTTCGGCATCAACCACGATGAACCCTTCGGGGCAGTCCGGATCCGGGACGTCCTCGTAGCGGAGTACCCCCGGGTCCCCGTTCTCGTAAATCACTGCCGCTTTCATCTAAACCGTCCTCGTTCTGGTGGATCTCAAGCTGCTCATGGATTCGGCTCGAGCACTGGGCGCGGGTTCGCCTGATTGGATGCTCCATTCGTCTGGAGTCCTGGTGCCCTGGTCTCCAACCACAGCTTGTAACGCTGCCGTGACCGCCGCTGGGCTCGTTGGTCAGAGATGAGGGCGAACAGGGGACGGGTCCGTGCACTCGGATCCTTCCCGAGAGTGATGCGACGCATCTGATGGCGCACCAGGGCCATGCTGGCGGCGGATGCCAGTGTCTTGTCCGACCATGTGACCGGATTGAGCGCCTTGGTACCCTCATCCCCTTTGTGCCAACGATGCGGGAGGTCGGGGGTGACGGCCATCGCGGTGGCCATGCCCACCACGTCAATGCCTCCGGCGAGAACCAGCTCCGCAGTCGCACGGCGGGAGATTCCACCGGTGAGCATCAGCGGGAGGGGACTTGTTTTGGCCAGGTCGGTTGCCAGCTCGAGGAAGTACGCCTCTCGAGCGGTGGTGCGATCATCGGCAGCGCGCCCGGCCATAGCCGGGCTTTCGTAACTGCCGCCGGAGAGTTCCACGAGATCAACTCCGAGGGGAGCGAGCATTGCGATGAGGGTCCGCGCATCCTCCAGCTCAAATCCTCCTCGCTGGAAGTCCGCTGAATTCAGCTTGACGGCAACGTCAAAGGAAGGAGAGACCGTGCCTCGGATGGCTCGGACAACATCGAGCAGCAGTCGCGCACGGTTCTCCAACGGCCCGCCCCAAGCGTCCCCCCGCCGGTTCACCCGTGGCGAGAGGAATTGCGAGAGCAGGTAGCCGTGAGCGGCGTGCACCTCGACGCCGTCGAAGCCGGATTGCTCGGCCAAGCGGGCCGTCGACGTGAACCGCTCCACGGTCTCCCCGATTTGCGTTTCCGTCATGGCGACGGGTTTGCCGAACCGTTTGCTGTGGCGGCCGAGTTCCACCCCGACTGACGAAGGGGCCCAAGTAACCCCGGGCATGTTCGCGTCGACCTGCCGACCGGGGTGGTTGATCTGCATCCACATCGCGGCGCCTCCGGCCTTGCCGGCTTCTGCCCACCGGCGGAACGGTTCGAGGGGTGCTCGATCGTCGAGTACGACGCCACTTGGCCCGGTCAAGGCCGCGGCGTCGACCATGACGTTCCCGGTGATCAAAAGCCCTGCGCCTCCGGATCCCCAACGGCGATACAGCGAGATGAGCCGCTCATCGGGTAGTTGTGCCTCGCCGGCCATTCCCTCCTCCATCGCCGCTTTGGCGATGCGATTTCGCAACCGTCGGCCCGATGCCAGTTCGAGGGATGAAAACAGGTCGGACACCATCAGGACACCTCTTTACGGATCTCGACTACAATGTGAACGGTGATTACATTACCGACCGAAGTGAGCGGTGTCAACATGGTGGGTGCGATGACGACGAAGACCCCCTATCACCACGGAGACCTGCAATCTGGACTGGTACGGGCGGCGATGGAACTCCTGGAGGAAGGCGAGACGGACCTGTCGATGCGTGCGGTCGCTCGGCGGGCCGGGGTGTCGCCGGCGGCTCCGTACCGGCACTACGAAGACCGCGAGGCCCTCGTCTCCGCGGTTGCGGCCGTGGGCTACGGCGAGCTGGCCGAAGCGCTCACGGCCGCGCACCCGTCGCCGTCGACTCCCGAGCAACTGGTCCGTGTTGCCATCGCGTACGTGCAGTTCGCGCTGGCACGGCCCGCGCTCTTCCGTGTCATGTTCGGCGAGCCATGCAATCGAGACAACAACGAGCGAGTCGCCGCGACAGGTGCCGTCTCGCTCTATCTCCAGGGAATCGTCGAGCGGAGCTTCCCCGATGCCGATGCCGAGCCCCTGGGGACTGCCATCTGGGCGCTCGTGCACGGGTTGGCATCCCTGCACCTGGACGGGAAACTCGACTCCACTGACCCGGCAGCCGTGGCCGACCGGGTCAATGCCGCCGTTCGAGCCATGCTCACTGCCACCCAGCCCGGGCGTGACGCCGCCTGACCGACCTATCCAGGGTGGAGATGCCTAGAGGGCGGTCCCCAATTGGGACGCCCGGATCGATCACGTGAGTCCTGGACTTCCTTGGCCGGCGGGCTCGGGGTCGGGAGCCCGTCGGTGTGGCGAACCCGATCCGGCCTGGCCGCTGACAAGGGCCCGGACGGACGCGGCGATGGCGAGGGCGGCCAGCGCGACGAAGACCAGCATGACGTCCTTGGCCGGCACATACGTCGTGGCGACCCCAAGCCCGACGACCGGAATGGACAGCCCTACGTAGGCGCCGAGGAAGAACCCGGAGAGGACCTCTGCCTTCGAGCCATCCGGCGCCACCGAGGCAGCCGCGGTCAGGGAGCCCTTGAAGACCATCCCCGCCCCGGCACCGGTAATGACGCCACCGATGATGAACATGACGAGGTCACCAACCCACATGGCACCAGCCAACAGGCCAAGGCCGACCACGATCGTCGGCACGCTCCGGCGCAGCAGGACCGGGTTGGGTATCCGGGCCTGGGCAATCTGAGCCACCGCACCGGCGGCGAACGCCGCAAAGGCCACCGCGCCCGCCACCGCGTGCGAGTTCTCGTGCAGAGTTCCGGCGAGGAAACTTGGTACCAGCGAGTTGAATACGCCGTAGACCGCGAATGCCGCCATTCCGGCGAACGTCGCGGCGAAGAACGTACCTCTGGCCCGGCTCGGGACCGCGATCCGCTGCGGATGATAGATGGGCTTGCTGTCAGGACGCTGGACGGTTTCGGGCGAAAACGCCACGGTCACAGCCAGGACGACGAGGGCGGCACCGAACACGACATACGTCAACTGCAGCGGGTCTGCCGCGAACTGGGCCAGCAGCCCGGCGACGAGAGGGCCAAAGCCGATCCCACCGAGGTTCGATGCCGTAGCCACCACTTCGGCACGCCGCCCGGCGGCGTGCGGTCTCGCCTTGAGGTGCAGCTCGGCAAGATAGCTCGTCGCCGTGGCCGTGGTAAGCCCGACCGATATCCCCGAGATGATCCGGGCGACGATCAGGCCGCCGAGGCTCGGTTCGAAGATGAAGATAGTTGCGCTCGCCACATTGGCCGCAATGGCCAGCACGAAGATGCGCCTTCGCCCCATCCAATCCGAAAGGTGCCCACCGAGGAAGAGGCTGGCGACGACCCCCACCGCGTACACCGCGTACACGATCGTCACTATGAGGTCGGAGAAGTGGTCCCGCTGCTGATAGAGGACATAGAGGGGCGTCGGTACCGCCGAGAATCCCATGTTGACCAGGAACGCCGCCGCCGCGATCCAAAAACCGAAGTGGTGGGCACGTGGTGTCGGGCGATGTCGTGCCCTGCCGGCGGCGCGGGGGGATTCCCGGTGCGGCCTCGGCCGCGGATCCGTGGCCTCTAGCCCTGTGTGTCGGGGGTGCAACTTCGCCGCCGAGGTCAGTCCGATATTTGCCATATGTACAGCTTGCGCCCCACTCGGTGTTCAGTCCAACGAATGTCTAATAAAACAGTCATTCGTTAACCGAATGACTAAGGTAGGGTCCATGGAGCTTCGTCAGCTCGACCACTTCGTCGCCATCGCCGAGGACGGCAGCTTCACCAAGGCCGCCCGGCGCCTCAACTACGTGCAGTCGGCCCTTTCGGTATCGGTACAGGCCCTCGAGCGAGAGCTCGGGGTCCGCCTCTTCGACCGGACGACGCACCGGGTCGCATTGACCGGTGCCGGGGAGGCGCTGTTGCCCGCCGCGCTTCGGACGCTGGCGGCGGCCGAGGAGGCGCGGGACATCGCCGCCGCCGTCAGAGGTGTCCTGCGGGGAAGATTGCGAGTTGGCCTGATGCAGTCCTTCTCTTTCGCCGATGTCCCCGGACTACTCGGGCAGTTCCACCGGCAACATCCCGGTGTTGATATCCAAGTGCGGCCGGCAGCCGGCGGCGCGGCCGCACTGTTGGAGGAGCTTCGCCAGGGCAGCCTCGATATCGCCTTCATCGCCCTTTCCGATACTCCCGCGGGCGTGACCGCGATCCCGCTCGGCTCCGAGGATCTGCTCCTGGTGGCCACTCGCGCGCACGTGCCGTCCGGTCGGGGTCCGGTCCGGCTGGACTCACTGGTGGACGCCACTTTCGTGGACTTCCCGATCGGCTGGGGAATCCGGACTGTCATCGACCGGGCGTTCGCCGCCGCGGGCCTCGATCGGCGGGTGAGCATCGAGGTCGCCGACGTTGGAACCTTGGTGCAGCTTCTGCAGGCCGGCCTCGGCGTCGCCCTGCTCCCACCGTCGCTGATCCCGTCAGGCGACATGGACCTCCGGAAACGAGCCGTCTCGCCTCGCGTTACTTGGAATGTCGTTATGGCCACCCCGTCCGAGGGGGCTCACACCGCCGCCAATGCGCTGGCAGATCTCGTCTCCCTGAGGAGATCCACGACCACTTGACCCGTGCCGATAGGCAGAGAACCGGGCGACGGCAGGTCGATCCAATGCCCGACTGAGGCACTATGGCATGTCGGCATCGCCGCCTTCGGTGACAGCGGTCCAGTCGAAGTCAACTGTCGGAGCCTGGTTGGTGGTCATCCCAGCGGGGGTCCCAGGTGTTCACCCACGAAGCTAGCCCCATGATTTCCAATACCCTCATCGCTATGGGCGACGGTCGGGTGAGAAGGAGGTCGTCGCCCTTCTCAATCATCCGTTGTCGGGCCGTTACGAGGGCGGTGATTCCCGTGCTATCGATGAAGGTCACACTGGACAAATCGACCACGACTGCTGAACCTGAAATCTCGACCAACCATTCGGGCAGGCCCTCCGCCGTCGCGATGTCTAGTTCCCCTCGGAGCACGACCAAGTGGACATCCCCAACCTCAGTTACGTCTCGGGAGAATTCTGCTTCCACGGCCCAGGCGTCCTTATTTTGCAGGAGAGCCACTCTCTCTTGCAGCGTCTGCTTAAATTTACCCCGGAAGTGGAATTACATTCGAATGCCCGGAAAAAGAGGGCGTCACGCTGACCGGAACCGAACGTCGCCATCCCATGGGCCCGAGTTGGCAAGGACCGTCCTCGGACCCCACCGTTGAATTTTCCGTGTCGTCGCCGAGACATCGACACGTCGGGCGGTAGGGCCAATCGGCGATTTCCACCTGGACCCACACTTGCTTGCCTTCGGGTAGGACGGCAATCCCCCACTCGTCAGAGAATTCCTCCATAAGGATGAGCCCCCGTCCACCTGCCGCCCACGGGTCCTGGGCAGTGGATTGTTGTGGCATGCGCAGAGCGTCGCCATCAGTCACCCCGATTTCAAGGAATCCATCAGCGACTGACGCCGTGACGGTAGGCCCGGATCTGGTGTGCCGAATGGCGTTAGTGACCATTTCGCTGGTGAGAAGCTTCGCTGCATCGGAAAGCGCAGAAAGTTCCCAGTGCTCTAAGAGGACGTCAATCCACCGGCGGGCCGCTAAAGGGGCGGAATTCCCAGCATCAAGCTCCGCACTAGTCAATCGGCACATCTTGACTCCCGACTGCCTCGTGCTCCTGCCTAAGCAAGGCCCACATGTCGGAGCCTCATGACATTATCAAACTGCTGACAGGTGTGAACTCGCCTCGAAGGAAGGTCAGCGAACGAGTCGCCCACGCCCCGAAGTGGCCGGTGAGCGCTCTGAGCGAGCCAACGACAAAGTGGAACGGCTCTCCTAAGAAGCGTCCTTCGCACTTGGCGCAGGCTCAGCCTTTCCAGCTGCTCGGACCTCGCGGGCCGGTTGTTCGGAAAGATCGGCCTCGGTCATTCCCCGGTCTTCGAGACTGTCAACCCGCTCTTGGTCTCGGCTCGCCGCCGCTCCCATTTGCTTGTCTTGGGGATCCTGGTCCGGCTGCTCTGGCATACCCTTCCTCTCTTTTGAGGTTCCTTGTCTTTCGAGATTCGTTGGCGGACGCTCTCGGTGTACCCGATCTGGTGTCGGCGAAACAGTCGGCAATTGAGATTGGACCTGCTGGTCAGGGGGTCGGACTTGACCGAAAGGGGACTGCAGAACCAAGTGGCATGGGCGACCTCCAGACGGGGATTACACCAAGCGTGAACGCTGATGACCAAACAACGGACTCGCCATTGGCGAGGATCCCGGGGGGCTACAAACCCTAGGTCTGTCGCTTGTTGTTGCTGAGTCGTTGACTGGAGGATTGCTGTCCAGCCGCTTTGCCGCCAGACCCGCCGCCAGCGATTGGTACCGCGGCGGAATCGTGGCCTATACCCGAGAGGTCAAACAGAAACTGCTGGGAGTCGGCAATGGCCGGTTGGTCAGCGAGCAAACCGCACGAGAGACGGCCCGAGGGGTTTCAGATCTACTCTCTTCGGATGTGGCCGTAGCTGTGACGAAAGCTGGTGGACCCGATAGGCTAGACGGGGCCGATCCGAGTGAAGTTTGGATTGCCGTTCGCTACGGTCGCAATGAAGTCGCCCACGGCTTCGCTTTTCCCGGTGATCCTGATGAGACCTGCGAGTACACGTGCGCGGAGGCAATCGACCTCGTTGACGTCATGCTTCAAGCGGGCCGTTCCTAATGGCGTAAGGCTCTGGACTCGGCGCCAATGGAGCAAGAGCAAGGGACCGTTCACCGCCGCTATGCGCACGGATCTCACACGAATCATCGACTAAGGCCTGGACCGACTTTGGGAGGGCGCCACTGTTGTTGGGGGGTGTCCTTTCGATGGTACGGGGCCGCGAGCGCTGGAGCCAGGGATCTCCCGAGTGCCGACCTAGCCGGCGCCGGCCCAGGTGCCTAGGGTGAGGCCATGGAACCGCGCGACGTACTCACACTCGATCAGATCAACCTGTCGGACATTGCGTTCTGGTCTCGGCCCTGGGAGGAGCGCGAGGGCGCCTTCCAGATGTTGCGCCGGGAGCGCCCGATGGGCCACTTCGAAGATCCCGAGGTCCCACCGGAAATGGCCTTCATGGTCCCCAACAAGGGGAAGGGTTACTACGCCCTTACCCGCCACGCTGATATTTCCGAGGCCAGCCGGCATCCGGAGATCTATCGATCCGAGCAGGGCGCGACGTCCATGATCGACATGCCGCCGGAGATGCTCGAGTTCTTTGGCTCCATGATCAACATGGACAACCCCCGCCATGCCCGGCTCCGGCGCATCGTTTCGGCTGCCTTCAACCCGCGCATGATCAAGAGCATCGAGGACCGGATCGAGTTCGTGGCCAATGACGTCATCAACCGGGTGACTGAGCAAGGTGGGTGTGACTTCGTGGTCGAGGTAGCGGCCCGCCTTCCGCTCGAGATCATCTGCGATATGATGGGCATCGGGGCCGCCGACTACAACACTGTGTTCGACGCCTCCAACGTCATCCTCAGCTCGGGGGACCCCGAGTACATTCCGGAGGGCACGGACCCCATGTTGGCCTTCATGACGGCCGCCCAGCAGCTCAACATGCTGATGACCGAATTGTCGGCCTTCCGCAAGGGAGCCCCCACCGACGATGTGACCTCAGCTCTCGTCAACACCAATGTCGATGGTGAGGCACTGACGGCTTCAGAAGTCGCGGCGTTCTTCATCCTCCTGGTGGTGGCCGGCAACGAGACCACCCGTAACGCCATCAGCCATGGACTCCTGGCCATGACGCATCACCCCGACCAGCGCGCTTTGTGGCAAACCGATCCGGCGGGAATCGCCGCCACCGGGGTCGACGAGATCGTCCGCTGGGCCACCCCCGTCATCTGGATGCGGCGCACCCTGGGTGTGAACGCGGTGCTGGGCGGAGTGGAGTTGAAAGAAGGCGACCGGGTGATCCTCTTCTACAACTCGGCGAACCGGGACGAGGACGTCTTCGAGGATCCATACACCTTCGACGTACGGCGCGATCCCAATCCGCACATCGGGTTCGGGGCGGCCGGCCCCCACTTCTGCCTGGGAGCTCACCTGGCCCGCCAGGAGATCGACGTGATGTTTCGCCAGCTCTTCGAACGCATACCCGACATCGAGAGCGTCGGCGCACCGGACCGCCTGCTCTCGCCCTTCATTAACGGGATCAAGCACCTGGAGTGCAAGTTCACTCCGGTGGCCGTTGCACGCTGAGCCTGCGGCGGCGCCTCTTGTGGGGGCTTCGACCAACGATCCACCCAGCCGGACCGATCTATGCACCTCTCGGGTGGAGGTGAGCGGACTCGAACCGCCGACTTCCACGTTGCGAATACGGACGGTGCCATTCGTTGACCTACAGGTATTCACAACATGCCAGCTAGACCGCGCCTTTGATTGACCACGATTGACCGCTGTTTACCCCTATTTTCCGCCCGTTCGCGCACGGATCGCGCATGAAATGGCCTCAACTGGAGCCCCCGTCGCCACTGCGAGAATGCATCTCCATTGAAGCCCGTGGTCAATCTGTGCGTGGTGGACGGCTCGTGGCGGTGCGAAGCGAGATGACACTTCGAGCCGGTGATTCAGACATCACCGCATCCCTCGTCGGTGCAGGATTGATCCGGAGCGGTCCTCGTGCCCGACTCGGTGGATTCGCCGTTTCCGGACCCGTTGGATCGAATGGCATCGATGTCGCCAGAGCTACCGATGAGAACCAGTTCATCCCCCGGTTGCAACACCGTGTTCCCGTCGGGCACCACCAGATCCCGATTCCTCTGGATGGTGGTCACGATGACACTCACGGGCAATCTGGACTGACGAAGGGGCCGGCCCGCCAATGGCGATCCGGCATCGATGAGCAACCTGTCGGTGCCGGCCGCGTCACCCCCGGCGTTCATCTTTTGGAGGCTGGCGAGGAGGCCCAACCGGTAACCCCTGACGACATCCGAGATGGCGATAGTCCCGACCACCTTGCGTTGGACGTCGAGAACCGGGACCCAGTGGTCGGAAGCGGTCGTCATCGCATCGATGGCGATGTCGAGATGAGCCATCTCGGACACAGTAGGCGCCGCCACGTCCACGAATGATCGGAGTTGGCGTTCGCCACCGTCCCCATATTTTCGGAGACTCTGCAGGGTGACGGTCCCCTCGAACCGCCCTTCTCCATCCACGACGGGTGCTCCGGAAAGTCCGTCGCGCTCGAGCTGGTGGCCAGCCACGTCCACCGAAGTCCCGCCGGTGATCACCAGACGTGGGGGGGCCATTGCCGTTCGGACCGGTACGGTGGCGAGGACCGGCATGCCGACGAGGATCTGCTGGGCGGGAGTGTCAGCTCTCGACTTCAACTGGCTCCGGTAAATGGTGTCGTCATTGCGGCGGACGATGAACCATGCCAGCCCCACTGCAATCATGGCCGGGGCCAGTATGGACAAGCTGCCGGTCATCTCCGCCACCATCAACATCACGGCTAACGGAGCACGAGAGATACCTCCGAAGCAGCACATCATCCCGACTATGACGTAGGGCGCGGGGTCATGACCCATGGAAGGGAATGCCGGGTCAAAGAGCCGCCAAACCGACGCCCCGATGAATGCCCCGATGACCATGCCCGGCCCGAAGATGCCCCCCGAGCCACCCGACCCGATAGAGAGGCTGGTGGCCAGGATCCTGGCGAACGGCAGGATGACAACGATCCACAATGGCAGCGTCAAGAGTTGGTGGCCGAGGCCCTGTTGGATCCAGCCATACCCGGTCCCAAGCACTTCTGGGATGGCCAAAGCGATGAGACCGACTACGACCCCGCCGATAGCCGGCTTGGCCCAACGGGGGATCTGCAGACGTCTGAACAGATCGGAGAGGCCGTAGAAGCTCTTGGCGTAGAGGAGCCCGATGAGGCCTCCCAGCACACCGATCAAGGCGAACCACACCAGATGGGTCGGATCGGAGAAGTGGTAGCTGCCGGCGAAGCCGAACAACGGCGTGAATCCGAACGTCGCGCCGAAGATGACGTAGCCGACGAGCGAAGCAATGAAGCTCGGGAGCAGCGCTTCCGCCTCGAAGTCGTCCCGGTAGAGGATCTCTGTCGCCAAGACCGCTCCGCCGAGGGGCGCCCCGAAGATGGCCCCGATCCCGGAGCCGATCCCGGTGACGACCGCGATGCGGGCATCGGCGGGGCTGAGGTCGAGTTCCCGGGCGAGCAATGAGGCGAACCCGGCGCTGATCTGGCCGGTCGGACCCTCTCGACCTCCCGAGCCACCCGAACCAATGGTGAGGGCGGACGCCACGATCTTGACGATCACCGCTCGGAAGCGGATACCCCGGGGGTTGTGGTGGACGGCGGAGATGGCGGCATCGGTGCCGTGGCCCTCTGCCTCGGGCGCGAATCGGAACACCAGGATTGCTCCGAGCAGCGCCCCGAGTCCGACCACCAAGGGCAGAGCCCAGGGTCGGGTGAACGAGGCCGAGGCCGACTGCCCGCCTTCGCCCACCGGGGTGGGTACGTGGTAGCCGGCCAACGTGCCCAGGAAGAAATGGGTGCAGGCCAGTAGGGCTTCGTAGAACACGACGGCACCGACTCCAGCCATCGTCCCGATGAGCACGCCGAGGACCAGCCACTTCTGGAGGTAGGAGGCACCGCCAAGCCAGCGGGACGCCCGGGTCATTGTGGCCCGCCACGACGTTCGGCGGAATATGGTCATCGGATGCGCTGTCCCATCTACAGATCCCACCCGGTGGACCAATCCTGTTCGGGCACTTCACCGGCCGCGGCGGTGAGCCGTTGGAGCGAGTCGACCAGCGCCGCCTGCTGCTCGTAGGGGATGGCCTCGAGGAGGTGGGCGATCTCCGCCCGTCTCCGACCGGTCACTGCATCCACCAACTCCTGACCGCTTTTGGCCAACGTCAACCGGACCAAGCGTCGATCCGCTCGGTCATGGCGGCGAACGATCAGGCCCTTTCGGACCAGGCGGTCACACATGCGAGTAGCGGTAGGGGGAGTGACATCCACCGCCTCAGCCAGTGCGGCGAGACTCTGAGGTCCTCGGGATGCCAGCACGACCAAGGTGCGGTACTGAGTGAGTGTCACTTCCTCGGCAACGTCCCCCAGCGAACGCGCCGCAACGGCGACAAGTACACGGCTGGCGGTCAGTACGGCCTCAACGATCGCGTCTCGATCAACTTCTTGGGGGGTCGCATTCGCAAGCATATGCTAATGATTGTAGTAGCTAATGATCCCCGGCGGATGTAAGCACCGATGGCCGCAAAAGAGGCTTGGTGCTAGTAGTCAGGCGCCTGTCATGCAGTGGTACTCCGAGGATTTGCGCGTTTGCTCCTTCCGAACTCCGCCGAGCTGGGGCACAGTTCTCGGGTCTGAGAGCGTTTCGGGCGAAAGAGTAACCTGATGCCTGGAGAGCCGGGAAGCCTGGTCGGCACAGTGTTCGATCGCGCCGACGGAGGCGACATGTGCCACGAGAGATGTCTCCATCCCCACACGACCTTTCAACGGAGCTGGCCCGTTGATCGGCCATTGACCAATCGTTCCTAATGACCGTCGGAACCTCGGTCCTCGCTTTCGTGTTGGGTGCTGGGGTCTCTCTTGGGACCAGCTGGGTGCTGGTGTCCCGCCTTGAGCGTGTCGCTGAACGGCTCGGACTCTCAGAGGCATTGCTCGGAATGGTGGCTGCGCTGGCTGGCGACGCGCCCGAGATAACGGCATCGGTGACTGCCGTCGCCCATCACCAACGTGCCGTCGGGGCCGGTGTGACGATCGGCTCGAACATCTTCAACTTGGCTGCCCTGCTCGGATTGGGTGCGGTAGTAGCTGGACGGATCGCACTCCACCGCAAGGTCGTCGTGCTCGGCGGGGCGATCGCACTGATCATCTCCGCGGTGTGCCTCCTGGCCGTCGCCGGCGCCGTCGCGGCCGGTACGGGTCTGGCTCTGGTGCTTGTCGTGCTTGTTCCCTACACCGTCCTCTTAGGTGCGCGCCGCTCCGCCATCGACCGAATCGGGTTGCCGCGACAGTGGGTCATATGGCTCGGGGCCGCCGTCGTCGAGGAAGAAGATGAGCTCGACGAGGCGATCCGCCCACGGCGTGGTCGTCCTGCCGACGCGCTCGTAGCGTTGGGCGCCCTGGCGGTCGTGGTGGTAGCCAGCATTGCCATGGAGCGAGGGGCTTCAGCGCTCGGGGTGCGCTACCGAGTAGCCGAAATCGTTGTCGGAGGCCTTGTATTGGCGGCGGTGACAAGTCTGCCCAACGCTGTCGCCGCCGTGTACCTGGCTCGAAAGGGCAGAGGAGCAGCTGCCCTCAGCACCGCCCTCAACTCCAATGCCATCAACGTGACGGCCGGGCTCTTGATCCCCGCCACCGTCGTCGGCTTGAGTCAGCCGTCGGCTTCGGGGCCGCTTGTTGCCGGCTGGTATCTGGGGCTCACGGCAGTGACGTTAGTGCTCGCTTTACCTATCGTGGTCTCAATAGGGGCCCGGGCTGGACGATTATTACGCTCTACGTGCTCTTCGTCGCAGTTCTCCTGGTTGCCGCCTAACGACGCTCGGCGACTCATGCAGTTGGACCTAGCCGGATTGCCAACGCCGATACAGCTCGGTGAGGTCCGCTCTGGCTTCTTCTGTCAGGGCATCGGCTTCTGCCGCCCCCGCCAAGTCGATGGTCAACCTAATTTGCTCCAGGTAGGCGGCACAGTTTGGACACGCTCGGAGGTGAGCCTCCAAGCGCCGGCGGTCCCGACGTGAGAGCGCCCCTTCGAGGTAGTCGGTGACGAGTTCGACTGCCTGTTGACACACGATGTCGTTCCGTCGTACCAGGATCATCGATCAGCCTTTTCAATTCGGGCGTCGAGGATCTCGCGCAACCGGGTCCTGCCTCGGTGAAGCAAGATCCGCTGATTCCCGCTGCTTAGGTCGAGCACCGCGCACACCTCTTCGTTCGAGAGTCCCTCGACATCGCGCAGTATGACCACTTGGCGCTGACGGGCAGTGAGTTCGTCGAGGGCGGACTTGAGGACGGGTGCCCAGACAGCGGCGTCAAGACGATCCTCGCTCTCCTCTATCCACCGGTCGCAGGGGTCTGCCCATTGACCTTGGAAGTTGAAGAGGGACGGGTCAACGGCGTGAAGCGAGTCAATCTTTCTCTGGTGCTGCTCCCGGGATCCGGCCGTGCGGGTCCGGTTGGTAAGGATCCGGAATAGCCACGTCTTGAATGAGGACCGCCCCTCGAATCGCTCGATCCCGCGAACCACTCCCATCCAGGTGTCCTGGACGGCCTCCTCGGCGACGGCATAACTGGGAACCATGGAACGCGCGAGGCGAAGCATGGGCTGCTGGTAGCGGGTCACCAACATCACAAACGCCTCCTCATCACCGCCACGCAATCGGTTGAGCAGTTCGACATCAGTCTCCACGATTTGAAGCGTAGGGCTTGAAGCAGTCCTGGTGGCACCATCCTCGTTGGGAAGGTGGCTGGATCGATGGCACTGAACACACAGTTTCGTCCTCTCGGACCGGAGAACTGTTACGAAGTTGCGACGCCGCTCATCAATCGACCCGACGTAACGGTTTGAGCACGACTTGGGACTGTGGTGGGGGTGGTTCTTCGTCGAGGTCAAAGCAACGCGAAGCACACCTGTGGGACAACTACCCAAACACCTGGCTCTTTTCGAGCCAAGCCGCTCCGAAGCAGCGACACGCTGAATTGACCGACTTCAGGTGCCGATTACATCGTCGGACACCGTGGCAAGGTTGTGCAATGCGCACTAGTCGGCCGAAGCCGCGCCGCCGGCAAGACCAGGCGGTTCAACCTCGCCGCGTAGAGACCGGATTGGAATTGGGTCCAGACGGGGTGGAGGTATCAAGTGACTCACTCTCCCATCGTTACCTGGGGCCGTCGGGCGAAGTGCGGGTACTTCGAAATGTGACCTTCGAAATTCCCAAGAGCGGCTACGCCGCCCTGGTTGGGCCCTCGGGAGCCGGTAAAACCACCCTTCTCGCACTTGTCGGTGGACTCGAGCGCGTCCAGTCCGGAAAGCTGCTTGTCGGTGGGCGCGATGTGGCAACGCTGGAGGGAGACGCTTTGGCTGCCTACCGTCGCGCGACAGTGGGCTTTGTCTTCCAGAACTTTGGCCTGCTCGAAGCCTTGACTGCACTGGAGAATGTCGAACTGGCAGCCGTTCTAGCCGGAGAACGAACCGCCGTGCGGCGAGATCGGGCTTCGCAGCTGCTTGCCGCCGTCGGTATGTCTCATCGGGCCGCCCACCGACCGGGTGCCCTTTCGGGCGGGGAACGTCAACGGGTGGCGATCGCCCGGGCGCTGGTCAATCGGCCCCGCCTCGTGCTCGCCGACGAGCCGACCGGAAACCTGGATGCCGACACGTCCGAGGAAGTGATTCAGCTACTGGAGTCGCTCCATGAGGATCGGGGTTGCACCCTCTTGGTGGTTACTCACAATCAGGTGCTCGCCCGACGCGCCTCCATGCGATTGGACCTCGATCGAGGCTGCATTGAGAAGTCCGGGCCATCGGCTACTGAAGTAGGCATTGCATGAGCTGGGCTGACGCCTTTCGCTTGGCCGCACGCAGCGTGCTCCGGCGAAGGGGGCGGGCTGCGCTCACCATAGGTGCCGTAGCTCTCGCCGCTGCCCTGTTTACTGCCATGCTGACGATGGCTGAGACGGCTCAGGGCCGTGTATTGAATCAGCTCGCCAAGGGCGGCCCGCTGGCGGGCATCCAGGTAAGCGCGGCCGCCTCGGATCCTTCTCAACTTGGTCTCGACAACCCCACGCCAGGTCCTCCAAAGGCCCTTGACCAAACAGCCCTCTCTCGCATAACTCGCCTACCGGGAGTGTCGAGCGTCCTCCCCATCGTGACCGCGCAGACATTGGTCATTTGGCCACAGCATGCACTCACGACGCCCAGGGGCGAGGCAGGCCCTGGCGGATCGGGGAACGTCGACTTCGACGAGATGGTCGGGGTTGATCTCGCCCACGCCACCGATCTCCCCATCACCGTGACTGCAGGTCGTCTCCCCAAACCCGGGTCACTCACCGAAGTCGACGTCACCTCCGTGTTCCTCGCTCGCTACGGCATCGCGCGCACGCATGCAACCAGCGCTCTGGGCTCTGTCCTCGAGCTCCGCGCACCCCGCGGATTTCTGGAACCTGACGGTTCCAAGGTCTTCCGGAGCCGACAGACCGAGGTGAAAATCGTCGGCGTGGTCGCCCAACAGGTCGGTACGGGGGGCATCCTGGCTTCGCTCTCCCAAGCCCAGGCCAATCACGCTTGGACCGCCGCCGGAGACCCGTCGGTCGATCCCGACGCTCCAAAGTCCCCCTACACCGGGCTTTTCGTGATCGCCGTGGGTTTGGACCAAGTGCCCTCCCTCCGGGCGGCCATCGCGACCATCGGTTACTCGACTAGTGCACCGGAAAACCTCATCGCCTCTGTCGAGCGCTATGTCCATGTCGTAGAGATCGTCCTCGGCGGCATTGGTGTAATCGCGCTAGCCATTGCTTCGTTGGGGATCGCCAATGCCCTCCTGGCCGCGGTCCGCGAACGTCGGCGCGAGATAGGAATTCTAAAGGCGGTCGGCGCCCGCGACAGGGACGTGCTCCGCACCTTCCTGATCGAAGCTGGAGTTATGGGGGCCGTCGGCGGACTCATCGGATCCATTCTGGGTCTCGCCTTGGCAGCTCTCGTGGCGGTGGTCGTCAATGGGTATTTAGCCAGCCAGGGCTTGGCCGGAGTACGCGTAGGAATTCCCTATCTTCTTGGTGTCGGTGCGACAATCGGATCCGTAGTGTTAGCACTTCTGGCCGGCACCTTTCCTGCTCGCCGGGCCGCTCGCCTACCCGCACGGGAAGCCGTAGAACTTTGAGGCTGGCATGGGTGTCTCGCGCTGTACCCGTCGTCTGAACAGCGGGGCACCGTCGGGGGCTGGCGAGAGATGGGTCTCTCGCTGGTTGGTGAGGCCAGCTCACCCAACCACTTCCCGGCGGGCGAGGTTTCGGGGCTGGCACAGAGAGCCTCGGCGCTCCAGCTGACCCCTCGACACAAGGTTCTGCCAGCAGATGGAGGCGTCCGCCATCGGTAGCAAACCACCCAACGATCCGTTCGGCTCCGACATGTTTGATCGGCCTGGGTGTTTCCGCACGCCTGCGAGTCCCAACCGAGTCGACTAGTCCTCTTACAGAGTGCTCCAGTGCCGCCCAAGAGGCGGTTCGTTGGGGGATAACGAGATCAGGCCACCCTCATAGCCACGATGAACCGATCGGAGACCTTCACGGCGCTGACCAGCAGAAACCCCGCAGAGTCAGCAAGAGCGCTTGCTGCGTCACTGCCAACGTGGGCCCAAGGAAACCATTTTCCCACGCAGTGGTCAGTCTCCCACCGCAGGAATTCCCTGCAGACGCCAGTCGGCAGAACCTCGATCTCAGCGACCACGATCCCTTCAGGATGAAGGAGCTGGCGGGCACGCCGGAGGAGGGATAATGGATTTCCGCCGATGCCGATATTCCCGTCGGCGAGCAACACATGCGACCACTCACCGCAGCCTGGCATCGGAGCGAACACGTCGCGGTGGAGTGCATTTCCGCCCCGTTGTTGGGTCATCTCGACCGCCGTCGCCGAGACATCCACACCCAGCGCGGGAATGCCCCGAAGTGCGAGTTCCGCGGTAAACCGACCGGGGCCGCACCCAACATCCATCGTTGGACCCGTACAGAGCTGGAGGATCGCTTCGTCTACGCGGCGGTCATCGTCGGTCGACGCGGATCCACCCAGCCAGCGGCCGACGGGCAACGGTCGACGAGCGCCGGTGGTGTCGGCGACCCAGCACGGTCGCCCCGATGAGACTTGGCGATAGAGCACTTCTGTCTCGACCACCCGCCTTGTCGGCAGCGCCCCTCTTGCGACTCCGAGATCGAAGGGTGAGGGCGATCGATCGATCGTCACCATAGACGGCGAGTCGCGTTGGAGAAATCCAATCGGTTGAACACCAGATGCGGTCACGATGATTGTCGGTCGCCATTCTGCTCGTGGCCGACCAGCAAGGAGCGGACGGTGTAGGCGATCGCACTGAGCCCGAACAGAGCCGCAGCGATGAGCAACCATCGATCGAGAAACGGACCTTGGGTGAGTCCAGTGGATCCGTGATAGGTGCGTTTGCCTTGTTCGATAATGCCGGGAAAGAACATCACGAACAACAGTCCGGTGGCCAGGACTGGAATCCGGATGTAGTTGATCGGGGACACTCGGGGGGCTTTGTCTGGCAGCCGACCGGTGATTGCCCGCCAGCCGGCAACGAGCGATCGGTCGGCAACCGCATAAAGGGGGAAGAGGACCAGGTCGTGGAGCACAATCGCGCCGATGAACCACACCAGGATCGAGTGCCACCACACTTTGGAGTCCCACAACTGGCTGAGGCCAAGAACGCTGACGACGTACCCCGCGAGAGCAAAGCCAGCCAGCAACGTGAGCAGGTGCAACGGATTGGCACCATAGAGGTGTCTCAGTCCAGCCGTGAACTTTCGCACCTCAGGCCTCGAAACCGATGGATCGGACCCATTTGGTGCAATGCACCCCCGGGAGGGCCGGAACGATAATACGGGCCGGATAGCCGTGGTCCAGCGAAAGATCGGCTCCGTTGACCCGGAGCGCCAACATCGAATCTGGGTCAAGCACCTGGTTGGATTGCAAATGGGCTTGGGAGAACACCCCTTTTGGCTCTAGCGACGTCACATATGCGGAATTGGGTACTGCGACGCCAGCCAATTTGGCCAGGTCTCGTAGCCGGACACCGCTCCAGTTCTGAGTGGTGGCCCACCCTTCCACGCAGGCGATGGGTAGATCAGCGGAGTGCTGATCCATGGCCAAGAGCATCGAGCGGGTCAACTGCAGCGGTGCTGGGCCACCGGCCAGCGTCAGCTGCCACTTCGGACCGGTCGCCGCCGGGTCGATCTTGGCCGACACAGCGGTTCGGTTGATTTGGAAGTCATTGGGCCCGTTCCCATAGGAACGCCCCCGCGGCAGGAGCAGGGCGGCACTCCGAGCCACTCCCCCGAGGCTCTGGCCGACCGAGAGAACCGCGACCATGAGAGATCCGCCCCCCACCAGGGCCAGCGCTCCCCGACGACTGATGGTGGGCGACGACGGCGAAGATGCGACGAGGCCATCGGGATCGGGAGACTCTGGGCGGGTTTTGTCGAGCGGGGTTCGAAGCTCGGCTCGCAGCGAGCGCGATCGAAGGCTCTGGGCCATGGTGGGCAACTTGAGAATCACGTGGACCACGAACCCGACAATGAATACCCAGGCACCGAAATAGTGGGCGGTATAGAAGTTGAACCCGAAGATGTAGTCGTACTGGATATTGAGCAATCCAGTGACGATCTCGAAGACAATCCCGCCAACGATCATAATGAGCGATAGGCGTTCGAGCAGGTTGGCCACCGAGCGGATCGGAGGCCATGAAAACAGTTTGGGCATGACTGACCAGAGCTTTGCCAACACCACTGGGACGAGAACCAACCCGAGGATGACGTGGAGCCCCTCAGTGAACTGGAACAGCCAGGCAGGCCGGGTGGGCCAGTTGAAGAACGGGAGGTGGAGGAATCCGACCTGACCGGGTATCGCTTGATGGAACTGTGGACCGTAGGCGATGTAGTCGAGGAGCCCAGTCAGAATCACCAGGGGGAGGGAGATGAGGAGAAAAAATCCCAACACAGAAGTCAGCCAGGGTCCCCGCAGTGGACTTCGCCAAGACATGTCTTTTGGAATCCCGGGAGGTTTATGTTTCTCGAGGGTCTTCCAGAGACCCTCCGGAAATCCAAAGGCGGAGGGTGGTTCCACACCTTCCACGTCATCTTGGTGATCGACTGGCCGGTCCTTGTCGCCGTTTTGTGGTGCCGGTGCCCGGTGATTCACTGGCGGGGCCCAATATTCCTCGGCGGCCGACCGGGCCCGACTCGGCCGCGGGTTGGCCTTGAAATATCTGCGGTCATGTGAATGGTTGGATCAGCCCAAACAGATGGCTGATCCAATTCGAGCCAACTCGGGATCGGCCAATACCGCCAGCCACCGGTGGTGCAATCGAAGCTCACCATGAGTAGTCCCGGTTCTCATGATTCTGTTACACCCGAAGTAGAGAGACGGGCGATAGATGCCGGAGGCAGCAACACCTGCTCCTCGGATCAACCAGCCGAGCCGCTACGCTCGGCGGGTGCAGCATCTCGTTGACGCTGATCGGGAACAGTCTCAAGTAGAAGAAGGCGTGACTTCCTGGGTCAGTCGGTATCGAGGAGACCTGGTCTGGGGAGCCGTCCTTTCGGTCTTGGTTCTCGCCGCTTTCATCGTTCCGCACCTACATCTCAAATCCGTTACCCCGGTGATCAATCAGACCGCCGGGCTCTACAAGGTGTTGGGTCAGACGGCCCCGCTTCTCGGGACGTGGTTGCCTCACGTCGGATGGGGAACTCCGTGCGCCCTGGTCATTGCCCTCGCCGCAATAGCTTGGGGTCCGGAGATCAGCCGGAGACTCTCGTGGCGACCCCTGATCGTTGGAACCTGGTTGACTGCCGCGGCATGGACGATGTCCCTGGCCCTGATCGATGGATGGGGTCGCGGCTTCGTGGGTCGCATGGACGGCAGCGGCGGCTACCGGGCGACGGTCCCGCGGGTGGGTGGTATATCGGCTCTATTGCACGGTTTCACTGCCCACATTCCGAGTGGAAGCCCGACTTCTTGGGACCCTTCAGTGGCGGGCAACCCAGTCGGCGCCCTCCTGACATTTGTAGGCCTCGATCGGATTGGGCTTGGTGGTCCGGTATGGGCCAGCACATTGTGCGTTGTGGTTGGCTCGAGCACCGCCGCGGCCGTATTGATCACTCTCCGCGCCCTGGGAGGAGAGAGCACTGCCCGGCAGGCGGCGCCGTTCGTAGCATTGGGGCCCGTGGCAATCTGGATTGCCGTGTCAGCCGATGCCTACTTTGCAGGAGTCGCCGCGTGGGGCTTGACGTTGCTGGCGCTGGCCGCCACTGGCGCTGGGCGCTTTTCAACCGGAGCTTCGGTGGCGGCAGGCCTCTTGCTTGGCTTCTCGATCTATCTCGACTACGGATTGGTGCTCATGGCGATTCCCGCCTTCGCCGTGTTGATGGTCGCCCGCAACTACTACCCATTGGTCGGGGCAATTGTCGGTGCGCTCGCAGTGGTGGCCACCTTCACGGGGGCGGGATTTTGGTGGTTCGACGGTCTCTCGCTCCTGCGCCATCGATACCTGTCAGGAATCGCGATGAACCGTCCGTTCGCCTACTGGTCGTGGGCGAATTTTGCATCGCTTATCTGCGCGATCGGGCTCCCAGCGGCCACCGCCTTGCGCCGCGCATTCGGCACGTCGGCTTTGCGATCGAGGAGAGGATTCGAGTGCATCATGATCGCCTTTGTGGTCGTCCTCGTGGTGGCCGATGTATCGGCATTGAGCAAGGCCGAGACGGAGCGGATCTGGTTGCCCTTTGCCGTGTGGCTGGTGGCGGCGCCAGCGTTGCTTCCCCGACGCAGCCATCGGTTTTGCCTCGGCGCGCAGGCGGTGGGTGCCCTCCTCATCAACAGCCTTATCCTTACCACCTGGTAGCCCCATTTTAGGCCAACGCTCGTCCGGTGGGAGGAAAACGATGCCTTTCGACTGCGCAGTGAAACTGGCTGTCGGTCGGCACGTCCCTCGCCACCCGCCATACGTCCTCTGATCTGTCAATGTCAGCCAACGCAGGGAGTTCGAAAACTTTCAATCCGCGTCCCAGTAATGCGGCGAGCGTACGAGCCCCAGTGTCGTCGCGAGACATCCTGATTCCATTCAACACGGAGGCCATGGCTGGATCAGAGACTCCAAGCGCCCACCATCCGCCGTCGATGGCGGGGCCGAACACGACGTCGGTGCTCTTTTCGATAAGTACAGCCGCAGCTCGTCTGAGGAGCACTGGAGATACCTGGGGAGTGTCCATCCCGATCTGCAACACGGGCGTGGTGGCGATCGCCGCGGCGTCGATGTGGGCGTTGACCAGGCGCTCTGAAAACCCCTGACCTTTTTGGGGTATGACGGTAAAGTCGGCCAACGCCGTCTCAATCTCCGCCCCACGGCGGGCGACGGTGAGGTCTCCGGTCAGTGCCACGATGTGTGTGTCCACGTCTGTCGACCGCACGACTGCAAGCGTGTCGAGCAGTGCCGCCGCGGCCAGATCGGCTGCTCCTTCTGGCGTGAACCGGGGAGCCAATCTCGTTTTGGCTTCCCCCGCGACCGGTGCCTTGGCCACAACCAGGATCGCGCAGGCCAGGCGACTCACCCGATCACCTTCAAAAAATCCCAAGCCGCCACGACACTGCCGAGGACGGAACCCGACACCTTCGACCTACCTGCGGTGCGAGGTCGATAGGCGACCGCTCGTTCATCGACCCGCAAATTTGCCTGGCCAGCACGGACCAACAATTCCAACGGATATCCCGATCTTCGGTCCTTGACCTCCAATCTGAGCAAGGTATCTCTTCGGATGGCGCGAATTGCGCCGATGTCGTGCACGGCGAGTCCGTACTTCCGGCGAAGTTGGGCGGCAACCAATGCGTTGCCGACTCGGGCATGGAGGGGCCACCCGGAGCGGCGGAGCGGCTTGCGTCGGCCGACAGCCAGGTCGGCTCCGTCTCGGATCAGATCGACCAACATGGGTAGCTCTCTCGGATCGAGGGAACCGTCGCCGTCCAAGACGCAGATGATTGGTGTCCGAGCTGCCTCGACGCCAGCTTGTACGGCGGCGCCATAGCCGGGTATCGGCTCGTGTACCACTCGGGCGCCATGCTGGCGAGCAACGGCGGCAGTGTTGTCGTCAGATCCGTTGTCCACTACCAGTGACGCGTATCCAGGCGGCATTGCCCTAAGTACGCCAGGCAGTGACCCTGCTTCGTTTCGGCACGGGATGACTACGGTCACCGAATCAGGTTCAGACACAGGGCGGGCCGACCGAGACCGCGTCTCTGAGTGGGGCCCAGGCGAACTCGTCCAGTCCTTCGGCTGGGGAGATTGTCGCACTGAATCCCAACATCTCTTTGGCACGGCTGGGGTCGGCAACGATGTGGCGCACATCGCCGGGCCGGTACTGCCCGGTAGTCAAGGGGAGCGGTCCCTTCCGGGATTGCGCCAGTTGCAGCGCAACTTCACCAACGGTCACCGGGTGACCTGAGCAGACATTGAGGGGGTTGAATCCTGTCAGCTCCGTTTCTACCGATCTCACATTTGCCTGCGCAACATCGGTCACATGCACGAAGTCCCTCGCCTGATTCCCGTCTTCGTAGACCCGGGGGGCTTCGCCTGACTCAAGCGACGAGCGAAACATTGCCGCCACTCCGGAATAGGGGGTGTCTCTTGGCATCCGCTGACCATAAACATTGTGGTAGCGAAGCGCGGTCACCGAGCCGCCGGTTCCGAGAGACCAAGCGAGGGCAAAATTCTCCTGCGCGAGTTTGCTGGCCGCATAGAGACTTCGGGGCCGAAGGGCAACATCCTCCCCTACCAATTGCCACCTGAGCGGCTCGTGGCACGAGGGGCAACCATTATCAAATCGTCCGTCGTTCAAATCCGGTTCCGTTCGCGGGAGGGGTTCGACCTGTCCGTGCTCTTCACATCGATATTGCCCATCGCCATAGACAACCATGGAAGAAGCCAGAACCAGGCGCCTACACCCGGCCCGATGCATGGCCGCGAGCACCACTGCTGTGCCGTAGTCGTTGTGACTGGCGAATGCCGGGCCATCGTTCGCGTCTACACCGGCCCCGACGACAGCGGCTTGATGACAGACCACATCGACATCCTGAAGACTCAGATCCATTGCCTCGTCATCCCTGATGTCGATGCGCTGAACACCTTCCGGGGTATCGGGAGAAATGCCATGGGCCGAAGAGAGCAATAGGTCAACGGAAACGACGTCGTGGCCGGCTGCTAACAGGGCAGTTCGGACATGGGCTCCGATGAATCCCGCTGCACCGGTCAAAAGGACTCTCATGACGACTCAGGGAACGGGGTGACCCCTGCGAGAACCCGGAAATGAGGGCGATCAAGCTTCCGTCTCTGGGTGGTCAGGTACACGACACACACGACTCCATCGTCGGTCGGGTCATTACCGAACAAGGCACTTCCCTCAGTGATGACAGGCTGAGATGCGAGGGCAGAGGGGGTCAGAAATCCGGTCCCATGCGAGACCGGCGATCGATACTCAACAAGTGACCACGACCTCCAATACTCTTGGGCCAAGGCTGGCAAGACCCCTCTAAGCATGCCGCTGATTGTATGCGCCTCTGTCGGTTGCATCAGCGCAGAAGCTATTCGCATCCCTACTCGAGGGGAACAAGGCGTCGCGGAAGCACCGCGGTTGCTGGGCCCGCTGCACTGGGGCAATCGAGGAGGGTATCCACACGTCCTAAAGCCCGCGGCAGGTGCCATTCGTGCGCAACTTCGCGAATCTGGACTGGCAACTCCACCCGGGCGATGAAGTGGTCGCCCGCCACCGTTGGAGTAGCCTGCCTGTGCCTCGCTCCCGTCAACTCCGCCTTCGTCCACGGCGGCCGACTCCAAGAAAGCCCGACGCGAAGATGAACCGGCCTTCCGTAGAGCCGTCCGGCAAAATGTCCGCTCCCTCTCCGGTCGATGCCTATGCACTCGCCGAACAGGCTGCCATGCGTGTCAACATCATCAGCGGCGTTCCTTCCCACGATGTCGCGGTGGTCCTCGGAACCGGATTGGCCGATGCCGCCTCCACTCTCAGCTCCACCTCGTCGCGGCACCAGCTAGGCGAGTTGCCCGGGTTCCCCACCTCGGTGGTCGCACATCAACGGTCAGAAGTGTGGTCCGTGGAGGTCGGTGAACGCCGTGTCTTGGTCTTCCTCGGTCGCCTTCATCTCTACGAGGGTTACAGCCCAGCCGACGTAGTACATCCGATTCGCACTGCTCTCGCAGCTGGCTGTCGGACCGTCGTGATTACCAACGCCTCGGGCGCCCTGCGGGCAGGGCTTGCGCCAGGCGACTTGGTGTTGATCTCCGATCACTTGAATCTCACTGGGTCATCACCCCTTGTGGCTTACCCGAGGGGAAGCGGACTGCCGAGCCCGTTTGTCGATCTCGTCGATGCCTGGTCGCCACGTCTACGGTTGCTCGCTCTGGAGGTGGATGGATCCCTTACCGAAGGGGTATACGCCCAGGTCCGTGGGCCCCACTTCGAGACACCGTCAGAGATCCGGATGCTCCAACTTTTGGGCGCCGATCTCGTTGGCATGTCAAGCGCAGTGGAGGCGATTGCTGCTCGGCATCTGGGTGCTGAGGTTCTCGGTCTGTCCGTTGTTACGAACCTGGCGGCAGGAATGGCGACCAACCCCATGTTGCCAAGTTCGATCGTCGGTGAAGCCGAAAGTCAGGCACACCGGGTCGGCCGGATCATACGTGAGGTGGTTACGGCTCTGTAAATGCGCAAATTCATTCCGCACGATGCAGCTGGATTGTTCGATTCCCAGAGGAACGTCAGTGCCCGACCATTCCCTTGAATTGTTCCCCCGCCCTTGTCTTCCTCCTGCTCCGGCCCTGACCCCGCCCTGCCTCGCAGGTCCCGAACCCGGTCAACCAGCCCTTGCCAGGGGTAGCAGCGGTAGGGACTGGCACGCGACGGGCCGGCGAGGGCGCTCTCTGGTGCCGCGGCGCGCCGACCCCGTAATGCAGAGCCGGACCTCATGGTACCGGGCGACCGATAGGCAACAAGCCTGTGCTGCCCTCTCGCAGCCGTGCCAGACTCGCCCAGGTGGATCCTTCAGCGCTTCTGTCCGTGGCGGGGGACGACGCCCGTGCCCTCGTGGTTGCTGCCGAGGCCGACTGGGGGCGACCGGTGCCCCACTGCCCAGCCTGGGATGCCGCTGGACTGGTTCGCCACACCGGTGGCATCTTCTTGTGGATGGCGGCCATCGTCACCTCGGGTGAGCGCCTCAGCCGGCGCACCCTCGACCCGGCCCCGGAAGATCACACCGGGCTCGCAGCGTGGTACCTCGGGGCCCTCGACCGGGTCCTCGGGGCCCTGAGAACCGCCGACCCCAACGCCCTCACCTGGACGTTCTCTTCGACCGGTGACCGACGGGTGGCCTGGTGGTGCCGGCGTCTCGCCGTCGAGGTCGCGATCCATCGCTGGGATGCCCAGCACGCGATGACTGACTGTGGCCTGGGACCTGATCCCGTAGACGGAGAGGTGGCCGGGGCCGGGATCAAGGAGTTCGTCATCGAGTTCCTCCCCGGTCTCCTGGCCCAGGAGGGGGTCGAGGGCCTCGGCGGGACCCTCCACCTCTTCGCCACCGACAGACCGGCGGAGTGGCGGATCGACCTCGACGCCAGAGGCTCGACCATCACCGGGCGAGAGTACGCCGATACCGCCGTTCGGGGCGCCCGGTCGGACCTCTTGCTCTGGCTGACGAACCGAGGACCGCTGGACACGATCGAGGTGTCGGGGAACCCACGGGCGCCCGATCATTGGCACCAGCTCCGACGATGACGAAGGGATCGTCGAGGTCTCCACTTAGGATCGGCAGCGTGGCGTCTGCCGACCTGACAACCCCCGAATCCCTGACCAGCGACGGAGTGCTTGACCCGGAGTCCGCCGTGTGGGTCCGCCGCTTGGGCGGCAGCGGTTCGGAGTACGACGAGGCGGTGACCCGGCTGCACGAGCTGTTGCTGCGGGTGACCCGGTCTGAGGTCCGTCGACGCCGAGGCCAGCTGCCGATCGCCGGGCCCGAACTCGACGACCTGGCCCACCAGGCCGCCGCCGACGCCGTGATCGGGGTAGTGGCCAAGGTTGCCCAGTTCCGTGGCGAGAGCCGGTTCTCCACCTGGGCCTGCAAGTTCGCCATCTTCGAGGTGTCGACCAAGATCGGCCGCCATTTCTGGCAGAAACCGGCCGTGCCCATGGACGCCGAGGATTGGGACCGGCTGCCGGACCGCTTCGGGCTCGACCCGGCCGGGGTCGCCGAGTGGCGTGACGTCATCGCCGCGCTGCACCGGGCCGTCGACGACGAGCTCACCGACCGACAGCGACAGATCTTCGTCGCCATCGTGGTCAACGGCACCCCGCTGGACATTCTGGTTGTCGAGCTGGGCTCCAGCCGCAACGCCATCTACAAGACCTTGTTCGACGCCAGACGTAAGTTGCGGGCGTCTCTCGTCACTAACGGATATCTGGCAGACGACGTTTCGAGGCAGACATGAGCAGCTGGGGATCACTAGAGCGGTTCTTGAAGACCGATCCGGCCGATGCCGGCTGTGCCGAGACATTCGAACTGCTTGACCGCTACGTGGAACGGGAGCTGGCCCACGGCGACGCGGCAGAACAGTTCCCCGGGGTCGCCGCCCATCTGTCGAGCTGCAATCCGTGCGTGCAGGACTTCGAGGGGTTGCTCGCCGCGATTGCTGGTCCAGCCGGCTCGTCTCGACGCGAAAGTACGACTGGGAGGTAAGACCGGGCCTGCAGGCGACACTCACTCTGTAGGGGTCCTTCGCAGGAGCGACCCCGATCCCGAGGCGCCGAGGAGCACAACCCATGACCACCACGATCGCCCAACAGGTGAGCCATCTCACCGAGACCATGGCGGCCCAACCCCCGAATGAGGTCATGGGCGCATTCACTCGGGAGCAGGCCGATCTGGCAGCGAAGAGGGTGATCGCGGTGGGTGCCACGTTGCATCCTCACCGCACCGTCAGACGAGGCGCGTGCCGCTCAACTGGAGCTGGGATTGCGTGAGGTGCAACACGCCGCCGGCTGGCGATCCTGTGCCGATCTTCGAGGCAAACGACCGTTTCCCAAATGAAAGGCAACCAGTATGACCGTGAAACTTGGACTGCTCGCTCTGTTGGAAGCCAAACCCGGCAAGGGCGACCAACTCGGGGCGTTCCTCGAAGCCGGCCGGGCACTGGCGGTAGCCGAGACTGGCACTGTCACCTGGTACGCCTTCAAGATCAACGAGACCGAGTACGGCATCTTCGACTCGTTCGAGACCGAAGACGCCCGCCAAGCCCATCTCAACGGCGAGATCCCCACAGCGCTAGGCCAGGTCGCCCCGGACCTGTTAGCGAAGGACCCCGACATCCGCACCATCGATGTGATCGCCGTCAAGTAGCCGCCAAGTGGTCAATCCGACTCACCCAGACATCGCCGACCCGACCGACCGCCGATACTCATCTGATTGGAGATTGCCATGACCTTGCTCAACCCCGGAGACCAGTTCCCGGCCCTCACGTTGGCCCTGCCCGGCGGCCACAGCCTCGCCCTACCCGACGCCCTAGCCGGCGGATTCGGAATCGTCCTGTTCTATAGGGGTTCGTGGTGCCCGTACTGTAACGCCCAGCTACGAGCCTTCCAGCGAGCCTCCGAAAGCTTGGCCGAGGTTGGGGCCAAGGTTATTGCCCTCTCGGTTGATGACGAGGCGACCACCCAGGAGCTGATCGCCAAGCACGGCCTGACATTCCCGGTCGGCCACTCCGCCGACGCCCGTGCCGTTGCCGAAGCCACCGGAGCGTTCGTCAACGACAAC
The DNA here is from genome assembly GCA_036268775.1 of Acidimicrobiales bacterium. Taxonomy (GTDB): domain Bacteria; phylum Actinomycetota; class Acidimicrobiia; order Acidimicrobiales; family RAAP-2; genus DASZIT01. The sequence goes on along the minus strand of DATATM010000020.1, from coordinate 3,978 downwards.
CCGACATACCTGCAGTCGACTGGGTTCGTGCTCGACCCGAACGGTCGGGTGGTGGTCAGCGTCTATTCCAGCGGGGCCATCGGCCGGCTGGTGCCCGACGACGTCGTGGGCCTGATCCGGTACTTGCGCGATCATGCCAGTGCCTTGGCCTGAGAGGGGTGCCGTTGTTAACCCTCCTTACGCGCACGGGTTGCGCACAGAACACCTTGGGCCGCGACTCAGCTGGGGTAGAAACTCCGGCTGACCTGGCCTTTCGGGGTGGAGGTGACATCGCCAATCGACGGATGTCCGCGCCTCTGGTCAAGCGAAGGCCGTGGTAGTCGAGCCTGCATAATGCAGCCACTACGGCACCGATCTGCTCTTTGATGGCGATCTCGACGCTGCCCGTCGACAATGAATCGCAGAGTTCAGTCGCCGAAAGTCGAGCCTTCGCCCTGCCACGAAACACGCTTTTGAACCGAACTTCGGACTAAGTACCCGATGAAGACGCAAATCTCGGGCTGTGCATTTGCGGTGAGGTCGGGCGCCCGTTTCCTCAAAGTCGCCTGCCGCCTCAGAACCCAAGAGACAGTCGTCTACTTCTCCAGATTGAGTGCCACGGCTTCGCGGACGAGGCTCTTCAGTGCCTTCTCGTCGATCTTTTCACCTTCTCTGATATCGATGGCACGCCGCACCTTCCCCTCAAGGCTCGAGTTGAACAGACCAGTCGGATCGGCGAGTGAAGCGCCCTTGTAGAGCGTCAGCTTGACGGCACTCTTGTAGGTCTCACCAGTGCAGATGCCCCCGTGGTGAGACCAGACCGGAACTCCGGGGTTGGTGGGTTTCACCCACTTCCACTCCTCGACGATGTCCGGATCGGCCGCTCTGATGATTCGTCGCACCTCGCCGAGGATCTGGCCGCGCCAGTCGTCCAACTCTTTGATCTTCTGGTCCATCTGTTCAGAAGGATTCGTCATGTTGTTGGCTTTCTCTCTTTCATCGATTCACGGATATAGCTGTTGAGTGTCATTCCCGCACTGGTTCGAGTTCGAGTGCGGCGAGGGTCTCGGGGTCCGAGACCAGTTCGATACCAGCAATGCGCCCGTCGCGAAGAGTGAACCCGAAGACCGCCATGGGTCGGCCACCGACCGACACCACCGCTCCGGCCAAGCCGTCGACCAGCGTCAGCCTGGCAGCCTTGGCCCCGCCGGCGAAGACTCGCGTGACGGCATCAATTCCGTGCATCTCCTCACTCAGCGCCGGGGCGCCGGCACTCGCTCTGGCGGCGGCCATCTCGACCGCCACGGCGTCGGCCCTTACCACCACGTCGGGATCGAGCAGTCGCACCAACGCTGCGAAGTCGCCTTGACGGGCAGCCAGAGTCGTCAATTCATTGCCGGTCCAACCCGCTCGAGGGACTTTGGGCGGGCGAGCCGTCGGATCGCTACGGTCGCGGAGTCCGGTCCGGCCATCCTGCTGCGTCGAACACGGCAACCGGGTCTAGGTAGTCCCGCCAGCGGCTGATCTTGCCGTCCTTGACGGTGATGACGGACGCGAACCGGTTGTCGTATGGCCGGCCGGTCTGCACTGATACGCCGTGCACCTCGTATTCAAGAACGACCACCGACGCATCAAGATCCCGGTAGACGCGGAGATTGTCGGCGGCATGGACGGCCATGTAGTCGTCGTAGTCGCGGTACAGGTCAATGACCCCTTGACGACCCTCGACGCGCTTGGGATAGCCAGGCACGGAGATGACGTACTCGAAGACGACGTCGTCGTCCAGAAGATCGAAGAAGTCCTCCCCGTGCGCCCACCCATCCAGACCCTCACGAATAATGCGGAAAAAGGGTCCGCCGGACCCGAAGTTCGACTTCTCGTCGACGAACTTGGTCATCGGTCCTCTCAGGTGGTCGAACTCATGGCGCTCCTCGGCCCTCGCTATCCAGCGAACGTAGCGAAGGTCCAGTGGTTGCCGTCGGGGTCTTCCACGGTGAAGTCACGGGACGGATAGTCCGCCTGATCCGCAATCGGATGAACCACCGTCGCGCCGATCGAACGCGCTCGCGCCAGCACGGCGTCGGGATCAGCGGTCACCACATGGAGAGAGCTCGTCCCTGGCCGACATCGGGTGACCCGCTCGTCCGTACTGGAGAGCAACACACGACCGCCGTCGGGCCAATCCACTTGGCAGTGATGGACGGAGCCGCCCCTCTCCCCAGGGATCATCAGATCCTCGGAGAACCCGAGCGCCAGCAACCAGTCGCGCAAGGCCAACGCGTCGTCACTGACGACACTCGCCCAGATGCTCGACTGACGGACACCGCTCGTGCGAAGGGCCATGGCTGGTATAGAAGCTAGTGCCCTCACCTGGCCACGACCACCCAGCAACGGTCACACGGCTCCTCCACGGGCCAGCCGTCCAGCGGCGGGGCAAGTGTCAATTGGAGGTGGAGACGCGCTGGGAGCCAGACGACGGAAGCGAATAGCGCCTGCGCCGCCCTGTCGGCGACATCGACAGGGGTGTTAGGAGGCGATGTGGCTATCCGGCCCGGGGGCCGCGATTTGAGACAAGACGCGGATTCTTAGAGCGTCGCAGTCGGGTGTCCCAGCACGCGGTTGATGAGGCCAGCCGCCATAGCTGCGGTATGGCAACCCATGGCGCCGCCCGTCCACACCAACCAACACGCATCGAACGTGCAGCGTGTAGCCGGGGTGGCGCGGGATCACCTGCATAACGCTTCGTAGGGCAGTTTTGATCACCCGTCCACAAATACGTCCATAAACCCTGTGGATAACGCGGCCCGCGAGCGCGAAAGTCCAGCAAAATCTGGACTCTCTAGGGGATCCACCCAAATAGATGGTGGAGGTGAGCGGACTCGAACCGCCGACTTCCACGTTGCGAACGTGGCGCTCTACCAGCTGAGCTACACCCCCGAGTGCTGCAAGAGGTTAGCCGCGACGCCGTGGCCGGCAGCCCGCCGGCCGGACCGCCGAGAATGCCGCCGAAACGGCTAGGAAGGCCGCGCGATCAACGGGATGCCCAAGAGGTTCGGCGTCGTCGTGGTGGTGGCGGCGGTGGAGGTGGTGGTGGTCGAAGCCCCGCCAGTCGGGGGACTGGCTGTCGAGCTCGGGAAGCTCCACAGACCCGAGACGCAATCCTGCGGCTGGGCGGCTACCACGACGTCCACGTTGGGCTGGACGGCCGACGACCACACCTGCAGTGCCGGACCGGTCTGCAGACAGGCCAGGTGGGGGTCATTCGTCTTGAAGGCGCTGAGGGTACCGAGAAGTAGGAGGGTCTGGCGGGTTGCGACCGGGGTGAGCGTCACCGAGCGACTCTGCCAGGTACCGGTCGTCGTGTAGACCGGCGATGTCGACGTGGTCGTCGGGGGGGCGGTCGATGGCGCGGTGGTGGGGGCCGGGGCGGTAGAGCTCGACGGGGTCGTGGTCGTCGGCCCGGGGGCAAAGTCCTTGGCTGCCGGAGCTTGGCCCAGCAACGCCGCCAGCATGGCCGGGTCGTTCCCGTCCATGCCCAAGGCCCAGATACCCACGCCCCGGATATGGAACGAATTGGCCAACTGTGCCTTCAGGGCCAGCGAGGTCGGGTCGTCGAAGAAGGTCTGGTGCCACTGGGTCCCGACCAGGTAGGAGGTCCAGGCTGTCTGGGTCACCGGGTCCCAGTAGGTCGGATTGTTCCCCGAGGCAATGACCCCATAGCTGAGCGGGGCGTCGGGTCCGGTCGACCGCGCGCCCTTGCTCCCACTGGCAGTCGGCCAGTCGTAGCCGTAGTAGGGCACCCCGAGCACGATCTTGGAGGCGGGGACCACCGCGGTGAACTCTTGGAGCGCTTCGGTGTCGTTGTATCCCCCGCCCACCAACGGAGCCGTCGCGCTGGGGGTGACCGGGTCGTTCATGTCATAGGCCATCACGAAGAACCCGTCGAGGGCGGGAGCCAAGGCCGCCACGTTGTAGAACCCGGCCGAGTCGCTGGCCGCG
>DATATM010000019.1:0-148140 GCA_036268775.1 Acidimicrobiales bacterium | reverse complement strand
ATGGTGGAGCGGAACGACGGGGTGGTCACCGTCACCATGAACCGCCCGGCCCGCAAGAACGCCGCCAACGGGACGATGTGGAACGAGCTGCTGGCGGAGTTCCAGCAGGTGACGGCCGACCGCCACGACCGGGTGATGATCCTCACCGGCGCCGGCGGGGCGTTCTGCTCGGGGGCCGACCTGGGCGACGCGACCGACGTGGCCGGCTACCCGGGGGACCCCTACCTGGTCCAGATGCGGGCGCTCGGGGAGGTGGCCCTCGCCCTCCATCGCATCCCCAAGCCGACCATCGCCAAGGTCGAGGGGGTGGCGGTCGGGGCGGGTATGAGCATGGCCCTGGGTTGTGACCTGGTGGTGGCCTCCGACACCGCCCGGTTCTCCCAGATCTTCTCCAAGCGGGGGTTGTCGGTGGACTTCGGCGCCTCTTGGTTGCTGCCCCGCTTCATCGGGATGCACCGGGCCAAGGAGCTAGCCTTCTTTGCTGACATCCTCGACGCCAAACAGGCCCAGGAGTTCGGGCTGGTCAACCGGGTGGTCCCGGCCGGCGAGCTGGACGCCTTCGTAGATGAGTGGGCGGCCCGGCTGGCGTTGGGCCCGCCGCTGGCGGTGTCGATGACCAAGACGATGTTGAACAACTCGTTCGCGGTGTCGATGGAACAGGCGCTGGAGGACGAGGCCCGTTCCCAGTCGGTGAACTTCGCCTCCGCCGACACCGCCGAGGCCATCTCCGCCTTCATCCAGAAGCGGGAGCCGAAGTTCCAGGGCCGGTAACCGCGCCGGGGCTGCCCCGACCGGTCACCAAGGGGAGATCGGCAGCGGTGACGATCCCGGGAGGGGCGGCGCAGACGGCAGGGATGGCGTTGATGGCCGGCAGCGCGGTGGTCACCCCGACGTCGAGGTTGTCGAGGTCGGCCGGCATGAAGTTGAGCTTCAGGTGGACCTCGGGGTCGCCGTCGATGTCGATCCGGTAGCCGTAGAGCAGCGGCCAGTCCGGCTCCTGGTGGTAGCCGAAGATGCTGCCGAGCTTCCAGGTGGTGCGCATCTCCACGAACGGCGCGCCGTGGACCCGGCCGACCCAGCGGGCGTCGAGGGCGGCCACCGTCCCTTGGGCGATGGTCATGAACCCGAGGTCGCGGTCCTCGCTGGCGGCGGCATAGTCGACGTCCAGGGTGTAGGCGTCGAGGGTCACGTCGAGGGCGGCGGCCATGACGTCGAGGATCTCCCGGTAGTCGGGCTCCGCCGCCCACAGTTCTGATTTGAGCCGCTCGGGCTCGAGGGGGGCGCCGAACCCGTAGGCCTCCCAGGTGGGGGCGGCACCGTAGAGGGCGCAGTCGAGCGACTCGGTCACCGAGATGCGGGTGACCCGGCGGCACATGGCGGTAGCGGCCAGGGCCAGGGTCGGGACGTAGGTCGGGTTCATCCCGGTCCCGAACAGCGTGACCCCGCCCCACTCGGCCGCCCGGGCCAGCCGCTCGCCGGCGCCGTCCGGGTAGTGGACCCCGGTCACCAACCGGGCGGTGGTGATCACATTGGTGCCCGACTCGAGGATCCGCTCGAGGATGGCGATGTCCGGCCACTGGGGCATGTAGACGACGCAGTCGGCCTTCAGCGGGAGGAGAGCGTCGATGTCGTCGGCGGCCCTCACCCCGGTGGGTGGCCTTCCATCGGTCCCGGCGAGGGTGGCGGCGTCCACCCCCACCTTGGAGCGGTCGAAGGCATAGACGCCGACCAATTCGAGCCGAGGGTCGTCGAGGATGGCTCTCAGCGCCGCCGAACCGACGATCCCGGTGGTCCATTGCACGACTCGGAGTGCCATGGGGCAGAGTCTGTCACCGCCCCCGGGATGGGTCGGGGTGAGACAGCCTCGACGTAGGGTGGCCTCGGTGCTTCGAGCGGTCGCTGGCACCCGAGAAGGCGACCCTCCATCGTGAGCTCCCAGTCCCGGCCCTCTCGTTGCGGAGAGTCGGGTTGGGTCTGTGCCGATCGGAGGCGAGATGATCGCCACCATTCCGTCCGCCGTCCTCATCGGGGTCGACGGCAAACATGTCTCGGTGGAGGTCCACGTCTCCAACGGGCTTCCCGGTTTCACCGTGGTCGGACTCCCCGACGCCGCGGTGCGGGAGTCGAGGGACCGGGTCCGCGCCGCGCTGCTGTCCAGCGGACTGTCGTGGCCATTGCGCCGGGTAACGGTCAATTTGGCTCCGTCCGGCGTTCGCAAGGGAGGAGCCGGCCTCGACCTCCCGATCGCAGTCGGACTGCTGGTGGCCTCGGGGGAACTGCGTCCCGGTGCCGTCGAGGGGATGGCCTTCGTGGGTGAGCTCGGCCTCGACGGCTCCCTCCGCGGGGTGCCGGGCACCATCGTGTTGGCCGAAGCGCTCGGCTCCCATCGGCTGGTGGTCCCCGAGGTCTGTGCCGATGAGGCCGGCCTGTCGGGAGACCACTCGGTTCGATCGGCACCGACCCTGGCCTCCCTGATCGAGCGGCTGGAAGGGCGGCAGCGGTGGGAACGTCCCGCACTCCACCCGGTTCCGGTCGAGAGCGGGGCAGGGAGACCCGGGGAGGGGTCCGGGTCGGGGTCCGGCGATCTGTCCGATGTGCGGGGACAGCGCTGGGCGCGCCGGGCGCTGGAGGTGGCCGCCGCCGGTGGGCACCACCTGCTGTTGGTCGGTCCTCCCGGTTCCGGGAAGACGATGCTGGCCAACCGGTTGCCGGACCTGCTGCCTCCACTGGAGAGGGCGACCGCCCTGGAGGTGAGCCGGGTGCACTCGGTGGCCGGGCTCCCGCTGCCTCCCGATGGACTGATGGTCCGACCGCCTTTCCGGGCCCCCCACCACGGCGCCTCGCCGGTGTCGATGATCGGCGGCGGGACGTCCTGGATGCGGCCGGGGGAGATCAGCCTGGCCCACGGTGGGGTGCTGTTCCTCGACGAGCTGGGGGAGTTCCCCGGAGGGGTGCTCGACGCCCTCCGCCAGCCGCTGGAGGACGGTCAGGTCCGGGTCAGCCGGGCCCGGGGCTCGACCGCCTTCCCGGCCCGGTTCATCTTGGTCGGGGCCATGAACCCGTGCCCCTGTGGCGAAGGGGGAGCGCCGGGGATGTGTGAGTGCTCGGACACTGCTCGCCAGCGCTACGCCCGCCGGCTGTCTGCCCCCCTCCTCGACCGGTTCGATATCGCCATCCGGATCGACCGGCCCGACGTCGACGACCTGTTCGGGTCGCTTCCCGGCGAGACGACCGCGGCAGTGGCGGGGCGGGTGCTGGCCGCCCGGCGGATGGCCACCGGTCGTCAGGTCCGAGTGAACGCGGAGCTGCCGGGGGCCACCCTCCAGCGCGACGTCCCGATGACCAACGAGGCCTCCAAGCTGTTGGAGGCGCGGGTGCGATCGGGCTCGCTCAGCGCCCGCGGCCTCCACCGGGTCCACCGGATCGCCCGCACCATCGCCGACCTGGAAGGCGTAGAGGACGTGGCCGATCTTCACGTCCACGAGGCCCTGCTACTCCGGTGCCGGCGGGATCTCCTGTTGGGTACCGAGCGGCGATGACCCCAACCGACCGCCAACTCGACCATGCCGCCGCCCTGGCCGGGCTTCCGGAGATGACCCCGGTGCGTCTCGCCGCGGTGCTCGCCACCCTCGACCCGGTGGAGGCGTGGACGGCCTTGGCCCGGGGGACGCATCCCGCCGACCCGAAGCGACGGTTTGCCGCGGCCGCCCGGGCCGGCGATCCCCGCGGGGTGGGGGAGTCCTACCGCGGTGCCGGCATCCAGGTTCTGGTGCCCGGCGACGGTCGGTATCCGCCCGACCTGGTCGGCGATCCCGGGGCGCCGGCGGTCCTGTTTGCCCACGGGGACCCGTCGGTGCTGGTGGATCGGCACCGGGTGGCGATCGTCGGGACGCGGTCCGCCACCCCCTACGGGCGCCAGGTGGCGGCCGAGCTGGGCCGGGATCTGGCCGCCGCCGGGGTGGCAGTGATCTCGGGACTGGCCCGGGGCATCGACGGTGCGGCTCACGCCGGAGCCCTCAGTGTCGCCGATGGGGAAGGGGCCCCACCGGTGGCGGTGGTGGGCACCGGGCTCGACGCCGTCTACCCGTCGTCGAATGCCCCACTTTGGGAACAGGTGGTGGCCCGCGGGGTGGTGTTCTCGGAGTCACCCCTGCGCACCCCGCCCCGGCCCAAAGTCTTCCCGGCCCGCAACCGGATCATCGCCGCTCTCAGCGATGTGGTGGTGGTGGTCGAGAGCCATCACGGGGGCGGTTCCCTCTACACGGTGGACGCCGCCGCCCGTCGGGGAATCCCGGTGGCGGCGGTGCCCGGGTCGGTCCGGAGCCGGGCCTCCGACGGCACCAACGGGCTGCTGGTGGACGGCTGCATCCCGGTCCGCGATGCCACCGACGTGCTGGTGGCGGTGTCGCTGGCCCGATCGGGCCGCCCGGCCCCGGCCCCGGCCCCACTGGCGGCCACCCTGGTGGCGGCGCGAGGCAGGCGGTCGGCGGTGCCCTCGAGGTCGACCGGGTCGAACGGGTCGTCAGCCCCGCAGTCGGAGGCTGCCCCCTCACCGGCTATCACCGAGGCGGGTCGCTCGGTGTTGGAGGCCATCGATGACACTCCGACCACCTTCGAGACGATTCTGCTGCGGACCGGTCTGTCCATCGCCCCGGTGGCCGAAGCCTGCGAGGACCTGGTGGCTCACGGTCTGGTGCTGGCCGGCGCCGGGTGGTGGTCGAGGCGGTGACTCGCTAACTCCGGATGTTCAGAGCCCGGAGTTGGCGCCTAGCGACTTTCTTGAATCCCCTCGCGGTCGTTGGGCAATGGTCAGAGCCCCGTTCTACTGCGCCTCGGTTATCGACGGCGTTAGGGCCGAATCAGAACGACGCGGCACCTTGACGAAGGGGAGGTTACGAGGACGGTTCACCAAGCCAGCCGGGCTGACGCAGTCGCGTCACCTGTTCGAAGTCTCCGAGGATGCTCGCACCCTCCTCAACGGCGGTGCCTTCGTCGAGACGGCCCGCCAAGAGACCGATGAGCGTGTCCGCCGGGCCGGACACCACGACATCCGGCGAGTCGGCGGGCCCGGCATGGGAACGTACCTCGCCGCTTCTTGACACCAGCGTCACCGCTTCCTCGCCGCCGGCTCGGACCTCGACCTCGAGGTCAGGTCGGTTCGGGTCGAAGCCTCCGAACACCAAGTCGAACGGAATCTCCAGCCAGCGGGCCCGAAAGGAATCGCCAGGCTGCTTCTCGTTCATAAGCGGTACGGCCCATCGAACGAGCTCGCGCATGGGAATAGCGAGCCCCTGTCCCCACGGCGTCAACTCGTAGCGACCCTGCTCGTCGCGGACAACCACGCCGCTTTCCTCGAGATGGCGCAGGCGCTCTGCGAGGAGGTTGGTGGCGACGCCGGGGAGTCCATCTTGCAACTCGCCGTAGCGACAGGGCCGTAGGAGCAGCTCGCGGACAATCAGAAGGGTCCAGCGATCGCCCACGATGTCGAGAGCTCTGGCTACTGCGCAGTACTGGTCATAGGAACGCATTTGCTCTGATCATAGCACCTTAATTGAAAATTTCATGTACTAGAACTTGACTTTATCAATCATTACTTTAGAATATAAAGCACACCACCCATGCGGGAGATGTGGTGCACCACGACAGTCAACTCGAGGCGCTGCGACCCCCAGCCTCCGATTCCTAAGGAGAACAACATGACCGTCCTCTCTCAAGTACAGGCGCCGCGCAGCCGGGTGGCCATCCTGGCGGGTTTGTGTCTCGCCGCCTTCATCATCAGCGTGGATGTGACGATCGTCAACGTTGCCCTGCCGACACTGGTACGGAGGCTGGGGGCATCTACCACGCAGCTCCAATGGATCGTCGACGCCTACAGCCTGGTGTTCGCCGCCCTGGTCTTGGCGGCAGGAAGCCTGAGCGATCGTCTGGGCCGTAAGGGGGTTCTGCTGATCGGGCTGGCCATATTCGCCGTGGGGAGCCTGGCCGGAGCCTTCTCCGGGACCATCCCGGAACTCATCGCGTCCCGCGCCTTCATGGGCCTCGGTGCGGCTCTGATGTTCCCCTCCACGCTCTCCCTGCTGGTCAATGTCTTCACCGAGCGCGGAGAAAGGGCGATGGCCATCGGGCTGTGGGGTGCGACGACCGGGATCGGCATTGCGACCGGTCCGATCGTCGGTGGGTGGCTCCTGGAGCGGTTCTGGTGGGGGAGCATCTTTGCCTTCATGGCCATCGTCGCCGCTGGTATCGCCGCCCTCGTCGCGGTTTCGGTACCGAGCTCTCGGGATCCGAGTACCCCTCCGATCGACTGGCGGGGTCTCCTGCTGTCATCGGCGGGGATGGCGGTGCTGATCTTCGGTGTCATCCAAGCGCCAGGCTGGGGATGGACGTCTTCGGCCGCCGTGGGAAGCATCGTGGGTGGCGTCACGCTCCTCACCCTCTTCGTGCTGATCGAGCAGCGAACGGAGCACCCCATGCTGGATGTGGGCCTGTTCCGCAATCCCCGGTTCACGGCGGCCAGTGGGTCGGTGGCCATTTCCTTCTTCGCTCTCTCCGGTTTCATTTTCCTGGTTGTCCAGTACTTCCAATTCGTGAAGGGATACAGCCCACTCGGCACCGGGGTCCGCCTGCTACCCGTGGCCGGGTCGGTGGCAGTGACTTCGGTGGTGGGCACAAAGCTGGCGGTGCGGGTGGGGAACAAGGTGATCGTCGGATCCGGCTTGTTGTTGTTCGCGATCGGACTGCTGTGGACATCGACGGCGTCCGGATCCACCACCTACCTCGTCATCGTCGGCCAGATGCTGTTCCTCGGGTCGGGGATGGGACTCACCAGCGCGCCGGCCACCGAAGCGATCATGGGTGCGGTACCGATGGCGAAGGCGGGAGTGGGATCCGCCGTCAACGACGCCACCCGCCTCTTCGGCGGGACGCTTGGGGTGGCGGTCATCGGCAGCGTGGCCACGTCCCTGTACACCAGCAGATTGGTGTCGGCGTTGCCGTCGGGAACACCGGGGCCAGCCGTCGCTGGCGCCAAGGGCTCGGTCGGAGGAGCCATCATCGCCTCTCACCAGCTCTCGCAGCTCGGCTTCGGGCAGGCGGCACACGGGCTCGCCCACGCCGCCACCGATGCCTTCCTCTACAGCCTGGCCGGGGGCTGCCGGGTTGTCGGAGCCGTCACCATCGTCGGGGCGGTCGTCGCCATTGCGTTCCTGCCGGCCCGACCGAGGCAACCCGAGGATGTCGATGACGAGTCCGATCCCCTGGGAGCGTCGAACCCATCGTTCGGGGCCGAACCCACGCTCGGAAGCGCTACCCCCGCGACCGCCGGTTCGAAATCATGACTAGGCCAAGAGCGACCCTGAACAGAATACGCCGAGGAGTGACATGACCTACGCCGAGAAGGACCTGATCACCGCCATCGACCGCCTCGAGTCGAAAGGCGCGACCGAGGGGACGACACCCGAGGCATTGGAGTCGATCGACCAGTACCACGCCGGGGGTTCCGAGGCCGTCGGACGTTTGCTCGAAACCTTGACCCCGTCACCGACGGACACCGTCCTCGACGTCGGGTCCGGTCTCGGCGGGCCGGCTCGCCAGGTAGCCACGGCCTCGGGCTGCCGGGTGACGGGCGTGGACATCACCGAGGCGTACGTCGAGGCGGCCGCCGAACTGACCGACCGGTGCGGGCTGTCTGATCGGGTCCGATTCATCCACCGCGCGGTCGCCGATCTCGTGCTCGAGCGTCCGTTTGACGCCGGCTACACCATGCACGTCCAGATGAATATCCAGGCGAAACAGCAGTGGTTCACCGAGATCGCCCGGCGGCTTGCACCTCGGGCCAACTTTGCCGTGTGGGAAGTCTGTCGCACGTCGGAAGCGGAGCCTCCATGGCCATTGCCGTGGTCGATGGATGGGAGTGACAGCTACCTGGTTACCTCGGACGACCTACGAGACGCCATTCTCGGTGGAGGCTTCGAGCTGGTCGAATGGGTTGACGAGTCCGAGTGGACCCGCTCATGGTTCGAAGCCACGTTTGCCGGGGGCCTTCCTTCCGGCCCTTCCCTGCCGATGCTCCTAGAGGTCGGTTTCCTCCGGGTGCTCAACTTCGCTGGAGCGCTCGCCGACGGCACCCTGGGACTGCGGCGCGGGGCATTCGTCCGATCGGCCGGTTGACTGCCGGCCCGGGTGTTGGTCGAGGCGGTGAGTGACTCAGGCGGCGGGGAAGGCGGTGGGTTGCCAACCGATGGCGGAGGATGACACCGGGTTGGCGGTGGGAGCGGCATCCAGTGACGGCGCGGTGCAGGAGGCCTGGCCGGTCTGGGCTCCGTACCAGGGTCCGCCGGATCCGGCCCACACCACCCAGCAGGTTCCGCTGGCGGCCCGGACGACCAAGGTGATGCTCCCGCTGGAGGAGTTGGCCACGCTGACCACCGACGAGCTCGAGGACGGGCCGGTGACATAGGTGATGGACGGGTTGTCCGTCGAGAGCACAATGGGGGTGACGGAGCTGTAGTCGCCGGTGCCGGCCGCACTGTTGGTGGCGGCCGTCAGGGAGGTCGACAGCGCTTGTTGGGCTTGGAGGTTGTCCGCCAGGCCCAACCCGGGAGCATTGGTGATAGCCGGCTGGGAGTTCCCGTGGGAGCCCAGCATGCTGCTCAGCAGCACCACCGCGAGGACGGCCACCACCACCAGGCTGGCCATGGTCGCCACCATGGTGAAGCCCTCCTCGGTGTCCCGCGGGTGTTCCCGAGCGTCCACTGGTCATTCATCGACCTTTTGAGCTCCAAAGTTGAGGCTGAGGCCTCGGAGGCGGATGCCCTCGGCAAGTACCCTGGGCCGGTGACCGATTCGGCCGAGCGGGTGCATCTTCCCCGGCGGGGACTGCGGATGCCCGATCCGAAAGCCGACAGGGGGTCCGATCCCGAGGGCCGAGCCGAGTTCGAGCGGCTGGCGGCGGTCGCCCGATTGGCCGAGGACCGCGGCTTCGACTCGTTGTGGGTGGCCGACGATGCCGGATCCGGGGGGGAAAGCCGGACCGGACCGGAGTCGTTGTTCGAGGCGTATTCGCTGCTTAGTGCGCTTGCCACCCGCACCGCCTCGGTGGGGTTGGGGGCCTTGCCGCTGGGGCCGACGGTTCGGTCGCCGTCGATAGTGGCGAAGATCGTCACCGGGGTCGACGTCATCTCCCACGGGCGGGCCCTCCTGGCCCTGGGGATCGATGCCGGAGACCCGGAGGCGGTCGAACGACTGGGCGAGGAGCTGGCGATCGGCCGGGCGTTGCTGACCGAGGAGGAATCGTCGTTCCAGGGCCGGTTCTACCAACTCGACCACGCCCCCAACCGACCCCGCCCGGTGCGAGCCGGAGGCATCCCGCTGCTGGTGGCGGCCGACGAGCCGGCGGTGGCCGCACCCGCGGCCCGCGGGGCTGACGGGGTGATGATGGGAGGGTCGGTGGCGGCGGTGAAGGCGATGGTCCTGGCCCTCGATCGGGAGTGCGAGTTGGCCGGTCGGGATCGAGACGCGGTCGGGGTGATCTGGAGCGGTGCCGCCGACCCGGGACGGGAGGGGTTGGAGGACCAACTCCGCGCGATGGCCGACATCGGGGTCAGCGGCTGCGTGCTCTCCTTGGTTGATGGCTACGACCCAAATGCGATCGGCGCGGCGGGGAAGGCACTGTTAGAGGCGGCGTTCAAAGAGGACTGATTCTCGGCGGGCGGCTGGACGGGGTGTGATCGGGGCGGGGTCGACTACCTTGAGACTCGTGGAGCTCATCGACCTTCCCGACTTCGGTCCTGACGACTTCGCCAAGATCGTGGATGGGGAGACGGATCCCTTCGCCACCGAGGACTTGGGAATCGTCTGGCGGGACAAAACCGGCCACGTCGGACTCACCGACGCCGGTCGTGTCATCGGGCACGCCGGCTGGGTTCCGGTGCGGGTGAAGACGACGAGAGAGGCCATCGACGTCCTCGGTCTCGGGGGAGTAATCCTGCATCGCGATTACCGAGGGGCGGCGGCCGGTCGCCAAGTGGTGTTGGGAGCGATGAGCAGGATGGCCGACGTCGGCCCGTCCATCGGTCTGTTGTTCTGCCTTCCGCAACGGGTGCGGTTCTACCGGGACATGGGTTGGTTCCCGGTCGACCGGGCCGTGACCGCTGATCAGTCGACGGGAACCATCACCATGCCCATGGTCACCGCCTGGACCCCCTTGGCCGAGGGAGCCACCCTGCCGGACACCGATCTTCACATCGCGGGCCTGCCGTTCTAGCCCGGCGGCCTCACGACTTCGGTTCCTACTCGCTGTCAGCCGGTTGCATCACCACGTTGTCAGCCTTCACCCGGTAGATGACCCTGACCTCACCCGGACGCCGCATGGGGTATTCGTCGAGGCCGAGATACTTCTTGGCCAACTTGTCGATGTGGGCGTCGGCGCCCTCCTCGGTCTCTTCCACCTGGCCGCGGACGACCACCACGTTGTAGGGGTCGTCGGGGTCCACCACCGACACCGCCACCCAGGGTTGCCGGTCGAGGTTGGCCTGCTTGGCCCGGCCCTTGGCGGTGTTGAACACCAGGTCGTCGCCGTCGATATCGATCCACACCGGCGTGAGCTGGGGCCGGCCCAGGTGATCAACGGTGGCCACGTTGGCGAGGACCGGACGCTCGATCAGTGCGCGGGCCGGCTTGGTCAAGGTGGTGGTCATAATCTCGATGCTCCTGGTTGGTGGTCGTCAAAACGAGACTACCTAGCCGGCAGATTTGTCATGCGCGGGGAAAGTGCAGCAACCCGGTCGAAGGGTTCACCGGCGGGTTCCCAGCTCCCCGGACACGGGGTGGGGCTGGCTGAGCGCCACCCCTTCCGGTCCGGGGTTGACCGCCCCACGTCCGGCCTCACCGCCTGCGCCCCCGGCAGGAGGTAGGGTCGACGGCCGAACGGGAGGGGGAGGTTTCGAAGGATCCGATACCGAGAGGAGCTGGCAATCACTACCACCACCACCCGCATCGAGACGGACAGCATGGGTGCCATCGAGGTGCCTGCCGACAAGTACTACGGGGCCCAGACCGCTCGATCTCTCCATCACTTCCCCATCGGCATCGACGAGATGCCGCCCCCGCTGATCAGGGCTTTTGGCATCCTGAAGGAGGCTTCGGCCCGGGTCAACGCCGACTTGGAAAAACTGCCCCCCGAGAAGGCCGAGCTGATCATCGCCGCCGCTCAGGAGGTCTCCTCCGGAGCCCTGGAGGGCCACTTCCCGCTCAAGATCTGGCAGACCGGTAGCGGCACCCAGACCAACATGAACGTCAACGAGGTGATCTCCAACCGGGCCATCGAGATGGCCGGCGGGGTAATGGGCTCCAAGTCGCCGATCCACCCCAATGACGACGTCAACATGTCCCAGTCGTCCAACGACACCTTTCCGACCGCCATGCACATCGCCGCCGTCGAGGAGATCACCTTCCGGCTCCTCCCGGCCGTGCGCCGGCTCCGCGACGCCCTGGCCGCCAAGTCGGAGGCCTGGGATGGGATCACCAAGATCGGCCGGACCCACCTGATGGACGCGGTGCCCCTCACCCTCGGCCAGGAATTCTCGGGGTATGTGGCCCAGCTCGACGCCGACCTCAAGCGGATCGAGTTCTCCCTCGGCGACCTCTATGAGCTGGCCGCCGGCGGTACCGCGGTCGGCACCGGGTTGAACACCCACCCCGAGTTCGGGGTCCGAGTGGCCGCCGCCATCGCCGAGATCACCCAACTACCCTTCGTCACTGCCCCCAATAAGTTCGCGGCGCTGGCCGCCCACGATGGGCTGGTGGCCACCAGCGGAGCACTGCGGACGCTGGCAGTGTCGCTCACCAAGATCGCCGACGACATCCGATGGCTGGGTTCCGGGCCCCGCAGCGGGCTGGGCGAGCTCATCCTCCCGGAGAACGAGCCCGGCTCCTCGATCATGCCCGGCAAGGTCAACCCGACCCAGTGCGAGGCGATGATCATGGTCTGCATCCAGGTGTTCGGGGCCGACACCTCGGTGGGGATGGCCGGTGCCCGGGGCAACCTCGAGCTCAACGTGTGCAAGCCGGTCATCATCTACAACGTGCTCCACTCCATCACCCTGCTGACTGGTTCCTGTAGCTCGTTCACCGAATTCTGCGTGGACGGTCTCGAGCCCAACGAGACCCGGATCCGGCAGAATCTGGACAACTCACTGATGCTGGTCACCGCCCTCAACCCCCTCATCGGCTACGACAATGCCGCCAAGGTGGCCAAGAAGGCCCACGCCGAGGGAATTACCCTGAAGGAGGCGGCGGTGGGGCTCGGCCTCCTCACCGCCGAGGAGTTCGACAACGCGGTGCGACCGGAGTCGATGACCCACCCCTGACCGGGGATCGACGAACGGCTAACGGCTGGGGGGGTGATTGGGTGGCATCAGGGATCCCGGAGCCAACGTTCGTCGACCTCACCGATCTCGACCTCTTCTCTGGGGGATTCCCTGACCCGGTCTTCACCCGGTTGAGGGCCGAAGCCCCGGTTTGGTGGCACCCGCCCACCGCCCACACCCCGGACGGGGTGGGCTTCTGGGTAGTGAGCTCCTACCCGGCGATCATGGCCGCAGTGTCCGACCCTGGGCTCTTCTCGTCGGAGCGGGCGCCGGGGGCGAGCGGGGGAGGCACCATCATCGAGGACCTCCCGTACGGGTACGCCTCCGGGGTGCTGCTGAACATGATGGACGACCCCCGCCATCACCGCATCCGCCGGCTGGTCACCCCTTCGTTCGCCCCCCGGGCGCTGGCCCGGATGGAGGAGGAGATCCGCTCCCGGTCGCGGGTCATCGTCGACGGGATCGCCGAACTGGGGTCGTGCGACTTCCTCACCGAGGTGGCGGTCGAACTGCCGCTCCAGGCGGTGGCCGCCCTGATGGGGATCCCCGACGCCGATCGGGCCAACCTGATGGCCTGGTCGAACACCACCCTTGACTACGAGAGCCGGGAGCTCGGCGAAAGCAACGAGGCGGTGGCCAAGGCGGCAGCGGCGATGTCGGCCTACGGCAATCGCTTCATCGAAGAGAAGAGACGGTGCCCGGGTCCGGACATCATCTCCGCGCTAGCGGCGGCCAGCATCGAGGACGAAGGTGGCGAGGATCAACCGTTGACCGACCTCGAGTTGCTGATGTTCTTCAATCTGCTGATCGTGGCCGGGAGCGAGACCACCCGGAACTCGATCGCCCTCGGCCTGGTCGCCCTCATCGAGCACCCCGAGCAGCTGGCCGCCCTCCGGGATGACCGTTCGTTGATGGCAGGGGCGGTGGAGGAGATCCTGCGGTGGACCAGTGCCACCCTCTACAACCGGCGGACCGCCACCGCCGACACCGAGCTGGGCGGCCAGGCCATCCGCCGGGGTGACAAGGTGACTCTCTGGTGGCCGTCGGCCAACCGGGACGAGTCGGTGTTCGACGAGCCCTTCCGGTTCGATATCCGGCGGGACCCGAACCCTCACCTCACCTTCGGCTACCGGTCCCACTTCTGCCTGGGGGCCAATCTGGCCCGGATGGAGATCCGGTGCATCTTCGACGAGCTGCTCGATCGCCTGGAGGGGTTTGCCCTGGTCGGGCCGGTGGAGCGGGCTCGAACCAACAAACACGCCGGGGTCTGGCGGGTGCCCGTGACGTACCGGTCCCGGCCCGTCCCGGCGGCGTTCGGCTGAGAGTTCGACACCTGTCCAAACGTGTGTTTTCCTAGGGATCCATGACCACCACCAAACCCACCGACCTGCCCATCGGACTGACCGACGGAGCATTCTACGGCGGTGACCCGTTCCCGGCCTACGCCTGGATGCGGGAGCACGCCCCTGCCTATTTCGACGAGGCCGGCGGGGTCTGGGGGATCAGCCGCTACGCCGACGTGAAGGAGATCTCCAAGGACCCCGACACCTTCTCCAATGCCGGGGGCATCCGCCCCGACTCCGGCGCCCTCCCGATGATGATCGATACCGACGCCCCCGAGCACGTCCGGCGCCGGCGGCTGGTGAGTGAGGGGTTCACTCCGGGACGGATCCGGGAGAGCGAGCCGGGGATCCGGGCAGTGTGCGACAGCATCATCGACAAGGTGTGCGAGCAGGGCTCCGCCGACTTCGTGCGGGACATCGCCGCCCCCCTCCCGATGGTGGTGATCGGGGACATGCTGGGTGTCGCCCCCGCGGACCGGGATGACCTGTTGCGCTGGTCCGACGACATGCTGAAGGCCCTCGGCTCGCCCGACCCCGCCCTCATGGATGCCGCCACCCTGGCCGCCATCGAATACGCCGGCTACGCCACCGCGGTGATGGAGGACCGGCGCCAGACCGGTCGGTCGGACGACCTCATCGGGACCCTGGTCCACGCCGAGATCGACGGCGATCACCTCGACGACCAGTCGTTGATCTACGAGTCGCTGCTCATCCTCATCGGTGGCGACGAGACGACCCGCCACGTCATCACTGGCGGGATGTACGAACTGCTGCGCCACCCCGAGCAGTTGGAGGCGCTCCGGGCCGACCGGTCGCTGATGACCACCGCCGTCGAGGAGATGCTGCGCTGGGTCACCCCCATCAAGAACATGGCCCGGACGATGACCAAGGACGTGGAGATGCACGGGGAGACCCTGCACCAGGGGCAGAAGCTCCTGTTGCTCTACCCGTCAGCCAACCGGGACGAGCGGGTCTTCGACGATCCCGACCGTTTCGACATCACCCGGACGCCCAACGACCATGTGGCCTTCGGCTTCGGGGCCCACTTCTGTCTCGGCAACCGGCTGGCCCGGATGGAGATGCGGATCATGTTCGACCGGCTCCTCGACCGGCTCCCGGATCTGGCCCTGGTGGACGAGGCGGAGCCACCCATGCGGGAGGCCAACTTCGTGTCGGGGTACGAGACGATGCCGGTGACCTTCACCCCTTCCGCCCCGCTCGGCGTCGGGGCGTAGGGTATCGCCAGCGAAAGGAAGGTCGACCGATGAGCGAACCGGTCCTCAGTGACAGTGACCTGGCCGCCGCCCTGTCCGGCCCCGACGCTCCCGAGTGGGAACTGGTCGGCGGTCGCCTGCTCAAGTCGGTGGCGTGCGCCGGATTCGTCGGTTCACTGGCCTACGTGAACGAGGTGGGGGCCTTGGCCGAAGCCGTCGACCACCACCCCGACATCGATATCCGCTACAACCGGGTGACCCTGTCGCTGATGACCCACGATTCCGGCGGCATCACCCAGAAGGATCTCGACCTGGCCGGAACGATCGATCAGGTGACCGCCGGGCTCAAGTAGGGGAAATCGCCCGTTGCCCGGGGCCGGTGTCAGCCCACTGGCAACTCCCAGAGCGGGAACCACCGATCGAGGTCGGCTTCCATGGCCAGGTCGTTGGCCACCAGGCTCTTGAGCTTCAGCTCCTGCTCCATGTCGCGGTGCTCTTTGCCATCGGGGACGAACGGGTAGAAGGTGCCCCGCTTGAACAGGTAGACCAGGAACCCGCTGGAGGTGAGCACCGTGGTCGGCCCCGGAAGTACCCCGACGTCGGAGGAGGCGGCATCCCCGGAGAGTTTCGCCACCCCGAAGACCGAACAGAGCAGTTGGGGTCCCCAGCCGGAGTCGGAGAGCGACGAGTTGATGAGGTGAATTTGGGTGACCAGGGCCTCGATGTCGGGGTTCTCCACCACCACCCAGTGGTAACCGAACTTGTCCTCGGCGGTCCGGAGCTTGCAGTCACCTTCCATGTCCAGCAGCTTCATCACCTCGGCCTGCATATCCCCGAACCCCTGCCCGGTGGGGGGCTTGTAACAGACACCGGCCCGACCGGAGAGGGTCATCCCCGCCGCGCTCTGGAGGGTGATGGCGGCAGACGGGAGCCCGAACAGGGCGTCGAGGTTGGCCTGGACCGGTTTGGTCCGGCCCATGATGGTGTTGAGCAGGCCCATCAGGCGGGGCTGCCCAGCTCAGCCTCGATCTTGGCCAGCTGGTCGAGCCGCTTTTCGAGGCTCGGGTGGGTGGAGAAGATGGTCGACAGGCTCACCCCTCCCTTGGAGGAGATGGCGGGAGTGAAGAAGAAGGCGTTGAACGCCTCGGCGGAGCGGAGATCGCGGGTGGGGATCCGGGACATCTCGCCGGTGATCTTCACCAGAGCCGAGGCCAGGTTCGATGGCTGTCCGGTCAGCAGCGCCCCCGAGCGGTCGGCGGCCAGCTCCCGATAGCGGGAGAGGGCCCGGGTGAGCAGGAAGCTGATGGCGTAGACCACCACCGACACCGCCAGCACCGCCAGCTCCACCAGGGCGGCATTGTCGCCCCCATTGTTGTTGTTGTTGTTCCCCCCGCCGCCACCGAATCCGCCCATCATCCCGGTCCAGAACATGATCCGGGTGATGAGGCCGGCTACCACCCCGAGAAAGCTGGCGATGGTCATGACAGCCACGTCCCGGTGGGCCACATGGGACAGCTCGTGGGCCAGCACTGCCTCGAGCTCGGGCTCGTCCAGCCGGCGCATCAGCCCGGCGGTGGCGCAGACCACCGCGCTGTTCGGGCTCCTCCCGGTGGCGAAGGCGTTGGGGATGTCGGTGTCGGCGATGGCGACCCGGGGCTTCTTCATGTCAGCCAGGGCGCAGAGCCGGTCGATGACCCCGTGGAGCTCGGGGGCCTGCTCGGGGGTGACGATGCGGCCACCCATGCCGAACAGGGCGATCTTGTCGGAGAACCAGTACTGGCAGAAAAGGAGGATGGCGGCGATCACCAGCACCGCCACATAGGAGATGCCGAAGGCTATGAGCAGGCCGACGACGGCGGCGTAGAGGACGACGAGCATCAGCCCGGTGGTGAACATCCGGACGGTGAGGCCCCGGTCGGGCGGAATCCGGCTGGCAGTGGTCATCGGTCTAGGTTCAGCCTTCGTCGGAGGGGGCGGCGTCGGCCAGCAGTCGCTTGGTCTCCTCCAGGGAGGCATCGGCGAAGGGGACGACCAGTTCGGAAGGGATGAAGGCATCATCGGGCAAGGGGGTACCCACCCGGCGCACCTCATCGGCCAGGGCCTGGAGGGCAGTGGTGAAGCTGGGCTCGTCGTTGGCGTCCACCGCCTTCACCAAGGTCTTGTCCAGATCGTCGAGCGTGGCCCGCTGGTCCTCGGGCACGTCGTACTGGTTCTCCCCCAGGATCCTGACGATCATGACGCCGGCGCCTCCGGGCTGGCTGGGGCCGGAGCCGGTGGTGCCGACGAGAGCTCGCCGGCCGGGCCGCTGGCCCCGATCTCGGCCTTGAGGGCGGCCAGCTCGGTGTCGACGGTGTCGGTCTTGGACACTTTGTCCAACTCGGCCTGGATGTCGTCGACCGGCGCAGCCAGATTGGTGAGGGCCCCCGAAGACAGCAGCTCGTCCATGGCTCCGGCCCGGGCCTGCATGCCGTCGATCTTGTCCTGGGCCCGCTGCATGGACATGCCGGCGTCGCTCATCGACTCGGAGATGCCGGACACGGCTTCGCCGATCTTGGTCTGGGCCTCGGCGGCGGTGTAGGTGGCCTTCATCGTCTCCTTCTTGGTGCGGAAGGAGTCGACCTGGGTCTGGAGCCGCTGGGCGGTGTCGACCAGCTTCACTTCCTGGCCGGCCACCTGGTCGTGTTGGGTCTTGAGATCGGTGAGCTGCTCGGCGAGGGCCGCCCGACGGGCGAGCGCCTCCCGGGCCAGATCCTCGTTGCCCTGGCCGAGGGCGGCCTTGGCCTGCTGCTGCAATTTGTCGGCCGAACTCTGCAGTTGGCTGGCCTGGAGCTCGATCCGCTTCTTGGCCGTGGTGACGTCGGCCACGCTGCGGCGGACCTTCTGGAGGCTCTCCAGCTGCTTCTGGTAGGAGAGGTCGAGGGACTCCCTGGGATCCTCCGCCTTGTCGAGCAATTTATTGGTCTTTGCCTGCACAATTCCTGACAGGCGCTTCATGACGCTCATTTGGTACTTCCTCCCTCGGTCTTCGCCAATGGAGCTTATGTGCTCCCCGCCCGGTAGCGTGATCGGCGTGCCCGAATCGCTTTGCCTGCTGACCGTCCATGCCCACCCCGACGACGAGTCGTCCAAGGGGGCCGGGACCGTTGCCCGGTACCACCAGGAGGGCGTTCACACCGTATTGGTGTGCTGCACCGGGGGGGAAGAGGGGGAGATCCTCAATCCGGCCATGGACACCCCCGAGGTGCGGGACCATCTCCCGGAGATCCGGATGAAGGAGTTGGCCCAGGCCACCGCCGTGATCGGCTACGACGAGGTGGTCATGCTCGGCTACCGAGACTCGGGCATGGCCGGTACCGAAGCCAACGCCAATCCCGAATCCTTCGCCCAGGCCCCCCTCGACGAGGCGGTAGGACGGTTGGTGGCGATCATCCGCCGGACGAAGCCCCAGGTCATGGTCATCTACGGGGACGAGCAGTCCGGTTACCCCCATCCCGACCACCTGCGGGTCCACGAAATCGGGATCCCCGCCTTCCAGGCGGCGGGTGACCCCAGCCTGTTCCCCGAGGCCGGAGCCGCCTGGCAGCCGACCAAGCTCTACTACACCACCTTCTCGGTGGCCCGTTTCCGGGAGATCCATCTCAAGTTCGAGGAGCTGGGGCTGGAGTCACCCTTTGACGAGACCTGGCGGGCGCGGTGGGAGGGCATGACCGAAGCGCCCATCACCACCCAGGTGGATGTCTCCGACTTCGGGCACATCCGGCGGGAGGCCCTGTTGGCCCACGCCACCCAGGTCGACCCCACCTCCCGCTTCTGGTTCGGCCTCCCTCCCGAGGTGATGGATGGGATCCACCCCCGCGACGACTACCAGCTGGCGCTGGTGGCCTCCGCCACCGACGACGGTGTGTCATTCGCCGCCATCGATCCCGCCACCATGGCCGGGCCCGATTCGATCGAGACCGATCTATTCGCAGGCATCCGGGAACCGTCGGGAGCCCGCCACGCCCGGTGAGGCGGGTACGTCCCCGGTAACATCGGAACCCTGTGAGCACCTGGCTGACTGACGAGTGGTTCGACCAGACCCGGGCGCTGGCGGTCGACCAACCCGAGCGCCCCGGGCTTTCGGCCCGCATGCAGTTCGTGGTTACCGGCGGCACCGACGGTGACGTCCGCTACTACTGGGTGCTGGAAGACGGACACCTCATCCAGAGCGGGCTCGGTGACGTGAAGGATGCCGACGTGACCCTGAGCACGGCTCGATCCGATGCCGTGGCGATGGCCAAGGGGGACCTCGACCCCAATGTCGCTTTTATGCAGGGACGGATGAAGGTGGCCGGCTCCATGGGCATCATGATGCGGCTGCTGCCGGTGACTAACACCCCCGAGTATCAGAACCTGCGCCGACAGATCGCCGCCATCACCGAATTCTGAGGCCCCCGGGCCCGACGGTCCCGGAGTTGGCCCCTCCCAGGAACGGGATGTGGACGGTGCCGGCACTCTGCAGCACGATGAGGATGGCGGCGGTCAACAAGAGCGCCACCAACAGGACGGTGAAGACCGGGCGCACTCGCTTCCAGGTGAGCCCCTGGTTCCCCCGGCGGTCCTTGCCTGCCTCCCGGGGGGCGAAGACGGTGGTGGTCGACGCCGAACCGTGAGGGCCCTGATGGCTGAAGGTGAACGCCGCCACCTTGGGCTGGAGCTCGCCGGCGTCACCGTCGGGCAGCAGGAACCGGTAGGTGGAGAACAGGGTCCGAAGGCTGATCAGTGCCCCGGCCCGGGTCGGCGAAGGGCCGCGCTCGGTGGCGACCGGATCGACGATGTCGTGGTCGTCACCGATGCCCTCGCCGGTGCGGTTGAACTCCGGATCCACCCACCACTCCGGGGTGACGCCCCCGCTCCAGGGTTCGACGGCATGGGCGATGAGCGATGACCACGGCAATAACCGGGGTGAGTCCTCGTGGCTGTGGACAACACCGACCCCCTGGTCGTCGAAGGTGAGGGTGATCCCGTCAACCGGTTCGGCAAGGTTGCCGTCGCCGCTCAGGAGGATCAGGCCGTCGAGTTCGAACGGCTCCGGGGGTCCGGGCGCGGCCACCCCTCCGGAGATCTCCGGTGGCCCCTGGGCCTTCGACTCGCCTTCTCCGACCACGGCTGCTCCCATTGACAAACGGCCACGATACTTTCCGCTCCCCGGGCTGGGGGAATGTGGTCGGAATCCAGGCCTGGAGGCTCAGCCCCGTCGCATGGCGTCCCGGAGGGGCCGGTAGCCGATGAGGGTGATCCCGGCGTCGGCGATGAGGTTGCCCAGGCCCCGGTCGTCCACCAACAGGATGTGGTCGGACACCCTGGCTCCCCAGTCGAGGGTGATGGCCCGGAGTTCGGGGGTGTCGACGGCCGGCCGCAGGGTGATCTCCGTTACCCCCGGCTCAAGGGTGGGCAACAGGTTCATCAGCGCTTCGCGGGGATGCCGGGTCGGGAGCGAGGCCCGCTGGTCGGCGAACGGTACCCCCTCGTCGGCGGCCAGTTGGCGGAAGGGGAACCCGATGTTCGGCTCGGTGTCGGCGCCGAGCAGCCGAAGCGGCAACCCGAAGTCCAGGGCCAACTCGAGGTAGACGTCGAAGAACTCGGGCCGGAGGATGAGGGCGTCGAGATGGGCGTCGAGGTGGCTGACATCGAACCCCCAGAGCACCGCCCGCTCCACCTGGGCGCGGCACTCGCGCCGGACCTCGTCGAGGTCGGCGTGGTCCCACATGTCGGTGATGGTTCGGGGGAACCCGCCGTCGCCGTCGAGGAGGGAAGGCGCCTGGGTGATGGGCCCCCACCGGAACAGATCGTGTTCGGCATTCAGGGTGAGCCGGACCCCGACGTCCTCTCCCCGGTAGCGGGAGGCGGCTTCCCGGGCCCAGGGGGCGGGCACCATCAAAGAGGCGGAGGTCCCGATCCCCTCGCCCAGCGCCTGGAACACGCCGTCGTTGGAAGCGTGGCAGAAGCCCAGCTCGCTGCAGTGCAGGAGGAGCAGTTTTGCGTCCGACGGGTAGCCGAGACGCTCCGCGACAGTTGGCATAGATCTGACCGTAGCGTGCTCACCGTTCAGGCGGCGCGTCCGCTCTGCCGGCGGCTCCCGGCTCCATCCGGACGCTGTGGGGTCGGACCGTGGGCAGCCAGGAGCGCTCTCGCGGCGGCGATCCCCTGGCGGCCGACGAGGCGGGTGTGCTCGTCGAGCCGCCATTCCGGCGGCCCGGCCTTCGGTGCCGGTGATGTCGATCCGCCCGATTGGGTGCCCGCCAGGGGCAGCTCGGGTTGGTGGGCCGCTTGCCTTCTCGGTCGGCTGCTTCTCATGGTGGCAGCATGACAAATGGGTGTATCACTTTGTCCATGACTGCGACCCAGGCCGATCCCGCCCCCCCTCCGCGTTATGGGATCACTGTCCCGTTTGACGGCGTTACGCTGCCAGAACACCGCCAGTGGTACCGGGAATTGGTGGAATTGGGCTACACCGACGTGTGGTCGGCGGAGACCGACGGCACCGACGGACTCACCCCGTTGGCCCTGGCGGCGGCCTGGGAACCGGACCTCAATCTCGGGGTGGCGATCATCCCGGCTTATACCCGGGGACCGGCGCTGCTGGCCCAGAGCGCGGCGGCCATGGCCGAGGCGGCACCCGGGAAGTTCTCCTTCGGTCTCGGGACGTCCTCGGATGTCATCGTCGGTCGTTGGAACGCCGCCCAGTTCGTCGAGCCCTACAAGCGGGTGCGGGACACCATCCGGTTCCTGCGTTCGGCGCTGGCGGGGGAGAAGGTGGACCACGAGTACGACACCTTCACCGTGCGCGGCTTCCGACTGGCTCGCCCGGTCGAGCATCCGCCGCCGATCTTTCTGGCCGCCCTGCGCTCGGGGATGCTCCGGCTGGCCGGGCGGGAGGCCGACGGGGTCATCGTCAACTGGCTGTCGGCCGAGGACGTGGCCACGGTGAAGCCCGAGGTCGGCGCCGACATCCCGATGGCCGCCCGGATCTTCGTGTGCCCGTCGGAGGACCCCGAGATGGTGCGCAAGGTCGGCCGCCGGATGATCGCCGCCTACCTCAACGTCGGTGTCTACGCCGAATTCCACCGGTGGTTGGGGCGGGGGCCGGTGCTCGAGCCGATGTGGGAGGCGTGGCAGGCCGGCGATCGCAAGCGGGCCCTGGAGGTGATCCCCGACGAGGTGGTCGACTCGCTGGTCGTCCACGGGTCGTTCGACGAGTGCCGCGCCCACGTGGGCCGCTATGTGGCCAACGGGGTCGACATCCCGGCCATGGCCGTGATGGCCATCGACATGGATCTGGGGAAAGCCGTCCGGGGTCTGGCCCCCCCCTGGACCGCCGACTGAGCGAGCGGCTAGGGCGGCGCTAGGAGTTGTAGCGGGCGACGATCTCCGCATCCTGGTCGCGGACCTGCTCAGCCAGTTCCTTGACGAAGCGGTCCTGCTCGACGGCCAGCCGCTCGTCGGAGAGGGCCATGATCCGCACGGCCAGCAGCCCGGCATTGCGGGCACCGTTGACGGCGACTACCGCCACCGGCACCCCCTTCGGCATCTGGACCATGGCCAGCAGCGAGTCGAGGCCGCCCAGGTTGGCCAAAGCGACCGGCACCCCGATCACCGGTACCGGGGTGGCGGCGGCCAGGACGCCGGCCAGGTGGGCGGCGCCGCCGGCGGCGGCGATGATCACCTTGATCCCGTTGGCGGCGGCGCTGCGGGCGAATTCGATGGCGTCATCGGGAGTGCGGTGAGCCGAGATGACCCGGACCTCGACCTTCACCCCGAAGGAACGGAGGATCTGGACGGCGTCGTCCATGATCGTCGCGTCGGACCCACTTCCCATGACGATGGCAACTGACATGGACGCATTCTGCCCGAACCGTCGGGAACGCACACATTGGAGGTTTGCCCCCGGGCACTGGCTCGATCGGGCCGGTACGGTGGTCGGCCGGAGTGGTCGCCACGATCACCAGTGACAGTGGCCGGGCCGTGGGCCGGGCGCAGAAGGAGAATCAGCGTGCGCATCGGATCGATGTTCGACATTGACAGGCCCATCGACGACGTTGTCGCCCAGGTGGCCTCGATGGCGGCGGCCGGGCTCGAATCGGCCTGGACATCGCAGATCTTCGGCTACGACGCCCTGACGGTGCTGGCCGTCATCGGCCGGGAGGTCCCCGGCATCGACCTCGGGACCGCGGTGGTGCCCACCTATCCCCGCAACCCGGTGATGCTGGCCGCCCAGGCCCTGACCGTCCAGGCCGCCACCGGAGGTCGCCTGACCCTGGGGATCGGCCTTTCCCACCAGGTGGTCGTCGAGAACGTCTTCGGCTACTCGTTCGAGAAGCCGGCCCGGCACATGCGGGAGTACCTGTCCATCCTCATCCCGCTCCTGGAGGGCGAGCAGGTCTCCTTTGCCGGCGAGACGCTCCGCGCCTCCACCATGGGGCCGCTCGGGATCACCGCGCCGCCGCCGCCGGTGTTGGTGGCCGCCCTCGGGAAGGTCATGCTCGGCCTCGCCGGGCGGATGGCATCGGGGACCATCACCTGGATGACCGGGCCCGCCACCATCGAGAACCACATCGTGCCCACCATCCGGGCGGCGGCCACCGAGGCGGGTCGCCCCGAGCCCCGGGTGGCGGTCGGGCTCCCGGTCTGTGTCACCGACGACGTCGACGGGGCCCGGGCCAAGGCGGCCGAGCTGTTCGCCATCTACGGGGTGCTGCCCTCCTACCGGGCGATGCTCGACCGGGAGGGTGCCGCCGGCCCGCCGGATGTGGCCATCGTGGGAAACGCCGCCGAGGTGGCCGCCCAGGTCCGACGGTTCGCCGACATCGGGGCCACCGACTTCTGTGGGGCCCCCTTCGGCTCCGGCAAGGAGATCAGCGCATCGATCGAGGTGCTGGCCGGACTGGTCGGCGCCTGAACCACCCGGCGCCTGAACCACCCGCAGTCCGATCGGGTGGGCCGAGGCCGCTACCGGGCGATGCGGGTGTGCTTGAACTCGTTCAACTCGGGATGACCGTCGACCAGCTGAAGGATGCGGTCGATGGTGTTACGGGCGCCGTCCCCGTCGCCCTCCGGCCGGGTCATCAACCGGGCGAAGACGGCCCGGTCGCCGAGGATGAAGGTGGGGACGCCGAACACGTCCAGCTCGTCTACCGCCCGTTCGTGCTCGGATCGGGCCACCTTGCGGGCCCATCCGGCATCGACCTCGGCCAGGACGGCGTCGGCGTCGGCCCCGGCCCGGGTGAGGGCGTTGCGAACCACCTGGCGGTCCCGGAGATCGCCCCCGTCGTCATGGCGGGCGGCGAAGAGGGAGCGGTGAACGGCCAGGAAGTGCTCGGGGAACTGGTCCCGCACGATGACGCCCGCCTCCAGCGACAACAGATCCGGGGTGTGAGCCGAATCCTCCCAGGCCGGGGTGCCACCGTCTTCGACGTGGGTCTGGTTGAGGAAGAAGGGTACGAAGGTCACCTGCCACTCGGCCCCGGCCGCCAATCCGTCGAGAATGTGCTCGTGGGCGTTCCGGGCGAAGGGGCACCGGTAGTCCCAGGTGACCGCGAATTCTTGAGTTTCTGCCATGCCCAGTACAACTCCGGTGGGCCCGACCGCATTCCGGCCAGTCGGGAACGCCGCCCAGCTCAGACCAGCCGCCGGCCGACCACGCCGAGGGCGATGCCGATGGCCATCCCTCCGAGGACGTCGGAGCCGTGGTGGGCGCCGAGGTGGATCCGGCTGGCGCCGATGAGCCCGGCGGAGCCGAACAACAGGGCATTCCCGCGGAGGTCGCCCTTTTCGGACAGCACGGTAGCGGCACAGAAGGCGGCCAGGGTGTGGCCGCTGGGAAAACTGCTGGT
This sequence comes from Acidimicrobiales bacterium, assembly GCA_036268775.1. Classification (GTDB taxonomy): domain Bacteria; phylum Actinomycetota; class Acidimicrobiia; order Acidimicrobiales; family RAAP-2; genus DASZIT01. The sequence goes on along the minus strand of DATATM010000019.1, from coordinate 123,343 downwards.
GGTGGGAGCCCGGAGGGGGACGATGTTGTCCCCCAGCCGGAGGTCGGAGCCGTCCGGCCGCGGGCGCCCGATGACCGCCTTGAGGGCGGCGTTGACCACGCTCGACTCGGCTCCGGCCACCGCCAGGGCCCGCACGGCCCGGTTGCGGCGCGACCCGGGTCGCCGGGCCCGCCAGGCGGTGGAGACCGCCCACAGCAGCCCGTGGTCACCGAGTCCGGACACAATCCTGGCCAGGGTGTCGGGGACCGGCTTTCCCCGCAGGGGCTCGAACCAGGCATCGACCCGGTCGTCGAATTTCTGCACCATGTCGCCGAAGGAGATCGAGCTCGGATCCACCGGCTCGGTCTGGCCGACCCCCGGATCCCGGCGGGCCGGTCGGCCGACCGGGGTCACGCCGCGCCCTGGATGGCCAGCGCGGCCATGGCCGGCGCAGCTTCCGCCGGATCCCCGCCGAACGCCGGGCAGAACTCCTGGAAGCGGCAGTAGTTGCACAACGGCCCGGTCTGGGGCCGGAAATCCTCCGACTCGCAGGCCCGTTCGATGGCCGACCAGATCGCCAGGGCCTTCTGCCGCTGGCCGGAGAGTGCCTGTTCGGAGGGTTGGGCGGTGATGACGGTGGGCTCTTTCAGATGGAAGAGGCGCACCGCGGCGGGACGGCGACCCAGCACTTCGGAGCAGAGGAGGGCGTAGATGTTGACGCCGACCAGCTTCGACTGCTCGAAGGCCACCGACGGCGCCCGACCCGTCTTGTAGTCGATGACTTCCAACTCGCCGTCGGGGGTCAGATCGAGTCGGTCGATGATGCCCCGCAGCCGGAGGTCGCCCAGCCGCGCCTCGAGGGTCACTTCGATCCCGACCGGGTTGACGTCGTTGGGGTCCTCGAGCCGGAAGTAGTTCTTCACCAGCTCCTCGGCCTCGCTCCGGAAGCCGTCGGCCTCTCCGGAGGTCAGGTCCAGCCCCAGCCATTCGGGGTCGGTCTGGAGCTCGTCCCAGGCCCCCGACAGTTCAGCCAGGGCTGCCGCCAGGCTGCGCTCGCCCCGGGGGTGGCGCCAAAACAGGCGCTCCAAGGCCGAATGGACCAGCGTCCCCTTGACGGTCCAGATGGTCGGAGGCTCGGGAAGTCGTTCGATGGCGGTGAACCGGAAGGCCAGCGCGCACTGGCGGAAGGACGTCACTTTCGACGGGGACAGCGATCGGGGGAGTTCGAGGGGCATCGACGACAGACTACGACCCGGGTGTCTCATCGGAGGTGATCGAACGCCCCGATGATCGAGGCGGCCACCCGGTCGGGCCGCTGCAACGGGCCGAAATGACCGACACCGGGCACCACCTCGATGGTGCTGGCCGGCAGCTGTTCGGCGTCGGCCTCCAGGGCCGAGCGGCCGATGGTGCTGGTCTGGTCGCCCCCGACCAGCCACACCGGGCAGCCGACCTCGCCCAGGTGGGCATAGGCGTCATGGGAGGCACCGTGGGCGTAGATCTCGGCCTCGTCCTCCCGGCGGCATCGCAGTCGGATGGTCTCCCCGTCGCCGCCTTCCTCGATGGGGAGGGTCTCGAAGCCGCAGTCGACGTAGGCCTGGAGGGCGTCGGGGTCAAGGTCGCCGAACGGCGGCTTGGAGGAGAAGTTGAGAAAGGCGTCGGTGGGCGACGGGAACGTCTCCCGCCGCCGGCGGGCCGCCTCCGACATCGGGTTCCCCGTCATCGAGTCCCCCACCAGTTCGGCCGGGGGTCCGGGGAACACCACCGGTTCGTAGCAATAGAGGGCCCGAAAGGTGCCCGGCAGGCTCTCCTCCGCCAGCAGCACCGCCGCCCCGCCGCACGAGTGCCCGAAGCCATAGGGGCGGTCGAGGCCAAGGTGGTCGATCGCACTCAGCACGTCGATGCCGAACCCGGACCAACTGAAGTCGCGATCGGGCGGGGAATCGGAGCGCCCGTGGGCCCGGAGGTCGATTCCCCAGCAGTGGAAGTCGGCGGCCAGGTGCCGGGCCATCGGGGTGAAGACCCCGGCACAGAAGCCGGTGGCGTGGACCAACAACAGGTCAGGGCCGTCGCCGCCGAAATCGTAGGTAGCGATCTCAAGACCGTCGGGCGTGGTGCAGCGACCCCGAATGGGCTCCCGCTGGTCCGTCGTCGTAGCCACGGGGGTGACGTTACCGGAGGGGTGCGAGGTGGGGTTCCCACATCGCCATAGGCGGACACCGGGTCGGTTAGATTGCTGCGCCTATGGAGCATTTCCTGCAGAACTGGGGCTATCTGGCCATCTTCGCCCTGACCTTGCTGTCCACCATGCTCATCCCGGTGGGATCCGAGTTGGCGATGATCTACGGCGGGGTGCTGGCCAGCGGCCAACTGCCCAACGAGCCTCATCACCTGCAGCTGGCCCTGGTGATCCTGTCGGCCATCGCCGGCGAGTTGGTGGGCTCCTTCCTCGGTTACAGCATCGGCTACTTCGGAGGCCGACCGTTGGTGAACCGGCTGGGGAAGTACGTGCTGCTGACTCACCGCGACCTCGACCGGGCGGAAGCCTGGCTCGATCGCCGCGGCGAGGCATTCGTCTTCTTCGGTCGGCTGATCCCTCTGGTGCGGTCGTTCGTGTCGGTAGCCGCCGGACTCGGCGAGATGACGCTCGGGAAGTTCACGGTGTTCACGGTGGCCGCCTGCGCCATCTGGTCGGCCGCCCTCTGCAGCCTCGGCTACAGCTTGGGGAGCAGCTACCAGCACGTGGTCAAGGACTTCAGCTATGCCGGCTACGTCGCCGCCGTCTTGGTGGTGATCCTCATCGTCGGGATGTTCGCCCACCGGATCAGCGTGGTCCGGAGCGAACGAGGGGGAGGCCCGGCCCACCGTCGGCGCTCCTGAGGATGGACCTCCGGGTTACACCGTTCGGGTAGGTTCGAAAGGTGGTCGAATTGATGGCATCCCCGATCCCGCGGCGCCGCCGCACCGACTAGCCGCCATGCCCCGCCGTCCTTCCGCCAAACGGGTCGCCGCCGAGGCCGCCGGCCATCTTCGCCGGTCGACATCCTGGCAGGGACTCCAGCCCGGAGACGAGGTGATGGTGGCCGGAGTGAAGCTGAGAGGGGCCACCTGGCAGTTCCGGGCCCACATCTTCAACGAGCGGAACGGCACCGAGTCGGTCGAAGTGGTGGGTGGCCGGCCCGGCGACCGGAAGCTCCGATCCTTCGAGCCCGGCCGGATCTTTGCCGTCTCCGGCCGCGGCGCCCGGTCGGGAGGGGCGGAGAAGGACTTCCGCGATCGGCTGTCGCTGGCCGATGCGCCCCAGCTGCCGTTCGGCTGAGGCCCGCCCCGGGTTCCGGACGGGATGTTGGCCGGAGGCGGATAGCGTCGGCACCATGTCGACCGTTGTGTTCGTTCACGCCCATCCCGACGATGAGGCCATCGCCACCGGCGGCACCATGGCGGGCCTGGCCGCCGAGGGCCACCGGGTGGTGCTGGTCACCGCCACCGCCGGCGAGCTGGGGGAGATCCCCGAGGGCATGCTCAAGGACGGCGAGTCGTTGGCCGATCGCCGGGCGCTGGAGTTGGCCGAGGCCGGCCGGGTGCTCGGGGTCGCCCGCCAGACGTTTCTCGGCTACCACGATTCCGGCATGGAGGGGGAGGAGGACAAGCAGCGTCCCGACTCCTTCGCCCGGGCCGACGTCGAGGAGGCGGCCACCCGGTTGGCCAAGATCCTCGAGGAGGAAGCCGCCGACGTGCTGGTCATCTACGACGAACACGGTGGCTACGGCCATCCCGATCACGTCCAGGTCCACACCGTGGGTGTCCGGGCCGGCGCGTTGGCCGGCACCCCGAAGGTGTTCATGGCCACCCAGGATCGCGGGTTCCTCCAGTCGATGAGGGCCATGGCCGCCGACGTTGCCGACGGGGAGTGGGCGCCGCCGGAAGACGTCGGCGAGATGATGGAGACGATGGGCGAACCCTCCTCCCGCATTACCACCGAGATCGACGTGACCAAGTGGATCGACGCCAAACGGGACGCCATGCGGGCCCATCCCACCCAGATCAGCGAGGAGAGCTTCTTTCTGGCGATGCCGCCCGACATCTTCGAGGTGGTGTGGGGACGGGAGTGGTACATCCGGACCCGGCCGGAAGCCCCCAACCCGTTCCCGGGGCCTCGGGAAACGAGTCTGTTGGATGGCTGAGCCCTCGCCGGTGCCGTCCACCCACCGTGTCATCCGGATCCACGGGGGTCGATTGGTGAACGCCGAGCCCCGGGCCGATCTGGAGTCGGAGCTCGACAAGGCCAGCGCCGAGGGCTTCGGGGTGGTGAGCACCTTCGCGGTCGACGACAATGTCTACCTGGTGCTGGCAAAGCCGGTCGATCAGCCAGCAGGCTCCTAGCCGAGCTCGGCGATGAGGTCGGCCACCGAGTCGACGATGCGGGTCGGCCGGTAGGGGAAGCGGTCCACCGCGTCGGACTCGGTCATGCCCGACAGGACCAGGATGGTCTCGAGCCCGGCTTCGATGCCGGCCAACATGTCGGTGTCCATCCGGTCGCCGACCATCACCGTGGTCTCCGAGTGGGCTCCGAGGGTGTTGAGGCCTTCCCGCACCATCAACGGGTTGGGCTTGCCGACGAAGTAAGGATCGATCCCGGTCGCCCGGGTGATCAGCGCGGCCACCGAGCCGCAGGCGGGGAGAAGTCCGGCCGGGGAGGGTCCGGTGGGATCGGGATTGGTGGCGATGAACCGGGCCCCGTCGGCCACCAGCCGGATGGCGGTGGTGATGTTGGCGAAGCTGTAGGCGCGGGTCTCGCCGAGGACGACATAGTCGGGGGCCCGGTCGGTGAGGATGTAGCCGATGTCGTGGAGGGCGGTGGTGAGCCCGGCCTCGCCGATGGCGAAGGCGGTGCCGCCCGGGCGTTGGCTGTCGAGGAAGCGGGCGGTGGCGAGGGCCGACGTCCAGAGCGACCGTTCGGGGATCGCCAGTCCGGAGGTGGCCAACCGGGCGGACAGGTCCCGAGGGGTGTACATGGAATTGTTGGTGAGAACTAGGAAGCTGCGCCCGCCCTGCAGGAGGGCGTTCACGAACCGGTCAGCCCCCGGCACCATGATCCCTTCGCGGACCAGCACGCCATCCATGTCGCAGAGCCAGCTCTCAGGAGTTTGGCGGGTCATCACTCAAGTATGGACGGTCAACGGTGAACCGAGGGGAGCACCCGCCGTTTCTTTAGAGCTCACCCAGGGCGGTGGCCAGCGGCTCGAGCACGCCGGGATCCAGGGGGGCCTTGAGCGTGACAATGCCCAGCTCGGCGCCGACCTCCGCCAGTGCGGCAGCCTGATCGGCAGTGGCTTTCACGTCCCCGGCGAAGATGACGTGGCTGGAGATGAGAATCTCCGTAGGGTCGCGGCCGAGGTCCTCGCAGTGCTGATGGAGGACGTCGCGCTTGCGGGCGAACTCCTCCGGCGTGCCACCCACGAAATTCCAGTGCTGGGCGAACCGGGCTGCAGTACGGAGCGTCCTCTTCTCGCCACTACCCCCGACGCAGATCGGCGGGTGGGGGCGCTGAACCGGCTTGGGCTCGTTGCGGGCCTCGCTGAGCTGGTAGTACCGGCCCTTGAAGGTCGTCGTCTCCTGCGTGAGGAGCCCGACGATCACTTCGCAGGCCTCCTCGAAGCGGTCGCTGCGCTCGCTCGGAGTGCCCAGCTCGATTCCGTAGGCGCCCGACTCCTCCTCGTTCCATCCGGCCCCGATACCCAGCTCCAGCCGGCCCCCGGACACGATGTCGAGGGTGGTCGCCATGTTGGCCAGGATCGCCGGGTGGCGATAGTGGATGCCGGTCACCAGAGTTCCGATGCGCAGCCGGGTCGTCGCCTGGGCCAACGCCGTCAGGGTGATCCAGCCCTCCATGCAGGGGCCGGTGCTGTCGGAAAAGATCGGATAGAAGTGGTCGAAGGTCCAGCCCGACTCGAACAGCTCGATGTCATCGGCCACCTTCCAGACGGCAAGCATGTCGGGCCAGGTCGTATTCTGCGGCGATGTCTTGAAAGCGAAGCGCATGCTTCCACCCTATGTCCGACCGGTTGGCGACCGCGCCGCACCCCGCTCAGGTCTGAAGACTCACCAAATGCGGTGCTGGCAACCACCTTCGGTGAAATCCGGCGACCACTTTCGGTGTGGTCCACCCGACGGGGCACAGGGCATCGAGAGCGGGTGACGGGGATCGAACCCGCGTAATCTGCTTGGAAGGCAGAGGCTCTACCATTGAGCTACACCCGCACAAAAATCTCGCCCGAGAGCATGGCACACCGGCTCCGCCCCCACGGACCAGCTGCCTACGGACGCCACAGCGGCTGTTCGATCCCGAAGCCGACCGAATCGCCCCACCGGTTGCGGTAGGAGACCTCGTCGACCGGTCGCCGGGGGGCGACGCCCCAGCGCCCGGTGGGGTAGCCGAAGCTCACACAACAGGCCATCACCCATCCCTTGTCTCTCGGCACCTGGAGGATCTCGAACACCTCATCGGGGTGGAAGAACCCCAGCACTGCGGTGAGCGAACTCCCCACCCCCTCGGCCCGGGCCGCCAACTGCGCGCTCCAGACCGCCGGGAAGATCGACCCGCCGGTGGGATCGGCCTGGACGAAGCCGAACAGGAACAGCGGCACCTGTTCGAAGTGATCGGCCAGCCACTGGGCCGATCGCTGCACCTTGAGCATCTCGATGCTGTCGGCATCCTCGGGGGCGGCCTGGGCGGCGGCCAACCGATCGGCGTAGACGGTCTTCCACAGCTGGTCGATGGCATCGCGGTAGAGGGGGCCGATCTGGCCGATGACGCCGGGGTCGTCGGCCAGCAGGAAGCGCCAGTTCTGGCTGTTCCCACCCGACGGGGCCCGGATGGCGGCATCCAGGATGCGGGCCTGCACCGTGAACGGAATCGGGTCGGGGTGGACCCGGCGCATGGCCCGGGTGGTGTACAGCGCTTCGTAGATGTCCATCAGGTGGTCCTCTCACTGGTGGCTCGCCGATCAGGGGGCAACGTCGGCCACGATGGGCCCAAGGTAGCGGGGCGGAGCACCGTGACGAGTGGGCTCCGGGGCAAAATCAGAAAGTCGCCTTGGTCGGTGGGGCGTCGGCCAGGTCGGCGGAGAGACGCCCGAGCATCTCGGCCAACTCGAGGTGCTGGTCGGGGGTCCAATCCGCCAGCAAGGTCTCGAGTTGTTCCCGTCCGGCGTCCCGCAAGCGGGAGGACATCACCGCGCCCTCCGGGGTGACCACCGGGACACCCGGCTCGGTCGGCTCTTCGGGAAGCAGCAGGCCCTTGTCCCGCAAGGACTGCTGGGCCAGACGCATGCGTTCGACCGGGACCCCCCGGCGAAGGGCGGAGGCGGCGAAGTCCCAGTGGGGGTCCTCTTCGAACCGGAACAGCATCCACGCCTCGCCGGCCGACAGGTCGACCCCCGCCTGACGGGCGATCCCCTCCATCAGCTGGCGGCCCTGTTCGCGCCCGACCAGCAGGGAGAGCGACCGGGCGATCTCCCGGAGCGAACTGGCCTCCTTCGGCACCGCGAAGGCCTCACCGATCCCGGCGGTGCCGACGGTGTCCCGCATGGGGAGGGCCTTGATCAGCCAGGAGGCGGCGAATGCCACCACCGAGACCCCGGCGGCGACCAGGAAGGCGGCGTCGATGGCTCCCGAGTAGGCATGGAGCAGCGGGACGTGCACCGACGGGGGCAGCTTGTCGAGGGCGGAGGGGGTGAGGCTCGACGGGCTGGCGACCGCGCTCCCGCCGGTCGACCCGGACGGGAACGACTGGCGCAACTTGAGGGCCAGCTGATTGGCGAACACCGCCCCGACGATGGCGGTGCCGATCGCGCTCCCCACCGTCCGGAACAGGTTGTTGCCGGAGGTGGCCACCCCGAGCTCCGAATAGTCGACGGCGTTCTGCACCGCGATCACCAGCACCTGCATGACCAGTCCGATGCCGATCCCGAGGATGAACATGAAGGCGGCGGCGGTGGTGGCGGAGGTGCTCTCGTTCAGATGGGACAGGAGGTAGAGCCCGATCGTCATCACCGCGGTCCCGACGATCGGATAGACCCGGTACTTCCCGGTGCGGGAGATGATCCGGCCGGAACCGATGGAGGCGATCAGCAGCCCGGCCATCATGGGCAGCAACTGCAATCCGGATCCGGTCGGGGTGGCCCCTTTCACCACCTGGAAATAGAGGGGGAGGTAGGTGATGGAGCCGAACATCGCGAACCCCAACAGCAACGCCACCAGACTGGTGGTGGAGAAGACGCTGTTCTTGAACAGGCGCATGGGCAGCACCGGCTCCTTCACCCGGAGCTCGACGAAGACGAACACTGCCAGCATCACCACCGCGGCGGTTGCCAGCCCGAGTATCTCCGGCGACACCCATCGGAAGCTGGTACCCCCGAGGCTGACGAACAGCACCAGGGCACTCAACCCGGCGGCCAGCACCCCGGTGCCGAGGTAGTCGATGGTGTGGTCCAGGCCCCGTTTCATCTTCGGCAGCCCGGCGCCGAGCACCAGCAGGGAGATGGCCCCGATGGGGAGGTTGATGTAGAAGATCCAGCGCCAGGACAGGTTGGTGGTGATGGTCCCGCCGAGCAGGGGGCCGACCACGAAGGCCAACCCGAAGACGGCGCCGAACAGTCCCTGGTACTTCCCCCGCTGGCGGGGCGACACCACATCCCCGACGGCGGCCTGGGCACTGACGATGAGCCCGCCGCCGCCCAGCCCCTGAAAGGCCCGGAAGGCGATGAGCTCGGGCATGTTCTTGCTCAGCCCGCAGAGGGCCGAGCCGATGACGAACAGCACGATGCCGGTCTGGAGGACGATCTTCCTCCCGTAGAGGTCGCCGAGCTTCCCGTAGAGGGGGGTGACCACCGTCTGGGCCAACAGGTAGGCGGTCACCACCCAGGAGATGTGATTGAGGCCCCCCAGGTCGCCGACGATGGTGGGGAGGGCGGTCGACACCACGGTGGAGTCGAGGGAGGCGATCAGCATCACCAACATCAGGCCGCCGAAGACGATGTTCAGCTGGCGCCCCTGGAGGGCTGCCGGCTGGTCGACCCCGCTGCTCGCCTCCATGAAAGCGAGGTTAGCTTTGCCCCCTTCGTCTCTGCCTGGAGTTCGCGTGCTATGACCAACGCCATGTCTCTGATGGAGCTCCACACCACCGCGATTGCCGCCGGCGGCGGGTGTGTGGCCCGGGCCGACGACGGCCGGGTGGTCTTCGTCCGGCATGCGCTGCCCGGGGAGAAGGTCCTCGCCCACGTCACCGGGGAGACCACCTCGTTCCTGCGGGCCGATGCAGTCGAGATCGTGGAGCCGTCGCCGGATCGGGTGGTGCCCCCCTGCCCCCACGCCGGCCCCGGCCGTTGTGGGGGTTGCGACTTCCAACACGTCGCCCTCCCCACCCAGCGGGAACTGAAGGCGTCGTTGGTCTCCGAGCAACTCCGGCGGCTGGCCGGGGACGAGCGCCCGGTGGTGGTCGAGGAGGTGCCCGGGGCTCCGGACGGACTGGGCTGGCGGACCCGGGTCCGGTTCGCGGTGGATCGGAACGGCCGGGTGGGACTGCACAAACACCGCTCCCACGACATCGAACGGCTGGAGCACTGCCTGATCGCCTCGGCGGCGGTGGAGGCGGTCGGGGTGGGGGCGCATCGCTGGAGCGGGGCCCGGGAGCTCGAGGTGATGACGTCGCCGGGCGGCGGAAAGCCGGTGGTGTCGGTGGAGACCGGCCGGCGGCGTCTGGGTGACCGACCGGCCGTCAACGCCGGTCGGGTGGTCAACGGCCGCGCCGAGCGCGAGCCCCACCGGCTGAACTTCGAGGTGCTCGGGCGCGGCTACCAGGTGTCGGCCGGCGTCTTCTGGCAGGTGCACCCCGGCGCCCCCGAGGTGTTGGCCCGGTCCGTCCTGGATGGATTGCAACCCCAGGTAGGGGAGAAGGTGGCGGACCTCTATGCCGGGGCCGGGTTGTTCACCGCGCTGCTGGCCGAAGCGGTCGGCCCCACCGGCCGGGTGGTGGCCATCGAGCGGAGCGGGCGGGCCTGTGCTGACGCCGCCCGGAACACCGACGATCAGCCGCAGGTGGCCATCACCCGGGCCGACGTGACCGCTGAGTTGTTGGCCTCCGCCCGGCTGGGGGGTCCGAACCTGGTCGTCCTCGACCCGGCCCGGGAGGGGGCCGGCCGGGGGGTGATGGCGGCCCTGGCCGGTCTCGCGCCCCGCCCCCGGCGGATCGCCTATGTGTCCTGCGATCCGGCCTCCTTCGCCCGGGACCTCCGGGTGATGACCGATGCCGGTTGGACGATGGCCTCCCTGCGTTGCTTCGACCTGTTCCCGATGACCGAGCACGTGGAGCTGGTGGCCATGCTGGATGCGGCCTGAGGGCCGATCGGACTGGGTTGGATTCGCCAGCAGCGGGGGAGTTGCCAGTCGGCCCGGCTGGCGATTAGGACGGTTGGGGTGAGTGGACCGGTGACCGACGCGGATGCTCCTCCGATGGTGGAGCCGGTGGACGTGGCCGAGCGGACGTTGGAGATCACTGACAGCCGGGTAGCTCAGGTGGGGACGGTGCAGGTGCGCCGGGCGCTTCCCCGCCGGGAACGCCGGACGGTCGGCGCCTGGTGCTTCGTCGACCACATGGGTCCGATGACGGTCACCGATGACACCGGGATGGACATCGGGCCCCACCCCCACATGGGCCTGCAGACCGTCACCTGGCTGTTGGCCGGGGAGATCGAGCACCACGACAGCCTCGGCTCCGAGCAGGTCATCCGACCTGGGCAGCTGAACCTGATGAGTGCCGGCTTCGGGATCGCCCATGCCGAGGAGCGCACCGGGCACTACCGGGGGGAGATGCAGGGGGTCCAGCTCTGGGTGGCCCAGCCGGAAGCCACCCGGAACGGGGCGGCGGCCTTCGAACACCACCCGGAACTGCCCCAGGTCGAGCTCGGCCGGGGCACGGCCACCGTGCTGGTGGGCGAGCTCGATCAGGCGGTCTCCCCGGCGCGGCGGGACACTGATCACGTAGGGATGGAACTGGACCTCCAGGCCGGGGTCGAGCTGCCACTGCGGCCGGAGTACGAATACGCGCTGGTGGTGCTGGACGGGGTGATGACCCTCGGGGAGCGGGAGCTCAGCCCGGGGCATCTGGCCTATCTCGGCGAGGGACGCGACGAGATCGGCCTCACCGCCCGGGGCGGCCGGTCACGGGCCCTGTTGCTGGGTGGGGTGCCCTTCGAGGAGCCGCTGTTGATGTGGTGGAATTTCGTCGGCCGTTCCCGGGAGGAGTTCGACCGCGCCTACCGGGACTGGGTGGACGAGAGCGGCCGGTTCGGTGAGGTCCGGTCGGCGATCCCGAGGGTGATCGGGTCGGCGCCGTCCTGGTCCCGGTGAGCCCCGGCTGACCGGCGGGACGCGGAGTGGCGGGACGCGGAGTACCAACACCGGGGGACGACCCCTACAACCTGGATCGCTTCGTGGCCGCCCAAGACGCCGGCGGCACCTACGACCGGGCGGTGGGGGAGCTCCGGGAGGGCCGCAAGGCAAGCCACTGGATGTGGTTCGTGTTCCCCCAGATCGCCGGACTCGGGCAGAGCCCGATATCGAGGGAATTCGCCATCTCGTCGCCTGAAGAGGCGACGGCCTATGCCCGGCACCCGGTGCTCGGCCCTCGGCTGATCGAGTGCGCCGCCCTCGTGGCCGGCGGCCCGGGTCGGAGCGCAACCGAGATCTTCGGCAGCATCGATGCCCAGAAGCTGCAGTCGTCGATGACCCTGTTCACGCGGGCCACGCCGGAGACGCCTCAATTCCAGCAGGTGCTCGACCGGTACTTCGACGGCCAGCCGGACCCGGCGACCGACGAGCGGCTCTGACGGCAGCCGGTCAGCGACGGAGGCGGGAGCCTTTGACCAGGACCCGTTGGTAGAGACCGGCGGGGAGCCGGGAGATGAAGTCGATCACCACCGCATCGGGGCCGACCAAGACCCGACGGTGGTCCCGCTCGACGGCGGCCAGGATCTGCCGGGCGGCCTTCTCGGGACGGGTCACCACCACCCGGTCGAATTGGTTTCGCGCTTCCTCGGGGTCACCGGCCATGGTGGTGACACTGGCGTCGATGCGGGCGTTCCGAGCGATGTTGGTCTTGATGCCGCCGGGGTGGACGGTGGTGCAGGACACCGGGGAACCCTCGATCTCCAGCTCCATCCGCAGGGAGTCGGTGAAGCCACGGACTGCGAACTTGGCGGCGTTGTAGGCCGACTGGGAAGGGATGCTCACCAGTCCGAACACGCTCGACAGGTTGACGATGTGGCCTTCGCCGGCCGCCTTCAGGTGGGGGAGGAAGGCCTTGGTCCCGTAGACCACCCCCCAGAAGTTGATGTTCATCAGCCACTCGAAGTCCTCGTAGGCCATGGCCTCGATGGTGGCGGCCAGGGCGACCCCGGCGTTGTTGAAGATGAAATTGACCTGGCCGTGGTCGTCGACGACCTGGTCGGCCCAGGCGTACACCGCGTCGCGGTCGGCGACGTCGAGGCGCTGGGAGGTGACCTTCACCCCGGAGCCCTCGCAGAGGGTGACCGTCTCGGCCAGGCCGGTCTCATCGATGTCCGAGAGGGCGAGGTGGGCGCCACGGGCGGCCAGTTCCCGGGCGAGGGCCCGACCGATCCCCGAGCCGGCTCCAGTGATGGCGGCAACACGGCCGTCGAAGGTCTTCATGATCGTCTTCTCCTGGTGGACCTAGTGGGCGGCCGCAGGGGCCATGGCGCGGACGGGATTGGACAACACCATGGCCGAGTCCTCGATGCCCTTCAACTTGAGCGCCCGGTAGTCGCGCAGGTAGCTCTGGTGGACCTGCCAGGGAAAGGCGGATCCCTGCTTCGGGAAACGGTCGGCCGACCGCTGGATGTAGCCGGAGGTGAGCCCGAGCAGCGGTCGCGGGCTGATGGTGGCGTCGTGGTTGACTGGGGTGCACTGCTGCTTGCCGACGTCCCGCATGTGGTTGAGCAGGCGGCAGACGTAGTCACAGGTGAGGTCGCACTTCAGCGTCCAGGAGGCGTTGGTGTACCCGATGGCGAGGGCCAGGTTGGGGACTCCCTCCAGCATCATTCCCTTGTAGGTCAGCTTGGTAGTGATGTCGACCGCCTCGCCGTCCACTGAGAGCTGGATGCCCCCCATGAAGAGGAGCTCGATGCCGGTGGCGGTGACGACGATGTCCGCTTCGAGCTGCTCGCCCGACTGGAGGAGCAGGCCTTTCTCGGTGAAGGTGTCGATCTGGTCGGTGACCACCGACACCCGTCCGGCGCTGATGGCCTTGAACAGGTCGCCGTTGGGCACCACGCAGAGCCGCTGGTCCCAGGGGTTGTACCGGGGGGTGAAGTGGGTGTCGATGTCGTAGCCGGCCGGCAGTTGCCGCTGGAGCTGTCGGCGGAGGACCCGCTTCACCATCTCCGGCCGGCGCTTGCTCAGTGCATAGGAACCCTGGGTGAGGAGGGCCTTGAGCCAGCGGATGGCCGGGCCGGAGAGGCGGGTGGGCAGCCGGCGCCGGAGTAGATCGGCGATGGGGTCCTTGGCCGGCAACGAGGCGATATAGGTCGGCGAACGCTGGAGCATGGTGACATGCTCGGCGGCGTCGGCCATGGCTGGGACCAGGGTCACCGCGGTGGCGCCGCTGCCGATGACCACCACCCGCTTGCCCTCGTAGTCGAGGTCGGCCGGCCAGGCCTGGGGATGGACGATCGTCCCGGCGAAGTCCGCCATCCCGGCGAAGTTGGGCAGGTAGCCGTGGTCGTAGCGGTAGTAGCCGCTGCAGGAGAAGATGAAGCCGCAGGTGAACTCCACCGCCTCACCGGTGTCGGTCCGTTCGGCCACGATGTTCCAACGGGCCTGATCGCTCGACCAGTCGGCGGTGACGATCCGGTGGTTGAACCGGATGTGCTGGTCGACGCCGGACTCTGAGGCGGTGTCCTTGATGTATTGGAGGATCGAGTCGCCGTCGGCGATCGACTTCTCGCCGTCCCAGGGACGGAACGAGTAGCCGAGGGTGAACATGTCGGAGTCGGACCGGATACCCGGATACCGGAAGAGGTCCCAGGTCCCCCCGATGGCATCCCGCGCCTCGAAGATGGCGTAGGAGGCCCAGGGGCACTCCTGTTGGAGGTAATGGCCGGCTCCGATCCCGGACAGGCCGGCCCCGACGATCAGGACGTCGAGATGGTCGACGGTGGTGGGGATCATCAAGCCGCCGAGTTGATGAGTTTGTCGTTGAGGGTGCCGTTCTCTCCGAACAACTCCTCGCGCCACTGGGCGACCAGGGCGGTGGTGTCGCGGTCGTCAGGATGGAAGTCGGGGCGGTTGTAGTCACGCAGCTGGGCCCATACCGCCTTGCTCATGAGGGGGGCCTCCCGGAAGTTGCGCAAGCTCTTCCGCAGATTGCCCCGCCGGTAGGTTCGGCGGTCGGTGAGCAGCGAAGCCAACACCTGGAAGAAGATCCCGCCTACGAAGGCGTAGCGGAAGACGTTCATGGTCATCACCCGCAGTCGCTCGCTCCCCCCGACGGCCTTGAAGACGTCGAAAGCCACCGCCTTGTGCTCCGACTCCTCCAGGGCGTGCCAGACGAAGAGATCTCGGACCACCGGATGGCCGAACGAGTCGCGGGTTTCCTGATCGGTGAGGACCAGCTCGGCCAAGGTGGCGGTGAAGTGCTCGAGGGCGGCGGTGGCAGCCAGGTTGGACTTGGGGGGCAACAGGCGCTCCCGGATGGCGAGCCCGCGCTTGGTCAGGCGTTCGAACAGCTTGGTCGGGTAACCGAGCTCGTCGAGGCGGTCGTTCAGAGCCCGGTGCTCACGCCCGTGCATCGCCTCCTGCCCGATGAAGCCGGCCACCTGGCGCTTCAACTCGGGGTCGGAGATCTGGTCGCGGAAATGACGCACCGAGCGCACGAAGAAGTCCTCCCCGTCGGGGAACACCGCCGAGAGCGCGGAGACGAGGTGGCAGCTGATCAGGTCACCGTCGGCGGCGAACTCCTTCGGCACCTCCTGGAGGGCCTCCTCGAACGACATGCGACGGGTGGGCACCTTGCGCTCCGGATTGCGGGTCTGGGTCATGGTCGTCATCTCCCGGGTTTCGGCTGTTACCGGCAGTATAGATGATTTGAGTAATGTACTCAAGTCCTCAGTTCTGCTAATGTGGGAGGCAATGGAACCGGAGAGCGACACCACCTGGTCCGGCAAGGGGGCCCAGACCCGACGGGCGATCCTGGATGCCGCCATCGCCCGGTTCGGCCGGGAAGGCTACCGGTCCACCTCGGTGGCGGACATCGCCCGGGACGCCTCGGTGGGGGGCACCATCGCCTACGCCTACTTCCCCAACAAGGAAGCCCTGTTCCTGGCCGCCGTCGATGAGGACGCCGCCGGGGTCATCCAGGAGGGGATCGCCCGCTCGATCTTCGAGTCCCGGGTACGGGATTGGCGCCAGACCCTCATCTTCACGCTGGTGGGGGCCCTCGAGCGCCATCCGCTGGCCCGCCGGCTACTGGCCGGGCTCGAGCCTGAGGTCACCGTGCGGGTCCTGCAGATCCCCGCCCTCGAGGAGCTCCGGAAGGCAATCGCCGAGCGGCTGCGGACCGAACAGCTCAACGCGGTCATCCGATCCGACATCGACCCGGTGGTGATGGCCAACGGGGTGGTGGCCGTCGTCCTCTCCCTGTTGATGTCGGTGGTCCAACTGGGCGACACCGCCACCGCCATGTACGGCGACGACGTGGCGGCGCTGTTCGAGGCGGCCATCGAATGGACGCCTCCCCCTCGACCCCGGAGCTAGATCCGCTCGGCCGTCATTCCGCCGCGACGGCCAGCCCGAATAGCTCGGCGAAGCGGTCGATCCCCATCTCCCGGCCCTTCAGGTCGGAGACCATCTCGGCCCTGAGGATGTCGTCCTGGCCGGGATACTGGCCGGCGCCACCGAAGGGTCCGATGGGCACGACCATCGCCGGGCCAATCGGTTGGTAACTCACCAGTTCCGACCCCGGTTTGCCGGCGATGAGCGCGTTTATGTTCTCGGCCACTGTCTCGGCCTGCATGCCGGCGAAGGCGGCCATCTTGGCGTCGGCCGTGGACAGGTCGCCGATGGCGAAGACGTGGTCGTTCCCGGTGACCTGGAGGGTCGGCCCGACTTCGACGAACCCGTCGGGGCGACGAGCGACGAGGAGGTCTCTCCCCAGGAAATCGCTGTTGGGGGCGACTCCGTAGCAACGGAACCAGATGTCGGCGGTCAGAGTGGTCCCGTGTTCGGTGCTGACGGTGAAGGCTCCGAGCTCTCCGGGCTGGGTGGGCGGTTCGCTCTGGAGGGGGCTGCCCAGGAGGATCTCGACCCCGATCTCCTCGAGCTGCCGCTGCAGCTCGGCTTTCAGCTCTGCCTTGAACGGGCCGCCAAGGAGTTCTCCAGCCAGGTCCAACAGGGTGACCGACTTCTCCGGCCAGACATGCTTGATCTCCCCGGCCAACTCGATGCCGACCGGTCCGGCTCCGAGCAGCAGCACCCGGTCGGCCTTCGACAGCGATTCGTGGGTAGCGCGGACTTGTTGGTGCGCGGCCTCGGTATCGACGAGATCAGTCTTGGCCGGGAACGGGTAGCTCGATCCGGTGGCCAGCACCACGTAGTCGGCAGCGATCTCTTCACCGGAAGCCGTCACCACCCGGTTCGGATCGACCAGAGTCGCCCGGTCATGGACGACCCGGCCATTGGTCAGCACCTTGTCGTAGGGGAAGAAGATCCGAGACAGCCATGACGGGTCGACCAATGCCCGCAATGCTGCAATGTTGTGCATGAAGGCGTCCCGGGGCTCGACCAGAACCACGTTGGCGGTCTCGTCGAGCGCCTTGGCCACCCTCACTCCGCCGTAGCCGCCTCCCACCACGACCACCGTGGGGGCTGTCTGCTGATCTGCTTGGTCCATGGTTGGCTCCATCCCGTTCTCTCGATCCGAACTTCTCTCCCTCCGATGATATGTGAAACAGAACATCTTTGCAACTGATCATCTGAGGTGGCGCCTAGTCCGGTATGCTGAGAAGGTGAGCAAGCCCGGCCCCCAGCCCAACCCAGACGGCAGATCCTCCTGCGACGCGGCGTTGGCCGACGACCTCGGGTGGTCGCTCGGGGTCGTCTTCCGTGGCTACGTGGCCGCCGCCAATGCGGCGGTGGCCGAGCTCCCGGGCGGTCCCCGGGGCTACCAGGTGATCGCGGCCGCCGCCCAGGGCGAGATCGGCAGTCAGCTGGCACTGGCCCACCACCTCGGCATCGACCGCACGGTCATGACCTATCTGCTCGACGACCTCGAGGGGGCGGGATTCATCGAACGCCAACCCGACCCGGTCGACCGACGGGCCCGGCGGGTAGTGGTGACGGCCAAGGGAGCCAAGCTCCTGGCCGCGCTCGACAGCCGTCTTCAAGAGGCGGAAACCCACCTGTTGTCCGCTCTGGATCCTGTGGCCCAATCCCAATTCCGCGCTCAGCTCAGCACCATCGCCGCCAACCTCAACTCGGTTGACCCGGTAGACAACCCGTGCTCGCTCGCCGACAACGTCGACGCGGAATTGCCCACTCCCAAGGCGCCGGCTCCGGTCGGGCGCCGGGCCTAACTCGACTGCCTCCGCTCCCACTCGGTTCGACCTCCGGTGGGGGCGAGTGACGGGAGTTCGGTCTAGGGCAACCGGAGATCGAAGACGAGGGCGGATTCCGAGGCGTCGCCGATCCAGATGGCCAGGCACTCGTCCTTCAGGTCCAGGTGGGCGGGGTGCTCCTCATAGAGTTGTCGGGCCTCTTCGCTCTCGAAGACGGTGTACAGGATGTAGTTGTAGCCGCGGGCCATTTCCTCAAAGCCACCCGCCAGGTTCCCGAACGTGTCCAGGTCGGCCTGGCCCATCTCGGGGACATAGAGCGGAGCGACCGTAGCCTCGGGATACCCGGGCAAGATCTTGGTGAAGTTGGCCACCTTCTCCTGGGCCCGCTTGATCATCGCCGGATCGGCGGCTTCCTTGACCTTCCACAACCCCATGTGAACGACACGCATGCCCGGAGGTTGGCATCGATGCCGATTGACGGCAAGTCATTCTGAGTTGGCGAATGCCGGGACACCCTGCTTATGGAGTCAGCGACGCCATGGCCGATACGTGGATGCAGGCGCACCTCCAACGGCGCTCACGGTTTCGCGTAAGCACCCTTGGAGGTGGCGGGAATTGAACCCGCGTCCTCTAGCTTCTCAGTGGATCTTCTCCGAGCGCAGCCGGCGTTAGATTGTCGGGATCGTCTCCGTTACCGGCGGCAGTGACGTTCCGTATCCGACTGAAATGTCCCTGGTGGTCTGTCGGCGCAACCGCTCAGGTGAGTCCTACTTGATGGCGCCCGGTTCCGGTCCGTAGGACTGAGACCGGTCGGACGTCGCAGTTTCTAGGCTGCGAGCGCGAGCTGAGGCTCGGCGTTTATTTTTTGTTCCGGCTCTTTAACGTGGCTCCGGAGACCACGGCTCGCTTCTTCCACATCGACGACCAGAGTCGAAGCCTGTCACCCCCGTGTGATGATGTCACTCAGTCGACCACGGTGATCGACCGAACCAGCAGTCTACCTGCCCGGACTGGGTTGGATTCCGTCCCGCCCCCGCGATCAGCGGTAGCCGGATCCCTTGGTGGCCGCCCGGGCCTCCCGGGCCGCTTCCCGACTGGCGTCCCGGGTGGCGATGGCGTGGCGCTTGTCGTACTGCCGGCGCCCCTTGGCCAGCGCCAGCTCCACCTTGGCCCGCCCGTCGACGAAATAGATCGAGAGCGGGACCATGGTGAGGGACTGCTGTTGGCTCCGGCCCATCCACTCGTCGATCTGGCGCCGGTGGAGCAGGAGTTTGCGTCGCCGATCCGGATCATGGGCGCCGAACCCGTTGGCTTGGGCATACGGGGGGATATGGACCCCGAACAGCCACATCTCGCCGTCGCTGATCCGGGCATAGGAGTCCTGGAGGGCGATGCGCCCCTCCCGGAGTGACTTCACCTCCGAACCCTGGAGCACCAGGCCGCATTCGACGGTGTCGAGGATCTCGTAGTCGTGGCGGGCGCGACGGTTCGACGCCACCGGCCGGCCAGGATCGCGTCCGGACGCGGCGGGTCCGCCCTTGGGGGATCCCTTGGGGCCGGGGGAGGTGGTGATGAGCTTGGTTTTGGTAGGCGCCATACTCTCCGGACGGTAGTCGGCGGGTGCGCCCACCCGCTCACCGGGGCGGTGCCGATGGCGTGCGCCAGGGGGAGCACCGATCCTCCCGTTAGCTCACCTAGCCTGAGCACCACCATGTTGCGCATCACCGAAGCCGTTCACCACCAGATGGTCGCCCACTGCCTGACCGGGCTGCCCGATGAGGCCTGCGGTCTGTTGGGCGGCAATCCCGAGACCGGCGATGTGGTCACCTGCTACCCGGCTCGGAATGTGGCGGCCTCCGCCAAGCTCTATGAGGTCGACCCGAAGGATTACCTGCGGGCGGACCGGGACGCCGAGTCGGCCGGGAACTCGATCATCGGGGTGTTCCACTCCCACACCCACACCGAGGCGTATCCGTCCCCAACCGACGTGGCCCAGGCCCCCGACCCGACCTGGCACTACGTGCTGGTGTCGCTCCGGGACATCCGCCCGGTGGTCCGCAGCTACCGGAT
Source organism: Acidimicrobiales bacterium (assembly GCA_036268775.1). GTDB lineage: Bacteria > Actinomycetota > Acidimicrobiia > Acidimicrobiales > RAAP-2 > DASZIT01. The sequence goes on along the minus strand of DATATM010000019.1, from coordinate 103,664 downwards.
CGAGGACGGCCTCATCACCGAAGAACCGGTGACGGTATCGTCCCAGTACAATCCCAAGTGAACTAGTCAACATTCGCCGTCGGCCTAGCCGGCCAGGCAGGCTCGGCCGTCGAGCCCAATCCAGGAACGAGAGGGAGGACCCGTGTCCGTCACAGTGCATCTGCCGACCGTCCTGCGGTCGCATGCCGGAGGAGCCAAAGACGTCACCGCCGACGGTGCCACCGTGGGGGAGGTTCTCAATGCGCTGGCCGCCGAGTACCCCGGCCTCTCCGGTCAGGTCATCAACGGTGACGGCACCCTCCACAAGTTCGTGAATGTCTATGTGAACGACGACGACGTCCGGTACCTGTCCGCCCTGGACACCCCGGTCACCGACTCCGACGAGGTCTCGATCCTGCCCGCCGTGGCCGGGGGAGCCACTGACATCTCGGGATCCCATCCGGCGTGACCGTCTACAGATCGGTACTCGATCTGATCGGCAACACGCCGCTGGTTGACATCACCGCGCTCAGCCCCAATCCCGATGCCCGCATCCTGATCAAGCTCGAAGGTCAGAACCCCGGGGGCTCGGTCAAGGACCGGATCGCCCTCTCCATGATCGAGCAGGCGGAGAAGGACGGCCGCCTGGCGCCCGGGCAGACCCTCATCGAGCCGACGTCGGGAAACACCGGCATCGGGATGGCGATGGTCTGCAAGCTGAAGGGCTACCACCTCATCGTGGTGCTCCCGTCCAACGTCTCACCCGAGCGCCGCCAGCTGCTGGAGGTGTGGGGAGCGGAGATCATCGAGTCCCCCGGCGCCGAGGGTTCCAACGGGGCGGTGAAGATGGCCCGGGGCCTGGCCGAGGACCATCCCGAGTGGGCCTTCCTCTACCAGTACGCCAATCCCGCCAATCCGCAGGCCCACTACCAGGGCACCGGACCGGAGATCTGGCGGGACTGCCCCGAGATCACCCACTTCGTCGCCGGCCTCGGCACCTCGGGCACCCTGCTCGGCTGCGGCCGGTATTTCAAGGAGCAGAACCCCGACGTGCAGATCTGGGCCATCGAGCCACCCGCCGGGGAGATGGTCGACGGGCTCCGCAACCTCGACGACGGCTACATCCCCCCCATCTTCGTGGACGGCGGGGGAGCCGAGTTGCTGGACGGGAAGCGGATCGTCCGGCCGAGGGAGTCGATCGTCTGGACCCGCCGGCTGACCGAGGTGGGCATCTTCGCGGGGATCTCCACCGGGGCGGCGGTGGCCGGGGCGGTCAAGTGCGCCGGGTCCATCGACCAGGGGACCATCGTGGTGGTATCGGCCGACGGCGGTTGGAAGTACCTGTCGACCGGGGCGTGGACCGACGACCTCGACGTCGTCGAGAAACGGGCCCAGGACACCATCTACTTCTGACTCGGCGGATCTCGCCGTCCTCGAACGATTGCCTATTCTGAGTCGATGAGCGATCCGTCGGCGGGGGACAGCCAACCCGGCGGTCTTTCGGTCCTGGTGCTGGGCTGCGACGGAAGCTGGCCCGGTCCCGGCGGGGCCGGCAGCGGCTATCTGGTCCGCTCCACCACCACCAGCCTGTTGCTGGATGCGGGGCCAGGCACCTTCGCCAACCTCCAACGGTTCGGTGATGCCGCCTCCCTGGACGCCATCATCCTCAGCCACCACCATCCGGATCACTGGACCGACCTCTACGGGTTGGCCGTCCACGCCGAGTTCATTACCGGGAGGACCGGTATCCCGGTGTTCGCTCCCGAGGGCCTGGCCCCTCGCGCCCACCTGGAGGCCTCGACCGTCTTCGACTGGCACACGGTGGCCGACGGGCTGACTATCGAGGCGGGGGACCTAACCGTTGGGTTCCACCGGACCGACCATGGGGTCGAGACACTGGCCGTCCGGCTGGACGGGGGAGGCCGTTCGCTGGGCTACTCTGCCGATTCCGGGCCCGGTTGGCCGCTGACCGATCTGGGCTCTGGTCTCGATCTCGTCCTCTGCGAGGCGACCTACACCACCGACCACGAAGGAACCGCCGGGCACATGAGCGGACGACAAGCTGGGGAACAGGCCAGACGGGCTGACGCCCGGCGGCTCGTCCTCACCCATCGCTGGCCGACCATCGAGCCGGCAGCGGTGGTGGCCGAAGCCGAGGCGACCTTCGGTCTCCCGGTCGAACAAGCCGTCATTGGAAAGGAATTCAGACTGTGAGCAATGCAACCGAGGGCAAGATCGCCGGACTCCGGGCCGACGGTCTCCGGGCCGATGGCCGCAAGACCGACGAACTCCGGGTGGCAGAGTTCCAGCGCGACTTCACCGTCTTCGCCCCTGGCTCGGTGCTGGTGTCGATGGGCCGGACCCGGGTGCTGTGCACCGCCTCGATCGAGGACCGGGTGCCCCCCTGGATGCGGGGGACCGGCAAGGGGTGGGTGACGGCCGAGTACTCGTTGCTCCCGGGATCGACGGCGGAACGGGTGTCCCGAGAGGCGGCCAAGGGCAAGCAGTCGGGCCGCACCCAGGAGATCCAACGGCTCATCGGTCGCTCACTGCGATCGGTCTGCGACATGGTGGCGCTGGGCGAGATGCAGATCACCGTGGACTGCGACGTCCTCCAGGCCGACGGTGGGACCCGCACCGCCTCCATCTGCGGGGCCTATGTCGCCCTTCACGATGCCCTCACCCGGCTGATCCAAAAGGGCGCCCTCCGGACCAACCCGCTGACCGAGGCGGTGGCGGCCATTTCAGTGGGAGTGGTGGACGGCGTCTGCATGCTCGACCTTCCCTATGAGGAGGACAGCCGGGCCGAGGTGGACATGAACGTGGTCATGACCTCCTCCGGTCGATTCATCGAAGTGCAGGGCACCGCCGAGGGGATGCCCTTCACCAAGGGGGAACTCGATGAGATGCTCAGCCTGGCCGAGCACGGGATCGCCCAGCTCCTCGACCTCCAGACCGAGGTGCTGGCGGTACCCCCGGCCCCTCGATGAGCGTCCCGGCCCTGCGACTGGTGCTGGCCAGTGCCAACCCCGACAAGGCCGTCGAGATCGCCGCGTTGCTCGAATCCGTCCCCGGGCTCACCATCCTTCCGCGGCCGCCCTCGGTTCCGGATGTCGAGGAGACCGGCGAGACCCTCCTCGACAACGCCCGCCTGAAGGCCAGGGCACTGGTCGAAGCGACCGGGGAGGCGGCGGTGGCCGACGACACCGGCCTGGAGGTCGACGCGTTGGATGGCGCCCCCGGGGTCTATACCGCCCGCTTCGCCGGGGAGCACGCCACCTACGCCGACAACGTGGCCAAGTTGTTGGCGGAGCTGGCCCGGGTGGGCGCCAGTCGGCCGGAAGACCGGCGCGCCACCTTCCGCACCGTGGCGCTGGTGGCGTTTCCCGACGGCCGGGAGGTGTGGGCCAGTGGCAAGGTGTCGGGGGTCATCGCCCCGGAGGCGGCGGGGGAGAGTGGCTTCGGGTACGACCCCGTCTTTGTCCCCGTCGGCTGTGGGGGCCGGTCCTTTGCCCAGATGTCCCCAGGTGAAAAGCACGACGTCTCCCACCGCGGCCGGGCCTTCCGGGCCCTGGCCACCAAACTGCTGGAAGACGGGTCATCACCATGAGGCCGCCCGTCCAGGGTTATCGTCTCAGGGGCATCGACCAAGGAGCCAGTCATGAGCGACGTGTCCCAGGGACCAGGATGGTGGCAGGCATCGGACGGGAAGTGGTACTCGCCTGAGCAGGTGCCGGGGGCGGGAGACCCTCAGCCCTCCCCCCAGCCGACCGAGTCGGTTCCCGAGCCCAGCGTTCCCGGGGCGGCTTCCTCGTATCCAGGCCCGGGTGACCCACCGGCCGGTCCGGCTCCGGCACCGTCCTATGGGCCTCCTCCCGGCGGGGGCTACGGCTATCCACCCAGCGGCCAGCCGTACGGCTACCAGGGGGTGCCGAAGAACAACGGTTTGGCCATCGCCGCGATGGTCTGCTCGTTCTTCTTTTGGATCTACGGGCTCGGGGCGGTCTTGGGCATTGTCTTCGGCTTCATCGCCCGTTCCCAGATCAAACGATCGAACGGCACCCAACGGGGCGAGGGGATGGCCCTGGCCGGCATCATCATCGGCTTCGCCGGCGTTGTCATCGGGATCGTTCTCGTCATCGTCATCGTGGCGGTGGTCCACCACTGCGACCAGACCGGCAACACCGGCAACAACTGCACCTTCAACACCACCAACTAGCGCCGACTGACGTCGACCGCGACACCCGCCCGGTCTTAAGGACCGCGGCCGACCAGCCTCAGCATCATGGCTCAGTGGCTAGGCGTCAGCATCCAGCGATGGCGAGCCGCTGGCCACCTCGGCCAGGGTCTCGCCCTGGTCATCCCCGTAGTCCTCGAGAAAACTGCTGGTCGGAGCCTCGGAATAGCTCGACGTCTCGTAGTAGTCGGGCGGCGGCGGCGGGATGTCGCTCGGACGGGTGAACGGTGAGGATGTCGTCACGAAGGGCGACGGCTTGGCCCCGCTCGAGGTCACCGACGTCGACGGGTCGTGGTGCTCCTCGCCGGGAGGCACGTCGTCCAAGGTGATCAGACTCGCGTCATGGAGATCCCGGAGAATGCGGAGCCCGACCATCTGTTCGTCGCCGAAGGCATCCAACACCTGCTTCACCGAGTGTCCGGCGTTTCCGATCGACGTGACCATCCGCCACTGATCGCCGTTCAGCTGGACGTCGCCGCTCGGCGGTTCGGGTGACAGTCCGATGGTCGATTCCAGCGGTACCAACGCGAGGAGCTCCCGCCATTCCTTCACTTGGGGTCGGACCTCCTCGAGGATGGTCCGGATCGGGACCCGAGGCTGGCCGCTGGAGGAGGCCAGGCCGGAGGTGAAGTAGAACCAACCTTCGGGCACGCAGGCGAGCTCGAACACGGCTCGACCGATGGTGGGGGCCGAGCCGACATGGGCGTTGGACAGTTCCCCCTCTTCGAGCCACACCCGGCCGTCCACTTCGGACCCCACCACCTGGAGCTCGCCGGTCTGGGTGGTGTCGGCCAGGAGGCTCAGGACGTCGTCGAGGGTGAAGACCCCCAGCGAGCCGACTAGCGAGGCGGCCGACACATTTCCGAGTGACTGCATCTGGCTCATGGTGGATCCCTTCGGTCGAGTCCGGACAAGGGCGAGGATAGACCGGAAACGGGGGTGGTTTCTCCCCCCGACTAGTCTCTGCCCATGGCGCCGCGTCGGTGGAAATTTGCCGTCGACGGAGCCCGCCGGGTCATGGTTCGAGGAGCGGTCGCCAACGCCGGCCTCCGGCGGATCATGGGTACTGCGGGCAGGGAATTGGTCCGGGCGGCGGACACCGGCCAGGCGTTGGCCGAGGCCCGGACAGCCGGCGTCGACGGCACGTACGGGGGCAGCTATTTCGGGGAGGGCCGGGACACCTCCGGCGATCGGGAGGGGCGTTCGGGCTATGCCCGGTACGACCGGGTGGCCTCCAACGCCGATATCGCCGGGTGGCTGCTCTGGAGGAACTTCCGGGTCGGCCGCTCCCTCGACGTGGGGTGCGCCACCGGCTACCTGGTCGAGGTGCTCCGGGAGTTGGGGGTGGATGCCGAGGGGTGCGACCTCAGTCCCTTTGCCATCGAACACGCCACTCCGGGGGCCCGAGGCCATGTCCGGGTGGGAAACCTCTTTGCCGGTCTCCCGTGGGCGGACGGCGCCTTCGAGCTGGTCACCGCCCTGGAGATTCTGGAGCACCTGCCACCGGATCGGGTGCCAGCGGCGTTGGCGGAGCTCCGCCGGGTGTGTGGGGGCTACCTCTACGCCACCATTCCCTCTTTCGGTCCCAACCTGTCGGGACCCGACGGCCATTTCGAGGGAAAGGTCCGTCCCGAACGCCTGGCCCACTACCGCCAGCTGCCGCCGGAGTACTCCGGCCCGATCCCGGAAGCCGATCTGGCCGTCGACGCCGACGGGGAGTTGGTGGAGGGCCATCTGACCATCGCCTCGTTTGCCTGGTGGACGGAGCGGTTCGCCGAAGCCGGATTCACCCGCTGCATCGAGGCGGAGCGCCGCCTCTACCAGGACATCGCCCCCGCCGACTTGGCCCCGTACTGGAATCTCTACATCTTCCGGATCGACGGTGCGTCACCGGGGGCGTTGGAGCCCCGCCAACCGGAGCTCACCCTCGCCGACCTCGGCCTCCGTCATCCGCTGATCGGGACCTGACCTCGTTCACCCGCCGGAGTCGGCGGTGGTTCAGGCGACGGTGACCAGGGTGCCGATGGGGGTGAGCGGGTAGATCACCGCGGCATTGGCGTAGGGCATCTCCACGCAGCCCAGGCTCTGCGGTGTTCCGTAGCTGGACCGGATGAAGCCGTGGAGGGCGTCGCCCCCGTTGAAGTAGCTCACCCAGGGAATGCCCGGATCGTTGTACTTGGACCCGTCGAGGTTGGTGCCGGACATGGTGGTGGTGGTGTAGCGGGCATACACCGGGAAGGTCCCGGCGGCGGTTTCCGCCCCGGGGACACCGGTGTTGGCCGGGCTGGTGTAGACGGCCGCGCCATTGCTGTACACGGTGGTGGTTTCGGGAACGTTCAGCGACACGTAGACGTAATTGTACGGCGCGGTGTTGACGGTGCCGGCGCCGACATCAGAGAGGAGGGCCGCCCACACCGCCGGGCCAGCCACCCCGTCAGTCTTCATGTTCTCTTTGTTCTGGAAGTTCATCACCGCGCCGGTGGTGATGGTGTTGGCCGAGCCCTCGGTCCAGAGGGCCTGGAGGGTGGCCGGCTCGTTGGCCTTCCAGGCGAATACCCCTTCTTGGGCCTGCGCCGCCTCTTGGGGGGCGACCAGCGGCCGAGCCGGGGTGAAGCTCAGCGGCAGGTAGCCGAGGGTGGCCAACAGCTGCTGGAGCCGGAGCACCCCACCGTCGGCCACCGTGAAGTGCACCGAGCTGTCGGTCCCGAGGGTCTTCCCCGAAGTGCTGGCGATGGCGCCGGGAATGGTGATGGTTTCCGCGGAAGTGGGGACGAACGGCGCGGTGGCCACGAACACGAAAGTGGTCGGTGTCAGCAGCTGCCAGGACCCGGCCACCGCCGGGGTGAGCGTCGGCTGCGGGGACGACGGGCTGAGCGGGGTGGAGAACTGCAACGAAATCGACGCGTCGCTGGGGATACCGGTGGCATTGTCGGCGGGGCTGGCGGCCACCAGGGTCAGCGGTTGGTTGACGTCGACCGCGGGCGTCCCCTTGGCTACCGAGGTGGGAGAAGCAGCGGCTCGGGTCGGGCTTCCCTTGGTGACCACGGCGGCGACTCCGACCCCGACGACCAGGAGCGCCACCACTACGAGGACAACCACCAAGGGCCGGGATGCCCGACCGCGCCCCGACCCGGTGTCACCGCGTCGTTTCGAATTTGGTTGACTCGCTGTCATAACTCTCCCCGCGTGCTCGGGGAGCATAGCATTCATCCCCCGTGACCAGGCAGTTATCCGATCGGCTCGACGGTCGTCCTCAACTCGGGGACTGCGCGATCCTCTCCCGCACCAGCCGCTCCACCGCGGCGATGGTGTCGGGGTCGGTGAGCTTCCCGCCGTCGGCCCCCCGCACATAGAAGGCGTCAACCACCGCGGGGCCGAAGGTGGACACCTTGGCGGAGATGACGTCGAGCTGGCAGTCGCCCAGAGCCTGGGTGATCCGGTGGAGCTGGCCCTCCATGTCCTCGGCGCGGACCTCCACCACCGTGGCAACGTCGGAAGCGTCGTTGTCCACGTCGATGACCGTTTCCACCAGCTGAGGGGCGGTCGCCCCGAGGCCGTTCCGGTAGGTGCGGCTCCGTTCGGCCAGGCGGTCGTCGAGAGACAAGGTGCCGGCCATCACCGCGGCGATGTCCTCGGAGAGGCGGCTGGCCGACGGCCACCGGCCCCGGGAGGGTTCGACCGTGAACAGCTCGACGGCGACCCCGTCCTCCCCGGCGACGTTGGCGTCCCTGACGTTCAAGCCGTGAAGGGCCAGCACCCCGGTGACCTCGGCCAGCAACCGGGGCCGGTCGAGCGCGATGACGGTGATGTTGGGGGCATCAATGGAGAGGGCAGGGGCGCGATGGGTGCGCACCGAGTCCATGACGGTCCGGAGATCGTCGGTGACCCAGGGGGTGGGCGGGGTGACGCCTTCGCCGGCCAGCAGCTTCCCGGTGCGCTCGACCAGTTCGGCCAAGAGGCCGGCCTTCCAAGTCCCCCAGGCTGAGGGCCCGGTGGCCAGGCTGTCCGCCTCGACCATGGCGGCCAGGAGGTCGAGGGTGGCCCGATCGCCGACCTCCTCGGCCACCCGCTGGGCGGTCGCCGGGTCATCGAGGTCGCGACGGGTGGCCATGTCGGGGAGCAGGAGATGCAACCGCACCAGGGTGACCAGGACATGGACGTCCTCGGGGGGGAAACCCAGCCGGGCCCCGATGTCGGCGGCCAGCTTCACCCCCACGTCGGTGTGGTCTCCGGGGAATCCTTTGCCGATGTCGTGGAGGAGGGTCCCGACCAGCAACAGATCCACCCTCTCCACCCGGTCGGCGAGGGCGGCGGCGTTGGCGGTGGCCTCCAGCAGGTGCCGGTCGACGGTGAAGCGGTGGTAGGGATTTCGCTGCGGTTTGTTGCGTACGGCCCGCCACTCGGGGAGGTAGCGGGAGAGCAGATCGCGTTGGTCGAGGGCCTCGAGAGCGGCGATGGCCGGACGTCCGGCGGCGAGGACCCGGACCAGGTCGGCCCGGAGCGAGTCCGGCCACGGGGTGGGAGGCGACGGAGCCTTGCGTCCGAGCAGATTGAGGGCATTCCGGGAGATGGGGAGGTTCCGTTCGGCGGCCACCGCCGCCAGTCTGAGCGCCACCGACGGATCGTGGACGACATCGGCTGATTCGTTCAGCACCACCTCGCCGTCGACGATCCCGATGTCGGGATCGGAGGCCACCGCCGGCTCGTCGGGGGGTGAATCCTCGGCGGTGACGCCATGACGACGCGATCGCTTCTTCCCTCCGTCGAGGGACCGGGTCCACGCACTTCGCCGCCGCCAGGCGTCGTCCGCCTCCCAGGCCACCGTGCGCCCCGCGGTGGCGACCGCCAGCACCAGGGCGTCGGTGTCGGACTCCCCGAGCGATCTGGCCACTTGATCCTGCTCTTGGAGGAGGAGCTTGTTGAGCTCCCGGCCCGACTGCCGGTGAAGCTCCACCCGCACCTGGATCAGGACCGAGTGGGCATGGCTGATGGCGGCGGTGTCCACGTAGTCGGCCAGCACCGGCACCGCCCGCATTACCGCGTCGAGGGCGCTGATGTCCCGGAGGCCGCCGTGCGACTCCTTCAGGTCGGGCTCGAGCAGGAAGCCGACGTCGCCGTAGGCCTGGTGGCGCTCGGTTACCCGGTCGGCCAGGACCCCCAGCCAGGGGGGCTTCTGCTTGGCCCACCGTTCCTGGGCCCGGGTCACCACGTGCTCGGCGAGTTTGGCGTCGCCGGCCACCAGCCGGGCGTCGAGCAGCCCGAGGGCGACGGGGAGATCCTCGGCGGCGACGTCCAATGCCTCGTTGGGCCGCCGCACGCTGTGGTCAAGGGAGATGCCCTCGTCCCAGACCGGGTACCAGATCCGGTCGGCGGTGGTGGAGATGTCCCGGTGACCTCGGTGGAGCAGCACCACGTCGAGGTCGCTGTAGGGGCAGAGCTCCCGGCGTCCGTAGCCACCCACCGCCACCAGGGCGATCCCTCGATGATCGCCGTCAGTGGCCGCCTCGAACAGCCCGGTCAGCCACTCGTCGGCGGCGTCGGCATAGGCGTGGCAGAAGTCGTCGCCGTGGAGGTCAGCTCGGTCAATGAGCGCCTGTCGTCGAGCACGCAGGGACACTGGCGGACCGTACCATCATCACGACTGGGCGCCTCCCCGAGCCGGCTCGCCGACCCTGCCACCCATCCGGCCGGTCAGCGGGTTAGCGTTGCCCTATGGCGCAGCAACAAGAGAGCTCCGGACTCAAGCTATTTGACGCCGTTCTGTTGGTGGGGGCCGGAGCCATCGCCATCATCGTGGTGATCTTTGTGCTGACGTCGGTGCTCAGCATCGTCTGGTTCCTGATCAAGGCCGCCATCGTGATCGCGGTCATCGCCGCCCTGGGGATGTTCCTGCTCCGCCGTCGGCGCTGAGCCGACCCATCCATTGACCCGGAGTCAGAGCAGACGGCGCTCGGTGGCCCAACGGGTCAGCTGGTAGCGGCTGGACAGCTGCAGTTTCCGGAGCACCGCGGAGACATGGCTCTCGACCGTCTTGGTTGAAATCGACAGCTCCCGGGCGATCTCCTTGTAGGCGTAGCCGCGGGCGATGAGGCGGAGGGTCTCCCGTTCCCGGGGGGTGAGCTGGTCGAACTCCGGATCGAACCGGGGTTGCGGGCTCGGGTCGGGCTCGTCATGGCCGGCGAAGGCGTCGAGGACGAACCCGGCCAACTTCGGCGAGAAGACCGCGTCCCCTTCGGCCACCCGGTGGACGGCGTCGACCAGCTCGGGACCGGAGATGGTCTTGGTGACGTAGCCGCGGGCGCCGGCCCGGATGATGGCGATCACGTCCTCGGCGGCGTCGGACACCGACAGGGCCAGAAAGCGGATGTCGGGATGGGTCTCGGCCACCGCGGCGATGACCGCGTGACCCCCACCACCGGGGAGGTGGACATCGAGCAGGACCACCTCGGGGGATCGCTCGCGGATAATCTCCACTGCCGCCTCGACCTCGTCGGCCTCGCCGACCACTTCCACGGTGTCGCCCAGCTCCGCCCGCACCCCCGAGCGCACCAGCTGATGGTCGTCGACCAGAAAGACCCGGGGGCGACGCTTCCCATTGACCGGCGCGCCTCCGGCTTCCGCCCCGCTCACGGTTGGCGAGCCATGACCAGCTCGACTTCGGTGCCCTGCCCGGGGGCGCTACGGATGACCGCGGTCCCACCGTGGCGGGTCATCCGTTCCCGGATCGAGTCAGTGATTCCCCGACGGTCGTCGGGCACGGTGTCGGGGTCGAAGCCGCACCCCCGATCGTGGACGAACAAGGAGACCGAGCTCGGTTCGACCTCGACGAACAGAGAGATGGTGGTGGCTCCGGACCATTTCGCCGCATTGACGGCCGCCTCCCGGCCGGCCGCCAGCAACGACTGCAGGTCGTCGGTGAGCGGGCAGTCGCCGACCACCACCGCATCGACGTCGACTCCATGGTCGTCCTCCACCTCCTGCTCGATGATGCCGGTGGCCACCGCCACCGTGGTGGCGCCGTCGTCGAACGACCCTGGCGGACGGTCCTCGAACAGCCAGGACCGGAGCTCGCGTTCCTGGGCGCGGGCCAACCGGCTGACTTCCCGGGGATCTCCCGCCGCCTTCTGGATGAGGGCCAGGGTCTGGAGGACGGAATCGTGGACATGGGCGGCCATGTCCGCCCGCTCTTGTGACCGCACCCGCTCCCGACGTTCCTCGGTGAGGCTGCGGACGGTCCGGAGCCAGGTGGGACCGAAGACAATGGCGAACCCGACGATCACCGCCAGTACCCCGAGGAACCCGCGGGTGGCCACCCAGGTGGACCGGGTAGTGACCAGCCCGCCCAGCCCGCCCACCCCGATGGCCACCAGGACCACCCCCATGGCGATCCGGATGACGGATGCCCTCCTCGACCCCGAAGTGAGCTCCGCCGCCAACGGGACCTGCCCGAAGAAATGCCGGAGCTCGGAGCGCTCGTCGACGCTCGAGCCTCGCCATACGAACAAGAGCCCGGCGGCGCTGATGGCCACCGGCCAGGCGAGATTCGAGGCACCCGGGAGTCCGGAGGCCGCCACCAGCACGATGACGGCGATGACCAGCGTCCCCACCACCATGGCCAGCCGCATCTCGCCGGGATCCGAGGTGATGCGCTTGGCGATCGACCTGTCCTCGCCCTGACGGGTCATGATCAACCAGGCGGCGATGTAGACGAGCAGACCGGTGCCGGCCCCCAGGACCAGAAGGACGGCGATCACCCGCACCACTGTCGGGTCGATGCCCAGTCGCTCGCCGACCCCGCCGCAGACGCCGGCGAGGTACTGGTTGTCCCGGGTGCGACGAAGGGGGCCGTTCCCGCGCCCACGGGAGCGTCGGCGGGGGACAGTTCGGCTCGCGCCGGGATCAGGGGGCGGCGGGAGCCAGGGGAGCGGGTGGGGTGGGGTGCCTTCGGCGATCCACGTATCTTTCCACGACCGGTTCACGCCGACCATCAGGGAAAACCCTGAGGAGGGGACGGGTGGCGGAGGTCAGGGTCGGGGTATGTCCCGATGGTGCCGATCAGCGGGGCGGCTCACCATGGCGGCATGGAAACAACCAATGAACAACCGTGGGCGGCGCCAGGCAGCGAACGGCCCCGCCGTTTGAGCCGTCAGGCCAGTGGCCGGATGCTGGGGGGTGTGGCCGGCGGTACGGCCGCCTATCTGGGCATGGATCCGGTGATCGTCCGGATCGGGTTTGTCGCCCTCACTCTCTTCGGTGGCTTGGGCGTCATCCTCTATGCCATCGGGTGGCTGTTGATCCCCGAGGACGGCTCGGAGGAATCGCTGGCCCAACATGCCCTCAGTGGCCGGGAACCCGGACAACATCGATGGCTCGCCATCGTCGTCGGGGTGGTGGCGGTCATTGCCGTGTTCGGTCTGTTCTCCAATGGACCGATGGGATGGGGAAGAGGCTGGGGAACGGGATGGTCCTTCGGCTTCGGGCTGTTCTGGGTGGTGCTGGCCGCGGTCCTGGTGCTGGCTATTACCCGGGTGAAGGGCGTCCACCGGATGTGGAAGGTGCTCGGGTTGATGATCCTGTCTCTCATCGCCATCGTGGTGGTGACGGTTGGGGGTGCGTTCGCGGCGGTGGCAATCTCGGGGGTCCCGCTGCACGGGGGGGTGGGAGACCGGGAGTGGCGACCGACGGCGCCGGGCCAGCTCCAGCACGACTACCGACTGGCGATCGGCAACATGACGGTCGACCTCCGGAACGTCACCTTCCCGGCCGGGTCGACGTCGATCACCGCCAGCGTCGGCATGGGCCATCTGCTGGTGGAGGTCCCACCCGGGGTGTCGGTCAGCGTGAACGCCCACAGCGGGCTGGGGGCGGTGGTCTACGGCGACGGCCACGGCAACACCGATCCAGCCTCGTTCGGGAACGGGTCGTCATCGAACTCGGGGATCCCCTCGACCGCCCACCTCAACCTCACCGCCACCACCGGTGTCGGGGTGGTCCAGTTGGACCGGAGCCAAGGGGCGTTTCCGTGACCGGCTCAGCCAGCCAGGGTCTCGAACAGCTCGACGTGTTCGGCCACCATCCGGGAGGTGGAGAAGTAGCCCTCCACCGCCAACCGGCAGTCGGATCGCTTCAATTCGCCGAGCCTCCCGAGGGCCTCGACCATCTCGGCCTCGTCGTTGCAGAGAAAGCCGGTCCGGCCGTGATCCACCACTTCGGGAGCCGACCCTTCTGGAAACGCCAGCACCGGGGTGCCGCACGCCATGGCCTCGATCATCACCATGCCAAACGGTTCATTCCACCGGATGGGGAACAACAGGGCTGATGCCCCGGCCAGGAGCTCGAGCTTCCGTTCGTGGGACACCTCACCCAGGTAGACGGCGTCGGGCCCGAGGTGAGGTTCGACCATCTCGGCGAAATAGCGGATTTCTTCGGGCTCTCGCATCTTGGCGGCCATCAGGATCCGAATGCCGGCGGCCCTCGCCACCGCCACCGCCCGGTGCGCACCCTTCTCGGGGTTCATCCGCCCGAGGAACAGGACAAACGGGCCGTCGTCATCCCCGCTCCCGTCGCCGATCGGAAACTGGTCGACCTCAACGCCGTGGTGGATGACCCTGGCCACCGCCACATCGGGAGCGGCTCGTCGCTGGGCATGGGAGATGGCCACGATGGGGACCCGATGGGCGATCGACCGGTAGAGGTCGGTGAGCTCTTCGTTGAAGGGACCGTGGATGGTGGTGACCACCGGAAGGTCGGGGTAGTGCTCAGCATGGAACGGTCCCATCACTGTGTGGTCGTGGACCACGTCGCAATCGCTCACCGCCTCATAGGCGTGGATCACATGCCGGATCTCGGGGACGGCCATTCCGATCCGCATTCCCTCGGCTTCGGGGAGTATCCAGTCTCGAGGCACCGGGCAGGTGGAATCCCCGGTGGCATAGAGGAGGACATCGTGGCCGGCGTCCTGCAACCCACGGGCCAATTGGTCGACCACCAATTCGATGCCACCGTAGAGTTTCGGTGGGATGGGAGTCCATGGTGGGGCAATCAATCCGATCCGCATAGCCAGATTCAACCATCATGTTGAAGGGATAGGCTCCCGGGACGCCATGGCGGCGTGGCCGAGTGGTTCAGGCAGGGGCCTGCAAAGCCCCGTACGGCGGTTCGATTCCGCCCGCCGCCTCTAGAAACGACGATTGGCCTTCTGGTTGGCGAGAAGTCAGGGTCGTTGGCTCCGAGAATCAGTTGGCGGAGATCTTGGCGTAGTCCCAGAGAAGAAAGGCATCCTCGGGGTCATCCAAGAGCACTTTGGAGGGAGGCTGTTTGTCGATGTGACCGATCAGCCCGTTGTAGATCCCGTACCCGACCAACTGTTGCAAGCGATGGGGAAACCGCTTGACCGTCTCCTGGGGGATGCCGAGCTGCTGATTCTCCTGTTGACGGATGTAGCCGGCGCAGTAGTTCATGGCGATCCCCACCCGGCGAGTATCGGTGGTGTTCGCCCCACCTCCGTGCCACAAACTCCCGTGCCATACGAGAACGCTGCCCTTGGGCATTTCGGCCGGGATCGAGTCGTAGCTCTGAAGGGGGTTGGGCGACTCGGAGGCGAGGTGGGAGCCGGGGATGATCCGGGTGGCTCCGTTCTCCGCGGTGAAGTCGGTCAGTGCCCACATGGTGTTGCACACCGTGGCGGGATGGGGCTTCGGGAGCGGGAGGATCTGATCGTCGGCGTGGATCGGCTGCGGCGTCTCACCGCCGGCGATGGCGATGGAGGAAAGCGATGACACCAATAGGCCGGGGTCCAGCACCTGTTCGCATACGGGGAGGATATTCGGGTGGATCGGGATGGACTCGTAGAGCGGCCCGTGGATGAGCAAATTGTAGATCCGGGTTGTATGGCCGCCCTCGAAGAGATTGTCGGACGGAACGATGCCAAGGTCGCGTTCGAGACGTAGGAGATCCTCATCGAGCGAATCGATGAGATCAATATCTATGGCGTTCTCGATGATCGAGTACCCCTGATCAGCGATGCGAGCGGCGTGGGCGTTGACATCGATTTCCATGACTACCCCCCTAGTGATCGGTAGAGAGCAGCCTATGGTGCTGGGGGTGGCACGCGCCCAACGCCCGAGCAACCGATATGAATTGCTGACCTGTGCCTGGAGAGACCACGTAGTGGTCGGCATCGACGCCGGCCGGGTCACCTCTGACGATCACCTCTTGGTGCGTGAATTCGATGGGACCCGTTGGCTCCGATGCCTCCGGTGTGACGGCTGGTTCCCTTACCCGATACCCGTATCACCGACCGGCGGCGCGGTGCCGACCCGCGAGGAAATCGAACTGCCGGTTCGCGGCCCGCTCCTCCGCGATCACTACGTGCTCAGGCTGATTGCCATCGATCGTGCCATCCACGTGATCGTGCTTACCGTGCTGGCCGTCGCCCTCTTTACCTTTGCCCGCCACCACACCGCCTTGCAGCACGACTACAACGAGATCATGAACGACCTGTCAGGAGGTGATCCCGGCGCCACCAGCGTGAGGGGGATATTGGGCCATCTCCGTAACGTCTTCCATTACTCGTCACGTCACCTGGTCGAGCTGGGCTTGGCCGTGACCGCCTATGCCGTCCTGGAGGCAGCCGAGATGATCGGGTTATGGATGGCCAAGCGCTGGGCCGAATATCTGACCTTCGTGGCGACCACGCTGTTGGTGCCGTTCGAGGTCTACGAGCTGACCATCGGGGTCAGCGTGTTCAAGGTGATCACCCTGGTCATCAACCTTGCCATCGTGGTCTACCTGCTGTTCGCCAAGCGGTTGTTCGGCGTGCGAGGCGGGCACCGGTTGGAGCTGGAGCGACGACAGAGGCTGAGCGGATGGGGGGCGATCGAACGGGCGACTCCTCAAGCCACCGCGCCGGTCTGATTGGTCGGGTGTCGGCGAAATCCGGCCTCAGTGGTATCGTCCTCCTCCACGGGCCGTTGGCGCAGCTGGTAGCGCACTTGCATGACGCGCAAGGGGTCACAGGTTCGAGTCCTGTACGGCCCACTGTTAATTCCCTGGTCAGACGGGTGACCATGGGCGAAGTTGTTTGCCGTTTTTCTGCGCTCGAATTGCGATCAGATTGAGTCGGGCCCCTTACGCGGCCATGGTCGCAATAGTTGCCCATCCGAGATCGAGAGTCTGTAACTCGACGGTCGCGAAGCCGGCGCCCAAGAGACGTGACTCCACGGTGTCCGGGTCAACCGGGTTGTAGGGGAGGCCAGCATGCAGGTTGGCTATCTGTGTGCTTGCCATCCCGTCGTATGCCGCGAACACTCCACCCGGCTGGAGGACCCGAGCCACTTCACCGAATAGTTGATCCTGCAACTCCTCGGTCGGGATGTGATGGAGGAAAGAAAATGACGCCACTCCGGTGAAGCGTCGATCCTCGAACGGCAGGTCGGTGGCGTCTGCGTGCACGACCTCGACGTTGGTGCCGGCCAGCCGGAACGAGAGACTGGCGGCCATTTCTCCGTCGAGTTCGACGGCGGTGAGCGCCGGCACCCTGGCTCGCAGCAGGTCGGTTGACAGTCCCGGACCGGGCCCGACTTCCAGGACATCGTCACCCAGATCGACAGAGCCGATCACCAAGGGCATGAGGATGTCCCGCAGTCGCTGGTACCAAAATTCGCTCGACGATATTTGAAGGTGCTCTGAACCCACAGAGGCAGAGTACGCCCACGCAGTCTCGTCGTCTTTGGTGGCCTTGGTTGTCGATATCATTGCACCAATTGCTTGGTTGGATCCGGCCCGCTCAGCTGGTCGCCGGCCCCCGCCACAGATCGATGCCGCTCTCGACGGCGTACTGATCGATCTGGGCGAGCTCCTCCTCCGAAAAGCTCAAATTGTCCAGGGCGGCAACGTTCTCCTCCAGCTGGGCAACACTGCTCGCCCCGATGACGAGGGAGGTCACCCGTGGATCTCGCAGCGCCCAGGCCAGAGCCATCTGCGAGAGCTTCTGGCCTCGTGATTCGGCAATGGAACTCAACGCCCGCACTCGGTCCATGTTCTCGTCGGTGAGCATCTCGGGGAACAACGTGGCTCGTTCCGAAGCCCTGGAGCCCTCCGGAATCCCGTTGAGGTAGCGATCGGTGAGCATGCCCTGGGCCAACGGGGAGAAAGCGATGGCGCCGACGCCTTCGGTGTCCAGCACGTCGAGCAGGCGCTCTTCGATCCAGCGATTGAGCATGGAATAGGACGGCTGGTGGATGAGGAGTGGGGTCCCGAGGGAGCGGAGGATGGCAATGGCCTCCTTGGTTCGCTGGTCCGAGTAGGAGGAGACGCCGACATGGAGCGCCTTGCCCTGCCTCACTGCGGCGTCGAGGGCCCCCAGGGTCTCCTCGAGCGGCGTGTCCGGATCGAAGCGGTGATGGTAGAAGATATCGACATAGTCGAGGCCGAGTCGCCCCAGGCTCTGGTCGAGGCTGGCGAGAAGATACTTACGGGAACCATGATCGCCGTAGGGCCCGGGCCACATGTCCCATCCCGCCTTGCTGGAGATGATCAGCTCATCCCGATAGGGCCCGAAGTCGGTGCGGAGCAGCGTCCCGAAGTTCCTCTCCGCGCTTCCGTAAGGAGGGCCGTAGTTGTTGGCCAGGTCGAAGTGGGTGATTCCGAGATCGAAGGCTCGCCGCAAGATGGCGCGCTGGGTCTCGAGGGGATGATCGTCGCCGAAGTTGTGCCACAGGCCGAGCGACAGCATCGGGAGCAGGATCCCGCTCCTCCCGCATCTCCGGTATTGCATTGACTGATAGCGCTCCGGCGCCGGTGTGTACTGGGACATGGTGACCTACCGATCCTTCGATGGGCAGCTGACCCCCTAAATCTAGCTAGCCAGATCGAAACTGTTGGCCAGATAGTCCTTGTTGATGTTTTGCAGCGTGGCGATGTCGTTACTGCAGGTGATGGCCAGCGCCACGAGGTTCGAACTGTCGACTGTCCACCCGACTACTCCGAATCCGCTGCTCGTATTGGCACAGATCGGCGGAGGGGAGGACAGTACGGAAGCCAGGCTGACCCCCGATCCAATGTTGAACTCGGTCCCGTTGAAGAGGAACACGTTGCCGACCGGCTTGCCGTTGCTGGTGACGTTGGTCTCGCAGTAGGTGCCGTTCGGGGTCGAGCCGGAGAGCGTGGCGGAAGTGCAGTCCCCTTGAGCGGACTGCATGGTGTTGGCGGTGAGCAGGGTCGCGCTGTAGTAGTTGTCGGTGTCCTGGGCGTTGTCGTACTGCTCATAGATGAGGACGTCGGCGTCAGGGACGTTGCTACCGCTGCAAACGACCTGGGCGGTTTGGTTGGTATCGATGAAGTCCGACGAAGCCTGGTTGGTGCATTGGGCGGCGAAAGCGCTGGGCATCACGCTGATCAGCTTGGGCTGTGTGGTGGTGGTCGTGGAACTCGGCGGCTTCGTGGTGGACGAGGAGCTCGACGTCCCGCTGGAGCAGGCCGCCAGACCGATGGCAGCACCGACGATGGCCACGGCCATGAACACGGTGGGACGCTGGCGGGACCGAGACGGTGATGGGGCATCGAGGGAAGACATGGGTACCTCCGGATAGGGCGATTTGGTGTGACCACGGAAAGCAGTGTCATTTGAGATGCCATTAGAATGACTCATTTCGTTGGGCCCGTCGAACGCGTTGAGCAAGTCGTTTCAGGACGTCCACGAAGACGGGGAGGCCGCCGACCAGCGAGAACGCCTCGGCGAGAGGCGATGACCGGTGTTCGTGGTCTGAATCGCGCCAGCGCCGGCGATGCGAGCTGACGGCGTAGGCTCCTCCCGCACATCGGCGTGCCGGAGGTGAGGAGCAACATGCAGGTGATCATTTTGGGGAGTGGGAGTCCGCTCCCGGACCCACTCCGGGCGGGTCCGTCGACGTTGGTCCGAACCAGTGCCGGTGATTTTCTCTTCGACTGCGGGCGTGGTGTCCTCATGCGGGCGGCAGGAGCGGGTTCGGGAGCTGGCGCCTTGAAGGCGGTGCTCTTGACCCATTTGCACAGCGACCACATCACCGACCTCAACGACGTCTACACCATGCGATGGGCGATGTCGTTCCAACCCAACCCATTGCCGATCTACGGGCCCGCAGGGACTGCCGCCCTGGTATCGGCGATGGAGGCCATGCTCGAGCCTGACATCGGTTATCGGCTGGCCCATCATGACGATCTTCAATGGCGACCCTCGGCTGAAGTGACCGAGGTGGAGCGCGGGCTCATCTTCGAAGAAGGGCAGGTGCGGATCACTTCGGCCCCGACCGATCATGCCCCGGTGCGTCCGACGGTCGGCTATCGGATCGATGACGGGGGGCAATCGGTGGTCATTGCCGGGGATACCGTTCCGTGTGCCGGCCTCGATGAACTGAGCCAGGACGCCGGCGTGCTGGTCCAGACCGTGGTCCGGCGCGATCTCATTGAGCAATTCGGGCTTCCACGGCTGAGCGACGTGCTCGACTATCACTCGTCAGTCGCCGACGCCGCCCAGACTGCGGCTCGTAATCGGGTGGGCACCCTGGTGTTGACCCACCTCGTCCCGACTCCGGTACCCGGCACCGAGGGGGAGTGGCTGGACCAGGCAAAGGCTCATTTCGGCGGCAACATCGAGTTGGCGACCGATCTCCTCACCGTCGAAGCGGGCGGTTGACCTCGAGGACGAGTCTTCGCAATCTCGCCGTCCCCCGCGACGAGGCCGCCGAGACTCCCAGGTCTAAGGGACTTCGGGCCGAGCGATCAGGTAGATCCTCTGTGACTGATACTCATGGGGGAGTGGGTCTCGGTACTGAGACTCCTCGACCGAGAAGGATTGGCGTCGGAGTTGGGCCACTAGTTCGTCAGGAGCGTAAAAGGTGCCCCCGAACGGGCTGACGGCATGCCCCAGAAACTCGTCCATCTGGATCTCTCCTTCGCCAAGGTGGGTGGCCAACACCAATCGCCCATCGGCGGCCAGGACCCGATGGATCTCCTTCAATGCCAGCGGTAGTTCGTGTCGGGGAAGGTGATGTAACGAGTAGTAGGCCACCACAGTTCGGAATGATTGGGATCGGAAAGGCAGCCACCGCATGTCCCCGCCGACAAAGGTGGCATCGGGGGCCCGCCGCGAGCCGAGGACAAGCATTTCGGGGGAAAGATCGAGTCCGGTCACCTGGAGGCCCCGGCGGGTGAGAAAGCCGGCCACTTGTCCCGGACCACAACCGAGGTCGAGCACCCGACTCCCTTGATCCAGTTGCCGGGCGCAGGCACCCAGGAGGGAGCGGTCTACCGGAAGCCCGTCAAGGTCGTCAGCGAAGGCCGTGACGTAATCCGCCGCGGCGGTGTCGTAGGCGGCGCGGATCGCCTTGGGGTGGAATGGATTCACCCATCCAGTCTGGTCGGACGGCGGGGGCTCGATCCAGCCCTCGGCTGGGTCGAAGTCTCTGCCTACTTCGATGCTTCGGCCCACGCTGCGTCCCAGTCGATGGCGACGAGGCCCGGCTGGTCGGGGTCGACCTTGGCCGGCATATTGGAGCCCGGGTTGAGCAGCGGGATGCAGCTATCCGGAACCGGGTTCCCGGCTTGGACCTGGCGGGGCGGGTGACCTTCCTCCAGGATCGTCAGCACGAACGCATAGAGATCGAGTCCGGCAGGGTTCTTGGCGCTCAGTGGCTGGGTCTGGACGATGACCGCACGCACCGGGTTGCCCGTCTTCAGAATGCTGACCGCCGCCGACGCGCCGGTGGTCTGATCGCTGACGGTGACAGTTGGCGGCTCTTGTGAACGATCCATGGCCACCCGGCTGTGGTCGGCCGGATCGACCCGGACCGCGATCAACGTCTGGCCAGGGACGTACTGCGGCACGTCGGCCAGGGGCACCGACTGTCGGAATTCCCCAGGTACGACGGCGTGTTGTCCAGGGTCACCTCGACCTTGAACCGGCAGACGGGTCGAGGTTCATGTCTCGAGCCCACCGACGTTCCGGTCTTCTCGACCCTGATGACGAGATCTCGTGCGAGCAGTCCGTTCTGCAGCAACCCCGGATCGACAGTGCCGGTCAGGCCGGCCACCTCGGCCGGGTTGGTCGGCGCATTGGTCATGCTCGACTGCTGCTCGGGGTCGAGTGCCTCCGTCAGGTTGCGGAGGTCGGAGAACATGCCCCTCTGCTTCTTGAACTGGCCCATGAGGTTCCCTCTCATCAGGTAGCCGCGAGCCCGGTGGAGGACAGGTCAGGTCGGTGGCGTGAAGGCCAACAGCCCAGCTGGAAGCTGGTCCGGCCAAGGTCCGGGCTGCGGCTACCGGCGACCCGGTCCGGCGAGGCGGTAGCAGAAGTGCCCCTTGACGGAGTTGTCAGTCGGCGTTTCACCGTTCTCATTGATCTCCTCCAGGAGCACAAAATTTCCCTCCAGGGTGGACTTGATGAGGGCAAGCGGAACCGCCAGTTCGCCGATCTGCTCCTGGTGGAGGGTGTACCGATCCTCTCCGGCCTGTTCGAAGATGCGGATGTCCCAAAGTGACAGGCCTTCCGACATTCCGTCCTCGGCAAAGGTCACGTCGATGATGGCAACGCCCTCGTCAAAGTCGTAGACCCAGGGCGGTTCCTCCCCCAGGCGCCGGAGCTCACCCAAGGTATTGACGTCGAAGATGAAGAGTCCGTCGTCTCGGAGATGCTGGTGAACCGCATCGAACATCGATTGCCAATCCCCGAAGGTCAAGAGGTGGTTCAGGCTGTCGAATACGCAGACGATGACGTCGAAGGTCTCCTCCAGGGAGAAGTCAGTCATGTCCGCCTCGACCAGACGGGCGCCGGGAACCTTGTCCCGGGCGACCGCCAGCATCTCCGGCGAGCGGTCCAGTCCGGTCAGGGCGAGGACTGACGGAATCCGAGCCAGGATCGACCCGGTGCCGCAACCCAGTTCCAGTAGCGACGAGGCACCGGGAAGATGGCGATCGATCCACGCGGTGACCTGATCGGCTCTCGGACCCGGGTCGTCCATCACCGCGTCGTAGAAGCTCGAAAAGCGTTCGTACGCTGTCATCGGTCCACCGTGGCACGTCCCCGGCGGGCGACGCCAGACCGCCGATCGGGGGCCAGCCGAGGGTGGTGGGAGAGCGCACCGGCGCCGCGCGTTGGTTTACGTTTCCGCTACCGTTGAGCGGGAGAAGAAAGGGCCGTGATCATGAGTGCAGAGACGAAAGAGATCGAAGGCGCAGCCACTGAACTGGCTCACGCCATGGCCCGTCTGGTGCGCGCCATCGATGCCGTGGGAGATGACGGCGAGGCCGCCAAGTACGTCTCCGAGGAGATGCCGGACGCCCTCAATGAACTCGCCTCCCGCATCAGCGCCGCGGAGGGGTTCGGCAGCTGACCCCTGGCCGGCTTACCGTCGGCAGATCGGATGGACGACGGCGTTCGTGACAGTTCGGAAGCCTGTGGACAGCCTCCCAGCTGACCACTAGCTTCACCACCGAGGTGCTCCCTTCTCGACGCCATCGAGAGAAGGCCATCCAACCCGTAGAGCATCTTCCCGCACGGTTCGATCGAGGCTGGTTCGATCGGCCTCCAACCCCACCAGGAGTTCCCATGTCCAATCTGCCTCCGCCCCCCGGGTCGCCTCCCTCTCCTGACGACCCGGCCGCGGCCGACGCCGCCGCCGGTGTCACCCACCGGGTGCTCGGCACCGTGATGCCGGTCCTGCAGGTCGATCTCAACCCCGGCCAGGCGATCGTCTCGCCGGGGGGCGACGTCTCCTGGATGACATCGTCGATCCAGTTGTCGACGTCGACGTCGGGGGCCGGTTCCAAGGGCATGTTGGGCGCCCTCAAACGGACGGTGGCCGGGGGCGGCCTTTTCCTCACCGAGTACCAGGCAGAGGGCGCTCCGGGCACGGTCTCCTTTGCCGCCAAGTTGCCGGGCGAGATCCGCCCTGTCCCCATTGCGCCCGACCGCGAGTATCTCGTCCATCGCCATGGCTTCCTGGCCGCCACCTCCGGGGTGAATCTCGCCATCGGGTTTCAGCAGAAGCTGGGCGCCGGCATCTTCGGGGGCAGCGGATTCATCCTCCAGCGGGTGACCGGCCAGGGGACGGCCTGGGTCGCCCTCTCCGGCGAACTGGTCGAATACCACCTGGCGCCCGGCGAGAACCTGCGGGTTATCCCCGGGCATGTCGGTCTCTTCGACGCCGGGATGAGTTTCGAGATCAAGATGGTGAAGGGCGTGAAGAATATGCTCTTCGGGGCCGACTCCCTCTTCCTGGCCTCCCTGACGGGTCCGGGGATGGTCTGGCTCCAGACCATGCCGATTTCGCAGCTCGCCCATGCCATCGTGCCCTACCTGCCCGAGAACGAGAATTCCCGGAACACCAGTGCCGGTTCGATTCTCGGAGGGCTGCTCAAAGACTGAGTGGCGCCCAGTTGGCGCTTTGGACGACTCCGGTCCGCTAGTGGGGTTGGGCCGGGACCGACACCAAGGTCGACGGTAGAGCCTGGGCCAGGTCCTGGCTGGACGAGAAGGTGTGGGTGCGAAAGCCGAGCCGGGCCGCCGCCTGGGTGTTGGCCGGCTTATCGTCGATGAAGAGGGTTTGTTCGGGGGTGCCGCCGATGACGGTCAGTGCCCGTTCGAAGATCGACGGATCCGGCTTGGCGATCCCAAGGCGGCAGCTGTAGAGCCGGTGGTCGAAGAGGCGGGCCCAACGGCTGCCGTCCATGGCGTCAGCCTGGGGGTGGGGGGCATTGGAGAGCAACGCCAGGTGGAGGCCGGCCAGGGTGACATCGAAGAGGATCCGCAGGGTGGAGGAGTTGAGGTGGAGCCAGCCCCGCACGTCGGTGGCGATCAGCTCCGCCAACAGGGGGTCGTCGGAAGCCAGGCGGCGGCCGAGCACGATCGACCAGTAGTCGTTCGAGGCCTGTCCGCAGTCGTAGTCGAGTCGATACTGCCAGTAGCGAAGGCTCAGCTCGTCGACGGGCATGCCGGCGAGGTGGGCGAGGTCGTGAAGGGTCTGGGCGGGCTGAGGCTTGCTCATGACCTCGCCGTAGTCGACCAACAGGTGAGTGATCACCGGCGCGGACCGGGGCCGTCGTCCCGAAGGGCCGGAGTCAGGGCGGTGGCGAGGACGATCCCGGCGGTGAGCACCGGGACCACCCCGAGGGCCAGGGAGAGCGACGACAACGAGGCCAGCTGACCGATGAGCGGTGGTCCGCACACGAATCCCAACCAGCCACAGGTGGACACCGTGGCGATCGCCATCCCCGGGTTGATGCCGGAGAGTCGGCCGGCGGCGCTGAAGACGGTGGGGACGATGAGGCCGAGGCCGACGCCGAGGCAGGCGAACCCGACGATGACCGACACGGTTCGATCGCCGAGCAATCCGGCAGTGAATCCGACGGTGGCGATGGCGGCGAGAACCGGGAGCACCGATCGGGGTTGGAATCGGACCAGCAACCGGTTGCCCGATAGGCGGACGATCACCATGGTCAGGGAGAACGCCGCATAGCCGAGGCCGGCGACGGCGGCGCCCGTGTGCAAGGGGGCGCCGCGGAGGTAGACCGACGCCCAGTCGGCACTGGCACCCTCGCAGAGCATGGACGCAAAGGCGATGGCACCGAGTACCAGGACCGGTGCCGAGAGGCGGCGCACCCGACGGGACCGATTGTGGGCCTCCCGCCTGGAGACGGCGTCGGGGAGCATCCGGGTGGTGAGCCATCCGGCGATGACCAGCGCCGGCACCCC
Source organism: Acidimicrobiales bacterium (assembly GCA_036268775.1). Classification (GTDB taxonomy): domain Bacteria; phylum Actinomycetota; class Acidimicrobiia; order Acidimicrobiales; family RAAP-2; genus DASZIT01. The sequence goes on along the minus strand of DATATM010000019.1, from coordinate 78,720 downwards.
CAGCAGTACCTGCTGGGTGGTGAGGGACAGCCCGATGGCGACCCCCAGCGCCCCGATCCCGGCCCCGGACAAGGTGCCGATGCTCCAGGAGGCATGGAAGCCGGACATCAGGGGGCGCTCCCGGGCCCGTTCCACCGCCACCGCCTGGGTGTTCATCGACACGTCGAGCGCCCCCTGGAACGCTCCCCAGACGAAGAGGGCGATGAAGAGGGCAGGCAGGGAGCCGACCAGGCCGACGAAAGGACCGGCCGCGCAGTAGCCGAGCAGACAGACCCGCACCATGGTCTTGCTACCGAAGTGGGGAAGGAGGCGAGCGGACACCAGCATGGCCGACACCGAACCGAGGGGAGCGCCGAGGAGCGCCAGCCCGAGGTCGCCGTTGGTCAGGCCCAGTTGGGCTTTGATCTGCGGAATGTGGGCGGTCCAGGAGGCAAACAGGAGCCCATGGGCGAAGAAGACCGCCACGGTGGCCGACCGGGACCACCGGTCGACGACCATCGGCTCCGACGGTGCCGTTGCTACCGCCATCTCAGACACACAAGACTTCGATGCCGGCGGCCCGTAGCCCGTCCACGTCTTCGGCCGGGGCACCGTCGTCGGTGACGACCATGTCGACGGCCTCCACCTCGCAGACCACGGCCATGGCGGTTTGTCGGAGTTTGGAACTGTCGGCCGCCAGGATGACCCGGGCGGACGACTGGAGCATCGCCTGTTTCACCGCGGCATCACCGAGGTCGTAGGCGGTGACCCGGCCGTCCGACACGCCGCAGCATCCCAGCACCACAGTGTCGAAGCGAAGTGCACCGATGCTGGCCTGAGCCAGGGGACCGACCATGGCGAGCTCACCGGGGCGGATCTCCCCACCGGGCATCAGCATCCGGACCGAGTCGTAGGCCGACAGCACCGCGGCGAGGTGGAGCGACATCGGCATCACCGTCAGCCGCCGATGGCCGAGGACTTCGGCGACCTTGATCGAGGTGGAACCGCTGTCGAGCAACACCGCTTCGCCGTCGCGCAACACTCCGGCCACCGCGGTGCCGATCCGGGCTTTGGCGTCGGTGCGCTCCATCGACCGCATGGCGAACGGCAGCTCTTCCCCTCGCATGAGTTGGCTGACCGCGCCACCGCGGACCCGGCGGGCCATCCCCATCGCCACCATGCGATCGAGGTCGCGGCGGATGGTCATCTCCGCGGTCCCGAACAGCTCGGCCACGTTGGCCACCTCCACCCGTCCGTCCCGCTGCAACAGCTCGACAAGTGCACCCAACCGCTCACTGGCGTCCATGGAGGCAACGTACAGTAATCATGTGCGTACGCACAAATAACCTGTGCGTTAGGCGTCTGACCTGGGGTCTTGGGTGTGCCGGGGTGCGTCGGTGGCTTGGGCTCACCGCCTCGAACCCTGGGCCCTTCCTCAGCGGGGGGTGGCGCCCTCGAGAGCCGGCTCGGCCGGGAAGTCGGCGGATCGGCTCAGGTCGGCCCACTTCTGGGCTTCTTCGGCCCGGGACTTGGATGCTTGGTCGGCGGAGCTGACGGCGCCGGCCCCGAGCAGGAGGCGGAGGGGCGGCTGATCCAGGCGGACGATGTCGACGATGATCTTGGCCGCTCGGGCCGGGTCGCCCGGCCAGGTGGCCACGGTGGACTCGCGGAAACGATTCATGGCTCCGACCGTCTCGTCGTAGTCGTCACCCACCTCCGCCCGGCGCATGGAGGACCCGCCCCAGTCGGTTCGGAACCCTCCCGGTTCGATGATGGTGACCTTGATGCCGAAGGGCTTCACCTCGCTGGCCAGCACCTCGGAGAAGCCTTCGACGCCGAATTTGGCGGTTTGGTAGGCACCCATGCCCGGCGTGCCGCCGACTCGCCCGCCGATGGAGGAGAACTGGATGAAGTGGCCGGAACGCTGCTGTCGGAGGACCGGGAGGGCGGCTTTGGTGACGTTGATGACCCCGAAGAGGTTGGTCTCGATCTGGGCTCGAAAGTCTTCCGCACTGGTCTCCTCGATCGGCGCGCTGTTGGCGTAGCCGGCGTTGTTGACTACCACGTCGAGGGAACCGAACTCGGCCATCGCCGTCTCGACCGCCTCGCCGGCCGCGGCGGCATCGGTGACGTCGAGGGCGATGGCTCGAACCGACTCGCCGTACTCGAGGACCAGTGGTTCGAGTTGCTCGGGGTGGCGAGCGGTGGCGACCACCTTGTCCCCGCTCTGGAGGGCGGCCTTGGCGAGCTCCCATCCGAAACCGCGGGAGCTACCGGTGATGAGCCAGGTTCTGGTCATGGTTGTCTCCTCTTCGTTGCTCTTATCGCCGAGGGTAGGGCGCCGGATCGAGTCGGGCTCTCGTAGGAGTCAATTACGACGCCAGCGTCTCCACCGAGACGTCCCAGAGCCGGGCGGCGGCCTCGGGGTCGAGGGCGTAGGCCGCCACCCCGCGGCGAGTTCCCGGTTGGTTCGGGCCGGCTTCGTTGCAGTCCTCGAAATAGCGGCCGCCGACTCCTTCCAGTAGGGGCGAGGTCGCCACCAGCACCGAAGCGGCGGCGCCCTGCTCCGGTGTCTTCCAGGTGACCTCCTTTGATGTGCTCATCTCCGCCCGCATCCGGTTGAGGTCCTCGTCGGTGACGTAGCGCTGCAGCTTGGTATGGATGGCTCCGGGCATCAGGGCATTGACAGTGATGCCGTCGGCGGCCCACCGCTTGGTCGCCTCCACTGCGAACAGGACGTTGGCCGTCTTGGACTGCCCGTAGGCGCTCCACGGTTCGTAGGGTCGATGCTGGAAGTGGATGTCTTCGAAGACGACCGGCGAGCGTAGGTGTCCGCTGGAGCTGACCGACACGATCCGGGCCCCGGCCGCCTCCGCCAGGGAGGGGTGCAGCCCGGTGGCGAGGGCGAAGTGGCCGAGATGGTTGGTGGCGAACTGCATCTCCCAGCCCTCCGGGGTCCGCATTTCGGGAGATGCCATGATCCCGGCGTTGTTGACCAGGATGTGGAGGGGACCCTTCCAGGCGGTGACGAAGTCCGCCACCGACGCCCGGTTGGCCAGGTCGAGCGGGGCGACCCGCACCTGTTGATTGCCGGTGGCGGCGATGAACTGTTCGGCAGTGGCATCCCCTGCCTCGGGATTGCGGACGGCCAGGGTCACCTCGGCACCTGCCTGCGCCAGGGCTCGGGCAGTTTCGATTCCGATCCCGGATGCCCCGCCGGTGACGATGACTCGGCGGCCGGCCATATCGATGCCCTCGACGACCTGGAGAGCGGTGGATTCAGCGGTGAATGGGGTGGTGATGAGCGTGTTCGCAGTCATGATCTCTTCCCGTGGCGATTGGGGATGCGGACCTGGGGCCCGTCCGGTACGATGTCAAACGGAGGGACCTCCATTACGAATGAGTATAAGCGGAGCTACCTCCGTTTGACAACCGGTTTACACCTATCGGGCGGAATCCAGCGCTGCCCATTACTGACGAGGAGGGACCCTGTCGGCCACCACTACCCGCCCCCTGCGGGCCGACGCCCAGCGCAATCGCGACCGCCTGCTCGAAACCGCCGTTCGGGCCTTCTCCCAGGACGGGCCGGACGTCACCCTCGAGGCCATCGCCAAGGATGCCGGCGTCGGGATCGGCACCCTCTACCGGCACTTCCCGACCCGGGAAACGCTGGTGGAGGCGGCCTACCGCAACGAGTTGGCCAAGCTGTGCGACGCCGCCGACGAACTCCTGGAGATCATGCCGCCCGACGAGGCCACCCGCATCTGGATGGACCGTTTCGTCGACTACATGACCACCAAACGAGGGATGGCCGAGGCACTGCGGGCGGTGATCGCTTCCGGGGGGAATCCCTACGCTCAGAGTCGGGATAACTTGATCGCCGCCGTCACCACCCTTCTGGGGGCTGCCGCGGCGGCCGGAACCGTGCGCTCCGACATCGAACCCGGCGACGTTCTGGCCAGCCTGAGTGGGGTGTCCCTAGCCACCAGTGAGCCGGAGCAACGTGAGCAGGGACGCAGGATGCTCGATTTGCTGATGGACGGTTTGCGCTACCGGGCCACCGCCGGCCATTGACGCCGGTTGGATAGCCGGCGGCTGAAAACCGAGCCAGTGGCGATGGGTCAGGTGGCCGGACCGGGCGGCTGTCATTTGGTGCCGCGGCAGCGGTCAGCGGCCGCTTGGGTCCGGTGGTTGACGCTGCAGGTTCCGTGATGCCAGACCGGCTGCCGACCCCGAGGCCGTCGGCGCTTGGTGGTGAGTGAGCGCTCCACCCGGTAGCCGGCGTTGCTGATCGGATGCATGGCCCCTCTGACCCGTTTGACCGATCTGGGCGTCAACGCCCGTCGGGAGGTGCGGACCGGGTGGACGGCCCGGCGAACCCCCCTCGGTACCAACAGCCTGGACAGGAACCCCATGACTTCCACCTTCCGGCGTCGTGTCGACAACCGATGCGACGCTACTCCGGCGTCAGGAGAAGGCGGCGAGATACGAGGTGATGCCGTTCACGTACTGCACCGTCGAGGTGAACATCCCGACCAGGCGGACCGAGGAGGCACCCTGGTAGTAGCTGGCCAGTGCCAGACGGGCACTGCCGCCGGTCTGTTGGAGAAGATCGTGGAGAAATGCCGCTGACATCTCGATGTTGTCGGAGGCGACCATCGGGTTGAGGCTCGGATTGTGGAGTTGGGCCCGCATCGCCTGCACGGTGGCCGGTTCCAGTTGCCCGATTCCCTGAGCCCCCGTCGAGGAGATCACCCCGGCCTGCCAGCCCGATTCCCACCAGCACATTGCCTCCAGCAGGGAGGCGGGGACTCCGAAGTTCGACGCCGCCTGGAGAAAGTACGGCTGTAAAGCCAGCCGATCCGGATGGTTCAGCAGCTGGGGAGGCAGGGAGCTCGAGCTTCCGCCCGACGCCGAGCTGGAATAGGAGACCGGGCTGGCCGATGCATAAGACGTCCCGGCGGACGGCAGTACCAGTCGGCTACCGGCGATCACCAGGTTGGGATTGCTGATCCCGTTGACGGCAGCCAGGGACGCCACCGTGGTGCCGTTGCGGGCGGCGATGGCGCTCAGGGTGTCACCGAGGGTGACCAGGACGGTGGAAGACCCGCTACTGGCAGCCGACGACGCCAAGACGATGCCGGCGTTGCCAGGGATGACGAGGGTGGTGCCGGCCACCACGAAATTCGGATTCTGGATCCCGTTGGCGACGGCGAGGGAGGACACCGACGTCCCGTGGGCGGCGGCGATCTCGGTCAAGTTCTGTCCCGGCAAGATGCGGACGGTGGTGGCACCGGCTTCGCCACTGAACGGGGAGGAGACCAACACCACGGTGGGCGCCAACAATCCGACCGCGACGCCACGCGCCAACCAACGCGCGCCGCGACCGTGCGATGTGGTTCTGCCCGGGAACACCGTTGAAGATGTCCGAGAGCTCCGACAGCGTTCTCGGTGAAACTTCCCCATTGCCACTACTCTGTCGGCTTGCCATCGCTCAAGCAAGAATTGTTGTTTGCGATCGCGCAAACACTGCTGGACTCGACACGGTTGATCAATTGCGCGGCGAGTCGACAGTTGTTACCAATGCCGGCTCCAGTCCGTCGGCCGACGTAGTCTCTGGGCGGATGTTTGCAGAGCCCGACGACGACTTCGATGACGGAGATCGCCGAGGCAACGCGATGGGTCGGGATGACGCGATGCACGACCGGTTGCTACTGACAATGACGGCGGCAAAGGATGGGGTCCGACGTGAGTGAACCAGTACAGACCCACCCCTTGGATCCCGCCAAACTCGGCCGGCTCGATCCCGCCGGCTCGACCGGATTCACTCGCCGGAGCCCGATCCGGAGGGTGTCGTCCGAACCGATTCTGGGCCTCCTCCTCCAGCGGGCGCTGGTGATGGAAGTGGCCCATGCCAAGGTGGGGGCGGGAGTGAGCCACCACAGCCTGTTCCAGTCCCGGCCCCTCACCCGGGCCTGGTCCACCGCCGACGTCGGGTTACGCCTGGTGTGGGGAAATCCGGACACTGCCCGGGCGGCCGCCAACCAGGTCTACCGGTTCCACGACCATGTGAACGGCGAGCTGCCGGAGTCCAATCCGGCCTGGCCCCAGGGATCGGCCTACACCGCCCACGACTCTTCATTGCTGTTATGGGTGTGGGCCACCTTGGTCGACCTCATGGAGGTGGCCCAGGACCGTTGGATCGGTCCGTTGGACGGGGACGAAGCCGAAGCCCTCTACCGCGACCACTGCACCTTTGCCGAATTCTTCGGTATCCCGCCGGAGATCATTCCGGCCGACCGGGTCCAGTTCGCCCGTTACTTCGAAACCAAGATCGCCGGCAACGAGCTGATGCCCACCCCCTCCAGCACCGCCATGGTCAACGAGGTGCTCTGGTATCGGAACTGGAACGTGCCCGCCACCGCGGTGCGCCCGATGCGGGTGATGGCCATCGGCACGATGGATCGCCGGATTCGGGAGCGGTTCGGTCTCGAGCTGTCGGTGGCCGACCAGCGACTGTTCGACCGGTCCGACCGGTTTCTGGCTCGTTGGTACCGTTACCGTCCCGCCTCCTTGTTCCAATTGTTACCGCCCCTCTACGTGGCCCTCCGCCGTCCCACGGTCGGCTGGTCCAAGGCGACGGGTTCGGTCACCGCTTGAACCATTCGGCTCAGCTTGGGCCGGGAGATTGTCGAAGGGCTTGGTCGCGACCTTCCGCGGCCTGGTGGACCTGCTCGAGGCCCGGGCCCCCGGAGGTGGGGGAATCATTCTCCTCCGGAGCACCGATGAGCGCGCCGAGGGTCGACGAGACCGAGGACCGGAGGGCCTCCAGGTCGTAGCCACCCTCCAGAAAGAGGGCCAGGCGACCGGGTCCGGGGGCATAGCCGCTCACCAGGGTGGCGAGGTCGGCGAAGTCCCGACTGGAGAGGGAGAGATCGGCGAGCGGGTCCAACCGGTGGGCGTCGAAGCCGGCCGACACCAGCACCCAGGTGGGGGCGAAGCGGTCGATGACCGGACCGGCAATCTCGTCGATCGCCCGGCGGACGATGTCACCGGTGGCGCCGGGGGGAAGCGGGACGTTGACGGTGAGGCCGAGGGCATCCGGGCCCCCCACCTCGCGGGCCCGGCCGGTGCCGGGGTAGGCCGGCCACTGATGGGTGGAGACATAGAGGACGTTCGGTTCGTTCCAGAAGAGAGCCTGAGTGCCGTTCCCGTGGTGGACATCCCAGTCGACGATCAGCACCCGCTCGCCGGCATCGACCAGTTCGGCGGCCGCCACCGCCACGTTGTTGAGAAGGCAGAACCCCATGGACTGGTCGCGGAGGGCGTGGTGACCGGGAGGTCGGGCGACGACGAAGGCTACTCCTCCGGATTCGCTCCGGAGCTGGTTGACGGCGGCCAAGCCGGCTCCAGCGGCCTGGACAGCCGCCTCCCAGGAGGTGGCGTCGGCGTAGGTGTCCGGGTCGATCTGGCCGCCACCCCCGGCACAGAACCGCCGGAGTTGGTCCAGGTGGTCGGAGGAGTGGACCCGGACCAGCTGGTGCATCTCGGCCGGGGTTGCCGGTATCACCGTGAGGTCGCTTCCGAGGTGCAGATCGTCGATTCCCGCCATCACCGCGGCGATCCGGGCCGGCCGTTCGGGATGCCCGCCCCGCTGGTGCCGCTCGGCTCCGGTCGGGCCGGCGATGATGAGCGGGAGGCTGGCGATCCCGGCAGTCTTGCACCCCCGGTAGGGCTCGAACCTGAATCCTCCGCCCAGATGTGCCAAGTTGTAGCCCTGGGGTGGGGCCGCACAGCCGGTTCGCACTGCAGCACGGCCGGGGAGGGCACCATGACGTCGTCTGAAGGTGGGTTCGAGTTCCGGGGCATCAACCATCTGGCATTGGTCTGCCGGGACATGGAGCGGACGGTCGAGTTCTACACCCAGGTGCTGGGGATGCCGCTGGTCAAGACCATCGAGCTCCCGGCCGGGATGGGGCAGCATTTCTTCTTCGACTGCGGTGGTGGGGACTGCCTCGCCTTCTTTTGGTTCCCCGATGCCCCCGACGGGGTCCCGGGGGTCTCGGCCCCGACCGGGCGTCCCGATCAGGGCAGCCTGACCAGTGCCATCGGGTCGATGAACCACGTCGCCTTCTCGGTGCCGCCGGAACGGATCAACGAGTACCGGGACCGTCTGATCTCCGCCGGTATCGACTGCACCGAGGTGGCCAATCACGACGACAGCGAGTGGGGGATCTCCGAATCGTTCCACCCCGGGGTGTTCGTCCGGTCCGTCTACTTTCAGGACCCCGACGGGATCCTCCTCGAATTCGCCTGCTGGACCCGAGCACTGACCGACGTGGACGTGGCCCACGCACCGAAGCGGGGCGTCAACCGGTCCATGGCCTGAGTCGATGGCACCGCGGCTGCGTCAGGTACCCAAGTCCGAGGCGGAGGCGCCGATCGTCACCACGATGTACGACTACATCTTCGACGGCCGGGACCCGGTGGCCGAACCGGGAACCGCCACCGGTTCGCCGGGGGACTGGTGGACGGTGTTCGCCTTGGTCCCCGACGTCCTCGAACATTCGGTGCAGGGATTCGCCCTCTACCAGAGCCCTAACCGGCGGCTGGCTCCGCGGTTGCGGGAGATCGCCCAAACCCGGGTGGGTTGGGCGGCCGGCAGCCAGTTCGTGTTCTCGCAACACTGCAAGTCACTCCGCACCCTCGGCATCAGCGACGACGTCGTCAGCGCCATCCCCCACTGGGCGGCGGCCACCTGCTTCGACGAGACCGAGCGGTTGGTCCTCGCCTACATGGACTGCCTGGTGTTCGACCGGGGGAGGGTGCCGGACGGTCTGTTCGATGCCCTCCGCCAGCATCTGAGCGATGAGGAGATCCTCGAGCTCACCTATATCGGGTCCCTCTACCTCCAGCACGCGGTGATGTCCCGGGCCCTTCGTACCGAGTTCGACGATCGCGCCGAGCCGGTGGTCGAAGTCGATGCCCCTGAAGCTTCGGACGCCGGCCCGTTGACGTCGTGACCGCCCACCGACGTTACCCGACACCATGACGGTCACCGGTGACGGCATCCGGAAGGCCACCGATGTCACCCCCGAATGGCTGACGTCGGTGCTGTCCCGGTCGGGCGGGCTGCCGGCCGGCGTCTCGGTGGAGTCGGTGTCGAGCCAACCGGTGGGGACCGGCCAGATGGCCGACACCCTCCGCCTCACCCTCACCTACGAGCCATCTGGAGCGGGCCCGCCGTCGTTGATCGCCAAACTCGCCTCCGAAGATGACACCAGTCGATCCACTGGACTGATGACCCGGGCCTACGAGATCGAAGTGTCCATCTACGACCAGGTGGCCGACCGGATCGGGACCCGGATGCCCCGGGGCTACTTCGGCTGGCACGACCCGGACACCGGGTGGTTCGTGCTCCTCCTCGAAGATGTGACCGACGGCGAGCAAGGTGAGCAACTGGCGGGTTGCGTTCCGGAGGTAGCCGCCGCCGCCCTCGATGAACTGGCGGCTCTGCACGGTCCGGCGTGGGAGTCGGAGGTCCTCCGGGCGCTGCCCTGGCTGAATCGGTCCACCCCGGAGTCCAATCGGTTCCTGGTGGCGATGGTGACCGGGTTGTTCCCGGGGTTCGTGGACCGGTACGGGGAACGACTGGAGCCCGCCCACCTGGCCGTATGCGAACGGTTCGTGGCCGGACTCGGCCCTTGGCTCGAAGCCCTGTCGGGGCCCCGCACCGCCACCCATGGTGACTTCCGCCTCGACAACCTGCTGTTTCGACCGGCCGACCCACGTCCGTGGGTGGTCGACTGGCAGACCGCCGCCTGGGGGTTGGCGGCGTCGGACGTCTCCTACTTTTTAGGCGGCAGCCTCTCGGTGGCGGATCGCCGAGCTCACGAGCACCAGCTGCTGGCCTCCTATCACCGCGCCCTGGTGCGGCAAGGGGTGATCGGCTACGGGCTCGCCCAACTGGAGGATGACTATCGCCTGACCTGTTTCGGAGGATTGCTGATGGGGATCGCCGCCTCGATGCTGGTGAAGCGGACCGACCGCGGCGACGCCATGTTCGTCAACAGCGTGCATCATCACGCCCAACAGGCCATCGACATCGACGCCGAGGCCATGCTGAGAGGGAGAGCCCATGCCTGAGCACCAACCCCACCTCGTCGCACCGCTGGACGAGGAACTCCACACCCCGGACGCCGAGCCCCTCTGGAACGAGTCGTACTACCTCGACTTCGTGGCCGAGGACGGCTCGGTGGGTGGCTACGCCCGCATCGGCCTGTACCCCAACCTCGGGGTGACCTGGTGGACGACCATGGTGGTGGGTCCGGACCGGCCGATGGTGGCATCGGTGGCCTACGACCTGCCCACCCTTCCCGGCACCGATGTCACCCTCGAGGCCGACGGCCACTCGATCAGCTGCCGGCCGGAAGACCCGCTGCGGGTCATGCGGTTGCGGGCCTCGGCCCCGGCCTCCATCCACCCGGATCCGAAGGCCAGCTATCACGGCGACGCCGGCCGGGCCACCGCGGTGGTGATGGACCTGGCCTGGACCACTGACGGGGTTCCCTATCACTACGACGTCACCACCCGCTATGAGGTCCCCTGCCGGGTGGAAGGGGAAGTGTCGGTCGGCGATGAGCGCATCGTGGTCCGGGGCACCGGACAGCGGGACCATTCGTGGGGGGTCCGCGATTGGTGGGCGTTCGGCTGGTGCTGGGCGGCGGTCCGGCTGGACGACGGCACCCGACTGCACTTTGCCGACATCCGGATGCCGGGGTTCCCGGTCGCCCTCGGCTACGTCCAGCCTCCGGGCGGGGCGGCCCTGCCCATCGAGACGCTTTCCATGTCCGAGGTGGTGGGCAACGAAGGGATGCCGGTCAGCGGGGCCGCCCGGGTCGAGCCCGGTCACCTGGAGGTGGATATCGAGCCCCTGGCCTTCGCCCCCCTACTGCTGACCGCCGACGACGGGCGGGTCAGCCGGTTCCCCCGGGCCATGGCCCGTTTCACCGCCGCCGACGGTCGCGCCGGTACCGGATGGATCGAGTGGAACCAGCCCCAGACCGAGCCGGCTGACCGGTAACGTCCCTCGGGTGAGGCTCTCTTTCGTCCCGCCGACCGATCCCGCCGCCTATCCGTTCACCCATACCCTCCGCACCCGGTTCGCCGAGACCGATGCGATGGGTGTCATCCACCATGCCGCCTATCTGCTCTACCTCGAGGACGCCCGGGTCGAGTTCCTGCGCAGCATCGGCCATCCCTACGACGAAGTGAGGGCCGACGGGTCGGATCTGGCGGTATTGGAGTCGTTCGTCCGCTACCGGCGTGCCTTGCGGTTCGACGAAGTGGTCGACGTTTCGCTGATGGTGAGTGAGTTGACCGGGACCACCTTTCAGATCGGCTACCTGCTGACCGTGGACGGCGCGACCTGTGCGACGGCGGTGACCGTCCACGGAGCAGTGGATCCCAATGGAAAGGCCAGCCGGCTGCCGGATTGGGTCAACGGCCCTCGGTTCGCCAGCCGTTGAGGCCGTCATTGGCACCCGGAGAACAACCCGCATCGGTGGACGCCGACCGCGATGCGGTGCCGGGGACTACGCGTGGGTAACTTTCGTGGTTACCGCCGGTATGTCAGAATGTGCCACTCATGAGCGCCGACACCAGCCAATCTCCGATCATCCACCGGTGTGGTCGGTGCGGCGGACTCGTCCATCCGAGCGACCGTTCGTCGCAGGCGGCGTGGTGCCGTCGGTGCGATCGGATTGTCGATTCCATCGCCGACGGCGGGGCCTAGCCACCGGCACGACCGGTCGATAGAGGGGGCGGTGACTGCTGTGCAGGTGTCGTATCGATTGCCGACCCACCGGGTCGAGCTGGGCCATGAGTTCGTGTCGCCCGGCGCCATCGGGGATCTTTCGGTGGCGGCCGAGGAAGTGGGATTCGGCGCGGTGTTCACCACCGAGCATCCATTCCCCGGCGATCAGTGGCTGGCCCACGGTGGGCATCACGCCCTCGACCCGTTCGTGGCCCTTTCCTTCGCGGCCGCCGCCACCTCCCGGATCCGGCTCCAGACCAACCTGTTCATCCTCGCCTACCGGAATCCGTTCATGGCTGCCAAGGGGATTGCCAGCCTCGACGTGCTAAGCGGCGGTCGGGTCATCCTCGGGGTCGGGGCCGGTTACCTGGAAGACGAGTTCACCGCCCTCGGGATGTCCTATGCCGACCGGGCCGACCGCACCGACGAGGCCATCCGGGCCATGAAAGCGGCCTGGACGGGGGAGAGCGTGATCTGGGACGGCAAGTTCTTCCAGGCGCCGGGCAACACCATGCTCCCGACTCCCATCCAGCAACCCCATCCCGTCATCTGGATCGGGGGGAACAGCCGCCGGGCCATCCGCCGGGCGGTGGACCTGGCCGACGGGTGGACACCCTTCCCCAACCCACCAGGCATGGCCAGGTTCACCAAGACGGCGGTGCTCGAGACCTCCGACGATCTGGCCCGTGAGTTGGAATACGCCGCTACCTACGCGGAATCAGTCGGCCGGACCCGGCCGCTGACCATCGCCTTCGCCCCAGTGGGACTCCCGGCCATCGGCACTGCCGACCAGGATGATGTCGCGGTGGTGGGGGCTCTCGAGAAGCTGGCCCGCATGGGGGTCGGCTGGGTAACGGTCGGATTCCCGGGGGACACCTGCGCCGAGCAGCTCGCCTCCATCCAGCGGTTCGCTCCGGTCATTTCCGCCGTCGCGTCGCTGTAGCCGACGTCGGCGTCGGGTTTCGGGGGAACCGCCCCGCCCCTGTACCGTGATGCGGTGGAAGCGCCAACGTGACCCTCCTGCGATCACAGCGGGCCTGGACCGCGGTGGGGCTCTTCTTCCGCTCGGATGTCGCCGGCGGTGTAGTGCTGACTGGCGCCGCGGTGGTGGCGTTGGCGTGGGCCAACAGCCCCTGGCGCCACAGCTACCAATCAGTGTGGGGCCAGGTGGTGCGATTGGGCGGCCACCAGTTGACCGGGTTCACCACCGTGCAGGAGTGGGTGAACGGCGGCCTGATGTCGGTGTTCTTTCTGGTGGTGGGCCTCGAGATCGCCCGCGAGCGTCGGGACGGGGACCTGGCCGACGTGCGCACCGCCATCGTTCCGCTGGTCGGCGCCGTCGGAGGGATGGCCGGCGCCGGCTTGGTCTACGTGCTGATCGTCCACCAGGGCCCGGGGGCCACCGGCTGGGGCATCCCGATGGCCACCGACATCGCCTTCGCCCTCGGGGCACTGGCGCTGCTGGGACGACGGGTGCCGCCGGGCCTCCGGTTGATGATCTTGACCCTGGCGGTGGCCGACGACATCGGATCGGTGCTGGTGTTGGCACTCTTCTATTCCAGCCGGACCCACTGGCCCTCCCTGCTCGGCGCCGCCGCGGTGTGTGCTGGGATGGTGGCGTTCCGGCGATTGGGTCGTCCCTCCGCCTGGCCCTACCTGGTGGCGGGGGTGGCCCTCTGGGTGCTGCTGGCCACCGGCGGCGTCGAACCGGCGCTGGCCGGGGTGGTGGTCGGCGTGCTCATCCCCGGCGCGTCGTCCCTGGAGGGGAGGGATCCGGCTGGGCGGGCAGAGAACGCCATCGCCCCCATCTCCGCCTACGTCGTGCTCCCCCTGTTCGCGTTGGCCAATGCCGGGGTGGTCGTCGACTCATCGATCCTCCACCACCCCGGAGCCACTGGGGTGTTCGTGGGAATCGTCGCCGCCCGGGTAGTGGGGAAGCTGGGTGGTATCACCTTGGCCTGCCTGGCGGTGGTGGGGCTCGGTTGGGGACGGCTCCCCGACGGGGTGCGCTGGGTCCATGTGGCCGGTGGCGCCGCCATCGCCGGCATCGGCTTCACGGTGCCCCTGCTCATCGCCGAGAAGGCATTTTCGAGCCACCCCCAACTAGTGACCGCCTCCACCGTCAGCTTGTTGGCCGCATCGGTGGTGGCCTTCGTGGTGGGTGCGGTCATCCTCATGAGGGCGCATATGCTGACCCCGACGGCCGACCCCGACCGGGGAACCGCGTGGCGGGACCGTCGACGAGCACGAGGAGACACACCATGACCCTGTCGGTCGGCGACCCCATTCCCGATGTGAAGGTGATGACCATGGGAGCCAGCGGCCCGGCCCCGGTGCAGACCGGTGAGGTGTTGGGCAAAGGCAAGGTCGTGCTCTTCGCGGTGCCCGGAGCCTTCACCCCCACCTGCTCGGACTACCACCTTCCGAGCTATCTCATCCGCTATGACGACTTGAAGGCCAAGGGTGTCGACACCATCGCCTGCATCTCCGTCAACGACCCGTTCGTCATGGGCGCCTGGGGCGATGCCCAGCAGGTAGGGGACAAGGTGGTGATGCTGGCCGACGGAAACGGGGACTTCACCCGGGCGGTCGGCCTGGAGATGGACGGCAGCGGCTTCGGCCTCGGCACCCGCTCGCAGCGGTATGCCGCGGTCATCGAGGACGGGGTGGTCACCGCCTTGCACGTCGAGCCCGGCTCGGGCCTGTCGGTCAGCGCCGCCGACTCCATCCTCGAAGTCCTGTAACTCGCGGCGGGGCGGATCCCCGCCGGCGGCGGGAGCGTCGCACGTCACTGCGGTTGCCGCTACCGTCGGGCCCATGGATCTGATTGACGCGCTGCGAACCACCGGGGCGGTACGGGAGTTCGAGCCGACCCCGGTCCCTGACGAGGTGGTGTTCCGGATTCTCGACACCGCCCGGTTCGCTCCCAACGGTGGGAACCGGCAGGCCTGGAAGGTGGTGGTGGTCAAGGACCCGACCCTCCGCACCTTGGTCCGCGACTGCTATCTCCCCGGTTGGTACGAGTACCTGGCCCAGACCCAGGCCGGGCTCACCCCCTGGGCGGTGGTCACCGACCGGGATCGCGAGCGCCAGGCGCTGGCCGGCGCCGCCGACATCGCCCGGAGCTCGGCCGAACAGCTGGGTGGGTTCGCCGAGCACTTCGACTCGGTCCCGGTGATGGTGGTCCTGCTGGCCGATCTCACCCGGTTGGCTACCGTGGACCGCGACTCCGGCCACTACACCATGGTGGGTGGGGCGTCGATCTACCCGTTCGCCTGGAACCTGCTGCTGGCCGCCCGGGAAGAGGGCCTCGCCGGGGTGATGACCACCATGGTGTCGAGACGGGAGGACACCCTGAAGGCGGCGCTGCGGGTGCCGGACGAACTGGTGGTGGCCGGGGTACTGGCCCTCGGCTACCCGGTCCATCAACCCACCCGGCTCCGGCGAGATCCGGTCGGATCATTTGCCACTGTCGACCGGTACGACGGCGATCGGTTCGAGCTCTCATGAAGGTCCGGATCGGCGTGGGGATGGGGACGCCCTCCACCCCCGACCAACAGGGCTTCGCCCAGCTGGTCGACGACATCGACGAGCTCGGCTTTGATTCGATCTGGTTGCCTGAGGTGCTCACCGCGCCGACCGTCGAGCCGCTGACCGCGCTGGCCTACGCCGCCGCCCACAACCCCGACATCAAGCTCGGCACCACCATGGTGTTGCCGGGGCGGAACCCGGTCCGGCTGGCCAAGGAGCTCGCCACCCTCGACATGCTGTCGGAAGGCCGGCTGCTGACCACCTTCGTGCCCGGGATCCCGAGGCATCCGGAAGCGGGAGCGGTGGGGGTGCCCGGGCCGGACAAGGGCCGGCTGATGGACGAAGTGCTTCCGCTGCTCCGTCGTCTGTGGACCGGAGAGATCGTTTCCCACCACGGAGAGGCCGCCGAGTTCGACGACGTCTGCGTGTCGCCGACCCCGGTGCAGCAACCACTGGAGTTCTGGACCGGCGGCATGGTCCCCGCCGCCCTCCGCCGCTGCGGACGCTTCGCCGACGGGTGGTTGCCGTCGCTGTGCACCCCTGACGAGGCGGCCGAAGGGGCGGCGATGATCCACGAGGTGGCGGACGAGGAAGGGAGGGCCATCAGCCCCGAGCACTTCGGCGTCTCCATCGGCTACTCCCATCACCCGATCACTCCGAAGATGGCCCAGGCGATGGCCGCCCAGCGGCGGGGGGTCGATCCGGCCGCGGTGGTTCCGGTCGGCATCGACGGGCTGCGGGACCTGATGGAGAGCTACCTCGACGTCGGGTTCTCCAAGTTCGTGGTCCGACCGATGGAAGCCCCCCACTCCTGGCGGGCCGAGCTCGAGTTGCTGGCCGACGGCGTCCTCGACATGCAGTCGTGACGGGATCCGGGTGACCCGGGCCCGCCCGGAGGACATCGAGTTCTCCCCCGGGGAGGTCGACGAGTTGCTGAAGCGGATGGTGGGGATCAAGGCGGCCGGGGTCGGGTGGGTGAACCTGCGCCCGGTCATCGACCCGGAGAACGAGCCACCGCCCCCCGGCCCGCTGGCGATCTTTGGCGGCAGTCCCCACAAGGTGCCGATGGCCACCTGGATTCCCGGCAAGCGGACCCCCGACGGGGCGGTGAAGCCGACCACCGTCGGCCTCCAGCACAGTTCGGGGCCCCGGGTGGTGGCCAGGCTCCGCGACCTCGGGCTCCCGCTTCCCGACGGCTGGAAGGTCACCCAGGACCACCCCCGCCGTGG
The DNA here is from genome assembly GCA_036268775.1 of Acidimicrobiales bacterium. Lineage (GTDB taxonomy): Bacteria > Actinomycetota > Acidimicrobiia > Acidimicrobiales > RAAP-2 > DASZIT01. The sequence continues at coordinate 62,166 of DATATM010000019.1, read as the reverse complement.
GTTGGTGGCCCGGCTGTCACCCGATGCCTCCGACGCCGAAGCCGTCGACTGGCTGGTGCGGGCCGGCACCGCCCTTTGCGCGGTACCGACCACCGGGCGGTGGCGGGCATCCCTCCATGCCGGTATCCGCTGAACCGCCCGGCTAGCGAGGAACCACCCCGGCCACCGACCGCCAGACCAGCGGGATCACCACCAGGATGGAGGCCCCGGTCACCGCGGTGATCACGAACGGCCAGGACGCCCCGACCCCGAGGAGGGCGCCGGCGGCCGCCGCCGCCACCGCGGCGGCGGCGATCTGGCAGGTGGAGAACATCCCCTGCACCCTCCCGAATTGGGATGGATCCGAGGTCTGGGCCAGCAATGACTGGACGGCGGGAAGGACGATGGCGATGCCGACGGCCTCGGCGGCACCCAGTCCCACCAACAGCGGGACACTGTGGAGGAACGGGTAGAGGCCGCACATCGTCATCGCCAGGGTCAGCCCGGCCATCACCAGGTACTTGCGGTTGAGGTGATCGGTCAGCCATCCGCTCGGACGGGTCATCAGCACGAACGGCACCGCGAACAGGGTCCACGACAGGCCGATCTCCCATCCGGACGCCCCCCGCAGCTTGAGGAGGAGGGTCCAGCAGATCTCGTAGACACCAAAGGTGAGGCCGAGCACCACCGACGCCATCAGCGAACCGATGAGGGCCGGTGACAACCGGATGGGCGAGTGGAGGGCATCGAGGCCGTCCGGGTCCCGATCGTCGGGGAGCACTCGCACCTCCACGATCGACAGCGCGGGGAGACAGGCGGCCAGGGAGGTGACCCCGGCGGCCACGAAGACCATCCACATCAGGTTGACGCCCAGCACGCTGCCGATGAGGGGACCGACGGCCATGCCGGCCACCTGCCCCCCGTAGATGGAGGCGAACGCCTTTCCCCGCCGGTCGGGGTTGACGGCGGCCGACACCATGGCCAGCGCCGCCACCTCGGCCGCTCCCGCCCCGATGCCCTGGAGGGCCCGCAGCCCGATGTCGACGGCGGGTCCGATGGGGGCCAGGAAGCCGAAGCTGGCCACGGCGTAGAGGGCCAGTCCGGCCAACAACACCGGGCGGCGGCCCACCCGGTCGGCCACCCGACCGGCCGGGTACTGGAACAGGACCCCGGCGGCGAAGAAGGCGGCCATCACCAGCCCGGCCAGCGAGTCCGAGCCGCCCCGGTGGCGGATGTACTCGGGGAGCATGGGGATGATGGCGCTGGCCCCGAACCACTGCAAGAAGACGGCCAGCGCCAGGCCGCGGACCAGGCGGTCGGCGGACATGGCGGACGGGGAGCCGATCGGGTGGAGCGCGGTGTCGCGGGAAGTGATGGTCATAGTTCTGTCGCCGGCCGTTTGGAGGCGCACGGGGCATGATGTCCGTGCTCAGGCCAGCCCAACAGACTAGCCGTTCCCTTCGGTACCGGAGCCGACGGCGGGGCGATGTCGGCGGGCCGCGTCCCCGGCCGCTCCTCCGAGATGAACCCCCGGTCAGTCCCGCCGATTGCCGAGATGCCACCCGTTGCAGTACCCGCACTGATAGGGGTCGAGGTCGGCACCCTCTTCCAACCGCAGCCGAAGTGACGAACGGTTGGCATCCTCTTGGGTGGAGAACCTCGTCTTCGGTTGCCCGTCGGACCGCCAGTGTTCCCGCCGTTCCGGGTCGGGATCGGTGGCTCTCGGCGGTCTCCGTCGTCCTCGTCGTGCCTTGGGCATGGGTGGAGCTACTCGACGTAGATCGGCCGGCGTTTTTCGCGGAAGGCGGCCGACGCTTCGGTGAGGTTGCCGGTATGGCCGGCCAGTAACTGGGTCCGGTTCTCCATGGCCACCGCCGCCTGGAGACTGGAGACTTCCTGGGATGACCAGATGGTCTCTTTGGTCAGGGAGAGACCGAAGGGGCTGAAGGCGCACATCCCCTCGGCCATCCCGATGGCGGTGTCGAGAAGCGCGTCGTCGTCGGTCAGCCTCGACACCAGGCCGATGCGGAGCGCCTCGGCGGCGTCGACCAGCTTGCCGGTCAGGAGGATTTCGGCGGCATTGGAGGTGCCCACCGCCTTGGGCAGGAGCCAGCTGACCCCGAGCTCGGCTCCGGTCAGCCCGTTGCTGATGCCGGCCCCGCAGAACACCGCTGATTGGCCGGCCAGCCGGATGTCGGCCCCCAGCGACAGGCACATGCCGCCGCCGTAGGCCGGGCCCTTGATGGCGGCGATGATCGGTTGGGGGATGGCGCGCATGGCCGGGACGATGCCGCCCATGAACTCCATGGCTCGCATCCCCATCTGGTGGCGGCCGAGGTCCTCAGTCCCGGGTGGGAGCCCGGCGTTCTCGAGCTCGAGCCCCGAGCAGAACCCCCGGCCGGCCCCGGTGAGGATCACCACCCGGCAGTCATTGTCGGCGGCCACCACCTCCAGGGACGAGTACAGCGCGCCGACCAGGGCGAAGGACATCGAGTTGAGCCGGTCCGGGTGATTGAGGGTCATCACCGTGATGTGGGGGCGGACGGTGTCGATCGTAACGAGTGGCATCGCTCCAGCCTCATCGAAGCCGGCGGCGGGCGCCACTCGGGCCTCCGGGTGGACAATGATTGGGAAGTGCCCCCGAGCTTGCCCCCTGCGTTCGACCCCTATGGCGGGAACCCTCCGCCCGAATCACTGTCCACCCACCTCCTGGTCGCCTCTCCCCGGCTGGAGGATCCCAACTTCGCCCGCCGGGTGATCTTGATCCTGGAGCACGGTGAGCATGGTGCTCTCGGGGTGGTGTTGAACAAGCCGGGTGGCGTGGGGGTCGACGAGGTCCTTCCCCAGTGGCACCCTTTGGCCACGCCCCCGGCCGAGCTTTTCACCGGCGGCCCGGTGGCCCGGAACGCAGTCATCGGACTGGCCCGCCTCCGGATCGAGGACGACGGCGACGATCCGGACCTCCTGACGCCGCCGGAAGGTTGGCGACCGCTCATCCCCGACGTGCATCCGGTCGGAACCATCGACCTGGCCGCCGGGCCCGCCACCATGACCGACGCGATCATCGGGGTGCGGCTGTTCTCCGGCTATGCCGGGTGGGACGCCGGCCAGCTGGAGGGCGAGATCGACGAAGGGTCGTGGTACGTGGTGCGGGCCGAGCCCGGCGACCCGGTCTCCGCCGATCCCGAGGGCCTCTGGCAACGGGTGCTCCGGCGTCAGGGCGGCTCCCTGGCGGTGGTATCGGGCTACCCGATCGATCCCGCCACCAATTGACCGGGTGATCCACGGCTACCATCGCCAGGCGTGGATCGCACTCCGGCTTCTCCCGTGGTCAAGCAGGTGGTTCGATCGGATGTCCCGGCCGTCGTCGACCTCCTGGTCCGGTCGTTCGATGACGACCCCGTGTCCACCTTCATGTTCGGCGGCGACCGTCGGCGGCACTATGGGCTCCACTCGTTCTTCACCACGCTGATCCGTCGGCAGTATCTGCAATTCGGGCACGTGTACACCACCGAGGACTACGGGGGGGCCGCCATTTGGGGCCCACCGAACCGCCTCCGGCAGGGACTGAAGGAGCTGTTCCAACTGCTCCCCACCGCGCCGTTCCTGGTCGGCTCGCGGATGGTCCGGGCCCTCCAGCTGCTGATCGAGATCGACGCCCTCCACCCCAAGGAGCCCCACTGGTATCTGGCGACCCTCGGGACCGAGCCCGATCGTCAGGGCACCGGCATCGGCTCGGCGTTGCTGCGAGCCACCCTGGCCCGCATCGACGAAGAGGGGATGCCCGCCTATCTGGAGTCGTCCAAGGAGCGGAACGTGCCGCTCTATGCCCGGTTCGGGTTCGAGGTCATGGACGAGTTCCGATCCGAGCACGGCGGACCCCCGCTGTGGCGGATGTGGCGCGAGCCCCGGGTGCCCGAGCTCTAAGCCTTCGATTCCGCCGCCCGGCCGGCATAGAGGCCGCTCGGGAGATCGGCAGTCTCCACGATGGTGTGGAGGAGGTCGATCAGCGCCAGGGTGGGGGCAGCCGGCAATCCCCGGCTTCGCTGGGCCACCCCGACCCGGCGGCGGGGGAGACCGTCGACGGTGAGGGATTGGAACTGCTCGCGCAGGTACGTGGGGATGGCGGTGGCGGGCAGAATCGCCGGGCCGTATCCCTCGAACGTCAACGAGGCGATCAACCGGAGCCCGTCGATCTGGGCGGAGGCGGCCAACTCGATGCCGGAGGGTTTGATGGCGGCGTCCAACTCGTCGCGGAATGCCGTCCCCGGGAGGGGGAGGACCAGCTTCAATTCGGCCAGATCCTTCAAGGCCAGCCGACGGCCGGGGGCGGCCAACGGATCGCCGGTCGGCACCACCAACACCAGATCCTCCTCGAAGAGAAAACTGGTGACCAGATCCTTGCCGTGCACCGGGAGGTTGAGCACCGCGAGGTCGAGCTGTCCGCTGGCCAACTGCGGCTCGAGGCTGGTGGTGGTCCCCTCGGCGATGACCAGCGCCAAATTGGGATGTCGGGTGCCGACCACTTCCATCAACTGGGGGGCGAGCCAACGGGCGATGGTCCCGATCATCCCGACCCTGACCGTGCCGGTGACTTCGTCCTTGCAGGCGGCCACGTCGGAAACCAGGGCGTCGAGCTCGGAGAGGATGCGCCGGGCCCGGGCCAGCACCACCTCCCCTTCCTGGGTGAACTGCCCGTTACTGCGGTCGATCAGGGGGGCGGAGAGCTCGCGCTCGAGCCGGGCCACGTGGGAGGACACGTTGGACTGCACGGTACCCAGGTGGTCGGCGGCCGCCGAGAAGGTGCCGTGGTCGTTGATGGCCACCAGTGCCTGGAGGTGTCGGAGTTCCATCTCTAAACATGATAGCGGGTATCAAAAATAACTGTTTGACTGATGATGGGGGAGAGTGCACAATAGTCACAGACCACAGGGATCAGGAACCCCCCCTCCGTTCCTTGTCGTGTCAGTGCAAAGGGATCGCCACCCCCCCGGTGATCCCTTTGCCGCGTCCGGGGACAGTAGCAGCCGAGTTCGGGGCGTCCCGGTCAGTTCGAGTCCCATCGTCGACGATTTGCCTTGCCGCGACGGCGTGTCGCCCAAGTAACGTGGGGCCATGGCACCTGGGTCCGGCGCGGTATTCGTGGATCTCGATCGGACCCTGCTCCGGGAGGCCAGCGGCCCGGTTCTCTCCCAGGCGCTGGTGGCCGAAGGGGTGATCGGCGAGGGCCAGCACCTCCCCGGCGAGCGCTACTTTTACAGCTTCTACAACCGGTTTGGCGAGTCGGCGCCGTTCATCGGGCTGGCCCGGGTGGCCGCCCGGGCCATGCAGAACCGGTCGGCGGACGCTACCCGACGGGCCGGGAAGCAGGCGGTCGCCCAGCTCCTCGACCTGGTTCAACCCTGGGCCCTGGAGGCCCTGGCGACGTACCGGTCCCAAGGCCTCCCGCTGGTCCTGGCCACCACCTCGCCCCTCGACCTGGTGGCGCCCCTGGCCGAGACGCTGGGCTTCGACGCCACCATCGCCACCCACTACGAGGAGACCGAAGGCCACTACACCGGCCGGTTGGTGGGTGGATTCATCTGGGGGACCGGGAAGCGCCACGCGGTCCGCCAGTGGGGCGAGGCCCACGGGATCGACCTGTCCGCCTCCCACGCCTATTCGGACAGCGTCTACGACCTGCCGCTGTTGACCGCGGTCGGCCACCCCCATCCGCTCAACGCCGATCCCCGGCTGGCCCTGGTGGCGGTGGCCCGGCGCTGGCCCCTCGAGTACTGGGACCGCCCCCCGGGGGTGCCCTCCCTGCTCGGGTTGGAGCCCTATCACCTGGCCCGGCTCCTCTTCCGGCCCGAAGCCTTCCCCTATGCCCGGTTCGATATCGAGGGGGTCGATCAGATCCCGAAGCAGGGGCCGGTGCTGTTGGCCGCCAACCACCGGAGCTATTTCGACGTGGCCGCCATCGGTCTGGTGGCAGCCCGCCTCAATCGGCCGGTGCGCTTCTTGGCCAAGCAGGAGATCTTCGACGCTCCGGTGGTCGGGAGCCTGGCTCGGGCGCTCGGTGGCATCGCCGTCGACCGCGGCAGCGGCTCGGCTCACCCGATGGAGCAGGCCAGCGCGGCGCTGCGGGCCGGCGAGGTGGTCATCGTGTTGCCCCAGGGCACCATTCCCCGCGGCGACGCCTTCTTCGACCCGGTGCTGTCGGGCAAGACCGGCACCGCCCGCTTGGCCAGCGAGACCGGCGCGGCGTTGGTGCCCATCGGGCTCTGGGGGACCGAACAGGTGTGGCCCCGATCCTCCCGGGTGCCGAAGATGACCGCTCTCGGGCACCCACCGCTGGTGACCGTGCGAATCGGGGCGCCGGTGGAGATCGGCCATCGGGATGCGGTGGCTGACACCGAGACGCTGATGACGGCCATTTCCGGACTACTGCCGGAGGAGTCGCACATTCAGCGGATACCCACCAGCGAGGAACTGGCCCGCACACAGCCCTCAGCGTGACCGCCCCCGGCTCCGTCTCGACCCGCCGGCTCGCCTTTCGCCCCACCGTGGCGGTGAAGGTGGCGTCGTCCATCAATTGGCTGTCCCGCCAGCTCGGCCGCGGGAGCGGGACGGTCATCGGCGGCCGGGCCGGTCTGGCCATCGACCCCAAGCTGTTGGCCATTTTGGCCAAGGACCGCAACGTTGTCCTCGTCTCCGGCACCAACGGGAAGACCACCACCACCGGGATGCTGGTGGCGGCACTGACTGAAGGCGACTCGGTGCCGGCCACCAACACCACCGGGGCCAACATGCCGGCCGGCCATGTGGCCGCGCTGATCGGCACCCGGCCGTCGGGGACGGTGGTGCTGGAGGTGGACGAGGGGTATCTGGGTCAGCTCATCGAGGTGGCCCATCCCCAGGTGGTGGTCCTCCTCAATCTTTCCCGGGACCAGCTGGACCGGATTGCCGAAGTCCGGATGCTGGTCGACCGGTGGCGGGCGGTGTTGGGAAGCCTCGATCCCGCCGCCGAAGGCCGATCGGGCACCGTGGTGGTCGCCAATGCCGACGACCCGATGGTGGTGTGGGCGGCGTCGACTGCCCCCGACGTGCGGTGGGTCGGGGCTGGGCAGGTGTGGCGGGATGACGCGGTGGGATGCCCCTCTTGCGGAGGTCGGATCGTCTTCCAACCGTCGGGGCACTGGCAGTGCGACCGCTGTGAGTTCGCCCGGCCGGAGCGGTTCGCCTGGCTGGAGGGGGACGTGCTGGTGATGGCCGACGGCACCCGGTATCCGGTGGTCATCGGGTTGCCCGGTCAGTTCAACCGGGCCAACGCGGCGATGGTGGCGGTGGCTGCCGCCGAGGTGGTCGGGACCTACAACCAGCCACCGGTGTCGGTGGCCACCGCCTTGGCTCGCCTGTCGGTGCTCCACGAGGTGGCCGGGCGCTTCTCGACGGTGCGGCGCAGTGGTCGTCTGGTTCGGCTGTTGCTGGCCAAGAACCCGGCCGGATGGACCGCCATCTTCGACCTGTTGGACGAGTCGACCCACCCTGACTCTCCGGTGGTCCTCGCCATCAACGCCCGGGTGGCGGACGGGTTCGACCCCAGTTGGCTGTGGGACGTTCCCTTCGAACGGTTGGCCGGCCGGACGGTGGTGGCGACCGGGGAACGGTGCCGCGATCTCGCCGTCCGCCTCCGGTACGCGGAGGTGGGACACCAGGTGGTGCCCGACTCGCTGGAGGCGGTGGACCGGGCGCTGCAGGGGGCGGTGGCTCTGGCCGGGGCGGGGCCGTCGGGGACGGACGATCTTCCGTCGGTCGAATTCCTGGGCAACTACACCGCCTTCGCCCAGTTGCGGGCCCGGCTGTGAGCCCGTCGGCCGGGTCGCGCCCGGCGTTGACGGTGGCGGTCATCTATCCCGACCTCCTCGGCACCTACGGCGACGGGGGCAATGGCCTGGTGCTGGCCCGGCGAGCCGAATGGCGGGGGGTGGATGTCACCTTGGTCCAGGCGCCCTCCGACCGGGCGCTGCCCCGGGCCGACCTCTACTGCCTGGGGGGTGGGGAGGACGGTCCCCAAGTGCGGGCGGCTACCACCTTGATCGACGACGGCACCCTGGCCCGGGCGGTGGCCGACGGCGCAGCGGTCCTCGGGGTGTGCGCCGGTTTCCAACTTCTGGGTCGGGAGTTCCCCGACGCCGCCGACCGCCCCCACCCGGGTCTCGGGCTCCTCGACGTCACCACCCGGAAGGGGACCGACGTGCGGGCGGTCGGGGAGTTGGTGGCGGCGGTCGAGGAAGATGCCCCCCACCGCCCCGACGGCTCCCCGCTCCCGTTGCTGACCGGATTCGAGAACCACGGAGGGGTCACCACCATCGGATCCGGGGCGGCACCGCTGGCCCGGGTGATCACCGGGATCGGCAACGGTGGTGGGGACGGGACCGAAGGGGCCTGGCACGGGCGGGTGGTGGGCACCTATCTCCACGGACCGGTGCTGGCCCGCAATGTGGCCCTGGCGGATCTGCTGTTGGGGTGGGCGTTGGCTTCCCGTGGGGAGAGCCTTCCCGAGTTGGCGTTGGACGACGGCGAGGAGAGCGCCCTTCGGGCCGACCGCCTGGCCAAAGTAGGCAGCCTCCGGGCGTCGACCCGGTCGGGTCGGGCGCACCGGCGCCGGCGGGTGCCGTGAGGCTGTCTGACCGCTCCCGCTATGGGGGGCGGGTCCTGACCGCCCTGGAAGGGGCTGACTGATTGGTGGCACCCTCGGGGTTCGCCTTCCGTTCGGTGGCGCGGGGCGACTTCTCTTTGCTGGCGACCTGGTTGGCGGCCCCGCACGTCCAACCGTGGTGGCAGGAGGACTATGACCCGGCGGGGATCGAGGCGCGGTACGGCCCGGGGGTGGACGGCACCGATCCCGGCGAGGTCTTCGTGGTCGAGCGCCACGGACAGCCGATCGGCCTGATCCAGCGTTACCGGCTCGACGACAATCCCGATTGGCAGGAGAGCCTGAGGGTCACCGGGACGCCGAGCGACGGGGTGGGGATCGACTACCTGATCGGCGAGGCGTCATTGACGGGAGCGGGCCTCGGGCCGGCCCTCATCAGCCAATTCCTCATCGGCACCTGGAGCCGCTACCCGGATGTCCCCGCGGTGGTGGTCAGCGTCAACCAGGACAACCGGCGTTCGTGGCGGGCACTCGAGAAGGCCGGCTTCTATCGAGTCTGGTCGGGGGAGATCGAATCGGACGATCCGAGTGACGCGGGAACCAGTTTCGTCTATGTCCTGGATCGCCCGGCCCCGTGACACTTCGGCAACCCGAACTCGGAGCTTAGCTCCGGGACGCCGTCGGCTTCGGCCACTCCGACCGCTTCGGCCATTCCGACCGGTTCGAGCCCGATGACGGGGAGGGAGCCTCGGGGAGGGCCCACGAGCGGCGCCAAGGAGCGACGTCGGGTCCCTGCAGCGGCGGAGTGGTCCCGGCCACCGCCCGGCGCTGGGCCGTCCACCAGTCGGTGGTGGTCTCGTCGGCCATGGTGGCCACCGCCGCCTCGATCCGAACCCCGAAGCGGCGGGCGTCCTCCCCCTCCTCGGGGAACAGCGGGGTGCCGAAGGTCACCCCGGTGCGGGTGCGCCGGATGCCTTTCCCGCCTTTGGGCAGCACGTTCCCGGTGCCCTGGAGATGCACCGGCACCACCGGCCGCCCGGTCCGCACGCTGAGATAGGCCGCCCCGCCTCGATAGATCTGGCCCCACCCGTCGGGAGACCGTCCGCCCTCCGGGAAGATGATCAGGTTCCAGCCGTCCTCCACCAGGTCGGCGGCCAGCTGGGCGGACCGGCGGTTCACCTTGTTCCGTTCGATGGGGATGGCGGCGAGGGAGAAGGCGAAGAGGTCGGCCTTCCACCGGCGGTCGAAGAAGTAGTCGGCCGCCGCCGCCACCACCGTGCGATGGCGGAACCGCAACGGCAGACAACTCATCAGCAGTGGGGTGTCGATGTGACTGGTGTGGTTGGCGGCGAAGATCACCGGCGCGTCGATGGTGGCCAGGTATTCGTCGCCTCGCACCAACGGATCGGCAACCACCTTGGCCAGCGGGCGGGTCAGGTTGTCGAGGAGCATGGCCCGGACCAGCCGCACCGGGTACTTGCGGGACCATTCGGTGTCGTAGTCGACCCCGAGGTCGCGTTCGGGAGCCGGGCGGGGAACGCTTTCCGGCCAACTCGGGGCGGCCAGCGGGAAGCGGCGGTCGCCGGCCCGGGAGGCGATGCCGGTGGGGGAGAGGCGGGAGAGGACTCCGGCCGCCCGCTGGCGCGAGGTGCCGAGGGCGGCGTCGGCTCGGACCGCCCGGGACTTCAACAGTGATCGCGACGACCCGAAGTTGGTGGTCATTGCACGTCGGACATCAGGATCGGCGGGGTGTGGATATGGGTGAGGGTCGGCGACGGCCCGACGACGTCCTGGGCCATCTCCAGGGCGTCGGCCATGGTGGAGGCCACCCGGAAGCCGAGTCGGTGCACCGCGGCGGGGTTGCCGCCCACGATGATCACCCCGCCCAGGTGCTGGAGGGCATGGGCGCACCAGTACCACATGTAGAAGGGATGGACTCCGTGATAGGCGTGGCCGGTCCGGTAGAGGTGGATGTACCACGGGTCGGTGGCGAACGACTCCTCGAACCCCTTGGCCACTTCGATCGGCTCGGTGGTCTCACTGAGAACCTGCTCGAAGAAGTCGATGTAGCTCGGGTGGTGGACCGGGTTGAACTCCCAGGGCGTCGGGTGGCTCATGATCACCACCCCGCCTTCCCGCACCAGCGGCTTGCCCCGGTACATGTTGAAGAAGTAGCCGAGCCCGAGGCAGGCGACCAGGATGGGGTTGAGGATGGAGTTCACGTTGTAGGGGCTGATGTAGGGGAGACCCATCGACAGGATGTCGGTCTGGCCCTCCACCACCACCCCCTGCTGCTTCCAGACGTTGTCGGTGGTCACCGCGTGGACGGCCTCCACCTCGCCGGCCTGGACCGAGGTCATCCGGTGGGGGGCCTTCACCGAGTGGAAGATCTGCCGGGCGTACTTGGCCGGGGTGCGGTCCAATGCCTTCGACGCCCCCAGGTAGGCCAACCGGTCCTTCACCCCCCACTCCCACTCGCGCTTCTGGAGGAAGTTGAAAGCCGGGGGGAAGGCGTCGTTGTTGAGGTTGGTCTCGATCTGGAACACGTTGACCCCGCGGTCGGCTATCAGCCGGCCCATCCGCCAGTTGGAGGTGTGCAGCTCCGAGTGGTGCTGGTCCATGAACGACCGGCTCTTCTGCATGGTCTGCGGGTTGTGGTGGTGCCGGAGGCTCTTGTAGCTGGCCAGACCGGTGGCGACGCTCTTGTGGCCACCGTCCATGGCCACCAGGTTGATGTTGACGTAGACCAACAGGTCGCTCTCCGCCGCCCGCTTGTTGATCTCCACGTCCTCGCCCTGGTCGGTCTGTCCCAGATGGACCAGGGCGTCGGGATCCTCGGCATCGTGCTGGGTCAACAGCCCGTTGGGGGCGAAGGCGTCGTAGATGCGGTCGCCCAGCGCGTGACGGAGCTCGGGCTCGGTCATCCGGCGGTGGAGGGCGAGGGCGACGATGAGCTCCACGTCGTCCACCCCGGCCTCGGCCGCCATGTCCAGGACCTGCTCGATGACCAGTTGGCGGATGTCGGGCCGCTCCATGGGGGGAAGGGGCAGGGAGATGTCGTCGAAGGCGATGGTCAGCTTCATGCCGGCTCGCAACAACGCCGGTAGCGGGTCCTTGTCGCCCAGCGGGTTCCGCAGCGCCTGGCGGATAGCGGCCGACGGGTCGGTCAGCGGGTCGAGGGGCTCGGGGGCGTAGATCACCCGGCTCCCCTCCGGCAGCCGTTCGAGCTTGAACCGCTCACCGTGCCAGTAGAGGGTGGGTGGGGTGGAACGGTCGACCTCAAGCACAAATCCGGGCCTGGGGCTCATCGGTTGGATCCTTTCCGGTTGCGTAGATCGAAGACCACCTTGACGGCTCCTCGCCGCCCGGCCGCCCCGGCATGGACGATCGCCTCTTCGTAGCGATCGAGTGGGTAGCCGGCCGACACCAGGGTGCCGAGGCCGGCTTCGGCCACCAGGTCGATGGCCAGTTCGAACGTGCGCCGGGGCCGGGCATCGGGGGTGGCTGGTGACTCGGTGCCGTAGGCGTAGGCCCCGACCAGGGTCAGTTCGCGGTGCCAGAGCGGGGCCAGATCGACGGACACCTTGGCCGGCATGCCGACCACCACCACTCGTCCCCGGGGCCGGACCATGGCCAACGCCTGGGTCAGCGATTCGGAGGAGCCCACGCAGTCGAACACCACATCGGCGCCGCCGGTGAGCCGGCCGGCCAGCACCCGCGAACCGGCCTGGCGGCGGACGGCCCGGGCCAGCTGGTCGGGGGGGACCACGGTGTCGGCCCCCAGCCATTCGGCGACTTTCCGCTGATGGGGGTGTTTGGCCCCGGCCACGATGGTGCAGGCGGCAGTCGGTCGCACCAGGTGATGGAGGGCGGCGATGGTGGCGAGCCCGAGGGTGCCGGCCCCGACCACCGCCACGGTGTCGTCGGGTTGGATCCCGCCGGAGAGGGCGGCGTGCACCGCACAGGCGGTCGGCTCGACGATGACGGCGTCCTCGTCGGTGAAGCCGACCGGAACCGAGTGGAGCTGGGAGGAATGGGCGACCAGGCCGGCCGCCGACCATCCGCCTCCGGTGTCGGCGCAGAACCCGGTCTGGAGGCCGGGGGAGAGATCGCCGAAGGCCAGGTTCTCGCACAGCCCGTAGTGGCCGGTCCCGCACTGGGGGCAGGGCGGCTGGATGTGGCGGGGGGCGCAGCCGAGCACCGGCTCGATGACCGCTCGGGTCCCGGGCTCGATCGGTGTCCCGGCGTAGTCGATCCCGCCGTTGTCGAGGACGCCCACCACCTCGTGGCCGGGGACGAACGGGAAGCTGACGATGTCCTCGAAGTACCGGGAGCTCCGTCCGTCGAGGGTGGCCAGGTCCGACCCGCAGATGCCGGACAGCAGGGGTCGGAGGTGGAACCAGTCGGCACCGGGGATATCGGGGGGCACCGCGTCGAGGAGCTGGAGCGGCCCGATGCCGGCCCCGCGGCCGGATCCGAACACTGAGGCCACCCGGGAGGCGGCGAAGCGGGGGAGGTTGCGCTCGAAGACGAGTGCCTTCACCGGACGACCTCGCCGGCCAGCCGTCGGGCTTGCCCGGCCAGGGACGCGGCGCTGGTGCGGCCCCGTCTGCGAGCATCCCGGGTGTCGAGCGGACCGAGGGGCAACAGGGCCTGGGCCCCGCCATCCGCCTTCTCCCAGTGCTCCACGTGCCAGCCCCTCCGGCGGGCGATGGCGGCCAGCTTGGCCTCGGGGTTGACGGCGACCGGGAAGCCCACCACTTCGAGCATCGGCAGGTCGCTGGCCGAATCGGCGTAGGCCATCGACTCGGCCAACTCGAGGCCCTCGGACTCGGCATAGTCGGCCAGCACCAGGGCCCGGGCCTCACCGATGGGGGGCAGCTCGGCCAGCCGCCCGGTGTAGCGGCCGTCCTCCTGGCTGAGGTGGGCGCAGACGATCTCGTCGAACAGCGGGCGCAGCGGCTCGACCACGAAGTCGAGGGCGCCGGTGATGAGGATGGTGCGGTGCCCGAGGGCCCGGTGCTTCCTCACCCGGGCGATGGCGGCCGGGAACGACTTGGCCAGCAGCTGGTCGTGGAAGAGCTCCCAGCCGTCGTCCTGGAGCCGGGCCACCGGGGCGTCCTCGTAGCGCCGGTAGAAGGAGCGGAGGAAGTCACCCCGGTCCCGCCGGTCGAGGGCCAGGAGCGACGGCGCTTCCCGGACCAGGTCGGCGACGAAGCCCACCCGCTCGCCGGCTGGGAGGTGGCGGGAGGCCAACCAGGCGTAGGAGTCGACCACGTTGGCGGCGATGAGGGTGTTCTCGAGGTCGAAGGCGGCCAGGTGACGGTCGGGGGAGAGGATGGCCTTGCGGGCCCGGTCGACCCGGGAGGGCTGGATCGACTTGCCCGGGGTGGTCCGGACCCGGGCGTGCTCGACGATGGAGGGGAGGTGGATCTCCCGGACGTAGTGATCCCAGTCCACCTCCGCGGGGTCGAGGAGATAGGTCTGGCGATCCTCGGCGTCCATCCGATCCCAGATGCCGAGCAACCGGTCGACCCGGTAGCGGGCCTCGGTCTCGGTGTAGGCGCCATACAACTCCACGTAGCCGAGCGCCCGGTCGGCCAGCAGGTGCTTCTCCTCCAGGGCAGCCATCCAGGCGGCCTGGCGACCCCGGATCGGCAGTGAGCCGACCACCCGCTCGGCCAGGTCCATGGCCTTCGACGCCCGGGTCAGCTGGTGTTGGACCCGGCCCCGGCCGGGGAACGACCACTCGGGGACCATGATCGGCTGGCCGTCGGCGTCGTAGAGGGGATGCTCGGTGAACCACTCGCGGATCAACTTCACCAAACGCCCGTAGTTGAACGGGTTCCGGACTCCGGAAGCCACGTGGTAGACGCTCGGGCCGTGGTACTCCTGGCCGCCGGCGGCGGCGATGATGGCCTCGCCGCTGACCGCGATGATGGTGGCCACCACCAGGTCGACCGGGATGACGTCGGTCACCCCTTCGGGAACCCCGGGGAATTCCTTCAGCAGGCCGCGGGCATAGGAGACGATGATCGGCTCGGCCATCCGGAAGCCCCGGATCCATCCCGGACGGGGCTCGGCCAGCGCCGACTCGATGATGGAGGGACGGACGATGGTGATGGGAAGCCGGTCCCCGTACTGGGAGACAAGGGCCCGCTCGCCGAGCGCCTTGGTATAGGGGTAGGCGTCGGGCCAACCGAGGGACTGGGCCCGGAGCTTGCCGATCTCGACCAGTTGCTTCTTGACCCAGTCCTCCCGCAGCCGCTCGGCCCGCTCGGCCAGCAGGTGGAGCCCGGCGCCACCCAGCTCACTGCGGGCCGCCTTGGAGAAGGCGTGCAGTCGGGCCGGTCGGCGGGACTCCGCCTCGCTGTCGCCCCGTTGGCGCCGGGCGGCCTCGACCTCCCCCTTCCAGGCGACGTCGAGGCTGTAGCGGTTGCCCTCCAGGAGCTCCTCTTTGGCTTCGCCCTGATGGGTCCCGGCCACATAGGCGGTAGAGACGGGGATGAAGTGGAGGGGACCCTTGCGTCCTTCCGGTGTTGCTGCCTCCCGGGCCTGGACGGTGGCCTCGGCCACCCGCGAGGGTCCGAGCAGGTTGACCTCGACGGCGGCGTCGAGAGGGGCGTCGAAGCTGACCGATGCCGCCGAGTGGATGACGATGTCGCAGTGGGAGAGCTGGTGGCGTCCCTCGTCGTCGAGACCCAGGCCGTCGGTGGCGACATCGCCGGCCACCGCGGTCACCCGGCTGGTCACCCGAGCGTCGAAATCATCGCCACTCTCCTGGCGGAGGCGGTCGAAGCAGTCGTTCTTCAGGATCTCCTTGGTGGCCCGCTGGAGGGGACTCGACCGGCGGGTGGGCCGGATGAGAAGGACCACTTCACAGTCGGGGACCGTGCGCAACAGCCGCTCGACCAGGGCGGTTCCCAAAAAACCGGTAGCTCCGGTGATGAAGAAACGCTTGCCGGCCAAGGCATCTCGAACGCGTGCCATCAGATCTGTCTACCATATGGTAAGTGACCAAGTCGAGCGCTTCGCCTTCCGGGGCCCGTGGCCGTACCGGCCCGAGTGCCGCCCCCGGTGCTGCCCGGGAGAAGGGTCGGCCCCGGCCGATGCCGACCACCGACGGCAAGGCCGACGGTACCAGCACGCCGTCCCGCATTCTGGATGCCGCACTGGCCTCGTTCGCCACCCGGGGCTACGAGGCCACCTCCCTCGACGCCCTGGCTGCCGGCCTCGAAGTCCGCAAGCAGACCATCCTCTACTGGTTCCCGTCCAAGGAAGTGCTCCTGGATGCGGTCATCGACCGCAGCGCGGTGGAGTTGTCGGAGGCACTGGAGGGTTCGCTGGCCACCGCCGGCACCGGATGGGTGCGGGTCGAAGCGGTGGTGCGTTCGGTCTTCAGATTGGCGGCCCGCCAACCGGAGCTATTGGGATTGGTCCGGGAGATGGGTCGCCTGGGACCGCCGGCGGCCACCCGGTTCGTGGCGGCGCTGGAGCCGTTGGTCGGTCGGGCTTCGGGATTCCTGGAAGCGGAGATGGACTCGGGTCACATGCGCAGGCACGAGCCCCGTCTGCTGCTGTTGGCCATCTACTCCACCGTGATCGGCATGCTCACCGAGGTGGAACTGCTGCGGGCTCTCGGGGTGGAGCCGACCGCCCGTTCATTGGTCCGTCGGCGGGCCGAGATCCTCGACCTGCTGCGCTCGGCGTTGGTGACGGTTCCCTAACTCGGGCTCGTCAGTCAGAGGCAGTGGCCTTGCGCTGACGCCGGGACGGTTTCGGCGGGGGCGGCGGCAGTCGTTTCGGCGTATACCGCTTGTTGCCGGCCGGGGCCGACGATTTTTTGGACCGAGCCCGGCGGGCCTCGGCAACGGTGGTCGGGCGCGACGGGGCCGCCGGCCGCGCCGCCGTCGAGCGCGCCGCCGCAGTCGGCCTGGCCCTCGCACCACCTCCGGCGGCCCGGGCCTTGGCGGCAGACTCCTTTTGCACCCTGTAGGACCGGATCAACAACCACACCGCCAGGACGAAGAACGGCACTCCCAGGAACAGGGAGGTTTGGCCGAACGCGGCGCCGGTGAACAAGGCGACGAAGCCGACCGGCGCCCGCCGACCCAGCACGGTGACACCGGCCAACAGGGCGGCAGCCACGAGACCGATGATCAGGGTGGTCTGCGGCGTGAGTTGGCCTTTGGCCAACCGGAAGTTGTGGTTTTGGGTCTCGGTCACGTAGATGAAGATCCCGAACAGGGCTGCGGCCCCGGAAGCCACGAAGGAGAACCGCTTCTCCCTGGCGTCGAGGCGATCGATGGACCACTTGGTGGAGGGTCCTGACCGAACCGGCTCGGTGGTGACGGGCTCGCCGGCGGCGCGGGCCGCCAACACCCGTTTCCGACGCTCGGCCGGCGTTTCCGGGACTTCGACTTCCTCGTCGTCCGGGTAGCCGTCGTCCTCCTCCGAGGACTCGTCTTCTTCTTCGTCTTCGTCTACGTCGTATTCTTCGTCGTCGACTTCGTCCTCGGCGTCATCATAAGACTCCTCCTCGTCGTAGGAGTCTTCCTCCTCCTCAAAGGAGCCCGCGTCGACGGCGTCGTCACCGGTTGAAGCGTCTGCCTGGCGATTCTTCCGGGTCATCGCGCTCAGGATACCGGCTCACGCCGAAAGCCCTCGACGGGCGTGGCTCAGAGCTGAGCGGCCACCAGGCGAAGTCCGAGGTTGTGTTCGGGCTCGACCACCCAGGGGTTCTGGTCTCCCACCGCTCCACCCAGCCCGGGCAGCCCCGCCGCGGCGGGATGGGCGTCGATCAGGGTGTCGGGCTCCTCATCCGCGAAGAGCAGGTGGTGCACGCGCCCGCTGCGGTCACCCAGCCAGGCACTGAGCTCCCGGGACTCGGGCTCGCCCGTCGGGGCGACCAGCCGAACCGCCAGCGGGCAATCCCAACGGAAGTCGATCCATTCCTCCCCGGGACGGGCGCCCCGGTCCTCGACGGTGCCCCCCAACAGCCGGCCGAACAGCTCGATCCCGGCATCGAGGTCGGCCACCGCATGGGTGACCCGACGGAGGGAGGCGGGTCGGACGGTGCCGTTCCCGTCCCGTCGTGGCCGTCGCTCAGTGGGATAGCCCTCGGGCGGGGGACTGGTCCATCCCCCCGTGGCTTCGGCCATCTGGATGACGATGCCGGTGGCCTGCTTGGGGTGGATGAACGCCTCTTTCCACTCCGGATCGCTGAAGTCGACGCCGATCGGATCGAAGCCGGCCTGGCGGGCGGCGTCGAGCGCGGCCAGGATGTCGTGCACCTTGAAGTTGAGGTGGTGGGGGCCCGGACCGCTGTGTTCGAGGAACCGGGAGAGAAAGTCGTTGTCGGCGGTGGCGTGGGGCCTCAGGAGTTCGATCCTGGCCCCGTTGGTGAACCGGATCTGGGCCGGCGCGAAGCCGATGGCCTCCCCACCGGAGTTCCACTCGGCACCCAGCTCACCGGCATAGCAAGGCCAGGCTTCCTGCCAGGCGGGTACCGCGTGGGCCACGTGATCGAGCACGGTCGCGGTCATCGAAGGCACAGTCATGGCCAAGACACTGCTCCGGGTAGACCTGAATTGTCGAACCGGCATCCCGGCGGTACCGTCGCTCATGGACTTCCGTACTGAATCAGCCGTGGGACTGGCCGGACAAGTGCGGCGGGGGGAGTTGTCCGCCCGGGAGCTGGTGAGCCACGCATTGGAACGAATCGAGGCGCTGAACCCGACCGTCAATGCCTTTGTGGCGGTGGACGGGGAGCGAGCCCTGGCGGCAGCGGCCAAGGTCGATGACAAGGTGGCGGCCGGGAAGGATCCGGGGCCGCTGGCCGGCCTCCCCCTGGCGGTAAAGGATCTGGAAGATGCCGCCGGCTACGTCACCACGCTGGGTTCGGCGGCGTTGAGCGACCGAGCGCCGGCGACTGCCGACTCGATGATGGTGGAGCGGCTGGTGGCGGCCGGCTGCGTGGTGGTGGGGAAGACCAATACCCCTGAACTCGGATGGAAGGCTGACACCGTGAATGCGGCGTTCGGCCGCACCTTGAACCCGTGGAACCTCGACCACACCCCGGGTGGCTCGTCGGGGGGAACGGCGGCGGCGATCGCCTCCGGCATGGTCCCCCTCGGCACCGGCTCCGACGGTGGCGGTTCCATCCGGATCCCGTCGGCGTGTTGCGGGCTATCGGGGATGAAGGCGTCGCTGGGGCGAGTTCCGACCGGTGGCCGGCATGCTCCGGATTGGCACAACCTCTCGACCCGGGGGCCAATGGCCCGCCAATTGGCTGACGTGATCGCGGCTCTCGACGTGGTGGTGGGTCCCGATGCCACCGACCTCCGGTCACTGCCCCGACCGGAGGCGTCGTGGCTGGCGGTGCTGAACGATCCCAAACCCCCGCAGCGGGTGGCGTGGTCACCGACCCTCGGCTACGCCGATGTCGACGCCGAGGTGTTGGCCATCTGCGAGCAAGCGGTCGAGGTATTGGCATCATTGGGGGCCGACATCGTCGAGGTCGAGAGTGTGTTCGACGAGGATCCGGTGACCGATTGGCTGACCCTGACCAGTGCCTACAACCGGCGGACCCATGCCGAGCTGGAGGGAACTCCTGACTGGGACCAGATCGATCCGGTCCTGGTCAGGATCATCGAGGCCGCCGCCTCCACCACCGCAATGGACATGATCCGGGCGGAGGACTCGACCTACACGATGAATGCTCGCCTGGTCGACCTGTTCCACGACGTGCGCCTGCTGGTGACGCCGACCACTGCGGCGGCGGCCCCGCCCCATGGGCTGGACGGGTCGGCTCTGATCAACGGCACCCCCGACTTCAACTGGGTCAAGTTCACCTACCCCTTCAATATGACCCGGTCGCCGGCCGCCACCGTGTGTGCAGGATTGACGACGGCCCGCATTCCGGTGGGAGTGCAGCTGATCGGGCCTCAGCACGGTGATCTGGTGGTGCTGCGCTCGGCGGCGGCGCTGGAGGAGGCTCTGGGATTCGATGCTCTGGCCCCCGAAATCTCCGGGCTACGATGACAAACCGCATCGGAGCGAACCCCCGGGGGGAGCCCGAAGCGGCAAGGGCGTTTAGCTCAGTTGGTTAGAGCGCAGCCTTCACACGGCTGAGGTCGGAGGTTCGAGTCCTCTAGCGCCCACCAGGTCAGAGCGACTTTCTAGGGTTCGCCAAAAGACTATCGCCCTACAAATGCCCTAATGGGTCTAGCGTTCTTCCCCATGAGCCCTAGATCAAGCAAGAGCCGGCCTGGAACCATGAGGGAGCGTTCACCGGGTCACTGGGAGCTACGAGCATTCGCCGGCGCCGACCCGATCACTGCGAAGCCGCGCCAAGTGACCCGCACGTTCCGAGGTGGCGAACGATCCGCTGCGAAGGCGCTCAATGCACTTGTGGCCGAGGTGGAAGCGGGCAAGTTCACCCGGACGTCGGCGACGGTCGGCCAAATGCTCGACAAGTGGCTGGCTGACACCGAGGACAGACAGCGCCCCCGCACCGTCTACGAGAACAAGCGGAAGATCGAAGCTCGCATCCGCCCCGTTCTTGGTGACGTCCGACTCGACAAGCTCGACCGTGAGCCCGACATCATCAACACCGCCTATCGCCGCTGGCTGGCCGAGGGACTGGCGCCGGCCACCGTTCACAAGTACCACTCCATCCTCTCGGCCGCCTGTGGCCATGTGGTGAAGCTGGGGTGGATGGACCGAAGCCCGACCAAACGGGCGACAGCGCCAAGCCTCACCCGGAAACAGATGGTGGTTCCGACTCCCGAGCAGTTGACCGCACTGGTGAAGGCAGCGGGCGACGATCCGATGATCGCGACAGCGGTTGCCCTGGCCGCCCTGACTGGCGTACGTCGAGGCGAACTGGTCGCGCTTCGCTTCTCGGACATCGACCTCGCGAAGGGAACAGTCCGAATCGCCCGATCGTTGACGGTGGCTCGAGGCGAGCAGCACACCGGACCTACCAAAACGCACCAGGCCCGGGATCTCGCCCTCGATCCCGTCTGCCTGGAAGTGCTGCAGCGCCGGTGGGCGTACATGGTCGATCTGTCCGAGCGTGCTGAGTCTCCGCTAGTGGCTGATCCCTACGTGCTCAGCTACAACGCCAACGCCGGCGTCCCGGTCAACCCGGACACCCTGACTCACGGCTTCGGTGCTCTCTGCGAAGCGATGGAGGCTCCCGCGCTGAAGCGACTGCGGAACACCAAACCAAAGGCCAAGCGGACCGACCTGGCACCGCGGGAGCGGTGGCCGTTCCGGTTCCACGACCTTCGACACTTCTCCGTCACCATCCTGATCGCCGCCGGCACCGACATACGAACGGTGTCCGAGCGCCACGGCCACGCCCGAGCGACGATGACTCTTGATCGGTACGCCCACGCCCTGCCGGAACGTGATCGGGAAGCGGCCGGGGTGCTTGGGCAGGCGCTCGGGTGGTAACTGGCGGACCCATAGTGAATCTCCGACGGTTTACGAGAGAGTTAGGTTCCTCTCTCGACGCGCGGTCGCCTTCTGCAGCGCCGCGCATAGGGTGCTGTTCCCCACGCGTGGCCTAGCTCCGCACCGGCAATCCCAGGCCCATGTGTTCTGAGTCAGCACCCCGTCGGGCTTTTGATGTTGGGAGTAACCCGAGCGCGGGCCTGGCTGCTGACCCACTCGGCTCGCTGCGCTCTGCGCTCTCACACTGATCGAACCGCCGGCCATCTCGATTCCGGGCCCACTGAGGTCCATGACTCCAACGACTTGCCCTGAATCGTCAACGATTGGCGACACATCTGTGAGGCGCTTTCCGCACTTCGGACACCGGACTCTTATGCGTTCTTTGTCGATGCCTTGCATGTTAATGCCATATGTGTAACTCTTGTTCAGGATAACCACCGGACGCCAGGGCAATCCACACGAACCCACTGGCACCGCCCCTCCTTGTTGGGAGTTGGGCCGGAAGGTGGTGTCCAGTGCCGAAAGGTTCGGACGAGTTCGTCCTTCTCACTGATCTACCGATCACCGGCTTGCCGATCACGGTCAGTCAAGCTCGTCGGATCCGGTTCGAGAAGCGGGCCCCTAGCTATCGCGTCGGTGGCAAGGTTGCCTTCAAAGTCAGCGAGCTGCGCGACTGGATCGAATCGACCCGGGTAGCGCCTGAGTCACGCGGTGCGGGGAATACCACCTCGGGCACTTCCTCTCGGTCTCGGCTAAGCGCATGAAAGCGTCAGCCGGGCAAGCGGACCTGATCACCGTCCCTGACGCAGCTCGATGGATCGGGATGCACCCCGACACCCTGTATCGCCTTTGCAGGACGGGCCAGTTCCCTTCTGCACTCCAGATCGGTGCCCGCTGGAAGGTGTCCGTTCCCCGGCTGGAGCGGTACCTCCATGGACAGGGTGAGTCGTGACGCGAGAAACCGGCCCGAAGGCCGGCTCCCAGATCACCGCCGCCAAGCGAGATCAGCCCCAGAATACCAGCACCCTGCTCATCGAGGTGGCTCCCCGCCTTGAGGCAGCAGAAGGCTTCGCCGCTCAGGCTCTTCTAGGGCAGATGCCTCCGATGGTCGCCCTCGAAGGTATCGAGGGGTTGTGCCGCTGGGCCCGCCGACACGTAGAGGCGGCGTGATGGCCGCCACGCTTACGGCAGACGTCGAGGCCATCGTTGGGCGTCTCGGTGCCGACGAACTGGCTCAGCTCGGTGCCATCTTCACGGCCCGGGCCGCTCAACGCCGCCGCACACTCACTATGGCGGAGGCATGGAAGGCATGGGAGTCGGCGCCACTGACTTCGGGCTGGGAACGATCCCAACTGTCCGATGTCGGCCGGGTTCGGATCGCCACCCGACTACTCCTCGAGCGGGGGTTGCACCCCGAGCAGGTGGTGGCGTCGATGACGGAGGTTGCCCTAGCTGTGTGCCCACACCCTCTTGTCGCGGTCGAGGTAGTCGCTGTTGGGCTGGCAGACGGTCGGTATGCACGGGAAGGGGCCGAAGATGTCTGACCCCGCCGGCGTCTTGGAGCGATCCCGCCAGATCGAGGCGGAGCGTAATGGATCGGAACCCCAATGGGAGCTGGCGGAGAAGCGTCACGTCGTCTCCATCACTCAATGGGAGCCCGTCGACTTGGACCCAGTCCTGAAAGGCGAATGCGTCACTCCCAAGCCATCAGTCCTTGAGCGTTCCGATGGAGTCAGGCTCCTGTATCCCGGCAGATTGAACCTGCTGATGGGGGAGACGGAATCCGGCAAGACATGGGCAGCACTGGTCGCTGTCACCCAGGAGCTCGGCGCTCGCAACCACGTCATCTACTGCGACTTCGAGGACAGCCCGGAATCTGTAGTCGAAAGGCTACGAGCCCTAGGAGCGACGGTCGAGCAGATCACGTCGGGACTCACCTACATCAACCCGGCCGGTCGGTTCGACGAACTGGCGCAGGAGGAGATGAGGGATGCGATCGCTCGCAAGGGTGTTCCGACCCTCGCTGTGATCGACGGGGTCACCGAGGCGATGGGGGATGTCGGACTCGACCCCTCCAGCGGTCCCGACGTGGCCGCCTACTACGCCTCGAGCCCCCGATGGCTGGCCCGAACCGGAGCAGCGGTCGTGCTCGTCGATCACGTCACCAAGAGTCGAGAGAACCGGGGACGATGGGCGATTGGCTCCGAGCGCAAGCTGTCCGGTCTGGATGGAGCCGCCTACGGCTTCGAGATGGTTCGGCCGTTCGGCCGGGGTCGGACCGGCTCGGTCAAGGTCACGGTGGCCAAAGACCGCTGTGGACACATCCGTCAGTTCGAGGGGATCGGCCACGGCATTGTCGTAATGGAGCTGAAGTCCTGGCCCGATGGGGGAGTGACGGCAACGCTTGCCGTCCCAGATTCAGTCACCGACGAGGCGTTCCGGCCTACCTACCTCATGGAGAAGCTGTCCACGGCTATCGCCGACAGCCCGGGCCTGACGACTCGGGCCCTTCGGGCAGCCGTCAAGGGCAAGAACGATGCCAAAGACCTTGCGCTCGAGCTCCTCGTCAATGAGGGCTACGTCGACATCGAGTTCGGCCCCAACCGGGCGAAGAAGCACGTCCCGCTGAAGCCATTTCGGCTCATCGAAGGTGGGGGCAACGATGCCGATTTCTAGTCAGTGTGCCGGTGTGCCCCCGGTGTGCCCCAAGTGTGCCCCGGCACACCGCCCCACCCCCTCGATTCGTGTGTGCCCGTGTGCCCCTCCCCCTAAAGGGGGGCACACCGGGCACACCGACAAAGGGCAAATCAGAAATCATTCAAAAACGGCTTCGGTGTGCCCCAATCTCGGCGGTCACCCATGAGTGCCCTCGACGACCTGTTTGAGCAGACCGAAGACCACCCGATTCCGGGTGGGTGCGATCGATGCGATGCCTACCAAACCATCGACTCACCGGCACCGGGAGTTCACGTGATTCATGTCCATCATGACGACTGGTGCCCATCGCGGAATGGCCAGAGCAAGGCGACCCCGGTTTGGGACGAGCTCTTAGGGCCACAAGGGCCTCCATCCAAGAACGATGAGCCCTTCTGAGATGGCCGCCGCCAATGGACGGGCCATGAAGATCAAGGGTTCGGCTTTCGAGCGGGAGGTGGTCGCCTTCCTCCGGGACCACGGCCACCCGTATGCAGAGCGTGCCTACGGCGCCGGACGGCCGGGGGACGTCGGTGACATCGACGGAGTCGTCGGGTGGACGATAGAGGCCAAGAACCATCAGAAGCTGAACCTGGCCGGGTGGGTCGATGAGGCCGAATGCGAACGGGTGAGCGGTCGGCAGCCATTTGCGGCGGTGGTGGCCAAACGTGGGGGCAAGCCAGTCGGCGCTGCCTATGTGGTCATGACCCTCGAGCAGTTCGCCGGCATGTTGGCCGACCCCGAAAACCTCAACCCAGGTGGCACCGCCACCTTGAGCAAGGAGTAGAGCGATGTCATTCGACGCCGGCTCGATCACCGCATCCCTCGATGTCGACAAGTCTCCCTTCCAGCAGGGACTCGACCAGGTAAATGCATTGGCCACCGAACTCGGCAGCAACCGAATCCGATGAGGCCAAATCGAACGGTGCCTTGTTGGGCCGATCGCGAGGCAATCTAACCGATGAACGACCAAATGAAAGGCCGCCTCCATGCCTGACTTCACTGCCGTTTTAGTCACCGAGAACTACGAACGCGCGCCGGGCATCCCCTCGACCGGGTTCGTGACATTCACCCTAAGTTCGGACCTCACCAACGACTCAACGTGGAGCGTGTTCTCCAAGGCGCAGTTCAAGGTAAAGCTGAACGGCGGCATACTTTCAGCTCCACTCGTCGCTGTCGACGACGCCACTACCGTTCCGACCGGGGCAGTCTGGAACGTAGTCGAGGAGATCGACGGTGTTCAGCGGGCGCCGTACGGCATATCCCTTTCTACGGCCCAGGCTCCGTCAGTGGTGCTGCGTTCCCTCACGCCCGCCGTTCCGGTTACGCCCGCGATGGCGTCTTATGCCCTCCAATCAGCCCTGGCGACAGAGACCACCCGCGCCGAGGGCGTGGAAGCCGGGTTGGCGGCCACGGTGGCAGGACTGGCAGCCAAAGCATGGTTGGCGGCTACCGCCTATCCAGCGGAGTCGATCGTCTCCAATGGTGTGGGGCTGTACCAAGCGCCATCGGGTGGCGTCCCCGCCAGGTCGACCTTCACTTCTTCTGACTGGATCCACCTGGCCGACATCGCTGCTGGCGGGTTGCAGGCGGCGAACAACCTGTCGGACGTCTCCAACGCCGGGAGCGCTCGGGCCAACGTCCACGTCCCTATCCTCGCTGCCTGCCAAGCGGTCGGCGTCGCCAACGTGAACATCGCCTCACCTGGCGCAGCCTTCAACGGGTTCACCCTCACCAACGCGGGCACGGACCAGGTGCTCCTCACCGCCCAGACCACCGCGTCACAGAACGGTCCCTGGATCTGGAATGGTGCCGCTTCCGCCCTGACCCGTCCGACCGACTATCCCCATGCCGGGGTTGTCAAGGGTCGAGAGGTGCAGATCAGCAACGCCTCCGGTACGGGAGACGACGGTTCCCTGTGGGTCATGCTCACGGCCTCGTCCATCACGATCGACACCACGGCTACCACCTGGCAGATCGCCAACCGGGTACAGAACGATGCCCGGTACGCCCAATCCGCCAACAATGGTTCGGATTTTGGTGATGCCGGCTCGACCCGGGCCAACCTCCACGTCCCGGTGTTGGCCTCCTGCCAAGCCGTGGCAGTCGGGAATATCACCCTCTCGGGCTCGCAGACGATCGACGGGTATGCGGCGGTCGCCGGGGATGTAGTGCTTGCCTCTGGGCAAACCACGGCGTCACAGAACGGTCCATGGGTCGTCGCCTCGGGAGCCTGGACCCGGCCGACCGACTACGCCTCGGCCGCCGTCGTCAAGGGTCGGAACATTCAGGTCAACGCCGGGACTCTGTTCGGTGGGTCCATCTGGGTCATGGCGACCTCCACGTCGGTCACTGTGGACACGACGGCTACCGTCTGGTGGCCCTCTGGTCGCGCCCTCGGCCGGTCGGCCCTAGTCACCCCAAATGAATACTGGGTGTCGAACGGCGCCCTCGCCTCCGACACCAACAGCGGTCAGAAGGATTCACCCTTCGCCACGATCGCCGCCGCCATGACCGCCCTCAGTTCCAATAGGGGTGTCATCCACCTTGGCTACGGAGACTTCGCCAGCTCGGCCAACATCTCTCTCGCGGCCAATCAGCAGGTATGGGGACTCGGGTACGGCACCAACGTGGGCGTCCCGGGCGCATCCCGCATCGTCAAGAGCGGAAACATCGACGGGGTGACCCTCGTGGGCTCCGGCGCCGGGTTGCGAGGTGTCGACGTATTCGGCGCGGCCAGCAACACCCTCGACGGAATCGTGATTGAGCAAGGCGTCGGGTGCATCCTTGAAGACGTGTCCTCGATGTCCCACGGCGGAGTCGGAGTCCGCATCGGGGCGAAGACCACCACCAGCTCCAACGTGAATGGCTGGACGATGCGGAACGTCCAGGCCCTCGGCAACACCGGGGACGGCTTCTACGTCAATGACTTCAATTCATCCGGCGGCCCGAACTGCAACGCCGGCAATGCCTTCGGGGTCCAGGCCCGGGGCAACGGAGGCGATGGGATCCACGTTGACGCCTCGATCGACAACACCTGGCACCACGTCCAGTGTTCGAGCAATACCGGGTACGGGATCCACCTCGGAAGCGCGGGAGTCAGTGTCGCCCGGGGGCAGGTCTTCCTGTTCCCCTACCTCGAAGCGAATACCGCCGGTGACGGGATCATGGATGCCAGCACTGCATTCAACAAGGTATTCGGCGGTCGTCAAGGAGTCCCGGTTCTCGGCTCGACCCACTGGGTGAACAACGGCAACTCGACCAACCACATCGCCGGCCTCATGTATCAAGGGGGTACACCAATCGGGTGGGGGACATCGATGGTCGTGCTTCCCTCGTACTCCAATATCCTCAATATCACCGGAGCCTCGATCGTCAATGGCTCTTATGTCACCCTCGCTGCTGGCAGCAATGTCCCGGCGGGGGCAAGGGCTGTTTGTCTTTCTGTGGCAACGACCGACAGCACGGCGGGCACAGCTGCATCGGTCAGGTTCAGACAGAACGGAGTCACGACTGGCGGTGCGTTCTCTGATGGATCATTGGCCGCACCGACCGTGCCGGCGAATGGCGTCTTCAGCCACACTCAGGTGGTCTGTCCCGTCGACTCGGCAGGCAATGTGCAATACAAGCCAGCCGGATATTCGGCGGCCGGTGGCCAGCTGTACGTGGCCGTCACCGGGTACTACATATGACCGCCGCCATTCCCGCGGGCAGGTATGCCCGATGAGCGGTCTACAGGTAGGGCGCCAGCGCCGGGATGACCGTCCCAGCGACGTAGTTGTACAACTCTGCCAAGGTGACCATTACGAGCTTGCGCCCCACGATGGGCGTGTCCGGCGCGAACGCTATTTCGGGGGCTGGATCTATCTCCATATCCACATCGGCGCTTGGGTCGATGGGATGGATGCCCCAAATGTCACTTATTGGTGTGTCGGTGCCTACCGGGCCGCCAAAGGATCGAATGAGGCCGGGACCGATGCACCGGACGTCCTTGGGTCCCCGCTCATGGTTGTCCCCAGCGATGTGCCAGAGGATGCCAGCGGACGCTGCCGAGGCCGTATGCACCAGGCGGTGCTTGTCGATGCGGTCCAGTACGTGGAGGATCCAGAGGGGGTCGTCAAGATAGGAGTTCTCTCGGTTATACGGCTGCAACCTCTCGACGACTGTCTGCGCGTCTGGATGCCAACCGCGGATCTTGTCGAGGCCGCTGGCGGGAGCGGGAGTTCCCTTCAGCGACCCCTTACTGCGAAGTCGATGGAACCTGGCGCTCCCCTCCCCATTTTCATCCCCGAAGACCGGGAACTCGGAGCCGGCCGTGATCTCATCCGGCAGCGGTTGGGTGTAGGTGGTCGCCAGGGCGAAAGCAAGGTTGTCCAGCGCGGAACGGAGATTGTGCAAGAAATCACCGATCAGGACACCGATCGTGTCGCTCGGTGGGTCTTCGACCGTGGCGAACGCCGTAAATCGTCCTTGTCCAAACTCGATGTTGGGGGGCGCAGTTTGGGGACCTATCCCCGGGATGAATATGGACGATGCCAAGAGGTAAGTACCGAGGTCGTCGGGGTTGCTAAGGTCGCCAGTCCACCGCGCTTCGGGATCGTATTCGTAGCGGACCGAATAGTGGTCCCCTGCGATCCAGCCCTTGACCTCCGAGTCCAGGTCCTCCAGGTGCTTGAACGCTCTGCGGGCCTTCAGTTCATGGTCGAACGTCACTTGCTGGCCGGCGAGGAAGGTGCCAAGTGAGTCATATGTCTACCCCGGTCGGTCCGCGTCGGCCCTATGCCGACACCCCAATTTGTACCGCGTTGCACGCTGTGTGGCCCTCTGACCTCATGGAGGCCCCCGATGTCGCGTGACCTCATGGAGCTCCGCTGTACCGCCACTGCCAAACAGACGGGCAAGCGGTGCAAGAACCACCCGGCTGTCGGGGCCCTAGTGTGCCGATTCCACGGTGGCGCCGCTCCACAGGTGAAAGCTAAGGCGGTGGAGCGGCTGGTGGAGGCTGAGGCAAGATCGATGCTCGAACGCCTCGGTGAGCCGGACCAACTAGGCCATCCGGTGGACGAGCTCCTGGCTGTGGCCGCTGAGTGCAGGGGCTGGTTGGCGGTGCTTCGGGAGATGATGGCCGATTTGGGCGACCTGACCCGCACCGACCGGAACAGCGTGGAACGTGAGGCTGCCATCGTGGCCCTTTACGAGCGTGCCCTCGATCGGACCGGCCGCCTACTGGTGGACATGAACCGGCTCGACCTGGAAGCTCGGCAGATCCAGATCGCCAATGCTGAGGCCGTCGCCCTTTTTGCCATAGTGATGGAGGTCTTGGAAAACCCGACGCTCTCGTTGTCGCCCGACCAAGTCACGACGGCCCGGGTACTCATGGCAAGGGAACTCCGGGAGTGAACGAAATGCGATCTCAAACTCGTCTGGTTAGATCTCTTACAAACATCCTCAATCCGGAGTACCAAGTATTGGCCCGGGAGGTGTTCACCGAGTTGTACATGCAAGAGCTGTGCCAGGAGTACCCCACAGTGAAGCGAACGGGCGTGGTGTCCGAAGACGTCATCGACCAAGAGATCGCCAGGCTGACAAAAGAACTCAAGGAGATTGACCGTCTGGAGGCGGAGGCGTGACGCCGGGTTCGGTGCCAACCTGGCAAGCTGCCCTTGTCACCCTGTTGTTGAGGAACGAGAATCCAAATAACCTCGCCACAGCCCTTGACGTAGTACTGGAGCGCCTTGCTGAGCGACTTGCATCCCGGGCGGCTGAACCCAGCTCAGTGGATGACGACTTGGACGCCGAGATCGGCTGCCTCACCGCCGCCCTGGCCAACGTATTCCCGGGTGTGAATTCGATGAATCCTGATCCCGAAGTCGCCGCCGTGCTGGCCGAGGCCCTTTCCGGTCGCAATTTGAAGCCATGTGAGGCCCGGGCGCTAGCTGCCAAGGTCCGACAGGTCATCGACGCCATGCCAGGCGACACCGGGCCGTCAGGCGGTCTATCCAGGCGCCTCAGAGCAGCCGCTGACGAGCTCGAGGCTCAGGAAGCCGGACGATTGGGAGATCGGCCCACTACCCGATATGGCGACCAAACGGATCATGGAGTCCGCGAGACCCCATAAGACGACGAAGCAACGAGCGAAAGCTAGAGCCGAACCTGCCTAGTCGGTTGAGCAGGCGTTACCCTCAGGGGACAGTTCGGACTCCCGCGTTGCTATGACCTGCTCGGCCGCAGCGACAGTTTCGGGGCTTGCACCCGTCTGCTTGAGGGCATCACGATACACCTGATGAGCTGCAGTCTTACTTTGATTCACAGTCATATGTTTCGGCATTCCCAACCTCCTACTTGAGCATCGTGCAGGCAGTTCCTGCACATGTTCGTATGATCTCGACAACTTCTTCGGTCTTCATCTGTTCTTCAAATCGATCGGACACCTGGACGACCACGCAACCCTTGTAGTGTCCGTCCGAGAGGTCGATCATTGGGCTTGCGTGAATAAAGCCATAATGGCGAATTTGCTTGTAGTCCTTGTAGGTCAAGTATTGCTTGACTGAATCTGGTACGGATTTCCGCCACTCTTTCTTGGTACAGGCCATGTACTCCCCGAATTGCAGCTGGTGGTTGACGCAGACGTCCTCGAGCTCCGTCCAACATCTCCCCAACAGACCCTTGCGCTTTGTCCATCTGATGTGAGTAGGTGCGGGATTGCTTTCCAATCTCATGCGGACCACGCGCTTCTGTATCCCGCTCCACATATGGCCGCGAGATCTCAAAACCACGAAGACGGTCACTCCTATCCTCGTGATCGGAATGTCCGTGACGGCAGCTAGCGCCGCGATGCAGGCTTTGGCGGGCTCCTCGAGACGAAGGCGAGTCTTGTGGGACACGTCGCCCAGGTACTCGCCCACAGCTCTGAAGGCGATCGGGCCAGCTCCGAAAAAAGCGGCCACTGCAGCGAGACTCACTAGTTCCCAGTTCGTGAGCTTGTTCTTGGAGGGATTCAATTCCAAATAAGTAACGAGTGCTAGGGCTGCGGTCGTAATTACCGCATACGACATTCGCCGTATGAATATCCAGACTTCCACCGGCAGGTGGTCTAGTCGTCTGGTCGCGATTGGTCAACAGAGTCTGCCCATGTCCACATTTTCAGTTGGATGCGTCAGAAACGTCAGGCTACATGGTACGGCTCCAAGGCGACGGTCAGATGGGGGTTTGGTAGCCGCATTCCTCACCTTACCTACTGTAGCCCTGTACAGCAATCAACCGTTTAGTGTACACTGAGGGCATGAAGGTGATCGGGTACACCAGAGTTTCGACCGATGGGCAGGCTGAATCGGGCGCCGGCCTGGCCGTCCAGGAAGCCGCCATCCAAGCCGAGTGCGAGCGCCGGGGATGGGAACTGGTGCGGATCGCCACCGACACACGGAGCGGCAAATCCCTCACCGGCCGGGCCCAACTGGCTCGAGCCCTAGGCGACCTCGATGCAGGCAATGCCGATGCCCTGGTGGCCGCCAAGCTCGATCGGGTGGCCCGCTCCGTGCTCGACTTCGCCGGATTGATGGCACAGGCCGCCCGTCGAGGCTGGTCCCTGGTAGTGCTCGACGTGGCCGTGGACACCTCGACGCCCAGCGGGGAGTTGATGGCCACGGTGGTGAGCGCCTTCGCCCAGTACGAGCGCAGGCTGATCGGGCAGCGCACCCGAGATGCTCTCGCTGAGAAGCGAGCCGCCGGCGTGATCCTGGGGCGCCCTCGGACGCTTCCCCAGGCCGTCCGTGACCGGATCGTGGCCGAGCGGGCCGCTGGTCGGTCCCTAAGGGCCATCGCCGCCGATCTGACGGCTGAGGCCGTGCCGACGGCCCATGGGAACGCCTTATGGCACGCGAGCGCGGTGAAGCAGATCGCCGAGGCCGCCTGATGACCGATCCCACACACGGGAAGACCGTCGAGGACGCTCGGGGGGAAGCAGAAGCCCATTGGCGACCCTCGAGGTGGCTGAGCGTCGGCAGGCAGTCCGCTTCCGCTTCGCCGGCGGCGTCAGATGGTGCACCAGCGCCCTTTCTACCTGTCACATCGGAGTCATAGCGTGGTTTCCGATTCGGGCAGTCAGCCCGGAGAATCGGAGGAGAAGCGATGGTTGACCTCAAGTCCTATTGGCGCCAGCATGAGCAAGACAGGCGGACCGCTGTCGATTACGGCATACAGGCGATGACTCAGGCGAAAGCCGGAGGGGACTATGCAGCCTGTGCCCAGTTCGTTGTAGCGATGGGCCTGGAAACCGAGCTTGGCGACAGGTTGATGACCAGCATCATCCAGCGCGTGGTTGAGATAATGAATACCGGTGAACCGGGACCGACGCTTGAGAATGCGGCCGGCCTCGGCGAGGCGGCTCGGATCCTGACTTCGGCTTCGGACTAAGCCACGGCGCTTTGTAGGGGCCTATTCAGTGTCAGCAGGAGTAGGCACCCCGCTGATTTTGGTGGCCAACGCCTCGATCTCACGGAGCAGCGTCGGAATGTGGACGAGGATCCTGCCGCCCATCCGGTAGGCGCCGGGCAACTTGCCGGTGGCCACCAAGCGGTAGGCGTGCTTCCGACTGACGCCCAGGATCTTGGCTGCTTCGGCCACTGAAATCGAGATCCGGCCGGCGATGATGTCAGCGGCTGTCGGATTCCGCAATGGGCCCGGACTGCTCACGGCGTCCACTCGTCAGCGGTTGGGTCAGGAGCGTTCACCTCGGGCACGAGTCCGAGTTGACGCAGGAGCTTTGCGGTGATGATTTGCCAAGGAGCCGTCCCGTTTCGAGGCATTGTCGCAAGGTCCCCGCTGGCACAACGAGCCATGACGGTCGCCTCGGACCAACCAAGTATCTCGGCTGTCTGCCGAGTGGATAGCAGTGGCCGAAGGGGATGCCCAGTGATCGGGTGGATCAGTTGGTAGCCGGTCGTCGACCTTGGAGGGGTTGGACTGGCCGTCATGTCTCCTCCTCGGTCCCGGTGTCGAGGGCCCAGCGGCGCAGTTCGACATCGGTCACACGGAGGCATCGCCCGATGCGCTTGGCGACCAACCGGCCCGCCCTGACCTCGCGGCGGAGGGTGTCCTCCGAAGGGGCGCCCGGGCCAAGTGCTGCGTGGGCATCGGAGAGTTTGAAGAAGGTAGGGACGATGGTCATGAGGTCCTCCTCGGTTGGTTGCCTCACCGCATCGTACGAAGCTGCGGCCTTTGGCGCCCGAGTGTCCTTAGGACCAGCATGCTTTTGCTTTCGTTACTCGGTTTGCCTACTCGGCCGAGCTCGCTCGTACAGAAGGGATAGGGCGGCGCCGAGATCGCGTGCCTCCTCGGGCGTCAGTCTCAGCACCTCGCCCTCGATGAGGTCGCCGGTCGCTGCATAGACCATGGGAAGGAGAGCGCCATGGCGTTGCTCCAGCGAAACCCTCAGTTCTGAAATCTCCCACACCGGAACCCCATACAACTCGCCATCGATGTCGGTCGGCTTGACAAGGGAAAGCGGGATCACGATGTCTTCTCCAAGGTGCCCGGAACCACCCATCTCCGCTGGCGTACAGCAAACACACCACGAGGGGCACCGTGACTCACCCGATGCGGATGTCGATTTCGTGGCAGTCATCACGCCACCCGGGCCGTCCGCGTTGACATTCGATGCATCCAAGCTTGCTCTGTGGCGAAATCGGCAGATTCAGCGAACAGGTACATCCCAACGGGATCTCTCCAGTTGTGCTGAGCAACGAAGCGGGTCCAGTCGTTGGGGTCATCGATGAGGGGCTTCTCGTTGCCCACGCCCATCTCGTTGTCGCTGATCAAATCGGCCATCAATTTGGCCGCCAACGGCAGATCCATTGACTCGATGCCGACGAGCATGTCGTGCTTCTTTGGTGCCTGGCGGTAGAACTCGCAGTCGCAAGAGCAGCTTTCCCGAGCAGATACGGATTGATCCATGCTTCACTCCTTGGTTGTCATGTGACCACCACTATTCACCCGTGGTTGTCATATGTCAACTACGCTGGCCAGATGCCCCATCACCTCGTCGGTGTAGCCGAGATCGTCAGAATGCTCGGCGTGAGTCGCCAGTACGTCGACCGGCTGACCCGGGAAGATCCGACCTTCCCTGAGCCCGAGGTCGAGCTATCCGCAGGCCGGGTGTGGTCCCGTGAAGCCGTCGAGGCGTGGGCCCGGGCCAACGGGCGGCTGAAGTAACCCATCGACTACCTTCGAATCGAGGTGTCCGACGGAGGGATGGTGGTCATGACGCTTGTTGGGAACACTGCACATTGCGACGCCGAGGGTTGCAGCACAAATATGGCGTTGGACGTTGGACGAATGCAGCCCGGCGCCGGCATCGAGACTCAGGTGCGCCGCTTTGTCGCTGCCTCCGACTGGACGACCAGGCCCGCCGCCGACGGCGGAGGTACCGACGGGCTGATCGATCTCTGCCCGGCGCACTCTGCCGGCACCTGACCACCACCCCGACCGTTTGCGGGGCACTGGGCTAATCCTGTGCGGAATGGTCGATTTCTAAGGCGTTGCTGGTGGCTCGGGCATCGTGCCCGTGACTGGTGCGCTGAAAGGGGACGCCACGCCTCTGTCAGCCATAGCCACCGGTCGCTCGGCCAGACGGTGGCCGTGCCAATGCTCGCGGAGTTGGCTAGCGATGTAGAGCGGATAGCCGATGCCGAGGAACATCATCAACAGGAGGGCGACGACCGGCGAGATCGTGTCCGTTGCTCCGTCGTCGAGCTGCATCTGGCGGATGCGGGCCGCCGTGCTGTAACCGCTGATGAGATTCGCGATCGGGAAGAACAACGCCACGACCGACCATCCTGGCTTGACCATGATGTCGGGGTCGTGGGTACGGATCTCCTTGTTGATTGTGTAGTACCAGATGTAGAAGTAGATCCCCAGCGTTATGATCGACAGACCAAGCACAGCGGCCGGGCTTCGGTCCTGTCCGATGGGGCCAGCCATTCGTGGGGGCGGGGGAGCTTGGACCGGCTGAGGTGGGTACCACTTCAAGTCGGCTGCCTGCCACCATCCTTCGCCTAGCGAGGTATCGCTCACAGTCCCCCCAATCCACCCGGATCGAGCCGGGTCAGCTGGCGCCATCTGAGCACAATTACCGCAGGGATGCTCAGGAAGGCTAGGGATCTGATCGGGGTATCCTGTGTAAGGACTCCGGTCATCCCGAACGGCACCGGACTCCCTCTGCTTCCGACAGACGCAGGCGTACCTCACTCAGACCACCGCCCATTACGTCACTGACGAAATGGAGTCGGGTGGAGGCGGCAATCCCTTCAAATGGTGACGATGCGCTGCCCGACTCACCACCCCGACCCCGCTGTCGATTCCCCACCAAGTCAGGCAACCGAGCACGTAGTAAAAGCGAGCGGTATACAGCACGAAAATGTAGAAGATGATCGCCATCCCGACCATCAGGTACCAAAAGAACACCACCCATCCGAGCAGGATCCACGTCAGGCAGCCACCGAAGATGAACACCCGCCGGCGGGGGTGGGTGCGCCTGGGCCACGGGATGGGGGAGACGAAGGTGCGGAGAGATTGGTTGACTTGGTCGTGAGGGCTCATGGGTCCAGTTCCTTCGGGGCGAGGGAGCGAGCGATCGGCCGCAGGTCATCGAGTCCTTCAGCGTGCCCCTCACACGACCACAGGCGCATCCGTCTCTTGCCCACCTGGCGCCGGCCCGTCCATCGCACCGGCTCAACGCAGTCCGTGGGACTGCCGGCCTGGTAGCCCCCAGCGTGCCGGCTCACCATCCGGAAACAGCGGCCAGGCTCGGCCCGGACGGCGTTGGCGTAATAGTCCACTGGCCCACCGTAGGGCAGGGGAGTCGAGCTGGACTGAGTGATGTCTCTCAAACTTGCCGCCCTCCCGGCAGGTACGGTGCAGGGGTCATGACGCCTGTTTCTGGAAAGCCTCGACCGAGGCACCCAAAGAAGGAACTGGAGGCGGTGTGCCAACTCGCCGAATCTGCTGGGTGGAGAATCGTGAAAGGGAAACGCTATTTCAAGGCGTTCTGTCCGTGCGGGAAGCACCTGAGGACGATCCACCTTTCTCCGAGCGACCCCGCATATCGGCTAAACCTCGTACAATGGTTTGAGCGCAAATCTTGCTGGCCAAAGGAGCTTTCATGATCCGCCTGGTTGGCCGATACCAAGTAGAGGCCGGAACTATCGAGGACTTCGAACCGGTCATCGACCGGATGATGGAAGCGTTGCTCGCTGACGACACCGTCATTGAGCCAGATCTCGCCGTCGACCTGGAAGCTGGAAGCCTCGAGGTTTACATGCTGATCGACACCGATGACGCCTGGGCCGCCGGCCAGATTGCATCCAGCGCTATCGGCAAGGCGTTCAGCGCTGCAGATCTCGATGTTCCAGATCCGACGCGGGTCTTCGCCCATAAGGATCTTTTGAAGCAGTCACCGGTGTCGATCGAAGCCTCACTTGTGGCTGCGGGCTGAGGTGTCGCCCTACCTCCTCTAGCCGCACACGTGGGCCCCCAGGAGTCAGTTCACCTTGTAGGCCAGCGCGTCGACCACCCTGGCCAGCTCCACGACGTTGCGGGCAACCGCTGAGACGGTAGCTCGGAGGTCGATAGTGGCCGCGTCGTCGACCGGCCCAGGACTCAGCCTGTTCTGAACGGCCTGCAACTCGGATGCGATCTGGTGCAGCTTTGGTTCCAACATGGGGTCTTTCCCTCTCGTTTTTGCCGTCACGTGACGACTCTTGGAGGGTACGAACCAGCTAGAGCAGAGCCTCAGCCCGCCACGGCTGAGGTATTCGCCGGGAATCTTGCCCTACAAAATGCCCTACAACCCCCGCCGTTACCTGTCGTCGGGCATCTTCCATCGCCGTAATCATCCCTGGTCAGGACGTCGTAGGCCGTCTCCCGTCTTCCCACTCGCGCCCTTAGAACGGATTCACACGGCTGAGGTCGGAGGTTCGAGTCCTCTAGCGCCCACTTGAAAGTCCTGGTCAGAATCGCTTTATGGGTTCAGGTCTTGTTCCAGCCAAAAGGTGACGTGGACGCACCGCACTCGACAATTTCGGATGGCCTTCACTCCCTGATAAAGCGTGCCTTAATCACGACACGAGCCGTGGTCGACGGACCGAGGCGTGTCCGGCCAACACCCCATGCCGTTCGATCCAGATCGATGTTCGCCGAGATGCTCACTTCGGTTGGGACGTGTTGTATCTCGACAAAGGTGATGAGGGGCTGAGTCTGGCCGTGGATGGTCAGGCTTCCCACCACCTCAAATCCTCCCGAAGGGATATTGCGAGCTGACTGGGCTGTGAACGCAATTGTTGGATGTCTGTCCGTATCGAAGAAGTCGGCGGTACGCAGGTGGGCATCCCGTTTCTTCATGCCCGTGTCGATCGTGGCCGCATCGAGGATCAAATTCCCATCGATGGCTCCGTCGGTGCCGACGCGGGCGCCGCCCTCAATCGCCTTGATCGTTCCTCTCACCGGTATGACCCGCATGATCTTCGTATGGAACTCGATAGTCGTTCTGTCCCGGTCGAGGGACCAATGTCCTTCAAGGGCGGACAGTTCGCTGAGATTCTGACTGACTTGTGACACGCAATTCCTCCGGTTCTTGGGTGTGAAGATCGCCGTTTGTGGCTATCTCGGCAGGTGCTGACATCCTCCGCAGTCGCACGGGCAGGCCATCTTTGGGTACCGGCAAAGTGGTGTAGTCGAGTTTCCACTGGTAGTCGTTCGGCACCGTCCACTCGTGGGTCAGCAACAGGTTGTGCATGATCAGTTTGATCTCTATATGTGCGAAGTTCAGGCCGATGCATTTATGCGCTCCGCCGCCGAACGGCATCCAGGCGAAGGGATGCGATTTGTCTTCTGCCCGTTCTGGCGAGAACCGCTCGGGGTCGAAGCGGTCGGGGTCGGTCCAGAGGTCGTGGTTGTAGTGGTTGGCCACGGCCATCACGGCAACCCGAGTGCCCTTCGGCACGAAGTATCCGTCAATTTCGGTCTCGACGATCGCCTCACGGGACAGACCTGGTACCGGGGCGTTTAGGCGCAGCGATTCCTTCATGACGGAGTCGAGAATCGCGAATTGCGACAGGTCGTCGTAGTTGATCTGGACTGGCAGTGTCCGTGATTGGGCGCGCGCCTTGCCTTGCCATTCGGGGTACTTCGCCAGGTAGTACGCCATGGTCGTCATGGTGATGGTGGACGTGTCATGCGCGGCCATCAACAGGAAGATCATGTGATTGACCACGTCGTCGTCGGTGAAGGTGTGTCCCTCCTCGGAGCTGACGTGGCACAGCGTGGAGAACAGGTCCGGCGTCCGCTGGGCTCGCTTGGCCGGCAGGTGCTCGTACATGAATTGCTCCAGCACCTGGCGCCCTTGCACACCCTTCGACCACCGTGTTCCCGGGATGTTGTAGCGGACCAATGCCAGTCCCGCACTTACACAATCGACAAAGGCCTTGTTGATCCGATCGGCCTTTGCCGGCGAGAGCTCCAGGCCCAGGAAGACCTCGAGCGCGACGTCCAGGGTCAGCTTCTTCAATTCGTAAAGCAAACGAACCCGATTGCCGTCGGGGATTTCCGCGACCCGCCGCTGGATCATCGGTTGCATCTGCGCCAGGTAGCTCTTGAGGTGCGTGGCGGTGAACGCCTGCTGGAGGACCAGGCGATGGGAACGGTGTTCTTCGAAGTCCATGAGCAGAAGGCCACGACGGAAGAACTTGCCAATGAGGAATCCCCATGCCGGCTCGGCGGCGAAGGTCTTGCTTCGATTCAAGGCCACCGCCTGGCAGGCGGCAGGGTTCAATGGGGTGACGAGTTTGCCGTTCGGCGTACTGAGGAAGCTGATGTCCCCGAAAGTGGCGCGGCGCTGTGCGAACACCTTTTGCGGAGTGCGACGGAAGGCCAGCAATTCGGTCAATGAGGGAAGGAGAGTGCCGTACACCGGTTTGAGGCCGCTCCCCTCGGGTGGGGTCCCCAGCGCGCTCTGGCGCGTGGGCTTCTTTGGCTTGTTCGGATTCGCGACCTTGGTCTGGCTCTCGGGCGCCGAAATTGACCTGGAATTCGATCCACTGCCGTTCAGTGTGCGTGGATCTATGCCTTCTCGCTTCCACGCTTCAGCAGCCCATGGTGAATAACGTGCCTTGGCCGGCAGCCGATTGATCAGCGGGTTTAGAGCACGCATGGTGGCGGCGAACCGCTGAAACCGCTTTTCCTTCCTCTTGTCCCATTCGAGATCGCACACGTCGCGCATCTGCTGGGGAAGCGTCCCGACAACAACCGTGCGAATCAGCGAGTTCAGGGGAGCAGAGAACGCCTTCCAGACCGGCAGAGGGATCTTGTGCAGCTTCTTGGGGCGGGGGAGACCCTTTCGGATGTAACCGGTGGCGTACATGATGGTCGGCGTCGGCACGAACCGCTCCAACATCGAGTCCCAGTACTTGAGAAAATCGTCGTAGCTCTCGGGCTGTCCCCGTTCGCTCACCGCGTACAGCCGATACCAAACCTTGCTCTCCTCGAAGATCTGTACTTTGTCCTCATAGGTCAGGCGTCTGATGAATGTGTCGGTGTTGTAGATCACCTGGTCGACAAAGGTGGCGTGCGCCCAATAGAACAGCTCGGGGTTCAACGCGTGATAACGCGACCCGTCACTGATAGTTCCCTTAATGGGCTTGTGGAAGTCGCGAACCGTTCGACCCCAGTAGAGCGGATCAGCGGAGTAGACCGTTTTGGCAATCGGCGGTCCGGTGCGCCGACCCCGACCGATGGTGTCAGTGAAGAACAGCGAG
The DNA here is from genome assembly GCA_036268775.1 of Acidimicrobiales bacterium. GTDB lineage: Bacteria > Actinomycetota > Acidimicrobiia > Acidimicrobiales > RAAP-2 > DASZIT01. The sequence goes on along the minus strand of DATATM010000019.1, from coordinate 22,587 downwards.
TGGTCCTCGACCCCCTTGGCCAACTGCTCGATGCAGTTTTCCGTTCCAGCCAGTCGCTGGAAGCCCAATAAGGCCACCCGGATGTCGCCGAAATACTTCCATACAAGCGACTCAGGCCCCAACCTGGCCGGGGCGTCCTCGTCCAGGGGCATGGGCACGGCCTCGCGGATTCCGCTGTCGAACCTGTTGACATCGATTGCGGTCATTTTCAGCTCTCCTATGGGAGATAGGGATAAGGGGACAGGCGCCCCAATCTGACTCTGGTTAGTATCTACTTTGAAGGACTATAAATCTGATACTTGGAAGTGTCAACTATGGATTTTGAACAATGGGGCTAGGAGAGGATGAGACAGTGGCGACCGAGCCAGACCCGGCTGGAACTGTTGTCCGCCCCTACCGTGGGGTGAGCGCGCTGGATCGCATCGCTCTGCGCCGCCGTCAGTTGCTCGATGCTGGCTTGGAACTCTTCGGCACCAGGGGGATCTCCGCTGTAGGGGTCGGAGACGTATGTTCCGAGGCTGGCCTTACCAAGCGCTACTTCTACGAAAGTTTTCAGTCGATCGACGAATTGGCAGAGGCGGTGTTCGAGGAGGTACGAGCAAACCTCATGGTCCGCGTGGCTCCGGCACTCGCCGCGGGCGGTCCCAGCGATATCCGACTCGCAGTAGATGCCTATGTCCGCGCGGTGACCGAGGATCCTCGAGTCCTTCGCCTTCTTGCCTTCGAGACCTCCGCCGGTCCGCTGGCTGGCCACCGCGACGACTTCGCCACAAACGCAGTTGAAGCGTGGTTTGCGCTTTCAGGTCACCAAGCTAAGGATCGTGACCGAAATCGGCTCAGGGCCTACGCCTTTGTTGGGGCGTCGACGCAGATTGGGCTTGCCTGGGCTCGCGGCGAGCTATCCCTGAGCATCGATGCGTTGATCGACGAGCTGGTTGAGCTGTTCGAGAATCTGGCCGCAGGTGTGGTGGGATGACGACGGCCGGCTCCAACCGAGACCCACGAAGCACAAGGCAGGCGCCACTACAGGATTGGCCATTCAGGCGAAAGATCTGTCCGATGAAATGTCCTACAAATGCAGTCGTCTCATGTCGTCAGCTGTCGTCTGCTGATTACATCGTTTGCAAGTCACGCTGTCATTCGTCGTTTCGTGTCGTCGCAAAGGCAGGCATGGATCGGATTCACACGGCTGAGGTCAGAGGTTGGAGTCCTCTAGCGCCCACCCAGAGGAGTTGGTCTCAGAGGGCCGGGCCAAACCGTGGAATGCCACCTCACTGGATGAGTCCGGCCTTACCGCTCGATGGGGCGTAGCCCGGAGCGAAGGAGTGGTCACCGGCGAACGTGGCCGTATATCCGCCAGCGGCCAAAACCGCCGTCACGTCGCTCAGATTGGCGAGGACGTCGCAGGAAGCCACCCCCATGCCATTGGTAGTGGCGGTGCAGAGCGTCGTTCCTCCGGCAGTGAAGACGATGGGCTCATTGGCGATAGGGGCGACCCAATTGAGTGTCGCGCTGAGGTCAAAAAGGGTTAGCATCAGCGGTGAAGTGTGGAGGACGGCGGGTGCGGCGGTCACGATGGTCTCGAACAGAGGTTGACCGCCCGTCTGCGCCAACGCCGAGGGGGTAGCGACGAACATCAGCTCCGCCCCGACGACGCCGACCGCCGTACAGCTGGCAACCACGGCGCCAAGTCGGCGGACACGCCGGAGTCGACGCGGGAACTCGCCGTCACAAGCACGCAGCGCCTGACGCTTGGAATGCTGGGTCATATTCGCCGCCTTTCCGTGCCGCCCTCCTTCAACCCAAAGGTAATCACGGGAATACCCATCTGCAACCATCGGCGAAACTCCGACAGGCGCGTAAGTGAATGGCAGGGTGGCGCTTACCGGTGGTCGGGCGAACGTCTCGAACGGATTGATCCGGTCAATGGGTCGGCAGACGGGCCAGGTTGTCCCAGATCTGCTTGGACACGTTCTGGATAGTGGAGATCCCGTAGCCGAATCCGTAGGAGTCCTTCCCCGCGGGGTCGTCGGTGGTGAGGACGGCCAGGACGTAGTTCCGGTTCTTTCCCTCCACCCATCCGATACTGTTGACCTGCCAGCGACACGAATCGTCCGCCTTGGTGCAACTGGGGACGTACTTCCAGCCGTTCTTGACCGCCACTGTCACTCCGGGCACCGGTTTGGCATAGTCCGGGCCATTGCAGGTGGTCCCCCACGGACCGCAAGTGACACCCCAGCGTTGCGCCGGCACGACGCTCTCCATGAGGTTGAGCCCGTAGCTCCGGGCTGCCGGCCCGAGCACCGCGTTGTCGTAGGCGAGTTTCTTCACCACCGCCACCTGGTCGGCGGCACTGGTGAGGGAGTTTCCCCACCCGTAGTAGGTGGGCGTCTGGCAGCCGACCTGGGTGTCGTGGGTGGGTATCAAGGTGTCGAACTGGGTGAGGACACTGCAGCCGCCACCGAAGTAGAAGAGGGAGGTCGCCGCCGCGTTGTCGCTCATGGTGATCATGTTCCGCATCAGGTACTCGATCGAGTACGGCACGTTGGACGGGATCGTCCCGGGCACCGACTGATAGAGCCACAGCCACAAGGCGAGGACATCGACCTTGACGATGCTGGCGGTGTATTGCAGGGCGGTCCCGTCCGAGACCAGGTAGGTCTTGCCGGTGACCTTGTCGAAGAGCGCCACCTGGGCGATGCCCTTGCGGGTGTGGAGATAGGCAAGGACACCGCGGAGCGGATCGCTCGCGCTGGTGGTCCGGTTGGGGGGGCTCCCGGTGGTCACCGTGGTGCCGGTCGCCCCGACCGAGGTGTCCTTGGCGAAGACGAATCCAATCAGGGCAATGATGGCAATGGTGGCGAGAGCCGTGGTGAGAAACCGGACCGCTCGGGAGGAGCTGCTGGCTGGCACCATTCCCCCTCGGTATTCGCGTTGGCGGCGGCGGTGCGGCGTCGCGGGCCCAACGTACCAGCAATGCCTGTCGCCGGCTTCGGCGAATTTGGGTCACTGGTGCGCTCACCGATGCCCGGAGTCAGAAAGGGGATGTGTGCCAGACTCTGGCTCGCGCACCCCGTCTCTGGCATTGAAGGGTCGAACCATGTTCGAGAAGCACAAGGCCAAGAAGCTCGCCGGCTCGGGGGTGTGCGCTGCCGAGCCACGGTTCTCACCGCGGATCGAGGGAACACGGTCAGCGGCCAGGCCATGATGGTGGAGACCGGCCAAGGGCACTACACCTGGAAGTTGACCGTCCGGGTGGAGCCTCCGGGGCAAACCCCCTTCGAAGGCACGGTGACCGCCCAACTGGGTATTGGCAACTCCCTCGCCGCCGGGATGGGGGTCTCGGTGATCTACGACCCGAGTGACCCTTCCAAGATCGCCTATGACCAAGGCCGGGACGGAACCGTCGAAGGCATGGTGGAGGGGATGGTTGCCACCCTCCCCGGAAGCGATCCACAGCGGTTGCAATCGATTCTTGAGGGGGTGATCAAGGATCCTTCGTCGTTGAACGACACGGCCACCTTGGCCAGCCAGGGAGAGGCGTTGGCGGCGGCCATGGGTATCGCCAATCCGACCGTGCACGTCCGGGGACAGCAGGACCTTCCATCCTCGCCGCCGGTCCCGCCGGAGGACCCGGTGCAGCTGCTGACCCAGCTGGCACAGCTTCGCACCCAGGGGATGCTCACCGATGCCGAATATGAGACCCAAAAGGCCCGTCTCCTCGGGGAGTAGGTGTGCGTTTCCACGCGGAGCACCGCATCCAAGGGTCGCCGTCGGCGGTGGCCGCCCTCCTGGTCAATGCCGCCTTCTACCTCAACCTCGCCCTCCCGGACCTGAGCCTTCCCCAGGTGGTCGAAGAGGGAGCGAAAGGGGACGATTCGATGTTGCGCCTGCGCTACGAATACGTGGGGAGCCTCGATCCGATCGCCCAGCGCCTGCTCGGCTCCAGCCGACTTTCCTGGATCCAGGAGGTGCGGGTCGACCAGCTGGCGGGCACCGGCGTCCTCCGGTTCGAGGCGGAGAAGGACCCGAAGCGTCTCCACGGTGCCGCCGACTTCGTCCTCACCGAGGATGGCGGCAGCACCCTCCGGCGCATCGACGGCGAGCTGGTGGTGGCGGTGCCGGGCATCGGTCGCATGGCGGAGCGGAGGATCGTGCCCGGCCTCCTGCGCCGGATGGACATCGAGGCGCAGGCTCTGGACGAAGAACTGGGTAAAGCCGGCTAGGGGAGCGGGCTATGTCGATGCAGCGGCGTTCACTGGAGACACCAGCTTGAGGGACCCCAGCGAGCCGAAGAAGCTGGCCTTGCCGAAGCTGAAGACACCGCCGTCGCTAGCCACCAACCAGTAGCCGGTCGCCTGCAGCGAGAAGTTGCCGAAGTTCAACGCGTAGGGGCCGGGGATGATGCTGACGATCGGCTTGTTGAGAGGCTGACCGCCCATCGAGCCCATGAAGCCGGCATTGCCGAAGTTGAACACCCCACCGTCGGAGGCCACCAGCCAGTAACCGTCTCCGACGATCGACCCGTTGCTCGGGTTGACCGCTCCGGCCGTCGAGGCGATGCCCACGACCGGCTTGTTGAGGCGCTGGCCGCCCATCGACCCGAAGAACTTGGCGTCACCGAAGGAGAAGATGCCTCCGTCGCTGGCCACCATCCAGTACCCACCACCCGACGGAGTCGCGGCGATCCCCACGATGGGGGCATTGAGGTGCTGGCCGCCCATCGACCCCATGAAGGCGGCGTCACCAAAGCCGAACAGTCCGCCGTCGGAGGCCACCAGCCAGTAGCCACCCCCGTCCTGGGTGGCAGCCATGCCGACGATGGGAGCATTCAGCGCCTTGCCCAGCAGGGTTCCGTAGACGGTGGCGTCTCCGAAGGGCAGCACGTTCCCGTTGCTACCCACCTGCCAGTAGCCGCCGCTGTCGGGCGTACGGGCCATACCCACGGTTGGCGCTCCCATGAAGCCCGGCACCGCGCCGTAGAAGGCGCTGGCGCCGAAGCTGAACACCCCGCCGTCACCGGCGGACATCCAGTACCCGGCGCCGGCCGCCGGCACCGTGAAGATCGGGGTGCCTCCGGCGGTCACCGAGATGTTGTTGCCGGAGATGGCGCTGGACGATGCCAGGTCAGACTGCCAGATGCCGTAGAAGACATTGGTGATGGTGTTGCCCTGGATCACCGTGCCGGTCAGCGGGGCGAAGACGCTGAGGACCTGAATCCCGGCAGTCTGGGTGAGGTTGGCGCTCCCCGGCGGCCCCTCGACGTCACCGGGCCCGCCACCCGGCCCGCCGTGGAGGGCGTCGTTGCTGAAGTTGTTGTTGGTCACCACGTTCCCGTTGATGTCCTGGAGGGGGGCGTGGCTGTGGATGGTCATCCCGGCCAGCCCGTTCCCGACCGCGGTGTTCCCGGAGAACGTGTTGTTGTAGACGGCCGAGCCCGAGCCTCCGGCGGCGGCCAGCAGGCCGGCGGCGCCGTTGCCGTTGGCGGTGTTGTTGACCACCAAGTTGTTGTAGACCCCCGCCTGGGACGGCTGGGGCTGCCCGGTGGTGGGCCCGCTGGTCGACACCGCATTGGTGCTGTGCCCGGCCAGGGTGATCCCGCAGTCGGTGGCATTGTTGTTCACGGTGTTGCCACTGAGGTTGTTGCCGTCGGTCGGCCCGACCTCGTCGGTCAACAGGATGCCCCCGACGTTGTTCTCGACGATGTTGTCCGACACCGTCGAGTTGGCCACGCTCTGGAGGTGGATGGTCTCGCCGTAGTCATCGAAGGGATTGGGCGGCTGAGGGCAGTCGGCGGCCGTGGGGTGGTTGATGCAGGCGTCGTTGTTGTTCACGATGTTGTTCTCGATGATGGCGCCGGTCACGCTGACCGGAGGCGCCGGCGAGGCGGCAGGGTTGAACATGCAGCCGGAAATCGACGGGGTCGAAGGGGTGATGCAGATGCCCTCATTGTCGGCATTCAGGATGGACAGGCCGTTGATAGTGACCTGATCGGCATTGATGAGCAGGCCGTTGGCCGCCCCGGTGGCGTCGATGATGGTGTTGGAGGCGGTCCCGCTGGCGGCAGGGTCGGAGGCGATGGTGAGCCCGGACAGCGCCGGGACCACGGTGTCGGAGTGGCCCGGCGGGTTCTGCGCCGACGGATAGGTCCCCGGCTCCAGGAGGATGGTGCTGGCCGCGTGGGCCTGGGACAGGGCGTAGCCGAGGGTGAGGCAGTTGGTTTCTGTGCAGTCGCCGGTGTCATGCCCGGTCGTCGACACCCTCAGCGTCGATGCCGCCGCCGCCGGAGAGGCGATGGAGAGGGCGACCAACGTCCCGCTCCCCACCACCAGTGCTGCGGCGGCGACCAAACGGCCGAGTCGACGGCTATGAAGCCCGAAAGATCGTTTCATGACGTCCTCCCATGTTGGTACCCGCGGCCATGATGCCGACCGCCGCGGATCATATATCGTCCGGCCTCGCCTGTCGCTTGTGTTTGTGGTGGGGACCCTGGCGCTCTCGGTCAGCGCCGGGCTCGGCGCCAGACGGTCAACCGGTGAGGGCGTCGGTGAGGGGACCGATGCCGGCCAACCGAGCCGCCAAATCGTTGCTGAGATGGTGGTGGGCAGCCAGGACTTCGGGGTCGGTGTAACTGATGTTGGTCTGACCGCCCTCGTCCCACACCAGGACCTTGAGCGGGAGATCGAGGGCCACCAACCGGGATGCCTGCATGATCGGGGTACCGGCGGCCGGGCTGCCGAAGATGACGAGCTTGGTATCCGGCAGTTCGAGCCCGGCCTGTTCGGCTTCACCGCTGTGGTCGATGACCGTGAAGATCTTCATCCCCCGGGCGTCCACCAGCTCGGTGAGCTTCGAGACGGTGTCGGCCACTGTCCCGGCCGCTTGCTTGGTGATGATCCCGGACTCGGGATCGGGGGTGGGCGATTCGGGCATCGGACGAACCTCCTGGGAGCCTCCCCGCGGCACCCTACAGCCGCATCCGCATCCGCGTCACGGCTCGGGGAGGTCGGAGACGACCGTCAGGGGCACGCCGAGGACGGTCGAAAGCTGGTCGACCAGGGCGTAGGGGGCCAGCCCCTTCTCGATGAACCCGGTCGCCCCGGCCGCCACCAGTTCGGGCCCGGCGCTCCGGGAGGTTTGCGACAAGATGACGATCCGTGCCTCCGGCGCCACCCGGAGAAGGTCGGGGAGGATCTGTGCCCCGTCGGCGTCAGGGAGCGACAGGTCGAGCAGGATCACATCGGGGCTGAGCTGTTCCGCCGACGCGATCGCCCGGCTCCCACTGCCGGCCTCGGCCACCACCTCGAGGGAGGCGACACAATCGAGTACGGCCCGGAGGAGGCGCCGGGTGGAGGGGGCATCATCGACCAACATGACTCGGAGCGGCGGAGCCGGCGGGTCGACGGTGGGCGGATCCTGGGGAGTTGTCATTTCGATCCTCTCGGTAGGGTCGGGCTGGTTGGGCCGGGCCACAGGTGGGTGGCGGGGACGGCGATGGCCCCGCCGGTCTCGGTGGCCAGGGCATCGAGGGCGCATCGGGCGCGGATCCCGAGGTCGGCGATGAGGGCCGGGGCCGGTTCGAGGTCGCCGGCCACCGCCAGCCGCTCGATTGCCGCCGCGGCCGCCGCCACCCGGCTGGCTCCCATGTTGGCACTGCTGCCGCTGAGGGCGTGGGCGATCTGCCGCAGCGCCACCGGGTCCTGGTTCTCGACGGCTCGATCCATCTCGACCAGGTGCTTGCCCACCTCATCGTGGAACAGCGAAACGAGCTCTTCGAGGAGGGCGATGCCGCCCAGATCGCGCAACCCGATGATGATCGCCTGGTCGAGATCGGGCGGCTGATGGTCGGCCTCGACCGCGTCGTCTGGAGCAGCGTCTCCTTGGGTGGAGGTGGGCTCGACCGGAGGAGCGCCATCCAGCGGTGCCCATCGGTCCAGCGCGGCAACCAGGTCCTCCACCTGCACCGGCTTGGCCAGGTAGTCGTCCATGCCGGCGGCGATGCACCGGGCCCGGTCGGCGGTCATCGCCAGCGCGGTGAGCGCGATGACCGGGGTGTGCCGGCCGGATCCCTCGATGCGGCGGAGGCGGGAGGTGGCTTCGTAGCCATCCATGACCGGCATCTGGCAGTCCATCAGCACGGCGGCATAGCGATGGTGCTCGAGGCGTTCGAGCGCCTCGGCCCCGTTGACGGCCACATCGGCCGTGTAACCCAGGCGGGAGAGGCGGGCGAGAACCACCTTTTGGTTCACCACGTTGTCTTCCACGAGCAATAACGTAAGCGATCCGACCGGAGAAGGGCGCCGGGCCGGGATCCCGGCCGGACCGGGATCGACCTCCGCCCCCTGGTTGGCACCACTCAGTTGGGTGGGGGGCGGTTGGGCGAGGTCTTCCTCGCCGGCGGGGTCGGCGATGCTGCGGTGGGTGTCCTCGCCGAGGGTATGGGCGCGGGCGGCTTCGAGCGCCTGTTCGAGTGCGACCCGCAGTTGGACTGAGCGCACCGGTTTGGTCAGGTACCCGGCGATCCCGGTGGTTTCATTTCCCCCGACGTTGCCGCGTCCCGTCGAGTTGACCAGCATCAGGATCGGGATGGCGGAGAGCTCCGGATCCGCCCGCATCAGGCGGGCCACCCCGTAGCCATCGATGTCGGGCAGATGCAGGTCGGTAAGCACCACATCAAAAGAAGCGGGCTGCTGGCGGGATTCGCGCAGCAGCGCCATTGCCTCGGTGGCGGCGCCGGTCGTCACCGCGGTGCCTCCCCATCCCTCCACCATCTCTTGCAGGACCCGCTGATTCGTCAGGTTGTCGTCGATGATCAAGACGAGTACTTCATCCAAGGGCGGCGGTTCGGTTGGGTCGGCGGGGCCGGCTCCGAGAACAAACGGGATGACGGTCGTGAACGAACTGCCAGCCCCCGGCTGGCTGGCCACTGTCAGCGTGCCGCCCATCAGCTCCACCAGTTGGCGGGAGATCGCCAGGCCGAGGCCGGTTCCTCCGTAACGGCGAGTGGTCGAAGAGTCCGCCTGGGTGAAGGCGTCGAACAAATGCTCCAAGCTGGCTGACGGCATCCCGATTCCGGTGTCCCGGATCTCGATCTCGACCGGCAGCATCCCGTGCTCGGCTTTGCCGGCCGCCCGGGCGGTGACATTCACCTCTCCCTCCGCGGTGAACTTGACCGCATTGCTGAGCAGATTCAACAGGACCTGACGCAATCGGCCGGGGTCGCCCTGCAGCTCGGTCGGCAGGGTCGGTTCGACCAGGCAGGTGAGCTCCAATCCGGCTTGCTGGGCTCGCGGGGCCAGGAGGACCGCGCATTCCTCCACCACCGAATGCAGATCGAACGGAACCCGTTCGAGGTCGAGCATGCCCGCCTCGACCTTGGAGAAGTCCAGGATGTCATCGATGACGGTCAGCAGGGCTTCGGCCGACGAACTTGCCGTCTCCGCGTAGTCCTGCTGTTCTCGGTCGAGCTCGGTATCGAGGAGGAGGCGGCTCATGCCGATCACCCCGTTCATCGGGGTGCGGATCTCGTGACTCATGTTGGCCAAGAACTCACTCTTCAGCCTGGAAGCTTCCATCGCCTCGTCCCGGGCTGTCTCCAGCTCGGCCTTGGCCCGGCGATGGTCGGTGACATCCCGGAAACTCCACACCCGCCCGACTTCCGCCTGTTCGATCCGGTACGGCTTGGGGTAGCGCTCGAAGACCCGACCGTCCTTGAACTCCAGGACGTCAGAACTGTCCGCCGAGGGATCCAGATACAACTCCCCGACCTTGGCCAAGAAGGCCTGGGGGTCGACCAGTTGCCCCATCACGTAGGAGAGGATCTGGTCGTCGTCCCGGGCCTCGATGATCTCGACGGGGATGCTCCACATGGCCAGGAACTTGCGATTGAAGCTGGCGATCTTCCCCCCGCCATCCACCACCAGGATCCCATCGGCGGTGGACTCGAGGGTGGCGGTGAGGAGGGAGAGGGCGCGTTGCAGGTCCTCGTGATCGAGGGTCCGCTCGCTCACGTCTCGGGTGTTGAGGACCACCCCTCGGACGCTCGGGTCGTCCAGCAGGTTGGTGAGGGTGGTCTCGGCGTGGAGCCAGGTTCCGTCGTAGGCCCGGATGCGGCACTCGAGGATCAGGTTGGTGTTCTCGTCACGCAGGGCGGCGGCCACCGAATCGATGGTGTGGGCTGCGTCCTCCGGATGGATCCACTCGGTCAGGAGGGTCCCGGTCAGGCCGGTGGGGTAGCCGAACACCCGCTCGACCGAGGAGCTCTGGTAGGTGATCAGTCCCTCCGAGTCGATGATGGTGATCACGTCGCTGGAGTTCTGGGCCAGCGACCGGAACCGGGCCTCGCTCCCGGCCACATGCTCGAGGGCGGCTCCGGCCAGGGTCGAGATGAAAGAGGCCAGCTGCAGCTCTTCCGCACCGAACAGGCCACCGACCGTGCCGTGGGTCACATAGAAGCAGGCCCGGGGGACACCCTCGCAGACGATCGGCGCGCAGAGTACCGACCTCGCGTCGGAGAGCACCAGGCTCTCGGCGCTGTCGAGGCCTTCTCCGAGTCCGGAGATCACCGGACCACCGGCTTCGAGGGCCCGACGGATGACGGTCCGGCTCAGGTGGTCAACATCCTCACCCGACATCGTCACCAATTCCTCCGGATCCCCACTCCTCACCTCGAACACCCGGCACTGGTCGCCGCGGAGGACCGTCATCGCCGCCCAGTGCACCGCGTCGTAGACGGCTTCCGGGGCGGTCACTGAGGCGATGGTGCGACCGACCTCCACCAGGGTGGAGAACCGCTCGGCCAGCGCCAGGGTGGGCAGTTCCATCTCGGCATCGGAATCGAGAGTGGCCGGGACCGGACGGAGTTCGGCCAACAGGGCCTCGGACGCCTGGAGATCCCGGTCGGCCCCGTCCCAACCGAGCTGGCGACCGGTACGGCCGGCCGCTTGGAGGGTTTGGGCTTCCTCGAAGCGCGCCCCTTGGAGGCGGGCCACTTCCAGGCTGGCGTCGAAGCGGCGTCGCGCCTTGCGGGCGTGACCGGCCATGGCCGCCAGCAGGGCCTGCTCGCGGAGGGCGTGCGGGCGATTGTTCTTGTAGAATCGCGACAGGTGGGCGGCTTTTCGGGCCATCCGCGCTGCCTCTCGAAGCTTGCGGCGTCGGGCGGGAAGCTCGTAGGGAGGAGCGCTCTCGACCTCGACTCGGAGGGCGGTGGCCAGCCAAGGAAGCACCGGCGCCACATACTCCTGCCGGAGCCAGGCTTTCCGCACGATGGCTCGGGCTTGCTCCAGTACCTCTACGGCCTGGGCCGGTTGATCTGCCCTCAGCAGCCGCACCCCCTCCGCCAGCCGGACCTCGACGCTGGTGTTGGCGTCTTCGTCGTCGCGCTGAAGCTGGGCCTGGATGACGGCCTCCGGAAGATCCCCTTCCAGGGCACGCGACCATCCACTCAGGGAGATTCCCGCCGCCGCCTGGTCTCCGATCTTCAGCGCCGCCTCGTGCACCTGACGGGCGGCCTCCGCCGCCGGTCCGAGCTCCCCCAACCGATAGAGGCAGAAAGCGGTGTTCCAGGCGCTGGTGTTGGCCTCCCAGCGGTCGCCGGTGCGCTCGAGGAGGCGGCTGGCTTCGTTGCACTTCTCGATCGCCTCGAGGTACTGGGAGCCGGCATAGAGGGCAACCCCATAGAAGTTGAGCGACTGACCCTGCCCCCAGACGTCCCCGAGCTCGGTGCGAATCGCCAGTGACCGCTTGACGTAATTGGTGCCCCGGGCAAACCAGGGGATCATCGTCATCACCGGGCCGTGCTCCGAATAGGCCTGGGCCAGCTCGGGGGTAGGGGGATAGCGCTCGGCCAGGTTCAATTCCCGCAAGTGGGCCCAACCGCACCGGATCAGGCCACTGTGGAACCAGTGGAGGTAGGCCAGCCGGCTGTAGAGCCGCATGGCCAGCAACTCACGGTCGGCGTTGTCGAGGGACCGGCGGCCGACGGAGCGGGCGGGGAGGAGGGTGTGGGCGATCTGGACCATGGCCTCCCACAACAGGGCGGCGCCGAGCCCCAGGCGGGTTCGCGGAACCCGGAATCTCAGATGCCGGATGGCGTTCTCGAGCGAGCTCCGGGCCGTCCCCATGTCGCCGCACTTGAAGGCGACGTCGCCCAGCTTCCCCTCCAACGCCGCCTGGGCGAGTGGGTCGGAGGCGAGGTCGAGGGCGTGTTGGAACTTGGCCACCGCCTCCTCGTACTGACCCCGCAGGGTCAGTACATCGCCCAGCCGCTCGGCCACCTGGACCCGGGTGGCCACGTCCTCGTCGGGAACCGCGGTCTCCGCCATCCGGTAGTGGGCTTCGGCGACGTCGAGGGTGTACTGGCGGCGGGCGTGCTCGGCGGCGGCGAGGGCGTAGGGCAAGCCCTGGGCGGAGGCACCGGCGGCGTCGAAGTGGTAGGCCAGCTCGAAGACGCGTTCGGGATCGACCGCCTCGATGTGCTCAGCCGCCCGCAGGTGCAGCCCGGTTCGTTCCTCGGTGGGAAGGCGGTCGAGGAGTGCCTCGCGGAGCTTGTCGTGGGTGAACTGACAACGCCCCCCGGCTTCGTCCACCCAGACAAAGCGCCGGCGGCGGGCTTCGTCCAACGCCGGCACCGCCTGACCCGGCCGCTGGGCGGCCAGCTCCATGGCCAGCAGGAGGTCGAAGTCCTTTCCGAGCACCGCACCGATGGAGAGGAGCTGCAGCGCATCCGGCGACAACTGCTGGAGGCGTTTGACCAAGAACAGGGCCGCCCGCCGGGAGGTCTGCGCGTCGGCCAGGGCGACCTGGTTGAGCCGCCAGCCTGAGGGCGAATCCTTGGCCGGCAACAGGGCCCCGGACTCGACCAACCCCAGCAGCACCTCGGCAGCCATGAACGGACTGCCCTCCGCCAGCTGGGCCACGGTGGCGACCACCTCGTCGGGCAACGGTCCGGCCATCGACTGCGCCATGAAGCTGATCTGGGGAAGGGTCAGGGCTTTGAGGGAAAGGATCGCCTGGGGCGCGACCCGGCGGAGGGCATGGTCCTCCTCCACCTCCTCGGAACGGAAGGCGGCCACCAACATCACATGGCTGCCGAAGCGGTCGGCTTCGTTCTGCCATTCCCGGAGGAGTTTGACGGTGATGCCGTTTGCCCATTGGCAATCGTCGAGCACGACCAGGGCGGGGTGGCCCACGGTGCCGAGGGCGTTCAACAGCACGGAGAGGGCGGCGACGCTGCGGACCTCGCCGTAGGCCTCGGGAAGCTCAATCTCCGACACTCTTCCGAGCAGCCCATCGAGTTCGGGAAGGGCGACGGCGACCGCCTCGGCCCGATCGCCGAGCTGGGCCCGCAGCCTCCCCTCCAGGGCCGGATCAGTGGCGGCAGCCTGCCCGATGCCGGCCGCCACCCCTTCCAGGAGTTGATACGGACGCTGAGCCGCCTGGTCGACGGCTTGCCCTCGCAGGATCCATGTCCCCAACCGGGCAGCCCGGCCAGCGAATTCCTCCAGCAGCCGGGTTTTGCCCCCGCCCGACTCAGCCGCGATGAAAACCAGTCCTCCGTCTCCTCGGCTGGCCGCCTGCAGGTGACTGCTGAGGTAGGCGAGCTCCTCGTCCCGACCCACGAAGGCCGGAGCGGTGAGGATCGAGCGGACGTCGCGGAGTCCGATGACCACCGGCGGGTCGGTATCGCCCCGGGCCAGACCGGCGGCAATCTGTTCGACGTCGAACTGCGCCGCCGATGCCGTCTGGTAGCGCTGACCCGGCTCCTTGCCCAACAGCCGGAGCACCAATGCCTCCAGAGCCCGGGGGGCGACGATCCCGGCTTCGGCGAAACTGGCGACCGGCATGCTCAGGTGCTGGCGGAGGACCTCGCCGACGTCCGATCCTTCGAATGGCGGCCGGCCGGCCAGGCACTCGTAGAGGAGGACCCCCAACGAGTAGAGGTCGGAACGTTCGTCGACGGGGGAGTCGAGCAGGCCGGCCACCTCGGGGGCCAGATAGCGGGCGGTCCCGACGGCCTGGTCCCGCAGGGCCGGGTCGAGGGAGGTGCTGCGGGCGAGTCCGAAGTCGATCAGGGAGGCGCCCTCGATCGGGTCGACACCCCGAACGATCACATTGGCCGGTTTGATGTCCCGATGCAGGATGCCGTGGCTGTGGGCACGGTCGAGGGCGCGGAGTAGATCACCGGCGATGATCAGGGTACTGGCGACGGAGACGGGGCCATCGGCCAGGCGAGCGGCGAGGTCCTGGCCCGGGAGGTAGGGCTGGACGAAATAGAGGTGCTCGCTGTCGCTGGCATAGTTGAGCAGCGGCTGAAAGGTCGAGTCGCCCAACCGGGAGAGGACGTCGGCTTCGTGTTCCAGCCGAATGCGCACCGCGGGGGCGACCGAGTCGAGGTGGAGGAGCTTGACCACCACCTGGGCGCCGTACGCCTGTGAGTCCTTGGCCAGGTAGGTATCCACCCCGTGGCCCTCTTTGAGTAGCCGTGAACACTGGTATCGGTCACCCAGGAGCATGGAACTGTTCACCGGTCGCGGCTTCGTGCGGCACGGTCGGAGGGCAGGGACGAGCCCCATCGCATAACCCGTGAGGCTCTGTCCGTCATTGGAACCTCTTCCTACTCCTGCTCCTGCTCCTACTTATCCGTTCCTCCGTACTCCCGGTCGAACGGCACCACCATCCAGCGACGTCCCGCCGGGCGTCCGACACTCTCGCCGCGGTGCTCAACGTCACCCTGTCCGCCGGCACCCCACCCACCGGCATGGGAGTGACGGCTCCTTCTGACCGGTTCATCGGCCCGTGCTGTCCCAACCTTGAGTCTCCTGACAGGATCATTGACAATTTCCCGCTCCAGGGACCTGGAGGAACCGAGGGGGCCCGGGAGCCGCCTACCGACATCGGGGCTGGTCAGCCAACGCCCCACCGTCCCCGGGCTTGGCCGTCGCACGCCTGCGCCGATCTGGAACATGTCTCAACTTTTAGCTCGCCAATGCCGATGATAGGAGCGATGGCACTCCAGCAGACTCTCGCGGACCGCGACCAACCGAGGGTGCTGCTCGTCGACACGGAGGCCGTCTCGCGACTCGACACCCGCCATCTCCTCGATGCTTCCGGGTGGATGGTCACCGAGGCGTCGACCACCGAAGATGCCATCGAGGTGGCATTGCGGGACCAACCCGACGTGATCGTCCTCGGCCTCGGAGCGGCTGACCGGCGTGGCCACCGGATGCTGGCGGAGTTGAAGTCGTCGGTGGAGGCCGGGTGGATCCCCATCGTCGTCCTGTCGGCCGGGAGCGATAGAGCCGAGGCCGCCCGGCTGTTGCGGGAGGGTGCCCAGGACTACGTGCTCAAGCCGTTCGATCCCGACGAGCTCGAGGCCCGCCTGCTGGCGGTCCGCCGGGTTGGCTCCGAACGCCGACAGCTGCATGACAGCGAAGCCAAGTACCGGAAGCTGGTCGACCTGGCCGGGGAGGCCATCTTCTCGATCGACGCGGAGGGGATTCTCACCTTCGTCAACGCCGCGGCGGCGACGTTGCTCGGGAGGGATCAGGGACAGATCCTCGGGCGACACGTGTTCGAGTTCATGGACGAGGACGCGCAGGCCGTCATGAAAGCGCAGACGGTGGTGCGCCGGACGGGAAGGTCAGGCTCCTACGAAAACCGCTTCATGGATGCGGACGGGCGTTCGGTCTGGGTCCAGCTCACCGCGACGCCGATCTATGAGGCCGACGGGTCCTACGCTGGCAGTGTGGCGATGGCCACCAACCTGGCATCTCAACGCGCCGCCCAGCAGTCCCTCCGGGTGAGCGAAGCCAGGTACCACGCCCTGTTGGATCACCTCCCCGACACCATGGCCGTGGTGTACAACCGACAGCTGCGCTCGACCGTGGTTGCCGGCGGGGGACTGAAGAACATCGGGGTAACCGGCCCTGACATGGTCGGCCGGCTCCTGGAGGAGATCAGCGACCCCGGGGACCTCGAGTTCTTTGAAGGCATCTTCCGGTTGGCCTTCGAGGGAACATCAGTGTCGACCGAGTTCGTCTCCCACCGGACGGGGCTGGAGAACATGCTGGACGTGGTCCCCATCGTCGTCCCTGGCGTCGACGAACACGATGAGATCCTGGCCGTCTGCCGGGACATCACCCACCTGAAGGACCGCGAGCGCGATCTGATCAGGTCGGAGGAACGTTGGAGGTCATCCTTCGAGCGGGCACCGGCCGGGATGGCGGAGATCTCCTTGGAGGGGCAGTTCATGCAGGTCAACCCTGCCCTCTGCGAGATATTCGGCTATCCGGCCGATCAGCTCTGTGCCATGACCCCCGCCGACGTCTGCCACCCCGACGACCTGGACGTCACCCGCCAACCGCTCGAGGATCAAGCCCGCCGAGCCATTGCCGACCAGCACGTGACGTCCACCCAGATCTTCCACGACGAGAGGCGCTACATCAACGCGGGAGGCCAGACAATCTGGTGCGATGTCAGCGGATCGGCGGTCTTCGGCGAAGACGGTCAGGTCACCCACATCCTGACCCACTTCATCGACATCACCGGCCGGAAGGAATTCGAGCGCTCGCTGATCTCCTCCGAGGAGCGCTGGCGGGCGGCATTCGATCTGGCCCCGGTGGGCATGGCCGAACTGACGTTGGAAGGCCATTTCCGCCAAGTCAACCCGGCGCTCTGCGAGATCCTCGGCTACACCGCCGAACAGCTGTGTGCCATGACCCCCTACGAGATCAGCCACCCTGACGACTCAGAGGTGGTCCGGCAGGTCCTCGAGGTCCTACCCACCACCGATATCGAGCACTTCAAGTACACCCGGCGTTTCATCCACGCCCACGGGCAGGTCGTCTGGTGCGTGATGAGGGCCGTGCGGGTTCACGAGACCAACGGCGGTCCCGACCACTTCTTGGTTCACTACCTCGACATCACCGATCGGAAGCAGTTCGAGCGCCAGCTGGAGGACATGGCCGATCAGGCCAATGAGGCGTCGCAACTCAAGTCGAACTTCCTCGCCAATATGAGCCACGAGATCAGAACGCCGATGAACGGCATCATCGGGATGAATGACCTCCTGCTGGACACGGACCTCGACGTCATCCAGCGCGATTACGCCCAGACGGTGCGGACCTCCGGCGAAGCCCTCCTGACGGTCATCAACGACATCCTCGACTTTTCGAAGATCGAAGCCGGGAAGCTGCAGATCGAGGACGTCGAATTCAGCCTGCAGACGGTGGTCGACAATGTCCTGGACCTGCTGGGCCGGCCGGCGGAGACCAAGGGGCTGAGGCTGGCGGCCGTTGTCGATGAATCGGTCCCGATCATCGTCAGCGGCGACCCGGTTCGGGTCCGCCAGGTGTTGATCAACCTGATCGGCAACGCCATCAAGTTCACCAGGACCGGCGAGATTGGCGTCCGGGTCTTCGAGTCGGAGTCGGTGGATGGCGAAGCCGTTCTTCGTTTCGAGGTCGCCGATACCGGGGACGGCATCGCCGCCGACAAGCTTGACCAGATCTTTCACCCGTTCGTGCAGGCCGACATGTCGACCTCCCGCAAGTACGGAGGGACCGGCCTCGGGTTATCGATCAGCGGCCAACTGGTCGGCCTGATGGGAGGCGACTGCGGGGTGTGGAGCCAGGTCGGACAAGGCAGCACCTTCTGGTTCACCATCCGCGTTCGCACTTCGACGGAGCAGAAGTCAGAGGCCTGGTTGTCGCCGTATGCCGGCGCCGTCCGGTTCCGGGCTCTGATTGTCGACGACGATGTCGGTTCTCGCAGTACCCTTCACCAACACCTGACCGAGCTCGGATTGTCGGTGAGCACTGCCGACTCCGGCGACGCCGCCCTGACGAGACTCCGGACGGCGGCGTTCGAGGGTCGACCCTTCGCCATCGCCCTTCTCGACCAGTCGATACCGGGCATGGACTGGGTGGAGGTCAAGAACGCCATCGAGTCCGATCCGGCCATCACGGCCCGAGTGGTCCTCGTCAGTGAATCCGGACGTTGCTCGGAGGCGGGGACCGTCGCCCCCTCCGGAGTCTGCGCCCACTTGTCCAAGTCGGCGGAGCCAGAGGAGCTGCTGGTGTGTCTGCGGGTCGCCCTGGGGCTGGCCGAGGCCGACGTCGCGCTGGCCGCAGTGGCGGAGCGATCGACCTCGAATGGCGATGGGCCAGAGGTGGGGCGACTGCTGCTGGCCGAAGACAACCTAATCAACCAGAAAGTCGTCGTCGCCATGCTCGCCAGCGGCGGCTATCGAGTCGACACCGTCGTCAACGGGGCGGAAGCGGTGAGGGCGGTCGCCGTCAACCGCTACGACGCCGTGCTGATGGACTGTCAGATGCCTGAACTGGACGGCTACGAAGCCACCGCCGCCATCCGGGCGCTCAAAGGTCCGGGGCGGTTCACCCCCATCATTGCGGTGACCGCCGGGGCGCGGGAGGAAGATGTCAACCGTTGTCTGGCCATGGGCATGGACGCCTATATCTCCAAGCCGGTGAGCAAGGACGCATTGGTGGCCCTGGTGGATCGGACCATCGACAGCGGAAGTCGCAACGGATCCTCGATCGTGTCCGGGGTGGCTGACCGGACGCGGCAGTCCTCCGAGCTTGACGTGGAGGACCTCTCCGTCGACCTCGGCATCCAGTTCGTCCTGGATGGGGACCCCCAGCTCGTCGAGCTGCGGAAGGCCTTCACCACGGGTGACGCGGTCGAAGTCGGCCGGATGGCCCACGACCTGGGCCGGAATGCCAGCCGACTGGGCGACCGGCGCCTGACCCTGTCGTGCAACCGGCTGGAGCGCAAGGCGACGGCCCACGACCTGTCCGGCGCCGAATCGGATCTCCACGCGGTGGAATTCGAATACCGGGAGCTGGCCCGCACACTCACCTACCACTTGTCATGGGAAGACAGGAAACGTTTCCACGACAGCCGGATATGACAGCCAAGAGGCGGCCCATGTTGTCCAAACTTCTTTGCATTCCATCCACTCCATCCACTCCGCCCAGCCGGTGCGATCGTCCTCCGCACCCCGGGCCGGTGCGATCGTCGGCGCCCACACTGCGACCGGCGAAGCGGTGAGTCCCGGACCGCTCCCGGCTCCACTGGCATCGATCCATCGCGACCTCGGTTCGGCCGGACTGACCCGATGAGGACCCTGGTGGCGGACGACGACGCGATTTCACGGATCACCGCGCAGACCGCGGTGGAGATCCTGGGTCACGATTGCCATGCGGTGAACGACGGCGAAGAGGCCTGGGATGTCTTTCGATCCTGGCGACCGGATGTCGTCATCAGTGATTGGACCATGCCCGGATTGAGCGGCATCCAACTCTGCCGGAACATCCGGGCGATCGCCGCGGTCGACTACACCTATTTCGTCATGGTGAGCGGCCACGGAGGCTTCGAGAAGATCCTCGAAGGTATGGATGCCGGCGCCGACGACTACCTGGTCAAGCCGCTAGACCCCTTCGAGCTCGAGGCCCGGATGGTCGCTGCCGACCGGGTGACGTCGCTGCACCGCCAGCTGGCCCACCAGCAGTCCGAACTCGAGAGGTTGAACCAACAACTCACCCAGATCGCCCGACGGGACCCGCTGACGGAATTGGTCAACCGGCGCGCCCTCGAAGAGGATCTCGAACAGTTGGAGGCCCGGGTGAGGCGCTACGGGCACCGGTACTGCATGGCCATCATCGACATCGATCAGTTCAAGTCGTACAACGACACCTACGGCCACCTGGCCGGCGACAGGGTGCTGCAGGTGGTGGCGGGCCAGTTGCAGGCTCACACCCGAGGGGGCGACGGGGTGTACCGCTATGGCGGCGAAGAATTCCTCTGTATCTTCCCCGAACAGTCACTCTCGACCGGGGCTCAAGCGGTAGAGCGCATGCGCATCGGACTGGAACAGCTGGCCATTCCTCATGCCGGAGATCCGACTGGCCTGCTGACGTTCAGCGCCGGCCTCGCCATGCTCCACCCCTTTCACGGCCGATCCACCGCCGATGTGCTGGAGGAAGCCGACAAAGCCCTGTACCGGGCCAAGGAACTGGGCCGCAACCGGGTGGAAGAAGCCCTCTGATCCGGCGGCCGGTCATCGTTATTCAGCCGGTGGCATCCGGCCAGAACCACTCCGGCTCGTGACCCCGGGTCTCGGGGAGGAGTAGGAAGAGGATGCTCAGCGCCATGGCCGGCAGGAAGGTGACCAGGGCTGCCGGACCGAACCGGTCGGCCACATCGGCCACCGCCCCGAAGGCCAACAAGCCGGCCACTGCCCCCAGCACCGAGCCGGCCACATTCCAGCCAGCCACCGAAGCCCGGACCGAGGTCGGGAACAGCTCATTGACGAAGGACCCGGCACACGGAGCGATGACCCCGCCGACGGCGATGCCGAACAGATACCCCACCACCATCGCCACCGGGCTCCCGCTGTAACAGAGGATGCCGAAGACACCGATCCCGATCATGGCTCCCATCGCGGTCGGCTTCCGGCCGACCCGGTCGGCCAGCCAGCGACCGGTGAGGAGACCAGCGAGGCCGAGGGCCCCCGCTCCGACCACCATGGCGGAATCTGCAATCCCGGAGAACCCGTGGACATTTTGGGCGTAGAGGAACACGAAGGTGTTGGCGGGTCCGGTGATCACGCCGAGGGAGAAAGCCAGCGCGACGACCACAGCCAGGCGGGCTCGGAAGGGTCGGGCAACGGCGCCGAGGATTGGTTGGCGTTGACGCGGGACCGACGCGGCCCGGACGAAACGATCGGGCTCGGTGACCCAGCGGGCGGCAAAGGGAAGCCCCACCAGAGGAGCCAGGGCCAACACCAGGATGCCCCGGTAGCCGAGGGCATTGCCGGCCAGTCCATAGATGATGGCGGTGGCGCCGGCACCGACCGCGTAGCCGGCGGCCACCAGGGCAACGGCTGCCGCCCGTTGGGCTGATCCGGTCTGCTCGGCGGCCTCCACTTGAGCCAGGGCCGACGCGGCCGACAGGAATGGGCGCCCCAGGGCGAAGACGACCACAAACCACCAGTAGCTCGGGGCGGCGGCGGAAGCGGCCGTGGCGGCCAGCCCGACGCCGCAGGCCAGCAGGAGGACCCGACGCCGCCCGAGGCGGTCGGCCAACCCGGCGAGGGGCATGCCGCCCAGCGATGCGAGTCGGACCACTGCCAGTCCCAGGCCCAGCCGAGTTCCCGACAGTCCGGCCTGATCGCTGATGGTCGTACCATGGGCGGCCAAGTGGCCGAAATGACGGGCGACATTGCCAAGGGTGGCGGTGAGCCCGAACTGGCCGAAGCCCACCGCGATCGCCACCAATGCCACTCCGACGACTGCCGGGTCCCTCCAGTCGTGGATCTGGAACAGGGTTCGACTCTCCGGCGCCGGGTCGGACGAGGGCGGAACCGCCTCTCGTTCCTCTGGGCTCACCTGGCGACCCGTGACGAGCTACTGACTCCAGCGGCGAACTCCACATTCATCAGACCCATCCGGCGAAATGTAGTGGAGGCATTTCCCAGGTCCTGGGCATGCCTGGTTCGTGCGGCGGCTGGAACCTCAGTCGGTGCGGTGGCTTGGGGACGCGATACGTTCAATCGATGGCTCGCGCCATCACCTTCGTCACGGCCGCCTCCGGCGGGGGAGCCCCCAGCCCATTGTCGTCCGTCGGGGACCATCGGGGCTCCCGGTCCTACCGTGAGGGCGCTCGGGCATGACGGACCAGGCCGGACCCTCGACGATGCTGCTGTGGACGCTCACCGTACTGACGGTCGTCAGCGGACTGGTGGACGCGGTGAGCTATCTCGGCCTCGGGCACGTGTTCACCGCCAACATGACCGGCAATGTTGTGCTCTTGGGATTTGCCGCCGCCGGTGCACCAGGCTTCTCCATTTCCGCCAGCCTGGCCTCCCTCGGAAGTTTTCTGGTCGGAGCCGCCTGCGCCGGCCGTCTCACTTTGCACATCACCTCCCGACGGCAGTGGCTACTCACGGCGATGGCCGTCGAAGGCGTGTTCTCGGGGGGAGCGGCCGCGGTTGCCTCATCAACGTCCACCATTGGCTCGGGGTGGCCGCGCTACGCGGTGATCGCCCTGCTGGCCTTTGCGATGGGCGTCCGGAACTCCACCATCCGCCGCCTGGCGGTGCCGGACGTGACCACCACCGTGCTGACCATGACCTTGACCGGGTTGGCGGCGGATTCGACCTTGGCGGGGGGCAACAACCCAAAGGTAGGGCGACGGACCACCGCGGTGGCGGCGATGTTGGCCGGTGCGTTCATCGGAGCCATTCTCTTCCTCCATCAAGGGGCCACGATCCCGTTGACGGCGGTCGCGGTAGCTGTCCTGCTCGCGGCGGCGATTTTTGCCAGGAGCGGCGCGTCGCATCAGTTGGACGCGGCTCCCTAATTGCTGCTGTCAATTGTCGGCTGAGGGCGGCTGACGGAGTTCCAATATTTCTTTGATCGCAACGCGGATTCTGCAAGGTTTCGTGCAAGGTTTCGTGCAAGGTGACCAACGGAAATGGGCCCTCAGGTGTAACACCCCCCTGATTGAATTGGGCGCATGAAGGTCGATGCCCTGGCGGGTTTCATGAACGAGTTGCACCATTCG
>DATATM010000018.1:0-32105 GCA_036268775.1 Acidimicrobiales bacterium | reverse complement strand
CCAGGCCCTCGACATCGACATGCTGAAGGAGCTGAACCGGGGAAACTTCTGACCCCGGACCGCCGCCGGAGGGCCGTGGTGGCCCTCCAAGAGCAGTTCGGGGTGAAAGAACGACGGGCCTGTCGGGTCGTCGGCCAGCCCCGCTCCACCCAGCGCCTCCCGCCTCCGGTCCCGACCGACGACGAGCTGGCGCTGCGAGCCTTCCTGCGGGACTTCTCTCTCCGCCGGCCCCGTTGGGGCTGGAGGCGGGCCGCCAGGGCGGCCAGAGACGCCGGCTGGCGGGTCAACGACAAGCGGATCCACCGGCTCTGGCGGGTCGAAGGCCTGCGGGTGCCCTATCGGAAGAAGAAGCGCCCGCTGCGGGGCATCGGGGTGAACGTCGGGGCCTTCTGCCCGATCCGGCCGAACGTCGTCTGGGCCCTCGACTTCCAGTTCGACCAAACGTCCGACGGGAGGGTGCTCAAGCTCTTGAACGTCATCGACGAATGCAGCCGTGAGTGCCTGGCCATTGACACCGAGCGATCCATCGACGCCGACGGGGTGGTGGCCTGCCTCGAGCGGCTGGCCGCCGAGCGTGGCGCACCGGCCTATGTGCGCTTCGACCACGGCCCCGAGTTCATCGCCTATGCGGTGGCCGACTGGTGCCGCTTCAACGGCACCGACACCGTCTTCATCGACCCGGGGTCCCCGTGGCAGAACGCCTGGATCGAGTCGTTCAACGGTCGTCTACGCGACGAGTACCTGAACGGCCAGCGCTTCGACTCCCTGCTCGAGGCCAAGGTCCTCCTGGAGGACTGGAGAATCGACTACAACATCAACAGGCCCCACAGCGCTCACGGCTGGCTCACCCCGGTCGAGTTCGTCGAAGCCTGGCTCAACCAACAACAGTTAGCACTCGCATAGCGGGTGGATCAACAATGGGGATCCCCTCAGGGGATCTTGCGTCTACGACGGCAGGGCAGATTCACATCGCCGAGACGGCACTGCGCGAACGACCGCCTCCGGCTTACCCCGACCCAGCTATGTGCGGACTGTGCGGCGTCCGTCAGCTGTGCGACGAGTATTGGAGCCGAGTCGAACTGACCAATGCGCTCGAGACGACCGGGACTGAGACGGATTGGTTCGATTTCGAGGGTACCGTGACCAAGCAGAATGGCGCCCGGAGCTGGCTACTGGCCGCAATGATCGACGATGCGTCGTTTCTGTTGCGGACGTCCTCTGAGACGGTGCCCTTCAAGGTCGGAGACCACCTACGACTGCTCAATCTGCACCGCGAGGAGGATCCAGAGGCATCGCTACCGATCGGCACCCTGACCCATGTCTCAGAGGTCTTCAAGGTCATTCGGTCGGACTAGTCGACGTCCGACGGAGCGATCGACGGGACACGGGCGCCATGGCGAACTGGACGCTCGACGCGGTGCTCCGCCACAGCGGCCAGCACATCGGCGGACTGTACGCGTGGCGAGAGCCAGCGTCGAATCCACCATTCGGAGATCTTCGCGACGTCGTCCTTGAGGTTTCGTCGGAAGAGATAGTGCGGCTCGGCCTCAGCATCGATCAGATACGGCAGCAGATTCGAGACCAGATTCACGCCGTACACGATCCTCTGGCGACCATGCATCAACAGGTCCTCTGACGGCCACCCCAGCAGATCGATACCATCACGCACCTTGCGGAGCTTGGGGTTCACTCCTTCGCCGAAGATGCTGTTGACGCGGATACCGGTCCGGCTTTGCTCAGACAGTCGAACGAGGGCAGTGACCGTCTGCCGGGAGAGATGCGACGTGCCAAATGATCGGGACCTCCCCAACTCCCGAAACTCAACGGTGCTCTTACCTCCCAGCACCTCGGCGGGTATGCGCACCCGGTTGTACTGACTTGACCCCGAGCCGTAAAGGGAGGTCGTGCCCACAAAGACCAGATTCGCTCGTCGCCGCACTGGGCGACCAGCCATGGACGAAGCGATGACGCTGGCGTAGTCGGCGTATCGCTGCTTATAGGCGAGAACAACGGACGGACTCACGGCAAGCATGCTGACGAGCTTGCCCCCGAGCAGCGAGTTGTACGGTGCAATCGCTCCGCAGACCGTGAGGTCAGCCATCTCCGTTCCGATGGCTTCGGCCTTGGCTCGACGCACGATGCCTGCAATCGCCCGTCGGCCATCGGCATCATCGAGAGCGGCCGCTAAACCGGCCCGACTCGGATTGGGATACAGAAACGGATCGAGCGCCGCCCGCGAACGGAGCAAGTCTGCAAGGGCCAGACATCGCTTGCTGCGGAACAGGTCGGACTCCGCCTGGCGACGCCACGCATCGACGTCCGTGGCATCGATGCTTTTCTTGAAGTCGGCCCGACGTACGAAACGACGGTGATCATTCCTGCGCGCCTCCGCCTCCTTCCTAAGCCGATCGATGGCGTCGACTGCTGGCGAACTCCATAGCGATGGCCAGTACAGGCCGTCTTCCAAGAGGTCATCGAGATGAAGCTCCTGAATAGCCTGGTCGAGCCGTCGAACCACCCACCGTGCCATGGTGAGCGTCGGCCGCTCGTCCAGCGCCGTGACGAAGGCACTGGACTGCCAGCCAATCCAATCGTCTCGTTCCTTGATCTGCACGATCGGACTCCCTAACGCGGCGATACCAATTACCGGGTGAAAGGGAGCCGCTCGATCTCGAACCAACAGCAGCATCGTTCGTCCTGGTGTACTGGTGTACTGATTCGACCACGTGTGTCGGAAGTACCGCCAGATATCGCCCAGTCGCAAGCCTGTGTGCCGACAGCGGTCGGTGTTGGTGACGATCTGAACGTACGGGTCGACGACCGTCCGTAGGGTCACCCGGGCCTCGTCAACGGTGCCGACCGCCTCCAGAGCCGATCGAAGCTCATGTCCATCTCGCATCAGGCTGAAGATCGACACGAAGCGCCCGGAGAATTCTCGAGGCTTTTCCATTTCCGCCACGAAACGGCGAACAGATGGTACGGCGAGTTGCTCATCACGTTTGAGCAGCTCCTGACGGCGTACCCGATGTTTTTCCGCCGCGGGGTCCGCCAGCACCTTAGGTGGTCGGGTCGACACGCGGTCGTTGGCATCCACTCGGACAGTCCAGCCCTGGCTGACAAGATCCGACAACACGCATGCCGCAGCAGCGAGACCAGGCCGGTCGCCCCTTTGGCATACCTTCCGAGCCGCATCGATGCTTGCTTGTCCACGCTTCGTAGTCGTCCTCAGCGATCGGGCTAGCGAGACAAATGCGCGCACCTCCGTTCGCGCCCAGGTGGTGGGGCTCGGCAACGGTATCCATGGGCTGGTGGTCACGTCAGGCGTTCATGAAGGTAGCAAGCACGTCCGCCCAAGTCTGCCGGAAAGTTTGGACCTGTGTCCGCTCCGATCGACGCCAGGTGCTCACCTCTGCCCGAGCGGCAGCTAGGACGGCCAGGGCGACTTGCTTCGCAACCTCCTGATCTCGTGCTGAGTCACTGGTGGCGAGCGGTCCGTACAGGTCTCGGTAGAGGGGATGGCGGGAATTCAGGAGCAGTAGCAGTCGACCCTCGCGTACGACTACCTCAAAAGCGGCCGTCGAAGGTAGTTCGGTGGCCATGATCCGGTAGGGAGCCAGGCCAGCTTCTGAGACTCGGTCCGCGGTCCGCACCAGATCCTTCAGGCTGTCGGGGACTAGATCTCGACGCCGCGGCAGAGCGGGTAGCGACTCTTCGGCTCGCCCTGCCTGACGCTCGGCTGCGCCGAGCGGTGCCGTCGCTTTCGCCAGTTCGAATTGCCGACGTGCCCGGCTGTTGAGGGCCCGCGCGATTGGCTCCATATCCGGAACCAGGATCTGTAGAAGATCTTCGGACGGGACGATCGCCTGTTTGGAATGCGTGATTCCGAACAGCTCATCCAGCGCTGGCTCGAAGCGAACTTCGCATCGCCACCAGTCGTCATAGTTCTCGCGACGCTTTCCTCCCATGAAGAACCAGCCTCGATCGATCTCACGATCGGCTCGCAGCACGGACACCGAGGGAGCGTTGGTGATACCCCGCTCACGCTTCTCTTCCGAAGAGAGCTTGTGCCACTGATCGATCGGCAACTCGGCGAACCGAACCCGTATCTCTCCTTCGCCGTGATCGGTCGGTACTCGGTACACCAGTTCATCGCCAAAGGGCCGGGCACCGTGGACTCGAGCTGACAATTGTAGGAACAGAGGGTCCACCGCGATGAGTCGGTGGCCGTTGACACTCAACTTCAGACCTTCGTCGATAAAGCAGCGATAGACCCGCCCCAACTCCTCCGCTAGCTTCCGCGCGAACCACGAGGGCCGCTTGTACTCAAGGCGGTCGCAACGTAGGAGCCGTACGACAGTTCCGGTGGCTGTGCACGGTGAGAATGGGACATCCTTTGGAGCCTCGACCGGGGCCAAGCCACGATGTCCGGAAGCCGCCAGATCGTCGATGTCCAGCCGGGTCCAAAGGACGTCACCGCCCTGCCAGGAGTAAACCTCGACCCTCCTGGCTCGGCTGAGCGCCCCATTGGGCAGGCCCATCCCGTAGCGTCCGAGTGAACGTCGATCATTAAAGCGAGTCGAACCGCCAAAGGTCAACGCCCGCCCCAAGGCAGCGGCGTCCATTCCCGCCCCATCGTCGGTGATGGTGATCTCCAACGGCAGTTCGGCATCGGAACCCTGCGCGATGTTCACCGATATCCGTCGCGCGGATGCCTGGAGCGCGTTGTCGATGAATTCAGCGATCGCTTGAGACGTACCTCGGTATCCCGTATCCCTGGTCGCCAACAAGAAGTTCACTGGATCAACCAGTTTTGGACGACGTCGAGGGGCGGACATAGCGGGTCGGACGGCTGCGATTGTCTTCGACTTCATGAGTCCCTCGATTCAAATAACTCGGGTCGCCACCAGCACAGCCCACCCAATCGATTTGAGGACCAGATCATGAGCCTAAATCTAGTCACGTGATAGACATGTGTCAAACATATGATTAGAATGCCGCCGTGGGGCAATCGAGGGCCGAGGCAACGACCAGCAGACGAAGTATCAGTGCAGCGACACCGCTCCGCGAGTGCCCCGAAAGCAGTGTGGGGTTGGCCTTCTCAGCGCCGATCAGCGACCGTCTTGACGCGCTGGTGGCACTCGCTGAAGTCAACGGAGACAGGACGAATCGAAAGGAACTGGTCGCCTCGTTGATCTTGGCTATACCACCGGCCGGCCACGAACTGGTCGAAATACTGCGGAGGTACCGACAGGCCTCCGCCGGGGAAGCAAGATTGGATGGACAAGACTCGAACATGGCGCTGAAGGTCTCACCTCGCCAGCCGGGACCTCGTCCACGGAGGCGGCTAGCGCACTGACGATTCGGAGAGAGCCGACGTAGCCCTGCCGCCACTCGGGCGCGCCTGAACCTATGTCCGACGTGTGGAAGGGTCGTTGTCCGGGCAGCAACCAGTGAGACATCTCACGCGAGTCAACGCCACAGGCGACCAAGGTCACAGAGAGCCCAGGTCGAATTGGGTCAATCAGATGGCGTAGAGGGTCCGGTCAAAGCTGCGCTCTGGATACGCCGCTCGGGTAAGAAATCACCGCCGGCCACGGGTCCTCCCTCCCCCCACTCGACCCCACACCGCACCTAACCCCCAAGAACCAACCCCCGGCAGCAGCACGACCAAGGCGTCCAACCTTCTCCTGGGACCGCCGACCGGTATAGCCCGCCGTCATAACCCGCCTCGCGAACGTCGTCGAAAATCGGAGCGGTGTCTTCGCCACTTGGCGCTCCGTTTCGATCCCGAGAGGGTCCCACCTAAAGATCCCCGAATATCAGCCTGACCAGCGATTAGTGACGCGAGCGCGACACCGGCGCAACACCTCTCGCCACCTCGGCGCGACCTCGATGAGCGAGAACGGCACCTACAAGAAACGGAGGTGCAGCCATGGTCAGCTATTTGGTCGCCGCCGGCGGGGCCGGTCCCGGGTCGGTGTCGGTTCCATCGGGTTCGTCCCCCCTTCCTACCGTCACCCCCAATGCCAACCTGCCCGGCACCGGGTCCCTGATGAGCCTGGTCGGTGGGACCTTCGAGGTCGCCCTCATCATCTGTCTGGCCGGCCTGGTGGTCGGAGCCCTGTGGTGGGCGGTCTCCGCCAAAGGGGCCAACCTCCGTGGGTCCCACACCGGGCGGGACATCGTCGTCGGGTCCGTCATCGGGGCGTTCCTCACCGGCGGGGCGAATGTGATCATCGGCTGGGCCTTCAACCTCGGCGTCGGGATCCACTGACATGCCCCGGGTCCTCACCCTCCCGGCCGGTCCCGTCGGCGGCGTCACCGACACCGCTTGGATGAACGGACTCCAGCACTGCCTGGACGCTCCCGTTGAACTGTTCTTCCCTCCCCACACCCATCGGGCCGCCTACCGCCAGGGCAAAGCCCTCTGTGCGAGCTGTCCGCTCCGAGAGCGGTGCCTCGCCTACGCCCTGGACAACGAAGAACCTGACAAGCCCTGGGACGGGCTGTGGGGTGGGATGAGCCCCATCGAGCGCCGGCGCCTCCACCAACGGGGTGGCGATGCCGCTCCCGCCCAGGTCGCTTGAGGGGCGAGCCGTGCCGGATCCCGTCTTCCATCTCCTGACCATTTCCTCCCCCCTCTACGGGGCCTCGGACTCGGCCTGGACCTCCCAGGACGTGGCCGGGTTCCTCGGGTCCATCGAGCTCGTGGCCCTCCTTCTCATGCTGGGCGCGCTGGTGGTGGCCGCCGCCCTATGGGGCTTCGGGGCCCGGAGCTCGTCCAGGTTGATCGGCCACCGGGCGAGCCGGGTGGTTGCCGCGGTGGTGGTCGGGGCCGCGGTGATCGGCGCCGCCAGCCACATCGTCTCGTGGGCCTTCGGGTTCGGAGCTTTTGCATGAGCGTCCTCGGGAGCCTGTCCTCTCCCATCACCAACGCCGCCGGTGATCTCACCGGCGGGCTGGTCGGGGGGGCGGTGGGTTCGGTGGTCAACCAAGTCGCCGGATGGCTCAACGACCTGGTCGGCGGGCTGTTACAGCACATCTTCGACACGTCGGGGAGCTCGGCCCAAGTGACCGGTACCGGGTTCACCCAGCTCTATGCCGCCATGATCGTGCCGGCCATGGTCCTCTCGGTGATCGTGCTCGTCCTCGGCACCGGCATGGCGGCCATCCAGGGCCGGGCCGCCGAGATCATCAAGCGTGCCCTGGTGATGCCCCTCGCGGTGGTGGTCGTCGTCGGCCTGGCGGCAGCCTTCACCAACGACTCCCTCCGCCTGGTGGATTGGCTGGATACCACCTATTCGGGGATGGCCCTCGGACCCGGCGGGCTCTCCTCCGCCCTCGCCAAGATCGGGCAAGGGACCTCGGGCTCGTCGCTGGCCATCGCCGGTGTCTCCACTCCCGGCGCCTCGGAGCTCCTCCAGGTCATCGTCATGTTCTTCATGTTGTTGGCCACCTTGGCGGTGTTCATCGAACTCCAGGTGAGGACGTTGGTGATCTGGCTGATGGTGGCCATCGTGCCCCTGGGGGCCGCCGGGCTGTTTTGGAGCGGCACCGAGAAGTGGATGAAGCGCCTGTCCGAGACCTTGGTGGCGGCCATCCTGACCCCCTTCCCGATCACGGTGATCCTGAGCGTCGGGGTGAAGCTGGGCATGGACACCAACTCGTTGTCCAAGGTCATCATCTCCCTGGTTGCCCTCGGACTGGCGGCGTTCTCCCTGCCGATGATGATGAAGCTGGTCCCCATCGCCGAGTTGGCCGCCGTCTCGGGCATGGGGAGCCAGCTGACGGCCCGGCTGCGTGGACACGCCGTCACCACCGGGAAGGCGGCCGCCACCGGGGCACTCGCCGAGGGCGGGCCGAACGCCCAGCGGCTGGCCGGACAGATCCAGTCCGGCGGGGTCGGAACCACCGCGCTGGCCGGTGCCGGGGCGGCGGCCGGCGGGGCCGGGGTATGGGCGGTGTCCAAGTCGATCGGTTTCGCCAAGGACCGCCTGAACGGGAGTGTCGGAAAGGCGGCCGGCCCGGCGAGCGCCGGTGCCGACGGAACCGGCCCAGGGAGTGGTAGCGACGCGGGCAATAGGGACGCCGGCGGTGGGGACCGGCGCGGTGGAGGCGAACGGGTGCGGGCGGGTGGCCCGACCGTGGGTGCGCCGGCCGCCGCTGGGAAAGGCACCCGCCCGGCGGGGTCGCCACCCGGGACAAACCCGGCCGACGTAGCTGGCACCACCGGCCTCGTCTCGACCGCCACCCCGCCGGGTCCGGCCCCTCGGCCTCCTTCTCACTCGCCGGAACCGGCCGTGCGCGCTACCCAGCCGCCGCTACCACTCAACACCCAACCCTCGGCCCCACCGGTTGCACCCAAGCCGCCCACCCGCCCGATCGCCGACTGAGGAGACGAGAATGTCGACCACCACCGAAGAGCCAACCGACGCCCCGACCTACGACTTCGGGGTGCCGGCTCAGCGAGGCGTCTTCCTCGGGCTCAGCCTCTCCCGGGTCGGGATCGTGGGAACCGGATTGTTCCTCATGACCATCGCCATGGTCGCCCATCTACCGGTGCCCCTCGCCGTCTTCCCGCTGCTGGTCGCGGTGGCGGCCGCCTTCGTGAGGGTCCAGGGGCGCCGGCTCGACGAGTGGGTACCGACCCTGATCGGCTACGCCCGGCTCACCGCCGCGGGCGGACGGAGCTGGCGCCGGGGACTCCCGACCGGGATCCTGGCCCGACCCGGGCGACCGGAATCCGGAGGAGCACCGGTTGGCACTTCCCACTCGCTGCCTCCCAACCCAATGCTGGCCGGTGTCGAGTTCACCGAGGCCAGGGTGGCCGGGGTGCCGATCGGGGTGGCTGTCGCCGCCGAGCGGGGAAGGCTGCTGACCGCGGTGTTCTCGGTGACCGGCAACTCGTGTTTCGCCCTGTTGCCCCGGGCCGATCAGGCCATGGCCATCTCTAGCTGGGGGTCGGTGCTTTCCGAAAGCTGCCTCTCCTCCAACCGGCTGCGTTCGCTCCAATGGGTGGAGCGCACGGTGCCGGACCTGGCCGCCGAAGCCGAGGTGTGGATGCGGGATCACCTCGACACCGGTTCGCTCGGCGGGTCCGCCTTCGACGACTACGCCGAACTCATCGATCGGCTCGACGAGGTGGCCTCGACCCACGAGGTCTACCTCGCCGTCCAGATCCACACCCGGGCCTCTGACCTCGCCGATGCGTTGTCTGTTGCCGCGCCCGAATGGGCGGCGATCTCCCACCGCCTGGCCGGCATCGGCCTCACCCCGAAACCGCTGTCGGGCTCCGGCATGGCGGCGTTGCTGAAGTCGTGCGCGGACGGGACCGCCTACGCCGGCCCGGACCCCGGACCCGGCGACACCGTGCCGATGGCGACCGAGGTGGCCTGGGACCACCTCCGAGTCGACGCCCTCTACCACCGGGTGCTGGCGGTCGCCGCCTGGCCCCGAGTCCAGGTCGGGCCCTCGTGGCTCGAGCCGCTGCTGGTGGCCGGCTCGGCCGGGAGCCTGCGGACCCTCTCAGTCCATCTCCATCCCGTCGCCCCCGATGTCGCCCGGCGGAAGGCCCGGGCGGCGGTGGCGGCGACGGCCATGGATGAAGACTCCCGGAGGAAGGCGGGCTTCATCGTCGGGGCCCAACACCGCCGGGAAGCCGGCGATGCCGAGCGCCGGGAAGCCGAGCTGGTCTCCGGCTACGGCGAACACGCCATCGGAGCCGTCTGCATGGTGTCCGCCCCCACCCTCGAGTTGCTGGATGCCGGCACCCGGACATTGGTGCAAGGGGCGGTCCAGTCCTGTCTCGACGTCCGGGTCCTCTACGGCGCTCAATCGGAAGGCTATGTGGCCGCCATGCCGCTCGCCGCCTTGCGCTTTTCGAAGACGGTGATCTGATGCTCTCCCTTACCCCCCACGCCATCACCACCCGGAACTCCGCCAGCCTCTACCCCCTCCAGGTCCAGCGGGGGCTGCCGGCCGTCGGGCCGCTCATCGGCGTCGACCACCTGGCGGGGGGGACCAAGTTCTGCTTCGACCCCTGGGCGCTTTACCAACGGGGCCTCGTCACCAACACCAACATGGTGGTCCTCGGACAGATCGGCAAGGGCAAATCCGCCTTCGTGAAGTCCTACCTGTCCCGCCAGGTCCTCTTCGGCCGCCAGGTGTTCATCATCGACCCCAAGGGTGAGTACGCCGCCCTGGCCGACGACCTCGGCCTGGACCGGATCTTCCTCGTCCCCGGCGGCCACGGCGGCCGGGTCAACCCCCTCGATCCCGGCCCTCTCGGAGACCTGAACCGGCTCGACCTCCGTCGCCGCCGGATCGACATGCTCTCGGCCCTCGCCTCCACCGGCCTTGGGCGAGATCTTCGGCCCGAGGAGCGGGCTGCCCTCGACGCCGCGGTCACCCACTGCGATCTGACATCGTCGTCCCCCCAGCTGACCCAAATCGTCGACATCCTGATGAAACCCGGAGCCAGAATGGCGAGCGACCTCGCCACCACCAAGGGGACCCTGGCCGGGGCGATCCGCGAACTTTCCCTCGAGTTGCGCCGGTTGGTGACCGGTGACCTGGCCGGCATGTTCGACGGCCCGACCACCGCGGAGATCGACTGGTCGGGCCGGGGCCTGGTGGTCGACATCTCCGCGGTCCACAACACTCCCGCGCTGGCCCCGGTGATGGTGTGTGCCGCCACCTGGCTCTCCCAGGCCATCGCCGGACCGTCGGCCGCCAAGCGGATCCTGGTCACCGACGAGGTCTGGAGTGCCCTCCGACTGGTGGCGGTCACCCGATGGCTGCAGGCAGTGGCCAAGTTGTCCCGCACCTACGGGGTCCAACTCATCGTGGTCGCCCACCGGATCAGCGACTTCTCCGCCCAGGGAGACGCGGGGTCAGAGGCGGTGCGCCAGGCCCTCGGTCTCCTCGCCGACGTGGAGACCCGAGTCATCTACTGCCAGGCCGAGACGGAACGAGCCGCGCTGTCAGAAATGGTCGGCCTGCCGGCCGCCGAAGTCGACCTGGCCTGTCGCCTGATACCCCACCGGGCGCTGTGGAAGGTGGGGCGGGCCTCGGCGGTGGTCGAACACGTGCTCTCCGGCCGCGACTACCGGATCTGTGACACCGACGCCGCCATGTCCGACCGGGGAGCGGCATGAGAGCCGGCACCGGCCTGGTGATCGGTGCGGTGGTGATCGGCGCGGTGTCGCTGGTCGGGATGTTGGGGCTGGGGGCAGTAGTGTCCTCGTCCACTTCAGGTCCGGGGTCGGTCGACCAAGCCCCCTCCGCGCTGGCCAGCACCGAGGTCCCGGCCGACTGGATCGCCCTCACCGAACAGGCAGCGGCCGACAACGGGGTCTGTGCGATGAGCTGGACCATCTTGGCGTCCATCGCCGAGGAGGAGTCCAGCTTCGGCACCTCCACCCTGGCGGGTGTCTCCTCGGGATCGAACAGCGCCGGGGCGGAAGGCCCCATGCAGTTCGAGCCGGCCACCTTCGCCGCCTACGACACCCCGGTCCCCGCTGGCGGCGTGGCCCCACCCAGCCCGTATGACCCCGTTGACGCCGTCTACGCCGCGGCTCGAATGCTGTGTGCCAACGGGGTGGACACCAACCCCAGCCAGGCAGTGTGGGACTACAACCACTCGGACGCCTATGTCTCGGAGGTCCTGGGCCGGGCTGCCAGCTATGCGACAGTGACACCGACGGTGGGCTCGACCGCCGGGCTGGAGGCCCTGGCCGCCGCGGTCAGCTTCATCGGCACCCCCTACGTCTGGGGAGGATCGACACCGGGAGGCGGCTTCGACTGCTCGGGCCTGGTCCAGTGGGTGTTCGCTGAGGTCGGGGTGGCCCTCCCCCGGGTGGCCCAGGACCAGTTCGACTCCGGTCCGGCGATCCCGCTCTCGGGGTTGGCTCCCGGCGACCTGGTGTTCTTCGGGTCGGGTCCCACCGATGTCACCCATGTCGGCATCTACGCCAGGGGCGACCGGATGGTCGACGCCCCCTATACCGGCGCCGATGTCCGCTATGACAGTTTCACTGTCTCCCTCGGGGCCGGGTGGGGGGACGAGGGACTGGTGGGAGCCACGGCTCCGTGACACTGCACCGACCCATGACACTGCACCGACCCATGACGCAGCGCCGCCCACCGATCGTCCCGACCGCGCCTCGCACTCACCGAACTCACCGTGTCGCCGCCGCCTTTTTGGTCATGGTCGCCGCCCTTGGCCTAGTCGCCGCCCTCCTCCCCCGCCACCGTCAAGCCACTCCCGTCCAACCGAAACCGAGACCGGGCCCGCCAGCGGGCACCGTGTCCCGACCAAAGACGGTTTCCCCGCCGACCCGGAGGCCGGCAACAACCACCCCGTCGGCCGAGCAGGTTGCTGCACAGGTGGCCGAGGCCGTCGTCCTCGGCGTCGCTCCTCCCTCGGAAGAGGTGACGGCCGCTCTGGGGAAAACCCTTCAGGCCCGTCCGGCTTCGCCGGTGGATCTCCGAGCCGGCATCGTCTCGGTCTCCGCCGCCGGGACCGACGGTACCGAGCAACTGTTCGAAGTAGTGGTGACCCCGACTGGCTGCGGGCCGGTTCCGGTGGATGTGGTGGTCATCGAGACCGATGGTCGCCCCCGGGTGGCCGCGCTTCCGGGTATCGCCAACTGAGAGGAGCACCGTGTCCAAAACAAACACAGTGGCTGTAAAGAAAACGGTGGGCAATCGCCAGAGCCAAGCGCCAATCGGCGCCAAAGGTGGGGCCGATACTGTCGTGCTCGTCGGCGCGGCGGTGGCTGTCGGCGTCGGGGTGACCGCCTACCTCTCCGCTGTGCTCTCGGGTCTCGTCGCGGTCGGAGATCCTGGCCACGCGCACGTTGTCCCGGTGATCGGGTGGACCTTCCTCGGGATCTCCAGTCTCGTCCACCTCACCGATCCGGCCCGGGCCTGGCCGCCGGGCAGCGGGTGTGGGCCGGCCGGCGTCGTCTGGACGATCTTTCTCGGGTTTGCCAGCATCGAGTACCTGGTGGCCAAGAAGCTGGGCGTCGTCCGCCGGATGCGCGCCAGGGTTGCGGGCCGCAGCACATCGACCGGTGCAAACCCGGGGGACGCCGGCATGAGTGCCTCCGAGGCCAGGCGCCACAACCAGCGCCTGGGAGTCAACTGATGGCGAAAGTCAGGTCGGCCCCGGCGGTCCGACTGCCTGCCGCTCCGGGGGTCATCATCGGCGACGGCCGCTACAGCGGCTACGACCAGCCGATGGTCATCTTCGGCGGCACCGGGGCGGGCAAGACCACCTGGTCGTTGCGCAACATCGTGCGGTCGCCCGGGCCCACTGTCATCTCTTCCATGAAACCCGAGCTATTCGCCTACACCGCCGGGTACTTCCTCGATCAGGGCCGCCCGGTCTGGGTTTTCGATGCCGATGGCGTGTTGGACCTCGACCCGGAGATGGTCATGCACTGGTCGCCGATCACCTCTTGTGTGGTCGATACCCGCCCTGGGCGGCTCCCTCCGACCGCGGAGGTCGCCCGGTCCCGCTTCGGCGGGTTCGTGCTCGTCGACCAGGCCCAGAAGATGGCCGACCGCCTCTCCTTCGGGGCCATCCCCGCCGGCCGGGACGAGGGGGGCTGGCGAGCGCAGACCGCCAGTGTGCTGACCCCGATGCTCGTGGCCGCCGCCATCGGTGGCATCGACGATGCCCGGAAACTGCTGACCTGGGCCGAGGGGGTCAACTCGGTTCGGGAAGCGCTCGACATCCTCCGCCTGGCCGGCCTGCCCGGGTTGCGCTCCCGCCTGAACACCGCCTTTGGACCGGCGTCGTCGATGGGAGGGGCCAACCGATCGAGTTACGCCAACCTGGTGAACTCGGCCCTCAGTGGACTCGCCAACCCGTATGTGGCCCAGATGTGTATGACGTCGCCGGAGCAGTCCTTCGATGTCGGCCGGTTCGTCAAGGAGCGAGGGGTGCTCTACCTGGTGGGCTCCTCCGAGTCCCAGAAGGTGATTGCCACGGTTGTCGCCACCATGGTCGAAGACATCATCGAGCGGGCCAAGAAAATCGAAAAGCCACTCCGGCCGCCGCTCGCCCTATGGCTCGACGAGGTGGCCAACACTGCTCCTCTGCCCACCCTTCCCGAGTTGTTCTCCACCGGACGGGGCGACGGGCTGTATCTGTCGATCGTGCTCCAGTCCTACTCCCAGGCCGAGGCCCGGTGGGGAAAAGAAGGTGCCGACACCATCCATGCCAACGCGGTGGTCGAGCTCCATCTCGCCGGCTCGAAGGACCTCTCCATGCTCTCGTGGTTGGAGCGGGCCGGCGGCCAGGCCGACGTGGTCACCCGGTCAGTGAGCGTCGGGGTCGATGCCCGCACCGACACCGCGGGCCAATCTCGCCAGCCGGTCTTCGACACCCGGGACCTCCGAGGTCTTGCTGCCCGTTATGCCTGGCTGGTCTACGGCAACCAAACTCCGGCGATGACCCACCTGGCCCCCTGGTGGGAGTGCGAGGAGCGCGAGGTGATCGAGCGAGCCTGGCGCCAGGCCCATCGCTGGGTGCCGGAGGAGCTGATGCCGCTGCCGGCACCAGCGCCACGGAAGTCGTTCGCTTGGCTCAAAGGGTTGGTCGCAACCCGAGCGCGCGGTTGACCCAAAGATGGCTGATCCACGATGCCGGGCCGAGGTGGCCAACACCGTCGAGGTCGAAGCCCACGGGTAAGGCGTGCCAATGGCCATCGCTCCGATCAAGCAGCACTGCTGCGAGCGTGGCACACTTGGGCTGTGCTCAAGCGCATTCTGGGGTGGCTGCTTTTCCTACTGGGCTTGGCCTCTTTGATAGGGCCTGCGTTTCTCTTGTTCTCTTGGTTCATTGGTTCTGATATCCAAATCCGAGGTGGACTCTTCACCGTCATCACCAATGTTCTCGTGACCGGGCTTCTTTTTTGGGGGTCAGCCTTCTTGTTGTCGAGCGCTTTTTACGATCGGCAGCTTTCAACGCGAGGACCCTTACGGGTAACGCATTCAGCTGGTTCGTAGAACCAGTCATCGATGAACCGGTCCGGTCGGGGGGATGGCACAACGTCGATGCGACCCCGCCTGGCTCGCACGAACGCGCTGGCGCTGTGGGTCGCTTCCGCAGGCGCAATTTGGCTGTCAACCCGCAATAGTCCGGTTCGGTTCACATCCGCGAGGAGGTGACTGTTCCCGACCGACGCCTCGGAGACGCCGCGTTGTTGGGATATAGGGACGCTCGACGTGCGCGATTAGGGAACGCCTGTTTTGCCTTGCCGTCTAGCCCGCGCTCGCCCATCGTCACGGACCGAGTCCGTCAAGTGCATCACGATCCACAGTTCATTCATCATCCTCAGAATGCGCCTGTTGGCCACTTTGCACATTGGTCTGCTCGTCAACAGCCCGCTTCAAAGCCACCGCCGCAGCCCTGACAACCGCCGAAAGATGTTCACTTGCGAGCAGGCTTGCATGATTCAACAACCCTTCAGGCACGTCGTGTCCCAGCCGTGCTTGAGCTGCTAGTGCATCCATGATCGCTAGCGGTACTCGTGAGTCAGTCTCAGCCATCAACTTCAAAAGCTGACCATTCACAGTCGACCTCACAGTCTGGCTGACTCCCCAATCCTTCGAGGCAAGCCCATAGGCGGCCTGTAGCCGCACAGGTGGATTCGTATCTCTTGTTAGGCCGATTATCAATACTGCAAGCGCGTCACTGACTCGGGATGGGTCGATGAACAGAACTGAGTTTGCCGCCTCCATGCGGTGGAGGGCGTCTGCTGACCCAGACCACAGGAGCATCTGACTCAACACTTCACCATCTTCAATCTGACCAAGCGCACCAAATAGACGAAACAGCGCCCCATCTAGTTCAACTGAGCCATCTCCAAATGGAGCCACTGCAATCGACATTGGCCCTCGATTTGCAATCAATGCCCCTCGTTCCTCCGGAGTGAGCCGGGAGATAGACCTAGCCAACGCTTCCACAACAGGTCGCTTGTCATCGACAGAAACAGAGGGTTCGTACAAAAAATCAGCTACGCGAGCCCACGGAACCAGCTCCGGGTACTCAAAGTGGAGCTGACAGAGCAGCGTCGGGAGGTGTACCCGGGCCCCGATCCCGTGAGATCCCTGGCGGGCACTTGTAGCTACATCGCTAACGGATGCCAACACCTGTTCAACAAAGGTAGTGACGACATCGGCCGGAATTGAAGTCTTGCTTCCAAGAAGGATGGCGGCCAAGTCAACTTGATTCGTATCTCTGTAGCGTTGCTCGACTAGCGGAATCCAGTTCGATTCGTCTACCGCTGAGACACTCACAACCGCCTCAAAAGCCACCATTCCCTGATCAGATCGCGCTCCAAGGTACTCGGTGGTGAACTCCAGCCAGCCGCGACGCACGTCGTCTGAAACTAACGACCAATCAATGCTGTGCAGCGATCTTGCAATGGTCTGTAACTCAAGGCCCCCTGATTCATTCAACACGAGGCCAAGATAGAAGCGCGATACCAGATTGTGATACTCGGGATCTGCACTGACAAGCAGAGCCGCGATGGTTTCGATGACACGATGCGCCACGTAGGTCGTTCGAAGCGGCTTGCTAAGTTGCACCCAATTGCTCGTGAGACGCACGATTGCCTCGCCCGCAGTTTCTGTAGTAAGTACATCCGCTGATTCACGTACCTCAATGAGGCTGGATTCCCGGTCGACATCGGACCAATTGCTCCGCACTGCCATCGTGCCGGTATTGCGGATCGCCCGCAACGGTCCAACCTGTTGAGCAAATCGCATGCCTCGCTCAAGTCCTTCATTGTCGTGAGCCCGTCGGAGCAATTCGAAGCCTTGTTCAGGGTTCGATCCTTCTCGACCCAAGGCATTTAGCAACTGCCATCTTCCACTCCATCTTCGTACCCCTGCGAGCAGCTGCCAGTCCGCCAGGCACTCAGCTCTTAGCAAAGCGGCATCGAGTTTTGAACTCACGGGGTCCTCGGCGCTAAAGGACATGAAGCGAGTCCTGATATCTCTAAACGACTCCGAGTAGTTACCGTCGAGGTATGCCGCGAGTCCTTGCCGTAGCCGTAAATCAATCTCACTGATCGCACTTGACGTTGGCATGTCGTTGTGATCGCGTCGAGCTGGTTCACCCATCATGAACGCAAAGTGAAACTCGTTTGAATACGCCGTCCAAGCGAGCAACCCACTGACTTCAGCACGTGGCCCCGCCTTGTCGATCGCATGGATCGCCCGACGCGTAGCATCAAGTCCTGCCTTCGGAAGGTCGAGCTCGACCCAACGAATACCAAGATGCAGATCGAGAGCGACACTCCAGGAACTTGATGGCGGTCGCGCTCGATCAAGTATTGCGGCAGCTTCTGACGAATTTCCTCCCTCTGCGGCGTGCATTGAAGCAAGTACGGAGGCCAGTGCAAAACGGCCATCTCGCTTCTTCCAACTCTTCAGCAGATTGTCATATCGATCCTGAGTATCTGGCTCCCCTCTGAGGGTGGAGACAAGAGCTGCGAGAAGTCCGCGATCACCGCGCTCCGTCGATGGAGGGGGGCCAACCAGAGATGGAAGCTGAAGTTCTTCCGCGCTCCTTGTATATTGAAGAAACTGACCATCCAGCAATAGTGCGATTCCACGTCTCTCTGGAGACGATTTCGCTTTCGAGCCGATCACGGAAACAGGATCAAGCAGGAGGCGAAGCCAGAGATCCATCTCTATGCCGCCGTTCCAGGAAACTTTGCTCCGCCACGGCCAATCAAGTATCGGAACATTGTCGTGAACATCGTTCCTTGAAAGTCTGACTTATTCCGGTACTCAGTCCAAACAATCTCTTCGTGGAACTCCTTCTTAATCTTGCCGAAGTAGTCCGTGTGAACTTTGCCGAGCTTACGTGGATCCACGAACGTCCATACGTCTACGGCGTCACCGGCTCGGCGTCGTTCAAATGCATGCCACATCTCCTTTCTAGTTATCTTTGGCACGGTAGGACCAAAGATAGCCAAGACGACCTCAGATCGATCAACCATCGATAAGCTTCGGTAGGCCATAGTTCCTTCCGGTATAACGGTCGGGGTGTCGCGACGGAAGTCCCAATTCGTCACACTCATTTCAAGGTTAAGTTCGTGAAGAAACAAATGATTCACGCGTTGGATGACGTCTAGAGCGCGATCTCGGTAGCCCATCGTGTCTCCGCCGTTCGCGATCATCACCCGAATTTCGATCATGTCTACGATCTCTCCGCTACTTGGAGTGAAGAAAAGCGGGTGGACGCGATCAGCCGTATCGTGCGCGCTCCACCATCAAGAAGGTCGATAGTAACCGGCGCGCTTCTCAGCTGCCCGAACTTCCCGGTGCGCTTGCTTCAGTTGACCGGGCCAGAATGCCGGCTTTCCGCACCCCCTTCGCTGCCCCTGACGGCGCGAAGCCCGGTGGTATCGCTCAGGCGGTTCACGAGGTCAACGTGAGCAGATTGATCCAACTGGGTGGTGGTCATCTATGTAGATCGGCTCCTCTCTCCGCGCCAGATCGGCGGTTCCCGCACGTCCCGCCACGGGCCGCCCACGGACGGTGGTGGATTGACTGTCTCCGGGGAGCGTTGGCCGCCAGTTGGGAAATCCTGCCGTCTGCCGACTCCGACCGCCTCTAGAACGGTTCCGCGTCTCCGGTCGTCATGCCCACCAGGGCGGAGATGACCCGCGGATGGGAGCTGTTGGGCTCGGCCATGTCGGGCCAGACCGAGCGGGTCTTGTTCTCGTGGACCCCACGAGGCCCACACCCCGAACGATCCCACTTGGTGGCCACCCGGGCTAGCGAAGAGTCCAGGTGCCCGAGCCAGGACAACTGGTCGAGGGGGTGGTGACCCTCGGCACTGGCCGTGTAGATCCCCGTCCAACCTTCGTAGAGGCCGGCCATCTCCTCGACGACGGCTGGGTGTTCGGCCCAGCACGGCGGCACGGTCTCCCCCAACTCGAAATGCCAGACCAGCCACCGTACCCAGGCTTCGAGCTCGAAGAAGAGGGGGTGGTCGGATGGTGGCTCGCAGGGGTGGAAGTTGAACGCCACCGAGGGGACGGACTCCTCCGCGGTGGAGTCGCCGTCGTCGACAGGGTCGTAGGCATCTGGGTTGTCGCCCTGTTCGATGGCCGCGAGCAACGACCGGGCGGCCTCTTCCCGGTTTGCGGCCTCGGCCGTTGGGTCCACGATGGTCTCGAGTCGCGCGGAGCCGTTGGAGTCCTCGGGCGTAGGGGTCAGGTCATCGTCATCCTCATCGTCGTCGTCAGCGCTGAAGATGGGTGTCTGGTCATCGGACATGGTCCAACTCCTTTCTTTGTTCCAGGGTGGCACGCGGCCACCCGGATCTTGTGCCTTCTCCTGGTTCGCTCATCGGCTCGCGGGCAGCGGGCGGTCCTCCCCCGCCCTCGGCCCCGCCACCGGCGACGCCCCCCCGGCCCGGGGCAGTCTCGGCAAGTCACGGGAGACCAGCGAGGCCACCTGGGGCCGGGTGGTGAACTCCCAGCCCCGGGCCCGACCGTGAGTGGCCAACTGGGTAGCGAACTGGTCGGCCCATCGGGGGCCGAGGACGTCCCCCACCAGACCGAGGACCTTTCGCAGTTCCTCGGGCCCTGACTCGGCCGCTTCCACCAATACCTCGGGCGTCGGGAGCACCCCCGAACGGCGGAGGGTGGCATACGGCGGTCCGAGCACGGCTTCCGGGTGGCGGGTGACAACCATCGTCCCCAGGCCTTCCTCGGCACTGAGCGGTCGTCCGGTGTCGGGGAGCTCTTGGACGTCGAGGATCCCCTCGCTGACCGGCCCGTCGGAGAACGGTGCAAACGACACCCCGTACACCGGGTTGCTCGATGGGTCGGCTGAAGGCTCGGTAACCGCCTCACCCTGCCCGGCTGCCTCGGCGTAGAGACAGGCCATGCGAGCGATCTGAACCTGTTCGGCCGCATAGCGACGATCGGGGCGCAGGCCTTTCCGGGTGGCGTGCTCAAAGCGGGCCGAGGTGAGAGCGATCCCCTGGGCGACGGCCAGGTTGTCGATGGCGCCGGCCAGCTGGTCGGGAGCGCCACCGCCGGCGGCGACTTCGTCCCGGAGTTGTTCGACCCGCTCGACCCGGAGAGCCACCGACAGCCGGTCCCGTTCGGCCCGCGCCGCACTGTAGACGTCCTTGCCGGTGGCGAGCCGGGACCACATGGCCCGATACGCCGAGGTTCCGTGCGGACCGAGCACCCCGGCCAGCCGTTGGGCTTCGGACTGGGCCAACAGCACCGAGGACGCCCCCACCGAGATCGACTCGCGGTCCAGCCGGGTGGCGAGGCTGGCCAGCAGCCCCGTCAGGTAGGAACCAGGCGTTGCCTCGTCCCACTCCGCGGCCGGGTGTCCCTCTCCGGCCGCCCCCCCGGGGGTGGCCAGGAAATTGAAGGTGGTGCCGTCGGTGGCCCGAGATGCGGCCACCAAGAAGTCCGCCGCCGACAGCGTCTCGGGCCGGAATACCTGGGCCCGGCCCGAGATGGTGGAGGATTGCAGTTTCGCCACTGTGAACGCATAGCCATAGGCGGTGTGGGCTTCCGCATAGGCGAGCGGGAGGGCGACGGTGCCACCCTCGACTTCCGTCACCAGCGTGTTGAACACATGGTTGTAGGCGACCACCGTGCCGACCATGCCGTTCAGTACCGAACCAACCTTTGCCCGGCTGGCATCCCGGATGGCCAGCATCGAGTCGTTCCGGGTGAAGACGATGCGGTCCCCCCGGTGGTAGGCCCGGATCGCAGAGCCCGTGGTACCCCCGACCACCAGCAATGGCTTGCGGTCCAGCACCCCTCGATCGATGAGCGCCTGATGGGCCAGGTCAGACAGACTTGCCGCTTCGATATTGGAGTGGGCCATCATCACCGATGACGGAGAGGACGCCCGGTCCGTCAACCAGCCGTCGATGGTGAGAGACAGAAGATCCTCGTAGCGGGATGCCGCCCGGAAGTGTCCGGCGGAGGCCCAGAGTGCGAAGGCCGCCTCGGACTGACCCCGCCGGAGCAGCCCGACCGCCTCCCGCTCGTAGTCGGTCCGCTGGCGGACATTTCTGGACAGCACCGCCGCCCCGTTCTCCCGGACCAGGGTGGCGAACATGCCTCCCGCCTCGATGGACTGGCGCTGGCGGTCGTCGCCCAGAAGCACCAACTTCGCCCGGTGTTGTGCCGCCACCCTCACCAGTCGGGACAGCCGCCGGGTCGAGAGCTCCGACGCCTCGTCCACCAGGATGACGCTGCCCGGGGCGACGCTGACCCGGCCGTGGTGCAGGCGGGCCAGGAACCGGTCGACCGTCGATGACGTCACCCCGGAGGCCCGGCTCAACTCCAAGGCCGACTTGCCCTTGAAGGAAAGGGCGATCACCGGAGTCGAGAGGCGCTTCCAGGCTTCGACGCACAAGCACATGGCCGTCGTCTTGCCGGATCCCGGCACCCCCACGCCGAGGGTGATCGCCCGGTCCGAACCGACGAAGTGCCGCACCAGTTCCGCCTGTTCGGTCGTCGGGGGTAAATCCCCGCCGGCGGCACCGGCCAGGACCTTCTCGGTGACGACACGCTCGGGTTGT
Source organism: Acidimicrobiales bacterium (assembly GCA_036268775.1). Lineage (GTDB taxonomy): Bacteria > Actinomycetota > Acidimicrobiia > Acidimicrobiales > RAAP-2 > DASZIT01. Next base: position 10,513 of record DATATM010000018.1, on the reverse strand, counting down.
CCGGTCGGCCAGGACCAGGTGGCTGCCGCCACCAAGATGGCGTGCTCTTCGGCCACCAGTGCTTTGGAGGCATGCCGCAACCCGAGGGTGCTCGACACCGATCGGTCGACCTCGGTGGCCACCGCCAGCCGCAGATCGCCCACACTGGCCCGGGTCGCCACCACTCCACTTGGGTCGACATAGACCAATGGCACCAGAGAGTCATCGGCTTCGATCAGCTCCACCAGTCGGTCGACCTCCTCGGGGGTGGCTCCTTCGGGGAGGACAGCGGCGAGCCGGGCAATCAGGCTGTGTCGGGACCACGACGACATGTTGTACAGGGGGCCGTCAGGACCTAAGAGTTGGCCGATCACCTGGCTCGCCCGGGCCGGGTCGATGGGAGCCGGAGCCGATGGCGTGCCGAACACCTGGTCCCACAGCCAGGGGTCGACGGTGTCGGCGAACAGCGGCCGGAGCCGGGCCGAAACGTCCTCGGACTCCGCCGCGCTTCGACCGGTCGGCTTTTTGGTCCGGGTGGCAACCGCTGCCGATCGCCGCAGCCCTGTCCCCGGGCTGCCGGCGCTGTCCTCCACCTGGGTGTCGAGTATCTGGGCGTCGAGGTGTGCCTCGATCTCCCGGCGGCGGGTGGAGTAATGCCGGAGCAGGCCAGCGGGCATCCCCCGGAGCTCGGCCAGACCGCTGGCATTGGGTGGCTCGAACGCCAATCCGAGTTTGGCGAGCTCGGCCCGGAGGGCGAGGCGGTAGATCGACCCGGCGGGGATCTTGTACTTGTTCAGCACGTATCGGTCGATGGCTCCAAGCCGGCCGGAGGCGTCGGCCCCGAGGTTGATGGCCAGGCAGTGGGTGTGGAGCTGGGGGTCGCCGGCCCGGGACGTCGAATGGTCGAACAGGGCATAGATTCCCCGGACCGGGAGGCGCTCGACCTCGCCCTTCACGGTTCGACGAGTCACCAGCCCGTGGCGCTCCAGCCAGGCCAGCGTGGAGGTAAGGGCTGCGTGATGGGCGGCGGTGACGCCATCTCGGATCCCGGCGTCGGGGTGCCCGAAGGCGAGCAGCGACACCGACTTGGGGGCCGAGAAGACGAAGTCGATGCCGGGGTGGCGATCCTTACGGGCCTGGGACCCCTGGCCCCGGGCCATCCCGACCAGCCGCTCCTTGTCCACCGGTTCTCCACAGGCGACCCCGAATGCCCCCTCGTCCTGGGTCCACCAGATGCCCGGCTGGTCCACCAGGTCGGCCCAGCCGGTGTAGTAGCCGAGATGCCCAGCACCGATGTCATGGGAGGTGATCACCGGCCCAGCCTCTTGGCCCCGACGCTGATTGGTCCTGAGCGTTCTTTCTCAGACATTGGTAGGCGTCGCGCCGGCCAACGGATGGCTTCTGTCGAGCGCGCACCCGCGGATGTCTGACGTGTGGAACGGTTATGGGTCGGGCACCCGCAGACAAGATCGACGTAGGACACAGTCGGCCCCGGACCGTGGCCAACGAGGTCCACGCTCGGATCGATCACATGGGAAAACAAAACCCGGTGCCGGCCAAACGTGGAGCTGAACCGGCCCTATTCCGGGATAGGAATGCTCAACCAATTCGGCTTCGGCGTGGTCCCGCTGGTTCGGAGCGTGCGCCATGGCACGGGCAGTGGCAAGTGACTCCAGTCGGGCACGGGCAGTGGCTCTCGTCCTCGTCGATGGGCTGGTGTTCCACCAGCCCGCACTCGCCACACCGGAAGTAGCTCACCACGAGCCGTCCGGGAAGCAGTCGTCCCATTCCCGGGCGACTCCGGCCATCCGCATCCTCGCCGTGGCCCGCACATCCGGGTCGCCGTCCTCACCCGAGGGGAATGGCTCCCGATAGTCCGGGTCGTGCACGGTACAGAGCAGGTCTGGGGTACAGAACGGGCAATCTGAAATGGTGGCGTCGGACTCCATACCGGGTACTCCCCGCGTACCGGACGCAGTGACAACCCATGGGTGGCAGTCGGCGCCGGCCCGAATCACGCACCGTCGCCGTCCCGACGCATCGAGGTGCCGCTCCGCCCACGCCGCGACGTCCGCGACGACATCCGTCGATTCCAAGCCCTCCACGATCGCCGCGGCTGTTTTCTGAATCCGGGTGCCCGAAGCCTTGAGCGCGGCGATCGCTTGGTCCCCACCTCCCGCCCAGGTGGCAACGTACCCGAATGAGTATCCCGTCGAGTCGATTCCGAGGGCCTGGCACACCAGATAGGCCACGGATTCGGCCTCGAGTTCCGCTACCGCCCGGTTGTCGAACCCCTCGTGGCACTTGGCGTGAGCGATTTCATGAATCAGCGTCTTCACCCGCTGGATGGGAGAGTTCGCCACCTCGACCCGGATCCGCTTCTCGACGAAGGAACAGTCGCCGTTGCACCCGCCCTCGAAGTGGTGGTCGTCGACCGAATAGCCGATCGAACGGGCGATGGCCACGAGGTGTTCGAAGTGACCGGCCGGATCGTCTCCCTCCAGCCGGGTGCAAACGGCCGGAAGGGCAGGGCCGTCGGTTTGCGAGATATCGAACACCGGTACGAACTTGAAGCCCCGGACGACCCGCTCACGTTCGTCGGCCTCCTCGTCGGCCTGCCGGTAGACCATCGGGGCCAGGATCCACAGCGCCTTCTCCCCCTTGCGAACACCACGCCCGAGTGAGCGCCATGAATTGAACCCGGCCACCTGCGTGGCGCTCGGGCGCTGCAGCGCAATGAGTAGGCAATTGTTGAAGCTGTAGTGGTGGAATCTGGCCTGGACGTCGAGAAACCGCCGCCACGAATCCGACGTGGTGAGATCGGCGATGCCGGCCTCGAGGTTTTTGAGCAGATCGTCCTGGCGCTCCCTGGCCGCTGATGCTTTCTGAGCCGAGCTTCCTCGTCTTTTCGTGTCCTTGGTCATAGTTCGTACTCCCCGCGTTGCACCTGCTCCCCACCCACATGGACGGCACTTGCTCACCCTGGGCGGATCACAGTAGGACGCCTCCGGTCCCCGGGCCGGTATGGCTGAGGGTCTCAACACATCGCCGTACGAATGGGATCATGCCGCACTACGATTATTCAAATGGCAAAGACCGTCGACGAAACAGTCACCGAGGCTGAGTGGATTTCGCCGGTCTTCGGCGACATCGTCGCCAAGGTCAAGCTCGCTGGTGAGCAGGAGATCGAACGCCTCCTACGGCTGGGGCTCCCCGTCGTCGTCGACCGGGGTAACGGGATCGAAGAACTCACCTCCTGGCCGAGCTGCTGAGGCCCCGACTTCGGCGGCCAGGCTGAGGAGCCGCTCCCATCGTTCGTGGTCCAAGATCCGGCGAACCCCACCCTGCCGATGTCCTTCCGCCACTTGGTGCACCGACCCGCCACTGTTGTCTAAGACAATCCAGCGGTCGACTATGGGCAAATACACATCGAAGAGTGCTCGAAGGCCCACCGCCCAACGTCGACGGACCACCGGCTCGGGGATGTCGTGGCCGCCCATCGACACACGAGTCGCCACGCGGCGTAGCGCCAGTTCTGGGCTGTCCAGGGCGAAGAACATCAGCCGCACGTCATAACCGCGCGTCCGCCAGTCGCCGATCCATCGGAGGAAGCCACGCCCGGCCAGATTGGTCTCGACGCAGAACGAGTCGCCGGCTGCGACCAGCGCACGAAGCTGTTCGAGAATGACCCGACCGGCGGCGACGTCGATTCCGGCGGTCGGATGCCCTTCTTCGAGGAGCCGGGCGGCGATCACGTCGGCGTTCAAAAACAGCGTGGTGGCAGGCACGAGCAAGGCGCTCGACGTCGTCTTCCCGGCCCCGTTCGGCCCGGCCAGGATCAGGGCTTCGGGAGGACTCACAATCCCGTGAGCCTACGACTCGGCTTCCGGCGACGGCTCCCCAGCCCGCGGGGGCGCGGCCAGCCACGCCCGGTGGCTCTGCTGCAGCGATTCGGGCAGCCGGTGGAGGTGACGCAAGGGGAGCGGCGGGATGCGGGTGCGGACCGCCAAGCCGCCGGCACCGTGGGGCCGGGCCAGCCCGAAGGTGGACAGACGCCGTAATGCACGCTGGAACGGGGTGTTCTTCCCCTGGCGGTCACCCAGCCCGAGGGCCCGGGCGGTGTCGGCCAGGTCGAGATCGAACCCATCGGGATGGACCTCCAGCCCATACGACAATCGCCGGAGCAGCCAGGTTGAGGAGGGACCGAGAATCCCGAGCCAGAAGAACTCGACGTATTTCGAACAGGGATGGAAGCCATGGGGATCGGCAATCGGGTCCACCCACCGGACGACCCGGAGAGTTTCGGGGACCGAGGAACGGGTCTGCGTCGGAGCATCGGTTTCGGTGGTGAGCGTCATACCCGGTGCTCCCTCGAGCCGACGATACGGACAACACTATGGGAGGCAGTCTTGCTTCCCGGGGCCGACCGATTTAGTTCAAGCGGCCCGTCGTCCCTGGCACCACTGGATTGACGCTTATCGGCGAACACCCAGGGAAACCAGGAATATTTGACCCTTGCCCGACTCCAGTAGACATGGTTACGGAGTGCGTTTCGTCGGGAGGCGTTACGAGGAACGAGGGGTAATAGGTGCAGGAAGTCGCCGCACCCACGGGATTATCGGTGCCCTCCACTTCTGCGGATGCAGACTGACCAGAAGTTAAGGTCACAACGGGAGGCGAGGTGGCATTGTTTTGAAGTCCGCCTATGTATCCGATCAGTTCGCGCTTTGCCTGAGCGACCTGGTTCCCCTGGGAGTCGAGGGCGGCCACTCCTGGGTAGCCGGACAGAGTGCAGGTGGTTTGGCTGACGTTCGTGAATAGAATCGGCAGCCCGACATTGCCGAGGCCGAAGCCACTGGCGCCTGGTGATATCCGAAGCTGACTGATTTGGCACGGTGATTCGGGCACGACTGTCGTGGGTGGAGACGTAGTTGACGGAACGGTGATGGTCGAAGTGGTGGGCGTAGACGTGGTTGTGGGGGGAGTGGCACTTGATCCGCCACATGCCGTCAAACTCGCTCCGATCAGTACGAGCATTCCGATGAACGTTCGCTGCGTCACCCTCTCGTTGTAACACGTGCGGCGATGCAGCGTTCAGTAGGGCCACAAACGCTCGCATCTGGGACAAGTGACCAAGTATCCAACCTCAAGCATCACCGTTCCCGCCCCCGATGGTCGGCAATGCGAAAGACCCCCCGCCGAGCGGAGGGTCTTTCAATCGGGAGAGCTGACAACCGGGGTCAGATGGTCTGCGCGGCCTCCTCGTCCTCCGAGACGACGTGCCGCTCCACCTTGTGGATGTCGGCGGTGGCGAAGCGCAACGAGCTACCGATGTCATCGGCCACGATCTCCACCTTGAAGCGGCGGTCGCCCTCCTCGGTCTCCCAACTGCGCTGCTCCAGCCGACCGTTGACCACCACCCGGGCGCCTTTGGTCAAGCTCAAGGCCACGTTCTCGGCCAGCTCGCGCCAGCAGACCACATCGAAGAACGAGGTCGACTCCTCCCACTCCTTGGAGTCGCGGTTCTGCCAACGCCGGTTGACGGCCACCCCGAGCGACGTGGTGGCCTGTCCGTCTCGGGTGTAGCGAATCTCCGGGTCCCGGGTCAGGTTCCCGATAATGGTGGTCGTGGTGGTCATGGTCTTTCCTCCTTGGTAGTTCCGTTTCTGGGTTCTCCCGCGGTCGGGTGACGGCCACTACCCATGGTTGGCGAACATCGAACATCGGACATCGGACCACCGAGCGCACTGCTCCCACTGATGGAGTGCGGAGCGCTCCGGACCTATCACCACCCGAGAGGCCAACATCGGCACAGCAACCGAGCTGTCAAGGTGAGGAGGGTGAGATGACCAGCCAGTGGGCCGAGGAGGTGGCGGGGAGGCTCGACGAGGCCGCCGAGATGATCACGGCCTTCGATTTGGGTTCGCCCGACGAGGTGGCCGGGCTCGTCTCCGGTGCGTCGGTCCTCCGCCGAGCGGCGGCGACCCTCGCTGCCGAGGAGGGCGCCTCCAGGGCCGAGCCGCTGGAGCCGATTTTGGGTTGACACCGGGACGCCGGATCCACCGTCCGGGACTCCTCACCGGAGAGGCCGAAGATGTCAGACGTTCCCACCCCTGATGTCTCTCGCTCGTGCACTTCGGCCAAGCACCGGAGATGTCCGGGCCGCTCTGGCGAATAGCATGGCGCGCCATGGCGCGTAAGCGGACCCTCTTTTGTTGCCTCGTACTGGTAACGATCGGGTCCACCATCTCCGGCTGTACAAATGGCTCAAATGCCGCCAAGGCCCCAAAGCAAAAATTGACGACGACCACGGTGGCGCCTCCGAGTGATCAACCGCTCGGTCCACGGCAGTTCACCATCACAGGAATAAGCGCCACGTCTACGAACTGGTTGACTGTCGAACTGCACCCCACGACCGAACCGATTCAGTTGCAGGCGATGTCGACGTCACCACTCGAAGTTTGCCCAACAAATTTGGATGGCACGATATCCGGCGGCGGCTCGTGGCCTGCGAGCAAGTTCGTTGCCTGCCTCCCTCTCGACAGTGCGGGAGGAGCCGCTCTCCCTGCCAGCGATGGCAACTCCCATGTCGCGTTCGCCCTACGACCGCTCGAGAAAGCCTTCAGGGCCTCGGTAACCCTCACGGTCAGCTACAGCCCCACCGACACGTTCGTGGCCATTATCCCCCCGGCCAGTAACGGGAACGTCGACATGACGGTGACCTACGTTCCCGAGTCCTCGACTACTCGAGCGTTGGTCACACCGGAAGGCATGGCAGACACCGTTGCCGCCCCCGGTTTTGTTGTTACCGCCACTCAGGCTGACCGGACCCTACGAAGTCCATCCTCCTGCGATTTCGCCACCGAATTGAGGAGTTGTATTGGGGGCGTTGTCCCGAGTACACCGCTATCCGTCAAGGTAAGTGGTCCAGGTACCGCGAAAGTAACGGTGTCGCTCGCCTGGAAATAGTTGGGTGCGAGCCGTGATTTTCGGCAGCCCATGCCCGCCGCCCCGCTCGAGAGGCCAGAGGGATGGTGGGGCCAGTTGCGTAAGGCGCGAGCTGGCTCCCACCCCCTCCGGTCCGTTTCGTGCGCCCGGCACGCGGGCCGACCTATCGAACGGTATCGCCGCAAAAGTTCCTCTTTACGGAGATAGGTGGGCAGGGTCGGGGACCCGTCTGGTGAACGCGCCATTGCCGCCCCGGTCGCCACGAGCCACCACTTCGCGCCAGTCGAGCCCTTCGGCGTCGGCCAAGCGGTGAAGCTCGCAGATCAGGCTCGAGATCACCGTCCCGATGTCCCACTCGACGTCACCCCCTTCGATCTGTCCTGTGAAGCGGGCGAACGCCGTCACCGCCGTATAGGCCCAGGCGGTGCGACCGTCGATCTTCCCGTTCACCGTGGTATCTGCCCGTTCTGAACCCATGGTCAGTCCTCCCCGGGAAGCCGGCGGGTCACAACCGGCCCCTCACCGGAGCGCAGGCCGGCGCCGACATCACGCCATGGCCACAAGGTCCCGACCTGCCTACGCTTAGTTCGTGACCGACGGCCATCCCCTTCCGGTCCCCCACCGCTACCGGAGCCCCGAGCCCGATCCCCGAGCCCTTCGACGGCTCTACGTGAGCGAAGGCCGGACCGAACGAGAGATCGCCCAGGTCCTGTCGATCAGCCGGGAGCAAGTGGCGGAGGCCATGGCCCGGGCCGGGATCGAGCGGCGTACCACCCGGCGAATCTGTCCGGTCGACCCAGTCCAACTGACCGAGCTTTACCGCGCCCCCGGGGCCACGGTTTCCCAACTGGCTCGTCGGTTCGACGTGGCTCATGCCACCGCGGAGCGATGGCTGGCTGACGCTGGCCTCCTATCCCCCGACCCCGGCATCGACCCGGTTCGACTGGCCAAGCTCTACCTCGACGACGGTCTGACGGTGCGAGAGGTCGCGGAGAAGCTCGGGACCAGCCGAGCCCGAGTGCAACAGGGGTTGGCTGCCGCCGGCATCCCGGCCCGATCGAACCGCTCCCGTCGTCCCCAACAGCGACGGGCAAAGGTGACCAACCCGCGCTTGGCCGACCTCTACGTCCGCCAAGGGATGAGCGTCGTCGAATGTGCCAGGCGGCTCGGGGTCAGCACCGAGTACCTGAGGAAGCGCCTCACTGAAGCCGGACTGGCCAAGCGACCCGGGACGTACACGCCCCACACCGGGTGGCGACCCGACGACCAACGGGATCGGGCCGCCGATCTCTACCAGCAGGGTCTTTCGATGCGGGTGGTCGGCGAGCAGCTAGATGTCAGTGTTTCGACGGTGCGCAAGGCGTTGCACGAGGCCCAGGTGCCGGTACGGCGGGGTGGCGCTCGCTCCTCCCTCGAGGAGGCCCGCACGCTCATCGACGATATCTACGCCGACCGCCAAGTCGTCAAGGTGCTCGTCGCCCACGGTGTGGTCATCCCCGATGGGTGGACCCCAACCGGGCCGTTTGAGTCGCTGGCACCGTTGCCTCTCTCCCGGAGTTTGGTCAAGACCCTTTATGGATCGGTGGGGCTGCCGCTGTTGCACATCGCCCTCCTGCTCGGGGTGGGTGTGGGATCGGTCAAGAGCGCGCTGGTCTCGGCCGACGTCCTGCTCCGACCCCCGAGCCAGCCGGCACCGTGGACCACTCGGCGGTACTCCGGCTGAGGGCGGGCGACGCGGATGTGACGATCTCCTATTTCAAACCTGGCTGAGCTAAAGGGCGCATCGCTCAGATCGCGCTGTACAGCAGCCCTGGGGTGTGCCACGAAGGAGTCACAGGCCATCGAGCCGGATCGGATGGGATTCTCGACGTCCACAGACAACCAGCCGGTCCCGCCGGTTGAGGACTTCCTTTTTCGTCCGAAAGCTGCCGCATCCCACTCTCCGAGGCTATCGAAGCAGGGTATTACTCGTTCGTGGCGCCCGGCGGTGGGCCCCCACATGCACTCGGATGTGCCCGTATTCTAAGGAGGCCAAGCGAGACGAAATCGATGGGTAGAAATTGTTCAGGCACCTCTCTCATAAGGCTTATCTCCATCGGAATGATGCAGTCGCATTGAAGTCGTCGAATAGTGTCCGTCTTCGCACCCGCGTCCCTGAAGAGTTCACGAGCGACGGTGCTGATTGCCCAGGCCCATGAGCCGTCTGGACCCTTGAGGCTCAATTCGTCGCGGGCAAGGGAGACGATCTCCGAGGGATTTGCGTGGGCCAACCAGTTGATCTCCGCCCACACGGGAATCGAAAGACCCGCGGCAATGAAACCGATCCGGGCTCTGCCAGTCAAAAGCGCCTCGGTCTCACGCACGAGACGCTTCTCGGCCCTCCGACCCTTACCGACCCTCATGAGTTACCGGGCCACTCGCGAATGGAGGGGTGATGCCGGGCCGATCACAACGCCATGTCCGCAGACAATGGCGATCATTCCCGCCACGCCAAGGCTGAATCTTCGCGCCGCTGAAGGACTCGTATCGGGGTAAACCCGATGACCACTCCGATGGCGCCGTGGACCAATGCCACTATCAGATGGGTCAAAGTCCACTGCCATGCCACTGACCAGGATGTGCGAACAACGGGATGCCCAAGAGGTTGGGCGTCGTGGTGGTGGTCGTTGCTCCCCCACCCGTGCCGGAATTCAGTGCCGCGATCGGGAAGCTCCAGATGCCCGAGGCGCAATCCTGAGGCTGGACGGCCACCACAACATCCACGCTGGGGTTGGCCGGCGATGACCAGATCTGCAGCGCCGGACCCGTTTGGAGGCAGGCCAGGTGTGGATCGTTCGTCTTGAACGCAGTGAGGGTCCCGAGGAGGAACAAAGTCGACCGGGTTGCAACCGGGGTGAGAGCAAATGCATGGCCCTGCCAGGTCCCCGTTGACATATAGGCCGGTGTAGAGGTGGAGGTCGGCGGCGAGGTGGTCGTCGGGGGGGCGGTCGAAGGCGTGGTCGTCGGTGCCGGGGCGGTCGAGCTCGACGGGGTCGTGGTCGTCGGCCCGGGAGCAAAGTCCTTGGCCGCCGGGGACTGGCCCAACAGCGCCGCCAGCATGGCCGGGTCGTTCCCGTCCATGCCCAGGGCCCAGATGCCCACGCCACGGATATGGAATGCATTGGCCAACTGCGCCTTCAGGGCCAGCGAGGTCGGGTCGTCGAAGAAGGTCTGGTGCCACTGGGTCCCCACCAGGTACGAGGTCCAGGCTGTCTGGGTCACCGGGTCCCAGTAGGTCGGATTGTTCCCCGAGGCAATGACCCCATAGCTGAGCGGGGCGTCGGGTCCGGTCGACGGCGCCCCCTTGCTCCCACTGGCAGTCGGCCAGTCGTAGCCGTAGTAGGGCACCCCGAGCACGATCTTGGAGGCGGGCACCACCGCGGTGAACTGTTGGAGCGCTTCGGTATCGTTGTATCCCCCGCCCACCAACGGAGCCGTCGCGCTGGGGGTGACCGGGTCGTTCATGTCATAGGCCATCACGAAGAACCCGTCGAGGGCGGGAGCCAAGGCCGCCACGTTGTAGAACCCGGCCGAGTCGCTGGCCGCG
>DATATM010000017.1:0-84565 GCA_036268775.1 Acidimicrobiales bacterium | reverse complement strand
AGATGAACCTATCGGCGCCGCCTCAGTTCGCCAATCTGGCCACCAGGGCCTTGGGCGCCCGCCGTCTCCACGCCTCGGTCAGCAACTCGGTGAGCAGTTCGGAATCGACCTGGTTGAGATCGACCCGGACCCCGCTACGTCGCTTGCCCCACCACAGCTCCTCACAGCCCGTCGGGTTTTCGGCCACCGCCAACGCCGTCTCGTCCTCGTCGACCATGACGTGCAGGTGGGTGGTGTCCGGGAGGGTGGCGAAGATCTTCTGGTTGACCCGAAACGACGACCGGTCGTGGTGGGGTTCTTCGCTGGCCTCGGGGAGGGACAGGGCGATCCGCCGAGCGTCATCCATGCTGACCATGCTCAAACGCTACCGTCGAGGTCCGGTGCCCTGCCGGTCAGCGCAGGGCCCGGAGACCCTTCACCACCGCCGGAAAGGAATCGGCGAAGGCAGCAATGTCGGCGTCGGCGGTCGTCCAACCCACCGACAACCGGAGTGACCGCTCGGCGTCCACGCCCATAGCCTCCAGTACCGGCGAGGGCTCCAACGATTCCGATGAGCAGGACGAACCCGAATGGGCGGCGATGCCGGCCTGGTCGAGCCCGAGCAACACCGGTTCCGCCTCGACGCCGTCGATCCCGATGCAGACGATGTGGGGCAGATGGTGGTCGGGATCCCCGAACACCGTGATCCCCTTCACCTCTGTCACCGCCGCCAACAACGCCCCGGCGTGGCGACGGGCGTCGTCGGCCTCCTGTTCCAGCCGCCCCGGGATGGTCAGGGCTGCGGCCGCCGCCCCGAACCCGAGGGCGGCCGGCACATTCTCGAATCCCCCCCGCCGGGCCCGTTCCTGTTCGCCCCCCACCACGAACGGATCGAGGCGCAGCCCCCGTCGCACGATGAGGGCGCCGATGCCCGGGGGCCCCCCGAGTTTGTGAGAGGACACCGAGAGGAGATCGGCATCGAGATCACCGGCGTCGACGGGGAGATGGCCGGCGGCGGCCACCGCATCGACGTGGGAGAGCACCCCGAGCTGGCGGCAGCGGGCGACGATATCCCGGACCGGCTGCAGCGAACCGACTTCGTGATTGGCCCACTGGCAGTGGACGAGGGCGGGGAGTTGGCCGAACTCCGTCTGGCATCGTTGGATGGCGTCATCGAAGGCCTGGAGATGGACGACCCCGACCCCATCGACGGCGGGCAGGACCACCGGGGCCGATCGGGCCGACGAGTCACGAGCGGCGGAGTGCTCCACCGCCGAGCAGATCACCGGTCCTCCGGCCAGCCGGGTGGCCCCCCAAACGGCGGCGTTGATCGACTCGGTCCCCCCGGAGGTGAAGACGACCTGACGCGGCCGCACCCCGAAGAGGGCGGCCACCTGATCTCGGCCGTCCTCCAACGCCGCGCGGGCGATTCGGCCTTCGGTATGGACGCGCCCGGGATCGGCGGTGACTCCGGAGGAGGCCCATCCCTCCATCGCTTGGCGGGCCTCAGGCCGGAGCGGCGCGGTGGAAGCGTGGTCCAGGTAGTGGCGGGCCAAGGGTTGCCCTCCGGATTAGACCAGGGCGACGCACTGGTCGTCGCCCCGGGCCCGAGACGAAGACAGGATCACCGGAACGCTTCCCTCCAGGCCCTCACCGCACAATCCGGCCAGCAGTCCCTTCACCATTCCACGGTCGACCGCGCAGAGGACGGGAAACTGGGAGGCGGTGCTTCCGAACGGGCAGTTGTCCGCTACCACCGCGGTGGAGGTTCCCTGGTCCTCGGCGTGGGCGGCAAACCCGTGGGCGGTCAAGGTGTCGGCGATGGCATGCATGGCGGTCCGGAGGGACCGCTGCCCGTCACCGGGCGACATCTGGTTGGCCAGGGTTCGGCCGTACTCCTCGCCGACCCGCTCGGCCATGCCTTCGGCCGCCACTGGGCCCAGCAGTTGCAGGGCTTCCTGGAGAAGCAGGACCAGCAGGTCGTCGCGTCGGGTCAGCAGATCGAGGGTCGGATCGTTGCCGATGGCCCGGAACCGTTTCGACGGTCGTCCGGCCCCGGTCCCCGAGGCCCGCTCCATGGTCACCTCGAGGTAGCCACCGGTGGCCAGTCGCTCGAGATGGTGACGGGCCACGTTCGGATGCAGCGAGAATCGGGTGGCGACCTCGGAGGAGGTGGCGCCTGGGTTGGCCCGCACGAACAGGTAGATCTCCCGGCGGGTGGGATCGCCGAACGCCGAGGTCACTGCGGTGACGGCGGCAGAAAAGTGACTGTCGGACTCGTTGGAGTCGACGACCCCGCTCTCACCCTCCGCCGATTCCGGCGGAGCGACGACCACGGTGGGTCTGTCTGGGGCCACTTGCACGTCCTCTAGTCTACGGTGAACCCGAATTTTCGCGAGGAGATTTTGCATGTCCACCGACGAGTCCCAGGTCAGAGCGGTTGTTGCCGCGGTGACCGACCCCGAGCTGCGCCGCCCGCTGGGGGAATTGAGGATGGTCGGCGCCGTGCGGGTGAAGCGGAAGCGTGTGGCCGTCGACATCGCCCTGCCGGTCGCTCATTATCCGCAGGTCGACGAATTGGTAGCCCGGGTCCGCCGGGCCGCCGGGGTGCTTCCCGGGGTCGATGAGGTGGCGGTGGAACAGACGGTGATGGAGGAGGAGGACCGGGCACGGCTCCGGATGCTGCTGCGGGGGGAGCCGGTCGACGGCGAAGCCGCCGAGGGTGGACACGATCATGCCGGCCATGACCACGGCGCCCCCCTCGGCCACGAGGAAGGCCGTCCCAATCGATTCATGCTCCCGCGATCGAAGACCCGGGTGATCGGGGTGTCGTCGGGCAAGGGCGGGGTCGGCAAGTCGTCGGTGACGGTGAACCTGGCGGTGGCCCTGGCCCGGGCGGGCTACGACGTCGGCATCCTTGATGCCGACGTCTACGGCTTCTCCGTCCCGAAGATGCTCGGCGTCACCGAGGACCCGCTGATCATCGGCGATCTGGTCGTCCCAGCGACAGCCAATGGCGTGCGGTGCCTTTCGATGGGTTTCTTCGTCCCTGATGACACGCCGGTGATCTGGCGTGGCCCCATGCTCCACAAGGCGTTAGAGCAGTTCCTGGTCGATGCCTATTGGGGCGAGCCCGATTTCCTCCTGGTGGACATGCCCCCCGGGACCGGGGACGTCACCTTGTCCCTCGGCCAGTACCTGACCAAGACCGAAGTGTTCGTGGTCACCACCCCGCAGCCGGCTGCCCAGCGGGTGGCCCAGCGCTCGGCCTACGCCGCCCGCAAGTTGAAGCTGTCGGTCCGAGGGGTGATCGAGAACATGAGCTGGTTCACCGGCGACGACGGCACCCGATATCAGCTGTTCGGATCGGGTGGGGGAGCCCAGCTCTCCCGCGAGCTCGGGGTGCCATTGTTGGCGCAGGTGCCACTGGTCCCGGCGGTGCGGGAAGGCGGCGACGTCGGGATCCCGGTGGCGGTCGCCGATCCCGACGGTGAAGCCGCCGCGGTCTTCGCGGCGTTGGCCACCACCATCGCGGAGATGGGTCCAGCCCGGGTCTATCGCAAGGAGTTGACGGTTCGCTGACCCGGTCGGTCAGTTCGCCGACCTGACCAGACGGGAGCCAGGAAGGGGGCGATCGGGTGGTCGGGCTCCGGCGTCACGCCGCCCGGCGATCCCGGTCCCGGACCTGGACGATGGTGGCCCCTTTGATCCCGAGCTCGTCCAGCACCGCGAAGAGCTCCAAGGGGTCGGAGCGGGCGGCGACCACCCGTCGGCCCTCCAGCGCCACCCAGCGGCTCTGATACCGCGCCCGGTCGGCGGCGGACAGGTGGGCGGTCATGCCGCTGACCGGGTGGCCTGGCGAAACTGGGTCCAGGCGGACAGGTAGTCGGCTCGGGCGCGCGGGTCGCCGTCCCGGGCGGCGACCGCGTAGGCCGCCTCCATCCGGTGGCATGCACGGTGGGCGGCGTCGTCGGGGGCGCCACAGGCGGTGTTGAGGGCGTCGAGGGCCGAGGCGATCTGGCCGGCGTCGAGGACCGGGAAGCCGGACACCAGCCGGTCGAGGGGTGGACACGGCTCTCCACCGGTGGCGGTCCGGCGGGCGGCATCCTCGTAGCCGCAGACCAGCCATGCCCCGACCGTGCCGTAGGTCTGGATGACGGCCCGGCGGGCCGATCGGTTGTCGGGGTCACCGGCGATGGCCTCGATGGCCTCCTCCGGGCTGATCTGGCCCACGTCGACGACCGGGGTGGTCTCCTCGGCGAGGAGGGCGTCGTCCCGGAGGGCCCGGACCCGGCGGGCCATGGGGGCGGTGCGGCCCGCCCGAGCTCGGGTCGACGCCTCGGCTGGCGTCCGAGCGGTACTCGGTCGGGAGAGCGATCTCGGCGTCGTCACCTGGTTGCAGATCTGGGCCATGTGGGCCCCCTTCCATCGGTCGTACCCTTCTCATCGACACGTTTCGCCGGCGGGTCAAGTCCTGCGAGCACCCCTGCCCCGGGGACGGGTCCCGGGGCTAGATCGGATGGACGGGGTCCGATTTCCGAAACGGGACCGGCGCGGTCGTTGGTCGCCGTGGGTCAGGTACTCCGGTGCGGCTTGCGGGCTTGAATCAAGAAACGCTGGGCGTGAGCGACGAAGGGCCCATGGGTTTGGATCTGATGATGAAGTCTGGCGAGTTGTTGGCGATAGCCGGTCGCGGTGAAGCCGGGGACAGTCCAGATGACCTTGCGGAGGAACACGACCACCGCGCCGACGTCATGGAACGCCATTGGCAACGCCTCCTGGCGTAAGTCGAACACCTCGAGTCCGGCGGCGACGGCCGCCACCGCCGCCAGTTCCGGGTCCCGCGTCTGGTTGACCGGCTGAGCTCCCATCATGAAATCGGTGAGCTCCCGGACCGACCCGGCCCCCACCTGTTGGGAGACATAGTTCCCGCCGGGCTGCAGGACCCGAGCGATCTCGTCCCAGCGGGTGACGGTGGGATGGCGGCTGACCACCAGGTCGAAGGAATCATTTGCGAACGGCAGGTCGGCGTCGTCGGGGACTTCAGCCACGGTTGCCCCCAGGCCGGCCAGGTTGGCCCGGGCGAGCGCCAGGTTCGGGGGCCACGATTCGGTGGCGGCCAACACCGCGGGCGCTTCGGGAATCTCCGCCAGCACCTCGCCGCCTCCGGTCTGGATATCGAGGGCGCGGGTGGCGCCGGCCATCCGGCCGGCCAGCATCCGGGAGTATCGCCAGGTCGGGCGTTCCTCGCTCGCCCTGCCCTCGAACCAGGAGAAATCCCAGCCCTCGACTGGTACCGACTCGCCCTCGGCCACCAGCTGCTCGAACGTCATCGGTGAGGCCATGCCGAAAGTATCGATCGCCAATTCCGTCGCCACAATCTCGGGACCGACTCGGTGACCCTCAAAGACTCCCGAAGGCGATGGCGGCGTGGTTCCGGCCCTCGCCGGCCGCGCCGGTGAACCCGTAGGTGCCGTCGTCGAGGAACTCGCGCCCGGCCCGCGCCACTGCGGCCATCGCCACCTGGCCGAACGCCCCACCCACCGAGATGCGGGCGACGCCCGCCTCCGCCAGTTCGGACACCGGGGCAAGTCCGGGACGGGCCAGCACGTTGACCGGACGATCCACCTCCGCCACCACTCGGCGGATGTCGTCGATGTCCACCAGGCCGGGGGCGTAGAGCACATCGGCCCCGGCGGCCTGGTAGGCCAGGAGCCGGGTGATGGTGTCATCGAGGTCGGGATTCCCCCGGATCAGGTTCTCGGCCCGGGCGGTCAGCACCAGCCCGGTCCCTTGGCGGGCGGCATCGGCGGCGGCGGCGACCCGTTCGGCGGCCAGGTCCAAGGGGTAGATGGGGCCGTTCGGACTCCGGGTGAAGTCTTCCACCGAGCAACCGGCCAAGCCGACGTCGACCGCCGTCTGGACGGTGGCAAACACCCCGTTGGGATCGTCGGCGAAACCGTTCTCCAGATCGGCGGACACCGGGACCTCCACCGCCGCGACGATGGCGGCGGCATGGCCGAGGGCGGCCTCCCGGCTGATCGAACCGTCGGGCTGGCCGAGGGTGGCGGCGAAGCCGCTGCTGGTGGTGGCCAGAGCCTGGAAGCCCATCGAGGCGAGCAACCGGGCACTGCCCGGATCCCAGGGGTTGGGCATGAGGAGCGGATCCCCGGGCACGTGAAGCTCCCAGAAGACGCGGGTCCGATCGGTGGGGTTCTCCGGGCGGGTTGGAGGCAGCGAGGTCACGACCAGCCGATGCGGGTGGGCGGCATGCCGCTCTCGCCAGCCGGTTCGGAGATGACCCCCAGCACCTGGTGGATGGCCAAGCCGGCGTCGTCGAACCCGTTGGCCGACGCCGCCATGTAGAACCGCCAGATGTTGGCGCGATGCTCGCCGACCAGGGCGACCGCCTGGTCCCAGCCTTCCTCCAGATTGGCCACCCAGGCCCGGAGCGTCTTGGCGTAGTGCTCCCGCAGCGACTCGACGTCCCGCACCTCGAACCCCGCCCGCTGCATGGCCAGGATGACCTCCCCGACATCCAGGAGCTCCCCGTCGGGGAAGACGTAGCGGCCGATGAAGGTCCGCCGTCCGAGCACCGAGCCCCCCGGGGTGGAGATGGCGTGGTTGAGCAGCCGCCCGGTGGGCCCGAGGAGGTCACGCAAGGTGGCGAAGTAGCGGCCCATGGCCGACGTGCCGACGTGTTCGAACATGCCGATCGAGGAGATGGCGTCGAACTGCTCGCCCCTCAGCTCCCGGTAATCCTGAAGACGGATCTCGATGCGGTCATCCAGCCCTGCCGCCTTCACCCGCTGCTGGGCTAGCTCCACCTGTTCGGAGCTCAACGCCACCCCGACGACGGTGGCCTGGTGGTGCTGGGCGGCGTGGATCGCCATCGAACCCCAGCCGCAACCGACGTCGAGGAGGCGGGCCCCTGGACGCTGGTCGAGTCCCAACTTGCGACAGATCAATTCGTGCTTGGCGTCCTGGGCCTCCTCGAGCGTGCTGGTGTCGGAGACGAACCGGGCACACGAATAGGTCATCCGGGGTCCAAGGAACAACCGGTAGAAGTCGTTGCCGACGTCATAGTGATGACTGATGACCTTGGCATCCCGGCCGAGGGAGTGGAGCCTCCCCGACGGCCGGCACTCTTCGGCCGGCGCCGGGAGGGGAGGACCGATGGCACCCAGCCGCCGGGCGGCGTCGATGATGGGCGGCAGCGCCCGGAGTCCCATCTTCCGGAGGTCACGGGGGGCGGCGTCGTGGAGGACCCGCAACATCGCGAACAGGTCCCCCTCCAAGGAGAGGTCGCCGGCCACGAACGCCCGGGCCACGCCGAGTTCGCCGGGTGACCAGAGCATCCTCCGCACCGCATCGACGGAGTTGACCCGGATGGTCCCCGGACCCCCGGCCGGCCCGATCCCACTCCCGTCCCAGAACTCGAATCGCACCGGCAACTCGGTGCCGAGCAGGGCCCGGAGCAGCGGAGCCAGCGCGCCGGCGGCACCGCCATTTCCAGTGGACGCCTCCGGGGAACCGGGCCCGTCGGCCGGCCCGGGTGCCGGTGACGGGGTTCTTGACGACTGTGACGATTCCCGGATGACCATGGGGAGCTCCTTCGGTCCGCGATTGTCCGTTCAATCGAATCTTATGGGGGCTCCCGCGGTTGCGTCCCGGCCGGATGGGACCGAGAGGGAGCCTCTGGGTGGGGTCAGAACTGCCGGCTGACGCCGATCCCGATCGGGAGTTTGTTCGGGTCCCAACCGAGGATGGCCACCGCCTGACCGAAGGCGAACCGGTCGGTCATCCCGGCGACGTAGCTGACGGCGGCGATCAGGGCCTGGTCATCACCGCCCCGCAGGTCGGTGACGCTGCCGTCCCCGTCGGGGATCAGGTTGGGACGATCCCCGTAGTGCTCCACCAGGGCCTGGAGGACCCCGATCACCGCCCTTCCCTGGGCGACCGAGCTGGGCCGAAGATAGATGTGCTCGTAGTTGCAGGCCCGAAAAGCCGATAATGCCTCGGCGTAGGTGGCCGACATGCCCACCCGCCCGGTGTCGAGGACGGTCGCCACCATCGCGTCGATGAAGGTTCCCAGCTGTTGGCCACGCCCGACCCCGCAGCGTTCACGCACCACGGTGGGGAGCACCTGAGGGGTGATGATCCCGCTCTTCACCGCGTCCTCGAAGTCATGGCAGACATAGGCGATGCGGTCGGCCCAGCTGACCACCTCGCCCTCCGGCGTGTCCGGGGCGGGGCGGGACCAGGAGTGGTTGCGGATGCCGTCGAGCGTCTCCTGGCAGAGATTCAACCCGGCCAACGAGACGTCCGCCCCCCAGGGGGCGTGGTCGAAGCCACCGGTCACGTAGGGGGAGAGGGCGTCCTCGCTGGCGTGACCCCCGGGGCCGTGGCCGCAGTCGTGGCCGAGAGCGATGGCCTCGGTGAGGGCGACGTTGAGCCGGCAGGCCCGGGCGATGCCAGTGGCCACCTGGGCCACTTCGAGGGCGTGGGTGAGCCGGGTCCGCTGGTGGTCGTCGGGGAACACGAACACCTGAGTCTTCCCGGCCAGCCGGCGGAACGCCGGGGCATGGAGGATGCGGTCACGGTCGCGTTCGAAACAGGTCCGCCAGGGATCCGGCTCCTCCGGTCGGAGCCGGGAGCCTCCCCCCTCGGCGTGGGTGGCCCCCACCGCCAGCTGGGCTTCCTCGTCCGCCTCCCGGAGGGTTCGGTCGAGACCGGGGAGGGCGCCGAGGGGCTCGACCACCGCCGAACTGTCGGCGTGGGCGAATTTGGTGTCCTGGTCGCCGTGGGCGTACATGGTGGACGCCCATTGCCGGCTCCGTTCGCTCTCGCCCTCCATGTCCACAGTGTGCCTTACGGCTGTGACCCTGGGACGCCGCGCTTCGCTGACCTTGTATCGTCAGGGGGGCCGTCGGTTCCGTCGGCTACGAGGTTGAGAGGAGCGTGCCAGGTGGACGTGCGTATCGGGATCGTGCAGTCGATAAAGGAGCTCGACGTCGAGCTGCCTGACGATGCTGACCGCGACAAGGTCCTGGCCGAGATCGAAGGGGCATTGGCCAAGGAAGGCTCGATGCTCTGGCTCACCGACCGGAGAGGCCGTCGGGTGGGCGTGCCGGCCAACAAGGTCGCCTATGTAGAGGTGGACGGACCAACTTCCGATCGTCGGGTCGGCTTCGGGGTCTCCTGATCCCACTCATTGCCATTCCTCAGGCTGTCTCGGTGATGGTGGGCCGCGGGTCGGCGGCCGGATGACTGCGCTTCTCGATCTGAAGCTGGTTTTCGTGACCGGCAAGGGAGGTGTCGGCAAGACCACCGTCGCTTCCGCGCTGGCCCTCTTCGCCTCCCAGCGGGGGAAACGGGTACTGGTCTGCGAGGTGGATGCCAAGGGCGAGGTGTCCCGCTTCTACGAAGCCCCGCCTACCGGCTTTGCCGAAAAGGAGTTGCTTCCCGGACTCTTCGTCATGACCATGGACACCGAGGCGTCCCTCCGGGAGTACCTGAAGCTCCAGTTGCGAATTCCGGTGGTGGGTCGGATCGGGCCGCTGGCCAAGGCGTTCGACTTTGTGGCGACCGCGGCTCCCGGGGTCCGCGAGATCCTCACTGTCGGCAAGCTGTGTTACGAGGTGCGAGAGCGCCACTACGACCTGGTGGTGGTGGACGCGCCGGCCTCCGGCCATATCGTCGGCCAGCTGGCTGCTCCCCAGGCCATCAACGATCTGGTGAAGGTGGGGCTGATCCGGTCCCAGACCGACTGGATGCTGGACATCCTGTCCGACCCGACCCAGACCGGCCTGATCGCGGTGTGCACCCCTGAGGAGATGCCGGTCAGCGAGACCATCGAGCTGGCGGTCAGGGTGAAGGAGGAGACCACCGTGACGATGTCGGCGGTGGTGGTGAACCGGGTCCTTCCCGAGCTGTTCGGCCGGCAGGAGGAGCTGGTGTTCGACGCCTTGGCCTCGCCGGATCCGTCGGAGAAACTGGCCGAGTTGGTCGGGGGTGACCCGGGGCCGGTCCTCGACGCCGCCCGGCTGGCGGTGACCATGAGGCGGACCCGCTCCACCCATCTCGAGCGCCTCCGGGAGGGCATCGACCCGGCCGTGCCCTTGCTCTACCTCCCCTATCTGTTCACCCGTTCCCACGGGCTCCGGACCACCCGCCAGGTGGCGGCGTCCCTGGGTGAGGAGCTGGGCTACTGATGACCCCGGCACGCCCGACTCGGGCCGCCCCTCCGGACAGTCCCGGCTCGCTCGATGGTCTGCTGGCGGCCAAGGAGATCATCATCGCCTGTGGTCCGGGTGGGGTGGGAAAGACCACCACCGCCGCCGCCGCCGGGGTGATGGCCGCCCTCCATCATGGCGGCAAGGTCCTGGTCCTGACCGTCGATCCGGCCAAGCGGCTGGCCAACGCCCTCGGGCTGGAGGGGATCGGCAACGCCGAGACCCGGGTCCCCGACGAAGCCTTCCGGGCTGCCGGGCTGAAGCCCCGGGGCGAGCTGTGGGCGGCCATGCTGGACACCAAGGAGTCGTGGGACGCCCTCATCCGGATGCACGCCCCCGACCCCCAGACCCGGGACGAGATCCTCGCCAACCCGCTCTACAAGAACATCTCCGGGCGGTTCGTCCAGAGCCACGACTACATCGCCATGGAGCGCCTCTACGAGATCCACTCCGAAGGCGAGTACGACCTGATCGTGGTGGACACCCCGCCGACCCGGAATGCCCTCGACTTCCTCGACGCTCCGCAACGGTTGGCCGACTTCTTCTCCTCCCGGCTGCTCCGGTGGTTGATCGTCCCCTACCGGTCCAAGCTGGTGAACGTGGCTACCAAGCCCTTCTACCAGGTCGCCGACCGCATCCTCGGCACCCAGTTCCTCGCCGACATCTCCGAGTTCTTCATCCTCTTCCAGTCGATGTACGACGGCTTCGTGGAGCGGGCAGGGGCGGTGCAACGGTTGCTGTCCGACCGGAGGACGACCTTCATGGTGGTGTCCACCCTCGAGGGCGTCCCGCTCCGGGAGGCGGAATTCTTCGCCCAGGAGCTCACCGCCCGGCATCTCAACCTGGGCGCCATCGTCTTGAACAAAGTGCTCCCCGCCTACCTCCAGGGAGCTGAAGCCGCCACTGTGGCCGAGGCGATGAAGGAGCGCTCCGACGAGCTGGCCACCTCGTTGGCCCCGGTCCTGGCGTCGGTCGACTCGGCGCTGGGTGACGAGGCCCAGATCCGGCGGGTCCTGGTCGAGGTGGCCGAGAGCTTTCTCAACTTCCGGGTGGTGGCCCTCCGCGAAGCCGAGGAGAAGTCGGAGCTGGGCAACGTGCCTGAAGTCCTCGCCACCGTCCCGTTCTTCGACACCGATATCTACGATCTGGCCGGCCTGGTCCGGCTGGGGGAGCAGATCTGGGACTGAGTTGCCGAGTCGATCGATCGGGTCTTCCTGAGCGGTTGCGGCGACGTTCGTCGTCAGGTGCCGCCTCTGCCCTCCCAGAGTGCCCTGACCCCGCTGGCGGCCGCGGCCCCCTGACGCCTTCCCGCCTCCAGGGCGGGTCCACGTCGGGACGGGTCGAGCGGGTTGTCCCCGAAGCGGGCCAACGCGTCGTCGTCCGCGGTGACCACCTGCACCGTCGAACCGTGGTCGCGGAGGCCGACCGCCTCGTCCTCGAGCCCCAGTGCCATGGTGGCCTGCATCGGCGAGAGCACCAGCACCTGGTCGTGGCCCGACGCCAGATCGGCGTTGGTCCCCGATCGGACCCCGCCGTCGATATAGCGATGATCACCGATGGTCACTGGAGGCCACACCCCGGGCACCGCGCAGCTAGCGGTCACCGCGTCGACCAGCGGCACCCCCGACGAGGCGTCGAAGGTGGTGAACTCGCCGGAATGGGCGTCGACCGCCGTCAGGACGATCGGAACCGCCGGCCACTGGTGGGAGGGAAGCCGAGCGGCGATCACCGCCCGCCGCACCGGCTCGGCCACGGTGGGGGCCGCCAGGGCCAGCGCTCCGACCCGGGCTCGTCGCTCGTCAGCCGAGGCCGACCGGTCGCTCAGGAGGGTGAAGATCTTGGTCAGCAGGTCGAGGTCGAGTACCGCCGCCCGCTCCGGCGAGTCGGGCGCCAGCTGGGCTCTCACCAGCTCGTCGAGCGGACCGGAGGTGATCTGGGCGGCAACGGTGGCGCCGGCCGAGGTGCCGACGATGAGGTCGGCGTCGGTGAGGTCGAGTCCGTCGTCGGCCAGTGCGGCGATCACGCCCAGCTCCCAGGCGATCCCGGTGAGGCCGCCGCCCGCCAGCACCAGCGCTTTCGTCGTCACCCTTCGACCTCCCGATCCCTCCGCCTTCGTCCCCGGCGACGCTCCCGACCGCGAGGCCCAACCCTAACCGCCGGCCTTTCGGCGGAAATGTCGGTCCGGCCAGGAATCCCCTTCACCCTCCCTGCTTTACGATGCAGGGATGGCCGACATCGTTGATCCAGGCATCGAGGCGTACGCCGCAGCCCATACCACCGCCCCGCCCGACTACCTCGAAGCCCTCGCCGCCGAGACCCGCGCCGAGCTGCGGGCGCCGGGGATGATGGTCGGCCGGCTGGAAGGACGGTTCCTGGAGATGCTGGTGTTCGCCACCGGGGCCACCTCCGTCCTGGAGATCGGGACCTTCAGCGGGTACTCCGCCCTGGCCATGGCGGCCGGGCTGGCCCCCGGCGGCTCGATCGTCACCTGCGAGGTTGACCCGGTCCATGCCGAGTTCGCCCAGCGGCACATCGCCGCCAGTCCCTACGCCGACCGGATCGAGGTCCGGCTCGGCCCCGCCATCGACACCATTGCGACGTTGCCCGGGCCGTTCGACCTGGTGTTCATCGATGCCGACAAAGCCAGCTACCCCGCCTACTACGAGGCCACCCTGGCCAAGCTGTCCCCGAGGGGTCTCATCGCCGCCGACAACACGCTGTGGAGCGGCCAGATCCTCGATGCCGGCGATACCTCTGCCGACACCGAGGCGCTGCGGGCGTTCAACGACAAGGTCGCCACCGATCCCCGGGTGGTGGCCGTCCAGACCACCGTGCGGGACGGCGTGACCCTCATCCGGCACGCGGGCTGATCGGTGCTCGACTACCACCTCCATCTCTGGCCCCATACCCAGACTGACGCGGAGGCGACCATCGAGCAGGTGGCCGCCTACTGCGAGCATGCGGTGTCCCATGGGGTCACCGAGATCGCCCTCACCGAGCACCTGTTCCGATTCACCCAGGCCAGTGATCTCCTCGGCGAGTTCTGGAACGAGCTGCCCGGAGAGGCGCTGCGACAGGGAATGGCCGCCTACTGGGACCAGCACGCCCGGGTGGACCTCGACCGCTACGTCGAGGTGGTCCAGGCGGTGAAAGCCGAAGGGCTCCCGGTCGTCCTCGGCCTGGAGGTCGACTACTACCAGGATCGGATGGACGAGGTCGCCGGCCTGCTCAACGGCTATCCCTTCGACGTGCTGCTCGGCTCGGTCCACTGGCTGGGCGCCTGGCGGTTCGACGTCCTCAACGAACCGCAGGTGATGGCCGAGTGGGAGGTCCGGGACGTCGATGCGGTGTGGGACGAGTACACCCGAGCCATGGAGGAGCTGGGCGCCTCGGGGGTGTGTGACGTCTTCGCCCATCCCGACCTGGTCAAGATCGCCGGCCGGGTCCCGGCGGTACCGGACGAGTTCTACGACCGGATGGCCGAGGCGGCGGCGGTGTCGGGGATGGCTGCCGAGCTATCGTCGGCCGGCTGGCGCAAGCCGGTCGGCGAGGAGTACCCGGCACCTCCGCTCCTCCAGCGGTTCGTCGCCCGGGGGGTGCCGTTGACCACCGCGTCGGACGCCCACACCCTTCCCGACGTGGCCGACCGGGCCGACGACCTGCGGCTGATCCTGTCGGCCGCCGGGGTGACCGAACTCCAGGGGTTTCGGAACCGCCAGCCCCACTCGGTACCGGTCTCGCCCGTTGACGCCGAGCTGACGGTCGCGGAACCCGGAGCCTGACCATGGCCACCCCGGCCGAACTGGCGCTGGAACGCACCGACCTCGACGACGCCCAGCTGGCCCACGTCAAGCGCCTGATGGGGACCTGGGGGATCCTGGCCGACCTCTCCTTCTCCGACCTGGTGCTGATGGCGCCGATGGCGACGATTCCCGATCAGGTCCGCAGCGGGGAGCAGGAGCTGGTCATCCTCGGCCAGATGCGCCCGTCCAACAGCGCCACCGTGGTGCAGCACGACCTGGTGGGCCAGTCGGTCGATGCCGCCGACTGGCCGGTGGTGACTGCCTCCTGGGAGACCGGCGAGGTGGCCCGGGGAGAGATGCAGATGGAGCCGGAGGAGGAGCCGGTCCGGGTGCACTGCATCCCCGTCCGCTGCGAGGGCATCCTGGTGGCGGTGCTGGCCCGGCTGGTGGCCGGGGCCGGGCGCCGTCCGGGACACCTCGAACGCACCTACCGGGATGTCTTCGACCGGTTCGCGCTGATGTTGTCGGAGTCGACCTTCCCGTTCCCGAGCGAAGAGGTGGCCACCGAGGAGGCCCCGCGGGTCGGGGACGGCATCGTGCTGGTCGATGAGGAGGGCCGGGTGCGCTACGCCTCCCCGAACGCCACCAACGCGCTCCACCGCATGGGGATGTACTCGCAACTCGAGGGTCGCCGCCTCTATGACCTGGGTCTGGAGGAATCGGCCATCGAGTGGGCGCTGGCCTCGGCCCTGCCGGTGGTGGAAGAGGTGGAGCGCCGCCCCGACGTCAGCGTCTTGTTGCACTGCGTCCCGCTGCTCTCCCACGGCAACGTGACCGGCTGCCTGGTGCTCCTGCGGGACGTGACCGACGTCCGGCGACTCGACCGCCTGCTGTTGTCCAAGGACGCCGCCATCCGAGAAGTCCACCACCGGGTGAAGAACAACCTCCAGACCATCTCCGCCCTCCTCCGCCTCCAGGCCCGGCGCCTGCCTCCGGGGGTCGGCCGGGTGGCCCTCTTCGAGGCGGAGCGACGGGTCCGCTCCATCTCCATCGTCCACGAGATCCTCTCCCGGGAGCCGAGCGACCAGGTGCCGTTCGATGAGATCGTCTCCGCCCTCATCCGGATGGCGGAGGACTCGGTGCTGTCGTCGGCCAAAGTGAGCTTCAGCGTCACCGGTGAGCTTGGCGAGGTACCCGCCGATGTGGCCACTCCGCTGGCGGTGGTGCTGGCCGAGTTACTACAGAACGCCGTCGAGCATGCCTTCATCGAGTTCGACGAGGACGACGCCGACCGGCCCGACCACCCCGGGGTGGGGGCGGCCCGCGATACCCCGAAAGCCGTCGGTCACATCGCCGTCCACCTGGTGGCCGACGGGGCCTGTCTGAGTGTCGAAGTGTCGGACGACGGCTCCGGGCTCCCGGAGGGATTCGACTTCGACGTAACCCCCAGCCTGGGTCTCTCCATCGTCCGGGATCTGGTCCGGACCCAGCTGGACGGGACCATCGTGATGCGCAACCGGCACCAGGACGATGCCGGGGCGACCGGCACCGCGGTCCTGATCGAATTGCCGGTACGGGAAGCCCAACGAGTGGGTTCGTAGCCTCCCGGTTGAGGGTTTCCGGCCGGACGTGGAGTCAGGCCGGGGTCAAGGAGTCAGGCCTGACTCAGGAAGCGCGCCGGCGGGAGGCCAGCCACGCCTTGCGGAGCTTGCGGCGCTCCTCTTCGGAGGTCCCGCCCCAGACGCCCGACTCCTGATTGGTGGCGAGAGCGAAGTCGAGGCAGGGTTCCAGGGCATCGCAGATCCGGCAGACCCGCTTGGCCGCCTCGATCTGGTCGACGGCGGGACCGGTCGTACCGATGGGGAAGAAGAGATCGGGTTCCGTGCTGCGACAGGCGGCCAAATCGCGCCAGTCGCCCTCGTCCCACTCGACTGTCCGATTCCACACGAGGGCCACGATGCTTCCTCCGCTCCCGATTCCGAGATATGCCCCCATTGTGATCTGTTTCACATGGATCAGCGCCGAAGAGTCGCCGTCCATTTGGGGTTCCCCCCTAGAGTACCCACCAAGGGGCGCAGTTGCAAGCAATTTTGACCGGCAATTAGCCCCCTGATTGGCAGTTTTCGCGCCGAGACGACACCGGAGGGGTGGCGATTTGAGGGTGGCCATCCAGGCCCACCGGGGAAGTCCCGACCCCTCCCAGGGGATCGTCGAGAACACCTTGGAGGCGTTCGCCCGGGCCCGCCAGCTGGGTGCCGACGGGGTCGAGCTCGATGTCCGACTGACCGCCGACGGGGCCTTGGCCGTCCATCACGATGCCGCCATCCCCGGGGTCGGAGAGGTGGCCGACCTGGAGGTCCGGGACCTGCCCGACCACGTCCCACTGCTGCCGGCGGTGCTGGCCGTCGCCACCGGGCTCACCGTGAACATCGAGGTGAAAAACCTCCCCACCGAGCCGAGCTACGACCCCGATGAAGCCGCCGCCCGGGCGGTGGCCGACGCCATCGCCCAAGCCGATCCGGCCGTCGACGCGGTGGTGTCGTCGTTCTGGCCCCCGTCGCTGGCCGCGGTGCTGGCGGTGGATTCGACCCTCGTTACCGGCCTGTTGCTGCCCGACTGGGCCGACCCGGCGGCCAGCCTGATCCTGGCCCAAGACATGGGCTGTCGGGCCCTCCATCTCCACCGGTCCCTCGTGACGGCCTCCCGGGTGGCCGACGTCCACGCCGCCGGGATGGCGGTGGCCGTCTGGACGGTCAACGACCCGGGGGAAATCGCCGCCCTGGCGGACCTCGGGGTGGACACCATCATCACTGACGACGTCCCCCTGGCCCTGGCCAGCGTCCCGGACCAGGTCAACCCGGCCTGAGCGTCGACCGAACCCGGCCCCGAGGCGATCACCCGGGCCGGATCAACGGGGAGCAAGCGTCCTGACCTGGACTCCCGTCCCCGATTGGTCGTTATGGCCGTTTTTCGTCAACAATGCACGGCCATGAACGTCGTCGTCTGTGTGAAACAGATCCCCGATCCGGCCGCGCCGGCCGCACTCGACCCGGGGACGAAGAACCTGTCCCGAGCCGGAAAGCTCATCCTCGATGACTCCGACGCCTATGGCGTCGAGATGGCATTGCAGCTGGTCGACAAGGCCGGCGAGGGTGAAGTGACCCTGGTCTCCATGGCTCCGAACGGGGAGACCTCCGGGCTCCGCACCGCGCTGGCCATGGGGGCGGCCAAGGCCATCCTGATCAGCGACGACATCCTGGCCGGCTCCGACGCCCTCGGCACCGCCAAGGTGCTGGCCGCCGCCATCAAGCGGGCCGAGCCAGACCTGATCCTGGCCGCCACCGAGTCCACCGACGGCTACACCGGGACTACCCCGGTCCAGATCGCCGAGCTCCTCGGGCTCCCTTCGGTCACCTTCGCCAAGAAGGTCGAGGTCGACGGGAATTCGGTGAAGGTCGAGCGGCAGACCGAGTCCGGCTACGACGAAGTCGAGAGCCCGCTGCCCGCCCTGGTCACCGTCACCGCCGGCGTCGTCGAGCCCCGCTATCCCTCCTTCAAGGGGATCATGGCGGCCAAGTCGAAGCCGGTCGAGAACCTGACCGTCGCCGACCTGGGCATCGACGCCAGCCAAGTGGGGGCCGCCGGCGCCCGCCAGGAGATCATCGAAGTGGCCGATTCCGAGGCGCGAGGCTCCGGCGAGGTCGTCGTCGACGAAGGCGACGGCTTCGAGCGCATCATCCAGTTCCTCGAGCAGCTGAAGGTCCTGTAGGGACCGGGTAGGGAGACCAAGCACACCATGTCCATCGACAAGATCTGGGTCCTGGCCGAAGTGGCCGACGGGAAGCCCATCACCGCCAGCCTCGAGCTGATCAGCCACGCCAAGACGCTGGCCGGAACCGTGGAGGCCGTCGCCTACGGCGAGGAGACCTCGGCGATCGCCGGAACCCTCGGCGAGTACGGCGCCACCACCGTCCATGACGTCGGCGACCTCGGCGGTGCGCTTCCGGGGGTGCCGGTGGCCGGGGCCATCGCCGCCGCCATCGAAGCCGGCAACGGTCCCGACGCCATCCTCTTCCCCGCCACCTATGACGGCCGGGACATTGCCGGGCGGCTGTCGGCGAAGATCGACAAGCCGGTTCTCACCAACGTGGTCGGCCTGGTGGCCGGCGACGGCGGCCTCACCACCCAACACGCCATCTTCGGTGGCGCCCAGACCGCTACCGCCCACTTCACCGGCGACGGACCCGGCCTCTTCGTCATTCGGGCCAAGTCCTTCCCGGCGGAGGCCTCCGGGGGCGGACCGGCGGAAGTGGTGGCCGCAGCGGCGCCCGAGAGCGGCGCCTCCAACGCCGCCAAGATCGTCGCCCGCCATGTCGAGGAGCGCACCGGTCCCAAGCTCGACGAGGCCGATGTGGTCGTCTCCGGCGGGCGGGGTCTCGGCGAGAAGGAGAACTACGCCCTCATCGAGGAGCTGGCCACCCTGTTGCACGGGGCGGCGGGCGCCAGTCGGGCCATCGTCGACGCCGGGTGGGTGCCCTACTCCCACCAGGTCGGGCAGACCGGGAAGACGGTGAAGCCGACCGTGTACATCGCCTGTGGCATCTCCGGGGCCACTCAGCACCTGGTGGGCATGAAAAACTCCAAGAACATCGTGGCCATCAACAAGGACCAGGACGCCCCCATCTTCTCGGTGGCCGACCTCGGGATCGTGGGCGACGTCCACAAGGTCCTCCCCAAGCTCATCGAGGCGCTGAAGGCCCGGAGCTGATCGATTCGACCGCGGGACTTTCCTGACGTCTCGCACATCAGCCACTACCGAGAGGTAGTGGAATGCATCAATAGCCGCCGGCACCGTGACGGGTAGGGTCGGGACTCGTGTCGCGCCGCCGCGCCCTCCACCGACCGCACGATTCGAACCTCTGAACCATGCTCTTTCCCACTATCGATTTCGCCATCTTCTTCGCCGTGGTCTTCTCGGTGAGCTGGCTGCTGAACCCCTATTCGGGGCCGTGGAAGATGTTCATGGTGGCGGCCAGCTACTTCTTCTATGCCTGGGCCGACTGGAGGTTCATCTTCCTTCTGGCTGCCTCCACGGTGATCGCCTACACCGGGGCGGGGATTCTCGACCGGCTGGAAGGGCAGGCCAAGCGCATCACCCTCTGGGTGACCCTGGCCCTGTTGCTTGGGCTGCTGGCCTGGTTCAAGTACTACGTCTTCTTCACCGTCAACGTCGACAATGTCTTCCACTTCATGGGGGCCGGCCGGCCGCTGCCGCTGCTCAACGTGGTCCTGCCCATCGCCATCTCCTTCTTCACCTTCATGGCCATCAGCTACGTGGTCGACGTTTACCGGGGGACGCTGAAGACGGCCCGGCCGATGGACCTGGCCGTCTACCTTTCGTTCTTCCCCCATCTGGTCGCCGGCCCCATCGTGCGGGGCACCGAGCTACTTCCCCAGATCCGCCGGCGGCGCGATCCCGCCCACATCCAGTACACCGAAGCGTTCTGGCTGATCGTCGCCGGGTTGGCCAAGAAGGTGGTGCTGTCCTCCTATCTGGCCACCTACGTGGTCGACCCCGTCTTCGCCTCTCCGCACCAGCACTCCGGGTTGGAGGTCATCTTTGCGGTGTGGGGCTACGCGGTGCAGATCTACGCCGACTTCAGCGGCTACACCGACATCGCCATCGGCATCGCCCTGTTGCTCGGGTTCCGGTTCCCCCAGAACTTCAACCGGCCCTACACCGCGGTGTCTCTCCAGGACTTCTGGCGCCGCTGGCACATGACCCTGTCCAACTGGCTCCGCGACTACCTCTACATCCCCCTCGGCGGCAACCGCGGCCCGGAGTGGCGGATCTCGCTCAACATCCTCATCACCATGCTGCTCGGGGGGCTCTGGCACGGGGCGGCCTGGACATTCATCGGTTGGGGCATCTTCCACGGCGTCGGCCAGATCATCGGTCGCCAGCGCCGGTTGTGGCGGAAGGCCCACGGGCTTCCGCTCGAGCCGACCAGCCGGGGTCGGATCGTGCTCGCCCAGTTCGTCACCTTCCAGCTGGTCTGCGTCGGATGGCTGTTCTTCCGGGCCACGTCCTTCAATAACGCCTGGTCGATGTTCGGCCAGCTCTTCCATGGATGGGGATCGTCCCCCCTGGTCACCCCGTTGGCGGTGCTGGCGGTGGCGGTCGGCATCGCCACCCAATTCATGCCTGACGGGTGGATCGAACTGGCCAAGAAGGCCTTCGGCGAACGCCGACTCGCCGTCCAGGGAGGCATACTGGGGGTGATCCTGTTGGGTATCACCACGCTGGGGCCCGCCGGCGTGGCACCGTTCATCTACTACCGGTTCTGACGTGAACACTCTTCCTGACACCCCGTCGACGTCCCAACCGGAGCTCCCGCTCCCGATCGGGCCGACGACCGGCACCACCGCGACCGACTCTGCGGTTCCCGGGACCCCGGCGGTCGATTCCGCGGTTTCCGAGACCGACGCGATCGACTCGGCGATGACCGACTCGACGATGCACGAGGCCGAGGCGACCGAGACCAGGATTCCCCGGACCGAAGTCTCGGGGGGCGTCGACCGAAACGGACGGGCCGGGCCCCCCGCCAGCCCGCAGGTGCTCCCGTGGACCCGGGTCCTTTACATCGGCCTCATCTGCTTTGCCGTCTGGTTGGTCCTCGACGCCCCCAGCCTCCAGAAGTCGGCCCAGTCTTCGCCGCTCGGTGCCCGGCGCACAGTGTCACTGGATCTGGTCGGCCCGATCGCCGCCGTCAGCCGCGGCCTCGGGCTGTCCCATTTCGTCGGTTGGGCCGACGACATCCTCGGGCGCTCGGTCGGCGGAGGCCCGTCGCTGGCCGTCGCCACCCCGCCGGCGATCCCCAACGGCCAGACGCCAACGGCCACCACCGGCCCGATCACTCCCACGCCGACCACCCCTCCCACCCCGACCACCCTGCCGCCGCTGCCCCAGCACCCGACCGCCGCCAACCCGCTCCACGTGGTGGTCATCGGCGACTCCATCGGCATCGACCTCGGCCAGCCGTTGACCAACGACCTGATCGGCACCGGGGTGGTGTCGGCCACCCTGGACGGCAAGATCGATACCGGGCTGTCGCGCCCTGACTACTTCAACTGGCCGGCCGAGCTCCAGGCCGACCTCGCCATCCACCATCCCCAATTAGTGGTGGTGATGATGGGGGCCAACGATCCCCAGAGCCTGGTGGTCAACGGGACGGCGGTGGCCTTCGGCACCCCCGCCTGGAACACCGCCTACTCGGCTCGAGCCGGGGCGTTCATGGACAGCGCCACTGCGTCCGGCGCCCACATGCTCTGGGTGGGGATGCCGCCGATGGCCGGCGCCGGATTGGATGGGCAGATGAACACGGTGAACAGCCTGGTCCAGGCCCAGGCGACCGCCCGGCCCACCGGGGTCACCTTCCTCAGCTCCCGCACGGTGCTCGGCACCCCCCAGGGCGGCTACACCGCCTACCTCACCAACGGGGCGGGCTCGGAGATCAACATCCGGACCCCCGACGGGATCCACCTGACCCCCGACGGCGGCGAGGTGCTGTCCCAGGCGGTGATGAACTGCATGCGCTCGGTGCTGAAGATCGGCCTTCCCGGCTGACCCCGCCGATCGGCGGCTAGATGAGCGGCCACGGGTAGGGGTGGCCGTCCCCTTCCGGCTCCGGGAAGACGGGGTGGTCGAGCAGGGCCCGGATGCGGGCGACCAGCGCGTCCTGTTCCCGCCGGTCGAGGTGGCGGACCAGGTCGTCGGGGAGATCGCCGGCCAGCCCTTCCAGGTCGGCCAGCGGGGACTCCGGCACCTCGTCGCCGGCGTAGTCCCACATCACCGTGCGCAGCTTGTTCTGGGAGTGGAAGCACAGCCCGTGGTCGATGCCCCACAGTCGGCCGTCGCCGCCGTTGAGCACGTGACCGCTCTTGCGGTCGGCGTTGTTGGCCACCACGTCGAACAGGCAGATGGTGCGGAGCCGGCCGTCGTAGTCGCCGCTCTCGAAGAGGGTGAAGTAGTGCTGCTCGTAGTCGGCCTCCACGAACAGCTGGAGCGACCCGGGGCCGAAGGGCCCGTCCTCGATCGCCACCGTCGGCGGGACCAGCCCCCAGCCCAGCGCCTCGGACAGCGCGTAGGCCGCCACCTCCCGGCGGTAGAGGTCGCCGGGGAAGTCCCAGAGGTCGCGCTCGCCCTGCCCCGGCTTGTAGACGGCCCGCAGCGGCCCGTCGCCCACCGTGACCAGAAAGGTGAGGTTGGAGCTCCAGGGAAGCCGTCCCTCCACCACGAGGTCGGAGTCGGCCAGCTCGACCAGGGCGTCCCCGAGGTCGGGGCCGTCTCCCGGCGTCCAGCCCTTCAGCTGGTCGGCGGCCGGTGGCCGTTTGTCCGTGGGCATTCGTGTCCGGAAGGGTCGAGCGGGGATCCGCAGAGCGGGCAGGGCGGGCGCCCGGAGCTGACCAGGCTGGTGGCGTGGATGGCGAAGGCGGCGGCCTGCTCCCGGGTCACCGACAGCCGGGCGATGGCGCCGCTCTCGTCTTCGGGAACCAGTTCCTCGATCACGATGATCACCCGGTCGTCGGCGTTGTCGTAGGAGACCCCCAGAGTGCCGATGGCCCAGGCCGGTTCCGACGGCTCCTCCAGGGTGAGATCCTCGGGGAGGTGGGCCGGGCGGTCCTGGCCCTTGACGATCTGGGCCAGGTAGTCGGCCAACACCGACACCTGCTGCTTCTCGATCTTGAGGGTGAGGAGCAGCGGCCCCTGCCGGCACTGGATGAGGAACAGCCGCTGGCCCACCGGGCCCACCGTTCCCACCGTGAAGCGGTCCAGCGCCGAGAGGTCGTATCCCTCGCTCACGACAGCCCCAGGCCCGACAGGGAGGCGGTGGTGTTGACGCAGAGCACGTGGGGGCCGCCTTCGCCGTAGGCGAGGGCACTCACCGAGCACGGCGACACCACCAGACGCTGGAACTGGTCGAGATGGGTGCCGGCCGCCGCCGCTACCGCCGCCTTGATCGGATCGGCGTGCGACACCGCCACGATGGTCTCGCCCTGGTGCAGATGGACGAGGCGGGCGATGGTCGAGGTGATCCGAGCCTGCATCTCCAGGAAGGACTCGCCCCCGGGGAACCGAAAGCCGCTCGGCCACCGCTGAACCTGGGTCCACTCCGGCTTCTTGGCCAGGGTCTTCAAGGCGGCACCGGTCCACTGGCCGAAGTCGCATTCCAGCAGGCCCCGATCCGACCGGACCCGGAGCCCGAGCTTCCGGGCGATGGGCTTGGCCGTCTCGAAGGTGCGCTCGAGGGGAGAGGCGTAGACGGCGACCGGCGCCCGCTTCCCCTCACCGGCCAACTCGCCGAGGCGCTCCGCCACCTGGTCGGCTTGGGCCTGACCCTGATCGGAGAGGTGGAGATCCGGCGCGCGACCAGGGAGAATTTTCCCGGTGGTGGGCGTCGTTCCGTGACGGACCAAAAGGACAACCGTCAGTCGGGGAGGGGAAGTCCGTCGGCTGGGCATTTCCCGTCAACCGTACTCTGTCGTGACCGGCGCCCAACCGCCCCGGTGGGGGCTCGCCGGGAGGTTCAAACCGGGTCGGGGAGCCGGCGCGGCATCGCCACCGCCGTCTCCGGCCAGCGCTTGCGGCTGACCCGGGCCAGCCGTTGGAGCAGGGCGATGGCCCCCGGATCGTCGTCGCCGGGACGGGTCTCGACCGCCCCGTCGTCGATCATCCGGTTGAGGAGATCGCGGCCCTTGTCGGTGCGGACCATGGTCAGCGTCCAGTCGTTGAAGGCGCCGATGCCACCGGTGGAGATGTCGGCGTGCTCGGCGGCGAAGTCCGGACACGCCTTGCACCCCTCCCGGGTCCAGGCGTGGGCCTCTTTCAGCGGGATCTCGTGGAACTCCCCGTCCCGGGTCCACACCTGGAAGACGCCCTTGATGTTCATCTTGGTGATGTCGGCCCGGGCGATGCCGTACTTGGCCTCGAACAGTTCGGGGAAGATGGCGTCGTCGAACGTCTTGGAGCAGAGCAGCCCGATCGAGAGGGACAGCCGACGGGCGATCTTGCCGGCCTTCCGGGCCTGCATGACCGGGGGAGCCGAGGCCTGGCAGCCCATCCCCACCAGGGCGATGCGCTCCGCCCCCGCCTCGATGGCCTGGGGGTAGGCCAGCGGGTTGGCCGAGTAGGTGTAGCGAGATCCGGCCGCCGCCAGCACCTCCTGGCGGGTGGTGGCCACCCCGGGCACCGCCTTCCAGGTCGAACCGTCACCTTCTAGATAGGAGACGAGGGCGGCGTCGATGACGTCGTGTTCGAGCGCCCAGATGAGCAGGGCGGAGACCAGCCCGCCGTCCTGGCCCACCTGGAGGACGTCGGGATCGGTGGCCCGGACCAGCAGGATGTCGGAGGAGACCCCGGCCACCTCCTCGGGGGTCCGCTCCCGACCGAACAGGTGGTTGTCGATCTCCGGCTCCCACAACCGGAATCGGGGACAGGCCCGGGTGCACATGGTGCAGCCCTTGATCCCGTGGCTGCAGTTGTCCGGACCGCCATCGGCGTCGATGTGGAACGGCTTGTACTTGCCGCCGGTGTCGTCATAGGAGAGGACGTCATAGGGGCAGGCGACGATGCAGCCGGCACAGCCGGTGCAGAGTCCCGAGGTCACCACTTCTTTGTAGAGCTCGAACCACTGCGGCTTTTCGGGAGGCATCCCGACACCCTAGCGACGGTCATCGACAGGGTGGAATTGGCGAGGGTGACCCGGCTAACGGCCGGCCGAAGCGGGGGTGGCGGCGCTGGGACCGGCCCGGAATCCCCGGTTCCACCACGCCGGGTTCTCCTCCGACTGGGCGAGGGCCCACTTGAAGTGGTGACGGGCCGAGACGCGAAAGACCGGGAGGGCCACCAGCCCGACCAGGGCCCAGCGGCGACGGGAGGGGGACAACTCCAGGACCGAGAGGGCTGACGCCAGGCCCCAGACCCCGAGGATGGCGTTGTAGGCCGGCAACCGGGAGGGTGGCAGTCCCTCCGCCTCGGTCAGCACCGGGACGCCTAACCGGTTCCGCCTCCAGGGCCAGAGGGTGAAGTGGACGACCACCCCCGCCACCCCGGATCCGGCCAGCATGGCCAGTACCCGGTCCCACCGCCGACCGCCTCGGGCGGCCATCCACGACCACAGACCCAACTGGACCCCCCAGAGCGCCCCGGCCCCACCGAGCCCGAGTTCGGGCTGCCAGACCAGACCGACCCCGTTGCCGAGCTCGAATCCGTGGTGGGCGGCGGTACCGGCCACGGCCACCAGCGACAGGGGTCGGGCGACCCGGCGAGGGGATGACCCCCCGGGCCGGTCCTGATCGGGGGGGTTCCTGGTCATCGGCCGAGCGTAGGCCAGGAGGGGGAACCGCCGGCCCGGGAGCCGGGCCGGCCGGCCTCAGTGGCCGCGGGCGATCCACTCCTCGAGATGGGGCGCCTCGTCCCCGATGACCGTCTCCTCCCCGTGGCCGGGCAGGGCCCGGGTCCCGGGCGGGAGGGTCAACAGGCGGTGCCGGATCGAGTCGATGATGGTGGGGAAGTCGGAGAAGCTCCGGCCGGTGGCCCCCGGCCCGCCCCGGAACAGGGTGTCGCCGGTGAACACCACCCCGAGGTCGGCGTCGTGGAGCGAGCAGCCGCCTGGGGTATGTCCGGGGGTGTGGATGATCCGGAGGCTGGAGCCGCCGACGTCGAAGCCGAGGCCGTCGGCCAGGTCGGCGTCGGGAGGCCGGGACGGATAGACCTGGTCCCAGAGCGGCCGGTCGTCGGGATGGAGCCAGATGGGGGCGCCGAGCTGGTCGGCCAGGGCGGCCGCCGCGTTGATGTGATCGTTGTGGCCGTGGGTGGCGACGATCCCCACCGTCCGCCGGGACCCGACCGCCTCGACGATCGGCCGGTGGTCATGGGCGGCGTCGATGACCAGCACCTCGCGGTCGTCGCCGACCAGCCAGATGTTGTTGTCGACCTCGAAGTCCTGGCCGTCGAGCGAGAAGGTCCCCGAGGTGACCACCTGTTCGATCACGACGGCATGACCACCACCGAGCGGAGCACCTCGCCCCGCTCCATCCGGTGGAACGCCTCCTCGACGTCCTCCAGGTCGATGGTCTCCGACACGAAGCGGTCGAGGTCGAGCCGGCCCTGGAGGTAGAGGTCGACCAGCATCGGGAAGTCGCGGGACGGGAGGCAGTCGCCGTACCAGCTCGGCTTCAGCTGGCCGCCGCGGCCGAAGAAGTCGATCATCGGCAGGTCGATCCGCATGACCGGGGTGGGCACCCCGACCTGGACGAGGGTCCCGGCCAGGTCCCGGGCATAGAACGCCTGTTCCATCACCGCCGGATTGCCGACCGCCTCGATGCAGACGTCGGCGCCGTTGCCGCCGGTCAGGGCCCGGATGGCCTCCACCGGGTCCTCGGCCCCGGCCTGGACGACGTGGGTGGCCCCGAAGGTGCGGGCCAGCTCCAGCTTGCCGGCGTCGAGGTCGACGGCGATGACGGTGGTGGCCCCGGCCAGCCGTGCGCCGGCGACGGCGGCACAGCCCACCCCACCGCAGCCGAAGACGGCCACCGAGTCACCCAGGCCGACCTCGCCGGTGAACATGGCGGCTCCCAGCCCGGCCATCACTCCGCAGCCGAGGAGCCCGACCGCCTCGGGCCGGGCCCGCCGGTCCACCGGGGTGCACTGCCCGGCGGCCACCAGGGACTGCTCGGCGAAGGCACCGATCCCGAGGGCGGGGG
The DNA here is from genome assembly GCA_036268775.1 of Acidimicrobiales bacterium. Lineage (GTDB taxonomy): Bacteria > Actinomycetota > Acidimicrobiia > Acidimicrobiales > RAAP-2 > DASZIT01. The sequence continues at coordinate 57,843 of DATATM010000017.1, read as the reverse complement.
TCAGCGGCGTCCCGTCGGCCAGCGTCATCTTCTGGGTGGCGTTGTGGGTGGCGAAGCAGTACCAGGGCCGGCCCCGCCGGCAGGCCCGGCACTGGCCGCACACCGCCCGCCAGTTGAGTACCACGAAGTCGCCCAGCGCCACGGTGGTCACGTCGTCGCCGATCGCCTCCACGATGCCGGCCGCCTCGTGGCCGAGCAGAAAGGGGAAGTCGTCGTTGATCCCCCCTTCCCGGTAGTGGAGGTCGGTATGGCACACCCCGCAGGCCTGCACCCGCACCCTCGCCTCGCCGGGCCCGGGATCGGGGACCACGATGGTCTCCAGCGACACCGGCTTCCCCTTGGCCCCGGCCACCACACCGCGCACTTCCATCTGCATCCGTCCTCTCCGTCTGTGTGCTGCCCACTTTAGGAGGTCGGTCCGGACGGCTCCGGAGCCGACCAACCTGGCTACCCTCGGACCGTGCCCGAGCTCCCCGAAATCGAGTCCTACCGCCGGCTGGCCGAGATCGCCCTCGACCGCGGCATCCGCGCGGTGAAAGCCCCCGACCAGTGGTACCTGAAGTCGGGGGCCACCGCCGCCGGGTTGCGCCGGGTGCTGGTCGGCCACCGGTTCACCGCCGCCCGCCGCATCGGCAAGCTCCTCCTGCTCGACACCGATGGTGGCCCGGTGGTGGGCATCCGGTTCGGGATGACCGGCACTCTGCTGGTCGACGGGGCGTCCAGCGTCGAGCACCTCTTGTACACCCCCCGGCGGACCAACCCGGCGTGGGACCGGTTCGTCGTCGTCTTCGACGACGGGGGCAACATGGAGGTGCAGGACCCGAGGCGGCTCGGCGGCGTCCTCATCGACCCGACCCTCGACCACCTGGGGCCCGACGCCCTGTCGATCACACGGGCGCAGCTGGCGGCGGCGCTGGCCGGTTCGACCGCCCCGCTCAAGGCCCGGTTGCTCGACCAGTCCAAGGTGGCCGGCATCGGCAACCTCATCGCCGACGAGCTGCTGTGGCGGACCAGCCTGTCGCCCGAACGCCCGGCCGGGTCCCTGACGCCGGCCGAGGTCCGCCGCCTGCACACCGGGATGGTCCGGGCCCTCGGACTGCTGATGCAGCGGGGCGGCTCCCACCTCGGCGACCTGATGGAGGAGCGCCACCGGGGCGGCCGGTGCCCGAAGGACGGGACGGAGTTGGCCCGGGCCACCATCGGCGGCCGCACCACCTACTGGTGCCCCGCCCACCAGCACTGAGTCCCCCCACCGCCGCGCCCGCGCAGGCGGGTCAGGGGACGGACCCGGCTGGTCAGCCTTGGATCTCGGCCAGCACCTTGGCGGCGTGGCCGTCGGCCTTCACCGAGTACCAGGGACGTTCGATCTTCCCGTTGGTACCGATCAGGAAGGTGGAACGGATCACCCCGATCGTCTTCTTGCCGTAGAGGGTCTTCTCTCCCCAGGCTCCGTACTTCTCGCCCACTTTGTGATCGGCATCGGTGAGCAGCGGGAAGGTCAGCCCGTACTTGGCCCGGAACTTCTGGTGCTTCTCGGCGGAATCGGCGGAGATGCCGAGGACCGGGACACCGGCCCTGGAGAAGGCGTGGAGGTTGTCGTTGAACTGGCAGGCCTCTTTGGTGCAGCCGGGAGTGTCGTCCCGCGGGTAGAAGTAGATGACCACCTGTTTGCCGGCGAAGTCCTTCAGCGAGACCTTCTTCCCGTCCTGATCTGGCAGGGTGAACGCCGGGGCTCGGTCGCCGGATGCCAGTTTTCCCATGGTCATGTCCTTTCGGTTGTTTCTGCCCTCACCTTGGCACAAACCGGTGGAACGAGAGCGCCGTCACCGTGGGAGACTCGGGGCAGAACGCAGTGCGAAGGGAACCGATTCCATGACTGAGCCGATCACCGTCACCTCCAAGCCAACGGCCGATGCCCACAACCGGCGCAAGGTCTACGTGGACGGAGGTGACGGCCTCCGGGTGCCGTTCGTCGAGATCTCGCTGTCCGACTCGCCGGGGCGCAACGGCGCCACCCCCAATGCCCCGCTCCACCTCTACGACACCTCGGGTCCTGGCTCGGACCCGACCGTCGGCCTTCCCCCGCTCCGGGGTCCGTGGATCCTCGGGCGCCACGACGTCGAGGAGTACGCCGGCCGGGCCGCCAACCGTCGCGATGACGGGCGGGCGGCCGTCCGCCGGGCGGGGAGCGGTCCCGAGGTGTTCCCGGCTCCCGGTCGGTCGCCGTTGCGGTCTTCGGGCACCCCGGTCACCCAGCTCCACTACGCCCGGCGGGGGGAGGTGACCCCGGAGATGGCGTTCGTCGCCACCCGGGAGGGGATGGACGCCGGGTTCGTGCGCGACGAGATCGCCGCCGGCCGGGCCATCCTGCCGGCCAACGTCAACCACCCCGAATCCGAGCCGATGGTGATCGGTAGCCGCTTCCTGGTGAAGGTGAACGCCAACATCGGCAACTCGGCGGTGTCCTCCTCCATCGACGAGGAGGTGGAGAAGCTGACCTGGGCCACCCGTTGGGGGGCGGACACGGTGATGGACCTCTCCACCGGCCCCGACATCCACACCACCCGGGAGTGGATCCTGCGCAACTCGCCGGTGCCGATCGGCACGGTGCCGATCTACCAGGCCCTGGAGAAGGTCAACGGCAGCCCCGAGGAACTCACCTGGGACCTGTATCGGGACACCCTGATCGAACAGGCGGAACAGGGGGTGGACTACTTCACCATCCACGCCGGGGTGCTGCTGCGCTACGTGCCGATGACCGCCACCCGGATGACCGGCATCGTCAGCCGCGGCGGCTCGATCATGGCCGCCTGGTGCCTGGCCCATCACACCGAGAACTTCCTCTACACCCGGTTCGAGGAGATCTGCGAGATCATGGCCGCCTACGACGTCGCCTTCTCACTGGGTGACGGTCTCCGGCCCGGCTCCATCGCCGACGCCAACGACGAGGCCCAGTTCGCCGAGCTGCGGACCCTCGGCGAGCTCACCGAGATCGCCTGGCGCCACGATGTCCAGGTGATGATCGAGGGTCCCGGCCACGTCCCCCTCCACAAGGTGGCGGAGAACGTGGTGCTGCAGAAGGAGGTCTGCCACGAGGCGCCGTTCTATACACTCGGACCCCTCACCGTCGACGTCGCCCCCGCCTACGACCACATCACCTCGGCCATCGGGGCGGCGGTGATCGGCATGCACGGGACCGCCATGCTCTGTTACGTCACCCCGAAGGAGCACCTCGGCTTGCCCAACCGCGACGACGTGAAACAGGGGATGATCGCCTACAAGATTGCCGCCCATGCCGCCGACCTGGCCAAGGGGCATCCCGGGGCCCAGTCGTGGGACGACGCCCTCTCCAAGGCCCGGTTCGAGTTCCGATGGGAGGACCAGTTCAACCTGGCCATGGACCCGGAGACGGCCCGGGCCTATCACGACGAGACCCTGCCGGCCGAGCCGGCCAAGACCGCCCATTTCTGCTCGATGTGCGGCCCGAAATTCTGCTCGATGCGGATCAGCCAGGACGTCCGGGACTACGCCGAGGCGAAGGGAATGGAGCTCGACTCCGCGGTCGAACTGGGGATGAAGGAGAAGTCGGCGGAGTTCCGGGATGCCGGCTCCGAGTTGTACCGGGAGCCCTCCACCACCTGAGCGAGCGCCTCTCGGAGCCGAAAGACCGGCAATTTCCCGGTTCAGCGGTACACTGGGGGTCGTGGAAGGGCGCAGTGCCCATCCACCGGGGTCTTCCTCAATCTGTTTGTCGGGTCCGCAGCCGTGGATCGGATGGCCGGCCCGAGGCGGGCCCGCCTGGATCCGTGACTGGCACGGATGCCGATGGCCGGGATCCGGCCGTCACCGAACAGATGAGAGGCAACACACCCCCATGACAACCACAACTGAGCACTCGGGCCGCGCCCGGTCGCTCGAACACGATGCCGGCGACCTGGAAGAGCTGGCTCCGACCTTCGACTCCCTCGGAGTCGACCCGGTTCTGGTCAAGGCCCTGGCCGCCCAGGGCATCACCACCGCCTTCTCCATTCAGGCCATGACGGTGGCCGATGCGCTGGCCGGCCGAGACGTCTGCGGCAAGGCCAAGACCGGATCCGGCAAGACCCTCGCCTTCGGCCTCCCGCTGCTGCAGCGGACCATGCAGACCCGGGCCACCGAGCCCGGCCGGCCGAGCGCCCTGGTGCTGGTCCCCACCCGCGAGCTGGCCGTCCAGGTGAGCGACGTCCTGGAGACCCTGGCCGACGAAGTCGGCCTCCGGGTGGTGGCCGTCTACGGCGGCGCCGACATCGAGCGCCAGGTGAAGAAGCTCCGCAAGGGCGTCGACGTGATCATCGCCACCCCCGGCCGGCTCATCGACCTGGGTGACCGGGGGGAGCTTTCGGTCGCCGACATCGAGACGCTGGTGCTGGACGAGGCGGACCGCATGGCCGACATGGGCTTCATGCCTCAGGTCGAGTGGGTGCTCCGACGACTGGAGCGGAAGCACCAGACCCTGTTGTTCTCGGCCACCCTCGACGGTGCCGTCGACCGGCTGGTGAGCCGCTACCTGACCGACCCGGTGCACCACGAGGTGGCCTCCCCGAGCACCACCGTCGAGGCGATGGAGCACCGGTTCCTGGAGGTGCACCAGATGGACCGGGTGAAGGTGTGCGCCACCATCTGCCTCCACGCCGATCGCACCATCGTCTTCGTCCGGACCAAGCGGGGGGCCGACCGGCTGGTGGAGCAGCTCCGCAAGGAGGGGGTCGACGCCGACGCCATCCACGGTGACCTCCGCCAGGCCAACCGGGAGCGCACCCTGAAGGACTTCGGAATGGGCAAGCTGCCGGTGCTGGTGGCCACCGACGTCGCCGCCCGCGGGCTCGACATCGACGCCGTCGACGTGGTCATCCACTTCGACCCGCCGGAGGACCACAAGGCCTATCTCCACCGTTCGGGCCGGACCGCCCGGGCCGGTGAGGCCGGGGTGGTCGTCACCCTGGTGCAGTGGAATCAGGTCCTCGAAGTCGAACGGATCCAGCAGCGGATCGGCCTGAAGATCCCCATCGTCGAGATGTTCTCCAATGACTCCAGGCTGCACAACCTGGCCGGGTGGAACCCGGTCTCTGCTTGATGCCAGAGGTGTCGTCCCGCCCCATCCTGGAAGTTGATCCGGGACCGGTCGATATCGCCCGCATCCTGGTGGTGACGGCTCATCCGGACGACGTCGACTTCGGCGCCGCCGGGTCGGTGGCCACCTGGACCCAGGCCGGAGTGGAGGTGGCCTACTGCATCGCCACCGACGGCGAGGCGGGAGGGTCGGACCGGACCATGAGCCGGGTCGAGATGGCCGCCATTCGCCGCCAGGAACAGCTGGCCGCCGCCGCCGAGGTCGGGGTGTCCGATGTCAGCTTCCTCGGCCACCCGGACGGCCGCCTGCAGCCCACCATCGAACTCCGCCGGGACATCTCCCGGGTCATCCGCCAGTTCCGGCCCGACCGGGTGGTGACCCAGTCGCCCGAGCGGACCTGGGAACGCCTCTACGCCAGCCACCCCGACCACCTGGCCGCCGGCGAGGCCACCGCCTGTGCCGTCTATCCCGACGCTCGCAATCCGTTCGCCCACCCCGAGTTGCTGGAGGAGGGGCTCGAGCCCCACACCGTGCCCGAGATGTGGGTGATGGCCACCGAGCGGGCCAACCGGGTGGTCGACACCACCGAGCAGTTCGACGCCAAGCTGGCCGCTCTCCGGTCCCACAAGAGCCAGGTGGGCGACGGGGCCGATCTGGAGAACCTGCTCCGGCCCTGGATGTCGGGGGCGGCGCTGTCGGCCGGACTCCCCGACGGCCGGTACGCCGAGGCCTTCCATGTGGTCGGCACCCGGTAGCCCGGGGGAGTGACCGAACCGAATGCCACCGGCGGCACCGGTGGGCCGCCGCCGGATCCGCAGGGTGCGCGGTCATCCCGGCCGTCCCGGCCGTCCCGGCCGTGGGCGATCATCCAACACGTCGCCTACGAAGGCCCCGGGTCGATCGCCGAGGTGGTGGCGGCGGCCGGGTACGACCACCAGGTGATCCGGGCCGATCGTGGCGATGATCTTCCCGATGTCGCCGAGCTCGGCGGTCTGGTGGCGCTGGGGGGCCCGATGAGCGTCCACGACGTCGATCGGTTCCCCTGGCTGGCCGACGAACGCACGCTGTTGGCGGCGGCGACTGAAGCCGGGCTGCCGGTCCTGGGGGTCTGTCTCGGGGCCCAGCAGCTGGCCGCCGCCCTCGGGGCCGAGGTCACCACCGGGGACCGGCCCGAGATCGGGATCGGCACCGTCACCCTCACCGCCTCCGGCCGTCGCGACCGGGTCCTCGGGCCCGAGTACGGCGGGCTGGCCGGCACCGACATCCCTTGTGTCCACTGGCACCACGACACCTTCTCCCTCCCCCCCGATTCGGTGCACCTGGCCGCCACCCGGGCCTTCCCCCACCAGGCCTTCCGTTCCGGGTCCCGCGCCTACGGGTTCCAGTTCCACCTCGAGGTGGACGCGGCGCTGGCCGACGGATGGAGGGAGTACCTCCCCGAGGAGGTTGTCTTGGCTGCGGGGGGCCTCTTCCAGGTGGAGACGACCGGACACCGGATCCTCCAGCGCTTCGTCGATCTGGCGGGGGCGTCATGACCCCGGACACCGCGGCGGCGGCGGTGAAGCCCCGACTCCGGGGCATCTTCCACCAGGTGGCGTTCTTGGTGTCGCTGGTGTCGGGAACCGCGCTGGTGTGGGCGGCGCCGACCGCGGGGTCGAAGGCGGTGTGCGCGATCTATGCCGTCTCCGTCTCGATGATGTTCGGGGTCAGCGCCCTCTTCCACCGTCACCAGTGGGGCCCGGTGGGTCGGCGGCGGATGCGCCGGGCCGACCATTCGACCATCTTCATCGCCATCGCCGGTTCCTATACCGCAGTGGGCGGCATCGCCCTCGGCGGTTGGGCCCGGATCACCGTGCTGTCCATCGTCTGGGCGGGGGCGGCCATCGGCATCACCATTCGCCAGACCTGGCTGGACGCCCCCAAACCGGTCATCGCGGTGCCCTACGTGGTGGTGGGTTGGTCAGCGCTGGCGGTGCTGCCCCAACTGTTCCATGCGCTCGGCGTCATCGGCTTCGTGCTGCTGTTCGTCGGCGGGTTCGCGTATATGGCCGGCGCCCTGGTCTACGCCCTCAAGCGGCCGAATCCGGTGCCGGGGGTGCTCGGTTACCACGAGGTGTTCCACGCCTTCACCATCGTGGGCGCGGTGGTGCACTTCGTGGTGATCGCCTGGTTCGTCCTGCCGCTGGCCGGCTGATGCAATCCCTGAATCAGGGCGCTCCCCGCTACCCACCAGACAAGGCGCCGTGCAAAGCTGGTCAGGTGATCGAGGCCCGGGGGCTCTCAAAGCGGTTCGGCGACGTGGTGGCGGTGGACGACCTCTCCTTCGACGTGCGCCCGGGGACGGTGACCGGCTTCCTCGGGCCCAACGGGTCGGGCAAGTCGACCACCATGCGCATGATCATGGGCCTCGACTCGCCGGCGTCGGGCTCCGTCACCGTGCTGGGCCGGCGCTACCACGACCTCCCGTGGCCGCTGCGGGAAGTGGGCGGGCTGCTCGAAGCCAAGGCCATCCATCCCGGCCGCTCCGCCCGCGCCCATCTGCTGACCTTGGCCCGGAGCAATTCCATCGGTCGGGGGCGGGTCGACGAGGTGCTGGAGCTGGTCGGTCTCACCTCGGTGGCGGGCAAACGGGTGGGCAAATTCTCGCTCGGGATGGGCCAGCGGCTGGGCATCGCCGCCGCCCTGCTCGGCAACCCGGGAGTGCTGCTGTTCGACGAGCCGGTGAACGGTCTCGATCCCGAAGGCATCCGCTGGGTGCGCACGCTGTGTAGAACGCTGGCCGGAGAAGGTCGCACCGTGTTCGTGTCGAGCCACCTGATGGCCGAGATGGCGCTGACCGCCGACCATCTGGTGGTCATCGGCAAGGGCAAGCTGATCGCCGAGACCTCGGTGGCGGACTTCGTGGGCCGAAGCTCCCGGCAGTCGGTCAAAGTGCGCTCCGAGGCGCCGCACCAGTTGTCCGACGCGGTGACCAATGCGGGCGGGACCGTCATCGCCGATCCCGACGGGTCGATGAGCGTGACCGGCCTGTCGGCACCGGAGGTGGGTGACCTGGCCAAGGCGCTGAGCATTGCCCTCCACGAACTGACCCCCGTCGCCTCCCTGGAGGACGCCTTCATGGAGCTCACCGACGAGGCCGTCGAGTTCCGGGGCGGATCGTGACGGCGGTCGTCTCCGCTCCGGCCCCCTTCGAGACGGCGCGGCCCATCGGTCGCGCCGGTCTTCGCCGGGCCATGGCGGCCGAGTGGACAAAGCTGTGGTCGGTCCGCTCGACCCTGTGGACGCTGGTCGCCACGGTGGTGGCGGTGATCGGCTTGTCGGCGCTGAGCACCGGGACGGTGAGCCGCTCGGAGATCATCGGCGATCCGACCAGTCGGAGTCTGATCGGCATCTTCCTCGGCCAGCTCATCTTCGGGGTCCTGGGGGTGCTGGTCATGAGCGCGGAGTACGGCACCGGAACGATCCGCGCCACGTTGTCGGCCATCCCACGCCGGCCGGTGGTGCTCACCGCCAAGCTCCTGGTGTTCGGGGCGGTGGCAGTGGTGGTGAGCGAGATCCTTGCCTTCAGCGCCTTCGCGGTCGGCCAGGCCATCTTGTCGGCCCGGCACGCCGCCGGGCTACCGGCGGCGATCGCCCAGCACGCCCAGCAACTCGGGCTGCAGGTTCCCCCCAGCCTCTCGAACGGATCCGCCTCCCTGGGGCAGGCCGGCGTGCTCCGGGCGGTGGTCGGTGCCGGTCTCTACCTCGCCGTGCTCGGGCTGCTGGCGCTGGGACTGGCCACCATCATCCGGCACACCGCCGGCGCCATCTCGGCCTTCGCCGGAGTGGTGCTGGTCCTGCCCCTCATCGTCCAGGCGTTGCCAACGTCGATCAGCAACCCGGTGGCCCGCTACCTGCCGTCCAACATCGGGCTGGTCATGTTCTCCACCCATGGCGTGCCGGACCGCCTGGTGTCGGCCTTCAGTCCCTGGGTCGGCTTTGGCCTTCTGGTGCTGTACACCGTGGTCGCCCTGGCGGCGGGCGGCTGGGTCCTGGTGCGCCGCGACGCCTGAGCGCCAGCCCCGTCCATTGACGGGCGGCCGGCTCCGCGGTGCTGGTCGGGTCGTCTACAGGAGCCCGGAAACCTCGTGGACGTCGCCGCAGGGGACACCGAGAGCCTCGTGGTGCTTGCGGACCGCCTCGGCGTCGGGCGCCTCCAGCAGGCAGTAGACCTTGCCGTCGGCGTTGTGGAACAACTCGACCTGGCGGACACCGAATTGGTCTGCCTTCTCGTCTTTGGTTTCCTGGGTGATCTGTTGGATGGCTTCGCCAGGCAACTTGAGGTCGTCATGAAAATCCATGTACTTGGGCATCGCAGTTCCTTTGGTTAGGGCCGACTCGGATAGGAGCTCAGTGAATGGCAATCGCCGGAACTTTAGGCGTTGCCTCTCCTTTGTGCTCAGATTCCGGTGGTCGAGCCCAGTCGGCCCACGATCCACGACTGGAGCCCTCGGGTTCGCAGCCCGACGGTGGGAGTTGGTGCGTCCGGCTCAGGCGTACTGCCAGCGCGGGGCCGGCGGGCGGCCGGCCGGTGACTCCATCGACTGGATGTCGAACCAGATCGGAAGCAGGTGCTTCACGTAGAAGGCGTGGACGGTGACGGTCGGAAGCACCAGGTCCTCGTACTCCTTGATGCGAAGCCGCCCGTCCTTCTTCTGGAAGTTCTGACATTCCGCCAGGGTGGCGTCGACTTCGGCCCGGGTCTCCATCAGGAGACCGAGGTGGTCGTAACCCGGGGACGACATCGGCTCGTCGCTCTCGGCCAGCAGGATGAACTGGCCGTCGTCGGGCCGAAGCAGGTGACACGACTGCCCGACCACCTCGGTGTCGAGCGAATCCCAACCCAGCACCGTGCAGAAGAAGGCGTCGACGTCGTCGCGGAAATGCCGGGTGAGGGTTCCGATCGGGAAGGAAAGCTCCATGTGGTTGAACCGCATCGTCGTCACCCTTGGCTCCTTCTCATTGGCCCTCACTGGCCGCCCGGCGCCACCTAGTGGCTACCTGGCCATCTGGCGGAGCATGTAGGGGAGGATCCCGCCCTGGCGGTAGTACTCCGCCTCCATCGGGGTGTCGATCCGCAGCCGGGCGGAGAACTCCACCACCCGGTCGCCGTCGACCGCCCGCACCCCGACCTCTTTCGGGACATCGCCGTCGTTCAGGGTCTCGATGCCGGAGATGGCGAACACCTCATGACCGCTGAGCCCGAGGGTCCCCGCGCTCTGCCCGTCGGCGAACTGCAGCGGCAGCACCCCCATCCCGATCAGGTTGGATCGGTGGATCCGCTCGTAGCTGGCGGCGATGACGGCCCGGACCCCGAGCAACGCGGTTCCCTTCGCCGCCCAGTCACGGGACGAACCGGATCCGTACTCCTTGCCGGCCAGCACCACCAGCGGGACAGCCTCGGCGGCGTAGCGGACGGAGGCGTCGAAGATGGTGGTCTGCTCGCCGTCGGGAAGGTGGAGGGTGATGCCGCCTTCGGTGCCGGGAGCCAGTTGGTTGCGCAGCCGGACATTGGCGAACGTTCCCCGCATCATGACTTCGTGGTTACCCCGGCGGGATCCGTAGGAATTGAAATCCTTCCGCTCCACCCCGTGCTCGGCCAGGTACTTCCCGGCCGGCGTTGACGGGCCGATGCTCCCGGCCGGCGAGATGTGGTCGGTGGTCACGCTGTCGCCGAGGACGGCCAGCACCCGGGCCCCGGAGATGTCGGCCACCCGGGTCGGTTGGTCGGACAGGTTCTCGAGGAACGGCGGGCGCAGCACGTAGGTGGAGTCGGCGTCCCACTCGAAGGTGTTGCCGGTGGCGGTGGCCATGTTCTGCCAGCGGGCTTCGCCGTCGAAGATCGAGCTGTACCGGTCACGGAACATCTCCGAGGTCAGCGAGGTGCGGATGGCTTCGGTAACCTCCTCGGCCGACGGCCAGAGGTCGGCGAGACGGACTTCGTTGCCGTCGGTGTCGGTCCCGAGGGAGCCGTTGACCAGGTCGATGTCCATGGTGCCGGCCAGCGCGTAGGCCACCACCAGAGGCGGGGAGGCCAGGTAGTTCATCCGCACGTCGGGGTGGATCCGTCCCTCGAAGTTCCGGTTGCCGGAGAGGACGGAGACGGCGGAGAGGTCGGCGCCGAGGACGGCTTCGGAGACCCCGGCCAGCAGGGGACCGGAGTTGCCGATGCAGGTGGTGCAGCCGAAGCCGACCAGGTCGAATCCGGCCTCCGCCAACGGCTGGGTGAGCCCGGCCCGGTCGAAGTAGTCCATGACCACCCGGGAGCCGGGAGCCAGCGACGTCTTCACCCAGGGCTTCGGCCGGAGGCCGCGGTCGATGGCCTTCTTGGCCAACAGCCCCGCCGCCACCATCACCTGCGGGTTGGAGGTATTGGTGCAGCTGGTGATGGCGGCGATCACCACGTGGCCGTCCTCGATGGGCACCGTCGACCCGTCGGCCAGGGTGGCCGTCGCCGACTTCTTCTCCTTCTGGTCGCCCAGCGCGGTGTGGAAGGCCTCCTGGGCGTCGGACAACGAGACGCGATCCTGGGGTCGGGACGGGCCGGCGATGCTCGGCACCACGGTGGAGAGGTCCAGCTCGATGGTCTCGGAGAAGACCGGCTCGGCCCCCCCGGGCTGATGGAACATGCCCTGTTCTTTGGCGTAGGCCTCCACCAGCGCCACCTGGTGGTCGTCCCGGCCGGTGAAGCGGAGATAGTCGAGGGTCACCTCGTCGATGGGGAAGATGGCACAGGTGGCGCCGTACTCGGGGGACATGTTGCCGATGGTGGCCCGGTTGGCCAACGGCACCGCGGCCAGGCCGGGCCCGTAGAACTCGACGAACTTGCCCACCACCCCCCGCTGGCGGAGCAGCTGGGTGATGGTCAGCACCAGGTCAGTGGCGGTGGTGCCGGGCACCTGGCTCCCGGTCAGCCGGAACCCGACCACCGGCGGCAACAGCATGGAGAGGGGCTGGCCGAGCATGGCGGCTTCGGCTTCGATGCCGCCGACCCCCCAGCCGAGGACCCCGAGCCCGTTGACCATGGTGGTGTGAGAGTCGGTGCCGACCAGGGTGTCGCAATAGGCCCGGCCGTCCTCGGTGCCGAACACCACCCGTGAGAGGTATTCGAGGTTGACCTGATGGCAGATGCCGGCGCCGGGCGGGACGACCCGGAAGCCGTCGAAGGCCTGCTGGGCCCAGCGGAGCAGCTGGTACCGCTCGATATTGCGCTGGTACTCGATATCGACGTTCTGGTCGAAGGCCTCGGGGGTCCCGGTCACCTCGGCGATGACCGAGTGGTCGATGACCAGTTCCACTGGCACCAGGGGGTTCACCTTGGCCGGATCCCCCTTCATCTCGGCCAGGGCCGCCCGCATGGCGGCAAGGTCGACGACACCGGGCACCCCGGTGAAGTCCTGCATCAGGACCCGCTCGGGGGTGAGGGCGATCTCGACGGCGTCGTTCCCGGCGGCGCCGTGGCGCTCGGGGCTGCGGCCCCAGTCGGCCACCGCCTCGATGTCCTGGGGGCTGACCGCCAGCCCGTCCTCGTGCCGGAGCAGGTTCTCCAGGACCACCTTGATGGAATAGGGGAGCCGGGCGATGTCGTACCGCTCGGCCAGGGCGTTGATCCGGAAGATCTCGTAGGTCCGGTCGCCGACGGTCAGGTCGGCGCGGGCTCCGAAGCTGTCAGGAGCAGATGATGACGAGGGGGAGGGTGCCATGAACCCATTCTGCCCACTCCCGGCGGTTTGGCGCCATGCGGGGGTCGGCCGCCTTCGGGACCCCGGGCCCCGGATCGGTCAGGTACGGGTGCGGTACCGCCAGACGGCCAACGGCGGCAGCACGATGAGGATCCCCACCGTCCAGATCAGGGCCAGGATGAGCCAGTGGGCGGTGGGTCCCCCGATCATCAGGGACCGACAGGCGGTCACCACCAGGCTCACCGGTTGATAGGTGGCGAATCCCTGTAGCCAGCTGGGCATGTCCGGCACCGGGACGAAGGCGGAGGAGGCGAAGGTCAGCGGGAAAAGCAGCGGGAAGGACATCACCTGGGCCGTCTCGCTGTTGGGAGCGGAGAGCCCGATCACCGCGAAGCCCCAGGACAGAGCATAGGCGAACAGCAGGATGAGACCGATGGCGGCCAGATAGGGAAGCACCCCGGTGCTCGGCCGGAAGCCGACCAGCAGTCCCACCCCGGTAATGACGATGACCACCACCACGTTCCGGCAGAGATCGGCGGTGGTGCGCCCGGCCAGTACCGCCGATCGGGCCATCGGGAGGGCCCGGAACCGTTCGATCAACCCCTTCTGGAGGTCCTCGGCCAACCCGATGCTGGTGCTGACCGCACCGAACGCCACCGTCTGCACGAAGATCCCCGGCATCAGGTAGTTGGTGTAGCTGACCCCCGGTGGATGAATGGCTCCGCCGAAGACGTAGCGGAACAACAGCACGAACATGATCGGCTGCACGGTCGAGAAGAACAGTGCCTCGGGGATCCGGGTGTAGCCGATCAGGTTGCGCTTGGTGACCGTCCAGGTGTCGGTGATCGCCCAGCGGAGGCGGGCACCCGCCCCGGTGGCCAATGGCGCACCGGCGACGGTGGGGATGGAGATGGCGGTGGTCATCGGTTGCCTCCTACCGGGACGGGGGTGACGGTGGGGTCAGCGCGATTCCTGTCGCCACCGGGTGGATGGGGGTCGCCCCGGTCCTCGGCGAGCTCATCCTCGGTGCGGTGCCCAGTCAGCGCCAAGAACACGTCATCGAGGCTCGGCTCCCGGAGGGTGAAGGTGACCGGGGTGATGCCGGCCTGATCGAGAGCCCGGAGGGCGGTCATGGCATCCACCGGACCGTTGTCCACGGTCACATCCACCACCCGACCGTTGATGTTCGGGGTGTGGGGACCGATGGCCTCCAGCACCGGAACCGCGCGGACGCCATCATCGTGATCGTGGAGCCCGACTTCGAGGACGGTGGCACCGAGTTCGGACTTGAGTTGAGTCGGGGTGCCCTCGGCGATGACCCGGCCGTGGTCGAGCACCGACAGGGTGTCGGCCAGCCGGTCGGCCTCCTCCAGGTACTGGGTGGTGAGGAGCACGGTGGTCCCGCCGCCGACCAGGCTCTCGATGACTTCCCAGAGATCGTTCCGGCTCTGAGGGTCGAGGCCGGTAGTCGGCTCGTCGAGGAAGAGCACGCTCGGCCGGGCCACCAGGGCAGCGGCCAGGTCGAGCCGGCGGCGCATGCCGCCCGAGTAGGTCTTGAGGGTCCGATCGCCGGCGTCGGCCAGGTCGAACTGTTCGAGCAGCTCCTTCGACCGGCTGGTCACATACGACTTCGGCAGGTGATTGAGCCGGCCGACCATGACCAGGTTCTCGCGTCCGGTCAGATTCTCGTCGACGGCGGCGTACTGGCCGGCCAGGCCGATCAGGCTTCGGACTAGGGCGGGCTCCCTGGCGACGTCGTGGCCGAGGACCACCGCCGAGCCGCCGTCGGCTTTGAGGATGGTGGTCAGGATCCGCACCGCGGTGGTCTTACCCGATCCGTTGGGACCCAACAGCCCGAACACGGTTCCCTCCTCGACGTTGAAGCTCACCCCGTCGAGGGCGCGCACCTCGAGCTTTCCGGTGAACGTCTTCTGGATGTCGGTAACTTCGATTGCGTGTGGCATCGGCAGCGTCCCCGTCTTCGATTGCACCAACGGCGCAGCACATTCCCTTTACTTTTGGACATCTTAACTATTAGAGTATTTGGGTGTCAACCGAGTTGGGAGAGCCCAGAGTCAAACCCGGAAGGGCGCGGAGACCAGTCGCCGACGGGCGGAAACCACCGGAGCCGCGGGAAGGCTCGAGACACTTCGAACTCGGCGAGGCGATGCGGGCGTACCAGATGTCCGTCGACATCTTCGACGAAGCGGTGGCCGGCAAACTCGGGCTCAACCGCACCGACTTCCGCTGCATCGACATCCTCGACCAGCACCAGCCGATGACCGCCGGGGCCCTGGCCCAGGCCGCCCGCATCTCGACGGGCACCATGACCTTCGTCATCGACCGATTGGAGGCGGCTGGGTTCGTGCGGCGGCGCCGGGACGGTGACGACCGGCGCCGGGTGTTGGTGGAGATCGTCCCGGCGGCCCATCGGAGGGTGATGGCGTACCACCTCCCGATGATCCAGGATGCCCGGGCGGCGTTGGCCGAGTTGACCGCCGACGAGATCGCCGTGGTCTGCAAATTCCTCACCATCAGCGCGGCGGTGTTCCGGAGGAACATTCCCGCCTGAGGCCACCACTGTGCCTAAGGTGACCTCGCGGAGCACGACCTCCGACGAGCCGTTAGCCTCAGCCCATGTTAGAAGGCGACCTCGCACCCGACTTCGAGCTTCCCGACGAGAACGGGACTCCCCGCCGACTCAGCGACCTGCTGGTTAACGGCCCGGTGGTCCTGTACTTCTACCCGGCGGCCATGACCCCCGGGTGCACCGCGGAGAGCTGCCATTTCCGGGACATGAAAGCGGAATTCGAAGCGGTAGGTGCTCAACGGATCGGCATCAGCGCTGACCAGGTGGAGAAGCAGAAGCGCTTTTCCGACAAGCACTCGTTCGACTTCCCTCTCCTCTCCGACCCCGACGGCGCGGTGGCCACCCAGTTCGGGGTCCGGCGCCGCATCACCGTCCTGTCGCCCACCAAACGGGCGACGTTCGTGATCGGGCGCGACCGGAAGATCGCCGCCATCATCCAGAGCGAAGTGCGGATGAACGTGCATGCCGACCGGGCGCTCGAAGCGGTGTCGAAGCTCTCTGCCGCCTGAGGCGACGCCGGCGGGATCCGCCGTCCGCTAACCCGGTTTCGTGTCCCTCCCGGCGGTGGCTTGACCCTCGGCGATCGAGCGACGGTCCCCGGCACTGTCCGTCTCCGATGGGACACTGTCGCCATGCCGCTGGGGTCTGACTATCGGAGAACGCCGGGGTGAGCCCGAACCCGATCAACGATCGCGTCGAGCGCATGGCCCAGGCCATCGCCGAACGGGTGACCCGCTTGGTCATCGACTCGATCGACCTCAACGAGATCATGGAGCGGATCGATGTCGATCGGGTGGTGTCCCGGGTCAACGCCGACGCCATCGTGGACCGGGTGGACGTCGAAAAGATCATCGATCGGGTCGATGTCGAGAAGATCGTCGAACGGGTAGACGTGGACAAGCTCCTCGAGCGGGTCGACGTCAACGCGCTGGTCGAACGGGTCGACGTCCGGCGGATCGTCGACCAGCTGGACATCGAGTCGCTGGTGGCACAAACCGAATTGGGGTCGATCATCTTCAAGTCGACGTCCAGCGTGGCCGCCGAGGTCCTGGACGTGATCCGGGCGCAGGGCGTGGGCCTGGATGACTTCTTCGCCCGGTGGACCAACCGGATCCTGCGACGCGCCCCGGCGTCGCTGCCGCTCGGACCCCCCGCCCTGGTCTCCGTCGGCCCGGCGGAAGTCCCGGCGCTGTCGGCGGCCCCGGCGCGGGTCGACGGTCAGTGATCACCCCTCCGGCCCCGGCCCTCTACGAGGGGAGGCAAGGTCACTATGCCGGGGCGGTCACCCGCCTGGTTGCCTTCGGCGCCGACGTCGGCGCGTCGTGGGGCCTCTACACGCTCGGGTTGGGGGCGGTCTCCCTCACCGTGGCGTTGGCCACCGGTCGGGCATTCTCGGTGGGCCGGAACCAGGTGCCAACCTTGATCGTGCTGGTGGTCTGGGAGTTCCTCTACTTCGCCTACCAGTGGGCGCTGAGCGGGAAGACAATCGGCATGGCGCTGCTGGGGATCCAGGTGGTGAACGCCGACGGAAGGCCGATGACGCCCCGCCAAGCTGTCTTGCGCACCCTGGCGTTGCCGTTGAGCGTGGCGATCATCGGTTTGGGGTTCCTCGGCATCCTGGTGCAGCGGGAGCGCCGAGCCCTCCACGATCTGGTGGCGGGCACCGCCGTCGTGTACTCGTGGGATGCCCGTGCCGCCCGCCTCCGCTGGCTGGCTCGCCAGGCCCCGGAGGCCACCGGCGGCTGACTGCCTGCCGCCGGTGCGGCGATGGGACCTCCCCCTCAGGGGTGGAAGTAGTGGCCTTGGTCGAGATCCTCGATGAGCCCGACTTCGGTGGGTTGCCATCCGAGGAGCTCTCGGGTCAGCGCGCTGGAGGCGGGGGCGTCGAGGGCCAGGAGGTCCGCCATCCAGGTGAAATGCCCGCCCGCCTGGTCGGATGGGATGGAAACCACCGGAACCTCGAGTTGGCGCCCGATCGCTTCGGCGATGTCGTGGATCGGCACGCCTTCTTCCGCCACCCCGTGGAGGGTCGAACCCGCCGGTGCCTCCAACGCCAGGCAGAAGAGCCGGGCGGAATCGAGGCGGTGCACCGCATTCCAGCGGTTGGCCCCGTCTCCGATGTAGCCGGAGACGCCCTTGTCGCGAGCGATGCTGACCAGCGTGGCGACGAAGCCGTTGTCGCCGTTGCCGTGATTGGTCGGGGCCAGGCGCACAACGGAGGAGCGGACTCCCCGCGAAGCCATGGATAGGACCAACTCGGCGGTGGCGTGCCGAGCGCTCGGACCCTCTCCCACCTCGGCCAGCGCCGGGTCGGAGCCATGCCCGTCTAGCTCGGTGGCCACCCGCCCGGGCGCCAGCCCGAGGGTGCCGGAGGCGATGACGAACGGTCGATCAGATCCGGCGAGGGCGTCGCCGAAGGTCTCGACGGCGCGGCGGTCCGCGGTGGCCGCGCCAAGGAAGTCGCCGGAGAAGGCGAGGTCGTGCTTGAAGGCGAGGTGGATCACACCGTCCGACGCGGCGGCGGCATCCCGCAGGCCGTCGAGATCGTCGAGGGTGCCGCGATGCACCTCGGCCCCGACGGCGGTGAGGGCGGTGGCCGAGGCATCCGACCTTGCCAACCCGACGACCTCATGGCCGGCTCCAACCAGCCCGGGAACCACGGCAGAACCGATCCAGCCGGACGCGCCGGTGACGAATACACGCATGAGGGATACCTCCAGTTCAGTGACCGTCCTCGGGATGAGACGAGTGGGCCTATGTCAGTGACTGCCATCACTGTACCAGCTATGTCAGGGACTGTCATCACCCATGAGTACGATGGCGGGATGGTGCGTTGGGAACCGGACAGCCGGGGCAGGCTCGAGCAGGCAGCCCTGGCCCTTTACGGTGAGCGCGGGTTCGAGAACACCACCGTCGCGGAGATCGCCGCCCGGGCCGGGCTGACCGAGCGAACCTTTTACCGGTATTTCACCGACAAGCGTGAAGTTTTGTTCTCGGGCGGCGGCTTGCTCCAGGAGGTCCTCGTCACCACCATCGCGACAGCGCCCGAGACAGCCTCGCCGATCGACGCGGTGATCGTCGCCCTCGAAGCCGCCGGCGCCCTGCTCGAAGAGCGCCGCGACATCGCCCGGGTACGCCAGAGCATCATCGCCGCCAACACCGAGCTGCAGGAGCGCGAGCTGATCAAGCTGGCCACCCTCGCCGCTGCGCTTGCCGATGCGTTGGGCCGGCGCGGGGTGCCGCCCCTGGAGGCGGCGTTGACCGCGGAGGCGGGCATCGCGGTCTTCAAAGTCGGGTTCGAACGCTGGGTCGACAAGAGCAACCGGCGATCCTTGCCGGAGCTCATCCGAGATTCGCTGGAAGTGCTGAAAACGGTGACCGCCAGCCGGTGATTTGGCCGGGCGCCTCGGACCCGAACGCCGTTGTCACTTCCAGCGGAAATGGACGAACACCCTTCCGAAGTTATTGGAGTCCTTTTCGACCCGGTGGTAGAGCGCCTTGATCTCTTTTTGGTCGAGGAACCGCAGCACCCGCTTCTTCAGCTGGCCGCTCCCCTTGCCGGGGATGATCTCCACCAGTGGCGCCTTCTTCTCCACTGCCTCGTCGATGATGGCCCGGAGGGCCCGGTCGATATCACCGCCCCGGTTGTAGATGTCGTGCAAGTCCAACTTCAGCTTCACCGCTTCCGGTCTACACCGCCTTGCCGGTCGAAGCGGCAGGCTTGCCGGGTTGATGAGGACGTGTGGCAGGGTGGACGGGCTATGTCGCGGCTGATTCCCCGGGAACGGGTCGAAGTGGCGCCCGGCGCCGTCCACCTCCCGGGATGGCTCGACCTCGACGCCCAGCACCAGCTGGCTACTTCGTGCCGGATATGGATCGCCCACGCCGGCGGTGCCCATGCCCCCCGACTTCCGACCGGCGGGGTGATGTCCGTGGAGATGGCCTGCCTCGGTTGGCACTGGTTTCCCTACGGCTACAGCCGCACGGTGGATGACGGCGACGGTCGGGAGGTGGCCGCCTTCCCCGAAGAGCTGGCCGAGCTGGGGCGACGGGCGGTGGCCGACGCCTACCGGGACATAGAGGCGGGGAGCGCCTACCGGCCGGATGTCGCCCTCATCAATTGGTACGACGCCGCCGCCCGGATGGGGATGCACGCCGACCGCGATGAGAAGAGCCGAGCACCGGTGGTGTCGTTGAGCCTGGGGGACACCTGCGTCTTCCGGTTCGGCAACACCTCCACCCGAAACCGGCCTTGGACCGACGTCGAGCTCGAGTCCGGGGATCTGTTCGTCTTCGGTGGCGAATCTCGGCTCGCCTATCACGGGGTACCGAAACTGCTCCCCGGCACCGGCGACCCCGCGGTCGGATTCTCCGGGGGCCGCTACAACCTCACGATCCGGGAGACCGGATTGCCGGCGTCTGGCTGACGCCCGGGCGGTCAGCCGGTCTCGAGGCGATCGGACGAGGCGTCGGTATCCTCGGCGTCCGTCCGGAGGACCAGGCGACAACCTGCCCGGCGGGCGTCCTTGGCTTCCAGGCGCTCGACGACCAACCCGCCGAGGCCGTCAGCCAGGCCCTCGGCCTGGCCGAGGTGGAGCTGACAGACGGTGTCGGGGTCGGCGAGGGCGACATCCTCGAACGGGCACCGCTGGAAGACGAAGTGGACCTGTCGGGGGCGCTGGGTCCGGACGGGGCGAAAGCCGCGCCGGGTCCACTCCTCTTCCATCAGTTCGAGTCGATCCCCGGCGCCGTCCAGTTCTCCGGCCCGACGACACCCGTCCTCTCGGCCGACCTGGCGGGGATCGACCCGGTGGCGGACGGCGTCGCTCAGGAGCCGGGCCAGCCAGGCATAGGGGCCCGGAGTGCCCCACCGGCCGGCGGCTTCGGGGTGTAGCCGATACAGCAACCGGGGTCGACCAGGGCGGCGGCGGACCTCGACGTCCTCGACTACCAACCGCGCCTCCTTCAGCACCGCCAGGTGCTGGCGAACCGCGTTGTGGTTGAGGTGGACATGCTCGGTGAGGTCCGCCACCCCGACCGGTTCCGGTGCGGTGAGGATGAAGCGGAACAGCCGGTGACGGGTCGGATCACCGAGGGCACGGGCCTCGCGCTGCACCTCGTCATCCATCGCCGGATCCCTCCTCCAACCGAACTTCAGGCGCCTACCGGAATAACACAAAATTCGGCGCTTGAGACCCATTTGACCTATTCCTTTGGAGGATTACCACCCCCTGGCCCGGGCGTCGGCCCCCTCACCGCCCGGACCCCGACCCGGTGGTGGGCCCGGGCGTCAACTCCCGGGGCTGGTGTGGATCAGATCGCGGCCATGCCGACGATCGGCCGATTCAGTGGGGAGCCACCCATCGAGCCGAGGAACGGAGCGCCGAACGAAAAGATCCCCCCGTCGGAAGCCACCATCCAGTAGCCGCCCCCGTCCGGGGTGGAGGCCATCCCGACGATCGGCCGGTTGAGGTGGGTGCCACCCATCGAGCCGAGGAAGGGAGCGCCGAAGGAGAAGATGCCCCCATCGGACGCCACCATCCAGTAGCCGCCACCGTCCGGCGTGGCGGCGATGCCGACGATCGGCCGGTTCAAGCGGTTGCCGCCCATCGAGCCGTAGAACTTGGCGGTGCCGAACGAGAAGATCCCACCGTCAGCGGCCACCAACCAATAGCCATGACCGTCAGGGGTGGCGGTCATCCCCACGATCGGCTGGTTGAGTGACGTTCCCCCCATCGACCCCAGGAACGAGGCATCGCCGAACGAGAAGATCCCCCCATCGGAGGCCACTTGCCAGTAGCCGCCCCCATCCGGGGTGCCGGCGGTGCCGACGATCGGCTTGTTGAGGGGCTTGCCTCCGGTCGAGCCGAGGAAGGGGGTAGCCCCGAAGTTGAAGACTCCGCCGTCAGCCGCCGTCAACTCGTAGCCGTTGGCCGGGACGAAGAGGATGCCTTTCGGGCTGGCGAAGGTGTTGGCAAACGGGGTGATCTTCCCGGTATTCAGGTCGAGGGTGCCGACCAGCGGGTTGCTGTTGTCGCTGGGCTCGCCGACGAACACCGTCCCGGCGGGCCAGCCGGTGGTGTCGAGAGCCTGGATCTTGTTTCCCGCCGCATCGATCACGTAGAGGGTTCCCTGGCTGGTCGTCGCCACTGCCAGGCCGTCGATCGGCGGGGTGTTCCCCGACTTGTTGTCGGCGAGGTTGAGCACGGTCAGTCGGGGAACGCCGGTGTTGTTGGCCGAGAAAATGATTTGGCCGTCGGCTTGGCTGACGGTGGCCAACTGGCCGCCGAATCGCGGCGTGGTGGCCGGCATCGGCAGATTGCTGTCGGGGTCGGTCAATGCCAGCGTGGTCGGACTGCCGGTCACCGCGTCGGTGGCGATGCTGTTGTCGAAGTAGCTGGGGGTGAGACGAGCGGTGTGGGTGGTGCTGTCGAGGGTCACCGAGTAATCGGCGGCCTGGGTGGTGTCCTTGGGGTTGGAGTGGGTGACGTAGATCTGGCTGCCGATCACTGCGATGCTGTCGGTCCCCCCGACCCCAGCGGTGGCCGGATCGGGACTGTAGGCATAGTTGACGACCGTGCCCGCCGACGGATCGATCACGAACAGCGAAGAGTTGGCGTCCTCGTTGGTGGTGGCGATGAGGACGTGGAGCAACGGGTCACCGGTCAGGCCGTCGACATGTCCAGCCAGCGAGAAGGTCTTGACCAGTGCCCCGGTGGTGGCTTCGTAGCCCGCCACGGTGCTGTTGGTGGCCCCACCCGGACCGGGCGTCCCATCAGGGTTGACGCCGTTCTGGTATTCCGTCCAGATCACCGGCAACCCTCCGTCGACGCCGGGAGTGGCGAAGCTGGTGATGTCGTCCGGTCCCGAGGCCCCGGCGGGCGGCGCCGGCACCAGGGTCTTGCTCGGGAGCGTGGCCGGGCCCGGAGAAGCCGCCGGACGGGCGGCCGCCGTCCCGGTGGAGCCGAGGAGTGCGCTGGCGCCAATCGCGGCGGTGGCCACCAAGACCACAATTGGACGCGCCAGACGGAGACTCTTCATGGAGATGTGCCTTTCCTCGAGGCTCGGATGCGGGGCGACGTTGATCCCGTTTCGGATCGCCCGCGTTGCCATCCTTAGGCGAAGGAAGTCCTACTCGACAAGCAGTTTGCGAAAAATTGCTTGCGGTTTCCCTGGCGATTCCCTGACGATCACCCAGCCGTTTCCTCACGTTCACGCAAGGCGGCTCGGGGTGTGTACCAGCAGTGGGTTTCGGCTCGCGGATTTGAGTGAATCAGTCGGGCGACGAACCCCACTCAAGGATCATCCGCTGCGCGGCTGGATCTCGCCGGCTCTTACTCGGCGGCGGCCAGGCGCAGCGCCAGCGTCACCGCCTCGGCCGGATCCGTCACCGGCTTGATCCGGGTGTCCGGCTGGCCGTCGGGCCGGGTCAGCGACCAGGTGCCGAACCCGACCACCGGGGTAGCGGCCCGAAGGGCCAGGGCGATCTCCGAGAGGGTGCCGTATTCCCCGTCGACCGCAATCACCGCGGCCGCCGAAGCGACGACCAGAGCATTGCGGGCTTCGCCGAGACCGGTGGCGATGACCACGTCGACCCACGGGTTGGCGGCCGATGGGTCGCGACCCGGAAGGATGCCGACGGTGGTCCCACCCGCCGACCGGGCCCCCCGGCAGGCGGCGGCCATCACCCCTCCGAGCCCGCCGCAGACCACGGTGGCTCCTGCCGATGCCAGTCCGGCCCCGATCGCTTCGGCGGCGGCCAGGACGGGTGCGGATGGGTCGGACCCGCCGATGACGGCGATCTGGGTGGCCATAGTCAACGCCAGCGTAGGTCGGGCATCTCCCGGTCTCCCCGGCCGCATTCGGCTCCTGCGTCATCCCTCCTCCTGGGCCATCCTGGTGAGGTGGCCTACGATCCGACCCTCTATTCGGGAGCTGCCGCCCACTACCGACCGGGCCGGCCGCCCTATGCGCCGGAGTTCGAGCCCACCCTGTCCCGGGAGCTCGGCCTCGACGGGACCGGTCGCCTGCTCGACGTAGGTTGCGGGCCGGGAATCCTGGCCGTGAGGCTGGCGCCCTGGTTCGACGAGGTGGTGGGGTTGGATCCTGATCCCGACATGCTGATCGAGGGCCGCCGCGCGGCCGCCGACCGGGGGGTGGGCAACATTCGCTGGGTGCAGGCCGTAGCCGAGGACCTGCCGGCGGCGGCGCCCGGCCCCTACCGGCTGGTGACCTTCGGCCAGTCGTTTCACTGGACCGACGGACTTCGGGTGGCCGAGATCGTCTACGACCTGCTGGAGCCGGGCGGGGCGGTGGCCGTGGTCGACCACACCGTGCCCGGTCGCCCCCATCCGCCCAGCCCCGGGCCGCCACCCATCCCTCACGACGAGATCGGGGCGGTGGTCGAGAAGTACCTGGGCTCCAGCCGTCGGGCCGGACAGGGATCGGCGCCGATCCGTACCCATCGCGTCGAGGACGTCCTGAGCCGCACCCGGTTCGGTGGGTCCCGGACGGTCTTCGTGCCGGGAACGCCGGACCTGATCCGGGACAGCCAGAGCGTGATCTCCGGCTACCTCTCCATGTCGTCGTCGGCGCCGCATCTCTACGGTGACCGAATCGAGGAATTCACCGGAGAGGTGCGCGACCTCCTGTCGGCGAGATCGCCCCGCGGGCAGTTCTGGGATTGGCAGGGGGACACCGAGGTCGTATTGGCCGAAAAGCCCGGCTCGAGCTCCTAGGGGCAAGCAAGCCGAACGACGGAATGGCGCCCTCGGCAGGAATTGAACCTGCGCACATGGCTTCGGAGGCCAATGCTCTATCCGCTGAGCTACGAGGGCAACTGGTGGGGCACCATCAGGCCGGATCACCCGTGAAGCGGCACCACCGAACCACCAACTGTAGTCGCCCGGCACCGCTCTGACCTCGCCGGCAACCGGCGCCCCCGTCCCACGACGTATTCTCCCTTACAGCATGCCCATCCGTGATCAGCTCGCCGAGTCCGTCAGTCGCGCCCTGACGACGGTTGCCGCCGCCGGCGGTTTCGACCTCCATGTCGATCCCGACGACATTTTCCTCGAGCGTCCGGCCCGCCGGGAACACGGGGACTGGTCGACCAATATCGCCCTGGTGACGGCTAAGTCGGCCGGGACCATTCCCCGGAAACTGGCCGAATCCCTGGTGGAGGAACTCACCGCCCACCTGCCGCCCCATACCGAAGCCGTCGAGGTCGCCGGCCCCGGGTTCATCAACTTCAAGTTGGACGACGGATGGCTCCACGAGGCCCTCACCGAAGTGGTGCAGGAGGGCGAAGTGGGATACGCCCGACCGGACATCGGTCACGGCGAACGGGTCCTGGTCGAGTTCCTCTCCGCCAACCCGACCGGGCCGATCCACATCGGCAACGGGTGGTGGGGGAGTTTCGGCGATTCACTGGCCCGGGTGCTCGACCGGGCCGGACACCGGGTGAGCCGCGAGTACTACGTGAACGACACCGGGGGACAGATCCACACGCTGGGCCAGAGTCTGCTGGCCCGCCACTTCGGCCGACCGGTGCCCGAGGACGGGTATCAGGGCGAGTACATCACCGAGTTGGCCGACGTCTACGACGGACCCGACGATGTCGTCGTGGCCGGGCGGTGGGCCGCCGACCGCATCATCGAGATGATCAAGACGACCCTGGCGTCGGTGAACATCGTCTTTGACGAGTGGTACAGCCAGGCATCGATCGAAGAGAGTGGAGCGGTGGACGAGACCATCGCCATCCTGGCCGAGAAGGGCCTCGTCTTCGAACAGGACGGGGCCACCTGGTTCCGGACCACGGAGCTGGGTGACAGCCGCGACCGGGTGCTGCGGAAGTCCGATGGCGATGCCACCTACCTGGCCGGCGACATCGCCTATCACCGGGACAAGTTCCTGATCCGGGGCTTCGACAGGGTCATCGACATCTTCGGCGCCGATCATCACGGCCAGGTGGCCGGCCTCGTCGCCGGGGTCGAGGCGCTGGGGATCCCGAAGGACCGCCTGGAGGTGAAACTCGGGCAGATGATCTCGGTGGTGGACGGGGACGAGGCGGTGAAGATGGGCAAGCGAGCCGGAAACGCCATCTCCCTCGACTCCCTGGTGGCGGACATCGGCCCCGACGCCACCCGGATCCTGAGCCTCATGACCACCCTCGATCAGGCCACCACTTTCGACCTGGCGGCCGCCCGTGAACAGTCAGTGGAGAATCCGGTCTTCTACGTGCAGATGGCCAACGCCCGGATCGGGGGGGTGGCCAGGAAGGCGA
This sequence comes from Acidimicrobiales bacterium, assembly GCA_036268775.1. Classification (GTDB taxonomy): domain Bacteria; phylum Actinomycetota; class Acidimicrobiia; order Acidimicrobiales; family RAAP-2; genus DASZIT01. The sequence continues at coordinate 32,137 of DATATM010000017.1, read as the reverse complement.
TCGAACGGGGGATCGAGCGGGTCCCCCTCTCCGACGCCGATCTCTCCCTCCTCACCCACCAACGGGAGCTGGAGGTCATCCGCTCCCTGGAGGAGCTTCCCGAAGTGGTGGCCCTGGCCGCCATTGACCGGTCACCGACCAAGGTGACCACCTGGGTCCGCCGGCTGGCCGGCGCCTTCCACGGCTTCTACCACGACTGCCCGATTCTGGCCGAGGACGTCGACCCGGCGGTGACCCAGGCCCGCCTGTGGTTGGTGGAGGGCACCCGGATCGGTCTCGGCATCGGCCTCGGCCTGCTCGGCGTCTCCGCGCCGGAGGTGATGTAGCGGTGGGCCCGACCGACCCGATTTCCCGGAGCATCCTCTCCAGTACCGCCAGCATCGACGGCGACGGCCGGCTGAGTATCGGGGGGGTTGACCTGGTGGAGCTGGCCGAAGACCAGGGCACGCCGTTGTACGTCTACGACGAGGAACACCTCCGTCAGCAGTGCCGGGAGGCGGTGGAGGCGTGGGGGGACGGGGTGTCCTACGCCACCAAGGCCTTCCTGTGCGTGGCCATGGCCCGGTTGGCCTACGAGGAGGGAATGCACCTCGACGTCTCCACCGGCGGCGAGCTCCACGTGGCTCTCACCGCCGGCGTCCCGGCCAACCGGCTGGTGCTCCACGGCAACAACAAGTCGGAAGCCGAACTGGCCGCCGCCCTGGCCGTCGGCATCGGCCGCATCGTGGTGGACTCCTTTAACGAGATCGACCGGATCGAGATGTTGGTGGCGGAGCGGTCGAAGGACGTAGGGCCCGGCGCCCCGGTTCCACCGCCGCCCAAGGTGCTGGCCCGGATCACCCCCGGCGTCGAGGTGCACACCCACCGGTTCGTCCAAACCGGTCAGGCCGACTCCAAGTTCGGATTCGGGCTGGAGTCAGGAGCCGCCGTCCGGGCGATCAAACGCCTGCAGTCGCTGCACGATGCCGGCGTGGTCGAATTCGCCGGCCTCCACGCCCATCTGGGCAGCCAGGTGTTCGCCCTCGACCCCTTCGTCCGGGCCATCGAGATCTTGGCCGACTTCTTCGCCACCTTCGACCTGCCGGAGTTGGTGGTCGGCGGAGGCCTGGGCGTCGCCTATGTCAACGGCGAGGAGGCCCCGCCGATGGCCCAGTGGGCGGCCCGGGTGAAGTCCGCCTGCCTGGATGCGGGGATTCCCCCGTCGGTGCGGGTCTCGGCCGAACCCGGGCGCGCCATCGCCGCCGCCGCCGGGACCACCCTCTACACGGTCGGGACCGTGAAGGATGTCCCGGGCTACCGGACCTACGTCTCAGTCGACGGGGGGATGAGCGACAACCCCCGGCCAGTCCTCTACGGGAGTGGTTACGAGGCGTTTCTGCCCCGTTCGGTGGAGGCCGAGCGGCCGATGCCCATCCGGCTGGTGGGCAAGCACTGCGAGACCGGCGACGTCGTCGTCTCCGAGGGGTACGTGCCTGCCGACCTGAAGGTCGGCGACATCGTCGCCACCCCGGTAACCGGCGCCTACGGCTACTCCATGGCCTCCAACTACAACAAGGTCCCGAGACCGGCGGTGGTCTTCGTGTCCGGCGGGGTGGCGCGCACGGTCGTCCGCCGCGAGTCGTTCGAAGATCTCACCCGTCTCGACGTCTGAGCGGCCATCGGCTCGCTGACCAGGCAGTAGCGTGCATCGAATGACCTCGGCCAGCCCGTCCGTGCCCGTGGTGCGTGTCGCCATTCTGGGCTGTGGGTCCGTCGGGGCTGCCCTGGTGGCCCATCTGCAGTCCCGAGCCGACGATCTAGCCCTGCAGAGCGGGGCCCGGATCGAGATCGCCGGGGTGGCGGTCGCCGACCTCTCCCGGTCCCGGCCGGACCATGTCTCGAAGGACCTCCTTACCGATAATGCCGCCTCGTTGGTGGCCGACCCCACCGTCGACATCGTGGTCGAACTGATCGGGGGCCTGGAGCCCGCCGGCAGCCTGGTCCGGGCGGCGCTGGAGGCCGGAAAACCGGTGGTCACCGCGAACAAGGCGCTGTTGGCGTCGGAGGAGGGGATCCGCCTTCGGGAGGTCGCCCAACGACAAGGGGTCGACCTCCTCTACGAGGCAGCGGTGGCGGGGGCGGTGCCCCTGGTCCGGGTGCTCCGCGAGTCGTTGACCGGAGAGCGGATCCACCGGGTGATGGGGATCGTCAACGGGACCACCAACTTCATTTTGACCAAGATGACCGACAACGGGACCGAGTACGCCGAGGTGCTGGCCGAGGCCCAGGAGCTGGGCCTGGCCGAACGGGATCCGACTGCCGACGTCGAGGGCCACGACGCCGCCGCCAAGACCGCCATCCTCGCCGGGATCGCCATGGGCTACGACGTGGTGACATCCGACGTGCAGCGGGAGGGGATCACCCATATCGGGTCGGTGGACATCGAGTTCGCCGATCGGTTCGACTATGTGGTCAAGCTGTTGGCGGTGGTGGAGCGGATCGGTGCCGACGAGATCTCCGCCCGGGTCCATCCGGCCATGGTCCCGAAGTCCCACCCGCTGGCCGGGGTCCGCGACGCCTTCAACGCGGTGTTCATCGAGGGGGAGTGGGCCGGCGAGCTGATGCTCTACGGCCAGGGGGCGGGTGGGATGCCCACCGCCAGTGCGGTGGTGGGCGACCTGATCGACGCGGTCCGAAACCGATTGGGTCAGACCACGTCTCCGGTGCCGGAGCGCCGGCCCGGTCGCATCTATCCGGTGGCCGATCTCCGGTCGGCCTACTACCTGACCATCGACGTGGAGGACCGACCCGGGGTGCTGGGTCTGGTCAGCACCGTGTTCGGCGATCACCATGTCTCCATCCGGTCCATGGAGCAGATCGAGCAGGAGGAAGTGGTCGGTCACGCCCGGTTGATCTTCCTCACCCATGCGGCCCGCGAGGGTGATATGAACGACACCATCGACGCCCTGGCCGCTCTTGACGCGGTGAAGCGGGTCGGCAGCAACATCCGAGTCTTTGGAGACGACGCACCATGACTGACCAACGCCGGCCGGCCTGGCGCGGGGTGATCGAGGAGTACCGGGAGTTCCTCCCGGTGTCGGCGTCCACGCCCGTCGTCACCCTGTTGGAAGGCGGCACCCCGCTGCTTCCGGCCCCCCGACTGTCGGCCCGTGTCGGGGCGAGGGTGTTCCTGAAGGTCGAAGGGGCCAATCCCACCGGCTCGTTCAAGGACCGGGGGATGACCGTCGCCATCTCCAAAGCCGCCGAAGAGGGGGCCAAGGCGGTGGTCTGCGCTTCCACCGGCAACACCTCGGCGTCGGCCGCCGCCTTCGCCGCCCGGGCCGGACTGACTTGCGCGGTGCTGATCCCCGAAGGCCATATCGCCTTGGGCAAACTGGCCCAGGCGCTCATTCACGGCGCCCGGGTCCTCCAGGTCCGCGGCAACTTCGACCAGGCGCTGGCCATCGTCCGAGAATTGGGAGAACGAGCGCCGGTGACGGTGGTGAATTCGGTCAACCCCTACCGGATCGAGGGTCAGAAGTCGGGTGCCTTCGAGGTGGTCGACGCCCTCGGCGACGCCCCCGACGTGCACTGCATCCCGGTCGGGAACGCCGGGAATATAACTGCCTACTGGAAGGGTTATCTGGAGTTCAAGGAGGCGGGCCGTTCGACCCGGCTGCCCCGGATGTTGGGGTTCCAGGCGGCGGGCGCCGCCCCCATCGTGGAAGGGCACCCCATCGAGTTCCCCGAGACGGTGGCGACCGCCATCCGGATCGGCAACCCGGCCAGCTGGTACGGGGCGACCTCGGCGGCGAGCGAATCCGGTGGTGGGATCGCGGCGGTGACCGACGAGGAGATTCTCGATGCCTACCGGTTCCTGGCTAGTGAGGAGTCGGTGTTCTGCGAGCCGGCCTCCGCCGCCTCGGTGGCCGGTCTTCTCAAGTCCGGGCTTCCCGGCGGCCTGGGCTCCGGGGCCACGGTGGTGTGCGTCCTGACCGGCCACGGCCTGAAGGATCCGGACATCGCCATCAGCCAGATATCCGTCCCGACGGTCATCGACGCCGACCTTGGCGCGGTCCTGGCCGAGCTGTCGTTGTGATGGTCGTCACCTGGGGGTTGTTGCCGTTCGGCGGCCGGGCAGGTATGGTGTAGTCACCTTCGCTTCCAGATGTACCCCTTCGGGTACCTGGGCGGGAACCCCTGAATCGCACGTCTAGTGTGCGGACCAGCCCGCATACGGCGCAGGTGGGAGTTGTAAACGGGAGTTCTCCCGGCGTACTCAACTCCCCGCCCCTGATTCCTTGGAGGATGGCTTCGGTCCATCCCCCAAACGAGGACATTCGAAACGAGGAGGCCGATGACTGCGGAACAGCAGCTCGAGCGCTCGGTGTTGGAAGGCAAAGAACGCGATGAGCTTCACGCCATCGCGCAGGCACTGTCTGTAAAGACCACCACCCGCACCAAAAAAGCAGACATGATCGACGGTATTTTGAAGGCCACCGGTGTATCGGTGGACGAGGGCGCCAGCCCGGGTTCGGGGGGCGACGGCGGGGCCGGCTCTTCGGCCGCTACCACCAATGGCTCCTCCAACGGCTCGTCAGCGGGCTCGTCGAGCCCTTCGAGGTCGGACCGGTCCGACCCTGACAACGACGACGGCGGTTCGGCGACCGAGACCCGACGCGGCCCGGCCCGACGCCCGGCGGTGTCCCTCTCCTTCGGACCTGACGACGATGCGAAAACGGCCGAGCTGAACGGCAGTGACGGCGAGGCCGACAACGGCCACGACCCGGATCCCGCCATGGCCGGTGACGACGAATCGGCGTCGACCGCGACCGATACCAGTCGTCAAGACCGTCAGAACAACCAGAACAACCAGAACAACCAAGGCGGTCGCCAGAACAATCAGAACAATCAAGGCAACCGTCAGAACAACCAGAACAACCAGGGCGGCCGCCAGAACAATCAAGGCAACCGCCAGAACAACCAGGGCAACCGTCAGGGCGCCCAGGACAACCGTCAGGGTGGCGGCGACGACGCCGGCAACCGGCGCAACAACCGCCGCCGGCGGGGCCGCGATCGTCCGGGGGATGGCGCAGAGCGCGATCTCCAGGGGGCAGGTGGCAATCAGGAGCAGCAGTATCAGGGCGAGCTCATCCCGGTAAAGGGTCTGCTCGACCTCCGGGATGAGGGCTACGGGTTCCTCCGCTGCGACGGGTACCTGCCCTCCTCCAAGGACGTCTACGTCTCCATCAGCCAGGCCCGACGCTTTGCGCTTCGGAAGGGTGACTATCTCGAGGGTGCGTGCCGGCCAGCCGGAAACACCGAGAAGTTCCCGGCCCTGCTCCGAATCGACACGGTGTCCGGACTCGATCCGGAAGAGGCCCGAAACCGGCCGCGGTTCGAAGACCTGACCCCCCTGTTCCCCGACGAGCGTCTCGACCTCGAGGCCCCCGGCGACAAGGAGAACCTGACCACCCGGATCGTCGACCTCCTCTCGCCGGTCGGCAAGGGCCAGCGTGGCCTGATCGTGTCGCCGCCCAAGGCCGGCAAGACCACGGTCATGAAGCACATCGCCCACTCCATCGAGGCCAACAATCCCGAAGTGCACTTGATGGTGCTGCTGGTGGACGAGCGTCCCGAAGAAGTCACCGACATGCGCCGATCGGTCAAGGGCGAAGTGGTGGCGTCCACCTTCGACCGTCCCTCCGACGAGCACACCGCCGTCGCCGAGCTCGCCATCGAGCGGGCCAAGCGCCTGGTGGAAATGGGCCAGGACGTCGTGATCATGCTCGACGGCATCACCCGGTTGGCGAGGGCCTACAACCTGGCCCAGCCGGCCACCGGGCGGATCATGTCCGGTGGTGTCGACTCGGGCGCCCTCTACCCACCCAAGCGGTTCTTCGGAGCCGCCCGGAACATCGAAGAGGGCGGATCGCTCACCATCCTGGCCACCGCCTTGGTGGAGACCGGTTCCAAGATGGACGAGGTCATCTTCGAGGAGTTCAAGGGCACCGGCAACATGGAGCTCCGGCTCGACCGCCGACTGGCGGAGCGCCGGATCTACCCGGCCATCGACGTCAACGCCAGCTCGACCCGCCACGAAGAGCTGCTCTTCGACCGGTCACAGCTCCAGCAGGTCTGGAAGCTGCGCCGGGTGCTCAACGCCCTGGCCAACGACGGCAGTGCCGCCGCCGGCCTTGAGCTGCTGCTGGACAAGATCCGCACCACCAAGAGCAACGACGAGTTCTTGGCGGAGATCGCCAAGGGCCCGGCGGCCTCCTGATCCGGACCGCTCTCAAACCGGTATAATCCACTGGCCGCGAAGGCCCGGCGGGTCCGGTCTCGCACTCACCACCACGGAGAATTCAATGAAAACCGACATCCATCCCAAGTACATCGAAGCCACCGTGCGATGTTCCTGCGGCAATACCTTCACGACCCGGTCCACCAAGGACGACATCCATCTCGAGCTGTGCAACGAGTGCCACCCGTTCTTCACCGGCAAGCAGAAGCTGGTCGACTCCGGTGGCCGGGTGGAGCGCTTCCAGAAGCGTTACGCCAAGTCGGGGGCGCGGAAGAAGCCGTCGGGGCCGTCGGCCTCCTGAAAACGAAGGCCGGGCCTGGCCACCTCAGCGGTGACCGGCCACCTTCACCTTTGACCCCAGTGCGTGCGGCAGCGGTAGCGCCGGCCACTACCCTTGGGCCGTGCTGAACGACCGCCTCAACGAGCTCGAGCGTGAGTACGAGACGGTGGTCGTGGAGCTGAACGATCCGAACGTCTCGGCCGACCCGCGGCGTCTGCGGGACGTGTCCCGCCGCCACAAGGAGCTCGAAGAGGTGGTCGGGATCTGGCGGAGCCTTCAGGTGGCGGAATCCGATCTGGCCACCGCCCGGGAGATGGTGTCGGACTCCGCCGGTGACGAGCGGGACCTGGCCCGGGCCGAGGTGGAGCGGGCTGAAGGCGACATCAGCCGGCTCGAAGAGGAACTTCGGCTCCAACTCCTGCCTAAGGACCCCAACGCCGGGCGGAACGTGATCATGGAGATACGCGGTACCGAGGGAGGGGAGGAGGCGAACCTCTTCGCCAAGGACCTCTTCGACATGTACACCCGGTATGCCGCCGCCAAGGGCTGGAAGGTCGAGGTCCTGTCGTCGAGCCCTTCCGAACGGGAGGGATTGAACGAGGTCACCTTCCTGGTCAAGGGGGAGGGCGCCTGGCAGCGTCTGGAGCACGAGGGCGGCCCCCACCGGGTGCAGCGGGTGCCGGTGACCGAGTCCCAAGGCCGGATCCACACCTCGGCGGCGGCGGTGGCCGTCCTGCCGGAAGCCAAGGAGGTCGATGTGGCCATCGACCCCAGTGATCTGAAGATCGACGTTTACCGCTCGACGGGGCCCGGCGGGCAATCGGTCAACACCACCGACTCGGCGGTGCGCATCACCCACCTCCCCACCGGCATCGTGGTCGCCATGCAGGATGAGAAGAGCCAGATCCAGAACCGGGCCAAGGCGATGATCGTGTTGCGCTCCCGGCTGCTCAAGGCCGAACAGGATCGCCAGGCGGCGGAGTTGTCGGCGGCCCGCCGCAGCCAGGTCGGTGGGGGAGGCCGCTCGGAGAAGATCCGGACCTACAACTACAAGGAGAACCGGGTCACCGACCACCGCATCCATCTCACCCTCCACAAGCTGGACCGCATTCTGATGGGCGACCTGGATGACCTCACCGACGCGCTGATGGCCGACAAGCGGGCCCGCCAGCTGGCCGAGGGCTGACGTGTCGGCGGTCGAGGCCCCCGACCAATCCGGAATCACCGATGGGGTTGCCCGTCGAGATGCCCTGCTGGGCTCGACGGCGGACCGGCTGGGATCGGCGCGAGAGGCGCGCTGGATCCTCGAACACGTGGAGGCACACCGGGCCGAGTCGGCGTCGGCGGATGAGTTGAGCCGACAGGTGGAGGCCCTGGTCGCCCGGCGGATGGCCGGCGAACCACTGCAGTACGTGTTGGGCCGGTGGCCCTTCCGCTCCTTGGAGCTGACCGTCGATCCTCGGGTCCTGATCCCCCGGCCGGAGACCGAGCAGGTGGTCGAGGTGGCGTTGGCGGAATTGTCCCGGATCGTCGGCCAGGCGGAGCCCGGTCCCTCGCCGGTGGCGGTGGATCTGGGCACCGGGTCGGGGGCCATCGCCCTGGCCTTGGCCATCGAGGGCGGCCGGCGGTTCCCCGACCTCGAGGTGTGGGCGACCGACGTCTCGGCCGACGCGCTGGCGGTGGCGGCGCAGAACCTCGCTCTCCTGGCTTCCGGCGAGACCGGTGTTGGCGGCGGTGCCGGTGCCGGCTCCCGGGTGCAGCTGGCCGAGGGCTCGTGGTTCGCTGCCCTCCCGGACGGGCTGGAGGGACGGGTTGACCTGATCGCGGCCAATCCGCCCTACGTGGCGGAGTCGGAGTATGCCGAACTGGATCCCGGGGTCCGGGACTGGGAGCCGCGGGGGGCGCTGGTGGCCGCGGCCGGATCCGGCGGGGTCGGGGGGATGGCCGACATCGAGACGATCGTGGCCGAAGCTCCCCGATGGCTCCGACCCGGGGGCGCCCTGGTGGTGGAGATCGCCCCGGGGCAGGCCGACGCCTCCATCGACGCGGCCCGACGGGCCGGATTCCGCCCGGTGAGCACCGAGCGGGACCTGGCCGGTCAGCTCCGGATGTTGGTGGCCCGGCGCTGACCATGGTGGTGCGCCTGGATGCCGATGACCCGGTCGAGGTGGAGGAGGCGGTCCGGCAGTTGGCGGCCGGGATGGTGGTGGCGATCCCCACCGACACCGTCTACGGGCTGGCCGTCGACCCGAGACAGCCGGAAGGGGTGGACCGGATCTTCGCCCTCAAGCGCCGCCCCGGCGAAGTCGCCCTCCCGATGCTGGTGGCCGGCCGGAACCAGGTCGAAGTGGTGGCCGGCCTGCTGGAGCCGGCGGCCCAGGGGCTCGCCGATCGGTTCTGGCCGGGCCCGCTCACCCTGGTGGTGCCGAGAGCCGTTGGCTTCGATGCCGACCTCGGGGGGCCACCCGAAGCTCAGGGGACCGTCGGGGTCCGGTGGCCCGATCATCCGGTGGTCCGGGCTCTCTGCACCGCGGTCGGGCCGTTGGCCGTCACCAGCGCCAACCGGCACGGCAAGCCGCCGGCGACCTTGGCCCAGGAGGTCATTGCCGTCTTCTCGGTCGACGACCGGCTCTCGGCGGTGGTGGACGGCGGGGTGTGCGACGGGGTCCCCTCGACGGTGGTGGCGTGCCGGGGGGAGGAGGTGTGGTGCCTTCGCCGGGGAGGGATCCCCTGGAGCGGCCCGATGCAGCCTCCGGAGGCCCTGGGTTGACTCGGCCGGCGTGGGCGAGGGACACTAGTCCCGATGTCGAACCGCGCGGCCTATCGCTTCTACGTAATTATTATCGACTAGCCACATACCGAATCGGTGTGTGGCTCTCGGCCGTCCACTTGGTGGGCGGTTTTTCAATTTCACTTCTTCTTGATGGGACAGACAGTGTCTGGGCACGGACAGCCCAGGCAGCAGCGAAAGATCGGATGACAGGGTGAGCACGTACAAGGTTGGCGTTATCGGGGGCGACGGGATCGGCCCGGAGGTGGTAGCCGAAGCGCTGAAAGTGATCAATGCCGCCGGGGTGTCGCTGGACACCACCGACTACGACCTGGGCGCCGACCGGTTCCTCCGCACCGGGGACGTGTTGCCGGACAACGTCCTCGAGGAGTTGCGTCACCAGGACGCCATCCTCCTCGGGGCCATCGGGCCTCCGGTGGGATCGACCGACGTGCCTCCCGGAACCCTGGAGCGCGGGCTGCTCCTCCGGCTCCGGTTCGACCTCGACCTCTACATCAACCTGCGGCCGTTCACCGGGGTCCCCGGCGCCCCCGCCCCCGACTGCGATTTCATCGTCATCCGGGAGAACACCGAGGGGACCTACGCCGGGGAAGGCGGGTTCCTGCGCAAGGGGACCCCGTTCGAGGTGGCCACCCAGGGCTCGGTCAACACCCGGCAAGGGGTGGAGCGGTGCGCTCGATTCGCCTTCGAGTTGGCGTCGAAACGACCGCGCCGCCAGCTGACCCTGGTGCACAAGACCAACGTGCTCACCTTCGCCGGCGACCTGTGGAACCGGACGGTGCAAGAGGTCGCCCCCGACTACCCCGACGTGGCGCACGACTACAACCATGTCGATGCCACCTGTATCTACCTGGTGGAGAATCCCGGGCGCTACGACGTGATCGTCACCGACAATCTCTTCGGCGACATCATCACCGACCTGGCCGGCGCCATCGCCGGAGGGATCGGGTACGCCGCCTCGGCCAACCTCAATCCGGCCCGCACCGGACCGTCGCTGTTCGAGCCTGTCCACGGCGCCGCCCACGACATCGCCGGCACCGGCCAGGCCAACCCTGCCGCCGCCATCCGGTCGGGGGCGCTTATGCTTGACCACCTGGGAGAGGTGGCCGCCGCCGAGCGGGTCACCAAGGCGGTGCAGGAGTTCATTGCTTCAACCCCCGACCCGCAACTCTCTACCGCCGCCATTGGCGACGCCATCGCAGAAAGGCTGTAAGCCGTGCCGATAACCCCGACTGACAAGATCTGGATGGACGGAGAGATGGTGGATTGGGCCGACGCCACCGTCCATGTGCTCACCCACACCATGCACTACGGCTCCGGCGTCTTCGAGGGCATCCGGGCCTACCCGACCCCCAACGGGGTGGCCGTCTTCCGGCTACGGGACCACATCAAACGGTTGTTCACCTCGGCCAAGGTCTTCATGATCGAGATCCCCTACACCGTCGACGACCTGGTGTCGGCCACCACCTCCCTGGTCCGGGTCAATGGGCTCGACGACGGTTGCTACATCCGCCCGCTGGTCTACCTCGGCTATGGCGAGATGGGGTTGAACCCGATTCCCTGCCCGGTCAACGTCTCCATCGCTGCCTGGCCGTGGGGCACCTACCTGGGCGAGGAGGGAGTGGCCAACGGGGTGTCGACCAAGATCAGCTCCTGGCGCCGCCACGACCCCAACGCGGTGCCGACCGCGGCCAAGGGCACCGGCATGTACGTGAACTCATCGCTGGCCAAAGTGGAGGCCCTCCGGGCCGGCTACGACGAAGCCATCCTGCTGTCGCCGGACGGCAACGTCAGCGAGTGCACCGGGGAGAACATCTTCATCGTCCGTGACGGACGGCTGGTCACCCCCCCGACCTCCGACTCCGGGGCGTTGGCGGGCATCACCCAGCTGTCGGTGGAGACCATCGCCCGAGACCTCGGCTACGACGTCGTCTACGAACAGATGATCCGGACCGACCTCTATGCCGCCGACGAGGCGTTCCTCACCGGGACGGCCGCCGAGGTGGTGCCGATCCGGTCGGTGGACGACCGCCAGGTGGGAACCGGGAAGCCGGGACCCATCACCCAGCAGCTGCAGCAGACCTACTTTGCCGCGGTGAGGGGTGAGATCGACCGCTACAAGGATTGGCTGGACTATGTCGAATGACGGTCCGACCCTCAACGACGGGCCCCAGCACAGTCACGGCCACGGGCATCGCCACTCCCACCCGCTGACCGCCGGCCAGCAGGCCCACGCCCACGAGAAGGAACGCCCCCCGGAGGCGGACGGGGCCGAGGTACCGGTGGAGGGAGGTGGCCACCAGTTCGAGCTGCCGTCGATGCCGACCGCCGTCGACGTGTTCGACACCACGTTGCGGGACGGGTCCCAGCAGGAGGGGCTGTCGCTCACCGTCGACGACAAGTTGCGGGTCGCCGAACAACTCGACCACCTGGGGGTCACCTTCATCGAGGGTGGCTGGCCGGGGGCCAACCCGAAAGATGAGGAGTTCTTCGCCCGGGCCCCGGCCGAGCTCTCCCTTTCCACCGCCACTCTGGTCGCCTTCGGGTCGACCCGCCGGGCGGGGGTAAAAGCCGAGGACGACGACACCCTGCGGCACCTGGTGAAGGCCCAGACCCCGGCGGTCTGCATCGTGGCCAAGTCATCGGAGATGCACGTGGTCGACGCGCTCCGGACCTCCCTCGACGAGGCGGTGGCGATGGTGGCGGACTCGGTGGAGTTCCTCCGGGCCAACGACCTCCGGGTGTTCCTCGACGCCGAACACTTCTTCGACGGCTACAAGGCCAACCCGGAGTTCACCACCCGGATCCTGCGGGCGGCGGAAGAGGCAGGGGCGGAGACCCTGGTCCTCTGCGACACCAACGGCGGCACTTTGCCCCACGAGGTGGAACGGATCGTGGCCACCGTCTTCGGGGGCTTCGAGACGCAGGTCGGCGTCCACTTCCACAACGACAGCGGGTGTGCGGTGGCCAACTCGCTGGCGGCGGTCGGGGTGGGGGCGACCCATGTCCAAGGCTGCGTCAACGGCTATGGAGAGCGGGCGGGCAACACCGACCTCTCCGCCACCATCCCCGACCTAACGCTGAAGCTGAAGGTCCAGACCATCCCGGCCGACCGCCTGGAGCGGCTGACCCCGGTGGCCCACCACATTGCCGAACTGGTGAACATCGCCCCGAACCCGCAACAGCCGTTTGTCGGAGGATCGGTCTTCGCCCACAAGGCCGGGCTCCATACCTCGGCCATCGCCCGGCGCTCCGATGCCTATGAGCACATCTCGCCCGAGCTGGTCGGCAACGGGACCCGGTTCGTGGTCTCGGAGATGGCCGGGCGTTCCACCTTGGCCTTCAAAGCCGAGGAGCTGGGCCTGGAGCTCGACTCCGACGCCATGGGCTCGGTCCTCGACTCCCTCAAGCGACTCGAGCACGAGGGGTACCACTTCGAAGTGGCCGACGCCTCGTTGGAGTTGCTCCTCCGCAACTCGACGGGGTGGGAGCAGAGCTTCTTCGATCTCGAGTCGTACCGGGTGATCGCCGACCACACCATCAAACGGTCGACCGAGGCCACCGTGAAGGTCCGGGTCGGCGACGACCGAGTGGTGGCCACCGCGGAGGGGAACGGGCCGGTCAACGCGCTCGACGGGGCCCTCCGGGGAGCGATCGGGCCCCGCTACCCGGCGCTGTCCGACATCCACCTGGTCGACTACCGGGTCCGGGTGCTCGATTCGGCCAAGGGCACCGGGTCGGTGACCCGGGTCCTCATCGACTCCACCGACGGGGACAAGACCTGGACCACCATCGGGGTCTCGGAGGACATCATCGAGGCGTCCTGGCAGGCCCTGTCCGACTCCATCGTCTACGGTCTCCTCCACGTCGCCGGGGCTCCGACCGGATAGGAACGTCCCGGATCGGCCGGCGTAGGATCAGCCTGAGACAAGGATCGGATAGCCCCACCCCATGACCCAACCCAGCTTTGTGCCCATCGTCGAGGCCGACCAGGTCCGCCCCACCTACCGGCTCCGCGTCCCCGGGATCTGGACCCAGTCGCGGCCGTCCGAGTTGCGGGGGACCACCCCGCCGTCGGGACCGTTGTTCGGGACCCCCGGTCCGGATCAGGGTTTCGCCCTCAAGCTGGCCCGGCAGTTCGAGGGCCGGCTGGAGTTGGCCGAGGGCGAGTCGGTAGACGACGTCATCGCCGGCTGTACGGCGGTGGCCATGCGGCGGGCGGCCAAGTTCGGCCGGGCCCCGATGATCCACGACCTCACCTTCGCCTTCACCCTCTGGGGCTTCCTGGGCGGTGCCCCCGACGACCTGGTGGAAGCCCGGGGCCTGCTCTTCCGGTCGGCCTCCCATCACTACAGCGCCCAGCGGGCCATCGCCGATGCCGGCGCTTCCGAAACCTACCGGCTGACCCCGGCGGCGATCGCCGCCCGGCTGGGGGAGTGGCGGCAGATGCTGACCATTCCCTCGCACCCGCTTCCGGTCTGATCGACCGGCGGTCGGCCCGCCGACCCCGGATTTCGGGCCGTCGGCCGGCACGCTAACGTGCACCGATGAGTTCTCCCGTCTTCGCCCTCTCCGATACCCATCGGCAGTTCCGGGACACGATGCGCCAGTTCTCGGAGAAGCGGATCGCTCCCTTCGCCGCCGCGGTCGATCGCGATGCGGTCTTCCCGCAAGCCTCGTTCGACGCCTGTGTGGAGCTCGAGCTGCCGTCCTTGGGGGTCCCCGCCGAGTACGGGGGGGCCGGTGCCGACCTGGTCACCCAAGCGATCATGGCCGAGGAGCTGGCCCGGGTGTGCGCCTCCACCTCGTTGACCATGCTGATCTCCAAGCTGGGCATGCTGCCGGTGATGAACTGGGCGTCGGAGGATCTGAAGCGCAAGTACCTTCCCCGGATCGCCACCGGGGAGTCCCAGGCCAGCTACTGCCTGTCGGAAGCTGACGCCGGCAGTGACGTCGCCTCCATGCGCACCCGGGCGGTGCGGGACGGCGATGACTACATCATCACCGGGACCAAGTACTGGATCACCAATGCCGGGGTCTCCGATGTCTACACCGTGTTCGCGGTGACCGACCCGGACGCCCCTCGGGGCCGGGGAATCAGCTGCTTCGTGGTCGAGGCCGACTGGGGGGTCAAGGTGGCCAAGTTGGAGGACAAGCTCGGTATCCGGGGGAGTCCGACCGGCGAGGTGGTGTTCGACGAGGTCCGGGTGCCGGCCACCAACCTGGTGGGCGAGCTCGGGAAAGGCTTCACCATCGCCATGCACACCCTGGACCGCAGCCGCCCGACCATCGGGTCGCAGGCGGTGGGCATCGCCCAGGGGGCAATCGACTTCGCCGCCGGCTACATGAAGGACCGCAAGGCATTCGGGAAACCCATCGCCGACCTCCAGGGTCTGCGCTTCATGCTGGCCGACATGGCCATGCGCACCGAGGCGGCCCGGACCCTCATCTACCGGGCTTGTGCCCTGGTCGACAACGGCGACCCGGAAGGCGAGCTGACCAAGGTGGGGGCGATGGCCAAGTGCTTCGCTTCCGACACCGCCATGGCGGTGACCATCGACGCGGTGCAGCTGCTGGGTGGCTACGGATTCACCAAGGACTTCCCGGTCGAGCGGTTCATGCGCGACGCCAAGATCACCCAGATCTACGAGGGGACCAACCAGATCCAGCGCGTGGTGATCGCCCGGTCGCTGCTGGGCTGAGGCTTTTCTTCGTGCTGGTTCTGACGGAAGGTGCACTGCCGCCGGGTCGGCCAGACTGGAGCGGTGCTTCTCATCGATGCGGCCAATGTGATCGGGTCACGCCCGGACGGCTGGTGGCGGGACCGACCCGGAGCCGCCCGAGTGTTCGTGGAGCGAGTTCGGGCTTCGGCAGGGGCGGGACGACTGGCTCAACCAGTTGTCGTGGTCCTGGAAGGGAAGGCTCGGGCTGGCGTCGAGCCGGGCGTATCCGAGGGCGTCACCGTTCTTCATGCGTCCGGTAGCGGTGACGACACGCTCCTCACGGTCACCGCCGATGCGACTGACCCGGTGACGCTGGTTTCAGCGGATCGGGCGTTGTGCCGACAGGCCGAGGCCCTGGGAGCAGCCGTGGCTAGACCCGGATGGCTGATAAATCTGCTCGAACCTTGAACGCCCGATAGGTCGCCGCTGCTCCTATTCGAGCTCTTTCCAATGGGGACGGCGGAAGAGTCGGGCGAACCGGGCATTCAGGGATGGCCCCTCATCGTAAGTGGCATCGAGATGAAGCACCGGGGGCCCGTCAGGTGCGGGCAATGACGCCGCCTCTTCATCGGACACATTGCATTGCACGCTTGTCGTGGTGATTTCCGTGATCTGGTTCCGGTCGACAAATCGGTGGCCGTCCTTGGTCGAGACCACGATGCCGTCGAACTCATCCAACTCGGGGATTTGCAGAACATGGGCGACGGTCCCGAATTCGGAGCCGGACGCACTGAGAACTGGAGTACCCGTTGCCAAGGCAAGGTACGAGATTGGCTTGCCGTCCACGATCGCTCCCCTGTTCGCCGTTGTCCAAAAACCCTACTTTCATCGACAACCGGTTGACGCCTGAGGTCCCGTAGTCTTTGCCAATGACCTCGACGATTCGGACTGGTCGGCCTTCCGATGTCGATTCCGTGCCGTCCCTCTGGACGGAGTCCGACGCCGAGCCAACCCACACCGATAACTCGGAGAGTCTTAGTGCGCTGCTGGCGCGTGACCCTGATGCCCTACTGGTGGCGGTGGACGGCACCGAGATGGTGGGGTCGGTGATTGCCGCCTGGGACGGGTGGCGGGGGTCGATCTATCGGCTGGTGGTCTCTCCCCGTCACCGGCGGCAGGGTCTGGCCAATCAACTGCTGGCGCACGCCGAGGCCCGCCTCACCGGGGTCGGTGCGGTCCGTCTGCAGGCCATCGTGACCGAGACGAGCCCACCGGCTGTCGGATTCTGGGCGGCCACCGGATGGGAGCAACAGGCCGAGCGGCTGCGATTCGTCAAAGGTTGAGGACTGCCCAAACCCGGCCGATCATCGACCACCCTCCGCGGTGGGGCGACGCCTACGACAAGCCGAGCCGGTCGGCCAGCGAGGCTAGGTAGCTGATGTGGGCATCAATGGAGTCCAGGCCGAGTCCCAGCGTGACCACCGATAGGTGAGTTCCCCCGGCGACTCGCCAAGCATCGATCTCGCTCGACAGGACGCCTACATCCGCTCCACTGAGGGCGACATAGTCCCCGCCGAAGTCCTCGACCGATCGCCCCTGCCCGGCAACCCGCTCGCGTACCCGTTTCCAAGCTTCAATGGTGTGGTCGACGCCGCCACCGAAGAAGATGAAGCCGTCGGCCAGCCGCGCCGCCCGGTCGAACGATTTCTCGCCCGACCCACCCAGCCAGATCGGGATGGACCTGGTCGGCTTGGGCACCAGTGAGGCCCGGTCGATGCGATCGAAGCGGCCCGAGAAGTCGATGACAGGTTCGGTAAACAGCCGGCGGAGCAACCCGATCTGCTCCTCCTGCCGAGCGCCTCGGGTATGGAAATCCTGCCCGAGCGCTTCGTACTCGACGGGGTTCCAGCCGACCGCCACCCCCAGCCGCAAACGCTCCCCGGACAGCAGATCGACGTCGGCTGCCTGCCGGGCCACCAACGCCGTCTGGCGCTGGGGAAGGACCAAGATCCCGGTGGCGAATCTGATTCGCTCGGTGATGCCGGCCAGGTAGCCGAACATCACGAACGGGTCGTGGAACGGGTCGTGCTCGGTATAGGGGCCCACCAGTTCGGGTGTCCGGCCGGCATGAACGGCCCCGAGAACGTGCTCGTAGGCCAGGAGGTAATCAAAGCCCAGGTCCTCGACCGCAATCCCGAATCGCCGCACGGCACTGGGATCGCCGCCGAGCTCGGTCTGGGGATACGCGACGCCAATCTCCATGGCCCTCAGCTTCGCGCGGGATGGAAGAGGGTGCCCCGAGTCCGGGGGGGCGACGACCCGCGGCGATCGTTAGCTAGCCGGTGACCGAGCCGGAGGGTCGGATCTCCACGGGGGTTCCCCTCGGCTCGAACCGGTGGGCGACGCCGGTGCTGAAGCGGGTGAGCACGACGTCGTCGGACTCGGGGGTCTCGTCGTCTCCCCGAACCACCTCGACCACCAAGGCATCGCCGTCGGAGACGGCTTCACACCGAAGCCGGGGATCGATGGCCCGCACCATGGCATCCAGGGGGGCGAGATGATCGCCGTCCAGCATCGCCGGCCAGGCTCCGTCCGCAGTGGCGGCGGACTCCCGATTCAGCCTGACTATCAGCCGGTCGTCGAGCGTGATGTCGCAACCGACGTAGTCATAGGGCTGCAGCCCCGGGTGGAGGGCGAGCATCCTGGCAGCGCCGGCCAGCGTGGGGGGTAGGCCGAGCGCATTGCCCAGTCTTTCGGCACTCACCCCGGCCACGCCGGTGAACTGCCGGCGGCTGAGCTCGCTGGCGGCCTCGGCACTCCCGGCCCGGCTGGCTATCGCCGCCAGGAACGAGAGGGCCAGAAGATGGCCCTGCAGGCAGACCTCGTCGATGATCCGTCGCAGGGCGGACGCCGACCATGCCGAGAACTGGAGGTCGGACAGAAGGGGCCCGGAGTAGTGGTGGCGTCCCGGGTCGTCGGGGTCGACGGGTGCCAGCTCGATGGTTGCCGCCCGGGTGGCGGCCATGGCCTCGGCCTCCACCGGTGTCGGGAGAACCGGGTGGTCCTCGGCGATGGTCACCATCCAACGGCAGTGAGGCGAACGGTCCGCCGGCACCCGAGGGGGGCGGTGGATGGGGCGGACCTGGGCCCGGGGATTGGTGGCGATGGCGGTGGCGTCGAAGGTCGGGTCCTCGATGTCGTGACACATGGTCACCACGAACTCCGCACCCATCGGCTCCACGTCCATCAGCGCGCCGCAGTGGTCCAACCAGAACTCGCCGTAGTGGTCGTCTCTGACCGCGAAGCGGAAATCCATGAACTGGGGTGGTGCGCCGATGTCGATCTGCATCCCCTTGAAAATGGTCTCGACCGAGTCGCCTTCGAACCCCAGCGCCCGTTGCATCCGGCGGGTGTAGACGGGGCTCGCCCCCATCCATTCGGCGATGGCGATGTCGCCCATCGCCTCCCGTCCGAACGCTCCGATCACATGGGGCATCCCCGCCCGATCGATGAGGTGGCCGGCCAGCAGGTACTCCGGAGCCAGGAGGGCCAGTTCGTCACGGCTCAACCCGATCGGTCCCTGGATGCTGGTCATGACTCCGTTTGGGCGGCGCGGTCCCGGACCCCGGCTCGGGCTTGGAACCGCGAGATCGAAACCGCGATCATCACCCCCAGGCCCAGAATGGCGGCCAGGACCCCGAGGCCGGCCGACCCACCCAGCCAGAACGACGAGGACACCGCGTTGGGGACCGGCAGCACCTTGGGCACCGGGAACAGCGCCTGGGACACGATGGCGAAGTGGTAGACGCAGAGTCCGGTCGCCTGATGGATGGAAACGGCGGCGGTGACATAGCCGCCGGGTTGGATAAGAGGGTTGCCGTTGCCGTCGGCGAGGGTGAGCGACACCACGTTGTCGGACACCGTGGCGTTGGCCGGAATCACCGGGAGCGGAACCAGAGGCTGGTTGTTGGTCTCCACCGCGATCGACGACACCCCGATGCCGCCTTTCGGCGTGCGCGAGGTCTGGACGACCAGGGTGCTGAAATTGGCATTCTGGTCGCTGGAGTCGGGGCCGCCGCCCTCCACCGTCACCCCTTCCCCCACCGGTTGGGAGAACACCACGTTCTCCAGGTGCACCGACGGGGTGTAGGTGAACCAGAGCGGGATGTTGCCGCCGCAGGGGGTGGAGGACAACGCCTGCGACCCGAGGAGGCGACCCTGCCAGGGTCCGATGATCTGCCCCCCGCTACCCAGGCCCTTCAAGGAGCCGACCCCGTAGGGGTTCGACAGGTCCTCCTCCCCACTTCCGTCGGCGTTGTGGGTCACGAATCCCGCCTGCACGTCAGTGGTGGGGTCACCCATCACCCGTTGGGCTATCGGTGTCAGCGCGGAGGCGTCGATGGCCACCGACACCGCATCCCCGTTGACGTCCACCGTCGCCGGGCCGGCCGGGCCGACCAGCGTCCCGTTGACGAATTCGTTGAGGACCCAGCCGGAGGGCGCCTGGCTCAGGTTGAAGGTGCAATTGTTCCCGCAGGCGTCGGTGGCGGCCAATGCCGGGTTCTTCACCAGCTCGAGCTCGGGGGCGACGATGGGGAGGTCGGGCTGGAACGGCGCCAGTCCGGATGAGGTCGCCCCGGTGATGGTCAAAAGGAAGATGTCGGTCCGGCCCTCGGTCCGGAGTTGGATCCGCTGGAGTTGGTACCGCCCCTTGGGCTGGTTCCCGGTGGTGATGGGGACCCGTCCGGGACCGTAGAAGGTCGGCTGGCTGTAAGCCTGGGCGAAGACCTTGACCGGCGTCGCCGCGCCGACCGGCGGGGCGGCCACCACCCACATCTGCAAGCCGGCCACCACCACCGCGATGGCTGCCGCACTGCCGGCCACCCGGGCGGCAAACGGCGGGAGATGGGCTCGGCGCAACCTCGTCACGACCGGGGGTCGGCCCGGCCGGGCATGGCTTCACCGGCGGGCCGAGCGACGATCACCATGGCCGCCCTGAGCTGGTTCTAGCCACCCCCGCACCCCCGATGACCCGTACCCCCACGAACGGGACCATGTGCTTAACTTTCCTGGAACTATCCATCGGCAGAGAAAGTGTAACCAGATCGGCGCCATGAGAGATTCCGGTGTTTCCTTGATGCAGGCACCCGTGCCGCGCGCTGGCCATCACCGGGGGAGCCGGTCGTGAGAACCACGCTGTACCCACTCGTCGAGAGCCTCGAAGCCGCGCTCGACCTTCCGGAGCCGGTGGTGGAGTTCGGGTCGCTGCGGGTGCCCGAGCAGTCCCACCTCGCCCTGTTGCGGGACCGGTTTCCCGGCAAGAGCTACATCGGCACCGACTTCCGCACCGGGCTGGGCGTCGATCAGGTGCAGGACCTCCACTCCCTGGGGTTGGCCGATGCCTCGGTCGGCACCGCCCTGATGCTCGACACCATCGAACACGTCCGCGAACCCTGGAAGGCGATGCGGGAGATCCACCGCTGCCTCAAGCCCGGCGGGCTGGTGTTGATGACCTCGGTGTTCTTCTTCCCGATCCATGCCTTCCCCGACGACTACTGGCGGTTCACCGCCTCGGCCATGGACGTGCTCCTCCAGGACTTCGACCTGGTCCACAGCGGGATGGCCGGGCAGTCCGACCTCCCCCACACCGTGATGGGGATCGGGGCCAAAGAGCCGTTCGGCGCCGAGCGATGGTCCCGGGCGGTGGCGACATCGGACGCCTGGCTCGAGAACGGCGCCACCTCCTGGAAGGAACGGGCGCTGCTGGCCTTCCCGCCGCTGATGCTGGTGGCCGGTTACGACGGCTTCCGCGCCGCCACGTCGATGTACAGCCGGCTTCGGAAGCGTGACAGCCCTTCACGGCTCAATGGCCACTAGGGATGCGACCACCGGCACCGGTACGGGTCGACAACATCTCGTCGCCTTTGTCTTACTGCTGATAGCCACCGGGGCGTTCTTCTTCCCGGTCCTCTTCCAGGGCCAGAGCTTCACCGCCGTCCGCAACGACGAGACGATCGTCCATCCCTGGACGCCGGCGCTCCCGACCCTCGGGGTGGGACCCGTCCAGAGCGACCAGGCCGACCTCAGCTATCCGTGGCAGGTCGACCTCACCGACGCGGTCAACCAGGGCACCCTCCCGTTCTGGAACCCCAACGCCTTCATGGGGGGCTACCCCCTCTACACCAACGGGTCGAGCGCCCAGCTGTTCCCCCTCCACCTCCTCGGCGCGCTGTTTCTCTCCCCCACCGCCGCCCACGACGCCCTCTGTTTCATCGAGGTGCTGTTGGCCGGGTTCTTCACCTATCTGTTCCTGCGGGAGCTCAAGATAGGAATGGCCGGCGCCATGCTGGCCGCCGTCGCCTGGATGTTCTGTACCTTCAACATGGCCTGGCTCAATTTCGAGGTCGTGTCGCCCATCCAATTCCTGCTGCCCCTCGGGCTCCTGCTGGTCCATCGGGCCTGGCGAAAATCGACCTGGACCGCCGCGCTGATGGCCGGGCTCTGCCTCGGCATCACCATGCTCGCCGGCCACGTGCTGTGGATGGCGATCACCTGTGTGGTGGTCGGTGGTTACGCGGTGGCCCTGGCGGCGCCACCGGCCTGGGAGGCCTGGCACGCCAAGGATCGGGACCGGCTCCGCCGGACCATCGCCATCCCGGTGGTCATGGTGGTGAGCGCCGTCGGGGTGGCCGCCGTCGAGCTCCTGCCGCTGGCGGCCAGCCTCGGCAACTCCCAGCGCCACTCGTTCTCCTACTCCGACCTCTCCAAGTTCATTCCCGGGGAGGGGTCGAACGCCCTCTCGACGCCCTCCACCCTGGCCCACATCTTCTACCCGATCTCCCAGCCGCTGTCGGTCTCCAACATCAACACCAGCATGATCTTCGCCGGCACCCTGACCGCCATCTTCGCCGTCGTGGGTATCTTCACCCGGCGGCCCGGGTCGGGGTTGGGCAAATGGATCCTCTTCGGGTTCGCCCTCATCGCGGTGGGCAGCTCCTGGACCTGGCTGGCCTACCACTTCATCCCCATCTTCCGGGTCTTCTGGCCCTACGGCCGGCTGTTCCAGTGGTCGACCTTCGGGCTGGCCATCCTGGCCGGCATCGGGCTGGATGAGGCGATCAAGGCGGTCGCCCGCCGGCAGGGGAGGATCGACTACGGCAAGGCGACGATCATCGGGCTCGGGCTGGCCGCCCTGACCGCCGCCCAGCTGATCCCCATCGGCCGCAGCCTCAACCCGCCGTTCGCCACCATCAACGCCTCGACCGACTTCCCCGCCACCGGGCTCATCAAGGCCATCGAGTCGTACCAGAAGCAGGCCCCCTGGCCGGCCCGGGTGGTGCCGGTGTCCTCCACCTCCGCCCAGCTGCAATCCGGGCTGCTGCTCAACCCCGGCAACTACGACCTGTTGTACAACCTCGACCTGGTCTCCGGCTACGACAGCGTGATCCCGGCCCGGACGGTCACGGTGGCCAAGTACATCGAGGGCCAGCCTCTCCAGACCCTTACCTCCGACCAGTCGCAGGCGTTCTGGCTGTTGCCCAACGAGGCCAGCATCCGCTACAGCGAGCTCACCCGGTTCGGCGTCTCCGCCATGGCCACCCTCCCGAAGTTCACCTCCCAGGCCGACTGGGGGGGTGCGGGCCGGGAGGACCTCCCCCAGTCGACCGTCTACGCCGGCAACGACGGAAACCTCATCGACCTCAACGGCGCCGATGTCGGCCCCCGGGTGGTCACCAAGGTGGCCTTCGTGAACAGCGCCAACTCGGCGTTCCAGACCTTCGTGGCCCCCAGCTTCCCCTGGCAGCAGGAAGTGGTCCTGGAGAGCGACCAGCTGAAGCGGCTGTCGACCGCCCAGAAGACGGCCATCGTCGAGATGGCGGTGGGGAAGCCGGTCACCGCCACGGTGTCCTCGGTCCAGCCCGGGATCAACTCGCTGTCGATGACGGTGCACAGCAGCGGGCCGGGACTGCTGGTGATTCCCGAGAACTGGGACCCGGGATGGTCGGCGGAGGTCAACGGCCAAGCCGAAACCCTGCTGCAGGGGAACTACGTGCAGCAGGTGCTGCAGGTGCCGGCGGGCACCTCCACCGTGGTCCTTCGCTTCCGACCCCCGCACTTCGACCTCGGCGCCACCGTCACCATCGTCTCGCTGCTGGTCATCGGCTCAATCGGCATCGGTGGTTATGTTCGCCGCCGCTCCGTTACCGGCACCCCCACCATCGGAGAATGACTCCGGGGTGAGCTGGGTGCTTCCCTCCAGCGCCAGCTCGGCGCCGCCGACCACCGTCACCACCTCGGAACGCACCGGGGGGACCAGCTCGCAGAGGAACTGGTAGGCGAACAGGGTCGGGTAGATCTTCAGGCCGACCTTCTCGAAGGCCTGGATGAGCCGCACCACCATCGGCGGGTTGTCGCTCATCCCTGGCCCGAGGGTCTCCGCCGGGAACCCGAGGGGCGTCTCCACCTTGAGGTGGTAGCCACCGACCCGGAGGAGGCGGCGGAAGCTGCGCCGGTTGTAGAACCGAAGGTGGGTGCTGTCGAGGATCCCGCGCTGGTCGTACTCGAAGGTGCCGATCAGCGACCGGAGCCTCGGATACCAGTGCCCCACGTTGGGCACGCTGACCAGCATGAACCCGTCCGGCTCCAGCACGTCCTTGAACTGGGCCAGCAGATGCTCGGGGGTGGCCAGGTGCTCCAGGACGTCGGCCGCCACCACCACGTTGTAGCCGGAGCCGACCTCGTTCGGCAGCCCCTTTCCGAGGTCGGCCTGGATGAACTCCGACATCCGGTCGGTGACCCCGGGGTGCTCGAACAGGTCGACGCCCACCACCGTGTGCCGTCCGGCCAGGATCTCCGATGTCCAGCCGGCCGCGCAGCCGACGTCGAGGATCCGGGAGGGCTCACATTTGCCCAGGCGGGCGATGATGGCCTGGTGGGAGCTGGTGGCGGCATCCCGCATGGCGTAGTCGGTGCCCACCGAGGCCAGGTGACCGGCACCGAAGCCCTTCTTCTGCAGCCGCCAGGCCAGCGAGTCGATGACGACGTCCTTGGCGTACTTCATGCCGTTGACGTAGGAGACCTCTTCGCCGTAGTAGGTCGGGATCGGAACCTCGGCGATGTGCCCTCCGGCCGAGAGGACCTGGAGGAGGATCTCGGTGTCGAAGTCGAACCCGTCGCTGTTGCCGTTGAAGTCGATCTTCTTCAGCACGTCGACGGCGTAGGCCCGGTACCCCGAATGCCATTCGGCCAGATGGATGCCGGCGACCCAGTTCTGGAAGGTGGTGAGGATGCGGTTCCCCACGTACTTGTAGAGGGGCATCCCGCCGCGGCGGGCCCCACCCTTGGTCAGCATCCGGGAGCCGAGGACCGCCTTCGCCTCGCCCCGCTCGATGGGGGCGATGATCTCCTCGATGATCTCCGGCGCATACTGGCCGTCGCCGTGCAACAGCACCACGCAGTCGAGATCGTTGTCGATGGCCCAGTGATAGCCGGCCTTCTGGTTCCCCCCGTAGCCGAGGTTGACCGGCTGGCGCACCAGGGTGAGCGGCAGCTGGGGGTGGAGCAGCCGCCAGTCCCAGGCCATGTTGTAGGTGGCGTCCCCCGACCCGTCGTCGCTCAGCCAGACGCCGGCGCAACGGTTCCAGAACGTCTCGGGAATGCGATCGAGGACCGCGTGGATGGTGGCTTCGGCGTTGTAGGCCACCAGGATGATGCCGACCCGGAAGCCGGCGTCGGGGCGCGGCGGGATGGCGTTACCGCGGCTGGTTCCCTCGTTCACGAACATCAACGTTACCTCGGAAGTTCTGGGCCCATCGGGCGGGCGCGGGTGGGGCGGATCCCTCGATACCCGCAGGTCAGATTGTCGAGCGGGGGGTCGCGGATCTGACTGAGAACATCGGCCGGCGGGCGCTCGATCTTTAGTCCCCGGAGGGGTGGTTTGCCGGCGACTGCTCTAGTCTCGGAGCCAGAAGCGGGGGGTTGGCTCGACGGACCCGGAGGCCGGACTGGGACCCTCCACTAGAACAGGTTCTATACTGCTGTGCCGAGCGTCCTCCGGCCGATCGGCCGGTCCCGATGCCGTCTGTCTCACCCATCCAAAGGAGAACCGTCATGGCCCAGCCGGTAATCGTCGAAGCGGTCCGCACCCCGATCGGGAAGCGCAACGGATGGCTTTCCGGCTTCCACGCCGCCGAGCTGCTCGGCAACGCCCAGGTGGAATTGGTGAAGCGAGCCGGGGTGGATCCCGGTGACGTCGACCAGATCGTCGGCGGCTGCGTGACCCAGGCGGGGGAGCAGGCCTCCAACGTCACCCGCACCGCCTGGCTGTCCCAGGGCCTGCCCTACGAGGTGGCGGCCACCACCATCGACTGCCAGTGCGGCTCGGCCCAGCAGGCCAACAACTTCGTGGCCAACCTCATCAGCGCCGACGCCATCGACGTCGGGATCGCCTGCGGGGTGGAGGCGATGAGCCGGGTCGGCCTCGGCGCCAATGCCTACAACGGCCCCGGCAAGTCGAAGCCGGAGAACTTCCCCTGGGATATGCCCGACCAGTTCGGGGCGGCCGAGCGCATCGCCAAGAAGTACGGCATCACCCGTGACGACGTCGACTGGCTCGGGTTCGAATCGCAGCGCAAGGCGGCGGTGGCGGTGGCCGAAGGGCGCTTCGACCGCGAGATCGCCCCGCTGGAGGCACCGGTGGTGGGCCCGGACGGCCCGACCGGCGAGCGGACACTGGTGTCCCGTGACCAGGGTCCCCGGGAGACCACCCGGGAAGGCCTGGCCGGTCTCAAGCCGGTCTCCCCGGACGGGATGCACACCGCCGGCAACAGCTCGCAGATCTCCGACGGTGCCGCCGCGGTGCTGTGGATGTCGGAGGACCGGGCCACCTCGTCGGGGTTCCGCCCCCGGGCCCGGATCGTGGCCCAGACCCTGGTCGGGTCCGACCCGTACTACCACCTCGACGGACCGATCGCCGCCACCACCAAGGTGCTGGCCAAGGCCGGGATGACGATGGACGACATCGATCTCTTCGAGGTCAACGAGGCCTTCGCCTCGGTGGTGATGTCCTGGGGCAAGGTCCACGAGGCGGACTGGGACAAGGTGAACGTGAACGGGGGGGCCATCGCCCTCGGCCACCCGGTCGGCTCCACCGGCGCCCGGCTGATCACCACCGCCCTCCACGAGCTCGAGCGCACCGACGGGCATCTTGCCCTCATCACCATGTGCTGTGGCGGGGCGCTGGCCACCGGCACCATCATCGAACGCATCTGACCAGCATCTGACCAGACCGGAAGGCATCTGATCAGAACGCATCTGACCGGATCGGAACCCGCCCGAGGAGGCACCCCGTGAGCACTGAGCATCTGGACTTCGAGATCCAGGGATCGACCGCCATTGTCACCATGAACCGGCCGGAGGCCAAGAACGCCCTCTCCGGTCCCATGCTGGTCGGGATGGTCGACGCCTGGTACGAGATCGACGCCAACGACGACATCCGCTGCGCCATCCTCACCGGGGCGGGCGCCACCTTCTGCGCGGGGATGGACCTCAAGTCGATGTCCGGCCCCGGCACCGAGTCGGTCAAGGCGCGGATGGCCGAGGACCCCGACCTCCACTGGAAGGCGCTCCTCCGCCACTACTCGCTGAGGAAGCCGCTGATCGCCGCGGTGGAAGGCTGGGCGGTGGCCGGGGGCACCGAGATCCTCCAGGCCACCGATATCCGGGTGGCCGGCGAGGGTGCCAAGTTCGGCGTCTTCGAGGCCCGCCGGGGGCTGTTCCCCCTAGGCGGCTCGACGGTCCGCCTGCGCCGCCAGATCCCGTTCACGGTAGCGATGGACCTGCTCCTCACCGCCCGGGAAGTGTCGGCCCAGGAGGCCAAGGAGATCGGGCTGATCGGCCGGGTGGTTCCCGACGGGACCGCTCTGGACGCCGCCAAGGAGATCGCCAACGTGATCGCGGCCAACGGTCCTTTGGCAGTGGAGGCGATCAAGGCCTCGGTCAAAGCCACCGAGGGCATCCCCGAAGAAGAGGCGCTCAAGATGGAGCTGGAGTTCGGCTGGCCGATTTTCGCCACCGAGGATGCCAAAGAAGGGCCGAAAGCCTTCGCCGAGAAGCGCACCCCCAACTTCCAGCGCCGATGAGCAACCCCGAGCCGGTGGACACGCTGACCCAGCCGGGCAGCCCCCGGCTCCGGCTGGCGGAGGCGCTGAGGCTGCTGATCAACGACGCGGTGGCCGCCGATCTCGACAACGACGTCGTCACCGAAGCCGCGGAGGCGGTCGAGGCCGTGCACGCCAAGCTGGAGGCGGCGGCCGGGCCGGTCAAGCGACCCCGGGGACAACCCGACATCGCCTCCGCCGCCCAGGACTTCTTCCCCACCAGTCCGGTGATGGGCCTGGCCAACCCCATTGCCCCGCCGGTGATCGTCAGCGTCGTCGACGGAGCGGACGGCGGCCCCCGGGAGATTCGGGGGGAGGCCAACTTCGGGTTCCCCTACGAGGGCCCGCCCACCTGCGTGCACGGAGGGGTGATCGCCGAGACCTTCGACGAGGTGCTCGGGGCCTGCTGTATCGTGTCCGGCAACCACGGCATGACCGGCACCCTCACCGTCCGCTACCGGAAGCCGACCCCACTCCGGACCGATCTGCGGATCGAGGCCCGCTACCTCCGTCGCGAGGGTCGCAAGATCTATGCCTGGGCCGGCATGTACCACGGCGATCTGCTGACCGCCGAAGCCGACGGGCTGTTCATTGACGTGGCTCCTGCCCAGTTCGTGGCCATCGCCGAGGGGAACATCGACAGCGCCGATCCGGTGATGCTGGCCGCCATCCGGGCGGAGGCGGCCCGGGAGGGGGCGGCCTCCGACGTGCAGGTCATCGACCCCAGCTCATTGCCCAAGCCCGGCTGAAGCTCCGGCCTGCCCGGACTAGCTGCTCCCGCCGCAGGAACTCCCGCCGCAGGAGCTGCCGCCACACGAGCTGCCGCCGCCGTCGGAGCCCCCGCTGGAACTGCCGCTGTCCGAGCTGCCGCCGGAGCTGCCGCTGCCTCCGTCGGAATACCCACCGGAGCCGCCGCTGTCGGAATAGGGCCCGGCTCCGTCGGCGGCATGACTCACGCCCTCATGACTCCCCCCATCGGGAGAGGGAGCCCCGCTGTGGGCATGACCCTCGTGGGAGGAGCCACCGTCGCCATGGCCCATGTCGGGCTGGCCTCCGGGGGAATGGCCATCGCCGTGATGGTGGACACCGTCGCGGAACTCACCGGCTTGGGCGAACAGCCAGGGATTGAACTGGTCCTGCGTCCACCGGTTGGTGCGCGGATCAAATTGTTGGGGCAAGCGCCGGGGGGCGAAGGGCAGCACCTGGTGCCGGAGACATCGCCCCGGCGGGGCGGCGCTGCAGTTGGTCGTGCCGCAGTCGAACGTCCACCACTGGCCGTCGGTGAGGCCCAGGGCGGCATCGACGGTGAAGAGGGTCGGGAGTCCGAGGGTGGGATCCACGATGTGGTCATCGGCGCACGCCATCCCGAAGGTCCGGGCCATCCCCTCGCCGTTGAGGACTTGCGCCTCCTGGCCATTCATCGATCGCTCCGGGGAGTGGTGGAGGTCGTGGCCGTAGGCGCCCAGGCAGAACTCCTTGTAGAACACGGTGTGGAGGATGAACTCGTGCCAGAGGAGGTCCACCGCCCGTGACGGCATGCCCAGGAGTTCCGGTGCGGCCAGGTGCAGGCGCAACCACTGCCGCAGCCCCTGGAAGGCCGGCTCCAACGACAGGAGGTGGGGGTAGGCCACCGAGAGGTCATGGCCCAGGCTGTGGGGGAACTGGTAGGTGGCGACGAACTCCTGTCTCCGACGTACCGCCCGCCCCTTACTCCCGAACATCGCCGAAGGCTAGCAACGCCACCACCGCGCCGCCGGGGTCACGCCGCCGGTCCCGGGGCGGAGCCGGAGGAGCCCGGAGCCGGCTCCCGTCGCCCCGCAGGGATCAGATCTTTTCCCGGCCCACCCAGTAGGGGTCGCGCAGCTTGCGTTTGTAGAGCTTGCCGTTGGGGTCCCGGGGGAGGGCGTCGGTGAAGTCGATCGTCCGGGGGAGCTTGAACTTGCCCAGCCGGGTGGCGCAGTACTCCAGGATCTCGGCGGCCAGCTCCGGGGAGGGCTCGACCCCGTCGGCCGGCTCGATGACCGCCTTGATCTCCTCGCCCCAGTCGTCGTGGGGGATGCCGAACACCGCGGCGTCGCCGACCTTGGGGAAGCTGAGCAGGACGTTCTCGATCTCGGCCGGGTAGATGTTGGCCCCGCCGGAGATGATCATGTCGATCTTGCGGTCCCGCAGGAACAGGTAGCCGTCCTCGTCGATGAGGCCGACGTCCCCGACGGTGAAGTACTTGCCGATGCGGTTGCTCTCCGTCTTTTTCTTGTCCTTGTGGTACTCGAAGGTGGCGTTCTGCATCGACATGTAGACGGTGCCGATGACATTGGGCTCGTCGATCTTGTTGCCGTCGTCGTCGAAGATGGCCAGCTCGGAGATGGGCCACGCCTTCCCGACGGTGCCCGGCTTCTCCAGCCACTCGGCCGCGGTGACCAGGCTGCCCCCGCCCTCGGAGGCGGCGTAGTACTCGTCGATGGCGTTGCCCCACCACTCGATCATCTTGTACTTGACGTCCACCGGGCAGGGGGCGGCGGCGTGGATCATGTGGCGGAGGGAGGACATGTCGTAGTTGTTCCTGGTTGCCTCCGGGAGGGCCAACAGTCGGTGGAACTGGGTAGGCACCATATGCGAGCAGGTCACCTTGTACTGCTCGATCAGCTGCAGCATCTCCTCGGGGATCCACTTGTCCATCACCACTACGGTGTGGCCGAGATGGATGCTCGCCCCCGCGAACCGCATCACCGCGGTGTGGTAGAGCGGCGAGCCGACGATGTGCACATTGTCGTCCTGGGGCTGGACCCCGAACAGGAACAGGATCCCCGACAGGCCGAGGGCGGCGTCCTCGGGGGAGAGGCCGCTCAGCTTCCGGAAGACCCCCTTGGGGTTCCCGGTGGTGCCGGAGGTGTAGTTCATGGTGTCGCCCACGGTCCGGTCGGTCGGATCATCGGTGGGCTGGGCGTCCCGGAGGGCGGCGAACGAATCGAAGCCGTCGATGGTTCCGACCGCCAGTCGGGCGGCGTCGGGGAGCTCGGCCTCCTTGGCGGCGTCGGTGGCCACTTCGGCGAACCGGTCGTGGGCCACGAACACCTTGGTCCCCGAGTCCTTCAGGATGTAGGCGACCTCCGGGCCGATCAGGTGGTGGTTGATCGGCACCAGGTACCACCCGGCCTGGAGGGCGGCCAGGTAGACCTCGAACATCTCCACCCCGTTGGGCAGGAGGGTGGCCACCACGTCGCCGGTCTGGAGGCCGCGCTGGCGGAGGGCGTGGACCACCTGGTTGGTCCGGTCAAGCAGTTGGCCGGCGGTGAACTCCTGGCCGCTGGGGTCGACCAGGGCCAGGTGGTCGGGATTCTCGTGTGCCAGTGCCCAAAACCCAAGATCGCCCATGGTGGCCTTCCCCTTCTATGTTCTGTGTTGGCTGCGGCCGCTGCATGCGTGCCACCGTCGGAGTAGTGGTGATGGTCGGTTTCGCGCCAAAGTACCCCCGGGTGGCGCCGAACCTGTGCTGAACGCTAGAACATGTTCTAGCGCGGGTCAACCTACCTGGATCGGCCGGGATGGGCCTGGACTGGCCTGGAAGAGTCGACGAACCTATGAGGAGCAAGCACGGATGAGTGGATTTCTGAGCGGCAAGGTGGTGGCCATCACCGGTTCGGGCGGCGGGATCGGTCGGGCGGTGGCGCTGGCGGCGGCGGAGGAGGGGGCGAAGATCGTCGTCGCCGACATCGGGGTCTCCCTGGACGGCGGTGACCCGACCAGCGCGGTGGCCGAGTCGGTGGTGGCCGAGATCGAGTCCGCCGGAGGCGAGGCGGTGGCGGTGGCGGAGAGCGTCACCACCCTGGCCGGCGGCGAGAAGATCATCGGCACCGGGGTGGAGAAGTGGGGCCGGATCGACGGGGTGGTGGCGGTGGCCGGCATCCTCCGGGAGCGGATGCTCTTCAACATGGCTGAGGACGAATGGGATGCGGTCATCGAGACCCACCTGAAGGGGCATTTCACGGTGTTCCGGGCGGCGTCAGCCATCATGCGCAAGCAGGAAGGGGGCGGTTCCCTGGTCGCCTTCACTTCCGGAGCCTTCGCCGGCAGCGTGGCCCAGGCCAACTACGCCGCCGCCAAGGGTGGCATCGTCTCGCTGGTGCGCTCCGCCGCCGCGGGGTTGAACCGCTACGGCATCACCGCCAACGCGGTGGCCCCGGTGGCCCGCACCCGGATGTCGGCCAACGTCCCGATGGACCTGGCCGAGATGGGGGACCCCGAGGACGTCGCCCCCCTGGTCGTCTACCTGCTGTCCGACCGGGCCAAGCACGTGACCGGTCAGGTGTACACCTCGGTGGGCCCGAAGATCGCGGTCTGGAACCAGCCCCAAGAGGTGCGGGCTGTCTATGCCGACGGGCGATGGACTCCTGAGGAGATCGCGGCTCGGCTGGACTCGACGGTCGGGCAGGAGCGGATGCCATTGCTGGATCAGCTCGAGGCCTATCGGAAGGCGGCCGAGGAGAAGGCGGCGGCTGAGAAGGGTTCCTAGTCGGGTCGATGTGCCCTTTGGTGTCACCCCTTTTTGACTCCACGGGCTCATGGACATCCACGACCTGGAAAAATTGATCGACGAGGTGATCGAAGAGGGACCCACCTCAGACCGGGAGACGTTGGAGTCT
The DNA here is from genome assembly GCA_036268775.1 of Acidimicrobiales bacterium. Classification (GTDB taxonomy): domain Bacteria; phylum Actinomycetota; class Acidimicrobiia; order Acidimicrobiales; family RAAP-2; genus DASZIT01. The sequence goes on along the minus strand of DATATM010000017.1, from coordinate 319 downwards.
CTGCTGCGGTTCCGTGAGTAGTTGCAAGGCTTCGTCACATCGGTCGTTCTGTCAGATCGGCTGTCAAGAGCTGCCTGGAATCGGGGTGGTGTACCAGCCCCGCGGAACCCGTTTGGTGTAACACCCCCCTGATTGAATTGGGCGCATGAAGGTCGATGCCCTGGCGGGTTTCATGAGTGAGTTGCACCATTCGATTCGCTCCGATGGATGTCACACCTCCCTGGAAGAATTGGGCTCATGAAGGTCGAAGTTCTGGACAGGTTGATCGACGAGATCATCGAAGAGGAATCTGCCTCCGCCGATCGGGAGTCGCTGGCGA
>DATATM010000016.1:0-13401 GCA_036268775.1 Acidimicrobiales bacterium | reverse complement strand
AATCCCTCCAGGAAGGCGGCAATGGTGTCGAAGGCCTCGGTGAGGGATGTAGTGGATGCTGAACTGGAGGGTTGGGTCGCCAACGCCATGACCACAGCCTGACAGGGGGGTGTATCAGAGGATCTCGGGGGGGGTTGGCGGAGACCCCAACTAGTCAGTGGCCAGGAAGCCCTGTCGGCAAAAGGCGATGGCGGCCTCGGCGATCCGGTCGGCATCCTCCCCCCGTTCCAGGACGAACACCCTGGCCAGATGGGCAGTGACCCCCAGGATGGCGGTGGTGAGAAGGACTGGGTCCTCTCGGCGGAGGAGGCCGGCGGTGATCCCGGCGGTGACGTGGGGGAGGGCGTCGGCCACCACCTGTTGTTGTCCGAGGCGCATCATCTCCGCGAACGGCTCTTCGGTGCGGGCGAACTCCATAATGGCGAAAAGATGCCGGTTGTCGCTCAGCCAGCGGATCGCCGAGCGGATCCCCTGCTCGATGCGGCGGGCGGGATCGGGCTCGTCGGCGATGGCATCCCGCTGGGCCAGCCGCATGCCGTGCTGGGCATCGAAGAGGATCTGGGTGAGGAGCTCCTCCTTGGAATCGAAGTACCAGTAGAAGACCCCTTTGCCCACCCCCAGCCCGTCCACGATGCCGGTGACCGAAGTGGTGTGATAGCCCTCGGTGGCGAACAGACGGGCGGCGTAGTCCATCAGATCCCGCCGGCGCTTTGCCCCCTTGGGGGTGAGGCGGCGGGCGACCAGTTCCGACGGCTCGGGCCCGGCAGCTACGGCGGCGCCGGCGGCGGGGTCGCTCACCGGCGGGGGTGGACCACGGTGGCCGCATCGAAGGAGGCTCGCATCCAGGTGGCGGACGAGGAGAACAGCGCGCGCTTGGGGAGTCCGAGCGACCGCAGTTCGTCGGCCAGGGGGTGGGCGCCCAGCACCAGGGTCGCCCCTCCGAACCTTCCCGACACCCCTTCCGCCGATGTCGTCCAGGTAGTCCGGCGCAGCACCCCCTCCCGGAACGAGTAGGTGGGCGGCGCGTTGGACGGCAACTTCAGCCGTCCCCCGCCGGCCATGGTCAGTGAAAGCACATGCCGGCCGCCGTCGACCAGCCGCATCGCAGTTCCCGAGCGGTGGGCGCGGTTGCGGCCGGAGGACTCGTCGATGTCGACGGTGGCCAGCCACTTGGGGAAGCCCCAGATGTCCCGCCCGGCCGCACAGGTGAACTCCTGGTCGACCGGCAGCTGGTGGATATAGACGCCCAGGTCGCCGGTGCCGAACTCCCGGAGCCGTTCGAGGCCCGAAGCCCCCGGAGGGGCATCGTGGGGCCGGACCACGAAGCTCACCGCCACCTCGTGATAGGCGTCGAGGTCGGTGTCGTCGTAGCGGCAGACGGCGAGCGCCACCAGGGCCTTTCCGGGCAGCGGGCTGGTCACGGTGAGCCCGGTCGGCTCCACCAGGCGTTGGGCGGCCGCCCTCCCGACCAGGTACTGGACCGACCACTGGGCAGCCCGGCGGACCTCGACCGGCACGCTCACCCGGCGCCCGAGCACCTCCCAGGAGCCAGGTTCCGACTCCTCCCCGGCGAGGGGCGGTGCACTGGCGTCGGAGCCTCCAGGGAACATGGAGTGCAGTACAGCACAGGCAGCGATACCGTGGCCCCGTGGCTTACTGGATCTTGAAGGTGGTTCTGTCCCCGATCTTCTTCCTGCTCTGGAAGGTGGAGATCGAGGGGCAGGAGCATGTCCCGAAGCACGGACCGGCGGTCCTGGCGGCCAATCACCAGTCGTTCTGCGACTCCTTCTTTCTGCCCCTGGTCATGAAGCGCCGGGTCACCTACGTGGCCAAGGCCGAATACTTCGACGACTGGAAGACAGCCTGGTTCTTCCGGGCGGCCGGCCAGATCCCCATGAACCGGGGGGGAGGCGACGCCTCGCAGCGGGCCTTGGACACCGCCAAGGAGGTGCTGGAGGGCGGGAGCCTGCTCGGCATCTACCCGGAGGGGACCCGGTCCCCGGACATCCGTCTCCACCGCGGCCACACCGGGGTCGCCCGCCTGGCCATCGGCTGCGGGGTCCCGATCATCCCGGTCGGCATCGTCGGCACCCGGGCCATCCAGCCTCCTGGACGCCGCCTCATGCGCCCCTTCCATCCGGTGACGGTCCGCTTCGGCCCCCCGGTGGTCTGCACCCAAGCCGCCTATGAGTCGGAGTCGGTCAACGGCACTGGCATCGGCACTGGCTCGGAGCCGGCGGGAGCCGGTGCCAACGGGTCCTCGGTGGCGTCGGGCTCGACCAACGGGTCGGCACCGGAAGCCGATCCCGATCACCTCCGGCGTTGGACCGACATCTTGATGACGGCCATCGCGTCATTGTCGGCCCAGGAGTACGTGGACGAATATGCCAACCGGTCGAAGTCGAAGGCCCAGGGTGGCGCGGTTGATGTGGCGTCGTAGCCGACTCGTCATCGATCGGAAATCGGGCGTTCACATGAGCGCCCTACTCTGATCACGTGGCCACCTACCTGATTCGGTTGCGGTTGCCCGACCGCCCCGGAGCCTTGGGAGCGGTGGCGAGCCGGATCGGAGCGGTCGGCGGCGACGTGGTGTCGATCGACGTCCTCCAGCGCGGCGGCGGGGAGGTGGTGGACGAGTTCGGGGTGGTCCTCCTCGACGAGGGCCTCACCGAGCTCCTGATGGCGGAGATCCTCGAAGTCGACGGGGTGGCCCTCGAGGCGCTGCGGGTGGTCGACGGTGCGCTGCCCGATCGACATACCGAGATCCTGGATACCGCCACCACCTTGTTCAAGCAGACCTCGCCGGACGGGGTGCTCGAGTACCTGACGGGCCAGGTCCGGAGGAGCCTGGAGGCCACCTTCGCCGCCATCCTCGACCCCGAGGCGTCGCGGACGGTGGCGGTGGATGGGGATGCGCCCGCCGAGCTGGACCTGGTCGGGTTGGCCCGCCTGGAGGCCGACCCCGAAGGGGACGACCACCTGGCCATCACCGGCCTCATCCGGGCCGGCATGGTGCTGGTGGTCAGCCGCACCGATCTGGTGTTCCGGCCCGGGGAGCGACTCAGGATCTCGACGATGGCCGAACTGGCCGATCACCGTTGGGGCGAACTGACCTCCCGCTCGATCACCCGCTGAACGGCAGCATCGCCTTAGAGGCCGCGCGGATAGGGGCCTGCTGAAGACCATCCACCGGTCGCCGTGATGCGCGACGAATGGGTGCAGGCGAGGGTCTTCGACGAGCTGGCCGAGACGATGCTCGCGGCCTACGACAACGCGGTCGGGCTCGCGATGGCAGAGGCCTCTGTCGACGGCTCGCTCCAGAAGGCCCCTTGTGGAGGGGAGGCGACGGGGAAGAGCCCCGTTGACCGGGGAAAACTCGGCTGGAAGTGGTCAATCGCGACCGACGCCGCCGGGATCCCCGTCGGCTGGGTGACCGAGGCCGCCAACCGAAACGACTGCGTGCTGTTGCCTGCGACCCTCGATGAGGTGCGCGCCCGCGGCCTGCTCGACACCATCACGACCCTGCATCTCGACCGCGGCTAAGACAACGGCGTCGTTCGGGCACAAGTGGCGGCGGCGGGCATCGACGAGCTCGTCGTCCCGAAAATGCGGCCCAAGGTGAGTACCCGTTCGCGTCAACCCGCGGTGCGCGTCCCGCTCGGGCGTCGCTGGCCAGTCGAGCGGACGAACTCCTGGCTCTCAAACTACGGTCAGCTCCGCCGCAACACTGATCGCCGACGGCGCGACCGAGACGCCCAGCTCGCCTTCGTCGTCGCCATCTTGCTCATCATCAAGCTGCTCGATCAGGCTGCCCGGAAAGGGGACTGAGAGTGCCTATCCGCTCGGCCTCTTAGTCGTCGGCCACCCAGCGGCGCGACCGGTCGAGGGCCAGGACCCAGGCCTGGTGGGCGAGGTCGGCCTCTTCGACCGGCACCTGGGGGGTGAAGGAGACGTCCTCGGTCCACAAGGCGGCGAGGTCGGCGAGCGAGCCCCACACCCCTTCGGCCAGACCGGCCAGGGTGGCCGCCCCGAGGCCGGTGGTCTCGACCGATCGGGGCCGGGCCACCGGGATCCGGGTCTGGTCCGCCTCCAGTTGGAGCAGCAGGCTCATGACCGAGGCGCCGCCGTCGACCCGCAGCACCGACGGGGGAGTGCCGATGGCCGCGGTCATGGCGTCGAGGACGTCGCGCACCTGGAAACTCATCGCCTCCACCACCGCCCGGGCCAGGTGGGCGCGGTTGACGCCCCGGCTGAGGCCGACGATGGTCCCGCGGGCGTAGGGGTCCCAGTGCGGGCTCCCGAGGCCGGTGAAGGCAGGCACGAACACCGCACCGTCGCTGGTGTCGACCGACCGGGCCAGTGGCTCGAGGTCGGAGGACCGGTCGATGATCCCGATGCCGTCCCGCAGCCACTGGACGGCGGCGCCGGAGGCGAACACCGAGCCTTCCAGGGCGTAGGCCACTGCCGATCCGGATCCCGACCCTGCCCCACCGGCATGGGGGGCATCGGCGTCGAGGTCCCAGGCCAGGGTGGTGATCAACCCGTCGACCGGCGGCGGGCACACCGGCCCGGTGTTCATCAACACGAAACTGCCGGTGCCGTAGGTGACCTTGGTCATGCCCGGGTCGAAGCAGGCCTGACCGAAGAGGGCGGCGTGCTGGTCGCCGGCGATGCCACTGATGGGGACCCCGGCCAACCGGGAGTCGGCGCCGAGGGCGCCGTCAGCCACTCGCCCGAACCGGCCGCAGGAGGGGAGGACGTCGGGGAGCACCTCGGGGGGGACGCCGAACAGGTCGCAGAGCTCCTTCGACCACCGACGCACCACGATGTCGAACAGCAGGGTGCGGGAGGCGTTGGTGGCGTCGGTGGCGAACACCCCGCCGTCGGATCCACCGGTGAGATTCCAGAGGATCCAGGAGTCGACGGTGGCCAGAGCCAGCCCCCCGGTGTCGACGACCCCGCCCTCGTGGAGCAGCCAGTGCATCTTGGTGGCCGAGAAGTAAGGATCGAGGACCAGGCCGGTCCGCTCCCGCACCAACGGGAGATGGCCGGCTTCGACCAGGGCGTCGCAGAACCGGGCGGTTCGGCGGTCCTGCCAGACGATGGCCCGATGGAGGGGGCGACCGGTCCGCCGGTCCCAGGCCACCACCGTCTCCCGTTGGTTGGTGATGCCGACGGCGACGGGGGTATGGCCGGCGTCGCCGAGCCGGCCGGCTACCTCGCCCAGGGTGGCCTGGAGCGCGGCCCAGATCTCCTCCGGGTCGTGCTCCACCCAACCCGGGCGCGGGAAGTACTGGGTGAACTCGGCGTAGGCGCTGTCCACCACCTCGCCCCGGGCATCCACCGCCAGGGCACGGACGCCGGTGGTGCCGGCGTCGATGGCGATGACGACGGGATCGGAGGAGGCCACGTTGGGACGATAGCCAGCCACCACAACATCAGGGACAGGGTGGGAGGGTGTGGAGAGGGGCGGGGACCGTCCGGGCCGGGTCCGGCGGAGGGGTCAGAAGGGGGTCGGGAGACCCAATCGGGTCTTCCCGGGTGCTCGCGGAGCGCAATGTTGTGCGAACTTTCGCGAACGGCCTCCGAGCAGGAGATTCCGCTGCCAATTTCGGGCAAAATTCCGGAGTAATTCATTGACAGGGGTGTAACTACGCTGCTGTAATGAACCCACTATCTCGTGCTTCGGGGGAAGCCGACCACTATATATTGTTATTGAACGATGATATTGGTCGGAAACCCCCGATGTCGGAGACAAAACAACCAGCGGAAGTGGCGGGTTGGGGGTTGCGCTGTTGTAGCGGCTGTTCTCCCGGTCTCGCCGACTCCCATTCACAGCATCACGGCAGCACCCAGGACGCAGTCAGCACAGCATTCCGATCCATCAGATTTGTAGAAAGAGGAAGACCCCATGGCCATCGCCCCGCAGCGGCAAGGAATCGGTATCCGTCGCCATTTCACCAACCCCGATGTCCATCCTTACGACGAGGTCGTCTGGGAGCGGCGTGACGCCCGGATCACCAACTACCGCGACGGTGCCGTGGCCTTCGAGCAACTGGATGTGGAGGTTCCCGAGACCTGGAGCCTGAACGCCACCAACATCCTGTCCCAGAAGTACTTCCGGGGAACCCCGGGGACCAGCGAGCGAGAGTCGTCGCTGAAGCAGGTGGCCGACCGGGTGGTGGACACCGTCACCGCCTGGGGAACCAAGGACGGCTACTTCGCCGACGAGGAGGAGGCGGAGACCTTCCGGGCGGAGCTGAAGCACCTCATCATCCACCAGAAGGCCGCCTTCAACTCCCCGGTGTGGTTCAACATCGGGGTGGCCGGCGTGCCGCAACAGGGCTCCGCCTGTTTCATCCTGGCTGTCGACGACACCATGGACTCCATCCTCAACTGGTACACGGAAGAGGGCGTGATCTTCAAGGGCGGTTCGGGAGCGGGGGTCAACCTCTCCCGCATCCGCTCCTCCCACGAGCTGCTGAAGGGCGGGGGGACGGCGTCGGGCCCGGTCAGCTTCATGCGGGGGGCTGACTCGTCGGCCGGCACCATCAAGTCGGGTGGGAAGACCCGGCGCGCCGCCAAGATGGTCATCCTCGACATCGATCACCCGGACATCGAGGACTTCGTGTGGTGCAAGGCCATCGAAGAGCGCAAGGCCCGGGTGCTGCGCGACGCCGGATTCGACATGGACCTGGACGGCAAGGACTCCATCAGCCTCCAGTACCAGAACGCCAACAACTCGGTCCGGGTGACCGACGAGTTCATGCAGGCAGTGGTGGACGGGGGAGACTGGGCGCTGACCACCCGCGGCGACGGAGAGGTCGTCCGTTCAGTGCCGGCCCGGGATCTCTTCCGACAGATCGCCCACGCCGCCTGGGAGTGCGCCGACCCCGGCATGCAGTTCGACACCACCATCAACAAGTGGCACACCGCCTCCAACACCGGCCGGATCAACGGGTCCAACCCCTGCAGCGAGTACATGCACCTCGACAACTCCGCCTGCAACCTGGCCAGCCTCAACCTGATGAAGTTCCTCCACGCCGACTCGTCCTTCGACGTGGACGGGTACAAATCCGCGGTGGAGGTGATCTTCACCGCCCAGGAGATCATCGTCGGCAACGCCGACTACCCGACCGAGAAGATCACCGAGAACTCCCGGCGCTTCCGGGAGCTGGGCATCGGCTACGCCAACCTCGGCGCCCTGCTGATGGCCGAGGGCCTGCCCTACGACTCCGACGAGGGTCGGGCCTGGGCGGCGGCCATCACCGCCCTGATGACCGGGCACGCCTATTCGACGTCGGCCCGCATCGCCGCCCGGATGGGCCCGTTCGCCGGCTTCCACGAGAACGTCGAGCCGATGCTGGGTGTGCTCCGGATGCACCGCGACGCGGTGGCGGCCATCGACGAGGAGATCGTGCCGCCCGAGCTGCTCTCCGCTGCCCAGGAGTCCTGGGACATCGCGGTGGAGCTGAGCGAGGAGTTCGGGGTGCGCAACTCGCAGGCCAGCGTGCTGGCCCCGACCGGGACCATCGGCCTGCTGATGGACTGCGACACCACCGGGGTCGAGCCCGACCTCGGTCTGGTCAAGACGAAGAAGCTGGTCGGCGGGGGCACCATGTCCATCGTCAATCAGACGGTGCCGCGGGCGCTGACCCGTCTCGGCTACTCGCCCGATCAGGTGGACGAGATCATCGCCTATATCGACGAGCACAAGACGATCGTCGGGGCGCCCTACCTGTCGGCCGAGCACCTGGCGGTGTTCGCCTGCTCGATGGGGGACAACACCATCCACTATCTCGGCCACGTCCGGATGATGGGGGCGGTGCAGCCGTTCATCTCCGGTGCCATCTCCAAGACGGTCAACCTGCCCGAAGACGTCACCGTGGAGGATGTCGAGCAACTGCACATCGACGCCTGGCAGATGGGGATCAAGGCGGTGGCCGTCTACCGCGACAACTGCAAGGTCGGCCAGCCGCTGTCGACCACCAAGAAGGACGGGGCGGTCATCGACGAGGTGATGGCCGACGTCATCGCCGGTGCCGCCTTGGCCGGTGGCGACATCGCTCCGGCCGGTTCGGAGGCGGAAGCCCACGCCCGCGAGCTGACCGAGCGGATTGCCGGGCTGGAGCGGGCCCTGGTCCACGAGCAGGCGAGGGCGGCCGACACGGTGTTGGTCGGCGCAGTCCGGGAGCGTCTGCCCCGCCGGCGCAAGTCCTCCACCTTCGCATTCCGGGTGGCGGACTGCGAGGGGTACGTCACCGTCGGGGAGTACGAGGACGGTCGCCCCGGCGAGGTGTTCATGAAGGTGTCGAAGCAGGGCTCGACCCTGGCCGGCATCATGGATGCGTTCTCCATCTCGGTGAGCCTCGGCCTGCAGCACGGGGTGCCGCTCGCCACCTATGTCCGCAAGTACACCAACATGCGGTTCGAGCCGGCCGGGATCACCGACGATGCCGAGCTCCGCATCGCCACCAGCCTGGTCGACTACATCTTCCGCCGGTTGGCCGTCGACTACCTGCCGGTCTCCGAGCGGATCGAGCTGGGGGTGCTGTCCACCGCCGAGCGGATGCAGCCGACCCTTCCGGGAGTGGAGGAGACCGCCACCGAGTCGAAGGGGATCAACGGCATCGACCTGGAGGATCCGCTGACCGCATTCGTGGTGGAGGGCAGCGATCCTGATCCCACCGAAGCGGTCTCGCCCCCGGGATCGTCTGCATCGGCGTCCTCGGGCTCCGCCGCCGGAGCGACCGCCGCCCAGCCGATCGCCCGCATGGAGCCGAGGGATGCGCCCTACTGCTACCAGTGCGGAAACGCCATGCAGCGGGCCGGGTCCTGTTACGTCTGTGGGAGCTGCGGCACCACCAGCGGCTGCTCGTAAAGCCGGAGCTGCCCAGCCGGGGATTTCATCGGAATCTTCGGCTGGGTACGACGGGGTCGTAAGGCACAACTCGGCGGGGTCGCGCCGGTACCGGGCCAGGTTTGCCGTGGCGTTGCCGTTGGCGGGGGCCGCCGCAGGCCCATTCAGTATTCGGGTGAACGCGGCACCGTCGTCGGCGCCCACATGGCCAAAGGGATCCGGCTACCCCGGTTGGGATACACCTAAATCCGGAGACCACCATCTACAGTGACGTGATGAAATCCGCCCTCCCTGCGTGGTACTACACGGTGTTCTTTGCCGTGCTGTCCCTCTTCGGAGCGGTGGCGCTCGGCCCCACCCACGGTGGTCCCCCTCCCGCCTCCACCACCACGACCTCGACGGTTCCCAGCACGTCCACCACCTCGACGACGACCACCACCGTCCCGTCGGGAACCTCCTGCGGCGGGGCATCGACCATTGTCTCGAATGGCACCACCTGGACCTGCTCATTCGACACCGAGTTCACCGGCACCACGCTCAATACCAGCCAATGGTCCCCGGTGGCCACCGCCGCCAGCGGCTATACCTCGGGGCTGGCGTGTTTTGTCAACAGTCCCAACAACATCTCGGTCGGCAACGGATACCTGAGCCTCACCGCCCGCCAAGAGGCCGCCCCCTTCCTCTGCCAGGACCCCTACGGCTCGTTCCTCACCCAGTACACCAGTGGGGAAGTCACCACCCTGGGGTCGTTCTCGCAGACCTACGGACGGTTCGAAGTCAGCGCCAAGGTACCCGCCGCCACAGTGGCCGGGCTCCAGTCGTCCTTCTGGCTCTATCCACAAAATGAACAACAGTTCGGCGCCTGGCCGGCGTCCGGCGAGATCGACATCGCCGAGACCTACAGCCAGCATCCGGGCTTGGCCATTCCCTACATCCACTACAACTACAACCCGTTCAACGTCAACGCCTCCACCAACACCAATGAGGTGACCAACAACGCCTGCACTATCAACCCCGATCAGTTCAACGACTACGTGGTCGAGTGGACGCCGAGTTCGATCACCATGATCTTCAACGGGCACACCTGCCTGGTTGACCACTGGGTCCCGTTGATGCCCGAGACGGCCCCCCAGCCCTTCAACCAACCCTTCTTCATCAACCTGACCCAGGCGCTGGGCATCGGGACCAACAACTTCAACCCGCTGACCACCCCGCTGCCGGCCACCACCGAGATCCAGTTCGTCCGGGTCTGGCAGCAGCACTCCTGAGTCCGAGGGCCTTCCCCGCCACTCTTCGAGGCGGCTCAACTGGGTCCAGGGTCCTCGTGGTTCTCGATCTTGCGGACACCGGGTCTGTCCAAATCGCCGCCGCCATCTGGTGCCCGAGGGCGTCGATGGGCCTTGACCCCCGTCGACGGGGACCCGCTCAACGCCTCTGAGGCGCAAGATCGCCCCCTCCGAATCGTTCTCCTAGAGGTTGAGGTCCGCCCCGCTGAGGTGGACGTCATGAAATTGACCAGATCGGGATGAAATTGGTTGAAGTCGGGTGGATCGGGGTAGACGTCGCTCGGGACTCCCGCCGGATGGGACGCACCAACGGTTGAAATGACGACTGCCAGAGGGCAGGTAAGGCACTGACCTGGGGATTTCTGCCAAGATCCCAGGGTCCGACCCGGCCACAACCACCGGAATTTGGCAGAACTGCTGGACGACGAGGAGACGGGGAGACCCCATGCGACGGGCGACAGGATGGCGGGCAACGCCAAAATCCTTCGGTACACTCACCGCCGTGCGCTCCCGACCCCGTGCCTGGCGATCGTCTGCGGCCCTGGGGGGAGTGACACTCGTTTCAGTTTTGGCCATCGTGCCGTCCAGCGGCCCCCAGGCGTCGTTCTCGGGTTCGGCGGTCAATGCCTCCCACGCCGGGAAATCTGCCGGTAACGGGAAATCGGCTCAGCCGGTCAGTGACCCGAGCACCCCCCCGACTGCCGTCTCGACCTCGACGACCACCTCCAGCACCTCGGCGCCCGACCCGACCACCACCACGGCCCCCAGCCCGACCACCACTTCGCCGCCGGGTCCGGGCGCCACCAGCCCCCCGCCGGTTCCCGGTGCCACCACCACGTCCACCACCGCGCCCACCGCCTCGTCCTGTGGTGGCCAGCCAACCCTGGTGGCCGACGGCTCCACCTGGACCTGCAGCTTCGACTCCGAGTTCACCGGGACCACGCTCGACGCCAGCAAATGGACGCCGGTCACCACCGCCGGCAGCGGCTACACCTCCGGCACGGTGGCGTGCTTCGTCAACTCGCCCAACAACATCTCGGTCGGCAACGGCTATCTGAGCCTGACCGCCCGCAAGGAGGCGGCCCCGTTCACCTGCCAGGACAAATGGGGCAGCTTCACCACCCAGTACACCAGCGGCACCGTCAGCACCACCGGGTTGTTCTCCCAGACCTACGGGCGATTCGAAGTGAGCGCCAAGCTCCCGGCGGCAACGGTGTCCGGACTCCAGTCGTCGCTCTGGCTCTTCCCCCAGAACGAGATGAAGTTCGGCGCCTGGCCGGCATCGGGTGAGATCGACATCGCCGAGACCTACAGCGAGTACCCGAAGCTGGCCATCCCCTACATCCACTACAACTACACCTACGGCACCGCCAACGCCGCCACCCATACCAACATCGTCACCAACGATGCCTGCACCATCAATCCCAACGTCTTCAACGACTACGTCGTCGAGTGGACTCCGAGCAGCATCACCATGATCTACAACGGGACAACCTGCCTCGTCGATCATTGGGTCCCGCAGTATCCCGAGTCCAACCCCGAGCCCTTCAACCAACCCTTCTTCATCAACCTGACCCAGGCCCTCGGACTCGCCACCAACAACTTCAATCCAGCCACCACCCCATTGCCGGCCACCAGCGAGATCAAGTTCGTGCGGGCCTGGGCGCTGCATTCCTAATCCGGATCCGGGCCCCCCAACCGCTGGACACCGCCGTTGAGCCCCCGGGACCCAACCTGTGTGACCCGCCACGCTGAGTGGCGACGGTCGACGGCATTCCCACCCACCGGCCCCCGGAACCGAAAATGCACTCAAGGCACCGTCATGTCCTGCCGACCCTTATCACTACACACCGCGATTGATCGAAAGTAGACACCATGCCACTTCCAGTCAAACGGGCTCCCTCGCATCGCATCCGGCAGGATGACAGTGGACCAACCGGATCTCGCCTCTGGACCTATTCCGCCGTCCTCTTTGCCGTCGCCCTGGTCGGCGTCCTCGCCGTCGCCCCCGCCCTCACTGCCGGACCGACGAACTCGGCGGCCGCCAACCGCGTCTCCTTCTCGAGTTTTCAGCACCGCAAGCCACCCCCGACCACCACGACCACCACCACGGCTCCGAGGTCGACGACCACCACCACCGTCCCCCCGTCGACCACCACGACCACCGCGCCCCCGACGACAACCACCACTTCCACCACGTCGACAACCACCACCACGGCTCCGAGCCCGACATCCTGTGGCGGGCAGCAGACCCTGGTGGCCGACGGGTCCACCTGGACGTGCTCATTCGACACCGAGTTCACCGGCACCTCACTCGATCTCAGCAAGTGGACCCCGATCACCACGGCTACCAGTGGCTACACCTCCGGCAACGTGGCCTGCTTCGTCAACACCCCGAACAACATCTCGGTGGGCAACGGCTACCTGAGCCTCACCGCCCGCAAGGAAGCGGCTCCGTTCATCTGCCAGGATCCCTACGGCAGCTTCAGCACCCAGTACACCAGCGGCACCGTCAGCACCTACGGGCTGTTCTCGCAGGCCTACGGACGATTCGAGGTGAAGGCCAAGCTCCCCGCCGCCACGGTGGCCGGTCTCCAGTCATCCCTCTGGCTCTACCCGCAGAACGAGCTCAAATACGGTGCCTGGCCGGGCTCCGGTGAGATCGACATCGCCGAGACCTACAGCGAATACCCGACCCTGGCGATCCCCTACATCCACTACAACTACAACTACGGCACCGCCAACGCCGCCACCAATACCAACATCGTCACCAACGACGCCTGCACCATCAACCCCAGTGTGTTCAACGACTACGTCGTGGAGTGGACTCCGAGCACCATCACCATGAAGTACAACGGGCAGACCTGCCTGGTCGACCACTGGATCCCGTCGGCACCGCTGACCGCCCCCCAGCCGTTCGACTCGCCGTTCTTCATCAACCTGACCCAGGCGCTGGGGCTGGCCACTAACAACTTCAATCCGGCCACCACCCCGTTGCCGGCCACCAGCGAGATCCAGTACGTCCGGGCCTGGGCGCTGCACTCCTGAATCCGGGCGGCCACTTGGTTGCTGCCCGGGCTCTGGAGCCACAACTGGCCTAGGGTTGCCCCATGTTGCGTCCTGGAAACTGGACCAGACCTGCGGGTGCAAGTCCCGTCTGGGTAATCGCCGGAGAGCCCAGTAGCAGACCCCGGTCCGTCGGAGAGATCCGGCGGGCTGAGCGGGGTGTCAAAAGCCTCTTCGGAGGGAGCAAGT
>DATATM010000015.1:0-168111 GCA_036268775.1 Acidimicrobiales bacterium | reverse complement strand
TCATCCACCATCGGCTCGTCTGTCCTCTATGGGGTCCACGTAGCCCCGACTACCGGGACCGGCGGCCCGACCGGCACCGTCACTTTCAAGGTTGGGGCGACAACGTTGTGCACCACCGGAGCCCTCGACGGTTCCGGCAATGGGTCGTGTCCGGCATCCAATGCCCCGGTCGGCACCGACACCGTGACGGCCACCTACAGCGGGGACGCCACCTTCGCCACCTCGCCCGGGACCACCACCGAGACGGTCAGCCTCCGACCCACCACCACCACCGCAACGGCCAACCCCTCGGCTTCCACCTTCGGCCAGTCAGTGACCTACGGGGCCCACGTGGCCCCGACCACCGGGACCGGCGTCCCGACCGGCACCGTCTCCTTCAAGGTTGGGAGCACCACGTTGTGCGCCATCGGAGCCCTCGACGGTTCGGGCAATGGGTCGTGCTCGGCCTCCAATGCCCCGGTGGGCACCGACACGGTCACGGCCACTTACAGCGGGGATGCCACGTTCGCCACCTCGCCGGGGACCACCACCGAAACGGTGACCGCCCCCCTCCGACCCACCACCACCACCGCGACGGCCACCCCGGGCTCTTCCACCCCCGGCCAGTCGGTGACCTACGGGGTGAACGTAGCCCCGATTACCGGGACCGGCGTCCCGACCGGGGCGGTCACTTTCAAGGTTGGGAGCACCACGTTGTGCACCACTCTGGCCCTCGACGGTTCCGGCAATGGGTCGTGTTCGGCCACCAACGCCCCGGTGGGCACCGACACGGTAACGGCCACCTACAGCGGGGACGCCACCTTCGCGACCTCATCGGGGACCACCACCGAGACGGTCGGCCTCCGCCCGACCACCACCACGGCGACGGCCACTCCCTCGTCTTCCACTCCAGGCCAGTCGGTGAGCTACGGAGTCCACGTAGCCCCGACCACCGGGACCGGCGTCCCGTCCGGCGCGGTCACCTTCAAGGTGGGGACGACCACGCTGTGCACCACCGGTGCCCTCGACGGTTCCGGCAATGCCAGTTGTTCGGCCACCAATGCCCCGGTGGGTACCGACACGGTGACGGCCACCTACAGCGGGGATGCCGCCTTCGCCACCTCGCCGGGGACCACCACCGAGACGGTCAGTCTCCGGCCCTCCACTACCACCGCAACCGCCACCCCGGGCGCTTCCACCCCCGGCCAGTCAGTGACCTACGGGGCCCACGTGGCCCCGACCACCGGGACCGGGGTCCCGACCGGCACGGTCACCTTTAAGGTCGGCGCCACCACGCTGTGCACCACCGGTGCCCTCGACGGTTCCGGCAACGCCAGTTGTTCGGCCACCAATGCCCCGGTGGGTACCGACACGGTGACGGCCACCTACAGCGGTGACTCCACCGTCGCCACCTCATCGGGGACCACCACCGAGACGGTCAGCCTTCGGCCGACGACGACCACGGCAACCCCTACCCCGACGTCTACGGGCGCCGGCCAGTCGGTGAGCTACGGGACCCACGTGGCCCCGATCACCGGGACCGGCGTCCCGACCGGCACGGTCATCTTCAAGGTGGGGACAACCACGCTGTGCACCACCGGAGCCCTCGACGGCTCCGGCAATGCCAGTTGCTCGGCCACCAACGCCCCGGTGGGCACCGATACCGTGACGGCCACCTACAGCGGTGACGCCAGCTTTGCCACCTCAACGGGGACCACCACCGAGACGGTGAGCCTCCGACCGACCACCACCACCTCGACGGCAACCCCCTCGTCCTCTGCCTCCGGCCAGTCGGTGAGCTACGGGGCCCACGTGGCCCCGACCACCGGGACTGGCGTCCCGACCGGCACTGTCTCCTTCAAGGTTGGGAGCACCACGTTGTGCGCTACCGGAGCCCTTGACAGCTCCGGCAACGGGTCGTGCTCGGCCACCAATGCTCCGATCGGCACCGACACGGTGACGGCCGCCTACGGCGGGGATGCCACGTTCGCCACCTCGACGGGGACCACCACCGAGACGGTGAACGGAGCGCCGAGGCCAACCACCACCTCCGCCCAAGCGACGCCGTCCACCACCAGCTTTGGCCAGTCGATCACCTACTCGGCGACGGTCGCCCCGAGCAGCGGAGCCGGCACCCCGACCGGGACGGTTACCTTCACTGCCGGTGCCACCGCCCTGTGCACCACCCCGTCGTTGAACGGCTCCGGCAACGCCAGCTGCTCGACCACCACCACTCCGGTTGGTTTCCAATCGGTGACCGCCACCTACAGCGGGGACGGAGCTTTTGCGCCGTCGTCCGGGAGCACCTTTGTGGTCGTCAACGGGTCACGGGGGAGTCCGGTGTCGAACTCCCTGCAATCATCAGGCTCGTCGTCCCCAGCGCGGTATCGACCCTGGGGTGCCACCGGCTGGTAGTCAAGAGCCGCAGCCCGAGATCCGGCCAGCAGGGCGCCCGGCAGGTCGGCAGGCTTAGGATGAGCTGGTGAAGATCACCTTGGATACCGAGCGGTGCACCGGCCACGGTCGTTGCTACTCGTTGGCCGAGGAGCTGTTCGACTGTGATGACCGCGGCTACGGCACCGTCATCTACCCCGAGGTACCGGAGGGGCTCGAGGCCCAGGCCCGGACGGCCGCCGCCAACTGCCCGGAATCGGCCATCACCCTGGAGGACTGACCAGTCCCCGCCACCGAAAACGGGATTGTCGGTCGAGCGGGGAGTGGTCTAACCTGACCGATCGAGCCGGCATGGACGCCGCCCGGTGTGGGTGATCAAGGGGGATCGTGGACATCAAAGGTGCAACAACCCTGATGCCCAATCGGCCCGTACCCACCGGCCCCGACTCGTCCCTTCCGGCCACCGTCGCCGAAGACGACTTCCGCCATTCGTTGACGAGCTGGCTGAGCGACAACCTCACCCCCGAGGTGGTGGCCGCTGGTCGGGCCGGGCTGCTCAACGCCAAGACCATCGAGATCCTGCGGTCCTGGAACCGGACGCTGGCCGATGCCGGGTGGGCGGCCATCTCCTGGCCCATCGAGTTCGGCGGCCGGAGTGCCACCATTGCCGAGCAGCTGGCCTTCCACGAGGTGATGGTGGAGGTCGACGCTCCCGGGCCGGTCAACTCCATCGGGGTGGCCAACATCGCCCCCGCCATCATGGCCATCGGGACCCAGGAGCAAAAGGACCGCTACCTCGCCCCCATGCTCCGCGGCGACGAGATCTGGTGCCAGGGGATGTCCGAGCCCGATGCCGGCTCCGACCTGGCGTCGCTGAAGACCTCCGCGGTGGCCGACGGTGACGGATTCCTCATCAACGGGCAGAAGACCTGGAACAGCCTGGGGGAGTTCGCTGACTGGTGCCAGCTCTACGTGCGCACCGACCCTTCGGTGCCCAAGCACAGGGGCATCAGCTGCCTGCTGGTCGACATGAGCTCTCCCGGCGTCGAGGTCCGGCCGATGCGGTCGATGGTAGGGGAGACGGTGTTCTCGGAGATCTTCTTCACCGACGTCCGGGTGCCGGCCAGCGCCCTCCTCGGCTCGATCAACCAGGGTTGGGGAGTGGCGATGACCACCCTCAGCCACGAACGGGCCGGGGTGGCCCGCTTCCACCTGGTGCTGACCGCCCGGTTCACCGAATTGTTGGAGGATGCCCATCGGGCCGGGGTGGTGCCGACCCCGGTGCAGCGCGACCGGCTGGCCCGGCTCTACGCCTCCATCGGGGCCATGCGCTACATGACCACCCGGGAGCTGGAATCGGTCGGCCACGGGGGCCAACCCTCTCCGGCGATGGGCAGCCTGACCAAGCTGATGTGGGCCCACGCCACCCAGGAGCTGGCCGACCTGGCAGTCGGCCTGTTCGGGTCCAACGGTCTGGACGGCCCCTGGACCAAACATCTGATCGCCTCGCCGGGGGTCTCGATCGCCGGCGGCACCAGTGACATCAACCGGAACATCGTGGCCGAGCACGGTCTCGGGCTCCCTCGATGAACCCGGCGACCGGCAACTGAGAAAGGACCACCAATGGCATCGGTATGGAGTTACGAGGGCAGGCGGGTCATCGTCAGCGGCGGCGGCGGGGCCGGTATGGGGGCGGCGGCGGTCACCGAGCTGGCCGAGCTGGGGGCCGAGATCCACGTGATCGACCTCAAGGAGCCCCCGGTCAAAGTGGCCGGCTACCACGCCGTCGATCTCCGCGACCCGGACGCCATCGCCACCGCCGTCGATGCCATCGGTGGGAACATCGATGCCCTCTTCAACTGTGCCGGCCTCCCCGGCGGCCGGTTCTCCGACTACGACACCATGGTGGTGAACTTCGCCTCCATGCGGCACTTGACCGACCTGGTGGTGGAACACATGTCGGCGGGGGCAGCCATCGCCAGCATCTCGTCAGGGGCGGGGGCGGCCTGGATGGGCAACATCGCCAAGTGGATGCCGCTGGTCACCTGCGACGGTTTCGCGGAGACGGCCCAGTGGTTCACCGACAACCCGGCCGAGATAGCCAGCGGCTACGCCCCCTCCAAAGAGGCCATCATCGTCTGGACCACCTGGCGGTCGTTCGAGCTGGCCAAGCTGGGCATCCGGATCAACTGCACCAGCCCCGGTCCCACCGACACCCCGATGATGCCGGAGTTCGAGGAGCAGGTGGGCAAGGAGTTCATGAACAACTACCCGATCCCGCTGGGCCGCCGGGCCACCCCCGAGGAGCAGGCCTACCCCCTCATCTTTTTGAACTCCCGGGCGGCCTCGGCCATCACCGGCGAGAACATCATCACCGATGGTGGCACCATCGGGGCTATGACAGTGGGCACCATGGACCTTTCCGCGTTCGGGGCATTTCCGGAGTGAGCCAGCTTCCCGAGTCGTTCCGGCTGGAGCCGGACGGAGATCACCGGTTCCGGGCCTCCAGCATCGGGGACCCGTCGGTGCACGACGTGGTGTTCGGCGGTCAGTTGCTGGCCCAGATGCTGCTGGCCTCGGGCTCGGTGTCGGCCGGCAAGGACGCCACCTCCATCCACACCATCTTCGCCCGCAGCGCCACCCTCACCAAGCCCCTGGAGATCGAGGTGGAGGTCATGCACGACGGGCGCTCCGTCGGCAGCGACATGGTCACCGTCCGGCAGGGGGACCGGCTGTGTGCCCGGGGGCTGGTGCTGCGCCATGCCGAGGAAGCCGATCTCATCCGGCACCAACCGGAGATGCCGGAAGTGGACGGACCCGACCAGGCACCGCCGAGCCCCCAGGCCATGCTGGTGGCACCCGGCACCGAGCTCCGGGTGGTCGGGGGGATCAACACCTGGGATCCCGAGGCCCCGGTCGGGCCGGCCGAACTGTTCGTGTGGGTCCGGCTCCCCGGCGGGCTGGGGGACTTCACCCTCACCCAGGCCTTGCTGGCCTACGCCACCGACGGGTTCCTGATCGCCACCGCCATGCGCCCCCACGAGGGGATCGGCCAGAACATGGCCCACCGCTCCATCGCCACCGGGGTGGTGTCCCACACCCTCACCTTCCACGACCACTTCGAAGCCGGCCAGTGGCTGCTGCTGGCCCACGAGGGGACGGCAGCCGGTCGGGGGCGGAGCTACGGGCGGGCCCACGTCTTCACCGAGGACGGCCGGGCGGTGGCCTCCTTCGTCCAGGAGAGTCTCATCCGCGACGCCAACCCACCGGGTGCCGCACCCACCGAGCAAAGGAGAACGTGATGACCAATGGGGAGAGCCCGTCCGGGGAGACCCGGATGCTCATCGACGGCGAGCTGGTCCCGGCGCTGTCGGGCAAGCAGTTCGACAATGTGAATCCGGCCACCGAAGAGGTGCTCGGCCACGTGGCCGACGCCGACCATCAGGACATGGACCGGGCCATCGGTGCCGCCCGCCGCGCCTTCGACGAGACCGACTGGGCCACCGACAAGAAGTTCCGCCAGCGCTGCCTGGCCCAGCTGCAGGACGCCCTGGTGTCCGAACAGGAGCTGCTCCGGGCTGAGCTGGTGGCCGAAGTCGGGACCCCGGTGCTGCTGACCTACGGGCCGCAGCTCGACGCCCCGCTGGCCGAGGGGCTGACCTGGCCGGCCAACTACATCGACGAGTTCCACTGGGAGCGGGACCTTCCCGAGGGCAACGCCTTCGGCACCCGGAGCTGGCGCAAGGTCTACAAGGAGGCCACCGGGGTGGTGGCGGCCATCGTGCCCTGGAACTACCCCTTCGAGGTGAGCATCAACAAGCTGGGCCCGGCGCTGGCCACCGGGAACACCGTGATCCTGAAGGCCGCCCCGCTCACCCCCTGGAACGCCACCCGCATCGGGCGGCTGGTGGCGGAGAAGACCGACATCCCCGCCGGCGTCCTCCAGGTCATCACCACCTCGGACAACGGAGTGGCCGAGGACCTGGTCACCGATCCCCGGGTCGACCTGGTGTCGTTCACCGGCTCCACCGCCGTCGGCCGGCGGATCATGGAGAAGGGCGCTCCCACCCTCAAGCGGCTGTTCCTCGAACTCGGCGGCAAGTCGGCCGACATCCTGCTGGACGACGCCGGCTTCGAGGCCAAGCTGTCGATGGCCTGGACGGTGTGCGTCCACGGCGGCCAGGGCTGCGTGATGCTCACCCGGATGCTGTTGCCCCGGTCGCGCTACGACGAGGGCATCGCCGCCATGGAGGGCGGGTTCAAGACGATGGGCTACGGCGATCCGACCGACCCCTCCTTCCTCCAGGGACCCCAGATCAGCGCGGCCCAGCGGGAGCGGGTGCTGGGCATGATCCAGACCGGGGTGGATCAGGGAGCCCGGGTGGTGGTGGGTGGCGGTCGTCCGAGCCACCTGGAGAAGGGGTTCTACGTGGAGCCCACCCTCATCGCCGACGTCGACAATTCCATGACCATCGCCCAGGAGGAGATCTTCGGGCCGGTGCTGGTGGTGGTCCCCTTCGACGACGATGACGACGCCGTCCGGATCGCCAACCAGAACCAATACGGACTCGGCTGCGGGGTGACCTCCGCCTCCGAGGAGCGGGCCCTCGGGGTGGCCAAGCGGATCCGGGCCGGCACCGCCTCGGTGAACGGCGGCGTCTGGTACGGGGCCGATGCCCCCTTCGGCGGCTACAAGGCCAGTGGGATCGGGAGACAGAACGGCCTGGAGGGCTTCGAGCAGTACACCGAGACCAAGACCATCGCCGGCGGTCTGCCACCGCTGGCCCCCTAGGGAGTCAGCATGACCGTCATGTCGCGAGTGCATCCGCCCACCAATCAGTCGTCGAAGAGGAGAACACGGTGAAGGGCATCATGAAGGGCGTCCGGGTCGTCGAGGTGGCGGGGTGGACGTATGTGCCCATTGCCGGGACAGTGTTGGCCGAGTGGGGGGCCGACGTCCTCAAGATCGAGCACCCCGAGACCGGCGATCCCCAACGGGGGTTGGTGAACTCCGGGCTGGTCCCGACCGGGCCGGGCGGGGTCAACCACATGATGGAACTGCCCAACCGGGGCAAGCGCAGCGTCGCCCTCAACCTGAAGACGGAGGAGGGGCGGGAGCTGCTCATGAAGCTGGTGGAGACGGCCGACGTCTTCCTGACCAACTTCCGTCCCCAGGCCCGGGCCAAGCTCAAGATCGACGTGGAAGACATCCGGGCCGTCAACCCCAACATCATCTACGTCCGGGGCTCGGCCAACGGCCAGCGGGGGCCGGAGTCGGAGCGGGGCGGCTACGACAACTCCAACTTCTGGGGCCGGGGGGGATCGGCGGATATCCTCACCGCCCCCGGCGATTACCCGACCAGCCAGCCAGGGCCCGGCTACGGCGATGTCATCGGCGGCCTCACCATCGCCGGGGGGATCTCCGCCGCCCTGTTCCATCGTGAGCGCACCGGCGAGGCGGTCACCGTCGACAACTCGCTGCTGGCCAACGGGGTGTGGGCCACCGGGGCGACGGTCCTGGCCGCCGGCTTGTTCGGGTTCAGCCGGATGCCGCGGGGAGACCGGACCATGATGCCCAACCCGCTGGTGAACAACTACAAGACCAAGGACGACCGTTTCATGTCCCTGATCATGCTGGAGTCGGACCGGTTCTGGGCCGACCTGGTCACCAAGATCGGCCACCCGGAGCTGGCCGACGACCCCCGGTATGTGGACTCGGTGGCCCGGGCCAAGAACTGCCAGGAGTGCTGCGTCACCCTCGACGAGATCTTCGCCACCCGCACTTTGGAGGAGTGGCGACCGATCATGAACACGGTGGACGGGGTCTGGGCCCCGGTGCAGACCGCCGACGAGCTGCTGGTCGACCCCCAGGTGGTGGCCAACGGCTACATCCGCGAGGTGACCTCGACCGGGGGCACCACCTTCCGGATGGTGGCTTCACCCCTCCAGTTCGACGAGCAGCCGCCCGACCTCATCCGAGCCCCCGACCACGGCGAGCACACCGACGAAGTCCTTCAGGAGTTGGGACTGGACATGGACGCCATCCTCGACCTCAAGCTCAAGGGGGCGGTGCTCTGAGTCGCTCAGCGCAGCCGCCAGTCGATCCGGGTCCCCGACGAGAAGCGCTTCTGGCCCTCGGCCAGGGTGTCGAGGTCGGTCCCGATGTTGGTGAAGAGGAAGGCCTGGTCGAGCGCCTGGCGCCGGGTCAGCTCCAGGCCCGCCCACAGGGCTCGGACCGTCCCCTGCACCGCCAGGGCCGGCTGGTCGGCGATGGCGCTGGCCGCCCAGGCGGTGTGGTCGTGGAGCTCGGCGGCCGGCACCACCTCGGAGACCAACCCGATCTCGCGGGCCCGCCGGGCGGACATCCGCTCATTGGCGCCGAGCAGGCTCATCCGCGCCACTTCTTGGAAGGGCATCTTGTGGAGCAGGAAGATGGGCTCGAAAGCGGCCACCATCCCGTAGGTGACATGGGGATCGAAGAAGGTGGCGTGCTCGGCGGCGATGATGAAGTCGACTTCCCCGAGCAGGTAGAAGGCCCCGCCACAGGCCATGCCGTTCACCGCCGCGATCACCGGCTTCCAGAGGTCGTTGGACTTGGGGCAGACGCTCTTGCCCGGGTCGTCGAAGTCCCAGGGGGTGTTGTAGCCGGGGAGCTTTCCCGGCGGCAGATCCTCGGTCGACTCCATCTGCCCCCGGTCCAGGCCGGTACAGAACGCCTTGTCCCCCGCCCCGGTCAGCACCACCACCCGTACGTCGTCGTTCTTGCGCAGCATCGACCACAGGTCGCGCAGCTCGGCCTGCATCACCGCGTCGAAGGCGTTGTAGGCGTCCGGCCGATTGAGGGTGACCCATGCCACGCCGTTTGATTCCTGGTAGAGAAGGGTCTCGGGATTGGACATGGCCGAGATGCTATAGGTGGCGGGTTGGCGCACCGGATTCCTTCACCCCGGGACCGTCGACCCGCCGATCCGACCCGCCGTTTTGATCGGGGCATCCGCCTCGCTTACGGTGCGCAACGAGATAAGGGAGGGACTGACGTGTCGCAGAACGGCCTGAAGGAGATCATCGGCCAGCCGACCAGCAAATCGGTGGTGACGGTGGAGCGGGGGCAACTGGCTACCTTTGCCGCCGCGGTCAAGGACGCCAGCCCCATCTACCGGGACCCGAGGGCGGCCACCGAGGCGGGGCTGGCCGGAATCCCTGCCCCTCCCAGCTACCCGTTCGTGATGGAGAACTTCGGGGTCTTCCCCGAGCTGCAGCCGACCGATGCCCCGTCCGGCAATGCCATGGCCTCGGTGCTGGGCCCGCTGATGGCCAAGGGCGGGATCATCCTCCACGGCGAGCAGGAGTTCAATTATCACCGGCCGATCTTCGCCGGCGACGTGCTGGAAGGCGAGGGCAAGGTGGTCGACGCCTACGAGAAGGAGTCGAAGGGCAAGACCATGACCTTCGTGGTGGTAGAGACGGCCTGGACCGATCGGGCCACCGGCGAGCTGGTCTGCACCTCCCGGATGAACATCATCCACCGGATCTGATGCCCGACACCGAGTCGGCCGAAGTCCTCCGCCGCGTCGAGGACGGGGTGGCCTGGATCACCCTCAACCGGCCGGAAGCCGGCAACGCCATCAACACCGAGATGCGGGCCCAGATCATCGGTTGGCTGGAGGAGGCCTCCGACGACCTGGGCGTGCGGGCGGTGGTGCTGACCGGGAACGGGGAGAAGGGGTTCTGCACCGGGGCCGACCTCCGCAGCCCGGTGGTCCGCCCGCCCCGCCCGCCCGGCGCCCCCCAGAGTGCGGTGGGCGATTCCGCCCGGATGATCCGCAACGGGTGGCAGCTCCTCATCGCCGCGGTGCTCGACTGCGAGAAGCCGGTGATCGCGGCGGTGAACGCCACCGCCGCCGGCGGCGGGATGCACCTGGCCCTGGCCTGCGACCTGGTGCTGGCGGCGGAGGAGGCCAAGTTCATCTCGGTGTTCGTCCGCCGGGGGATCGCCCCCGATGCCGGGGGCGCCTACCTGTTGCCCCGGCTCATCGGCCCCCAGCGGGCGAAGGAGCTGTTCTTCTTCGGCGACTCGGTGCCGGCCGCCGAGGCGGAGCGACTCGGACTGGTCAACCGGGTGGTGCCGGGTGCCGAGCTGATGGCGCTGGCAGGGGAGTGGGCGGCCCGGTTGGCGACGGGCCCGACCAAGGCCATCGCCCTGGCCAAGCGGCTGGCCAACCAGTCGTTGGAGACTGACCGGTCGCAAGCCTTCTGGGACGAGGCCGCCGGCCAGGAGATGATCGTCGGCACCGAGGACTGCAAGGAAGGGTTGAGCGCCTTTGCCGAGCGGCGGAGCCCGGAGTTCAAGGGATGGTGACCGCCAGCCGTCCGGAGGCGGCGGGGTCGGGTTCCCGGCGGTCGGAACCGAAGATGGTAGAAACTCGCCCATGAACTCGACCTGGTTGACCACCGCCGAATGGCTGGCCGTGCTGCGGATCGGCGTCGGGCTCTGGTGGTTGCAGAGCTTCCGGCACAAGGACCTCGGGGCCTGGCTGAAGCGGGGGGCCGGTATTTCCTGGGGCGGGTCGGTGGCCGAGAAGCACAAGTGGCCGTTCGTGAAGACCGGCTTCGACAAGGTGGTCAAGCCCCATCCGGTGCCGATGGCCTACATCGTGGTCTTCTCCGAGCTGGCCCTCGGACTCGGGTTGGCGCTGGGCTTCCTCACCCCCATCGCCGCCATTGCCGCCATCGTGCTCAACCTGTTGTACTTCATACTGATGATCAGCGACTGGGCCGAGCAGGGCCAGAACCTGATGATGATCCTGGCCGAAGTGGTGATACTCGGGACCCACGCCTGGAATGTGTGGTCGATCGACCACCTGCTTCACTGGTTCGGGTCCTGATCGAGATGACTGACCAGGTGTCCGGCGGCGGACGCCGACGAGGAGGAGACCGATGACTGCTGCGACGTTGTACATCGAGGAAGTGACCGAAGGCGACGAGGCACCGGTCCGCAGCCATGTGTTGACCCGTACCGATCTGGTCGCCTACGCCGGGGCCTCCGGCGACTTCAACCCCATGCACCACGACGAGGTGTTGGCCACCACCGCCGGTCAGCCCAGCGTCTTCGGCCACGGGATGTTCTCGATGGGATTGTTGGGCTCCGCCCTCACCGACTATGTCGGGGTGGGGAACGTGCGCCGCTTCCAGGTCCGGTTCGCCAAGCAGACCTGGCCGGCGGAGAAGCTGGAGACCAAGATCGTCGTCACCGGCATCCGGGAGGAGGCCGGCGAGCACCTGGTCGACCTTGACGTCCGGCTCCACAACGCCGATGGCGAGGAGAAGGTGGTGGGACAGGCGACCGCCGTGCTCGGCAGTCGTCCGTGATTCGCTTCCGGCCCCTCCCGTGTCGGTAGAGGGCCGGCCTCGCTGGCTCGACACCCCTCAGGCTCCCACATCCAGCCGCGGCTTCGACCTCCCCGAAGCCCCCGGCTACCGGCTGAAGGAGCTCCTGCTCGGCCCGCCGATCGTCAGCGAGGACCTCCACGCCGAGCGGCTGGGCAAGCCCACCGCCCTGGCGGTGCTGTCGTCTGACGTGATGTCCTCCTGCGCCTATGCGACCGAGTCGATTCTCCGGATCCTGATCCCGGCCGCCGGGGTGGCCGCCTTCACCCTCATCACCCCGGTGACCGCCTTGTTGCTGTTGGTCCTCGGAGTGGTCTGCCTCCTCTATCGCCAGGTGGTGAAGTCCTATCCGGTGTCCGGCGGCTCCTATGTGGTCAGCCGGGACAACTTCGGCTACTCGGTGGCCCAGATCCCCGGCGCCGCCCTGTTGTTGAGCTACGTCCTGACGGTGGCGGTGTCGGTGGCCGCCGGGGTCGACGCGGTGGCCTCCGCCTTCCCCCGGCTGGCTCCCTATACCGTCGAGATGGCGGTCGTCTTCGTGCTGGTCATCGCTTACGGCAACCTGCGGGGGATCCGGGAGGCGGGGCGGGTGTTCGCCATCCCCACCTACCTGTTCCTGGCCAGCATGGCCAGCCTGGTGGTGGTCGGGGGGGTGCGGCTGGCCATGTCCGGTCACCTCCACCACTACGCCCTCGGGGTGCCCGGGTCGGTCGCCGTCGGGCACGAAGGGGGCGGCCTGCTCCTCGGGGCGGGGGCCTTCATCTTCTTGAAGGCGTTCGCCAACGGCGGGTCGGCGATGACCGGGATGGAGGCGATCTCCAACGCCGTCACCGTCTTCAAACCCCCCCAGGTCCGCAACGCCCGCTCCACCCTGGTGCTGATGGCCTCCATCCTCGGGGCCATGTTCCTGGCCGTCTCGGTGTTCGCCCATCTCACCCACGCGATTCCCTACGTGTCGGGTACCCCGACCGTCCTCTCCCAGATCGGCCGGGCCGTCTTCGGCACCGGCCAACTGGCCAATGTCGCCTACTACCTGTTGCAGTTCAGCACCGCCCTCATCCTCATCCTCGGGGCCAACACCAGCTACAACGGGTTCCCCCTCCTGGTCAGCTACATCGCCCAGGACGCCTACCTTCCCCGCCCGCTCACCACCCGTGGCCATCGGCTGGTCTACTCCAACGGCATCGCCGCCCTCACCGTCGTCTCCATCATCCTGTTGGTGGTGACCCGGGCCCGGGTGGCCGACCTCATCCCCCTCTACGCCTGCACCGTCTTCACCGGCTTCACCATGGCCGGCGCCGGCATGACCAAGTATTTCCTCACCCACCCGGGACCCAAGCGGACCCAGAATCTGATCATCAGCGCTACCGCCTTCGTGCTCAGCGCGGTGGTGACCCTCATCTTCGCGGTGACCGAGTTCACCAACGGGGCCTGGCTGATCGTGGTGGCCATCCCCCTGATCGTCTTCTTCCTCACCCGCACCCACCGCCGCTACGAGGAGGAGAAGCAGGTGCTGGTCCACGACGCCTCCGGCGCCGCCGGCCCCACCGAGACCCGCGCCCTCCAGCACAGCGTGTCGCTGGTGCTGGTGGACAACCTCGACCTGGCCACCATCCGGGCCCTCCAGCTGGCCCGGTCCTTCGCGCCGTCCGGTGAGGTGCGGGCCGTCCACTTCGTCATCGACTCCGCCCACGCCGAACTGCTGGCCACCCAGTGGCGGAAGTTGGGGATGGGGGAACTCCCCCTCGAGCTGGTGGAGTGCCCCGACCGTCGACTCTCCCGGGCTGCCACCGAGATGGCCGCCGAGCTGGCCGCCGACGGTCAGACCGAAGTGATGCTGGTGCTTCCCCGCCGCCTCTACCGGGGGGTGGCCAACCGGCTGTTGCACAGCCACGCCGCCGATCGGATCGTCACCGCGGTCAGCACCCTGCCCCACGTGAGCGCCACCATCGCCCCCTTCGACGTCACCGGGCTGGTGAAGCGGCGTTCGGCCCTCCTGGCCGAGGAGCGGTCGCCGAGTAAACGGAAACCCTCGGTGGAACCCGCTCGTCGATCGGTGATGGACAAGCGACTCATCGAGGTGGCCGGGGCCACCCGGATGTGCGACCTCACCTACCGCCAGCGGACAGTGGTGGCCGGCCGGGTGCGGTCGGTCCGGGTCCAGCCGTGGTCGGGGGCGGTCGCCCTCGAGTGCACCATCGTGGACGAGACCGGGGCCCTGAACCTGGTGTTCCTCGGGCGCCGGTCGCTGCCGGGCATCGAGCCCGGCACCCAACTCCGGGCCGAGGGGATGATCGGCAAGCACAAGGGCCGGCTGGCCGTGATCAACCCGATCTACGAACTGCTGCTCTTCGCCGGCCAGGAAGACCAGCCCACCGTCTGAGTCGGTGTGGCCTTGGGGGGAGTGCACCCCGGCGTCGACTTAGACGCCCTTCCACTGGCTGAGGGGCCAGACCACCGCCACCACCCGCCCGACGATGAGCGATCCGGCGATCGGCCCGAAGAACCGGCTGTCGGCCGAGTCGGTCCGGTTGTCTCCCATCACGAAGTAGTCACCGGCGGGGATCTTCACCGGTCCGGGGAGGTTGAATTCCGGGTGGGAGGAGGGGATCGCCCCGGTGAAACTGCTCGGCGTCTTCGGCAACCACGGCTCCGACAGCCGTTTGCCATTGATGTAGACCGAGCCGTTCAGCGAGGAGATCGTTTCCCCCGGGAGCCCGATGACCCGCTTGACCAGATCGTTGTAAGTGGCATTCTCCAGCGGCGGGCGGTGGAAGACGACGATGTCCCCACGGTGCACGCCGTCGAAGTCGTAGCTCAGCTTGTCGACGATGATCCGGTTGCCCACCTGGAGGGTGGGGACCATGGAGGGGGAGGGGATGGTGAAGGACTGGGCCACGAAAGCCCGGAGCCCGACGGTGATCAACACCACCGCCACCAGGATCACCGCCCACTCGATCAGGTAGCGGCGGCGGTTGGTGGTGGTGGGTCGGGCGCGGTGCTGGGGGCCGCGAGTCCGGCCGGCTCCTGTCCCTTCCGGGCGGGTGGATTCGCCTCCGGACATCAGCCGTCCGTCCGGTGGTGGGCGGCCCCCGGCCCCCGGCTTAGAAGAAGCTGAATTTCGGGATGCCCGACGAGATCCCCTTGAACAGCTCGCCCTTGGCGTCGGCCAGCTCCTTCGGCGTCCACATCGAGTCGCGGTGGATCTCGCCGACCGGATGGAAGCCGCCGGTGGCCCAGATGTTGCCGCCGAACACGATGAAGTTCTGGCCGGTGACGTCGGCCGCCTCGTCGGAGGCCAGGAAGCCGACCAGCTGGGCGACGTTGCGGGGATCCCACTCGTCGAAGCCCTCGCCCCCCTTGGCCATCTCCCCGAACAGCCCCTCGGTCATCCGGGTCCGGGCCCGGGGGGAGATGGAGTTGACGGTGACCCCGTAGCGCTCGAGCTCCCGGGCCAGCACCCAGGTCATCGAAGCGATGCCGGCCTTGGCCGCCGAGTAGTTGGCCTGACCGGCGTTGCCGTAGAGGCCCGCCTCCGAGGAGGTGTTGACGATGCGGGCGCTGACCGTCTCGCCCGCCTTGGCCCGGCCCCGCCAGTAGACGGCGGCGTGGTGGGTGGGGGCGAAGTGGCCCTTCAGGTGGACCCGGATGACGTCGTCCCAGCTCGACTCGTCCATGTTGAAGCTCATCTTGTCCCGGAGGATGCCGGCGTTGTTGACCAGGATGTCCAGCTGGCCGAAGGTGTCGACGGCTTGGTCGACCAGGGCCTTGGCCCCTTCCCAGGAGCTCACGTCGGAGGAGTTGACCGCCCCGTCGCTGCCGCCGGCCTTGATCAGCTCGACCACCTCTTCGGCCGGGTGCTTGTCGCCCCCCTCGCCCTGGACGGAGGCGCCCACGTCGTTGACGATGACCTTGGCCCCTTCCGACGCCAACAGCAGGGCCTCCTCCCGTCCGATGCCCCGACCTGCGCCGGTGACGATGGCTACCTTGCCGTCGAGCAGTCCCATAGTGGCCTCCTGTGCCTCGTTGCAGAAATGTGGGTCGATGAACGCCGCCCGTCCGCCAGAAACCGGCGCCGACAGTGCGTTGGAACTCGGGAAGCATGGCCGAAATCCACCCTTCCGGGCAAGACGGCGATGGTAGGTTCAGAAGTCGGCCGAGAACGATGGGAGATGCAGTGAGCGGAGAGACAGGCGCAGCGGCCAGGGCCAACGGGACCGGTCCGCTCGCTACCGCCGCCGCCCGGGTCACCCCGTATCTGTCCCGGGTGGAGATGAAGGCACGCCGGGAGGCGACCCGCCTGGCCGGGCTCTCCTTCTCCCAGCTTCCTGCCGGCCAGGCGGTGCGGATGGTCTACAACGTCCTCCTCCGCCGGGAGCCGGACCCCACCGGTTTCAGTGACCTGACCACCGCGATGGCGACCGGCCAGCTCAGCCACGACGACGTGATGGACCGGGTGCGGTGTTCGAGCGAGTACCGGACCCAGGTCCCGGTAGGGGTGAACAACCTCCACAGCTCGCTGCACGCCAGCCGGTGTGAGTTCATCATCAGCCTCCCCCCGGCCCGGCGCATCATCGACCTGGGCGGCGGGCACACCATCGACCCCCGCGGGGCGCTGGTGGTGCTCGGCTATCCCTACGACTTCGACGAGCTGGTGGTGGTCGACCTTCCCCCCGACGACCGTCACCCGCTCTACCACTCCGAACGGTTCGGGGCCGGCGACACCGAGCACGGCAAGGTGCGCTACGAGTACCGGTCGATGGCCGACCTGTCCTTCGCCGCCGACAACTCGGTGGACCTCATCTACAGCGGTCAGTCCATCGAGCACGTCACCCCCGCCGACGGCGACATCGTGCTCGGCGAAGCCCTCCGGGTGCTGAAGCCGGGCGGCTACCTGGCCATCGACACCCCCAACGGCAAGGTGTGCCGGCTGCAGCAGGACGCCTTCATCGATCCCGACCACAAGGTGGAGTACACCCTGGACGAGCTCCGGGCCAAGGTGACCGCCGCCGGCATCGAGGTGGTGGCCGAGCGGGGGCTCAACTGGGGCGGGCCGGCGGTGGGGCGGGGCGAGTTCGACCCCGAGACGTTGGCGGCCAACTACGGCACCTACTTCGATGCCGAGTCCTGTTATCTGTTGGCCCTGCTCTGCCGGAAGCCGTCGGCCCGGTAGCCGGCCGGCTTCAGTCGCCCATCCGGGGCACCACGATGACGCCGAGCACCGAGGCGTTCCGCCGTTCCGACTCGGCCTCCACTTCGTGCATGAAGGTGCCGGCCTGGGGGGAGAGGGACTCCGACCACGCCCGCAAGCCCTGCTGGATCACCGTCAGGTCGGCCAGCCGGGGAACGAAGTCGATGAGGGCGAGCGCCACCGCTTCGGGGAACGGGGTGGCCAATTGTTCGGCCACCCACTCCCGGGCCAGCCGCCGGGTGGTGGCGTCGTCATCGGAAGGGAGGGCCACCACCTGGGTGGCCAGGCTGCGGAGGCGGGCGAACAGCATCTCGTGGCCGGGGGCCTCCACCAGCCGCTCCAGCAGCCCGGTGACTTGTTCGGGGAGGAGCATCTGGCCGAACAGCGGGGGTACCGGGAGCTCCCAGGAGCTGAAGATCCGGAGATAGGCGGCCGCCGCCCGGGCCGAGAGCGGCCGGCTCAACCGGCCGAACATCCCGATGCTGTCCCGTTGGGTGGTGGCCAGCCGGGCCATCGACACCGACGGATCGTCGTCGGTCTGCCCGAGGGCGCTGTCCACCGCCTCCAGCAGGCTCTCGATCCGCCGCCGCTCGCCGTCGAGGACCAGCCGGTGTTGGACCAGGGCCTCGTGGAGGTTGTCCTGCTCGTCGTGGAGGCAGGCCCGGATGGCGTCGAGGCCCATGCCCAGGCTCCGGAGCAGGTCGATCCGGAGCAACAGCAGCACATCGGCGGGGCGGAAGGTCCGGTAGCCGCTCTCCAGGTGGTCGGGAGCGATGAGGCCGATGGTCTCGTAGTGGCGGATCCGGCCGGCGGTGATGCCGGTCAACGCGGTCACGTCACTGATGAACAGCGAGCCAGGACGGGCCATATCCCTTGACTCTACGACTATAGGAAGGTTTTCAATGGGAGGGGGAGACACGGGGTGGTCGACAGGAGAGCTTCTTGCATCAGATCTGGGGGACGCTGGTCGGGCGGTGGTACGTCACCGTGTTCGGAGCCACCTTCCTGTGGAGGGCCAGCCGGTATCTCGGGTGGCGGAAGACCATCCTCTACGGGCTGGCGGCGGTGGGGATCGGCGCCCTGGCCGAGAACTGCTCGGTCCACTTCGGCTTTCCCTATACCGGTTACAACTTCAACCCCGCCCTCCGGGCCAAGGAGATCTTCATCGGTGACGTGCCGCTGATGGTCCCGCTCTCCTATACCTTCCTCGGCTATTTCGGCTTCACCGCCGGCCGGCTGCTGACCAGCGGCCCCTGGCAGACCCGGGCCCGACGACCCTGGCACGAGTATCTGGTCGCGCTGGTCCTCACCGTCTGGGCGCTGTGGATCATGGATCCGGTCTCCCGACTGGGGCCGCGTTGGTTCCTCGGGCCGGTCTTCCACTACCGCGGGCCCGGCTTCTGGTTCGGCCTCCCGCTGGGCAGCCAGGCCGGCTTCGCCCTCACCGCCGCCGTCCTGTTGGCCATCCTCACCTACATGACCAAGGACGAGCCCAACCGCCGGGTGGAACGCTGGACGGACCACCCCCACCTCATCAGCCTGGTCACCTACAACGGGCAGATCCTCTGGTTGGCCATCGTGGCAGTGGTGCTGGGGGCCGACGAGATCGGCGGCTCGGCCCTGCTGATGTGGGTGCCGGCGGCGGCGATGTCGGCGGTGCTCTGGAGCGGGCTCCGACCGGTCCCCACCGTCGCCGGCCCACCCGGTCCCGACCCGCTGGCTTCGCCCGTCCCTCCGGAGGAGCCGTCCCGACCCAAGGTGCACCTGTGACCGACGACACCCTTCAGCTCCCCTTCGGGGATCCCGCCTTCTTTGCCGGCGACCCCGATCCGGAGCTAGCCGAGCTCCGCCGCCGCTGCCCGGTCAGCTGGCAGCCGGACGGGGAGTTCTGGGCAGTGACCAGCCTCCGTGACATCCAGACCGTCGGGAAGGACCCGGCCACCTACTGCTCCGGGCAAGGGGTGCTGATGGCCGACCGCGGCCGGGAGATCGCCGCCGAGGACTCGCTCCTCTATCTCGACCCGCCCCGCCACGAGCAGTACCGCAAGCTGGTCAACCGGGCCTTCACCCCCCGCCGGGTGGCCACCCTCGAGCCACGGATCCGACAGCTGACCGTCGAGTTGCTCGACGACATCGACCCCGGTCATCCGGTCGACCTGGTCGACTCCCTCTGCGCCCCGCTGCCGATGCTGGTGATTGCCGAGCTGCTCGGCCTCCCGGCGGAGGACCGGGAGAATTTCCGCCGTTGGTCCGACGCCATCATGGCGGCGGCCACCGACCTCACCGAGGAGAACGCCCTCCAGGCGCTCGAGCTGATCGGCTACTTCGACGTCCAGCTCGACACCAGGGCCGGCAGCCCGACCGAGGATCTGTTGAGCGGCCTGCTGATGGCCGAAGTCGACGGGGTTCGGCTCTCCCGGGCCGAGGTCCAGGGGTTCTGCATGACCTTGATGGTGGCGGGCAACGAGACCACCCGGTCACTCGTCTCGGGGGGAATGGTGGAGCTGGCCGCCCACCCCGAGCAACGGGCCCAACTGGCGCGGGAACCCCAGCTCATCCCGGCGGCGGTCGAGGAGATGCTGCGCTGGGTGACCCCGATCATGGCCATGGCCCGGACCACCACCCGGGAGACCAGCCTCGGCAACGCCGCTCTGGGGACGGGGGAGTTCGTGCTCCTCGCCTATGTGGCGGCCAACCGCGACGACCAGGTGTTCGGGAAGGACGCCGACGCCTTCGACGTCACCCGAAGCCCGAACCCCCATGTGTCGTTCGGATTCGGCGAGCACTTCTGCATCGGGGCCAGCCTGGCCCGGATGGAAGCCAGGATCCTCTTGGAGGAGGTCCTCGCCCGCTGGCCCGACTACCAACTGGTGGGGGAGGTCGTGCGGGCCCCCTCTACCCTGTTTCGTCAGATCACCCAGGCGCCGGTACTCTTCAGCCCGTGACGTCGGGGGCCATCACCACCGGGGAGCGCCGGAGCCGGGCGCCGGAATGGGACGCGCTGTTCATCGGCGGCCACTGGGTCTCCCGGGCCGCCAGCCCGGTCGTCCAAGTGGTCTCCCCCCACGACTCCCAACCGGTCGGGCGGGCTCCCATGGCCACCGCCGACGACGTCGACCTGGCGGTGGCCAGTGCCCGCACTGCCTTCGACGATGGGCCCTGGCCCCGCCTCGACTCCGGCGAGCGGGTGGCGGCGCTGCGGCGCTTCGCCGACCTCTACGAGGCCCGGCAGGAGGAGATGGCCCTGCTCATCACCGCCGAGTCCGGCTCGCCGATCACCTTCTCCCGGCTGGGTCAGGCCTGGGCCCCGTGGTCGCTGCTCGACACCACCCTCGGGCTCGCCTCGGTCGTCGACTGGGAGGAGTCGCGACAGGGTGCCTTCGGGAACACCCTGATCCGCCGCGAGCCGGTCGGAGTGGTGGCCGCCATCGCTCCCTGGAACGTGCCCCAGATGACCATCATCTCCAAGCTGGCCCCGGCCCTGGTGGCCGGGTGCACCATCGTGGTCAAGCCGTCGCCGGAGACCCCGCTCGACGGCTTGCTGATGGCGGAGTGGATCGACGAGTCCGGCCTCCCCGAGGGAGTGGTCAGCGTGCTGCCCGCCGATCGGGAGGTGGGGGAGTATCTGGTCTCCCACCCCGGGGTCGACCGGGTGGCCTTCACCGGCTCCACCGCCGCTGGCCGGCGGATCGGGTCGATCTGCGGACAACAGATCAAGCGGGTGGGGCTCGAGCTGGGCGGCAAGTCGGCGGCCATCGTCCTCGACGATGCCGACCTCGGCGAGACGGTGACCGGGTTGCGCTTCGCCTCCTTCATGAACAGCGGGCAGGCCTGCGCCGCCCAGACCCGGGTGCTCGTCCCCCGGGGACGGCACGACGAGGTGGCCGACGCCCTGGGGGAGATGGTCAAGGACCTGAGGGTGGGGGACCCCTTCGACGACGCCACCGAGATCGGCCCCATGGTGTCCCGCCGCCACCAGGACCGGGTGAGCGGCTACATCGGTGTCGGGGTCGACGAGGGCGCCCGGTTGGTAGCCGGCGGTCCCGGGGTCCCCGAGGGCCTGTCCGACGGCTGCTACATCCGCCCGACCATCTTCGCCTCGGTGGACAACTCGATGCGGATCGCCCAGGAGGAGATCTTCGGCCCGGTGGTGGTGGTCATCCCCTACGACGGCGAGGATGACGCCGTCCGCATCGCCAACCAGTCGGAGTACGGCTTGGCCGGCTCGGTGTGGACCGGCGACCAGCCCCACGGACTGGAAGTGGCCCGTCGGATCCGGACCGGGACCATCGGCATCAACAAGTACGCGCCGGACCTCTCCAGTCCGTTCGGCGGGTACAAGTCGAGCGGCATCGGCCGGGAGTACGGCCGGGAGGGGCTCGAGGAGTATTTCGAGCTCAAATCCATTGCCCCCTGAGGCGGCGACCACCGCCGCCGAGGTAATCCGCGGCCGGGCCGGCGACCCTCACACCGGGCTGGTCTTCGAGGGGGAGTCCTGGACCTGGGCGGAGGTGGTCTCGGAGATGTGGGCCCGGGCGGCCTGGCTCCGGAGCCTGACCACCGGGCGCCCGCCCCACGTCGGGGTGCTGCTCGACAATGTTCCCGGCTTCCTCTTCACCCTCGGGGCCACCATGCTGTCCGGCTCGGTGCTGGTCGGTCTCAACTCCACCCGACGCGGCGCGGAGCTGGCCACCGACATCCGCCACACCGACTGCGCGGTGATCGTCACCGACGCCGAGCATGCCTCCCTGCTCGACGGGCTCGACCTCGGCGGGGCGACGGTGGTCGACGTCGACGACCCACCGGTGACCAGCGGGGCCGACGACCCCGGGTTCTCGGCCCCCTCCGCCGACGACCTCGGGCTGTTGCTGTTCACCGCCGGGTCCACCGGCTCCCCCAAGGCGGTGCGGGTCACCCAGGGGAGGATGGCCCGGTCGGCCACCGGTTTCGGATTCTCCGCCGATGACATCCTCTACTGCGCCATGCCCCTCTTCCACGGCAATGCGCTGTTCTCCAGCGTCATCCCGGCCATGGGCTGCGGGGCGACCATCGTCCTCCGCCGCCGGTTCTCGGCCTCGGAGACGATGCCGGACATCCGGTCGGTCGCCGCCACCTTCTTCGCCACCATCGGGCGGGCCCTGTCGTTCATCGTCGGCACCCCACCGGATCCGGAGGACCGCCATCACCATCTCCGCTTCGTCCTCGCCCCCGAGTCGTCCCCCTCCGACATGGCCGCCTTCGAAGCCCGGTTCGGCTGCCCAGTCTTTTCCGGCTACGGCTCCAGCGAGAACGCGGTGATCTTCGTCCCCCGACCCGGGCTCCCGGCCGACGCCCTCGGGGTGCCGTTGAAAGGCCTCGACGTCGCCATCATCGATGGCGAGACCGGGGAGGAGTGCGAGGCCGCCCGGTTCGACAGCGCCGGGAAGATGGTGAACGCTGGCGCCGCCACCGGGGAGATCGTCGGGCGCAACGCCCTCGAGCGCTTCGAGGGCTACTACAAGAACCCGGAGGCGACCCGGGAGCGGTCCCGGGGGGGTTGGTACTGGTCGGGCGACCTCGGCTACCGGGATGAGGAGGGGATCTTCTACTTCGCCGGGCGGACCATCGACTGGCTGCGGGTGGACGGGGAGAACTTCGCCTCGGCTCCGGTCGAGCGGCTGCTCCTCCGCTTCGAGGGGGTGACCGGGGTGGCGGTCTTCGGGGTCCCTGACGAGCGAACCGCCGACGACCAGGTGATGGCCGTCCTGGAGATGGCCGACCCGGCCGGGTTCGACCCCGCCGGCTTCGACACCTTCCTGGCTACCCAGACCGACCTCGGTACCAAGTGGACGCCCCGGTACGTGCGGGTGATGGAACGGCTCCCGGTGGGGGCCACCAACAAGATCGACAAGCGACCGTTGCGGGAGACCGGCTGGAGGGCTGACGGCGCCGTCTACTGGCGACCGGATCGGCGCCAACCCCTGCGACCGATGTCGGCCGACGATGGGAGCGAGTTGGAGGCGTCGTTCGGGCGCCACCGCCAGCGCCGGTAGGCGGCGCTCCCGGCTGGAGGGTTTTGTGCCAGGGTGGGCCGATGAGTGACGACTGGGCCCGGCCGGTGGTGCACTGGGAGATCGTGGCCCGTGACCCGAGCCGGCTGTCGGCGTTCTATCGAGGGCTGTTCAATTGGGAGATCGGGGACGGCCCGATCATGACGGTCAATCCGGGTCTCGGGGGCCCGGAGCCCGGGCCCGGTGGCCACTTTCGTGAGGGCGACGACGCCGGGGTGCGCCTCTACATCCAGGTCCGGGACCTGGCGACCTCGCTGACCCAGGCGGCCGAGCTGGGTGGGGTGGTGATCAGCCAGCCGTTCGATCTTCCCGGCGCCCCAACCCTGGCGATCATCCATGATCCCGAGGGCAATGAGGTGATGTTGGTCCAGGCCTGAGCCAGCCGCGTCAGTCCAGGGTCTCGTAGGACTGGGTGACGACGGTGGACTGGTCGATCAGGGCCATGAAGGCGATCGGGGCCGGCTCCTGGTTCCAACCGTCGACGTAGTCGGCGGCGGCGGTCGGTGACGCCCACAGGTCGATGATCACCCAGGTGCCGTCCGGGTTGCGCCCGGTGGTCCGGCGGATCATCCCCGGCTGTTGGTAGGCGAACTCGGTCTGGACCCGTCGGTCGGCAGCCAGGAATTCGGCTTCGGATGCCTCCGGTCCCAGCCGGAAGGTCATGATCTCGATCTGCACCCTTCCCCTCCTCTCGGGTTGCGGTCGACCGATCGGCCAACGCCGGCAACTGCCTCAGTGTCGCCTACCCGGGAGCCAACCGGGCCAGAATGGGTCATGCCGATAACCGTGCGGGCCGGCCGCGATGCCGGGGATCGCCAAAGTCGAGCAGCCCGGCGGCTGCGTTCCGGGCTCATCGGCCTCATGGTGGTGCTGGTGGGGGGGACCGTCGGCTACCTGGCCTTCGGCTACAGCGTCCTCGACGCCATCTTCCAGACGGTGATCACGGTGACCACCGTCGGCTTCGGCGAAGCCCACAAGTTCGACAACGGCCAGAAGATATTCACCATCGTGCTGATCGTCACCGGGGTGGGCACCGCCGCCTACACCTTCAGCGTGATGGTGGAGACACTCGTCGAGGGTTACCTCGCCGACGAATTCGGGAGGCGAAGGATGGAACGACAGATCCGGGAGATGCGGGGACACGTCGTCCTCTGCGGGTGGGGGAGGGTGGGCCAGGCCATCGCCCGTTACCTGTTGACCTCCAACGACGACGTGGTGGTGGTCGACTCGTCGGCCGAGCGGATCGCCACCGTCGACGGGCCGGCGGTGTGCGGCGACGCCACCGACGAGGAGGTCCTCCGGGCCGCCGGCATCGACCGGGCCCGGGTCCTCATCACCGCGCTGAACGGCGACGCCGACAACCTCTATGTGACGTTGACCGGCCGGTCGATGCGACCCGACCTGTTCATCGTCTCCCGCATCGCCGCCGAGGCGGCCTCCGCCAAGCTGATCCAAGCCGGGGCCGACCGGGTGGTCAATCCCCAGGACCTCGGCGGGGCCCGGATGGCGGCGCTGGCGGTGCAGCCCCACGTCGCCGAGTTCCTCGATGTGGTCATGCACGACGGCAGCCTCGAGTTCCGACTCGAGCAGATCGATGTTCCGGCCAACTCCTCGCTGGTGGGTCAGACGCTGCGGAGCGCCCGGGTCCATGCCCATACCGGGGCGCTGGTCCTCGCTCTCCGGCACCCCACCGAGGAGTTCCGGACCAACCCTCCACCGGAGGCGGAGATCGGGGAGGGCGACGTCCTGGTGGTGGTCGGCAATGTCGAGCAGATCGAATCCCTCCGCTCGCTGGCCCTCAGCCAAGGGGCCCTGGGCGAGCTCTGAGGTCAGCGGAGGGCGGCGGTCCATTCCCCCACGGTGGTGACCTCCGCCTGGCGGGGGAACACCTTGTCGGTCAACACCCGATGCACCTCGTCGTCGGCGTCCAGGCAGCCGTCGGCCAGGACGGTCAGCCGGTAGTCGAGATCGGCCGCCTGGCGGAGGGTGGACAGCACCACCCCGCTGGTGGCGATCCCGGCCAGCACCAACGACTCCACCTCGGCGGCCCGCAGCAGCACCTCCAGATCGCTGCCGGTGAAGGCGCTGACCCGTTTCTTCACCACCACCACGTCGCGGTCGGCGCGACGGAGATCCGGATGGAGGTCAAAGGCCGGATCGGACTCGGTGAAGCCGCCGCCGCCGGCCAGCGCCGAGAAGGCCTTGTTCCGGGAGGAGACTTCGGGCATCCCCTCCCGAAAGCCGACCTTGATCCACAACACCGTGATGCCGGCCGACCGGGCGGCGTCGGCGGCACCGTTGATGCGGTCCAGATAGCCGGCATCGCCGGGGAAGCGATCGATGATGTTGGTCTGCAGGTCCATCAGCAGGAGGGCGGTGGTGGGCATGGTGAGCTCCTTTGCAATTCGACCGAGCGCCGCGTTGTGTTCAGGGATAGCGTGGCCGCACACTACGCGTAGCCCGCGAGTGACGGGGCTCGCCAGCTTACGAGCGCGCAT
This sequence comes from Acidimicrobiales bacterium, assembly GCA_036268775.1. Classification (GTDB taxonomy): domain Bacteria; phylum Actinomycetota; class Acidimicrobiia; order Acidimicrobiales; family RAAP-2; genus DASZIT01. The sequence continues at coordinate 142,612 of DATATM010000015.1, read as the reverse complement.
TCGGCTATCGCTGGTTTGGACATCCGGGTTTGTGGGTTGCGCCCAATCACCGGAGGCTCACCATGTCCACTGTCCAACGCTGGCAGACCCCCGTCTGCCTCAGCTTCGTGCTGATCGCGGCAATCCTGTTTGTGCTCGCCCTCGGGCTTCGCATCGATGCCCGGGCCGTCGCCGGAGGTCCGGCCACCACCCCGGTCGACGCCACCACTCCGGCCACCACCCCGACGACGGTGCAGTGCATCGCCCCCGCCGCCACTCCCGCCCCGCCGGCTCCCACCGTGGTTCCGGCTCCATTCGGCATAGCCCAGAACGTCTCCGGCTCCAGCAACCTGGCGGTGGCGGGGACCGGGAACCAGACCCAGGGGAATGACGGTGGCTTCGGTGATGTCGGGATGCAATTCCAGAACGTCAACGTGCTGGCCCCGATCAACATCGTCCACATTTCCAACGAAGGCAGCGGGAATACCAACACGGTGACCTTCGGGGCCTCGGGCCCGGTGAGCACCAGCACACCGGCCACCGTCGATCCCGCCACCCCGGCCCCGGCCACCGCCGATCCGGCCACCACCACCCCGGCCACCACCCCGGACACCCTTCCGGCCAAGGTCTGGACGTCACCCACCGCCCCGGCCACCAGCTCCAGCCCGGATGCGACGGCATCGTCGACCAGCTCGTCCCCCGACACCACCGCCCCCGCCACATCGTGAACCTCGGCCGGAGCTCAGACGGCTCTGCGCCCTGACGCCCGGCCTCGAGTGATGCGCCGAGAGGAGGCCCTCGCCGGTCAGCGGTCGGCGGGGGCCAGGTGGCGCTCGAAGCCGACCGCCTCGGCGTAACAGCCGAAGGCGGGGATCCTTCCGTAGCCGAGGCTGCCATAGAGGGCGATGGCCTCCGGTTGCCTCGGGCCGGTCTCCAGCTGCACCCGGGTGTAGCCGCGCTGGCGGGCGATGTCCTCCAAGGCGGCCAGGACGGCGGCGGCATGACCCTGTCGGCGGTGAGTGGGTGCGGTCCACATCCGCTTGACCTCGCAGATGCCCTCCTCCTTCCAGCGGATCCCGCCACCGGCCACGATCTGACCGCCATCGAGGAGGGCCACGAAGGCACCAGTCGGGGGATCGAACTCGTCCGGATGGGTCTGGGCCATCTCGTCGACCGGCCCGTACCGGTGCTCGTACTCTCCCGCCAGGCCGGCGAGGAGGGGGGCGACCACCGGGTCGGACAACCGAACGACTCGAAGCTCCATGCCGCGAGTATCCCAGCCCGGCTCCGGAACCGTTGGTGCGGGCGAGAGGACTCGAACCTCCACCCCCGAAGGGACCGGGACCTAAACCCGGCGCGTCTGCCAGTTCCGCCACACCCGCAAGACCGACAAACTACCAAGCCGGGTACAGGAAGACCTTGCCCTCCTGGCTATAGTCGTCGGAATGCCCGCATCGACCCCGTCCGAGCCCTCCGCGGCCCCTTCGGTCTCTGCATCCGGCCTTCCGGCGCCCTCGGAGGGGTCGTTGGCGACATCCTCCGTCGAGCTCGACGCCACCGAGCGGGCCGAGTATCTGGCCACCGTGATGGCCGAGATCGACGCCGAGGTCAGGCGCCGGCGGGCATCCGGTGACCTGCCCGCCGGTCTCGAGCGCGAGCTCGACGAGCTGTTCTTAGAATTCTCGCCGGTCGGGCTCCAGGGCAAAGCCCGCTTGCGGGAGAACCTGGCGCTGGTCGACTCGGCTGCCTACGTCGACATTGCCGTGCCGGTCGAGTCCGACAAGAAGGCGGGGGCCTACGTCAAGCGGCTGATGCGCAAGTCGCTCAACTGGTACATGGGCTTCATCGTCCACCAGATCGTCAAGTTCGCCTGGGCCGTCTCCCGGATGCTCCACCTGGTGGTCGACCACGTCGAGGACCTGGAGGCGACGGTCGAGGGGCTCCGGGTTCCGGAGTTGCCGGCCTCGGCGGTGCCGGTCACCGACCCGGGGGCCAGTTGGTGGGCCGACCCGGCGTTGGCGGCGCTTTCCAACGTCAAGGGCCGTGTCCTCCATGCCGAATGCGGGAACGGCTCGCTGGTCGCCCGGCTGATCGCCGACGGTGTCGACGCCTACGGGGTGGACCCGGCCCAGGCGGTCATCGAGCCGGCCATCGATCGCGGCCTGGATGTCCGGGCGGAATCGGCCCTCGAGCATCTCGAGGTGGTGGCGGAGGAGGCGTTGGACGGCCTGGTGTTGACCGGCTCGGTCCAATGGCTCCACCCCAACGAGCGGGACCGCCTCATCGGGTTGGCCGCCTCCCGGTTGGCCCTCGAGGGGATCCTGGTCCTCCACTCCGCCACCCCGGAAGCCTGGCGGCGGAGCACCTCGCCGCTGGTGGCCGACCTGGCTCCCGGTCACCCCCTCCACGCCGACACCTGGGCCCACCTGCTGGCGGCCCACGGGCTCTCCCGCACCGCGGTGCACACCGGCGGGGAGGACCGGCAGCTCGATCGCCTGGATCCGTCCACCCCCGGCGCCGCCACCCTCAACGCGACCATCGACGCCGTCAACCAATTGTTGCTGGGACCCGGTGAGTACCTGTTGGTCGCCGTACGGGAGCGGTGACCACCGTCCACCAGTTCGTTCCGGCGCTGTTGCCCCGGGACGCCACCGGCGACCACACCCTGGCCCTCCGCGACACCTTCCTCCGGGCCGGATGGACATCGGAGATCTATGTCGAGGCCGCCCACGACGAGCTCCAGAGCGAAGCCACCTACTTCGAGCGCTACCCCGAACACGCCCAACCCGGCGACATCCTCCTCTATCAGTTGAGCACCGCCTCCCCGGTGGCCGACTTCCTGTTGGGGCGGGACGAGACCCTGGTGCTCGACTACCACAACATCACTCCGGCCGGCTTCTACCGCGACTGGGAAGAGCACACCACCGAGAAAGTCACGCTGGCCCGACAGCAGATGGCCGAGTTGGCGCCCCGGGCGGCGCTGGGCATTGCCGACTCGGCCTTCAACGCCGCCGAGCTGGAGGCCCTCGGCTGCCCGGCCACCGACGTGGTGCCGATCCTCACCAACATTGATGCCTGGGGGCGCCGGGAGCTGGCCGACCCCGCCGAACTGGCCCGGCGGGAAGCGGTGCACGGGCCGGGCACCGTGCTCCTCTTCGTCGGCCGGCTGTCGCCCAACAAGAATCAGCATCTGTTGGTGGAGACCCTCTGGCTCTACCGGCGGTGGTACGACCCCGAGGCCCGGCTGGCGTTGGTGGGACCGGCCATCACCGGTCCCTATGCCGAAGCGGTGTTGGGGTACGCCAAGGAACTGGGCCTGGCCGACGCCGTCGACCACGGCGAGCACCTCACCCCCGCCGAACTGGCCGCCTGGTACGCCGACGCCGATGTCTATCTCTGCCTGTCCGACCACGAGGGGTTCTGCACCCCGCTCCTCGAGGCCATGCACTTCGACCTCCCCATCGTGGCCCTGGCCGCCGGGGCGGTAGCCGAGACAATGGGAGACGCCGGGATCCTGATCGAGGCCAAACGTCCGAGTGTGGCGGCCGCCGCCGTCCATCAGGTCCGGGCCGATCCGTCGTTGGCACAGTTCCTGGCCCGGGCCGGGCGCCGGCGGCTCGAGGCTTTCGGGGGCGACGCCACCCGGGCCCGGTTCATCGAGGTGCTGCGCGCCCTCGACGCCAGCCGGACGGTCCCGGCGTGAAGCTGGCCTTCGTCACCCCTCGGTACGGCCCCGAGGTGATCGGCGGGGCCGAGACCGCCGCCCGGATGCTGGCCGAACGGATGACCCTCCGCCCGGACTGGGAGGTGGAGGTGCTGACCAGCTGTGCCCTCGACCATCTCACCTGGGAGAACACCGAGCCGGCCGGAACCACCTCGATCAACGGGGTGACCGTGCAGCGGTTCCCGACCGCCACCCCCCGACTGCTCGAATACTTCAAGCTGGACGGCAAGCTGAGGGGATCGCCGACCACGGCCAGCCTGACCGAGTCGCGCCGCTGGGTGTCGCTCAACGGGCCGATGTGCCCCGGCCTGGTCGACGCGGTGGCGGCCAGCGATGCCGACGTCATCGCCTGCTACCCCTATCTGTTCGCCACTACCGTCGACGCCATCGCCGTCGCCCGGGTGCCGACCGTCCTCCATCCCGCCGCCCATGACGAGCCGGCGCTGTACCTGAAGGCGTTCCGGCAGAGCTTTCACGACATCGACGGGGTGGTGTATCACACCCAGGCGGAACGGCAACTGATGGAGCACGTCTTCGCCATCGGGGCCAAACCCCAGATCGTCCTCGGGTTGGGAGTCAACGAACCGGCCGGTGCCGGCAGGCGGGGCGGGGAGATCCTCGGGATCGGCGATCGGCCCTACCTCTGTTACCTGGGTCGGGTGGACGAGCACAAGGGTTGCGGGATGCTGGCTGACTACTTCGCCCAGTACAAGGAACGCCACCCGAGCGACCTGGCCCTCGCCTTTGTCGGCCCGGTGTCGGACAAGGCGCCCGAGCATCCCGACATGGTGGTCACCGGGACGGTCTCCGAGGCCGACAAGTGGGACATTCTGGCCGACGCCCAGGTGATGGTCTCGCCGTCGGCTTACGAGTCCTTCTCCCTGGTGTTGTTGGAAGCCTGGACGCTCGACGTGCCGGTCCTGGTCAACGCCGGTTGCGCCGCCACCATGGAGCACTGCGTCCGGTCCGGCGGCGGGCTCTACTTCGAGTCCTACCGGACCTTCGAGGCCACCGTGGAGAAGTTGGTGAACGACGGGGAGCTCCGGGCCCGCCTCGGGAAGGCCGGCCGCCAGTACACCGAGCGCTACTACCGTTGGCCTTCGATCATCGACCGCTACTCCGACTTCCTCGGATCGGTGGTGGCCCGAGGGCCCCGCACCTCGATCCGCACCGGGCGGCTGCCGTTGGTGACCGACGGTCCCGCCTACCAGCGAGGAGGATGAACCGATGACTCCCGAGGAGGGCAACCCTGACGTCCCCGCCTCCGGCGACGGTCCCGAGCCCGACGAAGAGGAGCTGCTGGCCGGCTTCGACCGGTTGCGTCCCCAGGGGAGCTTGCAGTGGGGATTCGACGACGCCATGCGGCGGTTGTCGGAGCGGGGCGAAGGGACCGGGGCAGCGGGGGTGCCGTGGGAGGGCCTTCCCGACGACCTCTGGGAGCGGGGGCGCTCGGCCCGGATCGGCCAACGGTTCGTGGGGGACGTGGCCGGCGTGCTGGCCTCCATCCTCGCCGCCGATGCCCGGGCCGCCGCCGACGCCGCCATGGACGATCGGCTGATCGCCTCCTGGGACGCGCTCCGCTACCTGGCCGCCCGGTTGGAGTCGTTGGAGGCCCGGGTCGACCCGGTCGGCGATCTGCTGGCCGGGCCGCCGCTCCCGATCCCGGTGCCTGAGGTGTCGCGCTGGCGGGACGCAGTGGCGGGCTGGTTCGAATCGTCGGACCGGACCCGACCGGTCATCGTCGGTGAGGCCGGAACTGGGGCCCTGGTGGCGGCGCTGGAAGGGGCGGGCCACCGGGTGCGAGGGGTGGAGCCGCGGGGAGAAGCGGTGTGGTCCGCCTTCGCCGATCAGCAGATCGAGGACGGCGTGGTGCTGAGCGAGGTGGCGGAGTTCTTGGCCGCCGCGGAGACGGCCAGCGCCGCCGGGGTGATCCTGGTCGGGGCGGTCGACCGGCTCGACCTGGCCGCCAAGCTGGCGCTGTTGGCCCATGCGGTGCGGGTGGTCGGGCCCGGGGGGACGGTGGCGCTGTTGGTCACCGACCAGTCAACCTGGGACGAGACTCTTCCGACGGTGGGCCGAGACCTGGCCCCGGGACGACCGCTGCACCCCGAGACCTGGCTCTATCTTCTCCGCCGGCTCGGCGTGGTGAATCCGAGCTGGCACCGATCGGAGGACGGTTCCGGACACGCCCTGGTGGGGAGGACTGCTCCATGAGCGGTGTCCATCAGTTCGTTCCCATGCTGCACCGCTACGACGCGGTGGGGGAGCACACCCGTGCCTTCCGCCACCGGCTGACCGAAGCCGGGATCACCAGTCGGATCTACACCGAGCTTCCCGATCCCGACACCGCCGAGGAGACCCGTCCCTACCTCGCCTACCCGGAGGAGGCTGAGCCCGGCGACGTGCTGGTGTACCAGTTCGCCACCGAGTCGGTGATGGCCCGGTGGTTGGCGGCTCGACCCGAGCCGCTGGTGGTGAACTACCACAGCGCCACCCCGCCGGGGTACTTCATCCCCTGGAACAACGGGATCGCCCGGTTGCAGGTCCAGAGTCTCCTGGAGCTGGCCGACATCGCCCCCCACGCCGACCTCGGCGTCGCGGTGTCGGAGTTCGACGCCGCCGAGCTCCGGGCGGCCGGCTGCCCTTCCACGGTGGTGATTCCGGTGGCCAACGTCACCTATCCGCCGATCGCCCCCGACCCGGAGACGTTGGAACGCCTGGAGGAGGAACGCCGGGCCCGGGGGCCGGGCGCCTCTTGGCTGTCGGTCGGCCGGCTGGCCCCCAACAAGGGTCATCACGACGTGGTGGCCGCTCTCTTCGTCGCCCGGATGACCACCGATCCGGACGCCCACCTGACCCTGGTGGGGGCGCCGTCGGAGCCCAACTACGCCCATGCCCTTCGCCGCTATGCCAACTCGCTCGGGCTCTCCGATGCCGTCGACTTCGTCAGCGGCATCGATGGCACCCAGCTGGCTGCCTACTACCGAGCCTCCGACGTGTTGGTGATGTTGTCGGACCACGAGGGCTTCGGGGTGCCGCTGATCGAGGCTATGGGCCACGGCACTCCGGTGGTGGCCTACGACGCCGGCGCGGTGGCCGAGATCCTCGGAGACGCCGGTGTGCTCCTCGAGAAGAAACACCCACGTCACGTGGCCTCCGCCATCCATCGCCTCCTGGCCGAACCCGCCGAGGTGGCCCGGTTGGTGGCCCAGGGTCGGGAGCGGGTCGAGGCCATGGACCTCCAGAATGCGGGGAATCGCCTGGTGGCGGCGGTGCGAGCCTTATCTGACCCGGTGGCGATGGCCGGGGGATCCGGGTCCCCGCTGTCCTGACGCTGCATCAACCGAGGGTGGTGAGCAAGTAGGCTTGCCGACTATGGACGACGCCCGTCAAACCTCTCTGCACGTACCCAGCCACCTCTCAACCGGAGAAACCGCCCGATCCAAGTTCGGCTCCGAGACCGGCCCCGGGTCGGACATATTCCAACGGTTGTTGAAGGAGCGGATCGTCTTCATCGGTTCCGCTATCGACCAGGACACCGCCAACCTGGTCTGTTCCCAGTTGATCCTGCTGGAGGCGGAGGATCACGAACGGGACATCTCGGTGTACATCAACTCGCCGGGCGGATCGGTGACCGACGGGTTGGCCATTTACGACACCATGCAGTTCGTGCGCCCTGACATCCGCACCATCTGCGTCGGGCTGGCTGCCTCGATGGGCCAGTTCCTGCTGTGCTCCGGCACCCCGGGCAAGCGGTTCGCCCTGCCCCACAGCCGGATCCTCATGCACCAGCCTTCCGGCCAGATGCAAGGGCAAGCCTCGGACATCGCCATCCAAGCCGAGCAGATCATCTACCTGAAGCGGATGATGGCCGAGCGGATCGCCTTCCATACCGGCCAGACCGTGGAGCGCATCGAGGCCGACTCGGACCGGGACCGCTGGTTCACCGCCGACGAGGCACGTGACTACGGGTTCATCGACGAGGTGATCCAGAAGGACGGCGTCGACGGTCCGTCCACCGCGGGCGCCGTAACCAAGTGAGTGTGGGCGCGGTGGAGCCCGCGCCAACCGGACCGGCGGCCCCCACTACCGGGATGACCAATGACGACGGCACCGCTTCCACCATCGGTGGGAGCACCCGGTTCGTCCATGGGCAGTCCAACCGTCAGGTCACCGTCGTCAACGGCAAGGTCCAGCTCGGGCAGCGGCTGAAGGATCTGTGGACCAACCGGGATCTGCTGGTGCTGCTCACCAAGACCCAGCTGAAGGTGAAGTACAAGGGCTCGGTGCTCGGCTACGTCTGGTCGATGCTCAACCCGGCGTTGGTGCTGGCCATCTACTACACCGTCTTCAAGGTCATCGCCCGGAACAACATCCCGTCGTTTGCCATCTTCCTGTTCTGCGGGCTGCTGGTCTGGAACCTGTTCAACAACGCCGCCAACTCAGCGACCAGCGTGGTGGTGGCCAACTCCGGGATCGTGAAGAAGGTGGCGTTCCCCCGGGAGCTGCTGGCCCTGTCCACGGTCGGGGTGGCCTTCATCTTGTTCCTCATCCAGGTGGTGGTGCTGATCATCGCCCTGACCGCCTTCGGGATCGTTCCCAGCTTCTCCTACTTCGTTGCCCTTCCCATTGCTCTGGTTGCCTTGCTTGTCTTCACCGGGGCGGTGGCCATCTTCCTGTCGGCCGTCAACGTCTATCTCCGGGACACCCAGCACCTCACCGAAGTGCTGCTGATGGCGTGGTTCTGGAGCGTCCCCATCGTCTACCCCTACGGTCAGATCGCCAAGGTGCTGACCGATCATCACCTCACCGCCATCAAATTCCTGTACCTGATGAACCCGATCACCACCATCGCCATCACCTTTCAACGGGCGCTCTACGGCAGGACGACCTACACCGACGTGGGAGGACTCCATCACATGCTCCCGGGTTGGGGACCGGCCACCTTCTGTCTGGTCATGGGAGCCGTGTTGGCGGGCAGTATCGTTCTCTTCCTTCTCTCGCTGCTGGTCTTCGGCCGTCTCGAGGGCAACTTCGCCGAGGAGCTGTAGGCATGAGCGTCGCCATCGAAGTCAAGGACATCTCCAAACAGTTCCGGCTCTACAACGAGCGGTACACCTCGCTGAAGGAGCGGGTGATCCACGGCGGCAAGATGCCGTTCACTCCCTTCTGGGCATTGCAGGACGTGAATGTCGACATCATGGAGGGCGAGACCTTCGGCATTCTCGGCCGCAACGGCTGCGGAAAGTCGACCCTCCTCAAGTGCATCGCCGGCATCCTGAAGCCCACCTCCGGGGAGATCCGGGTCCGGGGCAGCCTGGCTGCCATGCTGGAGCTGGGGGCGGGCTTCCAACCTGACCTGTCGGGACGGGACAACATCTTCCTCAACGGCTCGCTGCTCGGGCTGCCCCACTCGGAGATCGAGAAGCGGTTCGACGACATCGTCGCCTTCGCCGAGCTCGAGCAGTTCATCGATAACCAGGTCAAGTACTACTCCTCGGGCATGTACGTGCGCCTCGGGTTCGCGGTGGCCGTCAACGTGGAGCCGGACGTGCTGCTGGTCGACGAGGTGTTGGCGGTGGGCGACGCCGCCTTCCAGCGCAAGTGCCTCGATCATGTCAAGAAGTTCCAGCAGGAGGGCCGGACCATCGTGGTCGTCTCCCACGGCACCGACACCATCCGGCAGAACTGCGAGCGGGTGATGGTGATGAACCACGGCCGGGTGATCACCGTGGACGAGCCCGGCGAGGGGATCCGGGTCTACCTGGCCGACCTCCTCGGGGTCGGCACTCTCGACAACTCGGAAGCCGGCGGCATCGAGGGCAATGTCTTCTCCATCGGCACGGTGCAGGCCGAGCACGGCGGCATGGGCACCCGGCACCATCTCTACCCCGGCGAGTCGCTGACTATCGTTGCCGAGCTGGACAGCCTGGCCGCGGTGCCGAATGCCATGGCCACCATCGCCATCCACGACGACAACAACGAGTTGGTCTTTGCCTCCGATCCCGACGACCCCGGTTGTCAGATGGAGGTGCCCCTGGGTGGCGGCCAGATCCGGTTCGATTTCGCCGAGGTCCCGCTGCTGGACGGCACCTATTCGGTCAGCGTCGGCATCCGCAGCCTCACCGAGACGGCCATCTTCGACTGGAAGGACCAGGTCACCCAATTCGAGGTGGCCAACCCGGGTCGGGCCACCGGCCGGGTGCGGTTGTTGCCGGTGGCTAGCTTCCGTCACCGTCCGACCGGGCTGACCGGCGAGGTGCCGGTGGTGAAGAGGCTCGACCCCGCGGAGGAAGTCGCCTCTTGACTCGCCGGATCGACCAGGTCATTCCCACTTTGGCCAGTCGGGACGCCATCGGGGGCCACGTCGTGCAGCTTCGGGATCTCCTCCGGTCCCGCGGTTTCGAATCCGACATCTTCTACGGCAACGCCAGCGCCGACCGCTTCGACTTCGGATTCCCCATCTCCCGGCTGGGCGATCCGTCGTCGGCCGACCGGGTGCTGCTCTATCAGCTCTCCATCGGCAGCGGGGTCGCCGACATCTTCCGGGACCGCAGCGAGCGGAAGTTCGTGAACTACCACAACATCACCCCGGCCGGTCTGTTGGAGGCCTGGATCCCGGCCGTCGGGGAGGAGGTCCGGTGGGGCCGGTCCCAGTTGCGCGACCTGGCCCCGGTCACCGAGTTCGCAGTGGCCGACTCGATGTTCAACGAACGCGAGCTGCAGGCGGCCGGCTACCAGGCGACGGCCACCGTGCCCCTGCTCCTCGACCTCGACAGCTTCGCTGGATCCCCGGACCCGACCTTGGCCAAGCGCCTCCGGGCCGAGAAGGCCGACGGGGGAACCGAGTTGCTGTTCGTCGGCAAGGTGTCCCCCCACAAGGGCCAGCACGACCTGGTCAAGGCTCTGGCCACCTATCGCCGGCTCTACGACCCGCTCGCCCGGCTCCGGCTGGTCGGAGGGGCCATCAGTGAGGACTACCAAAAGGCGGTGGAGCGGTTCGCCGACGAGCTGGGCCTCGCCGACGCGGTGGAGTTCGCCGGTTCGGTCTCCCACGAGGAGCTGATCGCCTACTACGCCACCGCCGACGTCTTCCTCTGCCTCTCCAACCACGAGGGCTTCTGCGTGCCCCTCCTCGAGTCCATGTACCACCAGGTGCCGATCGTGGCCTATACCAACACTGCGGTTCCCGAGACGGTGGCCTCCGCCGGCCTGGTGCTCCCCGACAAGGAGCCGGCCCGGGTTGCCGCCGCCATCCACCGGGTGGTCACCGATCCAGCCCTCCAGGCCACCCTGGCCCGGGCGGCGTCGGAACGGGTGGCGACCTTTGCACTTCCCCGGGTGAAGGAGGGCTTCGCCGCCGCCCTCGAAGCCGCCTACGCGGCCTGACCGTGTTGGCTTCCCGCCGGAGGTCGAGATGAGAGTGGCCTTCGTCGTCCCCCGCTACGGGCCGGAGATCATCGGGGGGGCGGAGACAGCCGCCCGCCGGCTGGCCGAGGGGCTGGCGGCGGTCAAGGGGTGGGAGGTCGAAGTCCTCACCAGTTGCGCGGAGGACTTCGTGACCTGGGCTGACGTCTATCCCGAAGGCGACCACGCCATCAATGGGGTCGAGGTCCATCGGTTCAAATCGGCAGCCGGACGGGACCCGTCGTTCCATCCGCTGTCCGCCGCCCTACTGGCCGATCCGGAGGCGGCGTCGCTGGCCGACGCCGAGCGATGGCTCGACCTCCAGGGCCCGGTGACCCCGGCGTTGGCGGAGGCGGTTGAAGCCTCCACCGCCGATGTGGTGGTCTTCTATCCCTACCTCTATTACCCGACCGCCCGGGTGATCGACCGGGTGGATGCCCCGACCGTGCTGCACCCGGCGGCCCACGACGAGCCCGCCCTCCACCTGCCGGTGTTCCCCCGGGTCTTCCAGGCCGCCGATGCGTTGGTGTTCCAGACCGAGGCGGAGCGGGAGTTGGTCCAGGGGATCTTCCCGGTGGCCTCCCACCACCAGATGCTGCTCGGGTTGGGGGTGGACGATCCTCCGGAGGGATCACTGGCCGGCGAGCCCGGTGACCCGCCGATGCCCGAGGGTCCCTTCCTGGTCTGCCTGGGTCGGGTCGACGACCACAAGGGAACCACCACCCTGGCGTCGATGTTCGCCGCCTACAAACAGCGACATCCCGGGCCCCTCCGGCTGGTGCTGGCCGGGCCGGTGGTGGAGTCCCCGCCCCCCCATCCCGATATCGACGTGGTCGGTCCGGTGTCGGAGGCGGCCAAGTGGGACCTGTTGCGCCAGGCGGTGGCGCTGGTGTCGCCGTCGAGGTGGGAGGCGTTCTCACTGGTCATCGCCGAGGCCTGGAGTGCCCGGACCCCGGTGGTGGTCAACGCCGCGTGTGGCGCCACCACCGAGCACTGCCAACGCTCCGGCGGCGGGCTGTCGCTCAACGGCTACGCCGAGTTCGAGGTCATCGTCGAGCGGCTGGGCGCCGATCCTGCGCTGGGCGCCGAGCTCGGCCGACGCGGCCGTTCCTACGTCGACCGCCGGTTCCGTTGGCCGATCGTCATCGACCGCTACGCCAGGTTCCTCCAGTCGGTGGCGGCCGCCAGCCGGTCAGATGCCGCCGCCCAGCGGTCGGGGACCGGCGCGGGAGACCATGTGCACGCCGAGCACGGTGGTCCCGGGTAGCAGCTGCCACACCCGGTAGCCGCCGATGGGCCGGGGAGTAGCGACCGGCAGCGCATACCCCTGGGCGGTGAGGGCGGCCAATCCGGGCAGCGACGGCGAGGCCACCAAGATGATCGAGCCAGAGGGGGCGGTGGCCACCGTATTGCCCTTGGCGTAGTACAGCGCCCCCTGCAGCTGGTTGTAGAGGACGCCATTCGGCTGGATGAGGGCGATGCGGTCGTCGGGGAGGGCGTAGCCGGCGTTGCGGTAGATGTTCGCCCCTCCGTCAATGGTGTCGAACACCACCACGTCGCGGGCCGGATTGACCGAGGGACCGAGGCCGGAGAGAGCGGCATCGATGGCGTCGGCGCTGCGGATGGCGGTCCGGGTGTCGGCATAGGGCGCCTGGTAACGGGCCTGCCGTACCCAGAGGCCGTGGGAGCTGGCCGTCCACCACTGTTGAGGCAGCACCCCGTTCCCGTCCAGGAATCGCTGGGCACCGAGGGCGGCCACCGCCGCCACCAGCAGCGAGGTGGGGACCAACCAGAAGGCCGAAGAGCGGGGGAGCGACCCGCGAGGCGTGACTCGGCGGGTGAGGGCGGCGACCGGGAGCAACAGGGCGATGACGGCGGCGGGAAGGTAGGCGAGCAGGTACCCGCCTTTGGCGAACTGGACGAGGGACACGATGGCGACGGGGGGAAGGATGGCGGCGGTGAGGATGGCCGCCTGGCTCTGGTACCAGGGACGGGACCAGGTCGGGCCCTCCCCCGATGTCCCGGTGGGGGAGTCGCGGTGGGTATCGCCCTCGTCGGCCCGGAGGTGGCGCACCACGCCCCGGATGGCCAGTGTCACCCCGGCCAACACCGCGACCACCGCCAGTGGCGCCAGGGCCACCGCGGTGTAGGCGGCGAAGGTGCCGATGTTGAGGTGTCCGGCGGCGGCGTGATCGAAGATCGAGGTGGCCTGGGCGGCGCCGCTGGCCTCGCTCCGAGTGGCCCGGATCCAGGTGCCGATGCCTCCCGGTTGCTGGAGGACCATGGGGAGGAACCAGACCGCCACCGAGGCGACGCCGGCTACGACGGTGATCACCAGCCGGCCCCAGCGCCGGGTGGAGCCGACGATGGCCAGAATGGCCAGGATGGCGAAGGCCTGGACGATGGACTGCCGGAATCCGGCCAGCAGGCCGAGGGCGACCACCGCCCAGACCCCGTGCCAACTTCCGGGCCGGGCCCTCCAGGCCAAGATGATCAGCAGCGAACAGGCGACGGCGTCGAAGGAGTAGGTGGCCACGATCGAGCCGCTGAACCACACGAACGGGGAACTGGCCACGATCAACCCGGCGGCGATGCCCAGCCACCGGCCTCCGAGATCGCGCCCCGCCACCACCGCCAGTCCCGCCCCGGCGGCCGAGGCGACGGCGGCCACCACCACCAGGCTGTGGATGGCACCGAGACCGAAGATCGCCTTCACCAGCCGGCCGGCCTCGACGTAGAGCCAGTACCCCGGAGGTTGGGGTTGGCCGTGGGTCACGTCGTACCGGTTGACCGCCGCCCCGTATTGGGCCGAGTCCCAATCGGTCGGCCCCTTGGCGGCGGTGACGAGCCGCAGCACCAGGGTGGCCGCGGCCACCAACCAGGGGGTCGGGTCGAAGAGACGCCGTCGGGAGGGGCGTTGGATGATCTCGCTCCGGGTTCGATGTTCCGGGGCCTCCGCCTCCCCACCAGAGGTTGCCACCGGCGAAGAAAGCATCCCCAACAGTAGCGAGCCGGGCCCGGTGGCCGGTGGTGCCCCCAGTGTTCCTGCGGTCTCCCGAGGTACCCAGCGAGTAACTCCGACGGTCGATACCATGCAGACCATGGCACTCGAACATGGACAACAACAGCACAACGGCGGCGCCCGGCGGTGCATCCGAATGGCAGTCGCGACGCTGGCCCTCGGCGCGGTGTTCGGCCCCGCCCTGCTGGCGTCGGCCCCGGCCTCGGCGGCCACCTCGAGTCCTCAGGCGGTGCAGGCCCACGCGGTCACCGCCTCGTTGGTCTGGACCCAGACCCTGCCCGACGGTGGTTCGCCCATCGCCATGTCGTCGCCCTCGGAAGCCAACCTCGACGGCTCACCCTCGGTGGTGGTGGGTGACCGGACCGGCACCCTGTGGGCCTTCCACCTCGCCAACGGGACGGCGCCAGCCGGATGGCCGGCCCACACCGGGGGAGTGCCGATCGACTCGACTCCCTCCTCCGCCTCGGTCGATGGCAGTGGATTGGACACCGTGTTCGTCGGCGGCGGGAACGCCGCCAATCCCCACGTCGGCGGGTACTACGCCTTCAATCATGTCGGCGCCCAGGTCTGGGGAGTCAACGCCATCGATGCCCAAGGCCCCCAGGGGGTACAGGCGTCAATGGCGGTGGGCAACATCGGCGGAGTGACCGGGGTCACCGCCCCCTCGCTCGGCCAGGCTCAGTACGCCTTGAACGCGGTCAACGGGGCCTTGCTCCCGGGTTGGCCGTTCTTCACCGCCGATAGCGCCTTCACCACCCCGGCGTTGGCCGACCTCTACGGCAACGGCCAGACCGAGATCGTGGAAGGAGGCGACTCCACCGCTGGCGTTGCCAACGGTGTCACCTATACCAACGGCGGACACCTTCGGGTCATCGGTGGGGGCGGCAACCTCATCTGCAGCCACGACGTCAACCAGACGGTCGACTCTTCGCCGGCGGTCGGCAACTTCCTAGGTGGAGGGGCAATGGGGATCGCTTTCGGCACCGGCTCCTTCTACCCGGGTGCCTCCGACTCCAACTCGGTGTTCGGCGCCGACGCCAACTGCAACATCGCCTGGAAGACCAACCTCGGCGGCAACACGGTGGACAGCCCGGCCATCGGCGACACCGTGGGCGACGGCTCCGAGCAGGTGATCGAAGGGGCCGACACCGGATCGAATGGATCGGTGTGGGTGCTGAACGGCGCCAATGGCCAGCCGCTCCCCGGTTGGCCCCAAACCACTCCCGGCCGGATCATCGGGGGGATCGCCACTGCCGACCTCACCGGAGGCGGCTACAACGACGTGTTGGTCCCGACCACCTCGGGTCTGGTCATCTATGACGGGAAGACCGCCGCGGTGGTGGCCACCCTCGGGGCGGGCACCCTCGGGCTTCAGAACACTCCGATGGTGGCCATCGACCCCAACGGCACCATCGGCATCACCATCGCCGGTTACGGGTCAGCCAATCAGGGCATCATCCAGCACTACGAGGTGGCCGGCTCCGCCGGTCATTCGCTGGGGAAGCGGTCGTGGCCGATGTTCCATCACGACCCTCAACTCACCGGCTTCCTGGTCCAGGGCGCCCCCGGTCATCTCACCCAGCCGATGGTGGGGATGGCCGCTACCCCTGACGGCAAGGGCTACTGGAACGTGGCCTCCGACGGTGGCATCTTCTCCTTCGGCGACGCCGCCTTCTTCGGATCCACCGGCGGCATTCACCTCAAC
Organism: Acidimicrobiales bacterium; assembly: GCA_036268775.1. Classification (GTDB taxonomy): domain Bacteria; phylum Actinomycetota; class Acidimicrobiia; order Acidimicrobiales; family RAAP-2; genus DASZIT01. Next base: position 126,775 of record DATATM010000015.1, on the reverse strand, counting down.
AAACCCATCGTGGGGATGGCCGCCACCCGCGACGGCCAGGGCTACTGGCTGGTGGCCTCCGACGGTGGCATCTTCGCCTTCGGTGACGCCGCCTTCCATGGATCCACCGGTGCCCTCACCCTCAACAAACCGGTGGTGGGGATGGCCGCCACCCCGGACGGGGGCGGCTACTGGCTGGTCGCCTCCGATGGGGGGATTTTCGCCTTCGGCGATGCCACCTTCCGCGGCTCGACCGGCAATCTCGCCCTCAACCGACCGGTGGTGGGGATGGCCGCCACCTCGGACGGGGGTGGCTACTGGCTGGTGGCCTCCGACGGCGGGATCTTCGCCTTCGGCGACGCCGCCTTCCGCGGCTCCACCGGGGCCATCCACTTGAACAAGCCGGTGGTGGGGATGGCCGCCACTCCCGACGGAGGCGGTTACTGGTTGGTGGCCTCCGACGGGGGCATTTTCGCCTTCGGCAGCGCCGGCTTCTTCGGATCCACCGGCAACCTGAATCTGGTGCTCCCGGTGGTCGGGATGACGGTGGCCCCCCGGGGCAGCGGGTACTGGATGGTGGCCGCCGACGGTGGGATCTTCGCCTTCGGCAGCGCCGGGTTCTTCGGCTCCATGCCGGCGGTGTTCGCCGCCCAGACGGCCGGACAGGACTGACCCGGGCGGTTATTTCCGGGTTGGGCGTCACCCGTTTTGCCGGCCCCCGCCGGTAGTGTCGCGGGCAACGTGCGTGGGCGACTGTTGAAAACGGGAAGTGGGGGTGGGTCCCGGCGCCCGCTGGCGGCGCTGGTGACGGCGGCGGTGCTGGGCGCCCCCCTCCTGAGCCTGCCCACCCCGGCGCAGGCCGCCCCCTTCCCGTCGTCGGTGGTGACCCTCACCGGTCACGGGTTCGGTCACGGCCACGGGATGGGGCAGTGGGGTGCCCTCGGCTACGCGCTGGCCCAGACCCCCTATCAGACGATCGTGGCCCACTACTACGGCGGCACCACGCTGTCGGGCCTGAGCGGGCCGGCGGAGGCCACCCAGGTGGGGGTGGAGATCTCCGAGAACAACAAAAACACGGTGATCGTCACCTCCGGGTCCCCGTTCTCGGCGGCCGGCTTGCCGGTGCCGGCCGGGCAGGCGGTGCTGATGACCAACAACGGCAGCGGTGGCAGTTGGAACGTCACCGTCGGCGGCGGCTGTGCCGGACCCTGGAACGGGGCGGTGGCGGCCAATGTCACCAATCCGACCGCGGTGCCGAACCACAACCCCGATCTCGGGGACCCGGCCACCGGGAGTGAGGCCCTCCAGCTGTGTCAGGGCGGTGGCAACCTCACCATGCGGGGGAACATCCAAGGCACCGATTATCAAGGCCAGCCCCGCACCGTCAACTTCGTGCCCCTGGAGCAGTACGTGGCCGGGGTGGTGCCCAATGAATCATCCGCCTCCTGGGGCACGTTGGGTGGAGCCGGTCCCCAGGGACAGCCGTGGGGATTCCAGGAGTTGGAAGCTCAGGCGGTGGCGGCCCGCTCCTACGTGATGGCGGGGCTGGGTTCCTATTTCGGTTACACCGACACCTGCGACTTGAACTGCCAGACCTATCAGGGAACCAAGAACGAGAACCCCCTCACGGACCTGGCCGCCACCGCCACCACCGGCCAGGTGATGGAGTTTCCCGGGGGGGCGGTGGCCGCCACCCAGTACTCGGCTTCCACCGGCGGCTACACCAACCCCGGCAACTCGCTGGGCTTCCCGGCGGTGCCCGACACCGGCGACTCGATCTGCGTGCCGGGGGCCTGCAATCCCAACCATACCTGGACGGCCTCGATCCCGGTGTCCCAGATCCAGGCCGACTGGCCCCAGCTCGGCACCCTCCAGGCCTTCAACATCACCGCCCGCAACGGGTTCGGCGACTTCGGCGGCCGGGTGACGTCGTTGACCCTGGTCGGGTCGAACCAGAACGTCACCCTGACCGGCGACCAGTTCGCCGGCACCGTCGGCCTCAAGTCGAACTGGTTCACTACCTCCACCCTGTTGAACAAGCCGGTGGTGGCGATGGCCTCCACTGCCGACGGGCAGGGCTACTGGCTGGTGGCCAGTGACGGTGGCATCTTCTCCTACGGCAATGCCAGCTATTTCGGGTCGACCGGCGCCATCGCCCTCAACAAGCCGATCGTCGGCATGGCCGCCACCCCCGACGGGCGGGGATACTGGCTGGTGGCCTCCGACGGGGGCATCTTCGCCTTCGGCGACGCCGGCTTCTTCGGATCCACCGGCGCCTTGAAGTTGAACAAGCCGGTGGTGGGGATGGCCGCCACCCCCGACGGGCGGGGGTACTGGCTGGTGGCGTCGGATGGTGGCATCTTCGCCTTCGGCGACGCCGGCTTCTTCGGCTCCACCGGCGCCCTCCACCTGAACAAGCCGGTGGTGGGGATGTCGTCGACCCCGAGCGGGGCCGGCTACTGGCTGGTGGCGTCGGATGGTGGCATCTTCGCCTTCGGCAGTGCCGGTTTCTTCGGCTCCACCGGGGCCATCACCCTCAACCAACCGGTGGTCGGGATGTCGACCTCGGTCGACGGCCGCGGTTACCGGCTGGTGGCGTCGGACGGCGGGATCTTCTCCTTCGGGGACGCCCCCTTCTTCGGGTCGGTGGCCAACCAGGCCCTGGCCCAACCGGTGGTGGGGATGGCCGCCACCACCGACCGCAACGGCTACTGGATCGTGGCCGCCGATGGCAGCGTCTTCGCCTTCGGCGATGCCACTTTCTTCGGTTCGCCCTCGGCGGAGTAACCCGGCCCGGGGGTGGCTAGGTCGCCGGTTCGCTGGCGGCCAGTCCGGGGAAATGGCGGAGCCGGCCGAGGGAGCCCAACCGTCCCACGTTGACGCCGACATCGGCGGCTTCCATCATCCGCAGATCGCCCCGGCTGTTGCCGTAGACCCAGAGGCGACCGGTCGGCTCTTCCAGCCGGCCGGTCCACTCCCGGAGCCGACGTAGCTTCTCGGCCCCCCGACAGTTCTTCCCGTCGTAGCGGCCGGTGAGATGACCCTCCTCGGTGGCCAGCCGGGTGGCGATGGCATGGTCGGCTCCGAGGAGGCGTCCGGCTTCGGCGATGTAGCCCTCCGGGGAAGCCGACACGATGACGGTGTGGTCGCCGCGCTGTTGGTGCCACCGCCACCGCCGATGGACGTCGGGACGGAGGTGGCCGGTCAGGTGACGCTCGGCGAAGGCGACGCTGATCGCCTCGAAGTGGGACGTCTCGGTGCCCCCCAGCACCAACTCGAACAGGCGCTCCTTGGTCCGGTCGGCCACCTCGCCCCCGGCCAGGGCGGCGTGGGCCAACTGGGGGAGGAGGGAGACCGAGGCGTTGGCCACCTTCCGGCGATCGGTGACGGCGGAGAGGAAGTCGAACACGCTGCCGCCGGTGGTGAGGGTTCCGTCGAAGTCGAAGGCGGCGATGTCGGGCATGGGCGAACATCTTGCCCGCCACCGGTCACCCGGTCGACCGGGCCAGCCCGACCTCTAAACTTGACCCATCAAGTCGACAATAGGCGAAGGTTCGTCTAGCTTGATGATAACGACGGGGATCGTGAGGGTCGCGATCCGGACCTCAGCACCGGTCCACCGAACACATGAGGAGTGACACATGGCCATTCGATTGGGCGACGAAGCCCCCGATTTCACCGCCGAGACCACCGAGGGGACCATCCGGTTCCATGAGTACCTGGGGGACAGCTGGGGCATCCTGTTCTCGCACCCCAAGGACTTCACCCCGGTCTGCACCACCGAGCTGGGTGGGTTCGCCAAGGCCAAGCCCGAGTTCGACAAGCGTGACACCAAGCTGATCGGGGTGTCCGTCGACGACGTCACCTCCCATGGCAAGTGGGCCGAGGACATCAAGGACACCCAGGGCACCGCCCTCAACTTCCCGCTCATCGGGGACGAGGACCGCAAGGTGGCCGACCTCTACGACATGATCCACCCGAACGCCAACGACACCCTCACGGTCCGGTCGGTGTTCATCATCGGCCCCGACAAGAAGGTCAAGCTCACCTTGACCTACCCGGCCTCCACCGGCCGGAACGTCGACGAGATCCTCCGGGTGCTGGACTCCCTCCAGCTGACCGCCAACTACCAGGTGGCGACGCCGGTGAACTGGAAAGAGGGCGAGGACGTGATCATCGCCCCGGCGGTGTCCGACGAGGACGCCAAGGAGAAGTTCCCCAAGGGGTTCAAGGCGCTCAAGCCCTACCTGCGGGTCACCCCCCAGCCCAACAAGTAACCCTGACACGATTTCCCTTCGAATCCGGCCCTTCGGGGCCGGATTCGACGCGTCCCCGGACCCGCCATCGCGGCTGGTCCCGCCGACGCTGCTAGAGTGGATAGGTCAACGGGCCCCGTCCGTCGGCCATTCCGAACATCCCAGAGGTCAACCCCGCATATGCCCGACAAGCAGGCCACCATCACCGAGTACCGGCTCCACGAGACCGACACCGGTTCACCCGAGGTGCAGATCGCCATTCTGAGCGAGCGCATCACTCACCTCACCGACCACCTCAAGGTTCACAAAGGTGATCACCACACCCGACGGGGTCTGCTCAAGTTGATCGGTCGACGCCGTCGACTTCTGGACTATGTCAGGAATAATGACGTCGAGCGCTACCGGGACATCATCGGTCGCCTCGGCCTCCGCCGTTAGGCGGTAACCACTCAATCGCCCGGCTTCGGCCGGGCGGTGCCATTCTTGGCCCACGGCACCTTGCTGTTGGTCAGCCGATCGACACGGTGTCGATCGGTAGCAGCACCGGCCGGCCACATCGGTGGCGGGCCGTAGACAGAGACACCGGGCTCCTTTCGAGGTCAGTCACCAGTTGCCGAGTACCCGATTCCATCGAGGGTTGGGGTGTTCGACAACTGGGAACTGGCTCGGGAGCCCCCGAGCAAACCAAGGAGCGTCATGTCAGACGCCATTTCAGTATCCGCCCCTATTAGTGGCACCGATCGCACTCTCACTTTCGAGTCGGGAAAGCTGGCCCAGCTGGCCGACGGCGCCGTCGTCGGCCGGATCGGGGACACCATCCTGTTGGCGACCGCCACCGCCTCCCGATCCGTCCGGGAGGGCGCCGACTTCTTCCCGCTGACCGTCGACATCGAGGAGCGGGCCTATGCCGCCGGGAAGATCCCCGGCTCGTTCTTCCGCCGGGAGGGCAAGGCCTCCGATCAGGCCATCCTCACCTGCCGGCTCATCGACCGGCCGTTGCGCCCGTCCTTCCCCAAGGGCTTCCGCAATGAGGTTCACGTGGTCGGCACCATCTTCGGCGCCGATCAGGTCAACCCCCACGACGTGCTGGCCATCAACGCCTCCTCGGCGGCGCTGATGCTGTCGGGGATCCCCTTCGACGGCCCCATCGGTGCCGTCCGGGTGGCCTACTCCACCGACGGGGTCTGGATCCCCCATCCCACCTTTGAGGAGGGTAACGAGTCCACCTTCGAGCTGGTGGTGGCGGGCCGGGCCCTCAGCGACGCCGCCGACGCCGACATCGCCATCATGATGGTAGAAGCCGGCGGCACGGAGCGTTCGTTCCAGTACTACGACGAGGGCGCCCCCCAGGTCACCGAAGAGGTGCTGGCCGACGGCCTGGAGGCCGCCAAGACCTGGATCCGCGAGTCGATCGTGCTGCAGCGCCAGCTGGTCGAGGCCCATGTCGCCGCCCGGGGTGCCATCGTGCCCCTGGAGTTCTCCACCTTCTCCGACTACGGGGATGACGTGTGGGAGCGGGTCGTCGCCATCGGCACCGAGTCGGTGTCGACCGCCAACGCCTTCACCGAGAAGGCGCAGCGCAACGCCGCCCTCGACGCCGCCACCAAGTCCATCGTCGCCGCCCTCGGCTCCGAGTTCCCCGACCGGGAACGGGAGATCAAAGAGGCGGTCCGGGGACTGACCAAGAAACTGGTGCGCAAGCGGATCGTGGAGGAGGGCATCCGCATCGACGGTCGGAACACCTCGCAGATCCGGCCGCTGTCGGCCGAAGTCGATCTGCTGCCCACCGCCCACGGTTCGGGCCTCTTCCAGCGGGGCGACACCCAGGTGCTCAACGTGACCACTCTCGGCATGCCCCGGATGAACCAGCTGTTGGACACCATCACCCCGGTGGACCACAAGCGGTACATGCACCACTACAACTTCCCGCCCTTCTCCACCGGCGAGACCGGTTTCATGCGGGGACCCAAGCGCCGGGAGATCGGCCACGGGTTGCTGGCCGAGCGGGCGTTGCTGCCGGTCGTCCCCTACGAGGAGGACTTCCCCTACACCCTCCGCCTGGTGTCCGACGTGCTGGCCTCCAACGGCTCCACCTCGATGGCCTCGGTCTGCGGCTCCACCTTGTCGATGATGGCGGCCGGGGTACCGCTGCGGGCGCCGGTGGCGGGTATCGCCATGGGCCTCGTCTACGACGACGGGAACTACGTCACCCTCACCGACATCCTCGGAGCCGAGGATGCCTTCGGGGACATGGACTTCAAGGTGACCGGGACCAAGGACGTGGTCACCGCCCTCCAGCTCGACACCAAGATCGCCGGCCTGCCGGCTGACGTGCTGGCCAAGGCGCTCCTCCAGGCCAAGGAAGCCCGGCTGACCATCCTCGAGGTGATGGCCGGTGCCATCGCCGAGCCTCGCGGCGAGGTGGCCGCCTCGGCCCCGAAGATCGTCTCCTTCGAGATTCCCATGGACAAGATCGGCGAGGTCATCGGGCCCAAGGGCAAGGTCATCAACGCCCTCCAGCAGGAGACCGGCGCCGACATCGCCGTCGACGACGACGGCATGGTCGGGACCGTCACCATCGGAGCCAAGGACGGCAACGCCGTCGAAGAAGCCCGCCGACGGATCTCCACCATCCTGGATCCGCCGCTGGCCGAGGTCGGCGCCATCTACCAGGGCAAGGTGGTCAACATCACCAAGTTCGGGGCCTTCGTCAACATCCTCCCGGGTCGGGACGGGCTGTTGCACATCTCCAAGATCGGACGGGGCAAGCGGGTCGAGCGGGTCGAGGACGTGCTCGAGCTGGGCCAGCCGGTCGAAGTGAAGGTCGATGACATCGACCCGCAGGGCAAGGTGTCCCTGTCGCTGGCCGGCGAGCCCACCGAGGACGAGCGGTCCTCGGGTTCGGGTCGCTCCGACAGCAACGGCGGCGGGCGCTCCGACCGCGGTTCGGACCGCGGCGACCGGGGTGACCGCCCCCGTGGCGACCACGCCGACCCGGGTGACCGGGACTCGCGGCGGGAGCCGGCTCGCACCTCGACCCGCACGGAGTCGGCGCCGGTGTCCGGCGCCGCGTCGTTCGAGGACGCCTTCCAGGCCGAGCTGGTGCAGGAGTTCGGCGACCTCGGCCCGGCGGGAGCCGAGCAGCCGTCCGAGCGCTCCGGTGGGGGCGGCGGGCGCAACCGAGGTGGCCGCCGTCGCCGGTAAAGTCGCCGGCATGACCGGAGCCGGCATCTCGTGATCCGTACCGACCGGCTGGCCTCGGGGTTGGCTGTCGTCACCGAGCGGATGGCGGATGCCCGATCGGTATGCCTGGGCTTCTGGGTGGGGACCGGCTCGCGCGACGAATCCGTCGAGCGGGCCGGTACCTCCCACGTCCTCGAGCACCTGTTGTTCAAGGGCACCGAGGACCGTTCCGCCTCCTCCATCGCCGAGGCGGTCGACGAGGTCGGGGGCGACTTCAACGCCTTCACCGCCAAGGAGTACACCTCCTTCTACATCCGGCTGCTGGCCGAGCACCTCCCGTTGGGGCTCGACATCCTCTCCGACATCATGTGGCAGCCCGCCCTCCGGGATTCCGACCTGGATGCCGAGCGGTCGGTGATTCTCGACGAGATCCTCATGCACGCCGACGAGCCCGCCGACCTCGCCGCCGAGCAGAGCTCCGCCATCCTGTTCCCCGACCACCCCCTGGGCCGGGAGGTGCTGGGGAGCCACCAGTCGATCGAGGCGATGACCGCCGCCCAGATCCGCCAGTTCTTCGAGCTCCATTACCGGCCGGCCAACATGGTGGCCGCCATCGCCGGGGACCTCGACCACGACGCGGTGATCTCCGGCCTGGAGGCCCGGTTCACCGGCCAGACCGGGGGGACCACCCCCACCCGGACTCCGCCGGCCGACCGGGTGATCCCGTTGCAGGTGACCCGCCGGGCCACCGAGCAGACCCAGATCGTCCTCGGGATGCGCTCGGTCGACCGGTTCGATCCCCGCCGCTACCCGCTGGCCATCCTCAACCACGTCCTCGGCGGCGGCCTGTCGAGCCGGCTGTTCCAGGAGATCCGGGAGCGCCGGGGCCTGGCCTATTCGGTCTGGTCCGACCGGGTGACCTATCGCGACGCCGGGGTGCTCAGCGTGGGGATGGGGACCTCCCCGGACCATGTCTCCGAGGTGTTGAAGATCGTGGTCGGCGAGCTCGAGTCCCTCGGGGCCGACGGCATCAGCGAGCGGGAGCTGGCGGTGGCGAAGGGGAACCTCCGGGCCGAGTCCATCCTCGCCTGTGAGGACTCCGGGGCCCGGATGGGCCGGATCGGCGCCGGCCTGCTCCTCCACGGCGAGGTGCTGACCATCGACGAGGTGGTCGCCCGGGTGGAGGCGGTGACCCTCGAAGACGTCCATGCCGCTGCCGCTGAACTGGTGGGGGCTCCCCGCACCCTGTCGGTGGTCGGCCCCTTCGACGCCTCGGACTTCGATCCCGACTCGCTGGGCGTCGGCTGACCCGACCGGGGCGGTCGGCTCCCCGGGAGGCGGGGGTGGCCGACGATAGGGTTGGCGTATGCGAGTCGGAGTGGTGGGTGCCGGGGGGAAGATGGGCCGCGAGGTGTGCGCCACGGTGGCCGCCGACCCCGAGCTCGAGCTGGTGGCGGCGATCGACCCCGAGGTGGCGGGGGAGGAGGTGGCCGGTCTCCCCATTGCCGTCGATCTGGCCGCGCTGGTCGATGGTGGCGCCGAGGTGGTGGTCGACTTCACCCGGGTGGAGGCGGCCCGGTCCACCCTCGCCTGGGCCGCCGAGCACGGCCTCCATGTGGTGGTCGGCACCACCGGGTTCGACGACCAGGACATGGCCACCCTCCACCGGCTGTTCGCCGGTCCCGACCAGGGCACCCCCAACTGCATCCTGGCCCCCAACTTCGCCATCGGCGCCGTCCTGATGATGCGGTTCGCGGAGATCGCCACCCCCTGGTTCGACGAGGCGGAGATCGTCGAGCTCCATCACGACGGGAAGATCGACGCCCCGTCGGGGACGTCGATGCAGACCGCCCAGCGGATGGCGGCCGCCCGATCGGCGGCCGGGGCCAACCCGTTTCCCGCCGACCGCACCACCCGGGTGATGGTCGAGGGCGCCCGGGGGGGAGCCGGCCCCGGGGGGGTGCGGATGCACTCGGTGCGATTGCGGGGCCTGGTCGCCCACCAGGAGGTCCTGTTCGGCGCCACCGGGCAGGGCCTGACCATCCGCCACGACTCCTACGAGCGGACGTCGTTCATGGCCGGGGTGGTCCTGGCGGTCAAGGCGGTGGCCGATCGGCCGGGCCTCACCCTCGGGCTCGAGCCCCTGCTCGGGTTCTGATCCGGCCGGCCGGCATGGAGGACACCCGCCAGCGCATCATCGAGGCCACCTATGCCTGCGTGGCCCGCTGGGGCCTGGCCAAGACCACCGTGGAGGACGCCGCCCGGGAGGCGGCGGTGTCCCGGGCCACCATCTACCGGCACTTCCCGGGGGGCAGGGACGAGCTGATCCATGACGTGGTGGTCTGGCAGCTGCTGGTGTTCTTCGGCCGGCTCTACGACGAGGTCCAGGGGGCCGAGAGCCTCGAAGCGGTGATGGAACGGGGCATCCGCTTCGCCCACCGGTCGATCCTGGAGCACGAGGTCCTCCAGCGGGTGATGGAGACCGAGCCGGAGACCCTGCTCCCCACCCTTACGGTGGAGAGCAACCGGATCCGGGGGGCGGTGGCCGACTTCCTCATTCCCTACCTCCACCAGCACGGGCTGGCCCCGGGGGTCGACCCCGACGAGGCGGCCGACTTCCTGGCCCGGATGGTGCTGTCCTATATGGCCTCGCCGGGTCGGTGGGACCTGGAGGACCCCGCCCAGGTCGCCGAGCTGGTGCGGGGCGAGCTGCTGGCCGGGGTGGTGGTCGGGCCCGAGCCCCGGGGTTCGGCGCCGTCGCCGGGGGATCCTTGACAATGAGACAAATATCGACCTACTGTTCCATCCGTGGCAGCACAGGGGGTGCGACTCCGAGTCGTGCACGGCAATAGCACCGAGGGCGCCCAGGGTGCCGCCGTCTCCCCCCACCGCATCCGGATCGTGGATGCCGGGCTCGACTGCATCGCCCGGCAGGGCACCGCCAAGACCACCGTCGACGACGTGGCCCACGGGGCCGGCGTCTCCCGGGCCACCGTCTACCGGGTGTTCCCCGGGGGCAAGGACGAACTGCTGGCGGCGGTGGCCGAGACGGAGATGGCCCGGCTGTTCTCCGCCCTCGGGGCCCGGATGGGAGCTGCCGACGACCTCTCCGATGTCCTGGTCATCGGGATCGTCGAGGCGGTGACCCGGATCACCCGCCACCCCGCCCTCACCTACATGGTCGCCCACGAGCCGGACGTGGTCCTCGGCCATCTGGCTTTCGGCGAGTCGAACCGGCTGCTCGGGACGGCCGCCCGCTTCATCTCCCCGTTCCTCATCCGCTGGATGGACCCCGAAGAAGCCGCCCGGGTGGCGGAGTGGGCCACCCGGATCGTCCTCAGCTACTGCATCGCCCCGTCGGCGGAGATGGATCTCACCGACGCCGGGCGGGCCCGCCACCTGATCGAGACCTTCGTGCTCCCGGGGATCACCGCGCTGCGGGCTCCCGACCGGTCGGAGCCCGTCGACCTCTCGTCGTTCGCCGGCGACCGGGCCGAGCACACCGACCGCTTCCATCAATCCCAGTACCAGCAGACCCACCCAACCACCACCACCACACATTCCAAGGGGGACGTGCGATGAGCATTGACATGAGCAACACCGAGGACATCATCGGCCGGGAGGAGATCGACGACTTCGAGGCGATCCTGTCCGTGGTCGGGACCGAGGATGCCGACGGCAAGCATTCGGTGCACTCGGACTACGACACCATCTTCACCTGGGACTACGAGAAGGGGTCGCGGCCCAAGCTCAACAAGCTCTACGAGAAGGCCAAGAAGGCGCAGTGGAACGGCGAGACCGACCTGCCCTGGGAGATCGAGGTGGACCAGGAGAAGCTGGTGGAGGAGAACGCCATTGCCACCGGTGGCTTCACCGCCGGGGTCGACCTCAGCGGCACCCCCGCGGAGAAGTGGTCGGACAAGGAATGGATCCAATTCGGGGTGGAGAGCCAGAACTGGACCCTGTCCCAGTTCCTCCACGGCGAGCAGGGCGCGCTGGTGTGCACCGCCAAGATCGTCGAGTCGGTCCCCTGGATCGATGCCAAGTACTACGCCGCCACCCAGGTGATGGACGAGGCCCGTCACGTCGAGGTGTTCGCCAAGTATCTCGACGAGAAGTGCTCGGGGCACTACCCGATCAACGCCCACCTCCGGATGCTGCTCGACGACATCATCGCCGACTCCCGCTGGGACATGACCTACCTCGGCATGCAGATCATGGTGGAGGGGTTGGCGCTGGCCGCCTTCGGCTTCATGGCCCAGCTGACCCAGGATCCCCTCCTCAAGCAGCTGCTGCGCTACGTGATGGCCGACGAAGCCCGTCACGTCGCCTTCGGCGTGCTCAGCCTCCAGGAGTACTACCAGGGCCTCAATGCCCACGAGTTGCGGGAGCGCCAGGAGTTCGCCTTCGAGGCGGCGGTGCGGATGCGCGACCGCTTCCTCCAGCAAGAGGTGTGGGACCGGATGGGCATCGACCCGAAGGCCATCGTGCCCCTGGTCCAGCAAGCTCCGGAGCGGGCCCAGTTCCAGGCCCTGTTGTTCTCCAAGATCGTTCCCAACTGCCGGAAGCTCGGGCTCCTCGACGCCGCCGATGGATGGCTCCGGACCAAGTTCACCGAGCTGGGCGTGATCGAGTTCGAGTCGTGGGAGGACACCGGCGAGGAGTACGACTCCTTCGCCGCCGTCCCCACCGCGGCTTCCTAGTCTCCTATCGGCCGCCGGCAGGGTGCGGGGCGACCCGCCCCTGCTGGTAGCCTGCGTCACCGTGGTGTCAACTCCGAGACACACCTGATGAGGGGCTGACCAAATGGCGCGATTCGGTTCGGTGGTGACCGCCATGGTCACTCCCTTCCATAGCGACGGCGCCCTCGACATCGACGGTGCAGTGGTCCTGGCCGACCACCTGGTCCAGGCCGGGTCCGACGGGTTGGTGGTGGCCGGCACCACCGGCGAGGGCCCGGTGTTGACCGACGAGGAGGCCCTCGAGTTGTTCCGGGCGGTGGCCGGGGCCGTCGACGTCCCGGTGGTCGCCTCGACCGGCAGCAACGACACCGCCCACGCGGTGACCTTCACCCAGTCGGTGGCCAACAGCGGGGTGGACGGAGTGCTGGTGGTGACCCCCTATTACAACCGACCATCGGCCGCCGGGCTCTCCGCCCACTTCCGGACGGTGGCCGCCGCCACCGACCTCCCGGTGGTGCTCTACGACATCCCCCACCGGACCGGGCGCCGGATCGGCACCGACCTGGTGATCGAGCTGGCCCACCAGGTTCCGAACATCGTGGCGGTGAAGGATTCCACCGGCGACCTGGCCGCCGCCGCCCGGGTGGTGGCCGAGACCCCCGACAGCTTCGAGGTCTACTCCGGCGACGACCCGCTCACCCTCCCGTTCCTGGCCGTCGGCGGGGTGGGGATTGTCAGCGTCGCCGCCCACTGGGCGGCCGGGACCATGGCCGAGATGGTGGCTGCCTTCAACGCCGGCGACCTCGACCGGGCCCGGGCGGCCAATCAACGGTTGGCCGAGTCCTACGCCTTCGAGAGCTCCGAGCTGTACCCCAACCCGGTCCCGGCCAAGGCCGCCTGCCGGGCCCAGGGACTCCCGGCCGGCCAGTGCCGCTTGCCCAACGCCGAGGCACCGGGGTCGCTCGACGACGACGCCCGCGGGGTCATCGAACGGCTCCGCCAGCACGCATCGAATCGCCAGTCGGTTGCCTGACCCGGGACGGACCGGCGGGTCCAAGAAACAGGGGAACAAGGCAGGAGCCACGGCCAAGCGGTCCGGTGCCAATCCGTCGGCCCAGGGTTCGGGGGCGAAGCACCAGGGTTCTGGCGGGAAGCACCAAGGCTCCACCCCGAAGAACCCGGGCTCCACCCCGAAGAAGCGCCAGCGCCCGGTCGACGCCCCCGGTCCGGTGTTCACCGGCGGTGACCCGGGAGCCGCCCCCGTCCGGGTGGTGTTCCTCGGCGGCCTCGGCGAGATCGGCCGGAACTGCGCCTGCATCGAGGTCGACGGCCGCATCCTCATCCTCGACGTCGGCATCATGTTCCCGGATCCGGACATGCCGGGGGTGGACCTGGTCCTCCCCGACTTCACCTACCTCCAGGAGAACGCCGACCGGGTCGACGGGGTCATCCTCACCCACGGGCACGAGGATCACACCGGCGGGCTGGCCTTCCTCCTCCGCTACCTGCCGTTGAAGGTCTACGGCTCCGAGCTCACCCTCGGATTGGCCCGGAACCGGGTCGACGAGGCCGGCCTGGCCAGCCAGGTGACCTGGATTCCGGTCCGCGACGGGGAGCGCCGGCGGATCGGCCCCTGTGACGTCGAGTTCATCCCCGTCACCCACTCGGTGCCCCAGGCATTCGCCACCGCCTTCCACACTCCCCAGGGCATCATCCTGCACTCCGGCGACTTCAAGATCGACCTCCACCCGGTCGACGGCCGCCGGACCGACCTGGCCCGGATGGGGGCGCTGGCCTCCGACCCCGGCATCCGGCTCCTGCTCTGTGACTCCACCAACGCCGAGGAGCCGGGATTCACCGCGTCGGAGTCCACCGTCGGGGCCACCCTCCGCCGGGTGTTCCTCGAGCGCCCCGACAAGCGGTTCGTGGTCACCTGCTTCGCCAGCCACATCCACCGGGTGCAGCAGGTGGCCGACGCCGCCATCGCCGGGGGGCGGAAGGTGGCCACCCTCGGCCGCTCGATGCAGAAGAACGTGGCCCTGGCCCGCCAGCTCGGCCTCCTCGACATCCCTGACCGGGCAATGGTGGACATCGAACAGATCGATGCCCTCCCGTCCGGGCAGGTGTGCGTGATCTCCACCGGCTCGCAGGGGGAGCCGATGTCGGCGCTCTCCCGCCTGGCCGTCGGCGAGAACCGTTTCTTCAAGCTCCGGGAAGACGACGTGGTGGTGATCAGCGCCCATCCGATTCCCGGCAACGAGTGGTCGGTGGGGCGGGTCATCGACAGCCTCCATCGCCGGGGGGTGGAGGTCATCCACTCCGGGGTGGAAGCCGTCCACGTCAGCGGACACGCCCGCCAGGGGGAGCTGTCCACTCTGATGTCGGTGACCCGGCCGGAGTTCTTCATCCCGGTCCACGGCGAATACCGCCACATGGCCAATCACGTCCGGCTGGCCAACTCGATGGGCATCCCCGGCGACCGGATCCTGCTCTGTGAGGACGGCGACGCGGTGAAGCTCGACAACTCCGGTCTCCGGCGGGACGGCAGTGTGCCCGGCGGCTACCTGTTCGTCGACGGGAGCTCGGTCGGCGACATCGGCCACGGCGTCCTCCGGGACCGCAAGGTGCTGGCCGAGGACGGGGTGGTGATGGCGGTGGCCACCATCGACCTCAAGCGCGGGGAGGTGGTCGGGGTTCCCCAGATCGTCACCCGGGGCTGGGCCTACGACGACGAGACCGATCGGCTGCTCGACGAGGCCCGGGAGCTGGTGGCCACCGCGCTGGCCAAGGCGTTGGCCGGCGGCAGCCAGGACCACGAAACCCTCAACCGGGTGGCCCGCAAGGCCCTCGGCCAGTTGGTCGGGAACCGGACCAAGCAGCGTCCGATGATCGTGCCGGTCATCGTCACCGTCTGAGCTCCAGGCCCGGGGGCGTCCCCGTGATCGGGGGACCCAGAGAGTAACCTGTCCGCACTGTGTCGACCGCTACCAAGCGACCGGCGGGTCGATCCGGAGCCTCGCGGTCGAAGGCCAGGGCCGCGGTCCCGGCTCGTTCCCGTTCCCGGAATAACGCCGCCTCCAGAAAGAGATCCACGGCCAAGGGCCGGGGTCGGGCGCGCTCGACCCGGAAGTCGTCCCGGGGCCAGGGGATGGTGGCCGGGATGTGGGACGTGGTGGCCGACCATGCTGCCGATGTCTGGGGGGTGGTGCTGGTCACCGTCGGGCTCCTCTCCATGCTCGCCCTCTATGCCGACGCGCTGGGCCCGGTCGGCCACGGCACCCGCCGGGCGCTCGGCGATCTGCTCGGGTGGGGAAGGTTCTTGGTGCCGGTGGTGGTGGTGGCCGTCGGGGTCCGGCTGGTCGCCGGCCGCAGCCACGACGAGGACCCGGTGCCCCGGCGCGATCCGAGCCGGGCCGTCCTCGGCGGCGGGCTGACCCAGCTGTCCATCGCCGGCCTCGCCGCCCTGGCCGGCGGATCCCCGCGGCTCGGGGCGTCGACCGCCAGCCTGTCCTCCGCCGGGGGTTGGATCGGGGCGGTGGTGGGGAACCCGCTGCGGGCCGGTCTCGGTGGGTTCGGTGCCGCCACCGTCCTGCTGGCCATCATGGTGGTGGCCCTGGTGCTGTTCACCGGGGTGTCGGTGCGGACCGCCGCCCACGGGGTGGGGGTGGCCGCCCGGTGGGCGTTCGACGTCGCCCGGGGCGGCCCGGAGGGACGGTCGAAGCCGACCGTCGCCGAGGTCGAGGACGAGCACCCGACCGACCCGTTCGGACGGGCGTTGGATCCCACCCTGGTCAACGCCGAGGGCCCCGATCCGGACATGGGGGTGGTCCCCGAGGTGGCCCTGCCGGTTGCCGCCGACACCCAGGTCGACCTGGTGACCGGGTCGGCCGGACCCCCGGACCCGAGCAAGCTGCCCGACGCCGCGGTGCGGGCGGGGAAGGGTGCCCAGCTGGAGATGAAGCTGGGCCCGGGAGCGGGGGGATGGCGCCTGCCCCCACCCGGGCTGCTCAAGCGGCTGAAGCCCCAGGCGGTCGACGAGCGGGAGGTGGACGCCGGCGGCACCGCGCTGGTCCACGCCCTGGCCGCCCACGGGGTCGAGACCCGGCTGGTCGGCCGCACCGTCGGCCCCTCGGTCACCCGCTACGAGCTGGAGCTGGGAGCGGGGGTGAAGGTGGCCCGGGTGACGTCGCTGTCCAAGGACATCGCCTACGCCATGGCCTCCCCCGACGTCCGCATCCTGGCCCCGATCCCGGGCAAGTCGGCCATCGGGGTCGAGGTCCCCAACCGGCGTCGGCAGCTTGTCGCCCTCGGTGACATCCTCGCCTCCCCGGAGGCGGCCAAGGCCCACCACCCGCTGGAGGTGGCTCTCGGGCGGGACATCGCCGGCAACGCCTACATGGTGAACCTGGCCGACATGCCCCACGTGCTGGTGTCGGGATCCACCGGGTCGGGGAAGTCGTCCTGCATCAACTCGATCCTCACCTCCATCCTCACCCGGGCCACCCCCGATCAGGTGCGGCTGATGCTGGTGGACCCGAAGCGGGTGGAGCTCGGCCAGTACAACGACCTTCCCCACCTGCTGACCCAGGTGGTGGTCGACCCGAAGAAGGCGGCCAACGCCCTGTCCTGGGCGGTCAAGGAGATGGAACGCCGCTACGACCTGTTGGCCGAGGCGGGGATGCGGGACATCACCGGCTACAACCAGGCGGTGGACGCCGGCCAGCTGGACGACCACGAGGAGGCCTACCGGCAGCGGATGCTCGGCACCGGATTCGAGGACGACGGCGACGAGCCGGAGGAGATCGAAGCCCGCTACCAGCGGCTGCCGTTCATCCTCATCGTGGTGGACGAGCTCAACGACCTGATGATGGTGGCGGCCCGGGACGTGGAGGACTCGGTCTGCCGGATCGCCCAGATGGCCCGGGCGGTCGGGATCCACCTGGTGCTGGCCACCCAGCGCCCGTCGGTGGACGTGATCACCGGGGTGATCAAGGCCAACATCCCTTCCCGGATGGCGTTCTCGGTGTCGTCCCTGGCCGACAGCCGGGTCATCCTCGACCAGCCGGGGGCCGAGCGGCTCATCGGCAAGGGCGACATGCTGCTGGTGACCGCCTCGTCGTCCAACCCCCAGCGCCTCCAGGCCCCGTGGGTGGGGGAGGACGAGGTGCGGGCGGTGACGGCCCACTGGAAGCGGCAGCGGCAGATGGAAGTGGTGGCGGGTATCGACGAGGTGACCCGGTCGGGGGTGTCCGGCGAGCGGGGGGCCGATGACGACGACGACGACGAACTGCTGGCCCAGGCGATGGACCTGGTCGTCCGATCCCAGCTCGGCTCCACCTCCATGCTGCAGCGGAAGCTCCGGGTCGGCTTCGCCCGGGCCGGTCGGCTGATGGACCTGATGGAGCGGGGCGGGGTGGTGGGCCCGTCGGAGGGCTCCAAGGCTCGCGCGGTGTTGATGACGGTCGAGGAACTCGAAACCCGTTGATCGAGAGCACGAAGGAGGAGCCGATCGTTTCCCGGTCGGTGCCAGGACCCCCTGACCTTCCCGCCGCCACCGGCGAACCCCCGGAGGGGGGCGACAGCCCGCGCCGCTCCCACCGGCTGGCCTGGTCACTGTCCATCGTCGCGGTGGTGCTCATCGTCGGGCTGGCGTCGGTGGAGGCCTGGCACGTCACCCGACCGCTGCCGGCCCCCACCGCCGAGTCGACGCTGGCCTCGGTGACGGTGCCGGGGGGACCGCCGGTCCTCCCCTGGCCGTCGACCGGGCAGGGGGCGGTGAGCATCCCCTCCCTCGGGTTCTCGGCCAGCTCCTCCAACCAGGCGCCCCACCCGATCGCCTCGCTGACCAAGTTGGCCACCGCGGTGGTGATCCTCCGGGACCACCCGGTGGCGTCCAATTCCCCCGGGCCGTCGCTGACCATGACCGCCGCCGACGTCTCCGAGTACGAGTCGGATCAGAGCGCCGACGGGTCGGTGGCGGAGGTGGCGGTGGGCGAAGTGCTGACCGAGCGTGAGCTCCTCGAGGGTCTGCTGGCGCTGTCGGCCAACAATCTCGCCTACACCCTGGCGGTGTGGGACGCCGGCAGCCCGGCGGCGTTCGTCGCCAAGATGAACGCCCTGGCCGCCTCCCTCGGCATGACCGATACCCACTACGTCGATGTCGCCGGGGTCGACCCCGGCTCGATGTCGTCGGCCGCCGATGTCCTGAAGGTGGCGGCGGCCGGGATGGCCATCCCCACCTTCGCCGAAGTGGTGGCGATGTCGTCGGTGACCCTCCCGCTGATCGGCACCCAGCACAACCTGGTCAGCGAGATCGGTTCCTACGGGGTGGTGGGGATCAAGTCCGGGTACACCTCCAAGGCCGGCGGCTGCATGGTGCTGGCCGGCCGCCGGGTGATCGACGGCCAGACCACCATCGTGCTGATCGCGGTGATCGGACAGCCGGTCCCGGCCGGGATCCCGCCGCCCACCACCACCACGACCACCACCACCGCCCCCCCGGGTTCGCCGCCCGCCGCCCCGCCCCCGCCGACCACCACCACCACCGTCCCGCCCGACGAGCTCTACATCCCCGACCCCGAGCACTTCACCCGGCCGGTGGCTGAGGCCCTGCTCACCGCCACCGAGAGCACGGTGGTCCCGGTGACGCTCACCTCGCCGGGCAAGATGGTCGGCACCGCCATGTCCACCTGGGGCGGGGTGAAGCACCACGTCAGCGTGGTCACCGGCCGGACCGCAGTTCTGCTGGCCTGGCCGGGCCAGACCATCGTCGCCGGCCACTCGCTGTCGGTGCCCTCCACCGGGCGCACCGGGGCAAAGGTGGGGACCGTCTCCTACACTCTCGGGTCCCAGTCGGTGTCGGTTCCCCTCCGGCTGTCCCAGGCGGTTCCCGAGCCGTCGTTGTGGTGGCGCCTCACCCATCGGTAGGGGACGGGTTGTTGCCACGGCCGTCACCGGACCGCGACATTGGTCACGCTCCGGGCCGCATACGGCGAGTACCCTGAGGGCGTGCGAGCTCGTGCCCCAGCCTCGTCGGCGAACCTCGGCCCCGGTTTCGACACCTTGGCGGTCGCCCTCGACCAGTACGTCGAAGTGGAAGTGGAGAAGGCGTCCCGTCTGATCGTTCGATCGGTGGGGGAGAACGCCGGACTGTCGGACGACGACCCCTCCCATCTGGCCGCCCGGGTGGCCATCGACGTGGCCGGGACCGACAAGCTGGCCATCACCGTTCGCTCGGAGGTGCCGGTCGGACGTGGGCTCGGCTCCTCGGCGGCGCTGGCCGCCGCTGCGGCGGCCGCCGCCGGATCCAAGGACCCGTTGTCGGTGGCCGCCTACATGGACGGACACCCTGACAACGCTGCCGCCTCGGTGGTCGGCGGCCTGGTGGCGGCGGCCATGGTCAAGGGGGCGGTGCGGGTGGTGCGGCTGACCCTCGACGTCAGCCTGGTCTTCGTGGTCATCGTCCCCGATGCCGCCCTGTCCACCTCCAAGGCCCGGTTGGCGCTCCCGCTCGAGGTCACCCGGGAGAGCGCCGCCTTCAACCTCTCCCGGATGGCCTTGCTGATCGCCGGGTTGGCCGACAGCCGGGTGCTGTTGAAAGAGGCCACCGAGGATCGTCTCCATCAGGACTTCCGGAGCCCGATGTTCCCGGCCGCCCCCATCCTGTTGTCCCGGCTCTCCGCCGGCGGGGCCCTGGCCACCTGCTGGTCGGGGGCGGGACCCTCGCTGCTCGGCATCTGCAGGGGGGCCGACGGGGCCAAGGTGAAGTTGGCGGCGGAGGAAGCCATGGAAGACACCGAGGTCCCCGGGAAGGTGCTGCTGCTCAGCCCGGACATGCACGGGCTCATCGTCGACCGGAGCGGCACTGATGACTTCTTCCGCTCCCGCCAGCCATCCTGGCCGGAGGCCGGGACCGGAGGGTTTGACGGGGAGGGTGGCTCCGACGCCGACCCGGTCCCCGACAGTGGGGGCCGCCTTTTCGACTTCGACGGCGACCGGTAGCCGGCCGGCCGGTCCTTGTCCGGCGGGTCCTAGAGTCTGGGCGTGCCCTCCCGTCCCTCGAAAGAACTGTTGGCCATCCCCAACCCCCACCCGGGGCGGGACTACCAGGTGCGTTGCGAGACCCCGGAGTTCACCTGCGTCTGCCCGATGACCGGCCAGCCCGACTTCGCCACCGTGACGGTGGCCTACGTGCCCGGGGACTCGATCGTCGAGCTCAAGTCGCTCAAGCTCTACTTCTGGAGCTATCGCGACGAGGGTGCCTTCCACGAGGATGTGACCAACCGCATCCTCGACGATCTGGTCGCTGCCATCACCCCCCGCCGGATGACGGTGACCACCGACTGGCTGGTCAGAGGGGGCATCCACACGGTGGTGGAGGCGTCCCACCCGTAGGTCTCCAACCGGGCCGTACCATGGGGCGGTGAGAACCGGCACCGAGGAGGAAGAAGGGGAGGCAACATCCTCCCCGCGGACGTTCCACATCCAGACCTTCGGCTGCCAGATGAACGACCACGACTCCGAGCGGCTGGCCGGGCTCCTCACCGCCGACGGCCTGGTGTCGACCCCTGACCTGGAGTCGGCCGACGTGGTGGTGTTCAACACCTGTTGCATCCGGGAGAACGCCGACAACAAGTTCTACGGGCACCTCGGGAACCTGAAGACCCTCCGGGAGAGCCGACCGGACATGCAGATCGCGGTGGGGGGATGCCTGGCCCAGATGGACCGGGAACGGGTCCGGGAACGGGCCGGCCATGTCGACGTGGTGTTCGGCACCCACAACTTGGCCAACGCCCCGTCGCTGCTGCGCCAGGCGGCCCGCTCCGGCCCCATCGTGGAGATCCTCGACGAGCCGGTGCCGGACGGCGGCCCCACCGGCTCCGGACAACAGGCGGCGGCGGTCGGGGCGGTGCGAGACCTCCCCTACGCCGCCTGGGTGACCATCCAGATGGGCTGCAACAATTCCTGCGCCTTCTGCATCGTGCCCTCGGTGCGGGGTGGCGAGGTGTCCCGTACCATGGACGACGTGGTGGCCGAAGTCACCGCTCTGGCCGACCGGGGGGTCTCCGAAGTCACCCTGTTGGGCCAGAATGTCAACTCCTACGGGCGGGACATCACTCGGCGGGCACCGCTGTTCGCCGAGCTGCTGCGCTCCGTGAGCGCGGTCGACGGCATCCGCCGGGTCCGGTTCACCAGCCCCCACCCGAAGGACCTCCGGCCCGACACCATCGCCGCCATGGCGGAGACCCCCGAGGTCTGCGACCATCTCCACCTTCCCCTCCAGTCCGGTAGCGACGCCGTCCTCGCCGCCATGCGCCGCGGCTACACCGCCGAGCGGTACCTGGAACGGCTGGCGGCCGCCCGCTATGCCATCCCCGATCTGGCGGTGAGCACCGACCTCATCGTCGGCTTCCCCGGGGAGACGGAGGACGATTTCGAACGCACCCTGGAGGTGGCGGCCGAGGCCAACTACGACAGCGCCTACACCTTCGTCTTCTCCCCCCGGCCCGGCACCCGGGCGGCGGCGATGGAGGATCGGTTCGTTCCCCTGGAGACGACTATCGACCGGATGGAGCGACTCCGGGCGGTGGTGGAGCGCTCCGCCCTCCTCCGTCACCGGGCCCGCATCGGCCGGCAGGAGGAAGTGCTGGTGGAAGGGCCGTCCAAGCGCGACCCGTCGGTGACTACCGGCCGCACCGGCCAGAACAAGCTGGTCCATTTCCGGCCGGCCGACGGAACCCGGATGGCGGTGGGATCCTTCGCGGAGGTGGCGGTCACCGGTGCGGCCCGCCACCATCTCTCCGGTGACCTGGTCGAGGTGACCGCCCCACCCCGGCACCGCACCCTCATCCCCGTCGTTGCCGGCTGACCCCACCGCGCCGCGAGTGGCCCTGGTCGGGCCGACCGCCTCGGGGAAGTCGGATCTGGCGGTGGCGGTGGCCGACGCCTCGCAACCGTCGGGACCCGGCGGTCCGGGTTGGCCGGGCCCGGTGGAGTTGGTGTCGGTCGATTCGATGGCCGTCTACCGCCGGATGGACATCGGCACCGCCAAGCCGTCGCCGTCGGTGCGGGCCCGGGTGGGGTACCACTTGGTCGACCTGGTGGAACCGTCCTCCGAGTTCACTGTCCAGGAGTTCCAGGTCGCCGCCCGCCGCGCCCTCGACGAGATCGCCGGGCGGGGGCACGGCGCCCTGCTGGTCGGGGGGACCGGGCTCTATCTCCGTTCGGTGGTCGACGACCTGTCGTTCCCCGGTCGGTACCCGGCGGTGGCCGCCCGACTTCGCGACGAGGTGGAGGCGGCGGGACCGGAGGGAAGCCCGGGGGAGCAGGCAGCCCTGGCCGGGCTACATGGCCGGCTGTCGGCGCTCGATCCGGTGGCGGCCGGCCGGCTGGAGCCGACCAACCGTCGGCGGTTGATCCGGGCCCTGGAGGTCTCGATCGGCTCCGGGAAGCCGTTCTCGTCGTTCGGGCCCGGGCTGGAGGCGTATCCCCCCAGCCGGGTGACCCTGGTCGGGGTGCCCTACGACCCGGAGACCTCCGACCGCCGGATCGCCGAGCGGTTCGCCGCCATGATGGACCTCGGCCTCCTCGACGAGGTGCGGGCCCTGGCCTCGGCCCCCGGCGGCCTCTCCCGCACCGCCCGCCAGGCGCTCGGCTACCGCGAGCTGCTCTCCCACCTGGAGGACGGGGTGCCGCTGGCGGAGGCGGTGGCCGAGGCGGTGCGGCGCACCCGGTCGTTCGCCCGCCGGCAATGGGCATGGTTCCGCCGGGATCCCCGTATCGTGTGGTTGGAGCCGGGGGAGGACGGCGTGTCCCGGATCGCCGAGCTGTTCAACCGGTCCGGTTCCCCCTCCCCGCAGTCGCCCCCTCCCGTCGCCAGGGTGGGAGACTGACCCCGACCGAAGACCTCATTGTGAACGACATGCGAACCCTCGAGATGACCAAGCACCACGGCGCCGGGAACGACTTCCTGGTGGCGGTGGACGTCGAGGACCGGCGCCGGATGGCACCGGAGTTGGTGCGCGCCCTCTGCGACCGGCGGTTCGGGATCGGGGCCGACGGGGTGATCCGGGTGGTGGCCGGGCGGGAGGGCGCCGACCTGTCGATGGACCTCCACAACGCCGACGGTTCCGAGGCAGAGATGAGCGGCAACGGGATCCGCTGCCTGGCCCAGGCGGCGGTGGACGCCGGACTGGTGACACCCCCGCAATTCACGGTGTGGACGCTGGCCGGGGTCCGGACCATCGACTACCGCACCGGCGACGCCTTCGGGGAAGCCGATGCCTCGGTGGACATGGGGAAGGCCGAGCTGGGCCCAGATCAGCCTCAGCAGTTCGCCGACCGTCGGGCCCGCACGGTGGACATGGGGAATCCCCATCTGGTGCTGCTCGGACCCGACCCGTCCGGGGTGGACGTAGCCGAGATCGGGAGCCGGCTCCAGGGGGTGCACCCCGGCGGCATCAACGTCGAGTTCATCGCCATCGGGGCCACCCCCGAGGACCTCGCCTTCCGGGTCTGGGAGCGCGGGGTGGGGGAGACCCAGGCCTGCGGGACCGGCAGCTGCGCGGCCGCCGCCGCCGCCCGGAGTTGGGGGCTGGTCGGCGACCGGGTCCGGGTGCACAACCCGGGGGGGACCCTCCTGGTCACCCTCGACTCCGACGGGATCCGGCTGGCCGGGCCGGTCCGCAAGGTGGCCGACATCGAGGCCTCCCCCTCTATTGTGCTGGGCGCCGCCCGACGATGAGTCCCAACGAGTCCGCCTTTACCGACACCCTCATCTCCCGCACCTTCCGGGAGCGGATCGTGCTGGTCGGGGTGGTGTTCCCCCACACCACCCCGGCCGCCGCCGAGGCCGGGCTCGACGAGCTGGCCCGGTTGGTCGACACCGCCGGGGCCGACGTGATGGACCGGATCATCCAGCGCCGGGCCACCCCGGACCCCGCCACCTACGTCGGGAAGGGCAAGGCGGAAGAGCTGCTGTCGATCTGCCTGGCCGTCGATGCCGACACCGTGGTGTTCGACGACGATCTGAGCCCGGCCCAGCAGCGGAACTTGGAGAAGATCCTGGGCCGGACGGCCATCGACCGGACCGCGGTGATCCTCGACATCTTCGCCCAGAACGCCCGCACCCCCGAAGGCCGGGCCCAGGTGGAGCTGGCCCTCCTCCGTTACCGGCTGCCCCGGCTGCGGGGCCGTGGCACCGCCTTCAGCCAGCAGGCCGGTGGGATCGGCACCCGAGGACCCGGCGAGACCCAGCTGGAAGTGGACCGACGGCGGCTGGTGCGCCGGATGACCCGACTGGAATCCGACCTCCGCCAGCTGGACCGCACCCGGCGGACCCAGCGCAAGGGCCGGGCCCGGTCCCGGCAGCGCACCGTGTCCCTGGTCGGCTACACCAACGCCGGCAAGTCCACCCTCCTCAACCGGCTCTGCGGGGCCGACGTGCTGGTGGAGAACCGCCTGTTCTCCACCCTCGACCCGAGAACCCGGCAGCTGGCACTGCCGGGGGGCGAGACCGTCCTCCTCACCGACACCGTCGGGTTCGTTCGCAAGCTGCCCCACCAGGTGGTGGAGGCGTTCCGCTCCACCCTCGAGGTGGTGGCGGAGTCCGACCTCATCGTCCACGTGGTGGACGGCCCGGCCCCCGATCTCGAGGGCCAGATCGCCGCGGTCCGGTCGGTGCTGGCCGAGATCGACGCCGACGGGATCCAGGAGCTGCTGGTGGTGAACAAGGCCGACGAAGTCGAGGCCCTGGGGGAGGAGGCGGTGGAGGAGAGCCGCCGACTGATGGACGCCCACCCGGGCTCGGTCATTGTCTCCGCCCGCACCGGGGAAGGCATCGACGACCTGCTGGCCGCCATCAGCGACCGGCTCCGGGTCGGGAGCCGGGTGGTGGAGCTGCTGATCCCCTGGGCGAGAGGCGACGTGCTGGCCGCCGTCCATCGCGAGGGGGAGATCGTCAGCGAGGAGAACGGCGATGACGCCACCCGACTCCACGTGGTGTTGGACGAGGTGGGCAAGGCGAGGTTCCGGGAGTTCGCCGCCTCGTGACCACCGCCATCCCCGGCTCCAGCCTCGGTTTCTCCCCGCCCCCCTATCCCTACGACCGGTTGAACGCGGTGCGGGACCAGGCCATCGATCGGTTCGGCGACACCGCCGGTGGGAGCGGGGGGATCGTCGACTGCTCGATCGGGACGCCCAATGATCCGCCCCCCGACGCGGTGGTCGCCGCCATGGCCGCCTCCGGCACCGAGCGCGGCTACCCGAGCTCCAACGGCTCGGCCGCCTACCGCCGGGCCGCCGCCGGATGGCTGTCCCGGCGCTTCGGGGTGGACATCGACCCCGAGGACCAACTGGCCGCCTGCGTCGGGACCAAGGAGTTCGTGGCGTCGACCGCCCAGTACCTCCGGCTTCGCAATCCCGATCGGGACACCGTCCTCTACCCGTCGGTGTCCTACCCGACCTACGCGATGGGGGCGCTGCTCGGGGGCTGCCGGCCGGTGCCGGTGAAGGAGCTTCCCGGCGGCGGTCTCGACCTCGACTCGATCGCCATCGCCGACCGGGATCGTTCCCTGCTGCTGTGGGTCAACTCCCCGTCCAACCCCTCCGGGCTGCTGACCGACATGGCGACGGTGGCCGAGTGGGGCCGCGACCACCGGATCCCGGTCTTCTCCGACGAGTGCTACGCCGAGTTCACCTGGTCAGGACCACCGAGGACCATCCTCTCCACCGGGGTGGACGACGTGGTGGCGGTGCACTCCTTGTCCAAGCGCTCCAACCTGGCCGGGGTGCGAGCCGGCTTCTACGCCGGGGATCCCGACATCGTCGGCTACCTGCTGGAAGTCCGGCGCCACGCCGGGCTGATGGTCCCGGGCCCGGTGCAGGCCGGGGCGGTGGCCGCCTTCGAGGACGACGCCCACGTCGACGTCCAGCGCCACCGCTACCGGGAGCGGCTGGACTACCTCCGCCAGGTCCTGGACGCCGCCGGCCTCCCGACCCCGATGCCGGACGGCGGGTTCTACCTGTGGGTGCCGGTACCCGAATCGGTGGCCGGAGGAGGATGGGGCCTGGTGGAGGCGCTGGCCATGAAAGGCGGGATGCTGGCCAGCCCGGGCGACCTCTACGGGGAGGAGGGAGCCGGCTTCGTTCGGGTGGCGGTGGTCCAACCCCTGGAGCGGCTGCAACTGGTGGGGGAGCGGTTGGCCGGGAAGGACCTGTCGGGTCACTGACCCCTCGCCTCCCTCCAGAGCCCCGGGGGGTGGGGGGTATCGTCTCTTCCCATGGCCGATCTCCAGTCCCGCATCGAGGAGTTATGGACCCGGGCGTCCGAGCTCACCCCCGACGACACCGATGCCCTCTGGGTGGTGACCGAGGCCATCGAGCTCCTTGACCGGGGCGAGGCCCGCATCGCCGAGGTGGACCCCGCCACCGACCAGGTGGTGGTCCATCAGTGGCTGAAGCAGGCGGTGCTGATGCTGTTCCGGCTCAAGGCGATGGAGACCATCGAGGTCGGCCCGTTCGAATACGCCGACAAGCTGCCCCTCAAGCGGAGCTACGCGGCATCCGGGGTCCGGGTGGTGCCCGGGGCCTCGGCCCGTTGGGGGTCGTTCCTCGACCGCGGGGTCATCTGCATGCCCAGCTATGTGAACATCGGCGCCCGGGTGGGGGCCGACTCCATGGTGGACACCTGGGCCACCGTCGGATCCTGCGCCCAGATCGGTGAGCGGGTCCACCTGTCCGGGGGGGTCGGCATCGGGGGAGTCCTGGAGCCGGCCCAAGCCGCCCCGGTGATCATCGAGGATGATGTCATGGTCGGCAGCCGGTGCATGATCACCGAGGGGGCCCGGGTCGGGGCGGGAGCCCTGCTCGGCGCCGGGTTGATCCTGAATCCCTCCATCCCGGTCATCGATGCCGAGACCGGCGAGGAGCTGAGCCGGGGACACGTCCCTCCCTGGTGCGTGGCGGTCCAGGCGTCGCGGCGTCGGGAGTTCCCCGGTGGGGAGTTCTTCCTTCCCTGCGTGCTGGTCATCAAGCGGCTGGCCGAAGGGCAACGCCACGACAAGGCCCAACTCAACGACATCCTCCGCCAGCACGGCATGTCCACATGACCCCACCGGTGTCGAGCGATCTGCTCGACCTCGCCGCCTCCCTGGTGTCCATCCCGTCGCTCAGCTATGAGGAGGGGCAGTTGGCCGACGCGTTGGAGGCCGCCCTCCGACTCTGCCCGTGGCTCACCGTCGACCGGATCGGCGACAACGTGGTGGGCCGGAGCCACCTCGGCCGGCCCAGCCGGCTGATGCTGGCCGGGCATCTCGACACCGTGCCCCCCGCCGACGGGAACGACACCCCCCACCTCGACGGCGACACCCTCTACGGGTTGGGGGCGGCCGACATGAAGGGGGGGTTGGCCACCTTCCTCCACCTGGCCGGGACCATCCCCGAGCCGGTGGTGGACGTGACCTGGTGTTTCTACGCCCGCGAAGAGGTGGCCCGGAGTGCCAGCGGCCTGGAGGAGTTGTGGCAGCAGCGTCCCGAACTCCTCCAGGCGGATGCCGCCATCCTCGGGGAGCCCACCGGGGGAGTGGTGGAGGCGGGTTGCCAGGGGACCATGCGGATCCGGGTGGCGCTGGCCGGGGCGCGGGCCCATACCGCCCGGCCGTTCACCGGCCGGAACGCCATCCACCGGCTCGGACCGGTGCTCGACGCCATCGCCGCCTACCCCAGCCGCCGGGTGGTCATCGACGGCTGCGAGTACGCCGAGCAGCTCCAGGCGGTCCAGATCGAAGGCGGGGTGGCCAACAACGTCGTCCCCGATCAGGCGACGGTGATGATCAACCACCGATTCGCCCCCGACCGCACCCCGGCCGAAGCCGAAGCCTGGGTCCGGGCGCTCATCGACCCGATCCTCGAGCCCGGGGACGCCTGGGAGCTGGTGGAAGCGGTGGCGGGAGCGCCGCCGTCACTGGACGATCCCCACCTGGCCCGCCTGGTGGCCGCCAGCGGGGCGCCGCCCCGGGCCAAGGTCGGGTGGACCGACGTCGCCTCCTTCGCCGCCCACGGGATCCCGGCGGCCAACTTCGGCCCCGCCGACCCGTTGCTGGCCCACACCCCCGGTGAGCACGTGAGCCTGGCCGAGCTCGAACAGGCCGCCTCGGTCCTCGGCGCGGTGTTGACCACCGGGGTAGCGTCCCCCCGTGGATGACATCGAGCTGCTCTCCGGGGTCCTGACCAAAACCAGCAGTGTGATGGCCGGGGTGGACCCGGATCGATGGGCGGCGGCGACCCCCTGCGACGACTACACCGTCCACCAATTGATGAACCACATCGTCGGGTGGGCCCAGGTGTTCGAAGCCGGCTGTAACGGACGCACCTTCGAGGGGGACCCCTCGGCCTACGTCTGCGGCCCGGACGCCGCCGAGACGTTCGCCCGGACCGCGTCGGGCATCGTGACCGGATGGAGCCAGTTCGGCTTCGACCGCCAGGTGGCCATCTCCTCGGGGACCATGATGCCGGCGGCGATGGTCTTCAACATGACGGCGATGGAATACCTGGCCCACGGATGGGACCTGGCTTCGGGTACCGGCCAGCCGATCCCGTTCTCCGAAGGCGAGGCGGCCGACGTGCTGGCCCGGGCCCGGGTGACCCTCCCCCCGGAGTACCAGGGGGAGGGCATGGCCTTCGGGGCGGTGGTCCCGGTGGCCGACGACGCACCCGCCATCGACCAATTCATCGGGTTTCTCGGGCGGGATCCGAACTGGACGGAGTCGGCGACCCGATAGTTTCGGGGGCATGACGATTCCTGCGCGCACATTGGGTACCGAGGGGCTGGTGGTGTCGGCCGAGGGCCTCGGATGCATGGGGATGAGCGAGTTCTACGGCGCCGGCGACGACGCCGAATCGATCGCCACCATCAACGCCGCCCTCGACCTCGGGGTCACCCTGCTCGACACCGCCGACATGTACGGGCCGTTCACCAACGAGGAACTGGTGGGCCGGGCGATTGCCTCCCGCCGGGACGAGGTGGTCCTGGCCACCAAGTTCGGGATCGTGCGGACCGACGATCCCGCCAACCGGTCGATCCGGGGCGACGCCGAGTACGTGCACCGGGCCTGCGACGCCTCCTT
Source organism: Acidimicrobiales bacterium (assembly GCA_036268775.1). Lineage (GTDB taxonomy): Bacteria > Actinomycetota > Acidimicrobiia > Acidimicrobiales > RAAP-2 > DASZIT01. Next base: position 97,552 of record DATATM010000015.1, on the reverse strand, counting down.
GGCCCGGTTGGGGGTGGACCACATCGACCTCTACTACCAGCACCGGACCGACACCGGCGTGCCGGTGGAAGAGACCGTCGGGGCCATGGCCGAACTGGTGGAGGTAGGCAAGGTCCGCCACCTCGGCCTGTCGGAGGCGTCACCCGACACCCTGCGGCGGGCCAACGCCGTTCACCCGATCACCGCCCTCCAGAGCGAATGGTCGCTGTGGAGCCGCGACGTCGAGGACGGGGTCATCGACACCGCCCGTCAGTTGGGGATCGGGATCGTGGCCTACAGCCCGTTGGGACGCGGGTTCCTCACCGGTCAGATCACCTCGCCGGACGACTTTCCCGAAGGCGACTTTCGGAAATTCCTTCCCCGGTTCCGAGGGGAGAGCTTCGGCCAGAACATCGCGCTGGTCGAACGGGTCCGGGCGTTGGCCGAGGAGAAGGGCTGCGCCCCGGGACAACTCGCCCTCGCCTGGGTCCTGTCCCGCGGCGACGACGTGGTGCCGATCCCGGGGACCAAGCGACGCACCTATCTGGCGGAGAATGTGGCGGCGCTGGACGTCGAGCTCACGCCATCGGACCTCGCCGCCATCGAAGCGGTGTTCCCAGCCGGCGCGGTGTCGGGGGACCGCTACCCGGACATGAGCGGGATCGCCCCGGCCAGTCCGACCCGCTGACTCAGAGGCGTCGGAGGACGGTGACGACTTTCCCGTAGACGGTCACCTCGTCGGGGTCGAACTCCATCGGCTCCATGTGCGGGTTGGCCGGGGTGAGGACGACCTTCCCGTCCCGGGTGGAGAACCGCTTGACGGTGGCTTCCTCGTCGGGGATGCCGGCCACCACGATCTCGTTGCGCTCGGCCTCGGGTTGTTGGCGCACCACCACGAAGTCACCGTCCACGATGCCGTCGTCGACCATCGAATCGCCGCGGACCTTGACCATGAACAGTGAGCCGGTTCCGGTGAAGTCCTCGGGGAGGGGGTAGAGCTCCTCGATGTTCTCCTGGGCCAGCACCCCGGTACCGGCGGCGACGTCGCCGACCAACGGGACGTGGCGAATGGGACGCGAGTCCATCACCACCTTGGACGAGGGGTCGAACCGCACCTCGATGGCCCGCGGCTTGGTGGGGTCCCGTCGCAGGTATCCCTCCCGCTGCAGCACCGCCAGGTGGGCATGGACGGTGGACGACGACGCCAGGCCGACCGACTCCCCGATCTCCCGGACCGAGGGCGGGTAGCCGCGGTCGCGGAGCGATTCGGAGATGCAGTCCAATATCTGCTTGCGCTTGATGCTCAGTACCTGGGCCACGGGATCCCCCTGCTGATTGGCACCCACCACCCGACCAGGGTGGCGAACGTCTGTTTGTAAGAAGGTAACCCAGGAGGACCGGAAAAGCAAACATCCGTTCGACAAACCGCTTGACACCGAACAGACGTTCGTGGTTCGATGGGCCCATGACGAACAGACGTTCGACGAGCGGCCATCTCGCCCCTCAATCCTCGATCCGGGAGGCCCGCTAGTGGCCGCCCTCTCGTTTCCGTCCAGGCTGACCCCCGACCGGGGCCGCCGGGGCGGTGTCGCGCTCCGGCTGGTGGATGACGGCCGGAACCGCTCGCCGGTGATCGGGCACGACTGGCCGGCGACCGCCGGCGAGTCCCCGGTCCTGGCGCTGGTCCCCGATCCGGTCCCGGTTCGCCAGGCCCGCCGCCGGGTGTCGTCGGCGGTCAGGCTCCGCCGCACCCTGTTGGCGCTGGCCGGCCTGATGGTCGTCGGCCTTGCTCTTCCGCTGGGCGGAGCTGGAGGTCCCTCCCACCCCTCCGGCTCCGCTCTGGCGGGGACCACCCACCCCATCGAGTACACCGTGCAGCCGGGCGACACCCTCTGGTCGATCGCGACGGCCGTCGATCCCTCCGCCGACCCCCGGCCACTCGTGGCCAAATTGGCGGCGCAGACCGGGTCCGACACGGTGGAGCCCGGCGAGCACATCAGCGTTCCCTGACCCGGGGCTGACCGGAATTCGCCCCCGGCGACCACGCCCGAGGTGGTACTCCACGGCACTATCCTCGTCCCGTGGTGTGTCCCTGGTGCCTGGCCGACGATGACCGCGTCATCGATTCCCGCTTGGCCGAAGACGGGACCGCCATCCGTCGCCGCCGGGAATGCCACGGCTGCGGCCACCGGTACACCACCTTCGAGCGGATCGACGAAGTCCCGATGATGGTGATCAAGCGTTCCGGGCTCCGGGCCCCCTACGACCGGATGAAGGTGGTCGACGGGCTGCGGGCGGCCACCAAAAACCGCCCGGTCTCCGAGAAGCAGCTCGAGGAGATGGCCCAGTCGGTGGAGGACTCCCTGCGGGAGGATGGCAGCGTCCCCACCACCGAGCAGATCGGCCTGGCGGTGCTGGACCGGCTCCGGCTGGTGGACGAGGTGGCCTACCTCCGGTTCGCCAGCGTCTACAAGGGCTTCGAGGGGGTCGACGATTTCCGGCGCGAGGTCGGGCTCCTGACCAAGACCACCGCCCCCAAGCAGCCTGGGTCCTAGGCATGCCGGAGCTCATGGAGGAGACTCCGGCCCGGGCACTGGCCATCTACGCTCACCCTGACGATCCCGACGTGGGTTGCGGGGGCACGCTGGCAGCGTGGTCGGCAGAGGGCTGCGAGGTCCACGTGCTCCTCTGCACCGACGGCGACAAGGGTTCGACCGACGGGTCCGTCGAGCCCAAGGAGCTGGCCGCCCGGCGAGCCGTCGAGGCCTCCGAGGCGGGGACGTTGCTCGGGCTGGCCGGCCAGGAGTGGCTCCACTACCCCGACGGGGAACTCCACGATGATGCCGGCTTCCGGCAGGCGCTGGTCTCGGTGATCCGCCGGATCCGGCCCGATGTGGTGTTGTGTCCCGATCCCACGGCGGTCTTCTTCGGACAGGACTACTTCAACCATCGTGACCACCGGGCCACCGGATGGGCGGTGCTCGACGCGGTGGCCCCGGCCGCCGCCCTGCCCCTCTATTTTCCCGATGCCGGTCCGGCTCACCAGGTGTCCACCGTGCTGTTGTCCGGCACCCTCGAACCCGACGTCTGGGTCGACATCTCCGACACCGTCGAGGTGAAAGTGCGGGCGGTCTCCTGCCACCGGAGCCAGTTCCCCGAGGGGGCCGACTGGGCGACGTCGGCGGTGCACGGGTCGGCCGAAGATGCCGGACGAAGTGCCGGGGTTCCCTATGCCGAGGGGTTTCGGAGGTTGCGCCTCGGTGGATGACTCCAGCCCGGTTATCCTCCACGTCGACATGGATGCGTTCTTCGCCTCGGTCGAGGTGCTGGACGATCCGACCCTGGCCGGCCTGCCGGTCATCGTGGGAGGTTCGGGAAACCGAGGGGTGGTGGCCGCCTGCACCTACGAGGCCCGGATGTTCGGGGTCCACTCCGCCATGCCCTCGTCGGTGGCCCGCCGGTTGTGCCCCCAGGCCGTGTTCGTCCACGGCCGTCACCAGCGCTACAGCGAAGAGAGTGCCAAGCTCCACGCCATCTTCGAAACGGTGACCCCTCTGGTCGAAGGGATCTCCATCGACGAGGCGTTTCTCGACGTCACCGGATCGGTCCGTCTGCTCGGCGACGGACCGACCATCGCCCGGGACATCCGTCGGCGGGTGGCCGAGGAGCTCCGTCTCGCCTGTTCGGTGGGAGTGGGGGCGAGCAAGCTGATCGCCAAACTGGCTTCGAAGGCGGCCAAGCCGGTGGCCGATCGGTCGGGCATCCGGCCGGGGCCGGGGGTCTTCGTGGTGGAGGCCGGCCGGGAGCTGGAGTTCCTCCACCCGCTGCCCATCGAAGCGCTGTGGGGAGTGGGACCGGTGTCCGCCCGCCGCCTCCGCGGCCTCGGGATCCTGACGGTGGGCGATCTCGCCTCCCTCCCGGCCACCACCCTCGAGCGCCAGCTGGGGAAGGCCCAGGGCTCCCACCTGGCCGAGCTCTGCCGAGGGGTCGACCGGCGGCCGGTGGTCCCCGACCAGAAGGCCAAGTCGATCGGCCACGAGGAGACCTTCCCCTCCGACCTCTGGGATCCGGCAGTCATCCAGGGTCACCTGGCCCGGATCGTCGACGCCGCCGCTTCCCACCTGCGAGGTTCCGATCTCGGGGCCCGGACCATCACCGTCAAGGTGAAATTCGGCGACTTCACCATGATCACCCGGTCTCATTCCATGTTCACCCCGGTCGACTCGGCCCCGTCCATCGGGGCTATCGCCTCGGCGCTGCTCGAATCGGTCGACCTCTCCAAGGGCATGCGGCTCCTCGGGGTCAGCCTGTCGGGGTTCGGCACCACCGGAGCCAACGAGCAGCTTTCCTGGGATCTCGGGACTGCCGGCGGCGACCCGCCGGCCGGCCCCGGGGGGCGCCGGATCGACGCCGAATCCGGGGGTCGGATGCAGCGCGCCGGGGAGGAGGCGGAGCGCCTCCAGGAGTCGTGGGGTGGGATTTCAGCCGCGGTGGACAGCATCCGGGCCCGGTACGGCCACGGGTCGGTGGGGTCGGCCTCGATGGTGGACGCCGACGGGCTCCGGGTCCGGGAGCGGGGCCAGGCCCAGTGGGGTCCGGCCGCCGAGCCGGATGTCGACCCGGATTCTCCTCGGAACCCCTAAATTGAGGGTTCCGGGGGGAGTTTGCCCCCCCCGGGGGCGAAAAGTAGGACCGCATTGTCAACGTTTGTTCCAATGCGCGATGCTTTAGGTACGGAGGTGCGCGATCATGGAGTCGAGGATGACAACAAGATCGATCAAGAGATGGAGGGGAGGGGCTCTTGCCGCTCTCTGATCACGAACAGCGAATTCTCCACGAACTGGAGGAGTCCCTCTACAAGGAGGATCCTGAGTTCGCGGAGCGAGTGCGTTCCGAGACCGTCTATCGCCACGCCGGCCGGTACTGCATCTGGTCGGCCCTGGTCTTCGTGGTCGGCTTCGTCTTCATGCTGCTGACCTTCTCGAGGTCGCTGGTGCTGGGTTTCATCGGCGTCATCATCATGTTTCTCTCTGCAGTGGTCTTCGCCAACAATGCCCGGCGGATGGGCAAGGCCGGCATCGACGACATCTCCCGGTCGATCCACAGCCGGAACATGGGCAACGTGGTACACGATCCGCGGGACTGGATCCGCGGTCGCCTTCATCGCGACGACTGAATCGTTGCCTGACAGCCTGGTGGTGCTCGCGGTCGACGTGGGCGGAACCAAGATGGCGGCCGGGCTGGTCGACGGCGACGGGGCAATCCTGGCCGAGGCCCACGTCCCCACCCCTCAGGGCGACGACCCCGAAGCGGTGTTCGGGTCGCTGTCGGCGGCCATCGACCGGGTCCTGGACCCGGACCGGCCGTCGCCGGTGGTCTGTGGGGTCGGCTGCGGGGGACCGATGACGAGGGGCGGGGCCACCGTCTCGCCGCTCAACATCCCCGGGTGGCGGGACTTTCCCCTCCGATCCCGACTCGAGACCCGGGTCCAGCTGCCGACCGCCGTCGACAACGACGCCAAGGCGCTGGCCCTCGGTGAGGGGTGGCGGGGAGCGGCGGTGGGGTTGGACAACTATCTGGCCATGGTGGTGTCCACCGGAGTGGGTGGCGGCATCGTTCTCGACGGTCGCCTCCTCGACGGCGCCGATGGCAACGCCGGCCATATCGGACACGTGATCGTGGAACCCGACGGTCGGCGCTGCGCCTGCGGCGCCATCGGCTGCCTCGAAGCGGAAGCCTCCGGCCAGTCGATCGCCGCCATCACCGGCCGGCCGTCGTCCGAGGCCAGCGACGAAGTGCGGAAGCGGACCGGGACCCTGGTGGGTCGGGCGGTGGCCACGGTGGCGAACCTGTTGGATCTGGAGTTGGCGGTGGTGGCCGGTTCGGTGGCCCTCGGGTTCGGCCGGCCGTTCTTCACCGCCGCCCAGGACGAGATGGACGCCCGCTGCCAGTTGACCTTCTCCCGCGGAACCCGGATCGTGCCGGCCGGCCTCGGGGCCGACGGCCCGCTGGTGGGCGCGGCGGCGGTCGGTCGCCGGGCGGTGCTGGGGCTGACCGGATCGCCGGCCTCGGGGTGAGTATCGGACCCTCGACGCCCACGTCGGCCACCATGGTGACGGTGGTCACGGCGGTGCTGGTCCGCCCGAAGCTGTGGCTCCCTGCGCTGGGGGCGGTGCGCCGGTTGGCGGCCCCGGGGTGGTGGAGGCGGCGCCCGTTCCTTCCCCTTCCCGACGGTCGGCTCTGGGGCTTCCGGATGGTCACCGCCTACGGTCGCTCCGACGCCGCTCCCGATGCCGACGACGTGGTCTCCTACCTCGAATGGTGTCGGACCACCGGCGGATCCATCCCCGCCCTCGACCGGTCGCGGAGGACCCCGGACCCGGGCCACGAGGGGAATCGCCCATCCCGGGCCGGACACGGCTAATTTCCCGTCTAGTGAATCGACGGACGAGGCTGGAGGCAAGGTCGAAGGCCGGTGAGGCGATGGTGTCCGCCCCCGAACCGGTCAGGTCGCCGATGTCGCCGTCCCGGCGGGCGCTGGTGCTCAACGCCACCTTCGAACCCCTGGGCATCGTGTCGTCGCGTCGCGCCGTCTTGTTGGTGCTGGGGACCAAGGCCGAATTGGTCCACACCACCGATCGGGTCTTCCGGGCCGAGAAGGTCACCGTGCCCGAACCCTCGGTGGTCCGGCTGGTGCGGTACGTCCACATACCCCGCCAGTACCGGGTGGCGGTCAACCGCCGGACCGTCTTCGCCCGCGACGGGTCGCGCTGCCAGTACTGCGGTGCCGCCGCCGAGAACCTCGACCACGTCATCCCCCGGAGCAAGGGGGGTCCCCACACCTGGGAGAACGTGGTGGCCGCCTGCCGGCGGTGCAACACCCGCAAGGAGGACCGGCTGCCCCACGAGGCCGGGATGGTGCTCCGCACCACCCCGGTGGCCCCCCACCACCGGGTCCAGCTGCTCGCCTCCTGCGGGGGAGCCAGCGACGATTGGCACACCTACCTGAGCCCTGGAATCGACCGTTCTCCGCCCCTGATCTCCGAGCCCCTGATCGCCTGACTTCGCAGCGATGGTGGCGAACGACTGGTCGATCGAGGAACGGCAGGGCGCGGCCGGGGATCTCCACCGAGGGTGGCCGGCCACCGACACCGATCCGGACCGGCGGGCGCTGGCGGTCTGCCGGGTGGCCCGACCCGCACTCGTCCTTGGCTCCACCCAGGACCGGGCCGTCGTCGATGCCGACCTCGCCGAGGCACGGGGGATCGAGGTGGCCCGGCGGCGATCGGGGGGCGGTGCGGTGCTGGTGATGCCCGGCGATCCGGTCTGGGTCGACGCCTGGGTCCCGCGGAATGACCGGTTGTGGCAGGAGGACGTGGGTCGGGCCTTCGACTGGTTCGGCGATGCCTGGACCACTGCCCTCACCGCCCTCGGCGGCCGGGGGATGATCCCTCACCGGGAGGAGTTCGCCGCCTGCACCCGCTGGTCGTCGTTGGTCTGCTTCGGTGGGGTGGGGACCGGGGAGGTGGTCACCGCCGACGGGCGCAAGGTGGTCGGCATCTCCCAACGGCGAACCCGGGAGGGGGCCTGGTTCCACAGCGCCGCCGCCCTCCATTGGGACCCGGCCGCCCTCCTCGAGGTGCTGGTCCTCCCGACCGAGGAACGCGCTGTCGCCCAGACCGATCTGGCCGCGGCCGCCACCGGTGTCGCCGACCTGGTGGGGTCGTTGTCCGACGCCGCGGTGTCAGCCGCCCTGATCGCCGCGCTGCCGGCCTAGGCCCACCGACGTCTCAGGCCACCGGAGGCAGTTGGCGTTGCCGAGCTACCTCCCCCAACCGGGTTGGCCAGGGGGACGGAGTCCCGGCGGCGGCAACCGCGGAGGCGAGAAGATTCAGATCCTTCATGGCCCAGTCCAATGCGTAGTCGGGGTGGTAGTCCCGATCGACCAGTCCGGCCAGCTGGCCGACCGCGTACTTGGCAGCCAGGGGGTTGTCCCGCATGGCGGCGAACAAGGAGGGGGATGCCACCCCGAGCCGCCCCGCCAGGGCGGCGACCTCGGCCTCCCCTTGGGTGTGGAACGCAACCAACTTGTTGAGGATGAGCTTCATCCGGCTACCGGCGCCGGCGGGACCCAGCCAGATGGCGGCGGTGCCCAACAAACCGAAGAGGGGCTCGAGCGACGGCTCCACCGCCTCCGGGCCGGAGGGAAGAATGACCAGTTGTCCGGTCTCCGCCATGGTCGGGGCCCCGGACACCGGCGCGTCGACGAAGGCGACGTCGGTTCGCCGCTGTCGGGTGTAGGTGGCCAGCCGTTCGGTCGGCCTCACCCCGATTGTCGCCATTTGCAGCCATATCGCTCCGGGCCGCATGGCCTGGAGGGTCTGATCGGCCAGCATGACGTCGGCCGTCACCTTGGCGGTCGGCAACATGCTGATGACCACGTCGGCATCTCGGGCGGCGTCGGCCGCATCCGCGTAGGCGGTGGCCCGGAGGTCGACCAGCGGCATCATCGACGACGGGTGCCGTGACCATACCCCTACCTCCATCCCCGAATCGAGGAGGCGGCGAGCCATGGCTGCGCCCATGGTGCCTGTCCCTATCACCGCCACCTGGAGCGGCGGCTCCTCCTGGTGTCGCAACGGCATCATGGTTGTGCTCCCTTCTCTGGTTCAACAACGAAACTCTCCGGCCGTGATGGACGGCTGACGGGTCGAGCGATGGCATGCCCACTCATGACCGGGGCCCTCTCACACCGTCTCGGGCGACGGTCCGGCCACCGGGGTGGCGTCGACCATGATCTGATCGATCCGCTGCATGACCCCGTCATCGAGGTCGAGGTCCGCCGCCTGCAGGACATCGTCGATGTGGTCGGGGTCCCGGGTGCCGACGATGGCCACCTCGACCGCCGGGTTGGCCAACACCCACCCGATCGCCAGCTGGGGCAGGGTGATACCCAGTTGCTCCTCGGCCAACTGCTGTAGGCGAGCCACCGCTTGGAGGTTGCGCCGGTAGGCGTCGCCGTGGAACATCGGGCTGTTCGATCGCCAATCGCCCGGGGCGAACTGGGTGTCGGTGGCGAGGCGTCCACCCAGCAACCCGTGAGCCAGAGGTCCGTAGACCAGGACCCCGATGTCATTGGCCGCGGTATACGGAAGCACGTCGGCTTCAATGTCGCGCCGGAACAGGTGGTAAGGCGGCTGCAACGTCTCCACCGGCAAGGTGGCGCTAAAGGCCTCCATTTGCTCGACGTCGAAGTTGGAGACCCCGACATGTCGGATCTTGCCGTCGGCGATCAGCTTGGCCAGAGCCTCCGCCGTCTCTTCGAACGGCGTCACCGGATCGGGCCAATGGAGCTGGTAGAGGTCGATGTAGTCGGTGCTGAGGGCCCGGAGGCTGGACTCCACCCCGTCTCGAATCCAACCGGGGCTGGAGTCACGGACCAGGCCGGCGTCGGTGGAGCGCAGGCCACCTTTGGTGGCGATGACGACCTGTTGGCGGGGGAGATGGCCCAATGCCGCCCCCAGCAGCCGCTCCGACTGCCCGAAGCCGTAGGCTTGAGCCGTGTCGAAGAAGGTGACGCCCTCGTCGGCGGCCCGGCGGATGGCTTCGGTGGCGACCGCGGTATCGGTCGGTCCCCACTCGCCTCCCAGCTGCCAGGTGCCAAAGGCGATCCGCGACACCTCGATGCCGCTCTTACCCAAGATGGTGTGTCTCACTGTGTTCTCCTTGCTGATGTGGGTGTCGGTTGTAGTTGTCGAGTAGTCGATTGGTTGCCCGGGTGGTGGCCCGTCACCGCCGGGCTGGTGGCAACCGGAGGGCTCCAGGCCTCGACACCGCCGACGACCAGGCCGGCCACGAAGCCGACCGACGCGGTGGCGCCGTAGAAGCCGAGGGCCCGGGTACGCCCCGGCTCTTCGGGGACGCTGGTGGTGATGAGCGAAAGGGCGGAGGGTGCCACGATCGCCGCGCCGATGCCCTGGAAAGCCCGGGCCACCACCAACGTCGACAGCTCACCGGCCAGGCCACCCGCCAACGAAGCCAGGGAGAACACCACCAGGCCGATGATGAACATTCGCCGCCGGCCCCACAGGTCACCCATCCGTCCGCCGAGAACCAACAGACCACCGAAGGTGATGGCATAGGCGGTGTTGACCCACTGCACCGCAGTGGCATCGGCGTGCAACTCGCGCTCGATGGCGGCCAACGCCACGTTCACGATGCTGAAGTCCAAAACGACCATGAAGGCGGCGGCAAAGATCAGCGCCAGCGCCGCACCCGGTCGTGGCTTGGTGACGAAGGTCATGTCCCGACCGACCGTTCCGCCCCGGATGCCCCATCGACGCTCGGCTCCCGATGGACGAGCCAGACCCGGGCTTGATCCCGGGGGCGGATGACGACGGTGTCGATATCCACATTACTCGGACGGGTCGCCACGAAGGCAATGACCTCCGAGACGTCGTCGGCACTGAGCGGAGTGATCCCTCGATAGACATCGCCGGCCCGATCCTCATCCCCGCCGAACCGCACCAGCGAGAATTCCGTCTCCACCAGGCCGGGATCGATCTCGCTGACCCGGATCGGCTGGCCCACCAACTCGAGCCGCAGCACGTCCATCAACGCCCGGGTGGCGTGTTTGGCCGCGTTGTAGCCCCCTCCGCCGGCATAGGGCTCAAACGCCGCCACCGACCCAATGGTGATGACCATCCCGTCGCCGGAGGCAACCAGCTTGGGCAGCAGGGCTCTGGTCATCCGCAAGGTGCCGAGAACATTGGTGTCGTACATCGACTGCCAAAGGGCCTCGTCGGCCTGCCCGATGGTCTCCATCCCCAGCGCGCCGCCGGCACTGTTGACCAGTACCCGGCACTCGGGAATCGCCCCGGTAAAGGCCTCGACCGAGACGGGATCGGTGACATCGAGTTGGTGGGCAGTGGCGGTGGGACCGATCTCGGCGGCCAGCGCCGTCAACCTTTCAACCCGTCGGGCGCCCAGCACCATCGAATACCCGGCGGCCGCCAGGGCCCGGGCGGCGGCGGCGCCGATCCCGCTCGACGCTCCGGTGATCACTGCGGTTCCTGGAGAGCTCATCGGCCGGAGAGGTCGGTGACGACGCTGGCCCGGTCGAAGTCGGCGGCGATCGACGGATGATCCTCCAGATAGCCCGCCCACGCCCGGAGATCGCGCTGGGCGGTCCGGTGCAGGTCTGACGGGTACTCCAGCCCTTGCACGCAGGCGATGACCGCGATGGCCTTGCTGGCCAGGTCGAGGAAGTCCGAGGTCCATCGGAGTTGGTCGGAAGCGGTGCAGGCGGGGTGATTGATTTCCATACCGCTAGCAGACCATTCACCAGGCGATCAGCCAATGCAGTCAGCCGTAAATCGGCGTGCCGGTTGGCCCGACCTCGACATACCGGCTACCTGCAATGGAGGGCCAGATGCCCAAAGTTTCCGGCTAGCTGCAATGCGGTCGCCTCCTCCAACCGGCATGCTGAGATACCCATGACGTTGCGAGCCCTGATAGTTGACGACAACGCCGAATTCCTGGCCATCGCCCGCCGATTGTTGGAGCGCGACGGAATCACGGTGGTTGGCCTGGCGTCGTCCAGTGCCGAAGCCCTCCGCCAGATCGAAGATCAGGATCCGGATATGATCCTGGTCGACGTCGACCTCGGCGAAGAGAGCGGCTTCGACTTGGCCGAACGTCTCTGCCCGGCGACCGGTGGCCGGCCGTCGGTCATCCTGATCTCCGCCTATCCGGAGCTCGACCTCGAGGACCTTCTCAAAGTCAGCTCGGCGATCGGCTTCGTCTCGAAGCCGGACCTGTCGGCGGCAGCCATCATCGACGTGCTCGATCGCGGCAACCGTATCGACGAGGCGCTTCGGGCTAACGGGCCTCCAGGAAGCGGAGGACCGCCAACACCCGCCGATGATCGGATCCGCTCTCCGGAAGGTCGAGCTTGATGAGAATGCTGCGCACATGCTTCTCGACCGTGCCCTCGGATACGAAGATGCGTTCGGCGATGCCGGCATTGGAAGCGCCCTCGGCCATCAGGGCCAGCACTTCGCGCTCCCGGGGCGAAAGGGCATCGAGCGGATCCCGCCGCCGGCGAGCTCGGACCAGCTCCTGTACCAGCGACGGATCCACCACCGAGCCACCGGCGACGATGGTCCGGATGGTGCCGATGAATTCAGCAACATCAGTCACCCGACTCTTCAACAGGTAGCCCAGGCGCTCACCGCCCGCCAACAACTCCATCGCCTCCTCCACTTCGATGTGAGCCGACAGCAGGACAATGGCGGTGTCGGGCAGTTCCTGGCGGATGACCTGAGCGGCTTCGAGGCCTTCGGTGGAATGGCGCGGCGGCATCCGGATATCGATGACCGCTAACTCCGGCCGGGTCGAACGAACCAAGTTGAGGAGCTCGGTCCCGTCACCGGCTTGGCCGACCACCTCGAATCCCGAACGATCGAACAGACTGGCCAGGCCTTCTCGCAACAACACGTCGTCGTCCGCGACCGCCACCCGCGTCGCCGGCCCGGTTTCGGTGGCTCCCGATAGAGAAGGCACCTGAACAGTATCCACCCTTCAAGTTTCTGCCGCCGGCGGAGGACGGGCTACGCGAGGTTCGGACTCTCGACGGGGATCTCGATCGACAGCGAGGTTCCTCGGCCCGCCGGGCTGTTGATCTCCAAGTGCCCGCCGAGCGCCTCGATGCGATCGGCGAGACCGACCAGGCCCGATCCCTGGGCGGGGTCGGCCCCCCCGAGCCCGTCATCGCGGATCACCAGCTGCAGGATCGAGTCCTGGGCATCGAGCTCGACGGTCACCACCGACGCCTGGGCGTGCTTGGTGGCGTTGGTGAGCGCCTCGGACACCACGTAGTACGCCGCCACCTCGACGGGTTCCGGCAGCCGCCGCTCGGCGCGCAGATCGAGTTCCACCGGGAGGGCGGAACGACGGGCCAACGCCTTGAAGGCCGGACCCAGGCCGGCCTTGGACAGAATCACCGGATGAATCCCACGGGCCGTCTCCCGCAGCGCGTCCAGCACCCCCGCCAATCCCTGCTGGGTTCGCTCCAGATGCACCTGCAGCTCACACTGCTCACATTGCTCGGTGGCCTCCGCCGCCCTCAGTTCCAGCATCAGCGACACCAGCTGTTGTTGGGAGCCGTCGTGGAGGTCGCGCTCGATTTGCCGCCGAATCTCATCGCCGGCGGCAACGATCCGGGCCCGAGAGGCCTGGAGCTCGGCACGGCTCTCGGCATTCCCGATCGCCATCGCCACCAACTCCGTGAGGGAGGCCAAGCGGGGCTCGATGTCCGGCGGGAGGGGCTCCTCGAGGCTGGTTCCCGCTCCCATCATCCCCCAGAGATGGCCGTCGACGATGATCGGCGTCGCCACCGCCGATCGCAGACCCCTGCCGCGGGCGGTGGCGCTCAGCGGGCCGGACGCATCGGCATAGCTGTCGATCCGGACGGGACGGCCGGTCTCGAATACGAGCGTGCCGAGGTTCTCACCCCCGAGGGGCCACCGGCTCCCCACCGGGAAGCGCTCGCTGCCTTTGCCCCAGGTGGCAACGAAAGTGATCGTACCGTCGGGCTCGTAGCGGCACATGTTCGCCAAATCCACGGGAAGCAGGCGTCCGACCTCCTCGATGACCGCGGCGAACACCTCCTCCGGTGGCACCCCCCGCGCTACCAGGGTGGCAACTCGACGGAGGGCGGCCTGTTCCTCCGCCAGTTGCGCCAGTGCCGCCCGGCTTTCAGCATTGGCGATGGCGGTCGCCAACAGCTCGGTAAAGGAAGCCAGGCGCACCTCGGCGTCGGCCGGCAGTGGCTCCTCCAGGGTCGTGTAGATGCCCATCAACCCCCAGAGCCGTCCCTCCACGATGACCGGTGTTCCGACCCCGGAGCCGAGTTCGTACTGGCGGGCGACGGCACTCAACGGCCCGGAGGTACCACCGTAGGAATCGATCCGGGCGGCCCGGCCGGTCTCGAAAACGAGGGTGTTGATGTTCCGGCCCCCCAGCTCGAACCGTTGGCCCACTCGAATTTCGTCGCCTCGCTTACCCGAGCCGGCGACGGCGGTCACGGTGCCGTCGGGTTGGTAGCGGCCGAGTCCCGCATAGACCACGGAGAACAGCCGAGCCACCTCCTCGGTGACGGCGGCGAACACTTCCCCCGGCGGCACTCCATGGGCCACCAACATCGCGACGCGACGCAATGCCGACTGTTCCTCGGCCAGCGCACGGAACTCGTCGTCGCTCAAGGGTTCTCCATCTTTCACGACCCCGACTGCGTATCGGTTGAAAACGTTAGTCCGGCGTCCCTACCCAATGAACGCCTGCGATCGTCCCCCCGGCAGCGGTATCGCACGGATTCAGGGCACTTCAGGGTTTCGAATCGTGCCGATCTGAGCTGACCCGAGCGCTGATCCTTCCGGCTGGTTGACCGGACGTCGTCGGATCCGGGAAGGAACGGCCTTGTTCCCTCTGTTCGACGGCATCCGGGCATGTCCGCGTCACCTCGTGAGCCTCTCGGCCGGTTCCGAATCGACCGGTGATTTGGGCGATGGGGGAGGACTGGTGGTTGACTAGTGGGGGTCTGGGGCGTAAAGTGGCGGAAAGTGGTGTGAAAGGGAGGGATCCGAACCATCGGGCCCCAAGCACTGCGAGGAGCATCGTGGGAGCAATCGCCAGTGGCACGGTTTTTCGGAAGGTACGAGCATTCGCTCGACGACAAGGGCAGGGTGATCCTTCCGGCGAAGTTCCGCGGAGCCTTCGAGCACGGCGGCTATCTGACCCAGTTCCAGGACGGGTGCCTGTCCTTGTTCGCGCCGCAGGAATTCGACTTGCAGATGGAAGCCATGCAGACCTTGGCGCTGGGCAGCAAGAGCGACCGCAATCTGGCCCGGCTCTGGGCATCGACTTCCCACGAGGTGGAAGTGGACAAGCAGGGGCGGATGGCGATTCCTTCCCATCTCCGCGAATTCGCCGGATTGGAGGGCGACGTCTTGGTGCACGGAGCCATCGATCGGGTGGAGCTCTGGAACCCGTCCTCCTGGGAGGAGAAGGTGCAACCCACCGAGCAGAGGCTGACCGAGGGCGACGACGACTGACCGGCTCGGTCCGTCTCCATCTGGTCCGACATGCCGACGAACCCAATCTCCATCCGGCCGGCAGCCGGCTCACGGCCACGACGAACGACACTCACCCCGACACCGACCCTGAAAGGATCAACGCCCTTCGCAACATCTCCACCGGTCCGTCGGCGACCCCACTCGTCGCCATCGTCGGTCACCAATGCCCAACGCCCTATCAGGCGGCCATGGCGGCGGTGGCCCGACCCGAAGTTCACATTCAACGCGTCTGGATCATGCGCAGCCCTTCGACCGAAATTCTGGAAGATTCCTCCTCCACTTACTTCCACACCGGTCGCCCGGGTTCTCCACCCTCGGACACCGCTCCGGTCGTAGGGCTGCAGATGAGCCAGGCATTTCCCCACCAGCCGGTCATGGCCAACGAAGTGGTCGACCTCCTCGCCCCGGTGCCCCCGGGGCTGGTGGTCGACGCCACTCTGGGAGGAGCCGGGCATGCCGCCGCCATCCTGGACGCCCATCCTCATCTCCGGGTGCTCGGCATCGACCGCGATCCGATTGCGGTCGCCGCCGCCGCCGACGAGCTGTCCCGCTTCGGTGACCGGGCCATCGTCCGACGGGCCCGTTTCGACCAGCTGGCCGCCATCGTCCACGATGTCCAAACCGAGTTGGGGGTTCCCGTCGACCAGCAAGGTCTCTCCGGAGCCCTCTTCGACCTCGGGGTCAGCTCCCCACAACTGGACGTCGCCGCCCGGGGCTTCTCCTACCGCCTCGACGCGCCGCTCGACATGCGGATGGACCCGACCTCGGGTCACACCGCCGCCGATGTGGTCAACGACTACGACGAGGACACCCTGACCGCCCTGTTCGCCGAGAACGGTGAGCGGCGCTTCGCCCGCCGGATCGCCCGAGCCATCATCGCCTCCCGGCCCCATACCGCTACCGGGGAACTGGCCGACGTGGTGCGGACCGCCATCCCCGCCGCCACCCGGCGGACCGGCGGCCATCCCGCCCGCCGGGTGTTCCAAGCCATCCGTATCGCCGTCAACGAAGAGCTCGATCAGCTCAACCGGGCCCTCGATGACGCCCTCGACATCTTGCAGACCGGCGGCCGGTGCGTAGTGATCTCCTACCACTCGGGGGAAGATCGCCTGGTCAAGGCCAAGTTTGTCAACGCCGCCACCGGTGGCTGCGTGTGTCCGCCGGGCCTCCCCTGTGTCTGCGGCGCCACTCCCGAGTTCCGGCTGGTGGCCCGCGGATCCAAACGACCGACCCCCGACGAGGTAGTCCGCAACCGCCGCTCGGAAGCCGCCCGGCTGCGGGTCATCGAACGGATCGCCGCCCCCATCGGCCACACCGCCAACGGTGAGGTGGCCTGATGGCGCCCCCCGCCTCTTCGGCGGCCCGGCGGCCGGCGGTACGGCCCCAGCCGGCCCCGCGGCGGGCGCCGCTCCGGCTGTTCGAAGCCGCACCGAGGTCCCGCCCCCGATCTCGCCGCCGCCCCACCGTCCTGGTGGCCGTGGTGTTGATCGTCGGAAGCCTGCTGTCGGTGGTGGTGGCCGACGATCTGGTGGCTCAGGGCCAGATCCGCCTGTCCCACACCCAGAGCCTGACCGCCGCCGCCCTTACCCAGCAGAAGCAGCTCCAGGTGGCGGTGGCCCAGCTCTCCGCTCCCCAAATCGTGGTCACCGAAGCCCGGCAGCTGGGCATGGTGGCCCCCACCCAGATCGTCGACCTGCCGTCGGTGCCATTGAACGTGGCGCTCCCGGTGCCCAATACCGCGCCAGCCGCCTCCACCACCACCTCGACGTCGCATACCCCGTGAGCCCCATCGTCCTGTTGGGACGGCGTACGCGAGCGCTACGGGTCCTGCTGCTGGTGATCTTCGTGGCCATGATCCTCCGCCTGGTGGCGGTCCAGGAGTTCTCCCACCAGCACTACGCCTCTCTGTCCAGCGCCGAACTCACCCAGACGGTGACGGTGCCCGCCCTCCGCGGCGGCATCTACGACCGGAACGGTGAGGTGTTGGCCGAATCGGTGACCAAACAGACGGTGGTGGCCGATCCGTTCCTTATCAAGGACCCCGGGACGGTGGCGAGTGCCCTCGCCCCGGTGCTGGGCCTTCCCGCCTCCCAGTTGCGCTCCGATGTCACCGAACATTCGGGGTTCGTCTACTTGGCCCATCGGGTCTCCGATGCGGTGGCGGCCAAGGTGACCGCCCTCAACCTGACCGGCATCAACCTGGTGTCCGAGCCCCAGCGGGTCCAACCCGCCGGCCAGCTGGCCGCCCCGGTGGTCGGGACGGTCGGCACGTCCGGAGCCGGACTTTCCGGTCTCGAGTACCAGTACCAGTCGCTGCTGGCCGGGGTGGCCGGGACCAAGAACCTGCTGGAGTCCCCGAACGGGGTGGCCCTGCCCGGCTCCACCGGGACCCCCAGCACGTCGGCCAAACCGGGGACCGGCATCGAACTGACCCTCGACGAGTCGGTCCAGTACGTGGCCGAGCAGGCGCTCGGCGCCGAGGTCCTCGCCTCCCACGCGGTGGGCGGCTCCGTCATCGTCATGGACGTGAAGACCGGCGATGTCATCGCCATGGCCAACCTCAACGCGACCACCTCGGGGTCCGGCTCGTCGTCTTCTTCGTCGGCGCAAACCGTGGCGTCGACCGGTTCGTCCTCCGCCTCCGGACCGACCCTCACCGCCCAGGCCAACACCCTTCCCGCCGGTGTCAGCGAGGCGCCCTCCAACACCGCCCTGACCCAGGTCTACGAGCCCGGTTCGGTGTTCAAGCTGGTGACCTTCTCCTCCGCCCTCCAGAACAAGGTCATCAGCCCGAGCCAGACCTTCTCGGTCCCGAACTCGCTCTCCATCGGCACCTATACCTTCCATGACGCCGAGGCCCACGGGACCCAGACGATGAGCGCTTCGGACATCTTGGACCAGTCGTCCAACATCGGGACCATCGAGATCGCCAGTGCCCTCGGCGAGACCCGGTTGCTGGACCAGATCAGCAACCTCGGCTTCGGCAAGCCCACCGGCCTCGGTTTCCCCGGCGAGTCGCAAGGGTTGATCCCGGGGGCCAGCGCCTGGACCGGCAGCTCGATCGGTTCGACCCCCATCGGCCAGAACGACGCGGTCACCGCCCAGCAACTTCTGGATGCCTATAACGCGGTGGCCAACGGGGGAGTGCTGGTCCAGCCTCGCCTGGTGCGGGGCACCGTCTCCTCCAGCGGAGCGATGTCCCCGGCGGCGCCGGCATCCTCCCGGCGGGTGATCGACCCCACCACCAACGCCGAGCTGACCACCATGCTCGAAGGGGTGGTGACCGGGGGCACCGGGACCGCTGCCGCCATCGACGGCTACACGGTGGCCGGCAAGACCGGGACTGCCCAGATCCCGGATCCCAGCCATCTGGGCTACGTCCCCGGTGCTTTCTACGGTTCCTTCGTGGGGTTCGCTCCCGCCCAGAACCCGGTGTTGTCGGCGGTGGTGGTGCTCGATCACCCCACCCCGATCTACGGAGGGGCGGTGGCGGCGCCGGTATTCTCTACGATCATGGAATACGCCCTCCACCACTACGGAATCCCCACCAATGCCGCGGCGACCACCTCGACGTCGAGTGGAGCGGTGGGGGGAACCGGGACGGTCACGGTTCCGGCCGGAGCTGCGACTGAAGGGGCATAAGTGATGGCGGGCGCTCGAGGAGCGCGTGTGGCGTCGGTGCGAGTGCCCGCCGAATGCGAGTAAAACTGCTGCTCGCGGACGTGGAGGTCATCGAAACCCGGGGGAACCCTGGAGACGTCGATGTCGAGGGGGTCGTCTTCGACAGCCGCCGGGTCCAAAACCGGTCCCTTTTCTGCTGCGTCCCGGGCACCAACGCCGACGGGCATCGGTTTGCCCCCGAGGCGGTGAAGGCCGGGGCCTCCGCCCTGGTGGTCGAACGGCTCCTCGACCTGGACATTCCCCAGATCCGGGTGCCGGAGGGCGGGATGCGGCCGGCCATGGCCCGCCTGGCCGGAGCGTTCTATGGGCACCCCGCCCGCCACCTGGCGATGGTCGGGGTGACCGGTACCAACGGCAAGACCACCGTGACCCAGCTGGTACTGTCAATCCTCGCTGCAGCCGGGATGCCGGCCGGAGCCATTGGCACGCTCACCGGTGAGCGGACCACCCCCGAATCACCCGACCTTCAGGCCATCCTGGCCGGATTCCGGCACGAGGGCCGGCAGGCGGTGGCCCTGGAAGTGTCGTCTCATGCCTTAACCCAGCACCGGGTGGATGACATCGTGTTCGACGTCGCCGCCTTCACCAACCTCAGTCATGATCATCTCGACCATCACCACTCCATGGAGGCGTACTTCGCCGCCAAGGCGAGCCTGTTCCTCCCCGAGAGAACTCGTTTGGCGGTGGTCAACACCGACGACCCCTGGGGCGAGCGGCTCGCCCGGCAGCTGGACGGAGTCGGTCTGGTCGAGGTCCATCGATCGGACGCCTCCGATGTCGAGTTCTCCGTCGGTTCGTCGTCGTTCACCTGGCACGGGCGTCCGGTGGTGTTGCCGCTGTCGGGTGTCTTCAATGTCGACAACGCCATGATGGCCGCGGCGATCGCCACCCAGCTCGGGGTGGAGGAACCGGCGGTCGTCGCCGGTCTCGCCTCGGTGACCCCGCCGCCGGGCCGGATGGAGGTGGTCACCTCCGGGCCCCCGTTCGCGGTCGTGGTCGACTTCGCCCACACCCCCGCCGGGCTGGAGGCCGCCCTCAGCTCCGCCCGTCGCCTGGCCGGATCCGGCCGGGTCGTTGCCCTGTTCGGCGCCGGAGGCGACCGCGACCCCGAGAAGCGGCCATTGATGGGCGAGGTGGTCGGCCGGCTGGCCGACGTGGTGGTGCTCACCTCCGACAACCCCCGTTCCGAAGATCCCCTCGAAATCATCGCCCAGGTGGCGACCGGCATCGGACCGGGTGTCGAGCTGGTCACCGAACCGGACCGGTCAGCCGCCATCGCCCGCACCCTGGAGCTCGGGCGGCCCGGCGATGTCATCGTGCTGGCCGGCAAGGGCCACGAGACGACCCAGGAGCTGGCTGACCGGGTGATCCCCTTCGACGATCGGGCCGTGGCCCGGCAGGCCCTGGCTTCCCTCGAGAGCGGGGATCCTCGATGATCTCGCTGATGACCTCGGGCGGGGTCGCCCTGCTGGTCGCCGCCCTCCTCACCCCGGTGCTGATCGGCTGGCTGATCAAGAACAACATCGGCCAGCAGATCCGGGAGGACGGGCCCCAGGTCCACATCGCCAAGGCCGGCACCCCCACCATGGGTGGCATCGGGATCGTCATCGCCATCATCATCGGGTACCTGGCCTCCCGGGCCATCCCCGGCACCCATATCTCCCCCTCCGGGGTCCTGGTGCTGTTGGCGGTGTTGGGGGCGTCGTTGATCGGATTCGCCGACGACTGGATCAAGGTCCGCCACCGCCGCAGCCTCGGCTTGAACAAACGGGCCAAGTTCGGCGCCCAGATCGCCCTCGGACTCGGGTTCTCGCTGTTGTCGGTGTACTGGGCCCACATCTCGACCAACCTGTCGTTCACCCGCTACGACTCCCTCGGCATCCACCTGGGTACCGGACTGTGGGTGGTGTGGGCGACGGTGATCATCGCCGCCACCGCCAACGCGGTGAACTTGACCGACGGCCTCGACGGGCTGGCGGCGGGGTCGGCGACCTTCGGCTTCGCCACCCTGGCGGTCATCGGCTACTGGCAGTTCCGGCACCCGGCCATCTACCACGTCCCCGATGCCCTAGACCTGGCCCTCACCTCGGTGGCCCTGGCCGGCGCCTGCCTGGGTTTCCTCTGGTGGAACGCCGCCCCGGCCCGGATCTTCATGGGGGACACCGGGTCATTGTCGATCGGAACCGGTCTGGCCGCCCTCTGCCTGTTGATGAACCTCGACCTCTTGCTGGCCATCATCGGGGGGCTGTTCGTGATCGTGACGCTGTCGGTGGTGATCCAGGTGATCAGCTTCCGGCTCTTTCACCGGCGGGTGTTCCTGATGGCACCCCTCCACCACCACTTCGAGCTGTTGGGGTGGCCGGAGACGACCGTCATCATCCGCTTCTGGATTCTGGCCGGTCTCTGCGCCGCCGGCGGCCTCGGCATCTTCTATGCCGACTTCCTCTCCGTCTCCAAGATCGCCGGATGATCGGGTGGGTGCCATGATCGCCGTCACCGGGAGGCCGACACCCGGGGGGTTCCACCACCTGGACGCCGGGCTAAGGGAAGCTGGTAGCGACCATGGTTGACACCTCCAGCCTCCGAACCTCGTCGCGGACCGCGTCGCGGGCCGCGTCCCAGACGGCCACCCGCGGACGACATCCGTCCAGCCCGACCCGGACCGCGGCGCCGCGGAGGACCGCCGCGCCGCGGAAGCCGGCCACCCCGCCGTCTCGCTCGCGGGTCGCCACCTCCCGGCTGGCCCGGGTGCCCACCGCCACCGGTCTGCTGGTGCTGGTCGGCGTGCTCTGTGTGTTCGGGCTGGTTATGGTCGGCTCGGCGTCGCCGGTGATCTCCATGTCCCTCTACGGATCGACCTGGGGCATCTTCATCCGCCAGGTCATGTGGATGGGGATCGGCCTGGTGGCCGTGGCCGCCCTCTCCCGTATCGACTACCGCAAGTGGCGCAAGATCCAGGTTCCGTTGCTGATCGGCAGCATGGGGTTGCTGGTGGTCGTGCTGGCGCCGGGTCTCGGGGTCACCGCCGGCGGCTCGTCCCGCTGGATCGGGTTCGGACAGTTCCGGCTGCAGCCCTCCGAATTGATGAAGCTCGCCCTCATCGTCTTCGTGGCCGACCTGTTGACCCGCCGGGTGGACAAGACCGCCGACGCCAAGTCGGTGATCCTCCCGGTGCTGATCATCCTCGGGATTTCCTCCCTCCTGATCCTCAAACAGCCGGACATGGGCACCGCCCTGGTCCTGTGCTGCGTCGCCTTCGCGATGTTGTTCATGGGCGGTGTATCGGTGCGGCCGATCCTCAAGATTCTGATCGCCTTCGCAGTGCTGGCGGTCATCGTCGGCTTGGCCGACCCTTACCGGCGGGATCGGATCCTGTCCTTTCTCAACCCGGGGGCCAACCATTCCGGCTCCGGCTACCAGGTCTGGCAGTCGCTCATCGGCCTCGGCTCCGGTCACCTCTTCGGCCTCGGTCTCGGCGGCGGGCGCCAGAAGTGGGGACTGTTGCCCAACGCCCATACCGACTTCATCTTCTCGGTGGTGGGGGAGGAGCTCGGTTTGGTGGGGGCGGTGCTGCTGCTCGGGCTGTTCTTCCTGTTCGCCTGGTATGGCCTGCGGGCCGCCACCCGGGCCCCCGATCGGTTCGGGAGCCTGATGGCCATCGGCATCACCGTCTGGATCACCAGTCAGACCTTGATCAACATCGGGGCGGTCATCGGCGTGCTGCCGGTGACCGGCATCCCCCTCCCGTTTGTATCCTTCGGAGGATCGTCACTGGTGATGGACCTGGCCGCGGTGGGCATCTTGTTGAACATCGCCGGACACGAGCGGCTGCCGCGCCCGGTGAGGCGCCCGGCCCGGCGGGTGCCCACGGCGTAATGGCAAACCGGTACGCATTGATGGCCGGAGGCGGCACGGCCGGTCACCTGCAGCCGGCGCTGGCGATTGCCGAATCCCTGGTGTCCCGAGGCCATGACCGGGACACCATCGAGTTCGTCGGCTCCCGTCGGGGTCAGGACCGGGTGGCCCTCGACGGTCGGGGCTTCCCCTTCACCCTGCTGCCCGGCCGGGGGATCGCCCGCAGCCTGCGCCCGCGGGTGATCGCCCAGAACCTGGGGGCACTGGCCGGGTTGGCGGTCGCCCTGATCGCCGCCCTCGGCCTGGTCGCCCGCCGGCGGCCACAGGTGGTGGTGTCGGTCGGTGGGTACGCCAGCCTCCCCGCCTCCGTCGGGGCGGTGGTGCTCGGCGTGCCCTTGGTCCTGGTCAACGTCGATGCCGCCCCGGGAGTGGCCAACCGTCTGCTCGGCCGGTTCGCCCGGGCCAGCGCGGTGGGATGGCCGGGCACTCCTCTGCCCCGGGCCGTGGTCACCGGCACCCCGGTCCGACCCGAGATCGCCGCCGCCGGCCGTTCCGCCGACGACCGCCGGGCCGCCCGCCGGGTCCTCGGACTGCCGGAGGACCGCCCGACGGTGGCGGTCTTCGGCGGGTCGCTCGGGGCCCGCCGGATCAACGACGCGGTGGTGGGACTGGCCGAACGGTGGCAGGGCCGGGCGGACCGGTCGATCTACCACATCGTCGGCCGCCGGGATTGGGAGACGGTGGAGGCGGCCATCTCCTGGATCGGGCCGGCGGGACCGGTGGTGCGGGTTCCCTACGAGGAGCGGATGGCCACCGTCTATTCGGCCGCCGATGTCGTGGTCTGCCGGGCGGGGGCGATGACGGTGGCCGAGTTGGCGGCGGCCGGGGTGCCTTCGGTGCTGGTTCCCCTCCCCGGGGCGCCCGGCGACCATCAGACAGCCAACGCCCGGGTGCTGGAGCGGGCCAGCGGAGCCGTGCTGCTGGCTGACGCCGACTGCGACGCCCCCCGCCTGGCCACCATCCTCGACGGATTGCTGTCGGATCTCGGCACCCTCGACGCCATGGGCAAGGCCGCCCGCTCGATCGGCCGGCCGGATGCCGCCGATGCCGGGGCCCAGGTGGTCGAGGACCACGCCCGGGGACCCCGTTCCGGAAAGGCGCAATTATGACTGGTGAGCCGACGTCGACGAGCCTCGACCTCTCGAGTCCGATGGCCATTCACGTGGTCGGGATCGGCGGTGCCGGGATGAGTGCGATCGCCATGGTGCTGGCCACCATGGGGCACACCGTGACCGGGAGCGACCTGAAGGACTCGTCGGTGACCGAGCGGTTGCGGGCGGCGGGAATCACGGTGGCGGTCGGCCATGAGGCCTCCAACCTCGGATCCGTCGACCTGGTCACCCGTTCGTCGGCGGTCAGCGACCGCAATCCCGAGGTGGCCGAGGCGGTGCGCCGCGGGATTCCGGTCTATCGCCGGGCTGAGACGCTGGCCGCCATCGCCGCGCTGCGCCGCTGCATCGCGGTGGCCGGAACCCACGGGAAGACCACCACCGCCTCGATGTTGGCCCTGATGTTGGTGGAGGCGGGAATGCGACCGTCGTTCATCATCGGAGGCGAGGTCAATGAGATCGGCACCAACGCGGTGTGGGACGACGGGGACTGGTTGGTGGTGGAGGCCGACGAGAGCGACGGGACGTTCCTCTCCCTGGATCCTGCCATCGCGGTGGTGACCAACGTGGAGCCCGACCATCTCGACCACTACGGCTCCTTCGACGCCATGAAGACGGCCTTCGAGGAGTTCGTCGCCCATGGATCGATCCCCCCGGTGGTGGGTGGGGACGACCCGGTGGCCTCGGCGCTCGGACGGGCCCGGGGCGGCCAGACGGTCGGGACCGGGCCGGACTGCACCCGGAGGATGATCGACATCGAGCCGGCCCGGAGCTCGATCGCCTTCGACCTGCTGGACGAGACTGGGGCCCGACTCGGCCATCTGGCCATCCCGATTCCCGGGCGCCACAACGCCCGCAACGCCGCGGTGGCCACGGTGGCGGCGCTGGCCGCCGAGATCCCCTTCGCCGCCGCCGCCCGGGCCCTGGCCCGATTCGCCGGCGTCGCCCGCCGGTTCGAGTTCCGGGGGGACGCCAACGGTGTCACCTTCGTCGACGATTACGCCCATCTCCCCAGTGAAGTGCGGGCCATGTTGGCCGCCGCCCGGGACGGCGGCTGGGAGCGGGTCATCGCGGTGTTCCAGCCCCACCGCTACAGCCGGACCAAGGCCCTCTGGCAGGCGTTCGGCGACGCCTTCACCGACGCCGACGTGGTGATCATCACCGACGTGTACGGCGCCGGGGAGGCCCCCATCCCCGGAGTGTCCGGCGAACTGGTGGCCGATGCCGTCCGTGAGGCCCATCCGGACAAGGACGTCCGCTACGTGCCCGGTCGCAGCCAGCTCCGACAGGTCATCGAGGAGCTGGTGCAGCCCGGCGACCTCTGCTTCACCCTGGGTGCCGGTGACCTCACCTCGCTCCCCGACGAGCTTCTGGACGATCCGGGATGGTAGGCGGACGGTGACGACCGTCTCCGACGAGCTGCGCGCCGTTGGAGAGGCGCTCGGCAGCCGGGCCCGGTGGAACGCTCCGCTCGGGGCCCGCACCACCTACCGGGTCGGCGGGACCGCCGCCCTGCTGGTCGAGCCGGAGGACGAGGAGGCGCTGCTGGCGGTGGCCGGCGCCATCGGCGGTGCACCGATCCCGGTGCTGGTCATCGGCCGGGGTTCCAACTTGCTGGTCGCCGACCGCGGCTTCTCGGGGCTGGCGGTGGCCCTGGGGGACGGTTTCGAAGCCATCGAGGTCGACGGGCACGAGGTGATGGCGGGGGCGGCGGTGAGCCTCCCGGTCCTGGCCCGCCGGTCGGCGGCGGCCGGGCTGTCCGGCCTGGAGTGGGCCGTCGGGGTGCCGGGCTCGGTCGGCGGTGCCGTCCGGATGAACGCCGGCGGCCACGGCTCGGATACCGCTGCCACCCTGGTCAGCTACCGATGGGTGGATCTGAGGACCGCCACCACCTCGGAAGCCCCCTCCGCCCGACTGGAGATGGGCTACCGGCACACCTCGCTGGCCCCCTCCGAGGTGGTGGTGGCCGCCCGGTTCCGGCTGGTGCCCGGGGATCCCAAACAGGGGGCCGCCGCCATCGCTGACATCGTGAAATGGCGCCGGGCCAACCAGCCGGGCGGCAGCAATGCCGGGTCGGTGTTCACCAACCCGGAGGGGGACTCGGCCGGGCGGTTGATCGAGGCCGCCGGGTTGAAGGGTTTCCGGCTGGGGACCGCCGAGGTGTCGCCGAAGCACGCCAACTTCATCCAGGCCGACGAGGGGGGCTCGGCGGACGACGTGGTCCGGTTGATCGCCCATGTCCAGGCGGCGGTGGAAGCCGCCAGTGGCGTCACCCTCTCCACCGAGGTGCGGATGGTCGGCTTCGACTCCACCTCCGCGGTCGGACGATGAGCGCTCCACCCCGACGCCCGCCGACCCGACCGGCCATCGACCCGCGGATCCGCCAACGGCGTCAGGCGGTGCGACGGCGGGTCGGTCGGCGACGACTGCGGGTGGTCATCGCCGCGGTGGTGGTGGTCGTGGTCCTCGGTGGGGGATTCGCGCTCCTCCACACCTCGTTGTTCGCGGCGCGGGTGGTGACGGTGACCGGGACCCATCCGCACACCACCACCGCCGACATCGTGACGGCTGCCGGCCTGTCGAACCGACCCCTGATGATCAACGTGAACGCCGGTGCCGCCGAAGCCCGTCTCACCGCTCTCCCGTTCATTCGCACCGCCCAGGTCACCCGCCACTGGCCCGACGGGGTGCAGGTGACGGTGAGCGAACGGGTGCCGGTGGCGGTGATGGCCGGACCGTCGGGATCCTGGGCCGAGCTCGACGCCACCGGGAGGATCCTGGCCGTCCAGCCGGCTCGGCCTCCCGGGCTGGTGCAGCTGCTGGTGACGGCCAAGGCGGGGGCGGTGGCTCCGGGCCGGGCGGGGCGGGTACTCCCGTCCTTGGCCGCCTCCGGATTGCAGGTCTGCCAGACCCTGCCGTTGGCCTTCTCCGCCCAGGTGGTCTCCGTCTCGGTCGCCCCCGACGCAACCGTCGACCTCGCCCTCAACTCCGGACTCACAGTGGTGATGGGCACCACCGCCGACCTCACCGTCAAGTATCAGGATGTGGCCAGCATCATCGCTCACGCTTCACTTCAGGGCATGAAAACCATCGACGTGACTGTGCCGGGAGCCCCCACCGTGAGTTGACGAGCACCATCCCTCACCTGGGAACCGAGTCGAATTAAGCTCTTGAGAACGTCGAGGTTGCTTGACCAGGTACTCCATGAACCGTATCGTTGTGTCGAACTCGCTGGTTGGAACGGTTTCAACCTTTTGTCGAGGGTAAGGGAATACATGACCGTTCCTGCTCAGAACAATTACTTCGCCGTCATCAAGGTGGTAGGCGTGGGAGGCGGCGGAGTCAACGCCGTCAACCGGATGATCGAGGCCGGACTTCGGGGCGTTGAGTTCATCGCCACCAACACCGACGCACAAGCGCTCCTGATGAGCGACGCCGACCTAAAATTGGACATCGGCCGTCAGCTGACCCGGGGGCTGGGCGCCGGAAGTGACCCCGAAGTAGGGCGTCTGGCTGCCGAGGAACACCGGTCGGAGATCGAGGAGGCGCTGAAAGGCGCCGACATGGTGTTCATCACCGCCGGCAAGGGTGGCGGTACCGGTACCGGCGCCGCCCCGGTGGTCGCCGAGATCGCCAAGAGCCTGGGGGCGCTGACCATCGGTGTCGTCACCCGCCCGTTCACCTTCGAGGGTCGCCGGCGTTCGGTCCAGGCCGAAGCCGGCATCCAGAACCTCAAGGAGAAGGTCGATACCCTCATCATCATCCCCAACGACCGGTTGCTGACCGTGTCGAGCGAGAAGACCTCCATGGTCAACGCGTTCAAGATGGCCGATGAAGTGCTGATGCAGGGAGTCCAGGGCATCACCAGCCTGATCACCATTCCCGGCTTGATCAACACCGACTTCGCCGACGTGAAGATGATCATGAGCAACGCCGGCACCGCCATCATGGGGATCGGATCGTCCACCGGCGAAGGCCGCGCCGTCAACGCGGCCCGGGCGGCCATCACCAGTCCGCTGTTGGAGGCCTCGATCGAAGGCGCCCGCGGCATTCTCCTCAACATCGCCGGAGGTCCAGACCTCGGCCTGTTCGAAGTCAACGAGGCAGCGGAGATCATCCACGGCGTCGCCCACCCCGACGCCAACATCATCTTCGGCAGCGTGATCGACGAAGAGATGGGCGACGAGGTGCGGGTCACCGTCATCGCCGCCGGCTTCGAGCGCTGGGAGTCGGGGGGCCGGGGCACCGCCGAGCCGGTTCCCTCCGTCGCCGGTCGCGACGAGGGCCGATCCAAGGTGCTCGGGTTGGACACCGCCCACGAGGACATCTTCGCCTCGCCGGCCGACGACGACCTCGACCTCGGGGACGACGACTTCGACGTCCCGTCCTTCCTTCGCTGATCGAGGCTCCCGCCCCTGTCACCGTCACGGTGGTCGGTGACATCCGGGCCGCCTGGTCCGATCGCTCCCACGGGGACCTCCGTCGCCGCCCCGATGGCGGAGCAGGCCCCCTCGACCGCTTCGCCGACCACGTGTCCGAAGGCCGTATCCGCCCCGGACGCCTCCGGGGCCTACGCCAGGTCCACGGGACCGAGGTGCTCATCGTCGGCGAAGGTCCCGACGATTGGGGCCGGGAGGGCGATGGGCTGGTGGCGTCATCGCCGTCGGTGGGACTGGCGGTCCTGACCGCCGACTGCGCCTCGATCGCGCTGGGTAGCCCCGAAGGGGTGTTCGCCGCCGTCCACGCCGGCTGGCGGGGGCTGACGGGAGGGGTGGTCGAGGCTGCGGCCGCGGCCATGCGCGACCTCGGCGCCACCACCCTCTACGCCGCGCTGGGCCCGACCATCCACCCGGAGTGCTACCCGTTCTCCGAGGCCGACCTGGCCACGGTGGCCGCCCGTTACGGCGACGGGGTGCGGGCGGTGGCCTCCACCGGCCAGCCGGCGCTCGACCTCCCCGGCGCGGTGGCTGTCGCCTTCCAGCGGGCCGGCATCCTGGCCGTCCCCGGGCTCGATGCCTGCACCGCCTGTGACCACCGGTACTTCTCGCACCGGCGGCAGGCAGAGCCGGAACGCCAGGCGCTGGTGGTGTGGTCGACCGCCGGAGGCCAAGAGTGATGACCGGGACCGAGTTCGGCGCCGAGGCTGTCGCCGAGCGGCTGGCCGGCTTCCGGGATCGGATCGCCGCGGCGTCCGGGGATCCCGCCGGGGTGACGGTAGTGGCGGTGACCAAAGGATTCGGGGCCGACGCGGTGCGCGCCGCGCTCGGTGCCGGCCTCGTCGACATCGGGGAGAACTACGCCGACGAGTTGGTGGCCAAAGCCGGGGGGACCACCGATGCGGAGCCGGCCCCCCGCTGGCACTTCCTCGGTGCCGTCCAGCGCAACAAAGTCGCCCGGCTGGCGCCGGTGGTGTCCTGCTGGCAGGGGGTCAGTCGCCTCCAGGAAGGACATGCCATCGCCAAGCGGCAACCGGGGGCCCGGGTGCTGGTCCAGGTGGACATCGCCGGGATTCCCGGGCGGGGCGGCTGCCAGCCGGAGGGGGTTCCGGACCTGGTTGCCGCTCTTCGTGACGAGGAGCTCGAGGTGGCCGGCCTGATGGCGGTGGGACCGCCGGGACCGCCGGAGGACGCCCGTCCGGGGTTCCACCGGGTGGTCAGCCTGGCTGACCAACTTGACCTGCGGATTCGGTCCATGGGGATGACCGATGACCTGGAGGTGGCGCTCTCGGAGGGATCGACGATGGTGCGCATCGGACGGGGCCTGTTCGGCGACCGGCCGACGAGGGGCTGACCCGCTCTCGGTATCCACCCACCCCGCGAACCAGGCACTACGCTATCTGACGGAGGGAAAATGGCAGCCTCATTCATGAAGAAGACGATGGCCTATCTCGGCCTCGTCGATGACGACTACGACGATTACGACTACGACGAGCCCCGTGGCCCCGCCGCGATCAGTCACGCCCCCCAGCGCTCGCGGCGGATGGACGAGCGGGATGACCCGATGCCGGCCGTCGCCCCCAGTCGGATCCGGACCCTCCCGCTGGAGGAGCCCCCCGGCCCGGTCCCGGTGGCCCAGCAGCCCACCATCGCCGCCCGCCCGTCTTCCATCCGGCCGATCAGCGCCGAGGCGGCCGGGGCCAAGGTGCACGTGGTGGCGCCCAACCGCTTCGCCGATGCCCAGGAGATCGCCAACCGGCTGATGGCCAACCAACCGGTGATCGTCAACCTCCAGAACGGCGATCGTGACCTGCAGCGACGGATGATCGACTTCTGCAGCGGGGTGACCTATGCCCTGGCCGGAGGGATGGAGCGGGTAGCTGACGAGGTATTCCTCCTCACCCCTTCCAACGTGAAGGTGTCGGAAGAGGAACGTCAGCGCCTGACCGAGCGAGGCCTGGTCAACCCCTGAACCTGCCGGCGGTGACGGCCGGGATAGTCTGAGCAGCCATGTCGCGCTTGATCGGCTACCTCCTGGAGATCTATGTCCTCGTGCTGATCGCCTATTCGTTGCTGAGCTGGTTCCAGCCTGCCTACGACTCGCCGGTCCGCAAGATCCAGAAGGGGCTGGCGGCGGTCTGCGACCCGGTGCTCAATCTGGTGCGTCGGGTGCTCCCCACCGCCCGGATCGGGACCGTCGGACTCGATCTGTCGGTGCTGGTGGTGATCCTGGTCATCCAGGTCATCATTCTTCCCCTGGTGCTGGGATGAGACGGCGGAAGGACCGCCCGGACGGGGGCGAGGAGCGCGACCGGGCGCCGGAGCCGATATCCACTGGACCAGGGCCGGAGGCCGCTAGCATGACCCCCATGGCTTCGTCCCAATCAGCCCTTGACTCACTACGGACCGTCGAATTCCGGGAGACCCTCAAGGGTTACCACCGTGACGATGTGGACGAGTACCTCGAGAAGGCCGCAGTGGAGGCCGAGGGCCTCCAGGAGCAGCTCCGTCAGGCCAGCGAACGGCTTCGCCAGGCCGGCGAGCGCATCTCCCAGTTGGAGTCGGCCGAGCCGCGTCCGGCGCCGGCCGCCGCCGCTGCCGATGCCGGCCTGGCCGATGAGACCTTGCAGCGCACGCTGCTGCTGGCCCAGAAGTTCGTCGACGAGACCAAGGCCGATGCCGAAGCCCGGGCCTCCAAGCTGGTGGCCGAGGCCGAGGCCCATGCCCGGAGCGTTCGGTCGGCCGCCGAGTCGAACGTGGCCCAGATCACTGCCGAATCCGAACGCCGACTCCGGGAGGAAGTCACCCGGCTGGAGGGGATCCGGGTGCAGCTGGCCGGCGACGTCGAGGCCATGGCCCGCCACCTCGAGGGGGAGCGCCAACGGCTGCGGGCCGCCCTCACCGAGGTCATCAAGTGGGTCGATGACAACGTGCAGCCGGCCGCGACCCTGGCCGGTCGGCCCAGCGGGTCCGGCGGGGCCGGCAACGCCCAGCCTTCCGGCGGAGACCGCCCGGGTCCGAGCGCCGGTGGGGGACAGTCCCGACCCCCGGCCCCCGACGCCAGCCAACCGGCCGGCGCCAGGAGCATGCCCAAGCCGGGGGAACCGGCTCCGGCCCGTCCCAGCTGACCCGGACAGCTTTTAGGTCCCTCGAGGGCAGTTGCGGTCGGGTCTCGGGTATTTCGTTGCACCGTCGAGATACTCGCCCCTTCGGAGCCGGTGATTTAGCCCAGGCCGCGGCTGGTGCCGACTGACGAACCGCGTTCACCCGCTATGGTGCCCCGGCACGGTGAGTGGTTTTTCGGATTGCCGCAGGCTGAAGGGCACGGTATCGTCACCCGCTCACCCCGTAGGCGACTTACACGGTTTTCGGGCTCGATTGGGCCCATGGCGGGTGCGGCCAGGTCCCTGAGGAGGTTGGAGTATGACGACGAAGAAGCGGGCGCCGGTGGTGAAGGCTGCAGCGGCGCGCAAGGGGACCAAGGCGGTGCCGGCCAAGAAGACGGCTCCGGCCAAGAAGGCCCCGGTGACCGCCAAGTCGGCTCCGACCAAGAAGACGGCGGCCGCCCACAAGGCGGTGCCGGCCAAGAAGACGGCCCCGGCCAAGAAGGCTGCCGTCTCCACCCGGTCGGCAACCGCCACCAAGTCGGCCCCGGCCAAGAAGACCACGCCGGCCACCAAGGCGGCAACCGCCACCAAGTCGGCGCCAGCCAAGAAGGCGGCCCCGGCGGTCAAGGCGGCGCCGGCCAAGAAGGCGGCGGTCGCCCCACCGGCTCCCAAGCGGCCGACGGTGGGCCCCTATGCCAAAGAGCCCAAGTTCCTGGAGGAGCAGCGCCTGTTGCTGTTGGACGAGCGGGCGATGAGCCAGGGACAGGCGGAGGATCTGCTGGCCGAAGCCGAATCGCTGGCCCAGGAACGCGAGCCCGGCGACGTCCAGTTCGACGCCGAGGGGGGCGAAGGCGGCACGGTGGCCGTCGACCGCGAGCGGGATCTGGCCCTGTCGGCCCAAGCCCGGGCGGCGGTGGAGGAGATCGACGACGCCCTGGAGCGCATCGTCCGCAAGACCTACGGCGCCTGCGAGCGGTGCTACCAGTCCATTCCCAAGGCCCGGCTCCGCGCCCTTCCCTACGCCCGGCTCTGCGTGGCGTGCAAGAGCGGGGGGCTGTCGCGACGCTGACCAGCAACGCCGAATCGAGCCCGGTTCGACGAGCGGCACCCGCGGGGGCATCTCTCCGGCTGGTGGGCGCGGTGGTGATCGCCGCCCTGGTGGTGCTGGCCGACCAGTTGACCAAGTGGTGGGCGGTCGATCGGTTGGGCAACGGGCCGATCCACGTGATCTGGACCCTCGACTTCGAGTTGAACCGGAACACCGGCTCGGCCTTCAGCCTCTTCCAGGGGGACGCCGCGGTGCTGGTGGTGATCGCCATCGCCCTGGTGGCGGTGATGTTGGTGCTGGCTTACCGCTCGCCGTCCCGGTGGCGGGCCGTCGTCTTCGGTCTCATCATCGGCGGGGCGGTCGGTAACCTTTCCGATCGCATGTTCCGCGGCGATCACGGCGCGGTGGTCGATTTCATCGACTTCCACTTCTGGCCGACCTTCAACGTGGCTGATGCCTGCATCGTGGTGGGTTGCCTGTTGTTGGTGGTCTCCCTGTTTCGACAGCCGTCGTCCTCGTGAGCCGGCTGTCGGTGTCGGTCCCGTCCTCGCTCGACGGGGTTCGGGTGGACCGGGCAGTGGCCTTGCTGGCCGACATCTCCCGCTCGGCGGTCGACGAGTTGGTGGCCTCCGGCCGGGTGGAGGTGGAGGGGGAGACCGTCCACGCCCGCAGCCGCCCGCTCCGGGAGGGTGAGCTCCTGGAGGTGGAGATCGGTGAGGAGGAGCCGGTGCCGCCCCCCGAGGCCGACCCCTCGGTGGTGTTCGAGGTGGTCCACGCCGACGCCGACGTGGTGGTGGTGGACAAGCCGGCCGGCTTGGTCGTCCACCCCGGGGCCGGACACCAGACCGGCACCCTGGTGAACGGGATGCTGTACCGCTATCCCGAACTGGCGGCGCTCTCTGGAGAAGTCGGCTCCGATCCCGACCGGCCCGGCATCGTCCACCGTCTGGATCGGGGTACGTCGGGGCTGTTGGTGGTGGCCCGCTCCGCCGGGGCTTACCGGTCGCTGGTGGCCCAGCTCGGCGACCGCACCGTGTCCCGTCACTACCGGGCGCTGGTCCTCGGCGAGGTGGACGGCGAGTCGGGGGTGGTCGATGCCCCCATCGGCCGCTCCATCACCTCACCCACCCGGATGTCGGTGTCCCGGAAGGGCAAGGAGGCCCGCACCCGCTACCGGGTGGAGCAGCGGTTCACCGAACCGGTGCCGGCCACCTTGGTGGAGGCCACCCTGGAGACCGGCCGGACCCACCAGATCCGGGTCCACCTCTCCGCCATCGGTCACCCGGTGGTGGGTGACGATGTCTACGCCCGGGGTCGGACGCTTCCCGGGGTCACCGTCACCCGTCCGTTCCTCCACGCCTACCAGTTGGCCTTTGACCATCCCGGCTCCGGGGAACGGATGACCTGGACGTCGGAACTCCCCGACGATCTCCGAGCTGAGCTCGCCCGCCTGTCAGATGGCCTGGCTGCAACCCATTAGGCGGCTTCGTGGGCGGCTTCAAGTGCCTGGCTGTCAGCCAGGATCTCCAGGGCCTCGGCCTCGGCTTGGCGTACCTTCCGCACGCCGACCCCGAGCCGCTCCGCGGTCGTCTGCAGCGAGGCCGGATCGGAACCGTCGAACCCGAATCGGTTGCGGATGACCGACCGCTGCAGATCGGTGAGCCGATCCACCGCGTTGCGCACCAACCCGAAGGTGAGCTCGCTGGCCACCTCGTCCTCGAACTCGTTGCTGTCCGTCGACACCAGGTCTCCGAGGGTGGAGGTGGAGTCGGCCGTCGCCGGCTGGTCGAGGCTGGCCACCACCCGGGCGACCCGGGCGAGGTCCGCCCGCATGTCGGCGGTGGTGTTGGTGGCGTTGTCCAACTCGTCGTCGGTGGGCTCCCGCTGCAGCTGATGGGTCAGCTCCCAGGTGGCCGCTTCGACCTGCTGGTTCCGCTCCGCGACTTCCATCGGAAGTCGGATGGTCCGGCCGTGCTGCTGGACGGCCCGCTGGAGAGCCTGGCGGATCCACCAGGTGGCATAGGTGGAGAACCGGAAGCCACGCTCCCAGTCGAACTTGTCCACCGCCCGCATCAGGCCAAAGGTGCCCTCCTGAATGAGGTCGGGAAGGTCCACCCCGCGATCCTGGTAGCGGCGGGCCCAGTGGATGACCAGCCGGAGGTTGGCCGCCGCCATCTCCTTGCGGGCTTCCTCGTCACCGGCCGCCACCCGCTTGGCCAGCTCGGTCTGCGCCTCGTGGTCGGGAAGCGGGTGATGATCGAGGTCACGGAGAAACAGGCCCAGGCTGTCGGCATCGGCTCCGCGGCTGCGGGGTGCGGCCGACGTGGCGGCGCGCTCTTTCCCCGTGCGTGGGGTGCTCGTCTTGTTCTGACCCTTGGTATCCGTGGTCAACGTACGGGATGTCATGCCTGGTTTCACCCTTCTCATGTGGGTTTTCAGTAGACATAACGCCTGGGGAGCGTCGGACATTCCTGCCAGGGGCAAGTCCCACACGATAGCTACCGGTCGATAGCTACCCGTTTCTCCGCCGGTTTGCACACCGACCCGGGAACTGGTCGGCTGTGGCTATGAATTACCAGGATAATCGCTGTTTTCTCGTCCGCCACGGCGAGACGGAATGGAGCCTCAGCCGCCGGCACACCGGGCGCACCGACCTGCCCCTGCTGCCGGAGGGGACGGTGCAGGCGGAGTCGCTCCAAGAGCGGCTGGCCGGCCACCGATTCGCCCTGGTCCTGACCAGCCCGTTGCTCCGGGCCCGGGAGACCAGCCGACTGGCCGGGTGGGGGGATCGGGCCGAGGTCGACCCCGACCTGGCCGAGTGGGACTACGGCGACTACGAGGGATTGACCACCGCGGAGATCCTGGTGGAGCAGCCGGACTGGGACCTGTTCGCCGACGGCGCCACCGGAGGGGAGACGGCCCTGGAGGTGGGGAGCCGGGCCGACCGGGTGATCGCCCGGATCCGGGCCACCGACGGCGATGTCCTCTGTTTCGCCCACGGGCACCTGCTCCGGGTGCTGGGGGCCCGTTGGCTCGGGCTCCCTCCGTCGGAGGGGCGGTCCTTCACCCTCGACCCGGCCTCGATCAGCGTCCTCGGCTGGGAGCGGTCCCACCCGGTGGTGATGCGCTGGAACCTGAGCTGAGCCTGGGAAAGAAGATCTTCGGGGGTGCCCCGCCGGGTTGGCGGTCGACCGGGCGGACGGGGGACAACAACTCCCCCCGGAAAGTCCGCCGCGGGCCGGTCCACCGAGCCGGAGGGGCATCCAGCTTGGTGGCCAGACCGTAGGCGACCCCCTCGTAGTTGACCCGCCAGCCCCGGAAGTGGTTCCAGGCCTCGTCCATCGGCCGGGGGGTCAGATAGCCGTTCTCCCGGAGGTGGGCATAGGCGGCCTCGAATTGCTCCTGGGGGAGTTGGATCGGGTCGTCGGGGTTGGGGTCGGGGTCGAAGGGGATGTTGACCACCCGGGCGATGTCCCGGAGACAGGTGAACCCCATCCGCAGGCACATCCGGGCTTCGATGGGAGCCCCGTCGGGGTCGACGGCCAGCGCGATGGCGGCCGAGTCCATCACCGCCACCAGGCTGATCACCCAGGAGTTCTGCGGCCGGGGGGAGCGGAGGTACATCAACGACTGGTAGCTGGTGTGGCTCTCGGCCACGTCGGCCGCCCAACGCTCCCAGTCGGCGTAGAGGGCGGGGAGATTGCCGATGGTTCCCACCAGCTGGTGGCGGAGGAGGATCTCCGGGCCCCAGGCCGGCGCCCCCGCCCGACTCTCCAGCAACGTCACGAAGGTCTCCCGGCGGTTGTAGGCGCTGTAGATGGTGGGCAGATAGGCGATCTGCAACGCCACCAGGACCATCCCGGTGGCGCCGGCGAAGAAGTCGACCGCCTGGTAGCCCCCGCTGCCGCCGTGGGCGAAGCCGAGGGTGGACACCGACGACCCGGCTTCGAGGAAGGCCTGGCTCCAGCCGGCACCCCCGAGACCCCAGATGACCAGCCCGTAGCCGAGGACCGCGGTCACTAGCCAGGTGCCCAACAGGACCATGAGGGCGACGGGCTCGCTGATGGAGAGGATCCGGTCCTTGCCCGGGTAGGAACGGGCCAGTTGGGACAAGCCGCGGAAGACCGACCGCACCCACCGGGTGGGCAAAGCCAGCACGCTGGCCGCCGCCCGGGGGACGATCAGCAGCCGGATGACACTGGCGGCGTCGAGGGCCAGCACCAAGATGCCGAGCACCAGCACCCCATCGTTGGCGGCGGTCATCGTGACGAAGGGTCGGGATCGACCGTCAGGCGGAGCTCTTGGGGAGGGCGGAGACCCGACCCTGGGCGCGCCTCACCATGTCGGCCAAATTGAACGAGTCGAGGTGGACGCGCATGTGCTCCCCGACGTCGGCCCACACGTCCAACAGGATGCACTGACCTTCGTGGTCACAGGCCCCGTTCTCGTGGGGGAGTCCGAAGTCCCCGGCCACGATCGGCCCGTCGACGGCGCTGACGATCTGGGAGAGGGTGATCTCATCGGGGGACCGGGCCAGCACGTAGCCGCCCCCCACCCCGCGCTTGGAGCGAACCAGCCCGGCGCCTTTCAGCGCCAGCAGGATCTGTTCGAGGTAGGGCTGGGGCAGACCGGTCCGCTCGGCGATGTCCCGGACCGCGGTGGGCCCGTCGCTCTCGGCATGGAGGGCGAGAGACAGGAGTGCCCGGCTGGCATAGTCTCCCCGAGTCGAAACCTTCACGAGGTCATGCTATTGCCTGCGAAGGCCGGACACGCTGTTTCGACCCTCGCCGGATACGCAGGCGAGGCCGGGTGGATCAGTGCCCGCCGAGTCTTCCGGCAGCCAGATCCTCGGCCATGGCCCACCCGAACGTCACCAGCCGACCCCCGGAGGAGGCGTCGTTCTTGTCGAAGAAGACGGTGACTTCCTCGGGTACCGGAGTCTTGGAACCGCCGACATCGAACCCGCCCGACTCGCATCCGTCACCCTCGATCAGGAAGCTGCGGTCGTCGATCCGGGCCTCGCAGCCGAACCGCTTGGCCAGCCGGCGTCCCCAGGCCCGCTCCTCCCCGGTCGCCTTGTGATCCGGCCCCGGCACCACGTCGGTGAGGCCGGCGAAGGCCCGGAAGCCCTCGGGCGACAGGAGACGGGTTCCGACCAGGACATCTTCGTCGGGGAAGGCCAACAGCGCCCGCCGGTACTTGTCGCCCATCATTGCCCGCAGCACGGTGTCGGCCCGGGCGGTGCGCTCGATGGTGCCCACCCCGATCAGCAGTGACGGAGTGCCCCCGATCCGCTCCAGGGTCGAGAACGAGTAGCCGCGGAGTTTGTTGCCCTCCCGGGCCCGGGTGACCAGCACCCATTCCTCCCGCTGTTTCGACAGGAAGCCGATGTCAAAATGCGGCTCCCGTACGGCGCAGAGATCGGCCATTTCGGCCAACTCGGCGTCGCTCAATGATGTGCAGTCCTTGGTCTCCACCTGAATGGACATAAGCCGTTCCGTACTCCTCATTTGCCCTGCGGCCTCAGCCGGCGACTCGGGTCCGCCACGAACACCCAGGGCGCCACCAGCACGGGCCTTTGGTGCTCCTGAGCGGGAGCCGTCCCTCAATTTTACGGGATTTGACGGCACTTGTCCCATTCGGGGTCGCCGCCGAGGCCTCCGAGCCGGCCAACTTGGCCGGCTCTCACGATGAAAACCGCTCGTGGCCAGGTAATTCGCTGCCGGGATGTCGACCCGGTCAACTCAGAATCGCATTCGGTCCGAGCAGCACTCGCAGCTCGCCGATGAGCCCTCGACGGCTGTCCACCCGGAACTCGGACGGGAGGCGGATGACTTTCTGCCCGACATGGAGGAACACCGGGGAGTTGCCCGGGTGCTCGGACAGCAGCCGTTTGAGCGCCCCGACCTTGGTGTCGGTGAGGGCATTGACCGGGAGGGAGATCCGGAGGTCGATGGTGCCGTCGGTGGCCAGGTTGGGGCGTTGCACCTCCAGGCAGACCAGCTTGACCTGATCGTCCCGCATGTCGATCCGGCCCTTGATCAGCACGATGGCGTCGTCGTCGAGCAGGGCGCCGTACTCGCTCATCGTCTTCGGGAACACGAACACGTCGATGGAGGCCTGGAGGTCCTCCAGCACGAAGCTGGCCATCAGGTCACCCTTTTTGGTGTACCGGCGGGAGAGGTCGGTCACCACCCCCCCGGCCAGGCGCACCTGCCCCTCGTTGCCGTAGCCCCCGGGGCCGAAGCCGCCCTCGTTGCCCATCGGCTCCAGGTCGACGTTGCGGAGCTCGGCCAGGGTGCAGTCGGTGAGGCGGGACAGCGATCCTTCCAGCCCCATGAGGGGATGATCGCTGATGTAGAGCCCGAGCATTTCCTTTTCGAAGGCGAGCCGCTGGGTCTTCTCGAACTCGACGTCGGGGATGGGGGTCCGGGTGTCGCTGAACCCCATGGTGGTTCCCTCCGTCTCCACCTCCAGCGAGGCGAACAGCGACACCACCCCGGCATCGTGCTGGCGGCGGCGCTCGAGGGTGAGGTCGCAGATCTCCTCGAACACCAGGCAGAGTCCCCGGCGCGGGTGGCCGAGGGAGTCGAACCCGCCCGCCTTGATCAGGGACTCGATGGTCCGCTTGTTGAGGACCTGGGGGTCGACCCGTTGGCAGAAGTCGTAGAAGTCGACATAGGGGCCGTTGCGTTCGCGCTCGGCCACGATGAGGCCGACCAGTCCCTGGCCGACGTTGCGGATGGCCGCCATCCCGAAGGTGATGTCGCCGAGGGTGCCGTCCCCCGACAGGTCCCGCCGCGAGTAGTCGGCGGCGAAGTCGGAGAGCGAGCGGTTGACGTCGGGGACCAGCACCTGGATCCCGAGCGACCGGCACTCGGCCAGGTACACCGCCGTCTTGTCCTTGGTGTCCTTCACCGAGGTGAGGAGGGCGGCCAGGTACTCGACCGGGTAGTGGGCCTTCAGCCAGGCGGTCTGGTAGGCGATGTAGCCGTACCCGTAGGAGTGGGACTTGTTGAAGGCGTAGTCGGCGAACGGCTCGATGATGTTGAACAGGGAGGTCCCGAGTTCCTTGCCGTAGCCCTGGGTCTCGCAGCCGAGTACGAACTTCTCCCGCTCGGCGGCAATCAGGACCCGGTCCTTCTTGCCGGTGGCCTTGCGCAGGTTGTCGGCTTCGGCCAGCGAGTAGCCGGCGAACTTCTGGGCCACCCGCATCACCGACTCCTGGTAGATCATCAGGCCGTAGGTGTCGGCGAGG
Organism: Acidimicrobiales bacterium; assembly: GCA_036268775.1. GTDB lineage: Bacteria > Actinomycetota > Acidimicrobiia > Acidimicrobiales > RAAP-2 > DASZIT01. The sequence continues at coordinate 57,885 of DATATM010000015.1, read as the reverse complement.
ATCTCGGCCAGGTCGTCGTGGAGGTAGGTCACCGGCTGGCGGCCGTTCTTCCGGTCGGCGTAGTCGCGGTGCATGTTGGCCGCCATCGGTCCCGGTCGGTAGAGGGCGACCAAGGCGGCGACGTCATCGAAGGTGGTGGGGGCCAGCGACCGCATCAGCGAGCGCATCGGTCCGCCCTCCAGTTGGAACACCCCCATGGAGTCGCCCTTGCGCAACATCTCGAACGTCTTGTCGTCGTCGAGGGGGATGCTGTCGATGTCGGGCCGCTCCCCGGTGGAGATCTGGATGAGGTCGAGGGCCCGCTCGATCACCGACAGGTTGCGGAGGCCGAGGAAGTCCATCTTCAACAGCCCGAGGTTCTCGACGCCGTGCATCTCGTACTGGGTGACGACCGGGGCGTCTTCGGGATTGTCGCTGTCCGGCTTGCGCTGGATGGGGACGTACTCGGTGAGCGGCTGGTCGGTGATGACCACCGCGGCGGCGTGGATGCCGTCCTGGCGACGGAGGCCCTCGAGGCCCTTGGCCACGTCGATGACTTCCTTGGCCTCGGAGTCGGTCTCGTACATGGTGCGCAGCTCGCCGGCGGCGTGGAAGCCGTCCTCGAACCCCTCGATCTTGGTCAGGCAGGCGCCCAGCGGGGTGTCCCGGCCCATCATCAGCGGCGGCATCGCCTTGGCGATCTTGTCGCCCACCACGTAGGGCTTGCCCAGCACCCGGGCGGCATCCCGCACCGCCGCCCGCGCCTTGATGGTGGAGAAGGTGACGATCTGGGCGACATGGTCGGATCCGTAGCGGTCGGCGGCGTACTTGATCATGTCGCCGCGGTAGCGCTCGTCGAAGTCCATGTCGATGTCGGGCATCTGGGCCCGGCCGGGGTTGAGGAAGCGCTCGAACAGCAGGTCGTAGCGGATGGGGTCGAGGTCGACGATCTTCAGGCAGTAGGCCACGCAGCAACCGGCCGCCGACCCCCGCCCCGGGCCCACCCGGATCCCCCGGGACCGGGCGAAGCGGATGAGGTCCCACACCACCAGGAAGTAGGCGGAGAAGCCCATGTCGCCGATGACCCCGAGCTCGTAGTCGAGCCGCTCGAGGACGTTGGGGGGGATGGCATGGCCGTAGCGCTCCTTGGCCCCTTCGATGCTCAGGTGGCGGAGATACTGGGCCGAGCGCACCTCGTAGGAGTCGCCGACGAACTCGTCGGGGACCGGGAACTGGGGGAGGCTCGGGTGGCCGAACTCGATCTCCACGTTGGCCCGTTCGGCGATCAACAGGGTGTTGTCACAGGCCTCCGGCAACTCGGCGAACAGGTGGCGCATCTCCGCCGCCGACTTCAGGTAGTGCTCCTCCCCCTCGAACTTGAAGCGCTTGGGATCGGCGATGAGGGCCCCGGTCTGGACGCAGAGCAGGGCGTCGTGGGCCACGTGGTCTTCCCGGTGGGTGTAGTGGCTGTCGTTGGTGGCCAGCAGCGGGGCGCCGATCCGCCGGGCGATCTCCACCAGGGCCGGGTTGGTCTTCTGCTGCTCGGGGAGCCCGTGGTCCTGGAGCTCGACGTAGAGGTTGTCCTTGCCGAAGATGTCCTGGAGCCGGGCGGCCAGGCTCTCCGCCTTCACCTGGTCGTTGGCCAGCAGGGCCTGGAGGACCACCCCACCCAGGCAGCCGGTGGTGGCGATGAGGCCGGCGTGGTGGCGTTCGAGGAGCTCCCAGTCGACCCGGGGCTTGTAGTAGTAGCCCTCCAGGTAGGCGGCCGACGATAGCTTCAGCAGGTTCCGGTACCCGGCGGTGGTCTCGGCCAACAGGGTGAGGTGGTAGTAGAGCTTCTCCCCGCCGTCGACGTCCCCGCCGGTGTCGTCCACCTTGCCCCGCCGCACCGGCCGGTCGAGCCTCGATTCGCCGGCCATGTACGCCTCGGTGCCGATCACCGGGTTGATGCCGGCCTTCCGGCAGGCGGCGTAGAAGTCGAGGACCCCGTACATGTTCCCGTGGTCGGTGATCCCGAGGGCTGGCTGGCCGTCCTCTACCGCCGCTTGGACCAGGTCATCGACCCGGGCGGCCCCGTCGAGCATCGAGAACTCGGTGTGGGTGTGCAGATGTGTGAACGACCGTGATGCCAACGAACTGGCGCCTTTCTCGTCATGGCGACGCCAGCTGTCCCAGGTTCTCCACAGGCTGTGGAGGAGTTACAGCTGTGTGATTCCGACCCTAGCGCGCAGCACCGGCGTCCGTGGACCTCTGGCCCGGCCAGGGGGGATCAGAGATAGGTCCCGGGTCGGGACACCGGCCCGCCGCCCCCGCCGGCCGGGAGGGCCTGCTGGCGCATCTCGTCGAGCTGGGCCCGGGCGGCGACCTGTTGGGCCACCAGGGTGGCCTGGATCCCGTGGAAGAGCCCTTCCAGCCAGCCGACCAGCTGGGCCTGGGCGATCCGCAACTCGGCATCCGAGGGGGTGGGGGAGTCGAAGGGGATCGAGACCCGGTCGAGCTCGGCGGCCAGGTCGTCGGAGAGCCCGTCGGCCAGCTCCCGGACCGACTGCTCGTAGATCTCCCGGAGTCGGACCCGGCTGCTCTCGTCCAGTGGGGCTTGCCGCACCTCTTCGAGGAGCTGCTTGACCATCGATCCGATGCGGAGGAGCTTGGCCGGCTTCTCGATCGACTCGGTCGGCGCTGCCTCGGCGGGCTCGTCGCCGGCCGGGGTGTCGGCCGCCGGGCCGTCCAGGGTGGTGACCACCTCGGGGGTGAGGGCGGGTGGAGGGGCGGAGGGGCTGGCGGCGTCGTGCTCCATCTTCATCTTCAGAGTGTGCCACCGATGGCCAACAAGGGGACCAGCATTTCGTCGGCCGTCAGCGAACCGTGCCGGGCGGCCAGACTGGACTCGCCGGCGTCGGCCGGATCGAGGAAGGCGACCGGGGCGTGGGGGATGAGGGCGACATCGCCGAGCCGGTCGGCCACCCCGTCCCGGAGGGGGCCGCCGAACCATCCCTCGTCGACCAGCTGGTCGCGGCTCATCACCCAGGTGGTGTCGAAGTAGCGCTCGGTGACGGTGGCGAGGAGGTCGTCGGCCGCCCCCGGACAGGCATGGAGCCAGCGGAACCGGCCCTCTCCGGACAGGAAGCGGGTGGCCGCCATCACCTCCCGGCCCAGCAGCTCCACGTTGGTGCCGACGTCGATCTGCCCGTGGTCGGCACTCACCACCAACACCGCCCCCGGCTCGAGGACGGAGGCGATGTCCGAAACCAACCGGTCGACGGTCTGCAGCTCGGCGTCGTAGTAGGGGCCGAGCCCGTGTTCGTGGGCCACCTTGTCGATGCCGTCGTAATAGGCGTAGACGAACGGCTCCCCAGCCGACAGCAGCCGGCGGACTTCGACGACCAGCGAGGAGGTGACCTTGTAGCCGGCCAACGGCGACGACCCGAGGTGGGCGGCGGTGAACCCGGTCCCTCCGAACTCCCCCCGGGACACCACCGGCACCGGCCGGGAGGCCCCCGGGAACGGCGGGTAGGGCTGGTAGCGACCGGCCGGGAACTCCTGGCGGGCATCGCGGGGCCGGCGGACCCCGACCGTCCATCGGAGGGCGTTGAGGATCTCGTCGTTCGGGGCGGCCAGCCGGTACCCCAGCAGACCGTGATCGGCGGGCGGGCGGCCGGTGGCGATGGAGGTGAGGGCACAGGCGGTGGTGGTGGGGGCCACCGAGGTGATCGACCGCTCGATGCCGGCCGCCCCGGTCAGGGTGGGGGCCAGCGGGCGGCGGGCGGTCAGCTGTTGCCAACCCAGCCCGTCGACGATGAGGAGGACGATCTGGCCGGCCTGACGCGCCAGGGCGGGGAGCCAGTCCGGCGTCCGCTCGGCGGCGCCGTTGTCTCCGGCCGAGCCGGACAGCAGGGCGGGGACCAGGGTGGCCAGACAGGCGCCGTCATAGTCGGGGCGGATGGGGGAGGTCGATCCCGATGCAGGGGGGGTGGCCGACACGGTTAGTGACTGTAGGGCACCGGGCCGGTCAGTCCGGTTCGGCCAGCAGGCGGACCTCGGAAACCGTCACCGCCTGCCCGCCGAGGACGACCCGGTCGCCCTCCAGCCGCATCCGGACGGTGCCGCCCCGGGCCGACAGCTGGGCCCCGACCAACTCGGAGCGGCCGGTCCGGGCCGACCACCACGGGGCCAGGGTGCAATGGGCGGAGCCGGTGACCGGGTCCTCGGGGATCCCGACCCGGGGGCCGAAGACCCGGGAGACGCAATCGACCCCGGGGAGGTCGGCGGCGGCGGTGACGATCACCGCCCGGGCATCGACGGCGGCCAGCGCGGTGAGATCCGGCTTCAGATAGCGCACGGTGTCGGCGTCGGCGCACACCACCATGACATCGGAGCTGCCGGCCAGGGTGTCCCCCTCGGTGCCGAGGGCGGCGAACAGTCCGACCGGCGGCGGGGTGGGGACCGGCGGGTCGGCCGGGAAGTCCATCTCCACCGACCCGTCGTCACCGACGGCGCAGGTGAGTACCCCGCTCCGGGTATGGAAGCGGCCGCCGCCCAGCAGGTGGGCGGTGGCCAGGGTGGCGTGCCCGCAGAGAGCCACCTCGGTGGTGGGGGTGAACCACCGCAAGTCGTAGTCGCCATCGGGCCGGTAGACGACGAACGCCGTCTCTGACAGGTTCATCTCCGCGGCGACGTTGCCCATCCAGGTCTCCGAGGCCGGCTTGGCGAGCCGGCAGACGGCGGCCGGGTTGCCCGAGAACGGGTGGTCGGTGAAGGCGTCGATGACGACCAGGTCGGTGGGCACCGTCAACCCCGGGGCAGCAGGGCCCGGATGGTCTTGTAGCAGTGGCCGCTGCGCGGCGTGCTGATGGAGGCCACCAGGTAGTGGGGCTTGAAGCCGAGCGCGGAGGCCAGTTCCTTGCCGTGGAGCCGGTCCCGACGGGCCACATCGAGGGCCCGGTCGGCCCTCGGGTCCTCCACCGGCAGCCAGTTGTCACTGCGTCCCCACCCGAATCGGATCCACACCGACCGTTCCCGCTCCCGGCGGAACAGGACCGGCCCTTTGGTCGGGACCAGGAGGGCCAGCGACGGCCGGAACCCCCGGAACTCCCAATAGGGCGCCGAGGTCCCCGGGAACCCGAGGACGTGCTCTTCGATGGGGGCGGCCAGTTGGTGGAGGAGTTGGCGGTTGCGGCGACCGTGGAAGGTGCCGAGGTGCCGGGGGAGCCCCGAGACGGTGACCGCCTCCGGCTGGGCCAGATCGTCGCGCTCGGGTTCGTCGGCCAGCACCGCCTCGACCACGTCGAAGGGGACCAGGTCGGGGAGGTGGCCCTCCGGCCAGGCCACCCGGGCCCGGACCAGGGTGCCGGAGGCGAGGTCGACCCCGGTGGTGTCCTCCTCATGACAGGACAGCACCAGGATGGTGAGGGTGGCGCCGCCGGCCACTTCGATGCGTTCGCGGGTCTTGACCCCGCGCACCACCGCCCGGGCGGTGCCGCTTCGCGGGGTGCGCGGGCTCCGGGCCGGCTTCCGCTTCTTGGGGGGAAGTGGCAGGCTCGGCACCCCCGCCGGCGGGGGGAGGCCGTTGCTCACCCGCCACTCCCGGCCAGCTGCATCGCCAGGGCCTCGGGCTCGGACGCCGGCATCCGGCAGGTGTAGTTCCGACAGACGTAGGCCAGGTCTCGTTCCCGGCCTTCCCACAACGGGGAGGGGGTCGGCTCGCCCCACGCCAGCACCGCGTCGGGAAGCCAACGGTGGCGGGTCACCTCCACCAGGTCGGGCCGATCGCCGGTGACGACCACCTCGGTGAGTCCCCGACGCAACAGGTCGGCGGCATCGACGGTGTAGGCGAAAGCGGTGGGGTGGCGGACCAGCAGTTCGCCGAGCAGGTCGACGATCTCCGCCGCCGCCTTCCGGTAACGGTCGGAACCGGTGATGGCCCCGAGCCGGACCAGCGCCAGGGCGGCCACCCCGTTGGCGGAGGGGGTGGCGCCGTCGAAGAGGTCCTTGGTCCGCACCAGCAGCGCCTCGGCGTCGTGGCCGGTGGTGAACAACCCTCCGTCCTGGTCGTCGTGAAAGAGATCGAGGAGCGAATCGGCCGCCTCCACCGCTCGTTCCGTCCAGACCGCCCGTCCGGTCAGCTCCCCCAACCGGGTGAAGCAGTCGACCAGCCACCCGTAGTCGGCGGCGTAGGCGAGATGCCGCGCCCCGCCTTCGGCTTGCCAGCTGCGCAGCCAGCGGCCGTCGGCCGGCCGACGGAGGTGGTCGGAGAGGAAGGTGCCGATGGCCACCGCCGAGCGTTCCCAGTCGGGGTTGCCGGTGGCGGAGGCGGCCTCGGCCAGGGCGGAGGCGTACATGGCGTTCCACTCGGTGAGCACCTTGTCGTCGAGGGCCGGCCGGACCCGTCGGCCCCGGGCCTCGAACAGCAACCGGCGACCGGCCTCCACCTCCGCCGGCCCCCCGAGAGGGGCTCCGACCGGGCGGCGGAGGATGGTGGTGCCCTCGAAGTTGCCGGCCTCGGTGATGTCGAACCAGGCATTGACCGCCTCCAGGATGGCGGAGGGGTCCTCCCCGGGACGTAACCCCCCGGCTTTGATCGCCTCGGCGGCCTGGTCGGGGGTCCAGACGTAGAACTTGCCCTCCACCCCCTCCGAGTCGGCATCCTCGGCGGAGCGCACCCCGCCTCCGGGGCCGGCCAGGTCGCGGGAGACGTAGGCCACGATGTCCTCCACCACTACCAGGTAGTCGGCCCGCCCGGTGGCCTGCCAGCCATGGAGGAAGGCCCGGAGCAGCCCGGCCTGGTCGTAGAGCATCTTCTCGAAGTGGGGGACCAGCCACTGGGTGTCGGTCGAGTACCGGGCGAAGCCGCCCCCCAGGTGGTCGTGGATGCCGCCGGCGGCCATGGCGTCGAGGGTGGTGATCGCCATCGGCCGCGAGGGGTCCGGATGGCCGGCGGACTGTCGGAGGGAATGCCGGAGGGCGATGTCGACCAGGGTGGGCTGAGGGAATTTCGGTGCGGGTCCGAAGCCGCCCCATTCGGCATCGAATCGGGTGGTCAGCTCCTTCACCGCGATGTCGAGGAGATCGATGCCCTGGCTGTCACCCCCCAGCGAGCCGAGCGCCGAGGACCGGGCGTCGGGTCGGGCGATGACCGAGCGAGAGGCAATGGCCTCGGAGAGTTGGTCGGCCTGCTCCTCCACCTCCTCCCGCCGGTTGCCCCAGACATCGCTCAGCGCGGCCAGGACCGAACGGAATGAGGGGGTGCCGTGGCGGTCGTCGGGCGGAAAGTAGGTCCCGCCGAAGAACGGCCGGCGATCAGGGGTGAGGAACACGCTCATCGGCCAGCCCCCCGACCCGGTGATGGCCTGAACCGCCTCCATGTAGACGGCGTCCACGTCTGGGCGTTCCTCCCGGTCCACCTTCACACTGATGAAGGAGGCGTTGAGGGTGTCGGCGGTGTCGGGGTTCTCGAAGGACTCGTGAGCCATCACGTGGCACCAGTGGCAGGCGGAGTACCCGATGGAGAGGAAGACGGGGAGGTTCTGCTCCCGGGCCCGGTCGAAGGCCTCGTCCCCCCAGGGGTACCAGTCGACCGGGTTGTCGGCATGCTGGCGCAGGTAGGGGGAGGTCTCCCCGGCGAGGCGATTCACCCCATCGATGCTACGGGATCGATGACAGTGTCCCGGCCGCGGCGGCGGCCCCGGGGTGGGGGGAGAAGCCGGGCTTCCACCCGGCCAGGGAACCCGGCGGTTGTCCGCCCTATGGTGCTCGCATGGATATTCGACTGGATGGAAAGACGGCGCTGGTCACCGGATCCTCCCGGGGGATCGGGATGGCCATCGCCCAATTGTTCGCCGAGTCCGGCGCCTCGGTGATGCTCTCCTCCCGCAAGGGGGACGCCTTGGCCCAGGCCAAGAAGGACATCGACGCGGCTCGGGGGGAGCGGTCGGGGGAGGTGGCCTGGCAGGTGGCCAACGCCGGCGATCCCGAGCAGGCGGCGGCCTGCGTGGCCGCCACCGTCTCCCGGTTCGGGTCGGTGGACATCCTGGTCAACAACGCCGCCACCAACCCGCACTACGGGCCGCTGATGGACATCGACACCGGGCGCATCGACAAGACGGTGAAGGTCAATCAGTCGGGGTATCTGGAGTGGACCCAGGCGGCCTGGCGGGCCGGCATGTCCGACCACGGCGGGGTGGTGTTGAACCTGGCCTCCATCGGCGGGCTGGCGGTGGAGCAGGGGATCGGTTGGTACAACGTCACCAAGGCGGCCGTCATCCACCTCACCCGCCAGCTGGCCGGCGAGCTCGGGCCCCAGGTCCGGGTCAACGCGCTGGCCCCCGGACTGGTGAAGACCCATTTCGCCAAGGCACTGTGGGAGTCGGCGGAAGATCGGATCGCCGCCCGCCTGCCCCTCCGCCGCCTCGGGGTGCCCGAGGACATCGCTTCCGCCGCCTTGTTCCTGTGCTCGGACGCCGCCTCCTGGATCACCGGTCACACGCTGGTCATCGACGGCGGGGCGCTGGAGATCGCCAGCGGAGGCCTCTCCTGACCAGCTAACCGGGCGGTTTCCGCTCCCGGCCCGTCATCGGCTGTTCGCGTCGGCGAAACGCCGGCGAAACACTGGAATGCCAGGCTGTGGGGCGTGAGCGACCTCTTCGACGGCTACGGGGAACATGCCCGGGGTCTGACCGAGGCAGCGTTCGACGAGATGGTCGGTCACGACGGGTCAGCCCGGATGCCGTACGCCGGGGTCGCCTCCTCGCTCTCCCAGATGGGGCCCGACGACGTCTCGGCCCGCGCCACCCGGCTGGCCCGGGCGTTCATGGACCAGGGGGTGACCTTCGATCTCGACGGCGAGGAGCGGCCGTTCCCCCTCGATGTCGTCCCCCGCATCTTCACCGGGGCGGAGTGGGCCCAGGTGTCCGACGGGGTGGCGCAGCGGGTCCGGGCCCTGGAGGCGTTCCTGGCCGATGTCTACGGCGCCGCCCGGATCGTCAGCGACGGGCTGATCCCCCACGAGGTGGTGACCAGTTCTCCCGGCTTCGTGCGGGCCGCCCACGGGCTGTCACCCCCCAACGGCGTCCGCATCCACGTGGCCGGGATCGACGTCATCCGAGACGAAGAAGGCGAGTTCCGGGTCCTGGAGGACAACATCCGGAGCCCCTCGGGCGTCAGCTACGTCCTGGCCAACCGGGCGGCCATGGCCCGGGTGCTGCCCGAGCTGTTCTGGGGACAGCCGATCCAGATGGTCACCGACTACCCGGCCCATCTCATCCGAGCCCTCCGCCGGTCCGCCCCCACCGGGGTCCAGGACCCTACGGTGGTCGTCCTCACCCCCGGGGTCCACAACTCCGCCTTCTACGAGCACGCCCTGTTGGCCCGGCTGATGGGCGTCCATCTGGTCGAGGGTCGGGACCTGGTCTGCCACGGCACCGACGTGTTCCTCCGCACCACCGAGGGCGAAGTCCCCGTCCATGTCATCTACCGGCGGATCGACGACGAGTATCTCGACCCGCTGCAATTCCGGCCGGACTCGCTGGTGGGGTGTCCCGGGGTGGTCAACGCCGCCCGTGCCGGCCGGGTCACCATCGCCAACGGGGTGGGGAACGGCGTGGCCGACGACAAGCTGGTGTACGCCTACGTCCCGGCGATGATCGAGTACTACCTGGGGGAGGAGCCGATCCTCCGCAACGTGGAGACCATGCACCTCCAGGACGCCAAGGTTCGAGCCGACGCCTTGGCCCGGCGGGACGAGTTGGTGTTCAAGAAGGTCGACGGCTCGGGGGGCAAGGGTCTGGTCATCGGCCCCGAGGCGTCGGGGGCTGATCTCGACGAGCTGGCGCTGGCGGTGGAGGCCGAGCCCCGGACCTGGATCGCCCAACGGGTGGTGGCACTGTCGACGTCGCCGACCTGGGTGGACAACACCATGGTCCGCCGCCACGTCGACCTCCGCCCGTTCGCGGTCAACGACGGCGAGAACATCTGGGTGCTCCCCGGCGGGCTGACCCGGGTCGCCCTCCGGGAGGGCGGGCTGGTGGTCAACTCCAGCCAGGGGGGCGGGTCCAAGGACACCTGGGTGATCGGGACCGGGCCACCCACCCCGATGGCCGAGGTGCGCCAACCGGTGCCGGTGAGTGCCGGGCCGCCGATGGACGCCGGCCCCGACGGCGATGCCGCCAACGCCCGACAACAACAGCAGCAACAGCAATGACCAACGCCCTGCTGAGCCGGGTGGCGGAGTCGATCTTCTGGGTCGGCCGCTACGTGGAGCGGGCGGAGGGCACCGCCCGGATCCTCGACGTCTCCGTCTTCCAGGCCCTCGAACAGAGCGATGCCGAGGGGGCCAACGCCGCCCGGCGCCTGCTCGGGGTGATGGGGCTGCCCGACGTCGAGGACGAGACCCTCTGGCAGGCGACCGAGCGCCTGGCCACCGATCCGAAGAGCCGCTCGTCGATCGCCGGCGCGGTGGCCGCCGCCCGGGAGAACTCCCGGGCCGTACGCCATGTGGTGCCGGTCGAGTTCTGGGAGCACATCAACGCCACCTGGTCGTCGCTGCCCGGCCAGTGGGAGTCCACCCGGTGGGTGGGCCCGGCGCCCTACCTCTCCTTCGTCAAGACCCAGGTGGCGGGCATCACCGGCCTGGCCGACACCCTGATGAGCCGGGATCAGACCTGGCTGTTCTTCACCCTCGGGCGCTGCCTGGAGCGGACCGACGTGGTCGCCCGCCAGTTGGCCACCGTCCAGTTCGACGAGGTCTTCGACAGCGGACTGGTGATGCTGCTCCGTTCCTGCGGCGGCTACGAGCCGTACCTGCGGTTGTCCCAAGGCGTCGTCCAGCCCGGGCGGGTGCTCGACTTCCTGCTGCGCGACCGGTTGTTCCCCCGCTCCGCCTTCGCCTCCCTCACCCTGGCGGAGGAATGCCTCGACCAGATCAACGCCGGTCGCGACGGGACCTGGGAGGACGCCCGGGGACTGGTCGGGCTGGCCCGGGCCGAGCTTGAATACTCGGCGCCCTCCACCCTCTCCCGCGGGTTGGAGACCCGCCTCGAGCGGCTGCAGGGATCCATCTCGTCGGTCAGCGACGCCGTCACCCGCCGCTACTTCGCCCAGGACCTGCCCACCCAGTGGCACCGGGGAGGTGGGGGCGGATGAGCCGGGTGGACGGCTGGCGACTCCGGGTGGAGCACGAGACCCGCTTCGACTACGACGCGCCGGCCCGGGCGTCCTACAACGAGCTGCGGCTCACCCCCCGGACCGAGCGGGGCCAGACCGCGCTGGAGACCAAGATCATGACGGTGCCCGTCGCCCCTCAGTACACCTACGTCGATTACTGGGGCACCCAGGTGGTGGCGTTCAACGTGGACCGGGGACACGAGATGCTGTCGGTGGTGGGCAGCGCCCTCATCGACACCCAACGGCCGGAGCCACCCGAGGACGCCAGCTGGGAGGAGGTGGACGACGCCTCTCTGACCATGGCCGACCACCTCTCCCACAAGCTCTATACCGAACCCGGGCCCGAGTTGGCCGAGCTGGCCGCCGGCCTGCGGGCCGCCCGCCCGCTGGAGACGGCCCGGCGGATCATGGACCAGGCCCATGCCTCGCTCCGGTACGTGCGGGGAGTGACCAGCGTGCATACCTCCGCCCACGAGGCCTTCGACGACGGCGCCGGTGTCTGCCAGGACTTCGCCCACCTGGCCCTGGCCATGACCAAGGCGGTGGGGCTGCCGTCCCGCTACGTGTCCGGCTACTTCCACCCCGAACAGGAGGCCGCCATCGGCGAGGAGATCAGCGGCGAGAGCCATGCCTGGGTCGAGGTGTGGACGGGGGCGTGGTGGGGATTCGACCCCACCAACGACTGCGAGGTGGGGGAGCGGCACGTGGCCGTCGGCCGCGGCCGCGACTACTCCGACGTCCCGCCGGTCAAGGGGATCTACGCCGGCAACGCCGAGCACACCATGAAGGTCGGGGTGCGCATCATGAGGACCCACTGACCGTGCTGACCCGTATGCGGATCTGGCTTCCCGATGCCCCCGGCATTTTGGCGGCGGTGGCGGCGGAGATCGGGATGGTCGACGGCAACGTCATCGGCCTCGAGGTGCTGGAGCGGCAGGCGGGGGTGGCCATCGACGAGTTGGTGGTGGAGCTCCCCGATGACCCCAATGCCGTCGAGGCGGTGTGCAAGGGGATCCGCAACGTGCCCGGCGCCGGGGTGGAGGAGGTCCACGAGCTGGCCAGCATGGGGGCCGACCGGGAGGACACCGTCCTCAACGCCGCCGCCGCCATCCTCCAGGCCGCCACCCCGCCGGCGGCGATGAACGCCATGATCGGGCGGCTGCTGGCCCTCTTCGGCCTTTCCTGGTTGGCGTTGGCCGACCCCGACTGCACCCAGTTCATCGAGGTCCACGGCGAGGCCCCCTCGGTGGAGTGGGTGGCTGCCTTCGCGGAGGGGGCCCGGTCGGGGGTGGATCAGGCCAACGACACCACCAACACCGGGATCTTCATCGAGGCGATGCCCGAGACCGAGTTCACCGTCTGCGGCGGGCGCACCGCCGCCATCCGACGGCGGGAGCGCCACGAGATCGCCACCCTCATCATGGTCACCGCCCGCTTCGTGGATGCGCTCGGGAGGCGGGAGCACTCCCACTCCTGATCTGCGCGGGGTCGGGTCGGGTGTGGTGGCGGTGGGCCGCCGTCGTCCGTCGTATCCTCGTCGGTGATGCATGTGGACTACAGCGGCCCCATGGCCGGGGTCTACGACCGGGGACGCCGGCTGCCGGAGGCATCCATCCGGACCTGGGTCGAGTCCGTGGCCGGGTACCTGCCGGCCGGCCCCCAGCCGGTCCTGGACCTTGGCGCCGGCACCGGGCGGTTCTTGCGACCGCTGGCGGAGGGGTTGGGGGCGGCCATGGTCGGACTGGAGCCGGCCGCCGGCATGCGGGGCCATGCCGCCGCCAAGCCGGGACGTGCGGAGGTGGCGCTGGTGGCCGGGCGGGCCGAAGCCCTCCCGTTCGCCCGGGGTAGCTTCCGGGCCGTTTGGGCGTCCCAGGTCATCCACCACGTCTTCGATCTCGGCGCCGGCGCCCGCGAACTCCGTCGCGTATTGGTGGACGGCGGACGGTTGTTGGTCCGTGGACTCTACGAAGACGTCCCCACTCGCTGGTTGCTCGCCCCCTATTTTCCGGAAGCGGTCACGATCTGTCTGGCGCGCTTCCCCACCATCGGGGCGATCCGGGAGGCGTTGACCTCCGGTGGCTTCGTCGAGATCGCCCACCAGCGGATCGAGCAGGTCGTTGCCGAGACTCCCGGCGACTTCTATCAGCGCACCGCCCTGCGAGCCGACAGCGCCTTGGCGCTCCTTTCCGACTCGGAGTTTCAGGCGGGCCTGACGCGGCTGCGCCGAGAAGTGGATGTCGGGACGCTGTCCGGTCCGGTGACGGAGTCGCTGGATCTGCTCGTCTTTCACTGACGGCACTGGCCATCCGGGCCCATCACCCGTCCGAACCCGTCACGTCGGCATCGTCGGTCCGACCGAAGGAAGTCGTTACTCCAACCCGCGCCGGTGCAGCTTCCCGCTGGCGGTCCTGGGCAGCGCCGCCACCAACACCAATTCCTTCGGGGCCGCCCAGGGGGCGATCTGTTCCGCCACCGCCGCCCGCAGCGACTCCAGGGCCGGGGGCTCGGCGTCTCCGGTGGGCACCACCCAGGCCACCACCCGTTCGCCCCATTCGGGGTCGGGTCGCTTCCAGACCGCCACCTCGGCGACCCCGGGGTGGCGTCCGAGGACCAGCTCCACCGCCACCGGCCACACCTTCTCGGCCCCGGTGACGATCACCTCGGCGATCCGACCGTCGACCGACAGCCTCCCGCCCCCGTCCAGTCGTCCAGCGTCTCCGGTGGGCAGCCACCCACCCGGAAGGGTCGGATCGGTGTCGTCCCGGTAGGCCCGCATCACCATCGGGCCGCGGATCAGCACCTCGCCGTCGGCCCCCAGTTCGCCGTCACCGATGCGAAGCTCCACCCCGTCGAGGGGCAGGCCGTCGTAGACGACCCCCGATCCGGTCTCGGTCATCCCGTAGGTGGTGACCACGTTGCCGGGCAGCTGGTCGGGCGGCGCCGCCCCGCCCAGGAGCACCGCCCGGTAACCGGTGGTGTCGGTCCGCCCCAGCGCGGTCGCTACCAACGACACCAGGGTGGCGCCGTTCCGGGCCTCGCCCTCCACCTCGGCGGCGTCGAACCGTTCGAACAGGCGGTACGGGGTGCCGGTGGCCATCGCCCGGGTCACCACCGAGAGGCCGCCGATGTGGGCCAGCGGCAGGCACGCCACCCATCGGTCTCGGGCGGGGTCGACCTCCAGCCGTCGCGAGCTGGCCAGGGCCGACGCCTGAACGCCGGATTGGGTGAGGACCACGCCTTTCGGCTCTCCGGTGGTGCCACTGGTGGCCACCACCAGGGCATCGCCATCCCGGACCGGAAGCCCGCCGGGGCGGGGGTGGGACCCGTCTGGGTCGACCACCGTCGAGGGGCGGAGCCGGTCCAGCAGCTGGTCGACGGCCGGTCGGTGGAGCCGTGGATCCAGCGGGAGCATGGCGTCCCCCCGGTCCCAAATGCGCTGGAGAGCCTCGACAAACGCCTGGCCGGCGGGAAGATCGAGTGCCACCAGGTCAGCCATGGCCGCTAGCGTAGGTGCCGTCCCCAACGACGACGCGAGGAGTGAGTGAGCGCATGGAGAAGGCAGGTGACGGAGGCGGTCGAGTCGGCAGCCCAGACACCGGAGTGCAGACCGTCATCAGCGGGGCCCCGGAGGATCCGGTCGAGCAGTACCGGAGCCTGCCGCTTCCCGAGTGGGAACGCCGGGGCGTCTACAAGGACATCTATTTCGATGTCGCCGACGGCATCGCCAAGCTGACCATCGCCCGCCCGGAAGTCCGCAACGCCTTCCGGCCCCAGACGCTCTTCGAGCTTTCGGACGCCCTGTCGGCCGCCCGCGACGACCCATCGGTCGGGGTGGTGATCCTCACCGGTGAGGGTCCCGACGCCTTCTGCTCGGGTGGGGACCAGAAGATCCGTGGCGACGACGGCTACATGGGCGACGACGACATCGCCCAACAGGGGATCGGCCGGCTCAACGTGCTCGACCTCCAGATCGAGATCCGTCGCCTGCCCAAGCCGGTGGTGGCCATGGTGGCCGGGTATGCGATCGGTGGAGGTCACATCCTCCATCTGGTCTGCGACCTCACCATCGCCGCCGAGAACGCCCGGTTCGGGCAGACCGGACCCATCGTCGGGAGCTTCGACGGCGGCTACGGGTCCAGCCTGCTGGCTCGCACCATCGGTTTGAAGCGGGCCAAGGAGGTGTGGTTCCTCTGCCGCCAGTACGACGCCGCCACCGCCCTCGATTGGGGTCTGGTCAACGAGGTGGTCCCGCTCGAATCATTGGAGATCGAGACCATCGCCTGGTGTCGACGGATGCTGTCCCTTTCCCCCATCGCCCTCCGGATGATCAAAGGGGGGCTGCACGCCGCCGATGACGGACTGGCCGGACTCCAGCAGTTGGCCGGTGATGCCACCATGCTCTTCTATATGAGCGAAGAGGGGCAAGAGGGTCGCAACGCCTTCCAGCAGCATCGGAAGCCGGACTTCGAGAGGTTCCCTCGTCGCCCGTGAGGGTGGCGGGGGTGTCGCCGACGGCGGGGCCCGCACCGGTGCGGCGATGAGTGCCCCCGCCTCCGCGCCGGTGGCCCCCGGTCCGGTCAAGCGGTGGGTGGTCGGGGCCCGCCCAAGAACCCTGCCGGCCGCCGTGGTCCCGGTACTGGTGGGGACGGCGGCCGCCCATCCCCTCACCTCGGCCGCCCTCCTGCCGGTCAGAGTGGCCGGCCTGGTCCACGGGGCGACACCGTCCTTCTGGGACTCCGCCTGGTGGCGGGCCCTCGGCGCCCTGGTGGTGGCGCTGGCCCTCCAGGTCGGCACCAACTATGCCAACGACTACTCCGACGGCATCCGCGGGACCGATGATCAGCGGGTCGGCCCGGTCCGACTGGTCGCCTCCGGACTGGCCTCGCCTTCGGCGGTCAAGCGGGCGGCCATGGTGGCCTTCGGGGTCGCCGGAGTGGTGGGCCTGGCACTGGCCTGGGCGACGTCCTGGTGGGTGTTGGTGGTCGGCGCTGCCTGTCTGGCCGCCGGCTGGTTCTACACCGGTGGCCCCCACCCCTACGGCTATGCCGGTTTCGGCGAACTGTTCGTCTTCGTCTTCTTCGGGGTGGTGGCGACCATCGGCACCTATTACGTCCAGACCCTGCGCCTGACCGGGGGACTGGTCGTCCCTGCCTCGGTGGCGGTGGGCCTATTGGCCACCGCCCTGTTGTTGGCCAACAACCTTCGGGACATCGACACCGATCGGGTGGCCGGGAAGCGGACGCTGGCCGCCCGGGTGGGCCGGCGACCGGCGGGCTGGTTCTACATTGCCTGCGTGGCCCTCCCGTTCGTCGGGGTGCTGGTGTTCGGCCTCTTGGCTGCCGCCGGGGGGCTGGCCTACCGCCATCCGGTCTACGCCTTCCTGCCGCTCCTGGCCCTGCCGCTGGCCATCCCCCCGATCCGCATCGTCCACGGCGATGCCACCGGCCGTGCCCTGCTCCCGGTACTCGCCGCCACCGGACGGCTCCAACTCGTCTTCGGCGCGCTGCTGGCCGGAGCGGTGTGGCTGTGGGCGACGTGAGCTCAGAGATGCGAACGCAGGAAGGCTCTGATCTCCTTGGCCACCTGCGCCGGCTCTTCGAGGTGGGGCGAGTGACCGGCTCCGGCAATGACCACCTGGACCGCGTGGTCGCCGATGGCTTCCACCATCCGGCGTCCGATGTCGGTGAACTTCTCGTCGCGCTCGCCGGTAATGACCAGGACGGGCATGGCCAGACCGCCGAGTTGGCCCCACAACGGGAGCTGGGTGCCGGTGCCGGCCAATCGCAGGCTGGAGGCCAGGCCGGGTCCGGTGTTGCGCCGGCGCTCGGCGAAACCGTCGGCTTCGGTCGGGACTCCGGCCAGCAGCGGGGTGTCGAGCCATCGGCGCAAGAACGAGTCGAGGCGGGCTTGGTCGGCGTCGGGCTCGTCGATGGGCTTAGGGCCGGGGAGCGGCGGGTCGAGCTGGTCGGCCAACCCGTCGTCCACCGCTCGCCGGGCGGCCCGTTCCCCCGGATCGTCGATGCCGGCGGTGCCGGAGACGAGGATCAGGGAATCGACCAGCTCCGGTTGGTCGAGGGCCAGATGGAGGCAGAAGCGGGCACCCATCGAGTACCCCAGATAACTGGCCTTCCCGCCCAGCGCGCCCAATCGGCGTCCACCCTCGGGCAGGTCGGCCCGGACCCGGCCCGAGCCGCCGTGCCCAGGCATGTCGGCCCGCACCACCTGGTAATCGGCGGCCAACAGGATGTCCAGCTTTCCCCAGACGTTGCCGGTCTGGGTGAAGCCGTGGGCCATCACCAGCCGGGGTCCGTGGCCGAGGGCGGTGGCGTGGAGCGCCACGGGGTCCGGGTCGGTGGGGTCGATGGCAGTGGGTGGGTTGGATTCGGGCGACATGAACAGTTGGGACCTCGGCCATGAGCGTACCGATCGCCGGCTCCGCGCCGGAGGCCGGCGATGTCCAGATGGCGTTCGCCGCCACCCTGGTCGACGAGTGGGCCCGGTGCGGCATGACCCACGCGGTGGTCAGCCCCGGGTCCCGCTCCACCCCGTTGGCGGTTGCCCTGCTGCGCCATCCCGGGATGGAGACCCACGTCCGGCTGGACGAACGGTCGGCCGCCTTCACCGCCCTCGGCATCGGTATGGCCAGCGGTCACCCGGCGGTCATGGTGACAACCAGCGGCACCGCCGCCGCCGAGCTCCACGCCGCGGTGGCCGAGGCCGATCTGGCCCGGGTGCCGTTGCTGGTCTGCACCGCTGACCGTCCGCCCGAGCTCCGGGATATCGGCGCCCCCCAGACCATCGATCAGCAATGGCTGTTCGGGCGGGCGGTGCGGTGGTACGCCGATCCGGGCGTCGCCGATGCCGCCGGCCGCGCCACCTGGCGATCGCTGGCTTCCCGATCGGTGGCGGAGGCCGTCACCGGATCGGCGGGGCCCGGACCCGTCCATCTCAACCTTCCGTTCCGGGAGCCGCTGCTCGGCGATGCCGACCGCGGGGGCATCCCACCGGGACGCCCCGAAGGACAGCCGTGGTACCGCATCGAGCGGGTGGCGCCAGCCCCGCCGGAGGCGGCGGTCGACCGGATCGTCGAGGCCGCCCGGGCGGGTGTCCGGGGGGTGATCGTGTTCGGCGCCGGCGGTGGCGATCCCGAGGTGGTGGAGGCGGCTTCGTCGGCGCTGGGTTGGCCGGTCCTGGCCGAGCCCCGATCCGGCCTGCGACAGGAGGGGCCGACGGTGATCGCCGCCGCCGATGGGATCCTCCGCTCCGATGTGTTTGCGGCAGGCCACCGTCCCGAGTTCATCCTCAAGCTGGGGTCGCCGTGGGTCTCGAAAGTGGTCAATACCTTCCTGGCCTCCGTCGATCCCGACACCCCGGTGGTGGCGGTCGTCCCCTGGGATCAGTGGGTGGACCCCGACCGCTCGATCACCACCTTGGTGACCGCCGACCCCACCCTCTTGTGTCGGTCGGTCATCGACCGGATGCCGGCACGGCCGGAGCCCGATGGCGCCCCGCCGGGGTCCGCCATCGGCTGGTGCGACGGATGGCGGGCGGCGGAGACGGTCGCCCAGGCTGCTATCGACCAGGCCCTCGGGGACTCAGCCGGTGCCAACGGACGGTCGGGGGGGATCGGGGGTTGGACCGAGCCGGGGTTGGCCCGACGTCTGTTCGCCGACCTCCCCGCGGAGGTCACCTTGGTGTCGTCGTCGTCGATGCCGGTCCGGGATCTGGAGGCGTTCGCCGGACCTCGGGTCGATCCGCCCCGGGTCCTCGCCAATCGCGGCGCCAATGGCATCGACGGGGTGGTGTCGACGGCCATCGGCGTGGCGTTGGCCACCGGTCCCACCGTGGCGCTGGTCGGGGACCTCGCCTTCCTCCACGACGTCTCCGCCCTGGTGCGGAGTGCGGGGACAGAAGCACCCTGCACGGTGGTGGTGGCCGACAACGGCGGGGGAGGGATCTTCTCGTTCCTCCCGCCCGCCTCGGGGCTCGACCCGGTCAGTTTCGAGACCCTGTTCGGCACCCAACAGGTTCCCGATGCCGCCCGGGTGGCAGCGGGATTCGGGATCCCGGTGGAGGAGGTCGGACCTGACGACGGGCCCGAGGCGCTTCGCCAGGCGTTGGACCGGAGGCTCCGGGACGGGGGCCTGGGTATGGTCCAGGTCCGGCTACCCGACCGGGGGGCGAATGTGGAGATCCACGCCGACCTCAACCGGCAGATCGTCGAAGCGGTCGACCGGGGGTTGGCCGCCGGTGCCGACCCGGTGGGCTCGGGACCGCCCGGTCAGCAGGGTGTCGGGTCGTAAGAGGGAACCGCCGACGCCGCCGCAGTGGTCGGGGGCGATGAGCTGGCGGTGGTGGCGGTGGTCGCCGCCGGCGCGGTGGTGGTCGTCACCGCCGGGACCGGGATCGGGCTCCCGTAGCCGTCGAGCGGGGGGGTGGTCACCGTCCCGGTCGACCCGCCCAGGAATTGGTTGATGGTCTGTTGGGTCTGGGGTTGCTGGACCACCTGGACCGCCTCCCCTCCGTAAGGGGCGTAGTTCGCTCCCACCGTGGTCACCGTGTAGTTCTGGAGGCTCGAACCGGAGAAGGCGTGGTAACGCTCGGCCAGACTCAACAGCATCCCCGAGCCGAACTGGTCGTCGAGGGTGACGTCGTGGGTCAGCGACGAGATGAACGATGCCGCTTGGATGGGGTTGTAGGTCGACTTGGCCTTGTTGACCACCCCCTCGATCACCAGGTTCTGCCGGGTGATGCGCCCGATGTCCGACGAGTAGTCACTGACCCAGGTGCCGCCTTTGTAGTACTCGAAGTGCCGGGACCGGGACAGCGCCAACGCCTGGGTGCCGTTGATGACCTGACAGCCGGCGGTCGGGATGTTGAGCCCGGTGCAGTTGGAATAGACGCCGTTGGCGTTGCAGTCGCCGTAGTCCTTGACCGGATAGGGAAAGTTCATCTTGATCCCGCCCAGTCCGTTGACCGCATCGGTCAAACCGAAGAAGTTGACCACGATCCAGTGGCTGATGGGAATCCCGAAGGTGTTCTCGACGGTCTGGACCACCCCGTTGGCTCCGGTGCCACTCGGGTTGGGATCATTGGGACCGGAGGCGAAGGCGGCGTTGATCTTGTTCTTGGTCGATACCCCTGACGAGGCGGGAACGCCGGAGAGGGTCACGAAGGTGTCCCGGGGGATGGAAAGGGTGCTGGCGGTCCCGGCTTGGGGATCGACGTGGACGATCTTGATGGTGTCGGCTCGCTGCCCCCCGGCGGTGGTGGCGTTGCCGAACTGCTGGGCCTGGGCGGCGGTCTCCCCGGTCCGGGTATCGGACCCGATGACCAGCACGTTGTAAGGCGCGCCATTGGCCACCGCCACGCAGCTGGCGCAGACCGCCGTCTTGATCTGACCCCACTCGTAGCGGAAGTAGCCGTAGCCGCTGGCGGCCAGCATCACCACCACGATGAGGACGATGATCAAGGCCCGGAGCACCTTCTGCCCCCGGGTGCGACGCCGCTTGGCCGGCTTGACCCGACCTTCGGTCGACGGGGGGAGTGCGTCCCGCCGCCCGCGGGGGGTGCCGCCCGCACTCCGGGGGATGGGAAATTGGCCCCCGAGGATCGGCCCCGGGAATTCGCCGTTACTGGGCATGCGCCCGGTGTGCCTCGTATCCCCCGATGGTGCCGGTGGCGAACCGCGGGCTGCCTGGGTCGGCCGCACGGCCTTCAGGCCCGAAGGGGCCCGGCTGGGAATGGTCGATGGATGGCAAGGTGGGTTGGCCTGTCACTCGTTCTGTCGATCAGGCGGGACGAACCGTCCCACCGATGGGCTCCAGAAGTTTCTCATGCACGACGCCGGAGTTGGTGTCACCCGACGTTTTGACGGCGGTGCGAAGGCAAATATGTTAGCAGTCGCGCCTGGTCAGGACGTCGACGGCACCCACGAGCCGTGGAACCCGAATGGCACCCGGGCCGGCAGGTGCACGGTGGCCACCGGTGGTCCCGCGAATGATGTGGCGTCGAGGATGACCAGATCGCTGGCGTCGCGGGTGCGATCGTAGACAACGCTCATCACCCAGCCCTCGTCCTCACCGCGGCCGTCGCCGGCCCGCACGAAGAGGGGTTCGCCGGCCGACCGGTTCTCCCCGGGCTCGTAGCGGATGGCTTCGTCCCGTTGGAGGTCGTACTTGATGAGACCGGTCATGTCGTCGTTGTCGAGCCCCGGCGCCAGCAGGGTGCAGTAGCCGTAGCGGTGGGGAAGACCGGCCACGTGGTCGTCGATGCGAGGGAATTCCACCAGGTTGTCATCGAGGATCACTTCGTTGACCCGGTTGGCCGCCGGGTCGATGGTCCATCGGGCCAACACCGGCTTGTTGGAGGCGATGACCTCCCCGGGGGCGGTGTCGAACGCCGAGTCGTAGCGAACCACGTCCATGATGACGGCGTCACCGTCGTCATAGGCGTTGAGCACGTGGAACACGTAGACCGGATCGATCCCGATCCAACGGACGTCGTCATCGCCTCCCTCCCGGGGCATCACCCCGATTCGGCTGCCGGCCTCGGGCATCCACCGGAAGGGGAGCGAACGCCCGGCGGCGCCCAGGTCCAGGTCGAAGAGCACCGGGAGATCCATGAACACCACCCGGGAGGAGGTGACCCCGAAGTCGTGGATCATCGCCGCCCGCGGGATCTGGATGTCTTCGGTCCGGGTGAGGGCGCCGGCGGCATCGACGGTGTGGTAGCGGAGGAACGGCGGCCCGAAGACGTCATAGCCGAAGAACACCAGCTCCCCGGTGTCGGGGTCGACCTTCGGGTGGGCGGTCATCGGGGAGGTCAACCCGCTGTCGAAATCATGGACCCGGGCCCGTTCCAGGTCCGGGGACAGCGCGTGGGGGAACCCCGACTCCACCAAGGCCAGGGTGGTGCCGGCATGCCGGATGACATGGGTGTTGGCCGGTCCGTCGAGAGGCTCCTGGGGCCCGTTGGGCGGCTGGGTGCCGAGCTCCGCCGCCAGCTTGCGGGTGCGGACCCAGCGATTGCGGTAGCCGACGGCTTTGCTTCCGGCCAGGGAGATCTGGTGGATCATCCCGTCGCCGGCGAACCAGTGGTACTCGGTGTCATCGGCGGGCACCACCGCCGGATTCGGCCCGTTGCGGAGCAGGTGGCCCTCGAGGTCGGGGGGGATGACGCCGGTGACCGGAAGCTCGTGGTCTTCGGTCAACTCTTCGAGCACCGGGGCGAAGTTGCCTTCGAGGTAGAGATTTGTCACCGCGTGCTCCTTGATTCCTGGGGGAAAGCCGCTTCCGCCACCGACGACCGGCGATGCGAGCGTATCGGTCCGGTTCGACACCGTGGCGGGCGCGAGGGCGGCGCGGCGGTGAGTTGGTGGCCGGGGGTTGCCGACGTGGCAGGCTGAGGCCATGTCCGGACTCGCCGAGGACCTCCGCTTTCGGGGGCTCATCCATCAGATGACCGACCCGACCCTGGAGGGACGCCTCGACGCCGATCGGCTCACCGCCTATACCGGATTCGACCCCACCGCCGACAGCCTCCATGTCGGCCACCTCCTCCAGGTCTGCAACCTCCGGCGTCTCCAGTTGGCCGGTCATCAGCCCATCGCCCTGGCCGGGGGCGGCACCGGGTTCATCGGCGATCCCGGCGGCCGATCGGAGGAACGGTCCCTGCTCTCGGCCGAATCGCTGCGCAGCAATCTGCAGGGCATCCAGAACCAGCTCGAGCGGTTCCTCGACTTCGCCCCCGAGGCGGGTAGCTCCCGGGCCCGGCTGATGAACAATGCCGACTGGTTGACCGAGCTGAGGTTGTTCGATTTCCTCCGGGATACCGGCAAGCACTTCACCGTCAACCAGATGGTGGCCAAGGACTCGGTCAGGTCCCGGCTGGATCGGGACGGCCAGGGCATCTCCTTCACCGAGTTCAGCTACATGCTGCTGCAGGCCTATGACTTCCTCCAGCTGTTCGATCAGTGCAGCTGCACGCTCCAACTCGGGGGAAGCGATCAGTGGGGCAACATCACCATGGGCATCGATCTGATCCGGAAGGTGCGTCACGCCGAAGCCTGGGGATTGACTACTCCGTTGGTCCTGAAGGCGGACGGGACCAAGTTCGGCAAGACCGAGACCGGGACGGTATGGCTCGACGCCGACCGGACCAGCGCCTATCAGCTCTATCAGTTCTTCGTCCGCACCGAGGACGCGGTGGTCGGCACCTACCTCCGCTACTTCACCTTCCTCTCCCACGATGAGATCCTGGCGCTGGATCAGGTCACCGACGACCATCCCGAGCGCCGGGAGGCACAGCGGGAGTTGGCCCGCCGGGTGTGCGCCATGGTGCACGGCGAGGAAGAGACGGAACGAGCCGAGCGGGCGGCGGCGGCCCTGTTCGGGGGGGAGGTGGCGGACCTCGACGAGCGTTCCCTCCTCGACGTCTTCTCCGACGCTCCGTCCACCGAGATCGCCCGGACCCGGCTCGACGGCGACGGGCTGTCGCTGGTGGACCTGTTGGTGGACTCCGGGACCCGGTCGAAGAGCCAGGCCCGATCCATCATCGAGCAGGGGGGCGTCTACGTGAACAACTATCGGGAGACCGAGGTGGGCCGGACCTTGACGGTCGATGATCTGGTGGCCGGCCGGTATCTGGTGGTGCGGCGGGGCAAGAAGGACTATCACCTGGTCCGCTTCGTCTGAATCCCGGCCGGGCGGCCCCGAAGGGGAGGCACGCCGGAGCCGCTCTACACTGCGACCATGAGCTCGTCTTCCCAACCGGCTTCGGACGCGTCACCGGTGCGGTTGACGGCCGGACTCCCCGAGACGATCCTGCCGGCCGAGCCGGAGGCGGTCACCGCCGCCCTCGAGTCGGCGCTCGGCCAGCCCGGCGAGAGGCGCCGTCATGCCGTCGCTGACGTCGTCCGTTCCGACCCCAAGTCGCTGGCCGCCTGGGCGGCGCTCGGATCGCTGGCCCGGGACGATGTGGAGGCCTACGCCTGCTTCCGGGTCGGCTACCACCGAGGGCTGGATGCCCTCCGGGGGGCCGGCTGGAAGGGATCGGGGACAGTTCGATGGGCCCACGATGAGAACCGCCCGTTCCTCCGGTGCCTCGACGGTCTGCGCTCCGCGGCCGGCTCCATCGGTGAGCACGGCGAGGAGGAACGCTGCGCGATGTTCCTCCGCCAGCTCGACCCCTCCTGGCAGTCCGATCGCACCGGGTTCCCGGCTTGAGGCTGGGATCCTTCCCCCGGAGGCGGGCGGGAGCGGTGACCGCCGCGGTGGTGATCAGCTCGATCGGCCTGGCCGGCTGTGCCGGTCAGGAACAGGCGGGGACCCCGGCGCATCAGGTCACCGAATGGGTTTCCGGGGCCGGGGCCGGTTCGTCGATCGGCACCGTCGACGTCGACATCAAGAATGTGAACCTGGCTTTCACCCAGCATGACCCGGCCGGAGAGATCCGATCGGTGTGCGGGTTGTTGGTCACTGACGCCGGCACTGCCAACGGCAACCTGCCGACGCCGGACCAGCAACTGTCGGTCGACCTGTCGAACGCCTATGCCACCGCCTACGACGCGGGGACCGACTGCTACAACGGGTCGGGTGGCAACCAGAAGCTGCTGGCCACCTCGGCCACTTTGCGGGCCAAAGCCCAAGCCCAGATGGCCACCGCCATCGACCGGATCACCGCGGTGACCGGCCACGTTCCCTCCACCACCACCTCGACGGCTCCGGCCGGCGCCAATGTCGACCCCTTCGGGAACTGACGGCGTGGTGGGTGCCCGGAGCCGGGGCTAAGTCATGCCCACCCCGACCGGTATCGCCGGTCCGGTGCCCGAGGGCCAGGATCCTGACGAGTACGACCGCCGTCGGCGCCGGGTGTTGTGGTCGATGCCCACCGGGCTCTTCGTGGTCGGGAGCCGGTCTGGGGCCCGCGCCAACCTGATGACCGCCAACCTGGTCATGCAGGTGTCCACCAACCCGAAGTTGGTGGCAGTGGCGGTGGAGACCGGTTCGGTCACCGCCGGGTTGATTGGTCAGAGCGCCACCTTCTCGATCTCCATCCTCGCCCGGGCCGACCGGTCAATGGTGCGCCGGTTCGTGAAACCGGTCCAGGACATCGAGTTCGGACCCGATGGGGCGATCAACGCCATGCAGGGAGAGCTGGTGGTCGACGTCGCCGGCGGGCTGCCGGTGCTGCCCTCGGCGGTGGGTTGGTTGGCCTGCGAGGTGCGGCACACGGTGGACATGGAAGTCGGCCCCGGCGAGCCGGGCAGCCACGCGCTGTTCATCGGGGAGGTGGTGGACGTCGGCGAGCTGGCCGGAGTCGGCGACGAGCCGGGGGCCGCCGTCGAGGTGCTCCGGATGGAGGACACCCGCATGAACTACGGAGGCTGACCGGACCTCCCCCCCTCCGGGGAGATCCGGCTGGTTTCAGCCGCCTTGGCTGCCGTCCTTCGGGCGCAGGTCGATCCGGAGGGTGAGAATGCCATCCACCAACTCGGCTTGGGCGTCACCGAGCATCGCGTAGTCCATGAAGTCGGCCTGCATCTGCTCTTTGAAGCGGAGGCGCTCCGGGCCCTCGATGGGGGGAAGTCCCCGAGTGCGGACGGCGTTTGCCCTGGCTCGGAACCTGTCGATCATGGCTTGGGGGTCGAATCCTTCGGTCACCCGACGATCGTACAGGGGCAATTTCCGCGCGACGACCACCGGTGACCCGCACTACACTGAAGGGGCATGGTGGATGGCGGTTGCCCCGGCCCGATGGGTCGTGCTGGGCACCGCCTCTGGCCGGGGACAGTCCGGGGACAAGGAGTCGTTTCGGTGAAGAAGGGTCGGCATCGCCGCTTCGAAGAAGCACGCAGTCTGAAGCGATCCGTCGCGACAGCCAACCGGAGCTGCCCGGAGTGCGGGGCGGAACCCGACGACAAGCACGCCTCCTGGTGCCTGGCCACCGAAGACGAGTACGACGAGATCCTGGGGACGACCCCGAGCCGGACCACCTATGCCGAGGACGACCCCCTGGCCGAGTAACGGCGGGTCGGCGTCATCCCCGGGCAGCCGGGTGGCGGAGCAGGGCCACCTTGGTGCGTGGCATCATCCGCTCGTCGAGGTAGGCGCTGAGCCGCCGGTAGACCTTCTTGCCGGCCATCGTCACCAGCTCGGTTCGCATGCTCAGGTAGACCGGCTCGTGTCCGACGAAGGCGGCGGGGTCCTCGGTGCACCACCAATGGAACTCTTCGCCTCCCTCCCCCCAGTGACGCCGGTCCCATTGTCGGATCACCGAGGTGACGTGGCCGTCGGGGGAGGTCTCGTCCTCTCGCCGGAGCGGAAGCTGCCAACACACCTCCGGCTTGGTCTCGACGTGGCTGACTCCTTGCCTCTCGGCTGACTTGTGCAACGCGCAGCCGGCCCCGGCGGCGAAGCCGGGCCGGTTCAAGAAGATGCAGGCGCCGTCGACCATGCGGGTGGCGAGTTCCCCATCCGGCAGTTTCTTCACCACACCCTTCCGGCCCTGCCGGTGGAACTGCCAGATGTCCGGGGTCAGATCGGTGGCCGCCTTCTCGACGGCGCGGGCATCCTTCTTGCCGGTGAAGTGGGCGCCGTAGGAGCAACAGCCCTGGATAAGTTCGGGGGCGGGCCCGGTCAGCACCCCCTGGCAACCCTGACCGTAGATACAGGTCCAGGGGCTGGTGAGAAAGGTCACGTCGAACTGCCACGTCCGTTCCTCGTCCGGGTCCTTGAAGCTGATCCATTCGTGAGCATCGATGGGCACCTGCGGGCGGGCTGGGGTCACGCTCTTATGATGACAGGCGTGAGCCAACCGCGTGAACCTCGTCGTCCGGTCTTGACCGTCACTTCTCCGGCCCGGTCCATCGTCGGCGACACGCTGGCCAAGTATCCCGACCCGGCATCGCTGTCCTTGTGGGTCGACATCACCGGAGCGGCCGACGGAGCTTTCACTTACGACATCTACTTCCGTGCCACCACTGATGCCGACATTTGGGACGCGGTCCGAGAAGACGACGGTCTGTCGGTGGTGGTCCCGCAGACCAGCATCGATCGGCTGCAGGGAGCCGTCCTCGACGTCTCGTCCGGGGACGGCGGTCTGGTGCTGGTCAATCCCAACCTGCCCCCCGCCCCTCCGCCCGGTGGGATCCCCGATCACATCGATCTGTCCGATCCGTTGGCCCAACGGGTGGTGACCGTCCTCGAGAGCCTGGTGAATCCCAGCATCGCCGTCCACGGTGGTCGCGCCGACCTGGTGGCGGTGGAGGACCTGGCCGTCTACCTCCGCCTGAGCGGTGGCTGCCAGGGCTGCGGGATGGCCAAGGCCACCTTGTCGGAGGGCATCGAGGTCATGCTGCGAGAGGCGATTCCGGAGCTGACCCAGGTGGTCGACGTCACCGACCACGCCAGCGGGGCCAACCCCTTCTACGAGCCGGCGCTCGGCTGACCATTCTCACCGGCTGCCCGTCCGGGCGGCTCGGGAGTGGTGATCAGCCCACCGGCGAGGTTCCTCCGGTACGTTTCTTCGCGTGAACGCAGTGCTTGTCGCCGGGGCGACCGTGGCCGGACTGGCGATCGGCGGGGTGCTCGATCCCCTCGGCCAGCGGCTGGCCGAGGCCAGCCATCGGGACGAAGCCCGGAAGCGGGCCGAGGCCGCCGAGCAGCGAAAAGCCGCCGCCCCGGCCGCCGCCCCGGAGGTTGCCACCGACCCGGACCCGGAAGCCAGCCCCGTTCCTCCTCCCAGTCACCTGGTCGTCCAGGGACCCTCCGCCGCCCGGACGGTGGCGGCGGCGATCGTCACCGGGGCGCTGTTCGGTCTGGCCGCCAACCACTTCGGAGCCGACCTCGTCCTGGCTCCCTTCTGTGTACTCTTCGCCCTGCTGGTGGTGGTGGCGGTGACCGACCTCTCCTACCGGTTGGTGCCGCGCCGGCTGATCTACGGCTCCCTCTTCCTCATCGTCCCGCTGTTGGTGGCGACCTCGGCGGTGGACCACCAGTGGCAGCACCTGAGCGGAGCCGCCATTGCCGGGGCGGTGGCCTTCGGGCTCTTCTTCACCATCTGGTGGTTCATTCCCCAGGGGATGGGCTACGGCGACGTCCGGCTGGCCGGAGTTATCGGGATCGCCACCGGCTACCTGAGTCTGGTCCACGCCTACTTGGCGTTCTTCGGTGGCTTCGTGATCGGACTGGTGTTCGGCGTCCTCATGATGGCGGTGCTCGGCTCCGGTCGGAAGACCCGCATCCCGTTTGCCCCCGCGTTGTCGCTCGGGGCGGTGCTGGCCGTCTTCTTCGGCGCCCACCTGGCCCACAGTTTTTTCGGCACCAGCTAGACCGCGGCCGCCCTGACCGGCGACGAACCCGGAGGTGGCGGGCCGGAGCGCCCCGGCACCCCGAGTAGATTTGCCCAGATGTTGCGCTATCTGACCGCCGGAGAGTCCCATGGTCGCGCCCTGGTGGTGATAGTGGAAGGCATGCCGGCCGGGCTCCTGGTCACCGCCGAGGACATCCAACTCGGATTGGCTCGCCGCCGGCTGGGATTCGGCCGGGGGCCGCGGATGCGCTTCGAGGCGGACGAGGTGTCGCTGGTGGCGGGGATCCGTCACGGCCGCACCCTCGGATCGCCGATCGCCATCGAGATCGCCAACACCGAGTGGCCGAAGTGGGAAGAGGAGATGTCGCCGGCCCCCGGCCTCCCCACCAAGATCCTCACCCAACCCCGGCCCGGCCACGCCGACCTGGCCGGCATGCTCAAGTACGGATTGGATGACGCCCGCGATGTCCTGGAACGGGCCTCGGCCCGGGAGACCGCCGCCCGGGTGGCAGCCGGAACCCTGGCCAAGCTGCTGCTCTGGCAGATCGGGGTGGACGTGCTCAGCCACATCGTCCAGATCGGGCCGGAGCGGTCGGAAGCCGGCGTCCTGCCGGTGATGGCCGATCTCCGGCGCATCGACGAGTCTCCGGTGCGCACCGCCGATCCCGAGGCGGAGGAGCGGATGGTGGCCGCCATCAAGGCGGCGGCCAAGGACGGCGACTCCCTGGGAGGAGTGGCCGAGGTCATCGCTTACGGGGTGCCGGTCGGGCTCGGCAGCTACGTGCAGTGGGACCGCCGGCTCGATGCCCTGCTGGCCCAGGCATTGATGAGCATCCAGGCCATCAAGGCGGTGGAGATCGGGGACGGGCTGGAGTTGCCGGCGCTGCGCGGGTCGGTGGCCCACGACGCCATCCGGGTGGCCGACCCCGGTTCCGAGGACCCGCTCACCGCCCAGGCCGCCGAGCTCGGTGGTGGCTACATGCGAGACACCCATCGGGCCGGTGGCATCGAGGGTGGTGTCTCCACCGGTTCGCCCATCGTCACCCGGGCCTCGATGAAGCCGTTGGCCACCTTGAACCGGCCGTCGCTCGAAACGGTGGACGTGGTGACCAAGGAGACAACAGTGTCTTTCAAGGAGCGGACCGATGTGACCGCGGTCCCGGCGATGGGGGTGGTGGCCGAGACGATGGTGGCGCTGACCCTGGCCCGGGAAGCCCTCCGGAAGTTCGGCGGCGACTCGGTGACCGAGTTCCGCCGCAATCGCCTGTCGTACCTGAAGGCGCTGGGAGAGACGCCCTCAGCGGCCAAGGCCCCTGTTCCCGATGCCTGACCGGCTGTTGCTGGTCGGGATGATGGGCGCCGGCAAGACCACCGTTGGCCGGCTGGCCGCCGCCCGGCTGGGTTGGGAGTTCTTCGACTCCGACGCCCAGGTGCTGGCCGCCACCGGCCGCACCGTTCCGGACATCTTCGCCGAGGACGGCGAGCCGGCTTTCCGGGCGGAGGAGAGCCGGGTGTTGGCGGAGGCGATGACCGGCCGGGCCCCGGCGGTGATCTCGGTGGCCGGAGGGGCGGTGCTGTCCGAAGCCAATCGAACCCTGCTGGCCCGCTCCGGCGTGGTGGTCTGGCTCCGGGCCGACCCGGCCACCCTCGGTCGGCGGGTGGGAACCGGCGCCGGCCGGCCTCTGCTCGGCGAGGATCCACTGGAGTCCCTGACCGCGCTGTACGAGATCCGTCGTCCTCTCTATCAATCGGTGGCCCATCTGGTCATCGACGTCGACGACCTCACCCCCGATGACGTGGTCGACCGGGTGCTGGCCGGATCCGGCCTGGCCGATGCCCCACAGGGAGCGGGGGCATGATCCGGATCCCGGTGGCGCTGGGTGAGCGGTCCTACGACGTGGTGGTCGGCGACGGGGTTCGCCACCAGCTGGGGGCGATGGTGTCCGAGTCGGTCCCCTCCGCCCGCCGGGCGGCGGTGGTGACCCAGGCCGGGATCCCGGTGGCGGTCGATCCCGGCATGCCGTTCGACGTCCTCACCCTGCCGGACGGCGAGCCGGCCAAGTCGATGCGGGTGGTCGAGGAGCTCTGCCGCGACTTCGCCCGGGCCGGCATCAGCCGGAGTGACGTGGTGATCGCCGTCGGCGGCGGGGTGGTGACCGACGTGGCCGGATTCGCGGCGGCGTCGTTCCATCGGGGCACCGCCTATGTGAACGTGTCGACCACCCTGCTCGGCCAGGTGGACGCCGCCATCGGCGGCAAGACCGGGGTCAACCTTCCGGAAGGGAAGAACCTGGTGGGGGCGTTCTGGCAACCCCGCGCCGTTCTCTGCGATACCGAAGTGCTCGCCACCCTTCCCCCCCGGGAGTGGGCGTCGGGGCGAGGGGAGATGGCCAAGTACGCCTTTCTCGACCCGTCGGACGCCACCGGGCTACCGGCGCCCGACGCCTCCCTCCTCGATCTCGACCTCACCGAACAGGTGGCGAGGTGCGTGGGCATCAAGGCCGAGGTGGTGGCGGCCGATGAGCGAGAAGGCGATCGCCGGATGATCCTCAATTACGGGCACACCCTCGCCCACGCGCTGGAGGCCGCCGCCTTCGAGCCCGACCGGGAGTGGGATCTCCGCCACGGGGAGGCGGTCGCGATCGGGCTGGTGTTCGCCGCCCGGTTGGCCCGCCGGCTCGGACGCATCGACGACGCCCGGGTCGACCTCCACCGGAAGGTGATCGGCGCTTTCGACCTGTCGGGTGACCTGCCGCCCGGAGCCGACCCCGACACCCTGGTGGCGTACATGGCCCGGGACAAGAAAGCCCACCATGACCTCACCTTCGTGCTGGACGGTCCCCGCGGGCCTGAGCCGGTGAGGAATGTCGAACCCGCCGAGGTGGTCGCTACCCTGGCAGAGATGGGACGTTCGTCATGAGCCAGCCAGCACTCGTCGTGCTCCTCTCCGGTCCCAATTTGAACTTGCTGGGCGACCGGGAGCCGGCTGTCTACGGACCCGAGACCCTGGCCGACCATGTGGCCACCGCCACCCGGGCAGCCGACAAGCTGGGGCTGGCCATCGAGCACATCCAAACCAACCACGAGGGCGAACTGGTCGAGGCGGTCCAAGGGGCCCGGGGGAGGGCGGTGGCCATCATCATCAACGCCGGGGCCCTCACCCACACCTCCTGGTCGCTCCACGACGCCCTGGCCGCCTTCGACGGCGTGGTGGTGGAACTGCACCTCTCCAACCCCGCCGCCCGCGAGCCGTTCCGTCACCTTTCGGTGGTTGCCCCGGTGTCCGACGGCAGCATCGCCGGGTTCGGTGGGTTGGGCTACGCCTTGGCGGTGGAGGCGACCCATCGTCTCCTCGCCGCCCGATCGGAATCGTGAGGTGGCCGCGGTGACCATGACCGATGAGCTTCCCCCGATGCTGGTGGCCGGCCGGTTGGACCGGCTGCGCGAACGCTTCGACCCCGTCGACGGCGATGTTGCCGCCGTCGACGCCTTGCTGGTCACCACCCCGGCCAACATCCGCTGGCTGACCGGGTTCTCCGGCTCCGCCGGGTTGCTGATGGTCACCGCCGGGACCGCGGTGCTGACCACCGACGGCCGGTACCGGACCCAGTCGGCCGAACAGCTGCGGGCGGCCGGAGTCGGCGACCAGGTGACCATCGTGGTGGGTGGCGTCCAGGCGCAGCGGGAGGGGTTGGCGGAAGCCGCCAAGTCCGCCGCCCGGATCGGGCTGGAAGCCGACGATGTCAGCTGGGCCGCCCAGCGTTCCTGGACCGAGGTCCTCGCCTCCGCCGAACTGTTCCCCACCCGCGGGTTGGTCGAAGGGCTCCGGGTGGTGAAGGACGCCAACGAGATCCTCCGGATGGAGCGGGCCGCCGCCATCGCCGACCAGGCGCTGGCCGAAGTCCTCCCGCTGCTGGCGGCGGTCGGGTCGGGCAACGGCGCCGGCGACCCGCTCACCGAATCTCGCTTTGCCGCCGCCCTCGACCATGCCATGCGGGTGGCCGGCGCGGAGGACAGTGCCTTCGAGACCATCGTCGCCTCCGGGGAGAACTCGGCCAAGCCCCACGCCCGACCCGGCCCCCGGCGGATCCGTCCGGGCGACCCGGTGGTGGTCGACTTCGGCGCCATCTTCGACGGCTACCGCTCGGACATGACCCGCACCTTCTCCGTCGGTGGCGAGCCGACCGGTGAGTTGGCCCGGGTGTTCTCGGTGGTCGCCGAGTCTCAACGAGCCGGAGTGGCAGCCGTCCGCCCGGGGACCGAGACCGGAGCGGTGGACCTGACCTGTCGCCAGGTGATCGACGAGGCGGGCTGGGCCGAGCGGTTCGAGCACGGCACCGGCCACGGGGTCGGCCTCGACATCCACGAAGCCCCGCCGGTCGGACCAGGGTCAACTGCTATCCTCAGCCCCGGCGCCGTCATCACCGTGGAGCCGGGCGTGTACCTGCCCGACACCGGTGGGGTACGCATCGAGGACACCTTGGTGGTGACCGAGGACGGCAGCCGGTCCCTCACCCAGTTCCCGAAAGAAGTCCCTGTCTAATGGCTGTTTCCACCAACGACCTGCGCAACGGCATGACCATCGATTTGCCCGAGGGTCTGTTCGCGGTGGTCGAGTTCCAACACGTGAAGCCGGGCAAGGGCGGCGCCTTCGTGCGCACCAAGCTGAAGAACGTCCGGACCGGCGCGGTGATCGAGCGCACCTACCGGGCCGATGAGAAGCTCGAGCAGGCCATCATCGACAAGCGGGAGATGCAGTTCCTCTACCGGGACAGCGCCGACTACGTGTTCATGGACACCGTCTCCTACGAGCAGCTCCAGGTGACGACCGCTTCCCTCGGCGATTCGGCCAAGTACCTGAAAGAGGGCGATGACGCGGTGTTGCAGTTCTACGGCACCGAGATCGTCGGGGTGGACCTGCCCGCCGCCGTCGAGCTGAAGGTGACCGAGACCGAGCCCGGCGTCCAGGGGGACCGGGTCTCCGGTGCGCGCAAACCGGCCACCGTCGAGACCGGCTTGGTCCTACAGGTGCCGCTGTTCGTCAACCCGGGCGAGATGATCAAGGTGGATACGCGCTCGGGTGAGTACCTGACTCGAGCCTGAGCCGCACTGACGAGGTTTGGAACGGTCTCGCCGCTCCCGGCTTCCCGTTGCACCGCTTTCATCGCCTCCACCTTCATGGAAACCTCACCCCGACATCAGGCCCGAGAGCGGGCCCTCTCCCTCCTCTACGAGGCGGAGCTGAAAGGCGACAAGCCGTCGGTGGTCCTGGGTGCCTTGATGGTGTCGCCCGATCCCTACACCGTCGAGCTGTTGCTGGTGGCGGAGGCGAGGCAGGAAGAGATCGACCAGCTCATCGACGAGGCGGCCATCGGGTGGGACCTCGATCGCATGGCGGTGGTCGATCGCAACGTCCTGCGGCTGGCAGTGGCCGAACTGTTGCACTCCGCCGAGGTGCCCACCGCCGTCATTCTCAACGAGGCGGTCGAACTGGCCTCCGGCTATTCGACCGACGACTCCGGCCGCTTCGTCAACGGGGTGCTCGCCACGCTGGCCACCCGCCTCCGCGACTGATCGGGCGCCGCGCCGTCAGAAGAGCCCATGCCCGTTGGGCGAGTCATCCGGGAGCGGTTGGGCCAGATCCCACTCTTCGACGATCTGTTCGCCCTCGAAGCGGTAGATGTGGACAATCGCCATCTCCGGCATCTGGGCCATCGGCCGGAGCCGCGAATGGATGGCCACCAGGTCGCCGTCCTCGAGCACCCGTTGCACCTCGTACTCCTTGTCGGCGAACTCCGCCGCACTGTTCTCCAGGCCGACGAGCAGCGACTCTCGATCGCCGTCGAACCACGGATTGTGGTGGATGTAGTCGGGACTGACGTACCGGTCGTAGGCCGCCCGGACCTGGCCGGACACCACCAGCTGTTCGAAGGTGGTGGCGATGTCGCGGCGGGTGGTCATGGGCTGCCTGCGGGGTTCGGGGGCCGGGTCTGGTCATGGAGGGCGGTGGTCCCAGTCTGACCGCTTGGCGCCTTCTAGGCGGCCGTCACTTCGGTTCCCGGGACCGCCCTCGCCCTCCGCAGCGAACGGTTGAAGACATCGCTCCGCCCGGTGACCATCCGCATCGCCCGGCTCAAGCCCCATGCCGCGCAACGGTTGGCCACCAACTCGGGCCAGGGTTGCCAGATCCCCAACATCCGGGCCGCCCAATCCGGAAGGATGGCGGTAGCCGCCCGGATCAGCGGGGTGTAGGCCGCCTGCTCCACCGGCCCCCCGATGTTGGGAGCCAGCAGGAATCGCAGACCTCGAGCCGCCTGGTCCCCGAACTCCAGTTCCGGTCGGACCTCGGCAAGGTAGGCATCCACGCTGGCGGCATCGGTGGGTACCTCGGTGGCTCCCAAACGACGGGCGACTTCGGCCACCTCGGCGAAATAGCGGTCCACCTCCGGCGCCCGCAGCGGTCGGGCGCCGAAGAGCTGATTCGATCGCAGGAATTGGGCGTGCTCGGCCACGTGCACCCAACGGAGGAGATCGGGATCGGAGGCGGCATAGGGGCGGCCGTCGGGACGGATCCCCTTCACCGATCGATGCACCCTCTTCACCGTCTCGATCAGTTTCTCTGCGGTGGCGGTGGAGCCGAAGATGGTGCCGCCCACGAAGGTGCCGGTCCGCTGCAGCCGGCCCAGCGGGTCGTCCTCGTAGACGGAGAAATCGGCCACGCCGGCCATCGCCCCGGGATGGAGGGTCTGTAGCAGGAGGGACGACACCCCGCCGATGAGCATGGCGGGCATGTCGGAATGGACCCGCCAGGCCACCGACGTCGGGCCGAACAGGCCCGGGTCCCCGGGGGAGTCGTCGAATGAGACCAGCGGCTCGCCGAACTTGCTGCGCATGGTGGAGGTCACCATGCCCCGGATCGGACCCATGGGATCGAGCTTCATTCGGTTCCTCCCGGCATCGGTACATTAACTACCAGCGGTACTTTATACTGGATCCATGCCCGATACCGCCATGGCCTCCCGTCCGGCCCGTCGTGGACGGCCGCCCGGGCCCCGGCCGGACCCGGTGCGCCGCCGCCGCCAGCTGGTGACCGCCGCCCGCCTGGCCATCGCCGAGCTGGGCCCCGACGCCTCGATGGCTGCCATCGCCCGGGCGGCCGGCTACGCCAAACCGGCGTTGTACGCCGCTTTCGAGGACAAGGCGTCACTGGCTGATGCCCTCGCCGCCCAGGTGGCCGATGAGCTGACCCTGCGAATCGGGACGGTCATCACCAACGATCGCCAGTCCTTCTTGGCGTTGCGGGGCGCCATCGACGCCTTCTGTCAATTCGTGGAGGAGGAGCCCGCCCTCTTCCGATTCCTGGTCCAGGGAGCGGCTGGATTCGGTCGATCCCTCGGCGAACGGCGGCTGCTGGTCTCCGTCGGTGATCAGGTCGGCGCCTTGATGGCCGAGGGTTTGGCCGGTGTCGGCGCCGACCTGTCCCCGGCCGCCACCTTGGGCTACGCGCTGATGGGCTCGGTGTTCATGGCCGCCGACTGGTGGGTGGACTCGAGGACGGTGTCCCGGGCCGAACTGGTCGACCAGCTGACCCGGTTTGCCGGAAGCGGCTTGGCGGCGTTCGCGGCCGGGCCGACACCCCCAGACCGATGAATTCGTCCCGGCGGGGTGACGCGCCCGGGTGAGCCTCGCGGTATAGTCAACGTCTGACCGTGAAGCGGGTCCCGTGAGGCCCGAACGGACAGGAGGAACGGTGGCCGAACGCGAACGCAGTCATGCACGACCGCGGGGCGCGGTATTTGTTCCCCGGGCCCAGATAATGTCGGCATCCGACGTCCAGCGGGCCATCACCCGGATGGCCCACGAGATCGCCGAGCGCAACCGCGGCCTCGAGCATCTGGTCCTGATCGGGCTGCAGACCGGGGGCGTCCCCATCGCCCAGCGGCTGGCTGCCAGTCTCGAGTCGGTCGAGAACACCACCATCCCGGTCGGCATCCTCGACGTCGCCTTTTACCGCGACGACATCGGCTTGCGCCCGGTGCTGCCGGAAGCGGTGACCGACATCAGCTTCGACCTCACCGGTGCCACCGTGGTGCTGGTCGACGACGTTCTCTTCACCGGTCGCACCATTCGGGCGGCGCTCAACGCGGTCAGCGAGTACGGGCGGGCCCAAGCGGTGCAGTTGGCGGTGATGGTCGATCGAGGCCATCGCGAACTGCCCATCCGGCCCGACTACGTGGGGAAGAACCTCCCCACCCGCCGCGACGAGATGGTCGACGTGACCGAAGAAGGGGTGGCCCTCGGGGACCTGGTGGGCAAGTGAGCCGGTTCCCCCACCACCTGCTGGCCATCGACGACCTCGGTTCGGAGGGCATCGGCGAGGTCCTCCGGGTGGCCGACTCCTTCGTGGAAGTGAGCCACCGGGCCAATCCGAAGGTCCCCGCCCTCCGGGGTCGCACCGTCGCCACCCTGTTCTTCGAGGACTCGACCCGCACCCGGGTCTCCTTCGAGACGGCCGCCAAGCGGCTCTCCGCCGACGTGCTCTCCTTCGCCGCCGGGTCGTCATCGGTGAAGAAGGGCGAGTCGCTCCGCGACACCGTGGAGACCATCGAGGCGATGGGGATCGACGCCATCATCATCCGCCATCCCTCTTCCGGGGCCCCCACCCGGGTGGCCAAATGGGTCACCAGTTCCTCGGTCATCAACGCCGGCGACGGCTGGCACGAGCACCCGACCCAGGCGCTGCTCGACCTCTATACGGTGCGCCAGGCCCTCGGCGGCGGCGACGAGGGCGTCCACCGGTTCAAGAGCCTGCAGGTGGTCATCGTCGGCGACGTCCGGCACAGCCGGGTGGCCCGTTCCCAGGTCGCCGCCTATGCCGCTCTCGGAGCCGAGGTGACCCTGGTGGCGCCCCCCACCCTCCTGCCCCCCTCCCTCGACGGCTGGCCGATCGTGGCGGTCAGCCACGACCTCGAACGAGAGCTCCCCTCCGCCGACGTGGTCTCCCTGCTGCGGTTGCAGTCCGAGCGGGGGAGCGGCGAGTTCGTTCCGAGCCTGCGGGAGTACACCGCCGGGTACGGGCTGACCGGGCGCCGGGCGGCGATGTTGAAGCCGGAGACGGTCATCCTCCATCCCGGGCCCATGGTCCGGGGGGTGGAGATCGCCTCCGAGGTCGCCGACCTTCCGGCCGCCCACATCACCGGACAGGTGAGCAACGGGGTGGCGGTGCGGATGGCGGTGCTCTTCCTCCTGCTCGGGCAGGGCCAGGTCGAAGGGGGCCCGGATGCCTGAGCGGCACGGATCGGAAACTCCGGTGATGATCCGGGGCGGGACGGTCATCGACGCCGGCGGTGAACGCCGGGTCGACCTGGCAATGGTCGACGGCCGCATCCAGGCGCTGGGGGAGGGCCTGGCGGTCCCGGCGGGAGCCACCGTGCTCGACGCCGGCGGCTGCATCGTCGCCCCCGGTTTGGTCGACCTCCATGCCCACCTGCGGGAGCCGGGGCAAGAGGAGGCGGAGACCATCGAGACCGGTACCCGGGCGGCGGCCCTCGGCGGCTACACCGCGGTGGTGGCGATGCCCAACACCAACCCACCCCTCGACTCCGCCGACGCGGTGCGCAACGTCTTCGAGCTGGCCTCGACCGCCACCGCCGAGGTGGCGGTGGCCGGCGCCATCACCGTCGGCCGGGAGGGCAACCACCTCGCCCCGATGGCGGAGCTGGCCGCCCTCGGGGTCCGCCTGTTCACCGACGACGGGGCCGGGGTCCAGTCCGCCGGCCTGATGCGCCGGGCGCTCGAATACGGCCGGGGACTCGGGGTCACCCTGGCCCAGCACTGTGAGGACGGATCGTTGGCCTGTGACGGTGCGATGCACGAGGGAGCCTGGTCGAGCCGGCTGGGCCTGCCGGGCATGCCGGCGCTGGCCGAAGAGGTGATGGTGGCCCGAGACATCGCCCTGGCCCGGGCCACCGGGGCCCGCATCCACTTTCTCCATCTGTCCACCGGCCCGTCGATCGAGCTGGTGCGTCAGGCCAAGGCGATGGGGTTGCCGGTGACCGCCGAAGCCGCTCCTCACCACTTCTCCCTCACCGACGCCTGTGCCGCCGACTACGACCCGGTGTTCAAGGTCAATCCGCCGCTCCGACCCCAAGCCGATGTCGACGCGGTGAAGGCGGGGCTGGCCGACGGGACCCTCGATGCCATCGCCACCGACCACGCCCCCCACGCCCCCGAGTTCAAGGACCTTCCCTTCGACCTCGCCCCCCCGGGGATGCTGGGCCTCCAGACCGCGCTGGGCCTGGCCATCACCGAGCTCGACCTCTCCCTTCCCCGGATACTCGCGCTCCTGAGTTGGCAGCCGGCGGCCATCGCCGGACTGGACCCGGCCGGCGGGGGAGGCCAGGGCGGACCGATCGAGGTCGGGGCGGAGGCAAACCTGTGTGTCTTCGATGCGAACGCCACCTGGACCGTCGACCCGATGGCACTGGCCAGCCGGAGCCGCAACTCGCCCTATGGCGGCCGGACCCTCACCGGGCGGGTGCGGCACACGGTGTTCCGGGGAGAACCGGTGGTCGTCGACGGCGAGGCGACCCGATGACCGGGCGCAACGGCACCGCCCCCCGTCCCGAAGCGTTGCTGGTGCTGGCCGACGGCGAGGTGTTCGAAGGGGACGCCATCGGGGCCACGCCGGCCGACTCCCGCGGCATCGCCACCGGGGAAGCGGTGTTCAACACCGTGCTGTCCGGCTACCAAGAGGTGCTCACCGACCCCTCCTACGCCGGCCAGGTGATTGCCTTCACCTATCCCCACATCGGCAACTACGGGGTGAACCCCACCGACGACGAGGCGGTCCGGCCCCACTGCCGGGGGATCATCGTCCGGGAGCTGGCCGATCGTCCGAGCAGCTGGAGGTCGGCCGGGACCCTGGAGGCATTCCTGGTCCGCCACGGGGTCCCGGGCATCACCGGGGTGGACACCCGTCGCCTCACCCGCCACCTCCGCCACCAGGGCACCATGCCCTGCGCCTTCGGGACCGCCTCCGAGTCCGAGCTGCTGGCCGCCGCCCAGGCGGCGGACCCCACCGACGGCCACGACCTGGTCTCCGCCGTCACCAACCGGACCATCACCGTCCGGGGGCAGGGCCCCTACCGGGTGGTGGCCTATGACTTCGGCATCAAAGAGGCCATGCTCCGCCAACTCGGCGAGCTGGCCACCGTCACCGTGGTCCCTGCCTCCACCCCGGCCGACCAGGTGATCGCCCTGGAGCCCCACGGGGTCTTCCTCTCCAACGGGCCGGGCGACCCTGCCGCCCTCCCAGCCATCACCGCCGAGATCGGGAAGTTGGCCGCCGCCGGCACCATCCCGGTGTTCGGGATCTGCCTGGGCCACCAGATCCTCGCCTCCGCCCTCGGGGCGGAGACCTACAAGCTCCCCTTCGGCCACCACGGCGGCAACCACCCGGTGAAGCGGTTGGCCAACGGGAAGGTCGAGATCACCTCCCAGAACCACAACTACGCGGTGGCGGAGGGATCCCTGGCCTCTGCCGACGTCACCCACGTGAACCTCAACGACGGGGTCATCGAGGGACTCCGGAGCCGGGACACCCCTGCGTTCAGTGTGCAGTACCACCCCGAAGCCGGGCCGGGGCCCCACGACGCCCGCTATCTGTTCGAGGAGTTCCGACTGCTGATGGAGTCCACCGGCGCCCACCCCGATCCCGACTCGGTCCGGAGGCTCGCCTGATGCCCCGCCGCACCGACATCGAGTCGATCCTGGTCATCGGCTCCGGTCCCATTGTCATCGGTCAGGCCTGCGAGTTCGACTACTCCGGCACCCAGGCCTGCCGGGTGTTGGCCGAGGAGGGGTTCCGGGTGGTGCTGGCCAACTCCAACCCGGCCACCATCATGACCGACCCGGCCATGGCCGACCGGACCTACGTCGAGCCGCTCGACCCCGACGTCCTCACCGCCATCATCGAACGGGAGCGGCCCGACGCGTTGCTACCCACCCTGGGAGGCCAGACCGCCCTCAACCTGACCATGACCCTGTCCGAGCGCGGCGTCCTCGACGCCTACGGGGTCGAGGTGATCGGGGCCAACGCCGAGGCCATCACCACCGCCGAGGACCGGGAGAAGTTCAAGGCGGCCATGGAGGAGATCGGCCTCGCCGTCCCCGCCTCCGGGTTCGCCCATTCCCTCGATGAGGCGCTGGCCATCGGAGAATCGATCGGCTTTCCGATCATGGTGCGGCCCAGCTTCATCCTGGGCGGAGCCGGCACCGGGATTGCCGCCAATCGGGACCGGCTGGTGCAGCTGGCCGCCGAGGGGATCGACGCCTCCCCGATCGGTGAGGTGCTCATCGAGGAGTCCATCGCCGGCCAGAAGGAGTTCGAGCTCGAGGTGATGCGGGATCACGCCGACAATTGCGTGGTCATCTGTTCCATCGAGAACCTGGATCCGATGGGCATCCACACCGGGGACTCGATCACCGTGGCCCCCGCCCAGACCCTCACCGACGTCGAGTACCAGACCATGCGGGACGCCGCCTTCGCCTGCATCCGGCGGGTGGGGGTGGAGACCGGGGGATCGAATGTGCAGTTCGCGGTGAACCCGGTCGACGGGCGTCAGGTGGTCATCGAGATGAACCCGAGGGTCTCGCGCTCCTCGGCCCTGGCCTCCAAAGCCACCGGATTCCCCATCGCCAAGATCGCCGCCAAACTGGCCGTCGGCTACCGGCTGGACGAGGTCACCAACGACATCACCGGGGTGACGCCGGCGTCGTTCGAGCCGACCATCGACTACGTGGTCACCAAGATCCCCCGCTGGGCGTTCGAGAAGCTTCCCGGCGCCACCGACGAGCTGGGGACCCGGATGCAGTCGGTCGGCGAGGTGATGGCCATCGGGAGGACGTTCCCCGAGTCGCTGCAGAAGGCCATCCGTTCCCTCGAACAGGGCCGGACCGGGCTCAACGCCGACCCCTCCGAAGCCGACGTGGATGGGGTCGCCGTCGAGGAGCTGCTGACCGCGGTGGCCACCGGCACCCCCGAACGGCTCTTCCAACTCGAGTCCCTGCTGCGTCGGGGGGTGTCGGTCGACCAGCTGGCCTCGGCCACCGGGATCGACCCCTGGTTCCTCTCGGAGATGGCCAACATCACCGACGCCCGGATGGCCCTCGACCTCCAGGTCACCCTGGGGGTCACCTTCGGGGACCTCGACCGGCGGGCCTGGCGCCGGCTCAAGCGGCTGGGGTTCTCCGATGCCCAGCTCGCCTACCTGTTCGGGAACGGGGTGACGGCCGGGGAGGTTCGGGCGGCCCGGCTGGCCCTCGGTGCCGGCGTCACCTTCAAGACCGTCGACACCTGCGGAGCCGAGTTCGAGGCGCACACCCCGTACCACTACGCCACCACCGAGGACGAGGACGAGGTGGCCACCTCCGGGCGACCAAGGGTCATCATCCTCGGATCGGGACCCAACCGGATCGGGCAGGGGATCGAGTTCGACTACTGCTGCGTGCACGCCTCGTTCGCCCTCCGGGAGGCCGGGTTCGAGACGGTGATGGTCAACTGCAATCCCGAGACGGTCTCCACCGACTACGACACCTCGGATCGGCTCTACTTCGAACCGCTGACCCCCGAGGACCTGGCCAACGTCCTCGATGCCGAGCTCAAGGCGTCGGTGGATGGCGGACGGGTGGTGGGGGTCATCGTCAGCCTGGGCGGCCAGACCCCCCTGAAGCTGGCGGCCAGCATCCCCGAGGGGCTGGTGCTGGGGACCTCCCCCGCCTCGATCGACCTGGCGGAGGACCGCGAGCGTTGGAATGCGCTCTGCGAGGAGCTGGGGATACCCCAGCCTCCCGGCGGGACCGCGGCGACGGCGGCGGAGGCGGTGGCGGTGGCCAAGGGGGTCGGGTACCCGGTCC
The DNA here is from genome assembly GCA_036268775.1 of Acidimicrobiales bacterium. GTDB lineage: Bacteria > Actinomycetota > Acidimicrobiia > Acidimicrobiales > RAAP-2 > DASZIT01. The sequence goes on along the minus strand of DATATM010000015.1, from coordinate 15,519 downwards.
TGGTCCGACCGTCCTACGTCCTCGGGGGTCGGGCCATGGAGATCGTCTACGACGATGACCGACTGGTGGCGGCGGTGGATGCCATGGCCTCGATGCTGAGCCGGGAGGGGGGGGTGACGGCCGAGCGCCGGGTGCTGGTCGACCGCTTCTTGGAGGACGCGGTGGAAGTCGATGTGGACGCGGTCCGCGATGCCACCGGCGACGTCGTCATCTGCGGGGTGATGGAGCACGTGGAAGAGGCCGGCGTTCACTCGGGGGACTCGGCCTGTGCCCTCCCGCCCCAGACGCTGTCGCCCAAGGTGGTCGCCGAGCTCGAGTCGCACGTCCGGGTCATCGCCGAGGCGCTGGAGGTCTGCGGGCTCTGCAATGTGCAGTTCGCGGTGAAGGACGAGCTGGTCTACGTGCTGGAAGCCAATCCGCGGGCCAGCCGGACCGTGCCCTTCGTGGCCAAGGCCACCGGGGTCCCGGTGGCGATGGTGGCGGCCCGGGTGATGGTCGGGGCCACCCTGGAAGAGCTGCGGGCCGAGGGCCTGTTGCGGGACCCGGTAGTCGGCCACGTGTCGGTGAAAGAGGCGGTCCTGCCCTTCAACCGGTTCCCGGGGGTCGACACCCTCCTCGGCCCCGAGATGCGTTCGACCGGCGAGGTGATGGGCATCGGGACGACCTTCGGGCTCGCCTTCGCCAAGAGCCAGATCGCCGCCGGCAACCGACTTCCGGTGGATGGGACGGTGTTCCTGTCGCTGGCCGACCGGGACAAACGGGCCGGACTGGAAGCGGCCCGCCAGTTCGTGTCGCTCGGCTTCGACCTGGCGGCCACCGCGGGGACGGCCGCCCTGCTCGAGTCGGAAGGCATCCCGGTGGCCACCGTGGTGGCCAAGGTCGGTGACCAGGCCGCCACCGGCGTCGACGCGGTGGAACTCATCGCCGGCGGCAAAGTCCAGCTGGTGGTGAACACCCCCCGCGGTCGTGGCCCCCGGGCCGACGGCATCCACATCCGAGCCACCGCCCTGGCCCACCAGGTGCCGTGTCTGACCACGGTGGCGGCCTTCAAGGCGGCCGCCGCCGGGATCGCCGACTGGATCAGCCATCCGCTGTCGGTGAGGTCGCTGCAGGAGTACCACACGTCGTGACCGCCGGGGTGCGGACCGATCGGGTGCGGAAGGCATGGCGGGCGGTGGTCGCCGGGGATGTCGACATGACCTGCCGGGTTGGGACGACGGAGTTGCCCAACCCGGTGATGACCGCCTCCGGCACCGCCGGCCACGCCGACGAGCTGGAGACCTACTTCCCGCTGGCGACGCTGGGAGCGATGGTGGTGAAGTCGATCTCCCCGGAGCCCTGGCCCGGCAATCCCGCTCCCCGGGTCCACCAGACCCCGTCGGGGATGCTCAACAGTGTCGGACTCCAGGGGCCGGGAGTGGCCGGGTGGGTCCACGACGACCTTCCCCGCCTGGTGGCCACCGGTGCTCGGGTGGTGGTGAGCATCTGGGGCCAGCGGGTGGCCGACTTTGCCCGGGCGGCCTCCTTGTTGTCGACCGTGGAGGGACTTACGGCCATCGAGGTGAACGTGAGTTGTCCGAATGTGGAGGACCGCCGCCGGATGTTCGCCCATTCGCCGAAAGCCACCGCCGAGGTCTTGTCCGTCGTGCATGAGGCCAACCCCCTCCCGCTCTGGGCCAAGCTCAGCCCCAACGTGGCCGACCTCGCCGAGGTGGCCGGGGCGGCCATCGGGGCCGGCGCGGAGGCGGTGACCCTGATCAACACGGTGCTGGGGATGACCATCGACGTCGAGGCGCGACGGCCGGTACTGGGTGCCGGGGGCGGAGGGCTGTCGGGGGCGGCGATTCACCCGGTGGCGGTGCGAGCCGTCTACGACGTCCGTGCCTCGCTGCCCGACGTCCCCATCATCGGGGTGGGTGGGGTGATGTCGGGGGCCGACGCCATCGAGCTGATGATGGCCGGTGCCGATGCGGTGCAGGTGGGAACGGCCACCTTCCGGGATCCCCGGGCGCCGTTACGAATCCTGGAAGAGATGGAGTTGTGGTGCGCCCGGCGAGGAGTCCGGGCCATCGCCGACCTGATCGGAGCGGCCCATGGCTGATGGCGGAATGACCGAAGGCTTCGGTGCCCGGGTGGCGGCGGCGATCGACCGGACCGGGCCCCTGTGTGCCGGGATCGATCCTTCCGAATCGCTGCTTGGGGCCTGGGGCCTGGCTGACGATGCCGCCGGCCTCCGGGAGTTCGGTAAGCGGTGCGTCGACGCCTTTGCCGGGGTGGTGCCGGTGGTGAAGCCCCAGGTGGCCTTCTTCGAGCGCTTCGGGTCCGCCGGTATCGCCGCCCTCGAGTCGTTGATCACCGACGCCCAGGATGCCGGGCTGATGGTCATCGCCGACGCCAAACGGGGCGACATCGGCAGCACCATGGAGGCGTACGCCTCCACCTGGCTCGACTCCCGCAGCCCGCTGTGCGCCGACGCGGTGACCGCGACTCCTTACCTCGGCCTCGGCTCGTTGCAGCCGATGTTCGACTTGGCCGCCGGGCACGGGCGGGGGGTGATCGTGGTGGTGCGGACCTCGAACCCGGAGGGTCGGGCCCTACAGGAATCGCTCACCGAATCAGGCAACGGTCCGGCGGTGGAGGACATGCTCCTGCTTCGCATCGCCGAACTGAATGCCGGTGGGCTCGCCCTCCCCGGAACGGTCGGGGCGGTGGTCGGCGCCACCTTGGCCCCGTCGGCCTTCCCGCTGAGCTCGTTGGGGGGACCGATTCTGGCCCCGGGCGTCGGCGCCCAAGGCGCCACCGCCGACGATGTGGGCCGGCTGTTCCGGGGGTGCAAGCCCGGATCAGTGCTGGCCAGCTCGTCCCGGTCGCTCCTGGCCGCCGGTCCCGAGCCGTCGTCGTTGCGAGCTGCCGCCCTCCAGTCGCGGGACGAGATGGCCGCCGCCCTCGATTGACCGGCGAGAAGTGGGGACGGCTACGGACGCAGGTAGATCCTCCTCCAATGGAGGAGGCAGGCGAGCGAGATCCAGAACCCCTCGGCGACCACGAAGAAGGTGATGGCCGGATGGCCGCCGATGGCAATGGCGTTGGCGAAGTGGATCAGGTAGCTGGCGTGATTGTAGGTATGGACGTTCAGCCAGGCGGTGAGGGCGTGGGAGCCGAAGTACACGAACAGACTGTTCCGACCCAGGGCGATCAACGGCCAGGCGAACCTTCGCTGGGCCGGTGTCCGTAGCCCGCCCCCGGCGGGACCGGAGTCCACCAGCAGATGGGCGAGCAGAAGCACCACCGCGGCACCGCCCCCGATGAGGAGGGCGAACGAAGGTGTCCACTGCTTCTTGAAGGCGGGGACGAAGATGTCGAGGACGGCGGCGAGGGCGAAGGCGCCCACCGCGATCGACCCGACCGACCGGATCGACGCCCGTTTGCCTCCGCTCCGCCGGGACGCCAACAGCGCGTGACCGACGGTGGCCCCCAGGCAGGCGGTGATGATGGCGCCGAACATGGAGACCAGACCTTCCGGGTCGTATCCCAGTGTCCCGTTCACGTAGAGGTGATTGGCGCCGAACACGGCGTAGTCAATGGTATGGGAAGGGTTGCAGGTGGTGCTCAGGTGCCCGGCGGCACAGTGGAGTGACCATCCCCATTCGAACATCGTGTCGACCACCGCCAGGGCGGCGGTGAGGAGTGCCCACTGCCGCCATCCCTTGACCACGGTGTGGAGCAGCACCAGCGCGATGACCACCACCGCGTAGAGCTGGAGGATCCCGGGGATCCGGAGCCCCGAGAGGTGGAAGGGCGCCCCCGACACGGTGATGTAGTTGTAGACGAGGCCGACCGCCAGCAGGATCGCCACCCTCCGAGCGGCGGGCCAGAGCCTCACCCGGCGGGCATTGGCGAAGGCCAGGCCACACCCCGACAAGATGACGAAGGTCGGGAAGATCCAGTCCATCGGGTGGACACCGATCCAGAGGGCGTGGTCGAACCAGGGAGGGACATTGAGCCAGGCGTTGACGCCGACGCTCACGATCAGCATCAGCCCTTTGACGATGTCGAGGCTGACCAGCCGGGGGGCGGCGCTCTTGGCCGGCACCTGCGCCGCCGCCGGCTCGGGGGCGGGGATGACGACGGTGGGGGGCGGAGCCTGGGTGAGGCTCATCCGGGGACCTTCGACCCCGGCGGGTCCGACCGACGAGTGCGATTCATGGGGTGGGCCACGATGGGCTCCAGGCGGTGGAAGGCGGCTGGCTGGCGGTGCATCTCGCGGTACCGGTGGTCATGGCGAACGCCTTCCCGGGTTGGGCGCCACCGGGTAGCGGGGTGGAGCCGAGCACCTCGCGGGCGTACCAACAATTCTGGCCGCTACCCCGCGCCGCCGCGACCAGCTGGCGGCAACCGCCGGCACCACCACAGAGGTCAATCGACACCGTCGTCGGGCCGGTCGAGATCACCGGCGGGCTACCCGTCGTCACCGCGGTGGCCTGCTTGCCGGCTTGCCACTCGGCGATGGAGACGCCATCAAAGGATGGAACGGTGAGCCTGGAGGAGATGCCGGGCACGCCGTCCAGCGATGCCTTCGCCGTCTTGTCCAGTCCGTTCACCGTTGGGCTCGTGCAGGCCACGATGGCAGTTCCAGCCAGAACCCACCCCAGTGAGAGAGTCAGCATCCGGGCGACTGCGCATCGACGATGGGGCAATTGCTGTCCAATCCAGACTCAGTTCCGTGCCCACGAGATGGTGGCCAAGCCCCACCAGTATCTCACTGAACCGCGAAATGGCGTCCGGGTTGGTCGCCATCACCCCCGGCCAAGATGAAGGCGGTCAGTGGGTCCGGCCGTGGACGAACTTGATGACCTTGGCCAGGACGTCGGTGGCCTTGGCCGGCCGGTTGAAGCTGGTGAGGTTCATGGGGAGGGCAAAGCGCTGGGCGGTGATCGACTTGGCTCGGGAGAACTCCCGCAACCCGTCAGGGCCGTGGATGCGCCCGAAGCCGGACTCGCCGACGCCGCCGAACGGCAACCCGGGGACGAAGGCGAAGGTGAGTACCGAGTTGACCGAGACCATCCCCGATCGCATTCTCCGGGCCAGATCGATGCCCCGTTGCCGGCTCCGGGTGAAGACCGCTCCGCCCAAGCCGTAGCCCGACGCGTTGACTAGGGTGAGGGCTTCTTCGGCATCGCGGACTTTGGCCACAGTGAGGGTGGGACCGAACGTCTCCTCGGTCACCGCCGCCGAGTCTTCCGGGACTCCGACCAGAATCGTCGGGTCGACCCCGTTGGCCTTGACCGCCTCGACCCCGCCGATCAACGCCCGACCGCCGGCCTTGAGGGCGTCCCCGACATGACGCCGGATCACCTCCACCTGCGACGGCATGGTCGGAGGTCCCCAGGCGGCGTCACCGGTGGATCCGGGATGCAGGGTGCTGGCCTTCTCGCTGAGGAGGGAGACGAACCGGTCGTAGACCGCCTCGGTGGCGTAGACGCGCTCGGTACCGATGCAGGTCTGGCCCCCGTTGCTCATCCCGCTCCAGAGGGCGGCATCGGCGGCGGCATCCAGATCGGCGCCGTCGTCCACGATGAGGGCGTCCTTGCCTCCGCACTCCATCAGCACCGGCACCAGATTCTCGGCACAGGCGGCCATCACCTTCCGCCCGGTTCGAGCGGATCCGGTGAAGGCAATCTTGTCGACCCCGGAGCGACACAGCGCCGCGCCGGTGTCGCCTAATCCCGTCACCAACCCGAACAGGTCCCGGCCCTGGGGAACCGCGGTGGCCCAGGCGTCGACGAGCCACTTGCCGATGGCGGGGGTGTACTCGCTGGGTTTGAAGACCACCGCGTTCCCGGCGGCCAAGGCGTAGACGATCGATCCGGCCGGAGTGAACACCGGATAGTTCCAGGGCCCGATCACCCCGATGACGCCGAGGGGTTGGTACTCGACGCTGGCCGAGTTGTTGAGTGCCATCACTCCCGGGAACACCGAACGGGGGCCGAGCACCCGGCGGGCGTGTCCGGCCGCCCAGGCGATGTGGTCGATGACCAAGGTGATCTCGAGAAGGGCATCGGCCCGTGGCTTGCCGTTCTCCCGGTGGATGAGGTCGGCGAGTTCGTCCATCCGCCGGGCGAGCTCCCCTTTGAAGGCGGCCAGATGCCGGGCGCGTCCGTCCCATCCGATGGACTGCCACCAGGCGGAGGCATCCCGAGCCCGTTCGACCGCGAAGCGCACCGCCACCTCGCGGTCGATCGGGAAGGTGGCGACGACGTCGCCCGACGCTGGATCCACCGAGTCGAAGGTGGTCTCCCCGTCGGTGGTGAGGGAGTGGGCGGCATCGGTGGTGGCCATGGCTCCGACTGTAGTGATCGATCCGGTTCGTCGCCGGGCGGGACTGTCGAGCTCGGCGGTCAGGTGCCCGATTCTGCCGGGAACCATCCGGAGACCCGGCCGGACAGGCGTCGCTCGTGCTCGACGAGACTGGATCGGGCCGATTCCGGGGAGACCAGTTCGAAGCGCAGGTGGTCGCCTCCGCGCAGTTGGCCGAGCTTGGCCAGATCGGCGGAGATGACACATGCGATGATCGGGTAACCGCCGACGGTGGCGTGGTCGGGCATCAGCACGATGGGTTGGCCGTCGGGAGGTACCTGGATGGCGCCGGTGATGGTGCCGGTCGACAGGATCCGGCCGGCGGGGGTCAGGGGGGTGTCCGGCGCCGACAACCGCAGCCCCACCCGATTCGAAGCGTCCGCCACCCTCCAGCGGACAGAACACAGCGCCTCCAGGTTTGCCCGACCCAGTGGGTGGGGGCCTTCGACCACCCGGATCCTGGCCTCTGCAGCCGGCTGCAATGCGGCGGGGGAGTGGGTGAGGAGCCCGCGGGGGTGGTCGGGGATGCCCAGGTCGAGTTGGTCTCCCATGACCAGCGGCCCGAGTCCGAGGCCGCTCAGGACGTCCGATGACCGGGAGCCGACCACCGGGAGGATGTCGATCCCGCCGGCCACGGCCAGGTAAGCCCGCAGCCCGTGGCGGACCTGGCCGATGGCCACCGTCTGCCCGCTCCGGACCGGGACCACCGAGTCGGTTCCGGCGGTATGTCCGTCCACCCTCACGTCGACGACATCACTGGCGGCGGCCACCACCGCGACGTGGGCGTCGCCCTCGAACCGAAGCGTCGGGCCGCGAGCGGTGACCTCCAGGGCTCCGGCGTCCTCCGGGTTGCCGACCAGACGGTTGGCCAGTCTCATGGCGTCGGGGTCGGCGGGCCCAGCGTCCGGGATCCCGATGGAGGCCACCGAGGAACGTCCCCCGTCCTCCACCAAGGTGAGGAGTCCGGGTTCGAGAACCTCGACGAATCGCTGGCTCCGCGCCCGGGCGGCCGCCCGCGGGCTGGCGGCCGCGTCGGCCGCGACGGGAGCGTCGGTGACGCCGTCGCGCCGCTCGGTCTCATCGGCGGCTCGGAACCGCACAATGTCGCCGGACCGGAGCCGGGCGTAGGGGGCGACCTCGGGATCGAACAACGGCAGCGAGGTCTGTCCGACCAGCATCCAGCCCCCCGGTGACGCCCGCGGGTAGATGGCCGCGAACCCACCGGCCAACGCGACGGAACCGGGGGGGACCGAAGTGCGGGGCGTGGCCCGTCGTTCAATCCCGGCCAAGGCCGGCGGCAGCCCGACCAGATAGGAGAAGCCGGGGGAGAACCCGAGGAACGCCACCTGCAGATCGCCTCCGGTCAACAGATCGACGACCGCCTCGGTCGAGACGCCGGCGGCGGCGGCGACCTCCTCGAGGTCCGGACCGTTGAACACCGTCGGGACCTCGATCCGGCGCCCCGACGTCGCGCCATGGTCATCATCGGGTCGGGAACCGGACAGATCGGCGGCCGCCAACTCCGCCAGCCACGACTGGCACCGCTCGGGCTGGCTGGTCAACGGATCGGTCCGGACCACCAGCGAGTGGAACCCGACCACCACGTCACCGGTCCCCGTCGGGGCGCTCCCGGCCGCCATCGCCGCTTCGACGGCCGACGCCAGACGATGGGCGGTCTCGACGTCGTCGACCTCCACCAGCCAGGCCGAGTCCCCGAACGGCACCACCGGCCCGGTCATGCCGAGACGGCAAAGCTGCGCACGGTCACCCCGGCAGCCTCGAGGGCCGTCCGGGTCTCCCGGGCCGATGCCGACGCCGAGGGGGTGTCCCCGTGGACGCACAGGGTCTGGCACCCCACCGCCACCCAAGAGCCGTCGGTGGCTTCAATGCCCCCCCGGGTGACCAGGGACAGCGCTCGTTGGGCCACCCGGTGGGGATCGGTCACCAGGGCGTCAGGTTGGCTCCGGGGCACCAGCCGGCCGTCGCCGAGATAGCCCCGGTCGGCGAACGCCTCGCCGACCACCTCCAGTCCGGCGGCGGCGGCCAACCCGGCGACCACCGTCCCGGCTTGCGCCACCAGCAGCCGGACGCCGCACTCGTTGACCGCCTTCACCACCACCCCGGCCACCGCCTCGTCGACACCCATGCGGTTATAGAGCGCGCCGTGGGGCTTGATGTAGCCGACCGACCCTCCCGAAGCTGTCGCCATCTCCGCCAACATCCCGTACTGCTCGATGATGTCGGCCAGCAGCTGGGGGGCCGGCACCTCCATCGGCCGCCGCCCGAAGCCCTCCCGATCCCGGTAGGAGACATGGGCTCCGATGGCCACGCCGCGCTCCAGGGCGGCGTCCAGGCTGGCTTGGATCGCCTCCCGATTCCCGGCGTGGAATCCACAGGAAAGATTGGCACTGGTTACACAATCGAGCACGGCGAGGTCGGATGGGAGGAGGGTTTCGGCTTCCCCCAGGTCGGCATTCAGATCCACCTCGGCCACCCCCCAAGTATCCATCGTGACCGGTGGTCGTGGAGGCGCTATCGTCGCGGTCATGCCGCAACCGCCTGCACTCACGCCCGAACAGCGCCAAGCCGCCTTGGCCAAAGCCGCCAGGGTCCGCCGCGAGCGGGCCGAGGTGAAGGACAAGCTGAAGATGGGGTCGCTGACCCTCAGCCAGCTGCTGACCGATGCCGATGGCAACGAGACGATCGGGAAGATGAAAGTCATCTCGGTCCTCGAGTCGCTTCCCGGTCTCGGCAAGGTCAAGGCCCGCCGTTTGATGGACACGGTGGGAATCAGCGAGAGTCGTCGCCTGCAGGGACTCGGGAGCAACCAGCGCCAGTCGCTGCTCCGCGAGACCGCTCGCTGAGCGACTCATCGTCGGGTCCGGCCGGTGGCCGGACCGACCCACTGATCTTCGTACTCTTCGGCCCGGGGGGAGCCGGCAAGGGGACCATCGCCGCCAAGCTGGTCGAGAGAGATCCGCGCCTCTGGCTCAGCCGGTCCTGGACCACCCGGGCGCGTCGGCCCGGAGAGTCGGATGATGCCTACTGCTTTGTCGACCGTGCAACCTTCGAGGAGCGGGTCCGCGCCGGTGGGTTCTTCGAATGGGCCGAGTTCCTCGGCAATCTCTATGGGACCCCGCTGCCCGATCCACCGGAAGGCTTCGACGTCCTCCTCGAAATCGACCTCCAGGGGGCCCGCCAGGTCCGCTCCAAGCGCCGCGATGCCACCCTCATCCTGCTGTTACCGCCGAATCTGGAGATCCAGGCCGAGCGGCTCCGGAGCCGTGGCGATAGTGAGGAGCATGTGGCCAAACGGCTGAAGGCAGGCACGGAGGAGGAGTCGGAAGGGCGCCAGATCGCCGATGTGGTGGTGATCAATGACGGGGTGATGCAAGCGGTGACCGAAGTGGCCGGTATAGTTAGTGATCGCCGTTCCACTGCCCGAACCGGCGACGGGGCGGCTGGCGGAACCACCGGCGGCGCCGATGCTGCCTCCGATGCCCTACCCGACGACGTTTCCGAAGGATCGTGATGGCTCAGCACCGCAGCACATTGATGGACCCACCCATCGAGGATCTCCTCGACAAGGTGGACTCCAAGTTCACCTTGGTGGCGCTGGCCTCCCGCCGGGCCCGTCAAGTCAACAGCTACTACAACTCCCTGGGCGAGGGATTGGGTGTCGTGGTCCCGCCGCAGGTGGCGTCGTTGTCGGGTAAGCCCCTCTCGATCGCCTTCGAAGAGGTGTCGGCCGGCAAGGCCACCTACACCCGGCCCGACCCCGAAGAGGAAGCCGCACTGGCCGCCGAGGCGGCGCTGGCCGAAGAGGCCGCGCTGGCCGCCGACGCCGGGCTCTCCACCGAAGCCGGGTTGGCCGCCGTCGATGGTTCCGACGAGACCGTGGCTGCCGCTGAGCCTGCCGAGTCCACCGACTAGCAGGATCGGCCCGATCGAACGTGACGGGCGAATCCAAACCCTTCGTAGTCCTTGGCGTCTCCGCCGGGATCGCCGCCTACAAGGCGGTCGAGATCTGCCGCCGTCTGGTCGATGCCGGTGTCCATGTGGCACCGGTGATGACCGAGCGGGCGACCCACTTCGTCGGCCGGGCCACTTTCAACGCCCTCGGCTCCGAGCCGGTGCAGACCAGTCTGTGGGATGAGGCCTCGCCCATTCCCCACACCCGGCTCGGCCAGCTGGCCGACGTGGTGGTGGTGGCGCCGGCCACCGTCGATCTCCTCGGCCGCTATGCCAATGGTCTGGCTGACGATCTGTTGACCACCACCCTGGTGGCCACCGCCGCTCCGGTGGTGGTCTGCCCGGCCATGCACACCGAGATGTGGGAGCACCCGGCCGTCCAGCAGAACCTGGCCACCTTGCGGGCCCGGGGTGTCCTGGTGGTCCCGCCCGAAGACGGCCGACTGGCCGGGGGCGACATCGGTTCGGGTCGGATGGCCGACCCCGCGGTCATCGTGGAGACGGTCCTCCAGCTACTCGGTTCGACGACTCCCCGAGATCTGGCTGGCGTCCGGGTGGTGGTGTCGGCTGGCGGCACCCGCGAGCCGATCGACCCGGTCCGGGTGCTGACCAACCGTTCGTCGGGCAAGCAGGGCCACGCGGTGGCCGAGGCCGCCGCCCGCCGGGGCGCGAAGGTCGATCTGGTCACCACCACCGACCGTCCGGTGCCGGTCGGGGTGTCCGTCCACCGGGTGGACACTGCCGCGGAGATGGAGGCGGCGGTGCTGTCCCTGGCCGCCGGGGCCGACGTGGTGGTGATGGCGGCGGCGGTGGCTGATTTCCGCCCCAAGGGGGTGGCCGCCTCCAAGCTCCACAAGTCGGACGGCGTGCCTGATCTCATCCTCGAGCCGACCCCCGACATCCTGGCCGAGCTCGGCCGGCGCCGGACAGGGTCCCAGGTGCTGGTCGGCTTCGCCGCCGAGACGGATCAGGTCAGCCAGCGGGCGACGGCCAAGCTGGTGGCCAAGGGAGTCGATCTGATGGTGGCCAACGACGTCTCGGCTCCCGGGGTCGGATTCGACCATGACACCAACGCGGTGACGGTGCTCGGGGCGGACGGAGACGTCACCGAGGTTCCGGTGACCAGCAAGATGATGGTCGCTGACGCCGTCTTGGATAGGGTGGCGGCTCTCCTGTCGACTGACTAGGCAGCGGGACCGCGGAGAGCGGTTCCTCGCCGCCGGCACCGATATCACCTATCCTCGTCCGAACCCCAGAGCCTGTACCCGACGCATTCTTCAACCCCCCATCCCCCAGAGAAGAACGGAACGACCAGTGGACACCCGACATACCTTCACCTCTGAGTCCGTCACCGAGGGCCATCCCGACAAGATGGCCGATCAGATTTCGGACTCCGTTCTCGACGCCCTGTTGGCCGACGACCCCAACAGCCGGGTGGCGTGCGAGACCCTGTTGACCACCGGCCTGGTCCTGGTGGCCGGCGAGATCACCACCACCACCTATGTCGACATCCCCACCCTGGTGCGCCAAGTGGTGCTCGACATCGGGTACGACAATGACGCCTATGGCATCAACGGCAAGACCTGCGGGGTCATGGTGGCGCTCGATGAGCAGTCGCCCGACATCGGCCAAGGCGTCGACAACGCCTTCGAGGTCCGGGCCGGCACCGGGGGAGAGGATCAGCTCAACGCCCAGGGTGCCGGCGATCAGGGAATGATGTTCGGCTACGCCTGCGACGAGACCCCTGACCTGATGCCGCTGCCCATCTGGCTGGCCCATCGGCTGGCCCAACGGCTGGCCCAGGTGCGCCGGGTGGGGGTGCTCCCCTATCTCCGCCCCGATGGCAAGACCCAGGTAAGCGTCACCTATGACAAGGGCCGCCCGGTGGCCCTGGAGACGGTGCTGATCTCCACTCAGCACGACCCCGGCGTCGACCTCGACACCCTGTTGCTGCCCGACCTTCGCGACAATGTGATCACCCCGTTGCTCCCGACCGAGTTGGACACCGACAACGTCCGGATCCTGGCCAACCCCACCGGCGTCTTCGAGTTGGGTGGCCCGCACGCCGACACCGGGCTCACCGGTCGGAAGATCATCGTCGACACCTACGGCGGCATGGCCCGCCACGGCGGCGGCGCCTTCTCCGGCAAGGATCCCTCCAAGGTCGACCGGTCGGCCGCCTATGCCGCCCGCTGGGTGGCCAAGCATGTGGTGGCCGCCGGTGCCGCCAGCCGGTGCGAGGTGCAGGTGGCCTACGCCATCGGTGTGGCTCGTCCGGTTTCGCTGTTGGTGGAGACGTTCGGCACCGAGAAGGTCGACCCCATCCAGATCGGCAAGGCGGTCGACGAGATCTTCGACCTCCGCCCCGCCGCCATCGTCCGGGACCTCGACCTCAAGCGCCCGATCTACCGGAAGACCGCCGCTTACGGCCACTTCGGCCGCAGCGAGAAGGACTTCACCTGGGAAGAGACCCTCCGGGTCGACGACTTGAAGCAGGCCCTCGGGCTCTGAGGGGCGAGGCGACCTCCCGGTCAGCAGGGGCCGTGACCGCCCCCCGGGATGGCCTTCCCGGGGGTGAGTCCGCCCGGGTGGTGCGGGTCGCCCCCGATGTCCCGGCCATCCACCGGCAGTTCGATTATGCGGTGCCCGAATCGATGCGGGCGGTCATCGGGGTCGGTAGCCGGGTGCGCATCGACCTCCACGGCCGCCGGGTGGGGGCCTGGGTGGTGGCGGACGACGTGGTGCCGCCGGAGGGGGTCGTCCCCAAGCCGGTCGCCCTCTCCAGTGGGGAAGGGCCGCCGGCCCCGGTGGTGGCGCTGGCGGAGTGGGCGGCGTGGCGATGGGCCGGCCCGCTGTCGTCGTTCCTCGGTACCGCCTCACCCCCGCGGGTGGTCCGGCGGCACCCCGCCCGACCCGGGTCCCCGCCTCCGAATCCGGTGCCTTCCCCGGGGGGTGCGTCGGTGGGGATCCTGAACGAGATCCTGGAAGGGGGGGCCGGGCTTTCGGTGGTCCGGCTCGCCCCTTCCCTCGATGCTTCCCTCATCGCCCTCGAGCTGCTCCACCGGATCGGACCTTCCGGCGTGTTGGTCCTGGTCCCCTCCCATGCCCGGGCGTTACTGCTGGCTGACCGGATCCGAAGGGCGGGGGCACCGGTCGCCCTGTTGCCCGACGAGTGGGAGGCGGCGTCCTCGGGGGAGTGTGTGGTGATCGGGATCCGCTCGGCGGCGTGGGCCCCGCTGGCGCGGGTCCGGGCGGTGGTGGTCCTCGATGCGCACGACGAGGCCTACCAAGAGGAGCGCTCGCCCACCTGGTCGGCAGTGGACGTGGTCATCGAGCGGGGTCGACGGGACGAGGCGCCGGTGGTGTTGGTGACGCCCTGTCCGCCGGTGGTGCTGCTCGAGCCGGGGCGGCTGGTGACCACCGAACGGGCGGTCGAACGCCGCGGGTGGCCGATCATCGAGGTGGCCGACCGGACCGCCGACGACCCCCGCACCGGGTTGTTCTCGGAACGGTTGGTGCAGTTGGTGAGGTCGGTGCTCGACACCCCCACCGGCCGGGTGGTCGGCATCCTCAACCGAAAGGGCCGCGCCCGGCTGTTGGCCTGCGCCCACTGCGGAGCCCTGGCCCGGTGCACCCGCTGCGGTGGCCCGGTAGCCCAGAAGGAGCCCGGCGGTGAGTTGCGATGCCGCCGGTGTGACTTGGCCCGGCCGGCGGTCTGCGCCGAGTGCGACTCCACCCGGTTGAAGGTGGTCAGGATCGGGGTGTCCCGGGCCACCGAGGAGCTCTCGGCGTTGGCGGGGGTCGAGGCGACCGAGCTGACCGGGGACTCTGAGGAGTCGGTCGACGCCAGCTCCCGGCTGGTGGTGGGGACCGAAGCTGCCCTCCACCGGGTGCCCCGGGCCGATGCGGTGGTCTTCCTCGACTTCGACCAGCACCTGCTGGCGCCGCGGTTCGGGGCCGGCGAGGAGGCACTCGCCCTCCTGGCCCGGGCTGCCCGACTGGTGGGGGGGCGTCAGTCGGGGGGTCGCATCCTGGTCCAGACCCGGATTCCCGACCACGAGGTGCTCCGGGCCGCCGTGCATGCCGACCCGTCCCTGCTGGCCGATTCCGAGCGGAAACTCCGGCAGGAACTCGCCCTGCCGCCCTTCGGGGCATTGGCCCTGCTTCGGGGTCCGGGGTCGGCTGACTATGCCGGTGCTCTCGGGTCTGACGACCGCCTGTCGGTGTCCTCTCCCGATCCCGAACGATGGTTGGTGCGGGCCGCCGACCACCGGGTCCTCTGCGATGCCTTGGCGTCGACCTCCCGCCCGGCGGGCCGACTCCGGGTCGAGGTGGACCCGACCGACGTTTGAGGCGGGCCGCCACCCGGGGCGGACCGGCGGGTGGGCGGTGCCGGGCCGGGGACCCAGCCCGTAGAATGTGGTCATGTCCTCCTATTCTGTGCGCACCTATGGCGACCCGGTGCTGAAGCAGGCGGCGCGCCCCGTCGACCAGATCGACGGGTCCCTGGCTCGGCTGGTGGATGACATGGTCGAGACCATGTACGACGCGGTGGGCGCCGGGCTGGCGGCTCCCCAGGTCGGGGTCCAGAAGCGGGTGTTCGTCTACGACGTGGGCGACGGACCGGAGGCGATCATCAATCCGGCGATCGTGGAGACCTCGGGCGAGTGGTACTACGAGGAGGGTTGCCTCTCCATCCCCGATCTCCGCTTGGGGATCATCCGACCCATGGAGGTCCACCTCCGGGGCTTCAACCTCGAGGGCGATGAGATATCGATCGAGGCGGACGAGTTCCTCGGCCGGGTCTTCCAACACGAGGTCGACCACCTGGACGGGGTGCTGATGGTGGAGCGTCTCGAGGACGACATGCGCCGGCAGGCCTTGAAGGTGCTGCGAGACAGGTCGCTCGGACTGGATACCACCGCGCTGGAGGCAACGCTGGTTTCGGCCTCCTCCGGCGACGAACGGGAGATCTGACCCCCGGGGGCTCCGCCCTTTTGGACCCGGTCGGCTCCTTATTCCGGCATCCGGCCTATGCCACCCGGCCCCCCGCCAACCCCCCCCGAGATCCTCTGATACACCCCCCTGTCAGGCTGTGGTCATGGCGTTGGCGACCCAACCCTCCAGTTCAGCATCCACTACATCCCTCACCGAGGCCTTCGACACCATTGCCGCCTTCCTGGAGGGATT
>DATATM010000014.1:0-95246 GCA_036268775.1 Acidimicrobiales bacterium | reverse complement strand
GCCACCCAGTTCGTCGTGAGCGCCCCGGGCACCGCCACCGCCGGGGGAGCCTTCAACTTCACCGTCACCGCCGAGGACGCCTTCGGCAACACCGCCACCGGCTATGCCGGCACCGTCCACTTCACCAGCTCTGACACCGGGGCCGGGGTCGTCCTGCCGGCCGACGCCACCCTGACCAACGGGGTGGGGACGTTCTCGGCCACCCTCGTCACCGTCGGCACCCAGACCCTCACCGCCACCGACACCGTGACCGCCTCGATCACTGGGACGTCAGGGTTCATTACCGTCTCGGCCGGAAACGCCACCCAGTTCGTCGTCGGCACCCCGGGCACCGCCACCGCTGGGACCGCCTTCAACTTCACCGTCACCGCCGAGGACGCCTTCGGCAACACCGACACCGGGTACACCGGCACCGTCCACTTCACCAGCTCTGACACCGGGGCCGGGGTCGTCCTGCCGGCCGACGCCACCCTGACCAACGGGGTGGGGACGTTCTCGGCCACCCTCGTCACCGCCGGCACCCAGACCCTCACCGCCACCGACACCGTGACCGCCTCGATCACCGGGACTTCGAACACCGTGGCGGTCAGCGCGGCCGCCGCCACCCACTTCGCCGTGAGCGCCCCCCCGACTGTCACCGTTGGGATGTCATTCAGCTATACCGTCACCGCCGAGGACGCCTTCGGCAACACCGACAACGGGTATGCCGGCACCGTGCACTTCAGCTCCACTGACACCGACATCGGGGTCGTCCTGCCGGCCGACGCCACCCTGACCAACGGGGTAGGGACGTTCTCGGCCACCCTGATCACCGAGGGCACCCAAACCCTCACCGCCGTCGACACCGTGACCGCCTCGATCACCGGGACCTCCAACGCGATCTCCGTCTCGGCCCCTGGTGGCGGCGGTGGAATCCCACCCCCGATTCCGACAAGCTTCACCATCGCCGTCAACGGCTCGACGTCGGCCACCATCACCTTCGGCCAGCAGGCGACCTTGGCTGATCCCGGTCTTCCCCCCACCGCCACCGGAACGGTCACATTCGTCTCGGGATCCACAGTCCTGTGCTCCTTCTCGCTCTCGGCGACGACATCGTTCTGCCTAACCTCGGCGACGCTGGGTGTCGGGACGTACGGAATTACCGCCAATTTCGTCGATACCGACGGAACCTATGCGAACTCCACCTCGACCAACTCCGTCACCCTCACGGTGGTTCAGGGTGGCACGCCACCACCACCACCACCACCACCACCACCACCACCACCACCGCCCAATGTGCCGGGAGGGTACGACCTGGTGGGATCCGACGGCGGCGTCTTTGTCTTCAGCCAAACGGGCTCCGGCTTCTTCGGATCGCTTCCCGGCCTCGGTGTCCACGTGAACAACATCGTTGGGATGGTGCCGACCTCCGACGATCTGGGCTACTTCCTGGTCGGATCCGATGGCGGTGTCTTCGCCTTCGGGGATGCCCCCTTTGAGGGATCACTGCCCGGCCTCGGTGTCCAGGTGAACGACATCGTCGGCATCGTCCCCACCCAGGATGACAAGGGCTATTTCCTGGTGGGCAAGGACGGCGGTGTCTTCGCTTTCGGAGACGCCCCCTATGAAGGCTCACTGCCGGGGATCGGCACCGTGGTGGGCAACATCGTTGGCATCGCCGCCACTCCGAGTGACAAGGGCTACTGGGTAGTCGGATCCGACGGCCATGTCTACGCTTTCGGGGATGCCACCAACTTCGGAAGCGCCACCAGCCCGATCACCTCGATCGCCACCACCCCCGACGGCGGGGGGTACTGGCTCATTGGTCCTGATGGCGGGGCCTTCGGCTTCGGCGACGCCGGTTACTTCGGGTCGCTCCCGGCCCTCGGGGTCCACGTCACCAACATCGTCTCGATCGTGCCGAGCTCTGACGGGAAGGGATACCTCCTCATCGGGGGAGACGGCGGGATGTTTGCCTTCGGCGACGCCAGCTTCCTGGGGTCACTACCCGGCCTCGGCGTTCATGTCACCAACATCGTCGGAGCGGTGCCGACGGGCTGAGCGTCCCAACCGGAGCCAGCCAACGGTCGACATGTCGGGGCGAGGGCGGCGGCCTGCACCCGATCCCTCTCGGTTAGCCCGGTGGTGTCGGAGCCAAGGGGTTTGGGTCAGGACGACGGATCGATCAACCGGCCAGATGGACGATGTCGATGATCACTAACGCCAGCACCATGCCGCCAACCGCCGCGTAGATGGCCGAGAACATCCAGCGTTGATGGTGGTTGGCCAACCAGAACCGCCGGATGCCGAGGTAATCAAAGACCAGGGCCAGGATGCCCACCGGGATGCCGATGGCGGGGCCCACGCTGCTGGCCAGCCCGATGGCCGGGAGCACGATCGGGAGGACGATGTAGCTCAATAGGCATCGCAGCGCCGACAAGAAGATCGAGGCGCTGAAGATCCGGTGGGTCTCCGATTCCCGGATGGCCGGCTGGGTGTCGGGGATCCGGAGCAGGTGTCGCATGGCGGTGTCAGGTGCCGAACGCGTCGCCGGCGACAGCCGGGGCGTCGCGACAGCGGTCTGATCCATGAAGAACATGGTATGCGCTCGGACTCGCCGGTCACCAGCCGGGCGACCCCAATTTTGCCGGACCGCCCGGTAACCTCCCCCGGATGCGAGGACGCCAGTGAGCGGGGCTGGCCCGGTATCGTCCCCTCCCCGCCATGGGGTCCCGGACGGGAAGAAGTCCTGGATGGGGGCCACGACGGCGCCCGGCTGGCCGTTGCTGCCCCTCCGTCTCTTTCTCGGGGTGACCTTCGTCTACGCCGGGCTCCAGAAGCTGGCCAATCCGGCCTTCCTCACCGGTTCGGGGCCGACGTCGATCCACGCCCAGCTGGCCGGAGCCGCCCGCACCAGCCCGATCCACGGACTCCTGGGCGGGCTGTCGCACGTCTCCACCGCGGTGGGGGTGGTCATCGCCGTCGGCGAGCTGGCGGTCGGCCTCGGCACCCTGGTCGGACTCTGGTCGAGGGTGGCGGCGGCTGGCGGGATGGCCATTTCCCTGGGGCTGTTCCTCTCGGTGAGCTACCACTCCTCTCCGTATTTCACCGGCTCGGACATCGTTTTCTTCTTCGCCTGGACGCCCCTGCTGCTGGCCGGAGCCGGCGGTGCCCCCGCCCTCGACACCTGGCTCCTCGCCCGAAGCCCTTCCAGCTCGTCCGGCGCCGGTGGGTTGTCCCGGCGGGAGGTGGCGGCGGCCGGGCTGGTGGCCGGGCTGGTTGTGGTAACCGGGGGAGCGACCACACTGGTCGGGCGACTGATCAGCGGATCGGGGACCGCGTCGGCCGGCACCAGCTTCGGGGCCGGAACCCCGCCAACCAGTCGGCCTACCGTCCCCCCAACCACCCCGTCCACCGTCCCCACCCCAACGTCCGACCCGGCACCCACCTCCACCACCACGGCACCACCTGCCTCGATACCCCCCGGCAAGAAGCTGGGGTCGGCCTCCAAGGTCCCGGTGGGCGGATCGGCCACCTTCACCGATCCCGGAACCGGTGACCCCGGACTGGTGATCCAGGCCACCTCCGGTCATTTCGTGGCCTTCGATGCCATCTGCCCCCACGCCGGTTGCACGGTCGCCTACCAACGCGGGGCCAAGATCATCGCTTGCCCCTGTCACGGATCCGAGTTCAACGCCGAGACCGGAGCCGTCGAGGTGGGTCCAGCCGACCGCGGCCTGGCCCTTATCTCCGTGCAAGAGGGCGGCGACGGGAATTTGTATGTGGATGGCTGAGCCGGCCGGAGACGGGAGATCGGCTCCGAATTCCCCGCCCGCGTCGAGGGCGGTCGACTACGATAAAAGCGCGTCCTACCTGGACCGCACCTTCAGTCCATGACCTCCCTCCAGACCGAGCCGATCAGCGGACCGACGCCCGAGCCGCCCGCGCAGACTGTCGATCGGACCGACTGGCTCTCGTCGATCCCGTTCTTTGTCGCCCATGCTCTGCCGTTGGCCGGGTTCTTCGTGACCGTGACCTGGACCGACTGGGTCCTCTGCGGAGTGCTCTACGTGGTGCGGATGTTCTGCATCACCGCCGGCTACCACCGGTACTTCTCGCACCGCAGCTACAAGATGAGCCGGTTCTTCCAGTTCCTGATGGCTTTCGGTGGCACCACCGCCATGCAGAAGGGCCCGTTGTGGTGGGCCAGCCATCACCGGGTCCACCATCGCTACACCGACCTGGACAACGACGTGCACTCGCCCCGGGACGGGTTCTGGTGGAGCCACGTGGGGTGGATCCTCTCCACCAAGTACAAGAAGGCCGACGAGTCGAACATCCGCGACTTCTCCGTCTTTCCCGAGTTGAGGTTCCTCGAACGGACGTCGTGGATCGGCCCCTGGGTCCTCGGTGTCGCCAGCTTCCTGATCGGCGGATGGGGTGGCCTGTTCATCGGGTTCTTCCTGTCAACGGT
This sequence comes from Acidimicrobiales bacterium, assembly GCA_036268775.1. GTDB lineage: Bacteria > Actinomycetota > Acidimicrobiia > Acidimicrobiales > RAAP-2 > DASZIT01. The sequence continues at coordinate 90,793 of DATATM010000014.1, read as the reverse complement.
GCTCCTCTGGCACGGAACCTTCCTGGTCAATTCCATGGCCCACATCGTCGGCCGCCGCCGCTATGCCACCCCCGACACCAGCCGCAACTCGCTGATCGTGGCCCTGGTCACCGGCGGGGAGGGCTGGCACAACAACCACCACTACCTCCCGGCCTCCGTCCGCCAGGGCTTCCGATGGTGGGAGATCGACCCCACCTGGTACGTGCTCCGCGGCCTGGCCTGCCTGCGGGTGGTGCGCGACCTGAAGAACCCCCCGTCCCGCCTCCTCGATCAGGCCAAGGTCCGCGACGGTGCCTTCGACATCGGCATGTTCCGTTCCTACTGGGAACGGGCGGCCCGCCTCACCGGGGAGAGGATCGCCGATCTCGCCGACCGGCCAATGCCTTCACCGCCCTCGCCCGATGACCCTCCCGCGGTCGCCGCCGTCGACGACCAACTGGACGGGCCGCCTACCAGCCCGGCCGGAGGCGACCATGCCAGCAGTCTCAGCGGTCTCATCGCCCGGGCCCTGGAGTCGGCCGACCAGTTGGCCAAGTCCACCCGCCGGACCAAGAACAAGGACAAGTTGCTCTCGGATGCCGGCGGCGGCACCGAACCGCCTCCCGGATGACTTCGGTCGGGACCACCCGATCACGGCTGGCGGCGGTGACCGCCCCCGGGTCGGTGTGGATCATCGATCTCGACGGGGTGATCTGGTTGTCGGGCGAAGCCATCGGCGATGTGGCCGGCGCGGTGGATCGGCTGCGACAGGCCGGGGTGACCGCCGCCTTCGCCACCAACAACTCGGCGCCTACCATCCAGGACCAACTCGATCGCCTGAGCCGGGTCGGGATCGCCGCCGCACCCGAGGACATCGCCTCCTCCGCGGAGGCGGCCGCCTCCCTCCTCGACCCCGGCGATACCGCTTTCGTGATGGCGGAGTCCGGGGTGCTCGAAGCGCTGGCTTCCCGCGGGGTCAACGTCCGCGACCGCGGCCCGGTCGACGCGGTGGTGGTGGGCTGGACCCGGGCGTTCGACTTCGATCTGCTGTCCGGAGCCGCCACCGCCGCCCGGGAGTCCGGGCGTCTGATCGGCACCAACGAGGACCCCACCCACCCCACCCCCGACGGCCTGGTCCCGGGGGGCGGCTCGCTGTTGGCGGCGGTAGCCACCGCGTCGGGGATCACCCCGCAAATCGCCGGCAAGCCCCACCCTCCGATGGCGGACCACATCCGGGCGAAATTCGGCCTCGGAGCCGGCGGCCGGCCGGCCTTGGCGGTCGGTGACCAACCGAGGACCGACGGGCGACTGGCCGAACAACTCGGGGTCCCTTTTGCCCTGGTTGACTCCGGCGTCACCCCGCCCGGGACCCCGGTCGACGACGTCCCGGTGGCGGTGAGGATGTCCGACTTCGTGGCCCTGGTCGACGCCGCTCTGACTTGACAGGCAGTCCCGGCTCATTTCGGGCAAACACCCCGGTTGAGCTGGCGTGCTTGCTACTAGCTAGCACTCTAGGTACAATACGTTTATGAGCAAACGAGACGGATACCAACGGTACCTCGATGCGGGAATCGCGTTCACCCAGATGACCCGGTCCCGAGCCGAGGAGCTTGTTCAAGAGCTCGTCAAGAGTGGCGAGGTACAGCGCAAGGAAGCCCAGGCGAAGGTGGAGGAATTGATCGACCGCAGCCGCAAGAGCAGCGAATCCTTGCTGTCGGTGGTGCGGGACGAAGTCGGCAACCAGCTGCACTCGCTGGGGATCAGCAACCTGGAGGATCTGGCCAAGCAGGTCGCCGCCCTGTTGAACCGCTCGCCGAAGACGGCCTCCGGCCCGGCCAAGAAGTCGGCGGCCAAGAAGGCTCCGGCCAAGAAGGCGGCCGCCAAGAAGAGTGCCGGAACCGGAGCATCCGCCTGAGCCCATCCGGGCGACGGCGCCTCGACCGGGCGCTGGTGGATCGGGGGTTGGCGGAGAGTCGCCACCAGGCTGCCCTTCTGATCGAGCAGAGCCTGGTCCTGGTGTCCGGGGCGGTGGCGGACAAGCCGGCCCGGTTGGTGGCGGCGGGGGAGCCCATCGAACTCCGGGGGCCGTCGCCGCGCTATGCGAGCCGGGGCGGAGACAAGCTGCAGGCGGCACTCGATCGGTTTGCCATCGACGTCGATGGCGCCCGGGCTCTCGACGCCGGGGCGTCGACCGGCGGGTTCACCGACTGTCTGTTGCAGTCGGGGGCCGCCTCGGTGGTGGCGGTGGACGTCGGCCGGGGCCAACTTCATGACCGGCTCCGCCAGGACCCCCGGGTCATCAACCTCGAGCGCCACGACATCCGGGACCTGACCCTGGAGATGGCCGGGGGGGTGACTTTCGAGGTGGTCACCGCCGACCTCTCCTTCATCTCCCTGGCCCGGACCGTCCCGGCCCTCACTGGAGAGTTGGCCGCCCCCGGGGCGACGCTGGTGGTGCTGGCCAAACCCCAGTTCGAAGCGGGGCGGGTCGAGGCGTCGCAGGGAAAGGGCGTGATCCGCGACCCGGAGATCCACCGTCGAACCCTCGGGGAGGTGGCCAGCGCGCTCACCGGCTCCGGAGCAGCCATCATGGGGGCCATGCCTTCACCAATTACCGGACAGGCCGGCAACATCGAGTTCCTCTTCCATGCCGTCGCCCACCCTCCGGCCGGATCGGCGCCCGCCGGCCCGGAGATCGAGTCGATGTTGGACGCCGCCGTCGAGGAGGCCCACCGACCGGCCACCCCCGGAGACCACTCGTGACCCTGGTGGCGTTCTACGCCCGCCCCGACCGCGACGACGTGGCCGGGCTCGAAGCCCGGGCCATCGCCTGGTTGGAGAAACGCGGCCATCAAGCCATCTCCGCCCGCCGGCCGGACGGAACGGTGTCGGTCGACGGTGCCGACCTGCTGGTCAGCCTCGGGGGCGACGGCACCTTGCTCCGGGCCGTCGAGTCCGCCTCCAGCGCCGGGATCCCCGTCCTCGGGGTGAACCTCGGCCGGCTGGGGTTCCTCACCCAGGTGGAGCCGGCCAGCCTGGAAGCCGCCCTGGAGGGATTTCTGGCCGGCAGCCACCAGGTCGAGGAGCGGATGACCCTCCACGTGGCGGTGGAACGGCCGGGCGGCGAAGCCGGCCCCGAGCGGACCGCCCTCAATGAGGCCAGCATCGAGAAGACCGTCCCCGGCCATACCGTCCGGATCGGCGCCTCCATCGACGGGCATCCCTTCGTCACCTACGCCGGTGACGGGCTGTTGGTGGCCACCCCCACCGGCTCGACCGCCTACAACCTGTCGGCCCGGGGGCCGATCCTGTCGCCCAACCTGCGGGCGCTGGTGGTGACCCCGGTTTCGCCCCACATGCTGTTCGACCGCCCGCTGGTGCTCGAGCCCACCGAGCGGGTGGAGCTGGAGATCCTCGAGCCCCGCTCCGCGGTGCTGGTGGTGGACGGCGCCACCCTCACCACCCTTGAGCCCGGATCGACGGTGCGCTACCGGGAGGGCGACCGTCCCGCCCGGCTGGTCACCTTCGGCCCCAACAACTTCCACGCCATCCTGCGGGCCAAGTTCCACCTGGCTGATCGATAGGAGCCGGATTGCCCAGGCTGCTCGAGGAACTCCGCGTCCGTGACCTCGGGGTCATCGATGACGTGACGGTGACCTTCCGGCCCGGGATGACCGCGTTGACCGGGGAGACCGGGGCGGGAAAAACGCTGCTCATCGAAGCCCTCAGCCTGCTGTTGGGGGGCCGGGCGGATCCGACCATGGTGCGGGCCGGCTCGGAGGACGCCACCGTCGAGGCCCGGTTCGGGCCGGGGCCCGGGAGTGACGAGTCAGAGTCGCGGGCGGCCACCCAGGGGACATTGGCCGTGGACGAGTCCGACCACCTCGACGACCTCGACGGCGACGGGGAGGTCATCCTGAGCCGCACGGTGGTGGCCGGCGGACGGTCGAAAGCCTGGATCAACGGCCGGATGGCCCCGGTCACCACCCTCACCACCACCGGGTCGGCCCTCGTCGAGCTGCACGGCCAGCACCAACACCGGTCGCTGGTCCACTCCGCCGCCCAACGTCAGGCCCTCGACGAGTACGGCCAGATCGACCTCGCCGATCTCCTCCAGGCCCGGGCGCGGTTGCGAGCACTGACCGACGAGTCGGAATCGCTGGGTGGGGAGGTGGAGCAGCGGGCCCGGGAGATGGACGTGCTCCGCTACCAGATCGACGAGATCGAGTCGGCCCGGATCGAAGACGACGGAGAAGACAGCCGGCTCGAGCTCGAAGAGGACCGGCTGGCGGAGGCGGCCTCCCATCGGGAGGCGGCCGCCGCGGCGTTGGACGCCCTGGCCGAGGCCACCGTCGGGAGTGGGCTCGACCGCCTGGCGGAAGCCTCCGGCGCCCTGGCCGGCCGGCCCCCGCTGTCCGCCCTGGAGACGCGGGTGCGCAGTGCGATGGCCGAACTGGCCGACGTCGTCTCCGAGTTGCGGACGGTCGTCGAGACCTGGGAGGACGATCCCGAGCAGCTGGAGCAGATCCGCAGCCGCCGCCAGCGGTTGCACGAGCTGGAACGCAAGTACGGATCCACCCTCGGGGAGGTGGTGGCCTTCGCCGCCGGTGCCCGCCAGCAGCTCCAGGCCATCGAGGTCCGGGAGGAGCGGGCCCGGGAGCTGGACGCGGAGATGGCGGTGGCCAAAGAGCAGCTGGCGGTGGCGGAGACCCGGGTGGCCGCCGCCCGCCGGCAGGCGGCGCCGTCGCTGGCCGCGGAGATCCAGTCGACCCTCCAGACCCTGGCCATGGCCTCGGCCCGGTTCGAGGTGTCGGTGGATGGGGAGGGGCCGGCCGACCAGGTCAGCTTCCTGCTGGGGGCCAACCCCGGCGAGCCGCTGCTGCCCCTGGCCAAGGTGGCTTCCGGCGGCGAGTTGGCCCGGACCATGCTGGCGGTGCGGCTGGCCCTCACCGGTGCCCCCGGGGTCCTGGTCTTCGACGAGGTGGACGCCGGGGTCGGGGGATCGGCGGCCACCGCGGTCGGCGCCGCCCTCGCCGCCCTGGGCCGGCGCTCGCAGGTTCTGGTGGTCACCCACCTGGCCCAGGTGGCGGCCCAGGCCGACCACCAGCTGGCGGTGCTGAAGACCGAACAGGACGGCCGCACCGTCTCCCGGGTGGCCGAGCTCGACCCCGAGGCGCGGGTGGTGGAGTTGAGCCGGATGCTGTCGGGGAGCCCCGACAGCGAGACGGCCCGGACCCATGCCCGCGAGCTGCTGGCCGGGGTCCCGAGGGCCGGCCGCACCGCCCGGCGCTGACCCCGACCGGCCGGGGGTCCGCGTGGATGCCGGCCGGGTTCCGCTAACCTCTGCGGGTGCCCGACACGCAAGGTCCGACGGAATCCTCCGAAGACGATGCTCCGGACGCCCGACTCCCCGAAACCCCCGACCCGACGGCGTCGGCGGTCTCCAAATCCGGTGAGTACCTGAGGCCCGGCGCCCACCGCGGCAACGGCACCAAGTTCATCTTCTTCACCGGCGGCGTGTCGTCCTCCCTCGGCAAGGGGCTGACCGCCTCGTCACTCGGCCGGCTGCTCAAATGCCGGGGGCTGCGGGTCACCATGTGCAAGCTGGACCCGTACATCAACGTCGACCCCGGCACCATGAACCCCTTCGAGCACGGCGAGGTGTTCGTCACCGAGGACGGCGGAGAGACCGACCTCGACCTCGGCCACTACGAGCGGTTCATCGACGAGAACCTCCACAAGGACTCCAACGCCACCACCGGACGCATCTACTCCTCGGTGATCGCCAAGGAGCGCCGCGGCGACTACCTCGGCCGCACCGTGCAGGTCATCCCGCACGTCACCGACGAGATCAAGGAGCGGATCAAGCGGCTGGGGACCGACGACATCGACGTGGTCATCGTGGAGGTCGGCGGCACGGTGGGCGACATCGAGATCGTCCCCTTCCTGGAGGCCCTCCGCCAGTTCCGCCGGGACGTGGGCCGGGAGAACGTCTGCTACGTCCACCTCACCCTGGTGCCCTACCTCGGGCCGTCGGGGGAGCAGAAGACCAAGCCCACCCAGCACTCGGTGACCGAGCTCCGCAGCCGGGGTATCCAGCCCGACGTCATCGTCTGCCGGTCGGACCGGATGATCTCCGACGACCTGAAGCGGAAGATCTCCCTGCTGTGCGACGTCCCCATCGAAGCGGTGGTCTCCGCCGTCGACGCCCCCAGCATCTACCAGATCCCGCTGGTCCTCCACGAGGAGGGTCTCGACCGCTACATCCTCCGGCTCCTCCAGTTCGATGAGCCCACCCATCCCATCGACCTCTCCGGCTGGGAGCGGCTGGTCGACCGGGTGGAGACCTCCACGCGACCGGTGCGGATCGGGATCATCGGCAAGTACATCGACCTCCCCGACGCCTACCTGTCGGTGGTGGAGTCACTCCGCCACGCCGGCTTCCACCACGGGGCGAAGGTGGAGGTCAACTGGATCCAGGCCGCCAACGTCCCCGACCTCCTCCACACCGACAGCCTCCGCGACTTCGACGGCCTGGTCATCCCCGGCGGGTTCGGGGAGCGGGGGGTGGAAGGCAAGATCGCCGCCGCCCGCTACGCCCGAGAGCATGAGATCCCCCTCCTCGGGCTCTGCCTCGGCCTCCAGGTGATGGTCATCGAGGCGGCCCGGAGCCTGGCCGAGCTGGAGGGGGCCAACTCCCGCGAGTTCGACCCCACCACCCGCTACCCGGTCATCGACCTGATGGCCGACCAGAACGACATCGAGGACATGGGGGGGACCATGCGGCTCGGCTCCTACTATGCCCAGCTGGCCCCCGGCTCCCAGGTGGCCCAGGCCTACGGGACGGAGATGGTCTCCGAGCGGCACCGCCACCGCTACGAGGTCAACCCCCGGTTCCGCTCCCTTCTGGAGACAGCCGGACTGGTCTGCTCGGGAATGTCCCCCGACGGCCGGCTGGTCGAGTTCATCGAGCTCCCCGGCCACCCGTTCTGGGTCGGCACCCAGGGCCACCCGGAGTTCAAGAGCCGTCCCGACTCGCCCCACCCGCTGTTCCGCGAGCTGGTGGGCGCCTCCCTGGTCCGGGCCGAGGGGCGCGACCCGCGTCTGATCGACATCAGTTGACGGGAGCCACCGGCACTCGGCCGGGCGCCGATCCCGCCTTCCGCCAGACCGGCGAGACCCTCATCCATAAGGCCTGGTTCATCTCCATGGTCCGGGCCACCTTCGTCGATCCCGACGGGAACCAGTTCGAGCGGGAGATCGTGCGGCATCCCGGGGCGGTGGCGGTGGTGCCGATCACCGACGACCAGTCGGTGCTGCTGGTCCGCCAGTACCGGCCCGCCGTCGGCCAGTGGCTCTACGAGATCCCGGCGGGGACCTGCGACGTAGAGGGCGAGCCGTTGGAGACCACCGCCCACCGGGAGCTGATCGAGGAGATCGGCCACCAGGCCACCGAGCTGACCGAGCTCACCCGGTGCCTGAACACCCCCGGCTTCTGTGACGAGGTCACCACCATCTTTTTGGCCACCGGCCTCACCGAAGTGGCCGACAACCGCCAGGGGATCGAAGAGCACTACATGACCGTCGAGAAGGTCCCGCTCCGCGACTTCGATGCCCGGGTCGACGACGGGACCATCGTGGATGCGGCCACCATCCTGGGGGTGGGCCTGGCCCGTCGCCACCTCGCCGCCACTCGGTGAGCCAGCCGCTCTCCAACGGGGCAGAGGAATACCTCTCCTGGTTGGCGGTCGAGCGGGGCCGGGCCCGCAACACGCTCGTCTCCTACCGGCGGGACATCCACGGCTGGGAGGAGTGGGGGAGAGCCGAAGGGGTCGACCCCCTGACCGCCGGGCCCGGCGATCTCGAGCGCTACCTGTCCGGGCTGCGGGCGGGGGGTCGGAACCCGGCGTCGATGGCCCGGACCATCACCGCCCTCCGGGGCCTCTACCGCTTCCTGGTCGACGAGGGCACCCTGGCCGTCGACCCCACCGTCGACCTCGCTTCCCCCAAGCTTCCCCAGCGGCTGCCGAAGGCCCTCGACGAGGACCAGACCCTCCGGCTGCTCGACTCCATCCCCGGGAAGGACCCGTTCGACCTCCGGGACCGGGCCCTGCTCGAGCTCCTCTACGCCACCGGCGCCCGCATCTCCGAAGTCACCGGGCTGTCCCTGCTGGACGTCCACGACGACGACGGCCTGCTGCGGGTGTTCGGGAAGGGGTCGAAGGAGCGGATGGTGCCTCTCGGCCGAGTGGCCCGGAAGGCCCTCGACGAGTGGCTGGCCCCGGCCGGCCGGGGCCGGGTCGCCCCCGCCCGGTGGGCCAGTCGGGACGACGAGGAGGCGGTGTTCCTCAACAAGCGGGGAGGGCGGCTCAGCCGGCAGGGGGCCTGGGCGGTGCTCAAGCGGCGGGCGGAGCCGGTCGGGCTGTCGTCCCTGGTGAGCCCCCATGTCCTCCGGCATTCCTGTGCCAGCCACATGCTGGCCCACGGCGCGGATATCCGGATCGTCCAGGAGCTGCTCGGCCACGTGTCGATCTCCACCACCCAGATGTACACCAAGCTGAGTTCCGAGCACCTCCGGGCCTCCTACGAGCAGGCCCACCCGCGAGCCGGTACGCAACAAGGGAGGTAGGATCTCTCTCGTGTCCAGCGAAGCCCCTACCGTCGACTACCGCCACCTCCTCGAAGAGGAACGGCAGCAGCTGGTCCGGCAACTGTCCGAACTCGGGTTCGGGGACGGGGGGAAGGGGCTGTCCTACGACTCCAATTTCGCCGATTCCAGCCAGGTGACCGCCGAGCGGAGCGAGGCCGAGGGACTGGCCAGCCAGCTCCAGGAGTCGCTCGACGACATCGCCCACGCCCTCGACAAGATGGCCGACGGCCACTACGGGGTCTGCGAGGAATGCCAGCAGCCCATCGATCCGGCCCGCCTGGATGCGATGCCCGCCACCCGGTTCTGCATCAGCCACGCCTCCCGGCTCTGAGCGGTCGGTAGACCATGGGGTTCGGCGGCTACGGCGGCGGCTCGGGCCCCGGCAGAGGTAACCGGCGTCCGCTGGCCCGCAACGAGCGGACCGCCATCATCGTGGTGATCGGGGTCGCCCTGGTCATCATCCTGCTGCGCACCCACCGGATCAGCCAGGTCAACATCATCTACTTCCTGGTGCTGATCCCGTCGATCATCCTCCACGAGATCTCCCACGGGGTAGTGGCCCTCGCCTTCGGTGACGACACCGCCAAACGGGCCGGCCGGCTCAACCTCAATCCGCTCCGCCACGTCGACCCGATCGGGACCCTGCTGGTGCCGGCCGTCCTCTCCCTGTCCGGCATCGGGGCCTACGGCTGGGCCAAACCGGTCCCGGTCAGCACCAATCGGCTTCGGAGCCCGCGCAACCAGACGGTGCTGGTGTCGCTGGTCGGCCCGCTGACCAACATCGTCCTGGCCGCCCTGTTCGGGTTCGCCTTCATCCTCACCCGGTCGACCTCCACCCATGTCGACTTCAATGCCGGGATTCTGACCCTCACCCTGCTGGGCGAGATCCTCTTCTACGGGGGGATCGCCAACATCGTGCTGGCCGTCTTCAACCTCATCCCCTGCCCACCGCTGGACGGGGCGGCGGTGCTGGAACGGTTCATCCCGGCCCGGCTGCTGCCCGACTACTACCGGATCCAACCGCTGCTGATGTTCCTGCCCTTCATCCTCATCCTGCTGTTCCGCAACCAGTGGAGCCAGCTGCTCGGCCATCTCATCAACTGGTGGCAGGCCCGCCTCATCCCCGGGGTGGCCTGAGGCCGGCAGCTCGGCCAGAGAGGAAGACGTTCAGCGGAAGAGCCCGATGGCGTCGGCCGCCCGCTGGTAGGTGACCGAGGCGATGGCATGGGCCTTTTCCGACCCCTGGGCGAGGATGGACGACACCTGACCGGGGTCGGCAGCCAGCTCCGCCCGCCGGGTCTGGATGGGGCGGAGCAGCTCGACCAGGGCCTCGCCCAGGTCCCGCTTCAGGTCCCCGTAGCGCTGGTAGCCCTCGGCGGCTTCGGCGGGGGTGCGATCGGCGGCCACCGCCAGGAGCTCCAACAGATTGGCCAGCCCCGGCTTCGCCTCCGGGTCGTAGCGCACCTCCCCGTCGGTGTCGGTGACCGCCTTTTTGACCTTCCGCTCGATCTCTTCGGGCGGGTCCATCACCGAAATGGTGCCGAGGGGGGAGCTCACCGACTTGGACATCTTCCGGGTGGGCTCCTGGAGGTCCATCACCCGGGCCCCCACCGCCGGGTAGGCCCCTTCCGGCACCACGAAGGTGTCGCCGTACCGGGTGTTGAAGCGGATGGCCAGCTCCCGGGTGAGCTCGAGGTGCTGGCGCTGGTCATTGCCGACCGGGACCCGGTCGGTGTCGTAGAGGAGGATGTCGGCGGCCTGGAGGACCGGGTAGGTCAACAGCGCCGCCCGGACCGACTCCCGGCCCTCCGACTTCTCCTTGAACTGGATCATCCGCCGGAGCTCGCCCATCGAGGCGGTGCACTCCAGCAGCCAGGTGAGCCGGGTGTGCTCGGGGACCTGGCTCTGGACGAACAGGATGCAGGCGTCGGGGTCGATCCCGGAGGCCAGCAGGTCGAGGGCGGTCTCGTAGCTCCGGGCCCGGAGCTCGTCGGGTTCGATGTCGAGGGTGAGGGCGTGGAGGTCGACGACGCAGTAGATGGCCTCATGGACGTACTGGTCGGCCACCCAGTTGCGGATGGCGCCCAGATAGTTGCCGAGGTGGAGGTCGCCGCTGGGCTGGATACCGGAGAAAACTTTCGACATAGCCGGTCATCGTATGCGGTGGCCGACGATGCACGGATTGCCCGGATGCAGCCGGTAGGGTCGGTGGTCGTGAGTGCCACCGTTTCCACGCCCGTCTTCGAGGGCCCGGTCGACCTGCTGCTGCAGCTGGTCAACGGCCATGAAGTCGACATCTACGACATCTGCCTGGCCGACCTGGTCGACGCCTTCATCGCCGAGGTGACCACCTGGGAGACCGTCGACCTGGCCACCCTGTCGGAGTTCCTGGTGGTGGCGGCGGTGCTCATCGAGCTCAAGTCCCGCCGGCTCCTCCCGGGTCCCGACGACGTCGAAGCCGACGAAGAGCTGGTGGGTTGGGAGGAGCGCGACCTGCTGCTGGCCCGGCTGCTGGAGTGTCAGGCCTACGCAGCGGCGGCCGACAGCTTCACCCTCCTGATCGAACGGGCGGCCCGGGCGGTGCCCCGCACCGCCGGCCTGGAGGACGGGTTCGTCGCCCATGCCCCCGACCTGCTGGAAGGGGTCACCCCGGCGGCAGTGGCCGCCGCCTACCGGAGGGCCACCGCCGCCCAACCCATCCCGGTGGTCGACCTCTACCACGTCACCGTCGACGCCGTCACGGTGTCGGAGGCGGTCAACGAGCTCGAAGTCCGGCTGCCCCTGGAGGGGAGGGCCACCTTCCGGGCCCTCACCCGGCACCTCTCCACCCGGATCGAGATCATCGTGCGGTTCCTGGCCCTCCTCGAGCTGTGCAAGCAGGGCCGGGTCTCCCTCGATCAGGGCCACACCTTCGGGGAGCTCGAGGTCGAGTGGGTGGCGGCGTCGAACCCGGTCCTGGTAGGGGCCGAGTACGACGAGTACGAGGGCTGAAGCCATGACGTTGTCGGCGGAAGCCCGGGCCATCGAGGCCGTCCTCATCGTGGCCGTCGAGCCGGTCGCCCCCGGGCTGTTGGCCGAGCTGCTGGAGATCCCCATCGAGCAGATCGAGCCGCTCTGCGACGAGCTGGCCGAGTCGTGCCGGGCCGGCAACCGGGGATTCGAGGTGGCCCGGATCGCCGGCGGCTACCGCATCCACACCCACCCCGACCTCGCCCCCTACGTCGAGCGGTTCGCCAACGTCGGGGTGTCCTCCCGGCTGTCGGCCGCCGCCCTGGAGACGCTGGCCATCGTCGCCTACAAGCAGCCGGTCTCCCGTTCCCAGATCGCCGCCCTCCGGGGGGTCAACGTCGACGGGGTGGTCCGGCTGCTGGAGCACCGCGGCTACATCGCCTCGGTGGGGCGGGCGGCCGGGCCCGGCCAGGCCGTCCTCTACGGCACCACCGACGCCTTCCTCGAACGCCTGGGCCTCGACCGGCTCGACCAGCTCCCGCCGGTGGCCGACCTGCTGCCGGGGCCGGAGGCGGTGGCCGAGTTCGAAGAGCAGATGCGCCCCGCCATCGATGGCTGATCCGTCTCCCGCCCCCGATCCGGCCCCACTGCCGGACGGTGAGCGACTCCAGAAGGTCCTGGCCCGGATCGGGCTGGGCTCCCGGCGGGTCTGTGAAGGCCTAATCGTCGAGCGCCGGATCACCGTCAACGGCGAGGTCCCGGTCCTCGGCCGCCGGATCGACCCGAACGTCGACGAGGTGGAGCTGGACGGGGTGCCGTTGCCGGTGCTTCCCGGGCTGGTCCACTACCTGTTGAACAAGCCGACCGGGGTGGTCTCCACCGCCGAGGACACCCACGGCCGCCCGACGGTGGTGTCCCTGGTGCCGGACGACCCGAGGGTGTTCCCGGTGGGCCGGCTGGACATGGACAGCGAAGGTCTGATCATCCTCACCAACGACGGGCGCCTCACCCACCGGCTCACCCACCCGTCCTTCGGGGTCCCGAAGGAGTACCTGGTCGAAGTGGAGGGGGAGCCGTCGGCCGGCGACGTGCGCCGCCTGCGGGAGGGGGTCGACCTGGAGGACGGCCCCACCGCCCCGGCCCGGGTGGCGGTGGTGGCCCCCAGCCTCCTCCGGATCGTCATCCACGAGGGGCGCAACCGGCAGATCCGCCGGATGGCGGAAGCGGTGGGCCACCCGGTGGTGCGCCTGGTCAGGACCCGGATCGGCCCCCTTACCGACCCCACCCTCCAGCCCGGCTTCTGGCGCCCCCTCACCATCGACGAGGTGCGGGCCCTGGCCGCCGCCGCCCTCCCCACCGACGAGCCCTCCCCGGCCGCTGAGTAGCATGCCTGGCTGATGTCCACCTCCGTAAAAGCCGTCCGCGGCGCCACCACCGTCGACACCGACACCATCGAAGCCATCACCGAACGGGTGGTGGCACTGCTGCGCGAGATCCTGGAGCGCAACGGGCTGGGGGAGGAGGACATCATCTCCATCCTCTTCACCGCCACCGAGGACATCGTCTCGACCTTCCCGGCCACCGCCGCCCGGTCGATGGGGCTCGGGGCGGTCCCGCTCATCTGTGCCCGCGAACTGGCGGTGGTCGGTTCGGTTCCCCAGTGCATCCGGGTGATGCTCCACGTGGAGAGCGATCGGCCCCGCCGCGAGATCCACCATGTCTATCTCGAAGGCGCCAGGGGACTCCGTGACGACCTCCCCGACTGAGGCCGGCCCCACCCCGTCCCCTCTCAGCGCACCCTCCGGGAACGGCCACCCACCGGCACCCGGCCGGGCGATGATCTTCGGCACCGGGCTCATCGGCGGTTCGGTGGGCATGGCTCTCCGCGAGAAGGGCTGGCACGTAAGTGGGGTGGACACCGCCCCCGGGGTCGCGGCCCGGGCCGTCGCCCTCGGGGCGCTGTCGGCCGAAGGGGAGGACACCGACGCCGAGCTGGTGGTGGTGGCCACCCCGGTCCAGGCCGCCGCCGCCATCATCACCGAGTTCCTGGGTCGCCCGGGCCGCCGGCCCGACGTGATCGTCACCGACGTCGGCAGCGTGAAGGGGCCGCTGGTGGCGGGCGTCGACCACCCGTCGTTCGTCGGCGGCCACCCGATGGCGGGTTCCGAGCAGGTGGGGGTGGAGGGCGCCTCCGCCGACCTGTTCGTGGGGGCCACCTGGGTACTCACCCCGACCGCCCTCACCGATCCGGCCGCCTACACCCGCATCCGGAGCCTGCTGGCCGACATGGGGGCGGTGGTGGTCGACCTGGCCCCCGCCCAGCACGACTCGCTGGTGGCGGTGGTCTCCCACGTCCCCCATCTGGCCGCCGCCACCCTGATGGATCTGGCCGCCAACCTGGGGGAGGAACACGCCGCCCTCCTCCAGCTGGCTGCCGGCGGGTTCCGGGACATGACCCGGATCGCCGCCGGACAACCGAACATCTGGCCCGACATCTGCGACGACAATGCCGAGGCCATTGTGGCCACCCTCGACCTGCTGGTGGAGGCGTTGAAGGACATGCGCCGCCGGGTGGCGACCCGCGACCGCGACTCGCTGCTCGACGTCCTCGGCCGGGCGGCGCTGGCCCGCCGGGCGCTGTCGGAGCGGACCCCCCAGGCCGAGGACCTGGTGGAGGTGCGGGTGCCGGTGCCCGACCGCCCGAAGGTGCTGGCGGAGATCACCACCCTGGCCGCCGAGCTGGGGGTCAACATCTTCGACCTGGAGATCGCCCACTCGGTGGAAGGGGACCGGGGGGTCATGCTCCTGGTCGTCGCCGAGGACGCCACCGCCAAGCTGCAGGCCGCCCTCACCGAACGCGGCTACCGCTCGACCAGCGCCCCGGTGGGTCCCGGCCGGTGACCGACGAGGCGAGATCCGAAACCTTCCGGGTGCCGGGCGGGCGGGCCCTGGTCGGCTCGGTCCGGGTCCCCGGGGACAAGTCGATCTCCCACCGCGCCCTCCTGCTGACCGCGCTGGCCGACGGCGCCTCCACCATCACCGGACTCTCCGACGGCGACGACGTCCGTCGGACCCTGGAAGCGGTGCGGGCCCTCGGGGCCGAGGTGGAGGAGTCGGCAACCTCGATGGCGGTCCGGGGCGGCCGCCCGAGGCTGCACGCCCCGGCGGGGCCCATCGACCTCGGCAACTCCGGGACCGGGATGCGGCTGCTGCTGGGCCTGCTGGCCGGGCTCCCGGTCACCGCCCACCTCACCGGCGACGACTCCCTCCGGGCCCGACCGATGGACCGGGTGGCCGAGCCGCTCGGCCTGATGGGGGCGGAGGTGACCGGCCAGGGGGCGAGGTGCCTGCCCCCGGTGACCATCACCGGCGGGGAGCTCGGCGGCATCGAGTACACCCCACCGATGGCCAGCGCCCAGGTGAAGTCCGCCGTCCTGCTGGCCGGGCTGGCCGCCGACGGCGACACCGTGGTCCACGAACCGGTCCCCACCCGCGCCCACACCGAGGAGCTGCTGGCCCAGATGGGGGCCGACATCACCGTGTCCGAGGCCGGGTCGGGGAGGACGATCACCGTCCGCCGGAGTGCCCTCAACCCGACGGTGGTGGTGGTGCCCGGCGACCCCTCCCAGGCCGCCTTCTGGGTGGTCGGGGGGCTGGTCGTCCCCCGCAGCGTGGTCAGCGTGGAAGGCACCTATCTGGGGGCGGAGCGCACCGGGTTCATCCACGTGCTCCAGCGGATGGGGGGACAGGTGACGGTGGACGCCCAGGGGGCCGAGCACGGCTCGGTCACCAGCCGGACCTCGGCGCTGACCGGCACCCTGATTCACGCCGAGGAGATCCCCTCCCTCGACGAGGTCCCGATCCTGGCGGTGGCCGCCGCCCTCGCCACCGGGGAGACCCGGTTCCAGGACGTGGGCGAGCTGCGGGTGAAGGAGTCCGACCGACTGTCGGGCACCGTCGACCTGATCGCCGCCTTCGGGGGCACCGCTCGGGTGGAAGGGGACGACCTGGTGATCGAAGGCGGACGCCCGCTCCGGCCGGCCACCGTCGATGCCCGGGGGGACCACCGGATGGCGATGGCCGCCGCCATCGCCGGCGCCGCCTGCCGATCGGCCACCGAGGTGACCACCATCGCCGGATGGGAGACGGTCCAGTCGAGCTATCCCCGGTTCGCCGCGCACCTGGAGACCCTGTCGGTGGCGGTATGACCGGCAACCAAGCCCCGCACGATCCCCGGCCAACGGTGATCGCCATCGACGGTCCGGCCGGGGCCGGCAAGTCGACCCTGTCCAAGGCCCTGGCCCGGGCCCTCGGCATCGACCGCCTGGACACCGGGGCCATGTACCGGGCGGTGGCCTGGGGCGCCCTCGCCCGGGGCATCGACCCCGCCGACCACCAAGCGGTGGCCGACCTCGCCGGCCAGCTGTCGATCTCGGTGGGCGACCGGGTGACCGCCGACGGCACCGACATCACCGAGGCGATCCGCGCCGCCGACGTCAACCGGGCGGTGTCGGTGGTGGCGGCCAACCCCGACGTCCGGGCGGTCATGGTCGCCCGTCAACGCCAGTGGGCCGAGGAGCATGGCGGGGGAGTGGTGGAAGGGCGGGACATCGGCTCGGTGGTGTTCCCGGAGGCCGACCTCAAGATCTACCTGACCGCCAGTGGCGAGGAGCGGGCCCGCCGCCGCCGCGAGGAGGGGTCCGACTGGGTGGCCCGCCGGGACCACCTCGACTCCACCCGGGCCGCCTCCCCCCTCGGGATCGCCGAGGGGGCGAAAGTCATCGACACCACCGGCCGGCCGATCGGGGCGGTGGTAGAAGAGGTGCTGGGATGGCTGACGTGAGCGAGACGACCGATGCGAGCAGTGCCCCCGTCCCGGCGGTGGCGGACACCGAGGTGGACACCACCTTCACCCCCATCTACAAATTCCTCCGGGTGCTGGCCCACGGGCTCAACCGGCTGCTGTTCCGGACCACGGTGGAGGGGCTGGAACTGGTGCCGACCGAGGGGCCGATGATCATTGCCCCGGTCCACCGATCGGGCATCGACTTCTTCGTGGCCTCGGCGGTGACCAACCGGAAGCTGCACTACATGGCCAAGGACAGCCTCTGGAAGCGGCCGCGGTTCGGGCGGTTCCTCCAGACCATCGGGGCGTTCCCGGTCCACCGGGACGCCGCCGACCGGGAGGCGTTGCGCCGGGCCCAACGGGTCCTCGACGCCGGCGAGGTGCTGGTGCTGTTCCCCGAGGGGGAGCGGAGGACCGGTCCGGTGGTGAAGGACCTCCACCAGGGGGTGGCGTTCCTGTCCGCCCGCACCGGTGCCCCGGTGGTCCCGGTGGGCATCGGCGGGTCGACCTCGGTGATGCCGAAGGGCGCCAAGTTCCCCCGGCCCCGGCACATCCATCTGGTGGTGGGCCCACCCATCGCCGCCCCCGCCCGGACGGCGGCCGGCCGGGTGCCCCGCAGCCAGCTGACCGCCATGACCGACGAGCTGACCGACACCCTCCAGCAGCTCTACGACCGCTCGGTCGCCTCCACCGGCCGGTACTAGACGGCCGGCACCCCGACGAAGGCCTCCAGCACATCGGCGGCACCGGTGGAGCGGTCGCCGGACAGCACGGTGGCGCCATTGTCGACCACCGGGTTGTCGGCGGCCGGGGCCGCCGACAGCAGCGACACCGCCGTCTCCAGGGCCCGGAGGATCTCGCGGAGCTCGGGGGGAGGCGGGAAGTACTCCTCCTCCAAGGTGATGGGGGCGGACTCGACGCCGTGGATCGGGGCCAGCCGGGCCACCACCGCCTGGACCAAGGCCTCCGGAGCGGACGCCCCGGCGGTCACCCCCACCGTGCCGCTCAGATCGTCGGGGAGCTCGGAGGCGTCGTTGATGCGCACCACCCGGGGGCAGCCGTAGGCCAACGCCACCTTCTCCAGCGCCACCGTGTTGGAGGAGTTGAGGGAACCGATCACCACCACCGCGTCGGCCCGGCCGACCACCGCCTTCAGGGCGACCTGGCGGTTGGTGGTGGCGAAGCAGAGATCGCTGCGGTTGGGCATCCAGAGGTCGGGGAACCGCTCCCGGGCCCGATCGACGATGCCGGCCCATTCGTCATGGCTGAGGGTGGTCTGAGCCAACAGCGCCACCGGGGCGTCCTCGCCGGCCTTGGGTTCGGGGAGGGCGTCGACATCCTCTTCCCGCTCCAGTAGCCGCACCGCCTCGGGGGCGACGGCCATGGTGCCCATCGCCTCTTCATGACCGTGGTGGCCGACGTAGAGCACGGTGTAGCCCTTGCGGGCCCGGACCTTCAGCTCGTGGTGAACCTTGGTGACCAGGGGGCAGACGGCGTCGACCACCACCCGGCCGCGGTCCCGGGCGGCGTCGACCACATCGGGGGCGGAGCCGTGGGCGGAGAGCATCAGGGGGGCGCCGGCCGGGACCTCGGTGACGTCGTCGACGAAAATGACGCCCTGGGCCCGGAACTGGTCGACCACGTGCCGGTTGTGGACGATCTCGTGGTAGCAGTAGACCGGCGGCTCGAAGACCCGGACCATCCAGGCCAACGCCTTGATCGCCTTCTCCACCCCGGCACAGAAGCCTCTCGGCTCGGCCAGCAGTACTCGGTCCACGGCCACCCGTCCAGGCTAGCGGCGCGACCGCGGTGGCAAGGACCGGGGCTGCCGCCGGAGACACATGGGCGACCCTGTAGCCTTGGGGCATGTCGGTACCTCGCGGTACGACGGCGCCTACGGTCGTCGCCGTCACCGAACTGTCACCGGCGGATCTGTCCGGCCTTCGGCCCGGGGACGAGCTCCTCTTCCTCAACGGACGGTCGCCGCGCGACGTCATTGAGTACAGCCTGCTGGTCGACGAGTCCGAATTGGACCTCGTCGTCCGCCGTCGCGGGGTGGCTGACCCCTTTCCCGTCTCGGTCAGCAAGGAGGCGGGGGAGCCGTTCGGTGTCGAGGTCTCCTCCGCGCTGTTCGACCGAGTCCGGACCTGCGACAACCACTGCGAGTTCTGCTTCATCCAGCAGCTCCCGAAGGGGATGCGCCGGAGCCTGTCGCTCAAGGACGACGACTACCGTCTGTCCTTCCTCTACGGAAATTTCACCACCCTCACCCGGTTCACCGAGATGGATCTGGAGCGGGTGCTGACCGAGCACCTCAGCCCGCTGTTCGTCTCCATCCACGCCACCGATCCCGACGTGCGGTCCCGGCTGCTGGGCAACCGCCGGGGGGCCACCAGCCTGCGCTGGCTGAGCGCGCTGCTCGACGGGGGCATCGAAGTCCACGGCCAGATCGTGGTGTGCCCGGATCGCAACGACGGGGAGATTCTCCACGACACCCTGGCCGGGGTGCTCGACCGGTACCCCACCCTGGCCACGGTGGCCTGCGTGCCGCTCGGGGTGAGTCGCTTCTCCAAAGAGCCGGGGATGCGCCCCCACACCCAGGCGGAAGCCGCCGAGGTCTGCGACGCCATCGACCTCTGGCAGCAGACCTTCCTGACCGCCATCGGTCGCCGGATGGTCTACGCCGCCGACGAGTACTACCTGATGGCGGATCGGCCGTTCCCGGCCAAGTCCACCTACGAGGGATTCCCGCAACACGAGAACGGGCTGGGCATGGCCCGGGCCTTCGAGGCCGCCTTCGGGGGCGACGAGCGGGCCGCCCTCGGGGTGCGGCCCGGCTTCTTCGCCTGGGTGGACGGGGCCCCGGCCGCCGGCTACCGGGCGCAGCGGTCGGATCCGTCGACTCCCGCCTCCGGCGGCGATGCACCGATCGCCATCCTCACCGGCGAGTACGGCGCCCGGGTGCTGGCCCCGTTGGTCGAGTCGCTCGGGCGTTCGGACATCCGGCTGGTGCCGGTACCCAACGACTACTTCGGCGGCAACATCGGGGTGTCGGGTCTGATGACCGGCATCGACCTGACCCGGGCCCTGGCCGACCAGCCCATCGGCCACCGGTACCTGCTGCCCGACTCCTGCCTGTCGGAGGGACGGTTCCTCGACGACCTCTCGGTGGCCGACCTGCCCCGGCCGGTGGAGGTGGTAGCCACCGACGGGCTGTCGCTGCGCCGGGCGCTCGACGGGACCGGGGCAACCGCGCCAGTGTCGGCATCAGGATGCGGCTCCACCCAGACTGGTCGGTCGGCACGGGTGCCCGTCTCGATCGGAGCCTCACGATGACCATCTCTGTACCCGAAGTCACCCCAGACGCCGTCCGGAAGAAGCCACTGGTGGTAATCGCCGGACGCCCGAATGTCGGCAAGTCGACGTTGGTCAACCGGATCGTCGGCCGACGGGCGGCGGTGGTCGAGGAGCGGTCCGGGGTCACCCGGGACCGCAAGGAGCTCGATGCCGAGTGGTGCGGTCATGCCTTCACGGTGGTGGACACCGGTGGTTGGCTGTCCACCGACGATCCTCTCGACGCCCAAGTGAGCGCCCAGGCGGAACGGGCGGTGGCCGACGCCGACGTGGTGCTGTTAGTGGTGGACGTCACCGTGGGTCTCATCGATGAGGACATGGCAGTGGCCAAGTTCCTCAAGCGGTCCGGACGTCCGGTGCGGGTGGTGGTCAACAAGGTCGACTCCTCCCAGCGTGAATCCGATGCCTGGGAAGCGGTGTCGTTGGGGCTGGGCGACCCCTGGCCGGTAAGCGCCCTCCACGGCCGGGGCACCGGCGACCTGCTGGACGACGTGGTCGGGCTGCTCCCTGACCTCGATGCGGTGGACGACACCCCGGAGATGGACGACGAAGGCAACGAACACCGCGACCGGCAGGGGAGTGGCCCGATGATCCCGCGGGTGGCCCTGGTCGGCCGACCCAACGTCGGGAAGTCGACCCTGTTCAACCGACTGGTGGGCGACGAACGCTCGATCACCCACGATGCGCCGGGCACCACCCGGGATGCGGTGGACACGGTGGTGGAGACGCCGGAGGGGACCGTCTGCTTCATCGACACCGCCGGGATGCGCCGGAAGTCGCGGACGGAACGCGGCACCGAATACTTCTCCGTCCTCCGCGCCCTCGAGGCGCTGGACCGGGCCGACATCGCCCTCCTGATCATCGACGCCACCCTGGGGGTCACCCACCAGGACCAGCGGCTGGCCGAGCGGGTGGCGGCGGCGGGGTGCCCGACGGTGGTGGTGCTGAACAAGTGGGAACTGATCCCCACCGAGGACCGCCCGGACATCCTCATCGACATCGGTGACCGGCTGGCCTTCCTCGGCGATGCCCCGGTGCTGAAGATCAGCGCCCTGTCGGGTCTCGGCGTGCACCACATCCTGCCGGCGGTGGCGTCGGCGGAGGAGGCCTACCACTCCCGCATCCCGACCGGCGAGCTCAATCGGGCCATGAAGTCGATCCAGATGGCCCATCCTCCGGTGGGGGCGAAGATCCAATACGCGGTGCAGGGGGCCAACGACCCGCCGACCTTCACCCTGTTCACCAATGGCCGGCTCCAGCCGACCTATCTGCGCTATGTCGAGCGGGGCTTGCGCGAACGCTTCGAGTTGGGGCCGACACCCATCAAGCTCCGGGTGCGGGCGAAAGGCCCCAACGGAGGTGGGGGGCGTCGGAGGTGAGCGGTGCCCTGGTGTGAGGAATGCGACGAGCGGCTCGAAGCTGACCAAGTCGCCGAGGATGGAACCTGCCCGACCTGTGGGGCGGAGACCGTCGAGCATCGCGGCACCCCGTGGTACTTCAAGTTCATGTTGGTGGCCTCGGTCATCTACCTCGGGTGGCGGGCCTTCCAGGGCGTGACCTGGGTCGTCCATCACGTCTGAGGCGAAGGCACCGAGGTCGAGTTCCGGCCATCGCCGACACCGTCTGACTCCACCAGTTGGACCCATGGGTCCTATCCCAACGACGGAGAAGGGTCGCCACATCGCCTTCCCAGCCGGGCAGAGGGCTAGCATCCGGGGCGCCAAACCCGGCAGTGTGAAAGGCGGTCCACGTGAGCGATGTCAGCCAGGGGGAGGGATGGTGGCAGGCGTCGGACTACAAGTGGTACCCGCCGGAGACCCATCCCCAGTACGTCGCTCCATCGGCCTCGGCCGACCCACCCTCTGAGCCACCCCCTTCCATCGAGCCCGAACCAGAGCCCGAGCCATCAACGGGAAGCCTGGAGTTCGGCAGCTGGCCATCCCTCCCGTCGGATCTCGAGCCGACGGCGGCACCGCCGGATCCTCCGGCCACCCTCCAACCCAGTGCTCCGCCGCCTGCGCCGGGCCAGGTAGCTCCTCCGGTCTTGCCGCCGGCCCAGTACCCGCCCATCGACACGGGCTATGCGGGAGCCGGTCCCCAGTTTCCTCCTGCCGGTCCTCCTCCCGGCTGGGTCCCGAGCCCGGTGCCACCGACCAACACCACCAATGGCCTGGCCATCGCCTCCCTGGTGCTGGGCATCGTGTGGCTGGCCGGAATCGGGTCGATCCTGGCCGTCGTGCTCGGGTTCGTGGCCCGGAAGCAGATCCGGGCTCGACAGCAGAATGGAAAGGGCATGGCACTCGCCGGCATCATCCTCGGCTGGATCGGGGTCGGCGTGCTCATCCTCGCCATTATTGGGGCGGCCACGTCGTCCAGTTCCAACAACCAGACGGTCAAGTTGACGGTGATCACCTATGGACGGCCCTGTGCCAGCTCACTGTTCAACGAGGGGACGACCAAGGTCACCGCCAGCAACCGCGGCACCCAGTTGGCGACTGCGAACCTCAACCACGGTGCCGACGGCTCCGCCAGTCTGAACAGCGGCGCTCAGGTCTCGACGTGCACCTACAGCGCCACCCTGGTGTTGAAGAACAATCTGAGCGGCTACACCTTCATGGTTGGCGGCAACCGTCCCCTAACCTTCTCCCGCTCCGAGATGGAATCCGACAACTGGCACCCCGGAATCACCTTCGGTTGTCCCTCCGATCTCCGGGGCGGTTGCTGATCGATCATTGGCGTACCCGCAGGTGACATGGCGTGTATCGACACATCGTTCTCACCTTCTTGCCATACTGTCGCCACCACGATCTGGGGGGCACATGGCGGAGCGCATCGACCGACGTTCGTTTTTAGCCCGGGGAGCTGTCACCGGAGCCGGGATCGTCGCCCTCGGCGCCGGCGGCGGACTGCTTGACGCCTGCGGCTCCGGCTCCAGTACGCTCACGGCCCAAACAACGTCGCATCCTTCGGTTCCTTCGGCGGACCCGACAGAATCGGCCGCCATCGACGCGGTCGTGCAGGATCAGATGAAGGCTCTCCACCTGCGGGCCGCCATCGTGCGGGTCACCGTCGATGGCAAGGAGATCCACACCAAGGCGTATGGCGAGTCAATGACCGGTGTTCCCGCCACCACCGACATGCACTTCCGGAACGGCGCGGTGGCGATCGCCTATGTCGCCACCCTGCTGCTGGTGCTCGTCGATGAGAAGAAGGTGAGCCTGGACGACAAAGCCTCGAAGTGGGTTCCGGAGATCCCCCAGAGCGACCAGGTAACGCTCGGTCAACTCGCGCAGATGACCAGTGGCTACACCGACTACGTACTTGGGAATCTCCCGGTCGACATGATGATCGAAAACGACCCGTACCGGCAATGGACGCCCCAGGAGCTGCTGGCCACGGTGACGTCGAAGCCGCTCCTCTACCCACCCGGGACGAACTGGAACTACGCCCACACCAACTACCTCATCCTCGGGCTCGCGCTCGAGAAGGCCTCGGGAAAGAGGATGGAGGACCTCATGCAGGAAAAGGTTCTCGGCCCTCTCGGGCTGACGAACACCTCCGGCAACAACGGCACTCCGACTATCCCCGAGCCGGCGCTGCACGCCTTCACCTCCGAGCGGCGCTCCTACCTGGGCATCCCTGACGGGACCCGTTTCTACGAAGAATCCACCTTCTGGAACCCGTCGTGGACGATCACCCAGGGAGCCATCCAGACGTCCGACATCTACGACCTGGACACGACGGCGAAGGCCATCGGCACCGGCAAGCTGCTTTCCACCGAGTCGTATCAGAAGATGGTCTCGATCGACCTCCGCGGCAAGACGACCAAGCTGCCCAACGCTCCGACGAGCCTCCCCCAATCCGACCGGTACACCTACGGTTTGGGCATCATCACCACCGGGGACTGGCTGGTGCAGGCACCGCTGTTCTCGGGTGAAGCTGGCGCCTTCGCGTACCTCCGGTCGAAAAAGGTTGCCGTGTCGGTGGCGGTCACCATGGCCGAGGACGCCTTCCTGCCCGACGGGTCGTACAAGCCCGAGATCAACGGCAACGCCGGCGACATGGTGTGGCGGCAGATCGCCGCCTCAGTCGTGCCCAACGACGCACCTCCACCCCGGCAGGGCTTGTAGGCGGCGACCCGCACGAGGGTCCGCCTGCCCTCGATGCAGACCAGAACTCGTGATGCTGGCGCGCGGGGTCAGGGGTAATTCTCCGGCTGCCGGCTCCACTTCCGTTGCAGTGCTCAAAGGCTGACTGGCAGATGGGGTAGCCTGACCGCTCTGGTCATTTCCTTACGAAGCCCCGTGACTCCGCGCGTGGGTGAGTGGCGAAACGGTCAGATGGCCGGAAGCTTGAGATTGAGCTTCTGACTAGGCAGTTTGTTTGCGGGCTGTGGCGCAGCTTGGTTAGCGCGCTTGACTGGGGGTCAAGAGGTCCCGGGTTCAAATCCCGGCAGCCCGACCACCAGGCATACTCCGGTTAGCTTCTCCGGAGGTGCCTGGCCATAGCGCTCGTAGCGGGCGTAACTCCCGGCCTGGTACCGGGCACGCCGACAGGTATGTGGCTACGGTTGCGCCATCTGAGTGGGGGAATGACCGTGAGCGACACTTCGCAGGGCCCGGGATGGTGGCAGGCTTCGGATAGCAAATGGTATCCACCCGAATCAGCAGCGAGACCACCTCCCCCTGCACCTGCTCCGCCCATCAGTGGGCCACCCGCCGGCCCTCCTCCCCGGTACGCTCCGGTCCCCCCAGCACCCGGCGTTGCCCCCCCGCCCGGGCTACCGCCGATGCCGGCCATCGACCGCGTGCGGGCCGCCTGGGGGCACCGCGTCGAGACCGACTACATCTTCGACTACTGGACAGCACTGGGCTGGACTGTTCTCACCCTCGGGATCTATGGCTTCTACGTCTTCTACCAGTTGGTCCGTCGCATGCGTGACCACAACGTGCGCCGTGTCGAGTTTTTGACCGCGACGCTGGTCTTCGCCTGGGAGGAGGCCGGACGTCGCGGACTGCAGGAAGAGCTGACGCCGTCGTTTCAGCGGGCGGAGGGCCACATGGCGACGCTTCGACGCATGGTAGGGGACTTTCGCGACCCTGCCATTTGGCTGGTGCTCGCGATCGTCGCTCGCGGCATCGGCGAAATCGTTGCCTTTGTGCTCTTGGACCAAGACCTCGTTCAGCATGATTATTCCGAAGTCGGCGTCGAGTACGAGCTGTCGCTCATCTTCGGTAGCTTCGGGCAGGCCGTACCCGCACCAGACTCGGCCCGGGTGAAGGGCCAGAACAACTATGCGGGCCGTATCGTGGCCACGGTCTTCTCGTTCGGCATCTATCTGTTCTGGTGGTACTACGACCAGATGAACAAACCGAATCGTCACTTCCAGACGAACTGGCACCAGGAAGACGCACTGGTCGCCGCCATGCAGGCACTTCGCTGACGAGTTTATCGCCGGGCGATCCCGTAGCCGTGTAACACCATCCACCCCGTCCGATATTTCGCCAGCGTCCCCGGGCATTCCCTTTCAGCGGGTACCGACCATGGAGGCGATTGAGGGGAGTGGTGGCCGACCTTTCCGTAGGGTGGCAGTTGACGGCACTAATGTGAGGTCCCGGGTTCAAATCCCGGCAGCCCGACGCAGAAGGTGGTTTCCGCTCGGCCTTTCCGGAGATCCCTGGCACTAGCGGACCCTTGCCTCCGCTAGAGATGCTCGTAAAGGTAGTTGGAGATGGTTCCCTCGTCGCTGAAGATGTTGGTGATACCGGTCGCCAGATGGGCGAGGTCGATGGAGCCGGCATTGTTCACCATCACGACGTAGGCGAGCTTGCGTCCGCTCTTGGCATCGATGTAACCAGCCAGGTTCTGCGCCTTCACCGCCGCGGTCTTACCACCGGCCTCCGGAAGCACCGTCGACCCGGGCTTGGTGAACACGTGGCCCCTCGCCGGTAGGTCCACCGACGTCGTGGCCATCGAGCCCGCAACACCCAGCACTGGCAGGGCGGCCTTGTAGGCGTCGGCGACGGGGGAGTCGGCCATCTTGGTCAGCATTTGCAGGAACGCTTCCGGTGTCGCCTGGCTGTCAGGTGAGCCGCTCCCGTTGGTGGGAAAGTCGAACTGGTCGCCCTTCACGCCGTATTGGGTCGTCAGTACGTCGCGCTCGTTGGCCAGCGAGCCTTGGATCGTGTTGCGGTCCTTGGCCTGACCCGAAAGGCTGAGCGAGAGATTGGCGCCAAGATTCATGCTCACATGCAGGATGAGCTTGGCGTGCTCGGAGTACGGCACTGACGTGAACGCCGCCACCTGGGTGGCATTCGTGTAAGTGGGGCTGGTTGGCAGCACCGCTCTAGGGTTGGGTCCGACCGGGGCTGCCGTCACAGTCACGCCTTGCCGTTGAAGGGCCTCGATGAACGCGGTGCGGGCAAATGTAGTGGGGTCTTCGATCCGGAACGTCCGAACCATCTGGGCGGCGCCGGTGAGTGGTGCTTTGTAGTCCTGGGGGATCGATCCGCTGATCGTGTTCTCGCAGCCACTCTGGCCCAGGCAGGTGATGCTCTTGTCGGAGAGCTCGACCGAGTCGGCGCTCCCCGGTGGACCGGTGATGACCTTGTTGGCGACCGCAAACGCCGCCGACATCGGCCGGTACACGACGGTCGCCGGTTGGCCCGGCTGAGTCGGTGTCACCGTGACGTCGACCATGTTCTCGTTCACCATCACCGGCGTGATGAGCAGGTCCTGGTTGGGCACCCGGTAGGGCTCGAAGAAGCGATCGTCTACCGCAACATCGCCTGTCACCTTGGTGATGCCGGCCGCCTTCACCTGCGCGGCGAGTTGGTCGAGCCCGTAGAGGGGATCCTGTGGGGTCAGTAGGGCGGTGCCGAGATTGTCGGCGTCGCCGTGATCGAAGTTAGTAATCTGAATAGTGTTCGCATCGATGCGGCGACCGCCGAAGGTGAGGTCACCCTGGCCGAAAAGGATCAGGTTGCCCGTCAGGTTGCCCTGTCCGTCGACGGTGCCGGTGCGGTATACGGGCGTCGTCTGCCGGTAGTCCGCCCCAAAGAGATTCATCGCCTCGCCGATTGAAAACAGTTTGCGAGTGGACCCGGTGAACGACAGCTGGCCGGGGTTAAGTGGGTAGAACTTCTCACCGGTCCTCAGGTCGGTCACGAGCAGGCTCCAGGTGGCGCCTTTGTACTGGGGCTTGTTCATGACCGCTTTGATCTCGTCCGGCAAACCCGACGCCGCCACACTGGTCCCAGGCGGCTGGGTTGTCTTTGCCGTCGAAGTGGACTTCGAGGGGGTGCAGGCCTCGAGCAACCCTCCGGCGGTGCCAAGGACAATGATCCCGGCTCCGGCGACAGCTCCTCGGGCCAAAAATGAACGTCGGTCGATGCGTTCAGGTTGTACTGGCTGCGGGGCGTACCACATCCCATCTGAGGTCTGCGGCCCGCCAGGCCCTTGCGAAGTGCGACTCACCGTCTTCCCCAATCCGCCGACTTGAGCCGGACGATTGTCCGCTATCTGAGCACACTTTCCATCGGTGTGCTCGGACTATTGATTGGCGAGAACCTTGTTCGGATCATGGAGCACAACCGTCCCGGCTATGAGATCGTGGAGACACTGACGCTCTCGGCCCGACAGCATGAGGACCAATGACACCACTTGGGTGATGATGCCCAGGATCCCTTCGACTAGTTCTCCGACGATTTCCCGAAGTGCCATCCACCACCAGCCGGCGACTCGCCCAGTCTCCGGTCGCCAGCAACGCATGCCAAGTACCCGGAGTGCCGGGGTTTGACCGCGGCCCCACAAAATCATTCCCCAAATGATGTAGCCAATCAGGAGAGTGCCGATTGCTAACGGAAACGCCAGGAAATAGGCGCCGATGCGGCTGCCGACGCTCGCCAGTACGACCCCTTGGGGAAGGGTGAGTCCGCTATGCCCGTCGAAATACATGCCCTCGGGGACTGGTCCGAAGCCCGGCGGGCCGTAGCCATAACCAAATCCGGCGGGCGGTGGACCCATTGGGCGACCGTTGGGTGGATTGGTCCCGGGCTGAGGGTCAAACAGAAGAGGTGGTGCGGTTGGAGGCGTTGGCTGAAACGGGCTGGGGTGATCAGTCCAAGCCTGGCCATCCCAATAGCGCTGCCCACCGGGCTGCTCGGTATCGGGGTACCAACCAGCTGGGATTGGAGGTGGGGTAGGGGTCGTCATGCGAATACCCTGATCCTTCGGGATTGAATTGGCGCGATCATGCCAGTGTGGTCGATCCGGTGCCCGGATCACCGCTTCACAACAAGCCCCTTCGTGTTCCCGGCTATGACCCCGTGTCAGGTGGAGGAGGAACAACCACGCCGGCATACCCAAGCAGATCAACGATCGTGGCCTGTTCGACCACCCACTGATGATTGACCAGCACTGTTCGCCCCTCGCGACCGTTGACCATTCCCAGTCGATTGCCATCAACCATTACGGAGAACCAGACGACTGCCTCATCCGACCGGAGAAACTTCAAGTCATCTACAACGATGCTGACGTCTCCGGGTGGCGAACCTGGGATCCGGTGCCTCGCCTCTTCCAAGGGCTTGGCCAAGCCATCCCCCTTCTGCACATTTACGAGTGCCGATCCGGTCTCGTCGGTGTCACCGAAGTGTGAGAAGGCGTATTCAATCTGGGTGCGGGCTGCCGCCTCATCCTCGGGAGGCTCGCCTACAGGAATGTGCTTCGCCCGTCGCCGCTCCAACTGTGCCTCAGGGGCGCGCTGGTGAGGGCGCATCATGTCCGACATTGCGTTTCGTACTGCCGCCAGGTCCGTCCGATCGACATCTTGCAGATCTACTCCCTGCATCTCTGCCATGTTGATCAGCTGGTCAATCTGCCGGACGACAGTCATCCCGGGAGGAGCCACAAACCTGAAAGTCTCTTCGGCCACGTGCGGATTAATGGTGATGCTCTTGAATTCCTCGATGGAGGATGGTTCGTTGTCGATCATTCCGACATGGCGGAGGATGATTCCCGTTTCCACGTCGAACCAAAGTGTGTGATCAGTCCCACCTAGGCGCAAGCCCAGGAACATCGGGATCTTCTTAATGCGATCGGCGGTAGCTGCTGCTTTCCAACACGGGCGCCCAGCAACTTCATCATCAACCGGCAGTTCAAATCGGAGCCCTCCCAGGAGGCGAGATCCGGGCCGGAGGAACAGGCCGACTTCGCAATCGTCCAAACTTGAAGTATCCCCGTCAACCTCGGTGACGTGGGTTGCACTACCCATCCAGCGTTCGCCGCCTACCTTCACGTCGATTCGGCTATCTGACTCGATACGCCACCGGTCTGGCAGCTCACACCGAACCTCGATGTGCTCATCGGTCGTCTCTCCGATCGGTCCTCCAAATCCGAAGTGGGAAACAGTCGTGCCGCTCCGTTGGGCCATCTCTTCGATAGCGCGTCGCGTCCGCTCATGGTGGGTCCACTTCCACAGTGATCCGCTAAGTGACCGGACGCCGACCGGGGCTGCGTCGATCAGCTCCAAGAGATCGCCCATTCGACCCATGCAGATGAGGATAGGGCGGAAATCCAAAGCTGCTTCCCATTCACTTCCAGGTGGAGGCCGACTGCTGCCGAACAGGTTCATCGCCGTTGTCGAGAAATAGCAGGCGACACCCACTGGACGTGCGCTGCTAGCCGCCGTCGTCGTCTCGTCCTTGTCGGGCACCTGTAGTAGACCGATTGCACCGAACCGGAGGAACCGAAATGGCCCGAAGAAAGTCACTGCGCAGCCAGCTTTATCGGGCAGCCCGCGATCTCGGCAACGTCGAAGCCGTAGAGCGTGGCGGGGTCAAGGGAGGCGCCAAGCGGTATGCCCGACGTGCCGTCTATCGCAAGGCCAACTCGGTCACCGCATCCTTCTTGCGGGCCATCGGCCTACAGGGGTCCCGCCGCCGGCGGTAGAAGCACCTCAGATTCGAGTACGTCCGGATTCGGGGCCGTCGTGTCAATTTGATCGGTGAGTTGCTTGAGCATCGCCTCCATCCGGTCGAGGCGCTCAGTCAAGGCCTCCATCCCTTCGTCGGACTGCTGCTCGACGAAATAGCTCGCGATGGTGGCGGTCAGGACTCCGATCAAACCGATGCCTACCAACATCAGGACGACCGCGACCCCTCGTCCGCCGGCCGAGACCGGGTAGCGATCGCCATAGCCCACGGTTGTGACCGTGACCATCGCCCACCACAATGCGTCGGAGAAGCTGTGGATGTTTGATGCGATCGCGTGCTGCTCGAACGAGAGCACCAGCCCGGCACAGGCGAAGATGATCAGCACCACGGCCAATAACACAAAGTGCAGCCCACGATGCGTGATCAGCACCTTCGCCCGGCGCAGCGCATTGGTCAGAACAATCCCGACCCGGCTGAGCGTGAGCAACCGCAGCACCCGCGCCGCTCGCAAGGGGCGAAGCATCGGGAGGGCGATCACCGCCAGATCCACCAGATGATGGGTGACAAAACCCTTCCTGGATGGCGCCAGATAGAGCTTGGTCATGTATTCGACGACGAAGGCGGCCCACACGAAATAGTCGATCGTCTCGAAGGTGAGGTTGACCCCCGGTGATAATTTGACTACGAAGGGGATGACGAGGACAGGGAGCCAAGCCAGAGCCAAAATGGTCAGTGGGAGTTCCACCGCGGCCGAGAAGCGGTCATAGGCATCCTGGGTCCGGTCAGCCATCGGCGGAAAGTGTGTCACCAATGGCGACTGAGCGCACTCGGCGCCCCAGCCATTCGCATAGGGTCACGGCATGGCCATCTACCAATTAGGCGATCTCATCCCCAATGTCGACCCCGAGGCCTACGTGCATCCCGACGCGGTCGTCATCGGAGACGTCACCATCGGGGCCGAGGCAACGATATGGCCGAGTGCGGTCCTGCGGGGGGACTATGGAACCATCACCATCGGTGCCCGAAGCTCGGTCCAGGATGGGACGGTGATCCACGCCGGACCCGGGTTTCCCACCATCGTCGGGGAAGGCTGCGTGATCGGCCATCTGGCTCACTTGGAGGGCTGCATCCTCCAGGACAACTCCCTGGTGGGATCCGGCTCCGTGGTCCTGCACCACGCAGTTATCGAATCGGGGGCCACGGTAGGTGCGAACGCCGTCGTTCCCAACCGGATGGTGGTGCCGGCCAACGCATTGGCGATCGGGGTTCCCGCCACCATCAAACCGGGTAAGTCGAATGCCGACCTGATCCGCTTCTCCGCCACCGAATACGTGAAGAACGGGCATAATTTCCGGAAGAACCTCACCCGGATCGACTGAGCCGGGCCGGATCGGCTTCCTGAAGGCGGGTATCCCCACTGGAAGCAAGTGGAGACGACAGAATCGCTCTATGCAGGGAACGCTCATCCACGAACACGATCAGGTGACGGCGACCCGGGACCTCATCAACCAGAGCCTTGCCTCCGGCGATTTCTTTTGGCTCGACCTCGACGGTGTCGACAACGAAGCCCACGACGTTCTCCTCACCTCGTTTCGCATCCACCATCTGGCCGCGGACGACGCCAAGCAATTCGGACAGCGTCCGAAGATCGAGGATTACGACAACTTCACCTACATGGTGGTCCACGGGGCGGGACTCGCCGGCAAGGGAACCCTCGAAGTCCATTTCATCATTTCCGAGCACTACGTGATCACCGTGCACCGGGGGACCTGTCCACCCCTGGATGCCGTGCTCGAGCGGCAGGAGCGCCGAGGCACCGACGACCTCATGACTCCTCAGTTCACCGTTCTCTACGTCATGATCGACCACCTGGTCGACAGCTTCTTTCCGTTTCTGGACGTCTTCGACAATCAGATCGACGATCTCGAGGACGCCATCCTGGTCAATCCCACCAACAAACAGCTCGGGACTCTGTTCGATATGAAGCGGAATCTGATCTCGGTGCGGAAGGCGGTCACCCCGCAACGCGACATGTTCGCCGAGATCATCTCCGGCGTGTCACCGATCCCGGGGGTCACCGACGAGGGCCAGCGCTACATGCGGGACATCTACGACCACTTGATCCGCATCGGCGATCTGGTCGACGGCTACCGCGACCTGTTGAGCGGAGCCCTGGACACGCACCTGTCCACCGTGTCGAACCGGCTCAACGTGGTGATGAAGCAACTCACCATCATTGCCACCATCTTCCTGCCGCTCACCTTCATCACCGGCTTCTTCGGACAGAACTTCGCCTGGCTGGTCACTCACATCACCGGCGGATGGGCATTTGTGATCTTCGCCATCATCTTCGAGGTTCTGTGTGCGTTGGGCCTGGCGTTCTACTTTCGCAAGAAGGGATGGCTCGGCGGCGACTCCAGCTAGCTGGTTCCACGGTTGGAGCCGTCTCCGAACACGGCCTTCCACGATCGCCAGGACATCACCGACAGGGCCGAGCACGCCGAGAGCAACGACGCCGCCCCCAGGAAGGACCCGACCGACGCCACCGATAGGGCGGAGCCGATCGATCCGATGGACAGGATCGACCCCACCGACCCGATGGAGAGGATCGACCCTTTCGAGTTGATCGATAGGAGAGAGTCGGTGGAGTTGACTGACCATCGGGAGGGGATTGCCGACTGGTTGGGGCTCGCCATCGCCCAATCATGCCCGCCGGCGTCCAGGCCTGCACGACTCGAGGCCTACGGGGTGTGGACCCCATCACCTTCGGCGTCCATCACCCACCACCGCCCCCCAAGATTGGTCAGGCCCTGGCCGGTGGCCTCACCCGGCGCGGTGTCCTGGGGCCAGGTGTAGAGGGGCCAACCGTTGTAGGTGATCTGAGTGGACCCGTCCGCCCGCGGGGCGGTCCCGAGCAGCCCCGACTTGATGCCGGGTCCGGCAATCGGAGCGGTCGTCCCGGGTGGCAAGGTGAGCGGGGGCCACTGCACCGCGCAGAGACCAGTGCACTTGGACGGCGACCCCTGCTGGTCAGCGGCGAATTGATAGAGGGTCAGCCCCTCACCATCCACCAAGACCTGGCCGAGCCCGGACACATTGGCGATCTTGATCTCATCGGCCGGGCCCTTCTGGAACTGTGGCTTCGCCGTCCCATAGGGGGCATGAACGGCGGCGCCGGGGGCGACACTGCAGGCACTGAGCAGGCTCCCGACGAGCACAACGGCTCCTGCCACCCGCCATCGGTACGACGGAGCCGGGCCAAGACTCACTGGTCGGAGGAATCAACACGACCGCCTTCGGTGATCTCCTCGAGCGGGGGGCTCGGGTAGACACCGATACCCGGGCGCCATCCGGCCGCCAGCTTCTGGTCGCCAACCCCGCCCTCGGACCAAATGTGACAGGTGTTCCGGACCCAAGGGGTGCCGGTGTCGGTGATCACCTCTTGGACCTCCCCCCGTGAATTGGCCAGAGCCCGCTTGGAGGTGACCGACTGGACCACCACCGGGCCCAGCGAACGGGCCAGGTGTTCCAGGTGGGTGCAGCCCTTGGGTCCGCCAAACCGGTTCTGGACTTCACGGGTGTAGCCGCGGCCGACCTGCAGTCCGGCCAGGGCCCGGAAGGCAGCGACGATGCCCGGACATTCGCTATGGGGGAAGATGTGCATCACCGCGTCGGACTCGGTGATGGTCAGGTCCTCCACCCGTACCGTGACTCGTAGCTCCATATCGTGAAGACGGTGGACCGCGCTTCCCTCCGCCGCCCAGGGTCGGGTGTCCCGCAGCCTCCCGACGATGGTCAGCTGGTCTCCTTCATCAAAAGCTTGGTACTCGATCGACCGCACGTGCAGCGGAACCCGAGGGCTGTCCGGCGAGGCACCGTTCATGCCCGTGGGGGCAGATCGACGACCACGTAGGACCACAGCTCACTGTGGGTTCCCACCGGCGGGGGAGCAGCGGCGTCCGGACCTGCCTCGCCTCCGCCCAATGGGCCCCGGTGGCCGTGGGCGAAGGCCGGCGACGAGACCCAGGCGTTGAACGAGTCCTCGTCTCGCCAGCGGGTGATGACCAGCCAGGTGCCGCGATCGTCGTTCGGCTGCATGAGCTCGAAGCCCTCGAAGCCGTCAGCGTCGTCGACCGCTCCGGCCCGGTTGGCGAACCGGCGAGCCAGCTCGTCTCCCGATCCCTCCCGCACGGTGATGGCGTTGATCTTCACGACTGTCATGGCCACGATCATTGCCGCCGGGGTCGGCAGGTCCAAATCGAGCGGCCCCAATCTCTGATTCCAGATCCTGCCGCCATCGACCCCGGAACCCGTCTGATCACACCGACGTAATTACGCCGATGTGGTACCCTTACCCCCAGGTTGACGTTCATCTGTCGGAGAACTGTCGGAGCTGGGTCAACCTCTTATTGAGGTGGAGGAACGCTGATGGACTCGAGCAAGAACGATGCCGTCCTGGAAGACGGCTTCCGCGGACCGCAGGTGTGCTCCCTGGTCGGTATCACCTACCGCCAACTCGACTACTGGGCCCGGACCGGTTTGCTGCGCCCCTCCATCACCGATGCCAACGGGAGCGGCACCCAGCGTCGCTACTCCTATGGTGACGTGATCGAGCTGAAGGTCATCAAACGCCTCCTCGATGCCGGGCTCAAACTCCAACAGGCCCGTCAGGCGGTTGAGTGCCTCCGGAGTGACCTCGGAGCGGACCTGTCGTCGGCGCAACTGGTGCTGGCGGGAACCCGTTCGGTGCTGGCCCACTCCAACGGGGAGGTCGTCGACCTGCTAGCCGGAGGCCAAGGGGTGTTCAACATCCTTCCCCTCTCCGGCGTGGTGAAGGAACTCGAAGCTGCCATCGTCGAGATCGATCTTCCCGCCCCGGTGGGCCGATCGCCCCGGCATCCGGCTGCCGCCTATCTGGCCGAAGCCGAGGCTGCCGAGCGTTGAGCCTCTCGGCGTCAAGGTTGCAGAGTCGGTCCCGGGCCGGCGAGATCCGATTCGCTCACGAGTCGGAACGACGGTTCTCCCGCGTCCTCGACTTCTATGACGTCCCCTGGGAGTACGAGCCGGTCGAGTTCTCCCTCCAGTGGGATGAAGGCGGTCGAACCACCGCCGGCTTCCGGCCAGATTTCTGGCTGCCCGACCAGCATCTGTTCGTCGAGCTGACCACCCTCAACCAACGCCACGTCACCAAGAAGAACGGCAAGGTCCGACGGATGGGCGAGCTCTACCCGGACGTGCGGATCAAGATTCTCTACCAGCGGGACACCTTGGCCCTGTTGGCCAAATACGGTCTGGCCGGAGGGGGCCCGGGGGGGTGGGGAACTATTCGTTCCGCGTGATGGCACCGGCTGACCTTGCCAGTAGCCTTTCGGCGTGAATGACGCCTCGCATGACCCCGTGGATTCCGGGCAGCCGCTACGCCACACCCCGCTGATCAACGCCCATATCGGGCTGGGGGCGAAGTTGGTGGGCTTCGGGGGCTGGGAGATGCCGCTCGCCTACCCGGGAGGGACGTTGGCCGAACACCGGGCCTGCCGGACCGATTCGGTGGCCTTTGACGTGAGCCACCTCGGTACCGTCCGGGTCACCGGCGAGGGCGCCTTCGACCGCTTGCAGGCCGCCCTGTCCAATGACCTCCGGCGGATCAGCCCGGGTCGGGCCCAGTACACCCATCTGCTCGCCGAGGACGACGCCTCGGTGGTCGACGACATCATTGTCTGGTGGATCGCCGATGATGTCTTCGACGTCATGCCCAACGCCTCCAACACCGCCCGGGTCGTCGAGGCCATCGGCGGGGACGACACCACCGCCTCCCGGGCCATCATCGCCATCCAGGGCCCCCACGCCCGGACCCGGCTGGAGACCATCGCTCCGTCCGCCTCCGGGGTTCCCCGCTTCCATGTCGCCGATTTCGAGTGGGAAGGGGTGCCGTGCCTGGTGGCCGGTACCGGCTACACCGGCGAGGAAGGCGTCGAATGTGCGGTCCCGGCGGAGATCGCCGAGTCGTTCTGGTCGGCGGTGCTCGGCACCGGGGTGCAACCGGCCGGTCTGGGCGCCCGGGACACCCTTCGACTGGAGGCCGGCCTCCCCCTCCACGGACACGAGCTGGGGCCGGGCATCACCCCCCTCCAGGCCGGACTCGGGTGGGTCATCGGCTGGGACAAAGAGAGTTTCCGGGGACGGGACGCCCTGATGGCCGAGAAGGAGGTCGGACCTCGCCGGCATCTACTGGGGATGACCACTGAGGGCCGCCAGCCGCCCCGGGAAGACTCGGTGGTCACCGAGGACGGCCAGTCGGTCGGCTTCGTTACCAGCGGCAACTTCTCGCCGATGCTCGAACACGGGATCGCGCTGGGGCTGGTAGACGCCGGAGCGACCGCCGCCCCGGGTACAACCGTTACCATCGAGCAGCGCGGACGAACCCTGGAAGCCACCGTGGTGAAGACCCCGTTTGTTCGAGCTGGGCAATGGGCTAAACCACTCGTCCTGTAACCGCCTTCGAGACAACCAGGCAAGGAGCAACCACACCGTGGGCACCTACATCCCGCATACCGAAGACGAGATTGCCAGCATGCTCGCCTTCTTGGGGCTGTCCAGCATCGACCAGCTGTTCGCCGAGGTCCCGGAAGCGCTGAAGCTCCAGCGGGGCCTGGAGCTGGCCGATGGGGCCGGCGAGCCCGATGTGCTCGCCCATCTGGATGCCTACGCCAACCGCAACCAGGCCCGCACCGACCGCCTGCTCTGCTTCGCCGGCGGCGGGGCCTATGACCACGAGATCCCGTCGGTGACCAAGGCGCTGGCCGGACGGTCGGAGTTCGTCACCTCCTATACGCCCTATCAACCCGAAGTCGCCCAGGGCGTCCTCCAGGCGGTCTTCGAGTTCCAGACCATGATCGCCCGGCTGTTCGGATTGCCGGTGGCCAACGCCTCCCTCTACGACGGGGCCAGTGCCACCGTGGAGGCGGTCAATCTCGGAGTCGCCGCCTCTGGGCGGAACACGGTGTGGGTGTCCGAAGGGATCCACCCGCACTGGCGACAGATGCTCGCCACCTGCGCGGCGGGCACCGGTCACCGGCTGCGGACCATCAAGCTGGTCGACGGGGTCACCGTCTGGCCCGAGTCCGACATGCCGGTCGACGATCGGCCCGGGGTGGTGCTGGTCGGCTACCCCAACTACCTGGGCTGTCTCGAGGACGTCCCCGCCGCCCGGGCGATCTGCAACGAGACCGGGGCCATGCTGGTCGTCGCCACCGATCCGGTGTCGTTGGGAGTCCTCAAGTCGCCGGGGGAGTGGGGGGCCGACGTGGTGGTGGGGGAGGGGCAGCTGTTCGGCACCACCCTCGGCTTCGGTGGCCCCTATCTCGGCCTCTTTGCCTGTGCCCAGTCCCACGTGCGGCGACTGCCCGGACGGCTGGTCGGTGAAACGGTGGACCTCGACGGCCGGCGGGCCTATGTCACCACCCTCCGGGCCCGGGAGCAGGACATCCGGAGGGAGAAGGCCACCTCCAACGTCTGCACCAACCAAACCCTGATGGCGGTCACCGCCGCCATCCAGATGGCCTGGCTGGGGACGAGCGGACTGGCCGAACTCGCCCTCCGTTGCGCCCGGGCCACCCGATACACCCGGGATGCGCTGTTGGCAATCGACGGTGTGGAGCCCTACGCCACCGCTCCGGTGTTCCGGGAGTTCGCGGTGCGCACCCCGTTGGCGGCCGACACCGTGGTGGAGCGGATGGCCGATGCCGGCTTCCTGGCCGGCATCCCCCTCGGCCGCCAATTCGACCAGGGGGAGGAAGGCTTACTGATCGCGGTGACCGAGCGCCGAACCCGGGACGAGATCGACGCCTATGTCACCGCTTTCGCCAAGGCGGTGGCGTGATGACCGGATCCAATGATCTGCATGGGCCGGCTGCCCCCGGGGGCAAGGCCACCAGTGCTCCACTGCTCGGTCGGGACGCCGAGCCGACCATTTTCGAGCTCTCCTATCCCGGCCGCCAGGCCTGGTCGTTCCGGACCACCGGCGTCCCCGAGCTCGAGCTGGAGGACCTGATTCCAGCCGGACACGCCCGATCCGAACCGGTGCCGTTGGCGGAGGTGTCGGAACGGGATCTGGTCGCCCACTTCACCCGTCTCTCCCACCGGCAGTTCTCGGTGGATCTGGGCGGTTATCCGTTGGGGTCCTGCACCATGAAGTACAACCCGAAGGTCTGCGACGCGGTGGCCGCCCTGCCGGGGTTAGCCGGGGTCCATCCCGCCGCTCCCGCCTCGCTGACCCAGGGGTGGTTGGGCCTGATGGTCGAAGTGGAGGAGACCCTCTGCGAGATCACCGGCATGGCCGCCGCCACCCTGCAACCGGCGGCCGGTGCCTCAGGAGAACTGACCGGTCTGCTCCTCATGCGGGCATGGCACGACGCCCAGGGCGCGCCCCGCCACAAGGTGATCATTCCCGACTCTGCCCACGGCACCAATCCCGCCTCGGTGACGCTCGGGGGCTACGAAGTGGTGACGGTGCCGAGTGATGCCCGTGGTTGCGTCGACATGGAGGCGCTGGACTCCGTGCTGGACGAGGACGTGGCCGGGATCATGTTGACCAACCCCAACACCCTCGGGCTGTTCGAAGAGGACATCGCCGCCATCGCCGCCGCCGTCCACAAGGTCGGAGGGCTGCTCTATTACGACGGCGCCAACCTCAACGCCATCCTGGGAGTGGTCCGGCCAGGCGACATGGGCTTCGATATCGTCCACATGAACCTGCACAAGACCTTTGCCACCCCCCATGGTGGAGGGGGCCCTGGGGCCGGCCCGGTGGCGGTATCCGAACGCCTGGTTCCTTTCCTGCCGGGACCGAGACCGCAGCGGGTGGTCGACAGTGCCGACGGTGCCGACGTCTACCGCTGGCACACCCCGGAGCGCTCGATCGGCCGGATGCACTCCTGGCACGGCAACACCCTGGTCCTGGCTCGGGCGTTGGCCTACATCCTGGTCAACGGGGGCGACGGGCTCCAGAAGGTGGCCCAAATCGCGGTCCTCAACGCCAACTGGATCCGTCAGCGGCTCTCGGGTACCTATGACGTGCCCTTCGACCGGCAGTGCATGCACGAGGTGGTGCTGTCCTCCCGCAACCTCAAACAGGCCCACGGGGTGCGGGCTCTGGATATCGCCAAGCGCCTCCTGGAAGAAGGGTTCCATTCACCGACCGTCTACTTCCCGCTCATCGTGGAAGAGGCGCTGATGATCGAACCAACCGAGACGGAAAGCCCCCAGACCCTCGAGGCCCTGGCGGTGGCCCTGGAGTTGATCGCCAACGAGGCGAACGAGCTCCCGACCGGGTCGATGGCCGAGGCCCCCCGCAACACCCCCGTTCGCCGGGTCGATGAGGCCCGGGCGGCCCGCACCTTGATCCCGACGTTCGACGCCCGCGCCGGGAATTAGGCCTGCGGCCGTCGGCATGAAGGGGGGCACCTTCTCCACCCGGTTCGTCGGGCCGTACCTGAAGGCCCATGCCTATATCTACGAGCGCACCGACGGCCGCATCGGCAAGCACTCCAACCGGGTCCCGGCCCTCCTGCTCACCACCACCGGACGGAGATCCGGCCTTCCCCGGACCCATGGGCTGACCTATGTCCGCGATCGGGGGGACGTCATCGTGGTGGCGTCCAACGGGGGGAGCGACCTGCCCCCGGCTTGGCTATTGAACCTCCAAGCCAACCCCCGGGTGAAGGTCCGGCTGGGACGCCAGGTGGTGGGGGCGAGGGCCCGGGTGGCCACTCCGGAAGAGCGGGTCCAACTGTGGCCGTTGGTGAATCGGACCAACCGGGGAATGGCGCCCCTGTTCCACCCGGGGGCGCAAGGTCGCTACGACGTCCACCAGCAGCACACCACCCGGGAGATACCGGTGGTGATCATCACCCCCGAACGTCCCTAACCGTCAGGTTCAGCTGAGGGGCGAGATGGAGTGGTGGATCACCCACCCGAGATCGGACAAGGCTTGGGTGACCGTCCAGGTCTGGCCGTTGATGGACGGATCGTTCAGATTCTGCTCGCCCTGGGTGTCGAGCATGGCGTTGAGAGCGGCGGGCAGCTGGTGGGACGTGACGTCCGGGGTGGCGGCAGTGGCGAACCGCTCGTGCCCGCTGGAGTCGATGATGAAGAAGCCGTCGGAGTGATTGACGTCGTAGGTCAGCGGTTGATGGGTCCACCAGTCCAACTGGGCAGGTGAGCCTTCCGGGACCTGCTGGGCTTCGACGTAGAAGAACGAGTTCATGGCAGTCACGTTGGCCTGGCTGCCGGTGAGAAGTGTCCAGGTAGCCCCCGTGAGCTTGGCGTAGGCGGCCAACCGGGCCGGGGTGTCCCGACCCGGGTCGACGGAATACTCGACGATCGCCACCTGCTTGCCCAGGCCGGCTTTGTTGATGGCCTGTTGCATGAGCGAGAGGTTCTGGGTGGTCAGCGGGCACACCTCCTGGCACAGCGTCAACATCGGGGCCAGAACCACTGTCTTTCCCCGGAAAGCGGCCAGCGTGGTCGGGGCGCCGTTCTGGTTGACCAGCGGAATGGAGGGGACGGCCCGATTCTGGACGATGCCCTGGGACGCCGGCGGGGCGGCCGGCGACGCACTCGCTGACGAGCACCCGGCCAGGACGAGGGTGCCGATCGCCAACATTGCCGATACCGAGACGATCCTTCCGGAGAACCCATGGGAAGATCGTCGCGACACCCGGCTGAGACTAGACAGGCTCCGGTCGAAAGTCAGATCGGGCCGGGGCCCGGAGGATCAGTCCAGCAGGTCGGGTTGTTCCCTCACGATGCGGCGGAACAGCGGTTGGAAGCTGAACCAACCGGCCAGGTGCGAGCCGACCTGATCGTGGGTGGTCTTGGCCATGTCCGCATCGATGAGCACCGGCTCTCCGGCGGACGAGGCCAACAGCTGGGCCTGGCAGGAACGCTCCATGGTGATGAACCACCACACCGCCTCGTCGACCGATTGGCCGACGGTGAGCAGCCCGTGGTTGCGGAGGATGGTGGCCTTGTTCTCCCCGAGGGCGTGGGCGATCCGCTTGCCCTCCTCGATGTCGAGGACCACCCCGGTGTAATCGTCGAAGACCGAGTGGTCCTGGTAGAAGGCACAGACATCCTGGGTGATGGGATCGAGCGGCTTGCCGAGGGACGCCCAGGATTTGCCGTAGATGGAGTGGGAATGGGCGGCGGCCACCACATCGGGGCGGGCGGCGTGGACCTGGGAGTGGATGGCGAACGCCGCGGTGTTGACGGGCTGGTCACCCTCGACCACCTGGCCCTCGTCGTTCACCAAGATGAGGTCCGATACCCGGATATGCCCGAAGTGCATGCCGAACGGATTCACCCAGAAATGGTCGAGGCGTTCGGGATCCCTGGCGGTGATGTGGCCGGCCACACCCTCGTCGAAACCGAATTTGGAGAACAGGCGGAATCCGGCGGCCAGCCGCTGCTTGCGGTAGAGCCGCTCATCCTCGGCAGAATCGAATGTCATGGACGACGGAAATTCGATGATCTCGGGCACAACCCCTC
Organism: Acidimicrobiales bacterium; assembly: GCA_036268775.1. Classification (GTDB taxonomy): domain Bacteria; phylum Actinomycetota; class Acidimicrobiia; order Acidimicrobiales; family RAAP-2; genus DASZIT01. The sequence goes on along the minus strand of DATATM010000014.1, from coordinate 49,536 downwards.
CTCGGCGAATCGGCGGCACAGTGGACTCGTGTCGACGTGCGGCACCCATTCTATGCCCGAGGACGGTTCCCGGGTCAGCCAGGTCGTCGGGCAGTCCGGGGGCCCGGAAACCCTCACCCGGGCGGCCGCCACTGTTAGCGGGCGCCTTAGGTGCGAATCGGCTACCCGTTCTGGCGGCGAAACACCGGCCCCCCACGGGAGAACCGGACCAGCTCCGACGACGTCGCTGCCCAACCTGCCACCTGATCGACCAGATGCCCGATGAGGGGGGGGGGTTGGGCCTCTCAGCCCTCGATCACGTTGATCACCGTTGCCACCATTGGCTCCTGCTGCTCGACACCGGCTTGGGCGAGGACCGCCTTCACGGTCGTTCCGAAGGCATCAGCCTCTTCCTGCGATTCCCAGATATCAAAGACCTGAACGGCACCGTCTGATTCCAGGGCAACGTGGTAGGTGCGCCCTTTGGGTGCCCCTTCACCGGCATCTTCCAACTGTTTGATCACTTCGCGGTACTTCTCCGGCGTGAACCCCACGTGAGGAAAATAGATCCCAAGAGCCATCGATTTCGCCCTCTCAGCCCGTGATCACGTTGACCACAGTTGCCACCATCGGGTCCCCCAACTCGACACCCGCGGCCTTGAGGATTGGCACAAGTTTCGATCCGAAGGCATCGAACTCCTCCTGTGATTCCCAAATATCAAAGACCTGAACTGCACCGTCGGTTTCGAGGGCAACGTGGTAGGTGCGCCCCTTGGGTGCCCCTTCGCCCGCGTCGTCCAACTTCTTGATCACCTCGCGGTACTTTTCCGTCGTGAATCCCACGTGAGGGAAATAGATCCCAAGTGCCATCGTCTTCCACCTCTTCTGCGTACTGGACGCTCCGATTCGACAGCCAACCCGTATGGGCTTGACGCCCAGGACCCTATCTCCGGACCCCGAGTGAATGTCGACCTCGCTCAAATTCCGAAATCCCATTCGGAAACCACAAGGCAATGACCCGGCCAGGGGGAGGGAGCTGTTGCCTCGATCGACGGCTGCCTGCCGACCAGCATCGGGAATGTCGTGAGACAGTCCTTCTGTCATATCGAAATCCGGTCGCCCGACCCGAACGCTTCCTGCCCAGCCGTCGACAAGATGGATTCCCCCATCTACGACGTTCGGCGTGGCTCGGTGCACTATGGCGTGAGGCCGATATAGCCCATCCGCCGAAAGCCAGCGCTGGCGGCCAATGGCACTACCTGGACTATGTATCGTTCTTGATTGACATAATATACATTATCGGCGTTAGAGGTTGAGCCTGGACGGAGCCCCTGCCGACCTCCGACCGCTACTCCCGGACCGGCTCCACCACCACCCCGGTGAGATCCCGGGCCGCCTCGTAGAGGTGTTCGAACGCCAGTTGGTAGGCCTTGGCGCTTTTGGTCCCGGCGAGATCGGCGTCGACGTCCTCGACGGCGGCCTCCAGTCGGTACAACCGGTCGTGCAACTTGTGCAGTTCGTTCTCGGTGACGATGACCTGTCCGGCCGGCAGGTGCATGGCGTCAGCTCGACGCCGGGCTTCGTATGCCCGTTGTCGATGAGACGGGCTACAGAATCGCCGGGGACGGCCGGCGCCGGCCCGTTTGGTCAATGGACGGCCACACCAGCCGCACCGATCTATCCCGGCCAATTCCGTCACGGTGATGATATTAGGCGACACCGGACCTCGGGCGATGGCAATCCGGGCGCCGGGCCCCCGTGGAATCCACCATCACGCCGATCCTGGGTTGCATCCCGTCTTATCGAAGTCCCCGCATCGTTCGGGGCCTCTCCGGAGGGATCTGATCTTCCAAATCGGCTCCGGACTCCGGGTCGGGTGACCCTCCCCTGCCGTGCTGCCCGGTATCGTCGGGAAAGGAGTTCGCTGTGGATACCGATTCGTACAACTACACGTTCGATGAAGAGCCGTACATCCGCACCTGCGGGCGGTGCGGCCGGCAGACATCGCCGCACTGGTCGGAGTCGTCCTGCCTCGAAGAGGCCCGACGGCTCGGCTGGCGCCGGGTGGCGGCTTCGGACCGCCCCGGGGCCAACCGATTGGATCTCTGTGGCGACTGCGCCGACGATGCCGGTTTCGGGCCTCCGATGGCCCGCTGGCGGTACTGACCGACCCGGTGGTGGCCTAGCTCCCGCCTGCCGCCGCCGCGCTGTTGCTCGATGCCAGGGTTGCCGTCACCGTCAACTGCTGCTGACCGCGGTAGAGGCCGATCTTCACACTCTGCCCGGCGTGATCCCCCTGGATGATCTGCTGGAGCTGGTCGGCGCCGGTGACCGCCTTCCCGTCGAAGGTGGTGATCACGTCACCCTGTTGGACGCCGGCCACACTGGCCGGGGATCCGGCCTCCACCTGGGTGACGATGGCTCCCTGGGTGGGGATGAAGTTGTAGGCGCTGCGCAGCTGCGAGGTGAGGGTCTCGATCCCCACCCCCAGGAAGCCGCCGCCCTGGTTGTTGATCGACTTGTTCCGCAAGGCAGGCAGCAGCCCGGTGATCTTGTTGGCCGGAATGGCAAACCCGATGTTCTGGGCCTGGGAGCTGCCGTTGGAGCTGGCCGCCACCGCGGTGTTCATGCCGATCACCTTGCCCGAGCTGTCCACCAGTGGACCTCCGGAGTTGCCGGGATTGATGGCGGCGTCGGTCTGGAACATGTTGGTGAGGGTCTCCACCGCATTGGAGGTCGAATCGCCGGCTTGGACGGTCCGGCCCTTGGCGGAGATGATCCCCTGGGTGACGGTGGGCGTCCCGGCCGAGAGTCCGAGGGCGTTCCCGATGGCCACCACCGCGTCACCGACCTGCACGTTGTCGGAATTGCCGTAGCTCACCGTCGGAAGGTTGGAGGCGTTGTTGATCTTCAGCAGGGCCACGTCGTTGGCGGTGTCGGTGTCCACCAGCGTGGCCGGCATCGCCTTGGTCTGGCCGTAGAGGGTGACGGTGATGACGGTGGCGCCGCTGATGACGTGGTTGTTGGTGACCACCTCGCCATCGGCGGTGATGATCATCCCGGTGCCTTGTTCCTCCAGGGTGCCCGCACTCCCCCCGCCGAAGGTGCCCTGGGAAGGCGCCGGGGCGGTGGCATCGATGGACACCACTGCCGGGAGCACCCCGGCGATGACCTTCTCGATGTTGGTGGTGCCGTTGAGGAGGGCCGGACCCGCCGAGATCTGCTGGACGGTGGTGGTGCCGTTGTGGTTGCCGGCGGCCACGATGGATCCGCCCACCACCGAGCCGAGCAGCGCGGCCACTACCGCCACCACCACCCAGCGCCAGGGTCCGGGTGCCTTCTTGTCTTTGGGAGGGACGGGGGTGACCGGCGGCGGTCCGGCCATACCCCAGACCGGGGCGACACTGGTCGGAGGCGGAACGTCTCCACTCGACGATGCTGGGCTCCAGGGGGAGCCAGGAGGGGCGGGCGGGGGCACCGCGCCGCTCGGGGGTGGGGACACGAAGCCGGGCGGTGGCGGCGGCAGTGGTTGGCTCCAGGCCGGCGGTGGGGAGGAGACCGGAGGCGGGCCGACCACCGGGGTCTGCTCAGTGGCGGTCGGCGGCGGGACGGGTACCGGGGTGGTTGGCTGACTGGCCGTCGGCGGGCCGTCGGGTGGGTCGGTCGGATTCGGTGTCTGGCTCTCGCCTTCAGGCAGTTCCACGTACCGACTCCTCTTTGCTCACATCCGTTTCCGGACCGTCGCTCACCGGATGGTCGGCCCCTTCGCCCCCACCGCGGTGACATCGTAGGACCGGAGCCGTTTGACATACATCCATTTCAGGGGGTTCTTAGCCGCTTCTTAGGTCATGTCGACAGCCTCAGTGCCCGTGGGGGTGCCTGGCGGCAGTAGCGTGTCGCCCGGTATGGCGCATCGCATAGAGATCGAACTCACCAGTCAAACCAACGAGTCCACCTGGACGTGGCGCGCCGCGGGGGCCAAGCAGCCACGCGGCACCGTCGACGCCACTCTGGTGCCCGACGGCACCAGCACCGGTGCCGTCCTTCGGGCCGAAGTGGAGACCACTCTGGACGGGACCACCGTCTTGGCGCTGCTCCCCCCCAAGGGCAAGTCGACCCCCCGCCCGGTGGAGACCATCGAGGTGGTCGGCAACCCGTCGACGGGGCCTGACGTCAACGTGGTGCTCGCCTCCAAGTCGAAGGGGCGACGCCGCGACGACCGTTCGGAAGGATCCCGCGGGGGGTCCCGGGATGGATCCCGGCGGCCGGCTGATCGCCGACCCCGAACCGAATCCGGAGAACGGGGTCCTCGTCGGGACGCCCCGGCTCGCACTGGCGCCCGCACCGGCGGCGGCGAAGGCGCCCGGGACGGGGCCCCGTCCGACCGGCGGCGCGACCGCCCGGCCCGGCCCGGCACCCGGGAAGGTGGGCACCGTGAGGGACCCCGCCGCCCGGCCCCGTCCACCACCTACCGGAATGCCGCCCTCGCCACCCTCAAGCCGGAGCAACTCCCGGTAGCCGAACAGCTGCTGCGGGGCGGTATCCCGGCGGTGCGCCAGGCCATCGAAGAGCAGAACGCCCGGGCCCGGGCCGAGTCGCGGACCGAGGTCACCCCCGGACCCCTCCTCACCCTGGCCGAGGAGCTGTTGCCCATCGTCACCCTGGCGGCCTGGAAGGACCGGGCGTCGGTCGCCAAAAACGAGGGCAAGGACATCCCCCTCCGGGAGCTCCGCTCCATCGTCGCCTCCGCCTCCACCGTCACCCTCGATGAGGAAGGCCGCGAGTTCCAAAAGGCGCTCCGGGCTGCACTCGACCAGCGGGTCACCGCCCTGCGCGACGGCTGGGTCCAACGGATCTCCATCGCCCTCGACGAGGGCCGGGTGGCGGACGCCCTCCGGGTCTCCATCCGCCCGCCGGAGCCGGCCACCCGCCTCTCTGCCGAGCTGGCGGTCCGACTGGCCGACTCCGCCGGCCAAGCCATGTCCTCGGAGTCGACGCCGGCCGACTGGTTGGCGGTGCTCGAAGTGGTGGTCGATTCGCCGGTGCGCCGCAACGTGAAGCCGGCCGGGCTTCCGACCGGCGCCGACGAGGCCCTCCTGGTGGCGGCCAACAAGGCGTCCGGCTACGTCCCCGAGCTGGCCAAGCTCCTCGGTCTCCCCATTCCTCCCCCACCCGGCCCCCGTCGGCCGGTGCCGGCCCGCACCACCCCTTCCCGCCGCCGGGCCTGAAGCCCCGAACCGGTCAGCCCGGCGCCCGCCGTTGGGGCATCAACAGGGTGGTCGGCTGATCGGAGAGGAAGTCGAGCACCAGTCGGTTGAACAGTGACGGTCGCTCGATGGGGGCACCGTGGGAGACCCCCGGCAACACCGCCAGCTCACCCCGGGGAAGAGTGCGGTACATCTCGGCGGCGTGCTCGATGGTGACCAGGTCGTCGTCCGCCACCATCACCAGGGTGGGCGCTTGGATGGCGGCCAGCTCCGACGTGAAGTCGAAGGGCTCCGACCACAGCGTCCTCACCTTTTCCCAGACCACCGGGAAGTGGTCGGGCCCGTCGGGGCTTACCGGGTCGTACATGGCCCGGAACTCGGCCATCTCCTCCCCGTCGGCAGGCGCCTCGGTGAGCGCCTCGGTCCCGCCCGGCACGTAGCCGGTGCTGGCCGAGTTGGCTCCGAATGCCACCACTTTGGCCACCGACTCGGGATGGCGGATCGCCATCAGCAGGGCGACGATGCCCCCGTCACTCCAACCCACCAATCGGGCGGGAGGCAGCTCCAGGGCGGCCAACAGGGCCGCAGTGGCGTCAGCCATGGCTTCATAGCGGTACGGCCCGTCCACATCGGGGGCATGGCCGTGGCCCGGCCGCTCGGGGGCGATGACCCGGTAGCGGGCGGAGAAGTCATCGATCTGGGCCATCCAGCCGAGATTGGAGGCCATCCCCCCATGGAGGAGGACGAGGGGCTCCCCCTCCCCCACCGCCTCGACATACATGGCGACGCCGCCGGCCTCCACCCACCGGTGGTCTTCGGGTGTCACTCCAGCGAGCGGTGCATCGTCAGCAGCCGGGCCTTGAAGCCGGCCGCCTCGAAGAAGTTCTTGGTCTCGCGATCCCCCGGGAGGGCCACCCCGTCGACCCCGACACAGCCTCGGTCGGTGAGCCATCCCATGATGCTGTCCAGCAACAGCCGCCCGAGGCCCACCCCCCGGGCCTCCGGTTCGACGTAACAGATGTCCAGGTGCCCGAGCGGCCTCCCGTCGGGCAGCCGGTCCAGATGGCCCATTCCCATGCCGCAGACCTCTCCGTCGAGCGTGCCCATCAGCACCACGTGATCCGGGTCTTTCAGGTGCTCGTCGAGCGTCTTGACCCCGATGGCGCCCTGAGCGGAGAGACCGGCTTCGGCCAGCAGCAACAGACCCCCTCGACCGGCGGCCAACCCGCTGAGGAATTCACTGATGAGCTCCAGGATGCGCTGGGCATCTCCGGTCTCTGCGTCCCTGACTCCCTCCATGCCCTTCCTTCGACCGTGCCCCACCCCGCGGAGGGAGGGAGGTCTAGGCCCGCTCTTCCAGCAGTTGGTCGATCCGGCTGAGGATCGTCCGGCGTCCCCGGGTGCCGGCTTCGTAGGCCCGGGCGGCGACCAGTTCCCCCCGGCTGAGTCCATCCAGTCGCTGGACGACCTGGGAGGCGGACAGGGTGTCGAAGCCGGGGATGGCCAGTGACGAGGCGGTGGGCACGTGTCCGTTGGTCGACGACCCCGTCGAGGGTGGCGCCGGGGGGACCGGAATCGCCGTCGGCCCCGGGGTTGATGCCGGCCTCTCGTCGAGCCCGCCGGCCGGTGGCGAGGTCGGCACCGAATGGAGGCCGACCGGGGCGGCGTCCGACTGTCCGGCGGGAGCCTCTCCGGTGGCCGGCTGGCGGTGGAGAAGTCCCTCGCCCATTTTCTTGATCTCTTGGGTGCCCATCTTCACCGCGAACTCCCCCATCACCCGGGCGTTGGACACCTGGGTTCCCAACCGGTCACGACCCAACGCCGCCAGTTTGGGGAAGTCATCCAGCGCCGAAAGGATGAAGCCCGCCGGCGCGTACACGAACACATCGAGGATCCGATCGTTGAGGGAGGGGTCCTCGTTGTCTTCATCGACCATGACGGGCTCCGATCACACGCAGTCTCGGCACAGCATTTTCTTCTGGTCGGCGAGTTGATTCGGGTGCTTGACCAAGAAGCACGAGCGGCAGACGAACTCGTCCGGCTGCTTGGGCAGCACCCGGTCGACCCCCTCGGACCGGTCTTCCGGCTCGGGGGCGTCCTCGTCCTCTTCCGGCTCCTCCACCACCAGCCGTTCCTTCAGAATGACGTCCAGGCTGGCCTCCACGTCCTCGTCGTGGTCTTCTTCTTCTTCTTCGTCCTCATCCTCGCCCGCCGCCGCCGGCTTGGCCGCCACCGGCACGTCGGGGACCGCTTCTTCCTCGACGACGTCGGCCACCAATCCGTCGTCGTCATCGTCCTCATCGACCGCCAGCGCGTCGTCGTCGATAAGGTCATCCACGTCGTCCGGGAGCGCGTCGAGGTCGGTCTCGGCGAGGTCTTCCGGTTCTTCTATTTCTTCGACTTCAGACGGCATATCTGCCCTTCAATGGTGAGTTGGCCGGGAGCATAGACGGTCGCGGACGCACTCGGTACATGGGGCAACCACGGGCGGGGCCTTCTAGGGCAACCGGTGTGGATCGGGGCTCGCGGCTACCGGCGATCCGTGCCGCGATTCCACCGCATCAGGCGGACCAACCCAGGGGTTCTTTGGCACCACTTTCCCGAGACCTTTGGCTGCCGCCTCCGGTTTCGGGAAACTGTTCTCTACTCAAACCCCTGGGTCATCTCCGCTTCACACACCATCCCCCCACCTCAATCCGGACCGGACAGCTAACCGCCGGGAACGTCAATTGGAGCGCATGGGATGTGCGCACGTTACGCCACAGGTCCCCGAGGTCGTCAAACCATAAACATAGGTTCCGACCAGGGACTTCTCCCAAGTTCCCAGGTCAGGGACGCGAAGTAATTTGATTGGCCGCCTGGAGTCCGCGTTTCTGTTCGGCCCGGCGCTCCGATTCCAATCGCTCCAGATCCCGTCCCCCGTAGTCGACGTAGGACATGGCTTCGGCCAGCAACCGGTGACCGGCCTGGTCAGCGATCTGACGATGCATCTCCTGGGCCACCCAGCGATAGGTGGGATGACCTTGGGCCCCCGATCGCAGCTCCGTCAGGTGCATGGCTTCCCGGGCATTCATCTGCATCGAATAACGGATTCGGTAGGCCAGCGCCACCGCGTAGGCCGACTCCTGGGGGAACACCGGGGCCATGGCGGCATGGAGATCGCGGGACCGCTCCATCGAAGCGATGTAGGCGGACGACACCCCCGCTTCCGCCACCGTCTCGGGCACGTCGTAGCCGAGCGAGGTGCCGAGCGACTGCCAGTCGATGGTCAACATCCGGTGGCGCTGCAGGTCCCGGAACGCCCCGTAGTCGCTCACCACGTCGAACCGGTAGTCGGTCCGCTCGAAGGCCCGGCCGGGCCGGTGGCGACGGTTGGTGCGATCGCCCACATAGGCCCGCAGCACCACCCGGCGGTCCTCGGCGCCCATCCCCTCGACCCGCCGTCGCACCACTTCTTCCGAGCGGTGGGTGTGAGGGGCACAGATGGCAGTGATCACCTTCTCCTCCCCCTCGGGGTCGAAGTCGAGCAAGGTCACCGAAGGCGTCCCCGAGGGGCCCGACACCGGGCCGTCCTCCGGCTGGCAGAGATCCGGGAACAGGGACTCGACCAGACGCCCGGTGTCGGCCCGGGTCCTCTCCAGATAGGCCGACCACGCCCCTCCCCGCTCCGGCAGGTCCACCCGTTGCAGGAACGACGGGATCACCTTCCGCAGTTCTTCCAGCATCATCGCCGCATAGCGCCGGGCTTCGGGAAGCGGGTGCGAGCGCATCCGCAGCAACAGCATCTCGTAGGACTGGCCGGTGCCGTAGATGCCGACGTTGGACAGCGACCCGGCCGGCAACAGGCCGCGGAGGGAGTCGAGGGCCTTGGCCTTGACCGCCTGTCGGTGGACGAAGTCGGAGTCGCCGGCTTGGCGCGGGTGTCGTTTGGTCAGCCAGGTCTGGACCTCGGCCAGCAGGTCGCCGTAGGTGTCGAACATCCGGTCCATGTCCCCCACGTAACGGGCGCCCAGCGAGGAGTCGAGCAGGCCGGGGTCGCGGTAGTAGCGGTAGTGACCGGTGGTGAGCCGGCTGTCGTAACCGATGTACCGGGTCGACTGCTCGAGGTAGGCCATCAGCCGCCCCCACTCGAGGATCTTGGTCAGGACGTTGGAGGCCTGCTCGCAGGCCAGGTGGACCCCGCCCAGCTGGGCCACCGAGTCGTCGCCGTACTCGAAGAACACCTTCTCGTAGAGCTGCTCCGCCCGTTCGACCCCCACGGTGGCATCCACGGTGGCGTCCCCGGCGATGTCGAGCTCGCCGACGAACTCGTCGAGAAACAGGCGCCGCAGGCTCTTCGGGGACCGCGAGTACCGGGCGAACAGCGCCCCCTTGACCACCTCGGGCAGGTTGACCAGGGCGAACACCGGCAGGTCGAGGTTGGTGACGTACCGGCGGAGAATATCCTCCTCGGCGGGGCTGAAGGTTTCGACGGCGTAGGGGAGCATGCCCGGATCACACTAGGACCGGGCCGGACCGTCAGGCGCGGACCCCACTGGAACTGGATCATCGGCGGCCACCACCCCGCGGCGCAAGAGGGCGACCGCCAGTCCGGCTGCCTCCGCGGTGTCCGGATCCCGGGCCACCTGGGCCAGCTGGCGGACCAGATCGATCAGTTGGCGGATGTTCCTCACGAAGTCGCCAGGGGCCAGATCGTTGTGGCGGAGGACCGAGGACAGCAGGCCTCCCTGGGCCCAGGCCACCGCCGAGCGGGCCAGGCCGGGATCGGGGCGGCGCGTCCGTCGGAGCCCGTGGCGGCGCTCCTCCGCCCGGAGGTCGGCGGCCAGGGACTCGAGGGCGGACAGCCGTTCGGCCACCGGTCGTTGCCGGGGAATCGACGGGTTCTCCTCGGCCCGGCGCGCCTCGAAGGTGAGCCCGGAGACCACCCCGGCCAGGTGGGCCGGCTCCAGCCCGTCGAACAGCCCCGCCCGCAATGCCTCCGACACCAGCAGGTCCGACTCGTGGTAGATGCCGGCCAGCACCTCCCCCGCCGGGGTGACCCGCCACCCGTCGACGTAGCCCCGGGACTCGAGCACCGCCAGCCGGCGATCCAGCTGGGCGGGGAGCGACAGCGAGTCGGGGGGCGCCTGCCACTGCCCATAGGAGGCGGCCAACAGGGTGTGGGCCGCCTCCCGGTCCCATCGGCGGACCAGGTTGACGGCCAGGTTGTAGGTGGGATGGAAGGAGGAGACCAGATCGGGGGGATCCGCCAAGGCGGTGGCCGCCACCTGGGCGAAGGTGGTGGCCTGGGACCAGAGCACCACCGCGTGGCCGACGGTGTCGATCCCCCGCCGGCCGGCCCGGCCGGTCAGCTGCTGGTACTCCCCGGCGGTCAGCGCCGAGGTGTCGCTGCCCCGGAACTTGGCGAACCGCTCCACCACCACCGTGCGGGCGGGCATGTTGATCCCGAGGGCCAGGGTCTCGGTGGCGAACACCAATTTCAGCAACCCTTCCGAGAAGCAGTGCTCCGCCGCCTGGCGGAAGGCCGGCACCAGGCCGGCGTGGTGGGGGGCGATCCCCGCCTCCAGGGCCTCTGCCCACGGCCCGTAGCCGAGGGCGGAGAGGTCGTCGTCGGAGAGCCGCTCCACCGCCTCTTCGGTGATCTCCCGGATCCGCACCCGTTGCTCGGAGGTGGTGAGCCGGATCCCGTCCTGCAGGCACTGCCGGGTGGCATCGTCACAGGCGGCCCGGGAGAAGATGAAGGTGATGGCGGGCAGCATCCCGGCTTCCGACAGGTAGTCGGCCATCTCGGTGCGCCGGGGGGTCCGGAACCGGTGGCGGGTGTTCCGCTGCCGTCGCTGGTCGAGGCGGAGGCCGTCGGGGTTGGGCTTCCCCTGGCGGAACAGCGGCAGCACGGTGACCTGGTGGCTCCCCCGCTCGGCCACCGCATAGTGGTGCTGGAGGGTGACCGGCCGGTGGGTCTCGGTCACCACCTGGGTGGTCCCCCGCACCGATGACAGCCAGGCCCCGAAGTCGGCGGCGTTGTTGACGGTGGCCGACAGGCTGACGAATCGGACCTCTCGGGGGGTGAGCACCAGCACCTCCTCCCACACCGACCCCCGGTAGGGGTCCTGGAGGTAGTGGACCTCGTCGAGGATGATGACCTCCAGACCGTCGAGCATCGACGAGTTGGAGAACAGCATGTTCCGGAGGACCTCGGTGGTCATCACCACGATCGGCGCCCGGGGGTGGTGGGAGACATCGCCGGTCAGCAGGCCGACCCGCTCCGCCCCGTACCGCTCCGACAACTCGGCGAACTTCTGGTTGGACAGCGCTTTGATCGGGGTGGTGTAGAAGGCTTTGCCGCCGTGAGCCAGCGCGGTGGCCGCCGCGTAGTCGGCGATGATGGTCTTCCCGGATCCGGTCGGCGCCGACACCAGCACCGACTCCCCCCGGTCGATGGCGTCCATCGCCTGGTGCTGGAAGGGGTCGAGGGGGAAGCCGAGGTTCGCCTCGAACCCGGACCGCAAGACTGCCCCGCCGCCACCGTCCCGGGACTCACCTTCATCCCGACCGGCGCTCACCGGTTGAGGATCTTACCGATGACGATCGATGCCTCGTAGAAGAGATAGAGGGGGATGGCCATGGCCATCATCGAGAACGGGTCGGAGCTGGGGGTCACCACCCCGGCCACCACCACGATCAATACGATGGCCCATCGGCGCCAGGAGGACAGCTGTTTCGGGGTCAGCACCCCGGCCACCTGCAGCGACACCAGCAGCACCGGGAACTCGAAGGTGAGCCCGAAGACGGTCATCAACAGCACGATGAGGCTCAGGTACTTGGTGGGGTCGAGGATCTGGTTGAGGCTCGGCCCCCCGACCGAGTCCAAGAACTTGAGGGCGTGGGGGAAGGTCACATAGGCCACCAGGCACCCGAGGGCGAACAGGGTGATCGACGCCACGATGAAGGGGATGGCGTACTTCTTCTCTTTCGGGTTGAGTCCCGGGGTGATGAACCGCCACAGCTCCCACAACAGCACCGGCGAGGAGGCGAACAGCCCGCCGTAGGCGGCGATCTTCACCCGGAGGGAGAGGCCGTCGAGGGGTCCGGTGATGTAGAAGGCGCAGTGATGGGGAGCCGCCTGGCAGTACGGCTCCTTCAGAAAGTGGAGGATCGGGTTGTAGACGATGAAGGCGACGGTGGCGGCCACGATGAAGGCCAGCGCGCAGACCAGCACCCGGCGCCGGAGCTCGGTCAGGTGCTCGACCAGCGTCATCGAGTCGGGTTTGGATCTGGTCTCGCTCCGCCGCTTCAGGCTGATAGCCATCGTGTTCGTCCTCGAGCCGCCGGTGATCCGGGATCTAGTTCATGCCGGGGTCGTCGGGCACCTCGACGCCCGACACCCGTACCCGGTGCACCACCCCTCCCGAGCCGGGAGGCGAGCCACCGGGGAGGATCGCCGATTCCTCTTCCGATCTCACCGTTCCCGCCGGTCGATTGCCGTTGGCCGAGGGTTGGACCGCGTCTCCGGATGCACCGAGAGGTTCGGAGCCGTCGACGGCCACGGATGAGGTGCCGTTCTCCGACTCGTGGGCGTCGGCCAGGGTGCCGAGGAACGAGAGCGGGGACCGGACGGCCTGGGCGATCTTGTCGGTCGGGGGGAGGTCGGGGAACGAGCCCCGGACGTCCGTCTCCAGCCGCTCACGGAACTTGCGGAAGTCACCCCACAGCCCGCCGATCTGCTTGGCCACCTTCGGCAGCTTGTCGGGCCCGAGGACCACCAACGCCACCACCAGAATGATCAGGATCTTGGCCGGGCTCAGGAATGGCACGCAACCGAGTGTATCGGCGCTCGCCGCCAGTGGCGGGGCGGGTGCCTGCTGACCTGCTCTCCAGGCCGCGACCCGCGGTCAGGGCGTGGCTCCGCCGGTCGGGGGGTCAGAGCCCCTTGATCCGGCTCACCGGCCACACCACCGCCACCGCCCGGCCCACGATCAGCGATTGGGGGATGGGGCCGAAGAAGCGGCTGTCCTCCGAGTCGGTCCGGTTGTCGCCCATCACGTAGAACTCCCCGGCGGGGATCTTCACCGGGCCGGGCATGTTGAACTGCGGATGGGCGTCAGAGGCCAGCGGGCCGGTATAGCTCTGGGGTCCGGAGGGAAGCCAGGGGACGTTCAGTGGCTTGCCGTTGATGTAGATCTTGCCGTTCACCGACGAGATGGTCTCACCGGGAAGCCCGACCACCCGCTTGACCAGATCCGAGTAGTTCTGCGACTCCAGCGGAGGGCGCTTGAACACCACGATGTCGCCCCGATGGACCCCGTGGAAGTCGTAGCTCAGCTTGTTGACGATGATCCGGTCCCCCACCTGGAGGGTGGGGAGCATCGAGCCCGACGGGATGGAGAAGGTCTGGATCACGAAGGTGCGGAGCACGAAGGTGAACCCGACCACCAGCACCAGGATGATCGCCCACTCGATCAACCAGCGCCCGGCGGAGCCGGAGGATTTCGGTTTCTCGCTGGACGTCGGTGCCGGCATCTCCGTCGTTTCATCAATAGCCACAATCGGTGGACCCTACTGCACGGTTACCCGTGCGCTCTCACAGCCCGGCGATCAGCTTGTCCACCCGGTCGTCCTTGGACTTGAACGGGTCCTTCAGCAGCACCGTCCGTTGGGCCTGGTCATTGAGCTTGAGGTGCACCCAGTCGACGGTGAAGTCCCGCCGCCGTTCCTTGGCCCGGCGGACGAACTCCCCCCGCAGCCGGGCCCGGGTGGTCTGGGGCGGGGTGGACATGGCGGTGGCGATGTCGGCGTCGTCACAGATCCGGTCGAGCTGGTCGTGCCGCTGCAGGCGGTAGTAGAGGCCGCGGTTGCGATCCACGTCGTGGTATTGCAGGTCGAGGAGGGAGACGGCCGGACTGTTGAGGGCGAGCCGGTGCCGATGGCGGTAGCTGTCGATCAACCGGTACTTGGCCACCCAGTCGCACTCCCGGTGGAGCGAGAGGGGGTCGGACCCCAGGCCTTTCAGGCAGTGCTCCCACATGTCCAGGGCCCGGTCCTCCTGGGGGGAGAGCCCTTGCCGGTCGCGGTACTTGAGCGCCCGCTGCAGATACTCGGCCTGCATGTCCAGTGCGCTCATCTCCCGCCCGTTGGCCAGCCGCACCGTCCGCCGGCAGGTGATGTCGTGGCTGATCTCCCGGATGGCCCGGATGGGGTTCTCCAAAGTGAGGTCGGGCAGGACGGTGGCCGGGTCCTCCAGCATCCGCAACATGATGCTGGTCGTCCCCACCTTCAAGAAGGTGGCGTACTCGCTCATGTTGGAGTCGCCCACGATCACGTGGAGCCGGCGGTACTTCTCGGCGTCGGCGTGGGGCTCGTCCCGGGTGTTGATGATCGGCCGGCTCCGGGTGGTGGCCGACGAGACGCCCTCCCAGATGTGCTCGGCCCGTTGGCTGAGGCAGAACACCGCGCCGCGGGCGGTCTGGAGCACCTTGCCGGCACCGGCGTAGATCTGGCGGCTGACCAGAAACGGGATGAGCACCTCGGTGTAGTGGGCGAAGTCGTCCCGCCGGCTGGTGAGGTAATTCTCATGGCACCCGTAGGAATTGCCGGCCGAGTCGGTGTTGTTCTTGAACAGGTAGATGTCGCCGCGGATGCCCTCTTCCTGCAGACGGGTCTCGGCCCCGTCCACCAACGAAGAGAGGATCCACTCCCCCGCCTTGTCGTGCACCACCAGCTCGGCGATGTCGTCGCACTCGGGGGTGGCGTACTCCGGGTGGCTGCCCACGTCCAGATACAGCCGCGCGCCGTTCTCGAGGAAGACGTTGGAGGACCGGCCCCAGCTGACCACCCGACGGAACAGGTAGCGGGCGACCTCGTCGGGGCTCAGCCGGCGCTGCCCTCGCAGCGTGCAGGTGACCCCGTATTCGTTTTCCAAGCCGAAGATGCGCTTGTCCATGCCCTCACGGTACCTTGCGGGCACCGGATCCCCGCGGAGAGCCAGCTCCCCGGGGTCGGGCGGGGCTCACCCGGAGGCCAACAGGGCGTCCAGCTCGCCGTTCAGCATCCGGTGGAACGCCCGTCGGCCGTTCCCCTCGGCCAGCACCGCCACCTCCAGGTCCTTGCCCTCCAGGGTCCGGTCCGGCCCCGCCAGGGCCCCCACCGTGGTTTGCAGCGCGGAGGCCAGCGGCCAGTTCTCCGTCCAGGCAGACTCCAGCTTCTCGGCGATGGTCTCGGTCTCCCCGCCGAGGACGGCGTAACGGTCCTCGTCGGTGATGGTCCCCTCATAGGCGATGTGGTACAGCTGATGGGGGTGGAGCTCGGTGCCCAACTCGGCCACCAGGATCTCCACCTCCAACGGTTTCATCTCGTGGGTGAAGACGTTGCCGAGGTACTGGGCGTAGAGGTTGGCCAGTGACCGGGCGTCGACGTCCTCCCGGCTGTAGGCGTAGCCCTTGGTGTCGGCGTGGCGAACCCCGGACACCCGCAGCTGGTCGAACTCGTTGTACTTGCCCACCCCGGCGAAGGCGATCCGGTCATAGATCTCGCTGATCTTGTGGAGGGAGCGCGACGGGTTCTCGGCCACGATCACGATGCCCTGGTCGTAGACGCTGGCGATCAGCGACCGGCCCCGGGCGATGCCCTTCTGGGCATACTCGGCCCGGTCCTTCATGACCTGTTCGGGGGCCACGTAGTACGGCATGGTCATGATTCGCGACCCTCCGACCGGCGGCGCTCGATGAGGTCGGCGAACCGCTGCGCCACCTCGTCCTCCGGCACCGCCTCGAAGCCGTCGGCGGTGACGGTGGCCACCAGCGGGTAGATGCCCCGGACCAGATCCGGGCCACCGGTGGCGGAGTCCTCGTCGGCCGCCTCGAACAGTGCCAGGATGGCCAGCTCCACCGCCGCATCCCGGGCCATCCCCGCCCGGTACCCGAGCTTGATGGTGGTCCGGGCGTCCCGACCGCCGGAGCCGGTGGCGTTGTGCTCGGTCTCCTCGTAGTGACCGCCGGTGACGTCGTAGGTGAAGATGCGGCCGGTGCCCCGGGCCAGGTCGTAGCCGGCGAACAGCGGGACCACCGCCAGCCCCTGCATGGCCATGGGCAGGTGCTCGCGCACCATCTGGCTCAGCTGGTTGGCCTTCCCCTCCAGGCTGAGCACCACCCCTTCCACCTTCTCGTAGTGCTCGAGCTGGGTCTGGAACAGCCGCACCATCTCCACCGCCGGCCCGGCGGCGCCGGCGATGGCCACCGCCGAATAGCGGTCAGCCGGAAACACCTTCTCCATCGACCGGTGGGCGATGGCGTGGCCTTCGGTGGCCCGGCGGTCACCGGCCATCACGATGCCGTCGGCAAACCGGAGGGCGACCACCGTGGTGCCGTGGCGGAACTCCGGGCTGCCGGCATGACCCGAGCCCGCCCGCCCACCATCGACGGCCGCCGGCGTCGGAACCTGCATTCGGCGGATGAGGCGGGCGAAGTCCGGCCCGGGATCATCCAATGGGGCAAAGAACGGCAAGGTCACCGGGTCTACTCCCCGCCCTTCTGCACGTAGTTGCGCACGAACTCCTCGGCGTTGTCCTCCAGCACCTCGTCGATCTCGTCGAGGAGGTCGTCCAACTCCGCCTTCAGCTTCTCGCCTTTGTCCGATGTGGCCGGGACCTCTTCCAGCGCCTCCTTGGCGTGGTCCGTGCCACTGGTCTTCTTCTTCATCTCTCGTTCAGCCATCTGCCACTCTCCTAGCTGCTCAGCCGATCCAGCAACTCCGACGGAGTTGCGCTCTGCTGCAAAATCTCATCGACATGGTCGGCCGTGCCTCGTAGGGGGTCCATCATAGGGACGCGCCGCAGCGGATCGGTGCCGAGGTCGAAGACCAACGAATCCCAGTTGGCGGTGACCACTTCCGCCGGCCATTTGGTCAGGCACTGCCCCCGGAACCAGGCCCGGGTGTTCCGGGGCGGCTCGGTGATGGCGCTGACGACATCCTCCTCGCTGATCAACTTCTCGGTGTCCAGCCGCTGGAAGAGGGATCGTTCGGGACGAAGGTCGTGATACTGCAGATCCATGGCCGCCAGCCGGGGGTCGTCCCATCCGCACCCGTGGCGCGCCCGGTACCCCTCCAGCAGCCGGAGCTTGGCCACCCAGTCGAGCTGCCGGGAGAGGGACATCGGATCGGTCTCCAGCCCGTGGAGGACCATCTCCCAACGCCGGAGCACCTCCTCCCCCACTGCCAGGTTCCCCATGCACTCCAACCCGCTGTCGTCGGCGTACTTGCGGGCCAACGAGAACAGCTCCCACTGGATCTCCAGGGCGGTGGCGGTCGAGCCGTCAGACATCTCCAGGGGCCGGGCCAGCGTCCGGTCGAACGACACCTGGTGCATGGCCGCGACCGGGTCGGCCAGATCGAGGTTGCGGGTGCCGCTCACGTTGTCCTCGATCATGGCCAACACCAGCGAGGTGGTGCCCACCTTCAGGAGGGTGGCGACTTCGGCCAGATTGGCGTCCCCCACGATGACGTGGAGGCGGCGGTAGCGGTGGGGGTCGGCGTGGGGCTCGTCCCGGGTGTTGATGATGGGTCGCTTGAGGGTCGTCTCCAGCCCCACCCGCTCCTCGAAGAACTCCGCCCGCTGGGTGAGCTGGAAGTCGGCCTTCCGGTCGTCGTGGGTCGAGGTCTCCGAGCCCACCTTGCCGGCGCCGGTGTAGATGGCCCGGGTGACGAAGTGGGGGGTGATCCCGAAGATGATCCGGTCGAACGGCGCCGCCCGGTCCATCAAGTAGTTCTCGTGGGTCCCGTAGGAGTTGCTCTTCCGGTCGGAGTTGTTCTTGTAGACCACGAACCTTCGGCCGTCCGGCACCGAGGCGTTGGCCGCCACCATCGACCGGATGAGGATCTGCTCGCCGGCCCGGTCGTAGCGCACACACTCCAGGGCGTCGGCGCATTCGGGGGTGGAGAACTCCGGGTGGGCGTGGTCGACGTAGAAACGGGCCCCGTTGGTGAGCACGGTGTTCAGCAGGTGGGTCTCCACCTCCGGCGGCATCGAGCCCTCCCGGGCGAAGCCGCGGGCGTCATTGCCGGGCGATTCGTCCTCGAAGTCCCACCCGGTCTGCTGGCGGGCGATGTCCTGGGCATAGGCGTTGATGAGCACCGACGAAGCCGCGATCGGGTTGGGATCGCCGTTTTCGACGTGAATGCCATACTCGGTTTCGATACCGCAGACCTTGGGGATGGCCACGCGCTGACCCTACCCTCGCTTCAGCTCAAAGATACTGACCGGTGCCCACCCGTTCGATGGACCGGCCGCCCTTGGTGCCCAGGTCTTCGCTGATGAGCGTGCGGATGTAGACGATCCGCTCGCCCTTCTTTCCGGAGATCTTCGCCCAGTCGTCGGGGTTGGTGGTGTTGGGGAGATCCTCGTTCTCCTTGTACTCCTGGCGGATCGACTCCAGCAGGTCATCGGTGCGGATCCCCCGGCCGGTCCCGGCGATGGCCCGCTTGATGGCCAGCTTCTTGGCCCGGCGGACGATGTTCTCAATCATGGCGCCGGAGGAGAAGTCGCGGTAGTAGAGGATCTCCTTGTCACCGTTCTGGTAGGTCACCTCCAGGAACCGGTTCTCCTCGTCCTCCCGGTACATCTCGGTGACGGTGGCCTCGATCATGGCCTGGGTGGCCTTGGCCGGATCCCCGCCGCCCCGGGTCTTGACCTCGTCGGCATCGAGGGGGAGGTCCGGAGTCAGGTAGCGGGAGAAGATCTGGGTGGCGGCCACCTCGTTGGGGCGCTCGATGCGGATCTTCACGTCCAACCGGCCGGGACGGAGGATGGCCGGGTCGATCAGGTCCTCCCGGTTCGACGCCCCGATGACGATGACGTCGCGGAGGGTCTCCACCCCGTCGATCTCCGCCAGCAGCTGGGGCACGATGGTCGACTCCATGTCTGAGCTGATGCCGGTGCCCCGGGTCCGGAACAGCGAGTCCATCTCGTCGAAGAAGACGATGACCGGGACCCCCTCTTCCGACTTCTCCCGGGCCCGCTGGAAGACCAGCCGGATCTGCCGCTCGGTCTCACCCACGTACTTGTTGAGGAGCTCGGGGCCCTTGATGTTCAAGAAGTAGCTGCGGGTGTTGGTGTTGCCGGTCACCTGGGCGACTTTCTTGGCCAGCGAGTTGGCCACCGCCTTGGCGATCAGGGTCTTCCCGCAACCCGGCGGGCCGTAGAGCAGGATCCCCTTGGGGGCGGGCAGCTTGTGCTCGGCGAACAATTCGCGGTGGAGGTAGGGAAGCTCGACCGCATCGGTGATCGCCTCGATCTGGGCGTCGAGGCCGCCGACGTCGGCGTAGGTGACATCCGGCACTTCCTCGAGGACCAGCTCTTCCACCTCCGGCCGGGCCAGCTTCTCCACCAGCAGGCCGGTGCGCGATTCCATCAGTACGGTGTCGCCGGAACGGAGCTTCACCCCGATGAGGGCGTCGGCCAGCTCCACTACCCGCTCCTCGTCGGCGCGGCAGTAGACCAGGGCCCGGGTGCCCCCGTCGAGCACCTCTTTCAACACCACCACTTCGCCGGAACCTTCGCCCTCCCGGGCCAGGATGACGTTGAGGGATTCGTTGAGGACCACTTCGTCCCCGCGTTGGAGCTCGCCGAGGGCGATCTCGGGGTGGAGCGACACCCGCATCTTGCGGCCGCCGGAGAAGACGTCGACCGACCCGTCATCGTTGGTGCCGAGGAAGGTGCCGTAGGCGGCCGGCGGCTGGGTGAGCTTCTCCACCTCTTCGCGGAGGTTGGTGATGTGCTCCTTGGCCGTCTGGAGGGTGAAGGTCAGTTTCTCGTTCTGGGACACCGCCTGGGCCAGCTGGCCCTTGGTCTCCAGCAGTCGCTCCTCCAGGGTCTGGACCCGCAGCGGGCTCTCCTGGAGCCGGCGCCGGAGCAGGGTGACCTCTTCTTCCGCCTCCTGGGCGCGGATGCGCAAGGTGGCGAGATCGTCGCTCTCCATCCCATCGCCCGGCTGCCGCCGGTCCTCTGCGTTGTCAGGATCAGTCGTCGGAATCACCTCTCATGGCTGGGCTCCTCAATGGCGACCATACACCGGCACCTGCTTGGATCAAGCGCCACCCTGACGCCCGGACGGGTACCTGGCCAGGCGTCAACTTGGGCCTGGCGCGGTTCGGGATAGCATGGCGTACGGGTTGGAGGCCCTTAGGGGGTCGGCAGCGGGCTTTGGCGCTGTCTACCCGCAGGAACTGCCGTTGTCGGCCGTCCACGTCCGCGTGGACCGAAACGTACCTAGGAGAGTTGTCACTGATGAAGGTCTGGATCGACCAGGATCTCTGCACCGGCGATGGTCTCTGCGAGGAGATCGCGCCTGCCGTCTTCACTCTGCTCGACGACGGCCTGGCCTACGTCAAGGAAGGCGCCGACGTGAAGAACGAGCCGGGGGGTTCCGCCGGGATGGCCAGCGTCCCGAGCGACCTCGAGGACGCGGTGGTCGAGGCTTCGGAGGAATGCCCCGGCGAGTGCATCTTCATCGAGCAGAGCTGAGCCTTCCCACCCGCTGACGGCTTCGCCCTCTCCCCGCCGGTCAGATCGGGTCGGGGACCATCCCCGCATCGTCCCCGGTGTCCGGATCCTGATCCTCGGCCCCGCCGTACTTCTTGCCGTTGTACGGCGTCGCTCCGGTCTCCGGCACCAGCAGGCGGGCGGTGGTGAGGAAGCCGGTGTGCCCCACCATGCGGTGGTCGGGGCGGACCGAGCGGGACTCCACATGCCAGGTCCGGTAGAGGACCTCGACGGTGGAGGCCATCCCGAAGGCGGAACGGGCCAGGGCGGTGCGGAGTTCCGATGTCTGGTTGATGGTGGGCAGATAGGCGCAGAGGATCCCTCCCGGACGCATGGACAGCTCCGCATGGGGCAGCACCCGCCAGGGCTCCGGAAGATCGAGCACGATCCGATCGAGCCCCCGCTCCTCGATGCCCTCGTAGACGTCGCGCAGCTCGACCTGATAGCGGGGGTAGTCCCCCACCAATGCCTCCACATTGGCTTTGGCCCGTTCGGCGAAGTCCTCCCGCAGTTCGTAGCCGACCACCTCGGCGCCGGCCCGCAGCAGGGCCATCGACAGCGCCCCCGATCCCACCCCGGCTTCCAACACGGTGACGCCGGGGGCGATGTCGGCCAGCACCATGATGGCGGCCAGGTCCTTCGGGTAGATGACCTGTGCCCCCCGGGGCATCTTCAGCACCACGTCGGTGAGGGTGGGGCGGACCACCAGAAACCGCCGGCCGGTGGTGCCGAGGACGGTGGACCCCTCCGGGCTGCCGATCAGGTCGTCATGGCCGACGATGCCCATGTGGGTGTGGAAGTTGGAACCGGCCCGCAGGGTGATGAGGTACTGGCGCTCCTTGGCATCGACCAACAGGACCCGTTCACCGTCACGAAGGATGGCGCGATCGACTTCGTCTCCCACCGCTGTCAATCGCCGGACGGGTCGGCCGGACCCGGATCCCGGGTCGCCACCACCAGCCGCTCGCCGGGGCGGAGGACCGTCCGGTAGACGACGTCGTCGTCGTGCCGCCGGGCCCGGATGAGCAGCCAGGCCGAGGCCCCGATCACGAACCAGATGGGGTGCTCGCCCCGGAAGCCGCGGCGGAACCCGTTCTTCAGGAGGTAGCGGAGGAGGCGCTCCACTGCTCAGATCCGCCGAACCTCGACCACCGTCGAGCGGCTCCGCCCGCGTCGACGGCCGGCCAAGAACGCGATGGTGATCACCAGTACGGCCGCCGCCGCCCCCGCCACCAGCAGCTTGGAACGGGCCGACTCCACCTCGGTGACGACCTCGCCGTTGAGCTCGCGGAAGCGGGCCTCGATGTCGTCACGGGTGATGGTTCCCGATGCCGGGCTCATGCTGTCTCCTTGTCTTGTTCGACTTGTCGCCGTCCCTGGCCCCGGCTCACCGCCGTCACCGCCAGGGCGGCCACCGCCACCACCGCCACCATGCAGATCAGGTAGGGGGCCCAGGACCAGTTGCCGGTGAAGGTGCTGCCGGTCTCCGCCTGCAGCACCCGGAGCAACCCGATGGCGGCAATCACCAGCCCGATGCCGAGCGCCACCGACCCGGCCACTCCAAAGACGATGAACCGCCCGAGTCCCTTCAGCGGCTGGAGGGTCTCCTGCTTGACGTAGTCGACCACCAACTGCAGGGTCTCACCACCGAGTGCCTGGACCCGCCCAGTGCCCTTGTCGTCGTCCTTACGGCCTGGGGTCACGATCCTCCTCCGGTGTCGTCGTCCCCCGATCCATCGCCGGCTTGGGGACCTCGCCTCCGCCAACTATAGGCAAGGCGGCGACATCCTCCGGGATTCGGGTTGGCGGTCGGATCAGTCGGGATTCTCGATGGGGACGGTGACCGCCGCCATCGCCGCGGCCGCGGCGTTGGTCCGGCGATAGTGCAGCATCCCCCGTAGGGTTCCCGCCCCCTCCGGGAAGTCGGCATCCATGGCCGACTCCGCTCGACCCCGACCCCACTTGGCCAGCCAGATGGTGAAGGCCAGCAGGCCGCCGATGAACACCCCCCCTACCACCGGGGAGACGGCCAGGAACGGGCCGGTGGGAAGGACCACCGCCAACAGGACCCGGGCGGCGGCGTCACAGATGAGCCCGACCCCCCAGGCAGTGTTGATCATGCCGAACAGGACCCGGGCCGGGGCCATCTCCCACAGTCCGTCGAAGGCCTTCCGGCGGACGGGGTCGTCACCGGCGGACAGGGCCCGACCGATGTAGAAGATGATCGGCCGGCGCCCGCCAAGTTGCGAAAGCAGACAGGCCAGCCCGAACAGGGAGGTGAAGGCCGAATCCCGCACCTTGAGGACGAAGGCGCTCCCGCCGAGGGCGTAGGAGGCCAGCAATCCGGCGATGAAGCCGAATAACACGATGGCGCCGATCGGGTCGATCCGCTTCTGCCGGATGAATTCGATGGTGACCCAGAGGGCGGCGGGAATCCCGGCAATGGCCAGGGCGGGGGCATCGCCCCCCACGTGACTGCGGACCAGGTAGTAGACGCCGAGGGGGATGAGGGCGCCGAAGACGGCACTCGGCCCCATCGCCCGCAGCGACGGGGCTCCCGGTTCCCAACCGTCCCGGGGATCGTGGGGAAAGACGAACCCGTCCGGCTCACTCCCGCCGGCGTCCTCCGCTTCCTCCTCCACCGCTCCAGCCCCAGCCTCCACTGCCGTCATTATGGGCGTCGGAGGGGCCGGCGACAAGCCTGATGCTCAGCTGACCAGGGGCAACGGCCTGGCGTCGGCGTCGAACTGGTGGGCGGCGTCGTCGGCTTCCCACCGTACCGAGACGGTCTCGGGGGGGCTGACCCGACGATGGAGGGTGGCGAGCGCCACCGGAGCGTCGAAGCCCGGCGACCAGGCCACCGAGGTGAGCTGGCCGACTTCGTGCTCGCCGTCGGCGGTCCACACCGTCGCCCCCACCGGCGGAACCTCGGACCCGGAGGCGACAACCAGGCCGGCCAGCTTCCGGGCCACCTTGGAGCCGCGGGAGTCGAGCCGGGCGACCAGCTCCTGGCCGGTGAAGCAGCCCTTGGTGAACGACACCGTCCGCTCCACCAGCCCGGCTTCGGCGGCGATGGTGGCCTCGGTGAGCTCCCGCCCGTTGACCGGGAGCCCGGCCTCGATCCGCACCGCCTCCCAGGCCTCCTCATCGACCCGCGGGACCGACTCCTCCACCCAGGCCTCGGCCTCCGCTCCCCCGTCGCCGGGACCCAATAGGTCGAAGCCGGCGAATCCGGGCCAGTCGACCGGGAGTCGGAGCACCGGCGGATCGGCGGCGGTCCCGGCCGGCACCACCCCGGCTCGGTCGGCGTCGGGACCCCGCACTGCCATCCCCTGCCACTTCAGGGGTTCGATCTCCACCTTCACCCGGAGCCGGAACCTCAGCAACCGGGCCCGCACCACCTCGCCGAATCCGGGATCGGTGTCGAGGACGAAGGCATCGTCCCCGGTGCGGGTGATCCGCAAGAAGGCGTCCAACTTTCCCTGGGGGCTGAGGAGCAGCGACTCGGTGGTGGCGCCGATGGCCAGGCCGTCCAGATCCTGGCTGCACTGGCCCTGGAGGTAGCTCACCGCATCGGGACCGGACACCGACAGCACGTCGCGGTGGATCCGGTGGGCCCCCACCGAGTCGCGGAGGGCCCGGTAGCCGGCGATCGTCTGGTGGTGGGCGGCGATGCTCATGGCTCGACCGACGATCCGGCCAGGGCGGCCGTCGTTATGGTGGATGGCGGCACCGTCGGCCCGGCCGTCGGTGTCGACGCCGCGTTGGCCGACGCCCGGGTCATGGCCACGGCCGACAGCATCGACGCCGCCTTGTGGGCGCACTCGGCGTTCTCCGACGCCGGGTCGCTGTCGGCCACGATCCCGGCCCCCGCCTGTACCGAGGCCCGGCCATCGGGGTGGACGGTCATGGTCCGGATGGCGATGGCGGTGTCGAGGTTCCCGGAGAAGTCGAGATAGCCGACCACCCCGCCGTAGATCCCCCGCTTGGTCGGCTCCAGGTCGTCGATGACCTCCATGGCCCGCACCTTCGGCGCCCCCGACAATGTGCCGGCCGGCAGCGTCGCCCGCAGCACGTCGATCGGGCCCTTGCCGGGAGCCAGGGTCCCCGACACCTGGGAGGTCAGATGCATGATGTGGCTGTAGCGCTCCACCACCATCATCTCGTCGAGGTGCTCGGTCCCGAACGACACCACCCGGCCCACGTCGTTGCGGGCCAGGTCGACCAGCATCACGTGCTCGGCCACTTCCTTCGGGTCCTCCACCAGCTCGCCCTGCAGCCGGAGGTCCTCCCCCGGGGTCCGGCCCCGGGGCCGCGATCCGGCAATGGGGCGGGACACCACCGTGCCGTCCCGCAGCCGCACCATCGGCTCGGGGGAGGCGCCGACCACCGTCACCTCCGGGAACCGGAGGAAGTAGAGGTAGGGGCTGGGGTTGACCAGCCGGAGCACCCGGTAGACGTCGAAGGGATCGACCCCGAGGACCGGCAGGTCGAACCGTTGCGAGAGCACCACCTGGAAGACGTCCCCGGCGGTGACATGGTCCTTGGCCACCCGGACGGCGTCCTGATAGAGACCGTCGGACATGGTGCGGACCACGTCGTCGGGGGCCGGGGCATTGGCGGGCAGCGGCCGGGCCGGCTCGTCGAGGGGGCGGAAGCAGTCGGCGGCCAGCTCGTCCAGCCGTCCCTGGGCGGCGGCATAGGCGGCGTCGAGCTCGTCGATCCCCCAGGCCGGGTCGACCACCACGTTGTCGATCAGCACCACCCGCTGGCGCCAGTGGTCGAAGGCGGCCAGCTGGCCGATGACGGCGAGGATGGCATCGGGATGGCCGAGGTCGTCGGGGGGGATGTCGGGGAGGTGCTCGACCTCGCGGACCACGTCGTAGCCGAGATAGCCGACCAGCCCGGCATGGAGCGGGGGGAGGTCGGAGAGCTCGGGGGACTCGAACGCGTTGAGGATGGACTCCACGGCCGCCAGCACCCCGCCGTCGCCGGTGACGGCGTCGTCGGTCACTGCGTCGAGGTCCAGCGGCCCCGAGGTGGTGACGGTGGTGCCGACCGCCTTCACGGTGGCCAGCGGGTTGCGGCCGACGAAGGAGTACCGGCCCCAGCGCTCGCCGCCCTCCACCGACTCGAGGAGGAAGCCGACCCGTTCACCTGGGCCGACGATCTGGAGGAACACCCCGACCGGGGTGATGGTGTCGGCGATCAGCTCCCGCCACACCGGGACGATCCGGTGCTTGGCCGCCAGGATCCGGAAGCCACCCTCGCCGGGCCCGGATCCGGATCCGGATTCGCTCATGGCGGTGGGACGGCGTCGCCGAACGACCGGTAGAAGCAAGAGCGGTTGCCGGTGTGGCAGGCGCCCTTCCCTTCCTGGTCGACGACGACCAGCAGCACGTCCCCATCGCAGTCGTAGCTGAGACTCCGCACGTACTGGCGGTCGCCGGAGGTCTCGCCCTTGCACCAGAATTCCTGGCGGCTACGGCTCCAGAACCAGGTGCGTCCGGTCTCCAGGGTCTTGATCAGTGAGTCCTCGTTCATCCAGGCGAACATCAGCACCGCCTGATCGGAGGCGTCCTGGACGATGGCCGGGACCAGGCCGTCGGCGTTGTAGCTCACCGCCGCCAGCTCTTCGGCGGTGAAGGGCACCGGGGTGGCGATGTAGTTGGACTGCTTCTCGGTGGTGCTCACGAGACGGGCTCCCTGGTTGTGGGCATTGGCGGGCGGAGGTGAGGGTGAACGAGAGGTTTAGAGATAGAGGCCGGTGCCGCCGTCGATGCGGGTCGACGCCACCGCATGGATGTCGCGCTCCCGGAGGATGACGTACTCGTCGCCGTGCATCTCGACCTCGAACATGTCTTCGGGGTTGAACAAGACGTTGTCCCCCACCTTGATGGTGCGGACATGGGGGCCGACGGCCACCGTCTCCGCCCAGGCCAGTCGGCGGGACACCTGGGCGGTGGCCGGGATCAGGATCCCCGCCCTCGAACGGCGTTCCCCCTCGGCTTGGGCCACTTGGACCAACACCCGGTCGGCCAGCACAGTGATGGGCTGTCGGGGCTCATCACCGACGCCTTCACGGCTGATGCCGGGGGTCACGGGGGTTGCAGTAGGCACCCCACCAGGCTACCAACGCCGGCCGGGACTCCCTTCCGGGCGCTCCGGTCAGGCTTACCCCGGCCGGACCGGTACCCCGGCGGCGGCCAGGTGGGCCTTGGCCTCCCCCACCGTGAACTCGCCAAGATGGAAGATCGACGCTGCCAGCACCGCGTCGGCTGCCCCCTCCAATGCCCCGGCCACCAGATGGTCGAGCTCCCCCACCCCGCCGGAGGCGATGACCGGCACCGGGCACCGGTCGGAGATCTGCCGGGTGAGAGCGAGGTCGAATCCGTCCCGGGTGCCGTCCCGGTCCATGGAGGTGAGGAGGATCTCGCCGGCGCCGATGGCCGCGCACCGCTCCGCCCACGCCACCGCGTCGAGCCCGGTGGCGGTCCGCCCTCCATGGGTGAACACCTCCCAACCCTCCTCCCCGGCGCCCGTCCGGCGGCGGGCGTCGATGGCCACCACCACGCACTGGGCGCCGAACTCGGCGGCGATCTCCGCCACCAGGTCGGGCCGTTCCACCGCCGCGGTGTTGACCCCCACCTTGTCGGCGCCGGCCCGCAACAACGTCCGGGCGTCGTCGACCGACCGCACCCCGCCGCCGACGGTGAAGGGGATGAACACCCGCTCGGCGGTCCGGGACACCACCTCGACCATGGTCTGGCGGTGGTCGGAGGAAGCGGTGATATCCAAGAAGATGAGCTCGTCGGCCCCCTGGGCGTCGTAGCGGGTGGCCAGCTCGACCGGGTCCCCGGCGTCGAAGAGATCGACGAACTGGACGCCCTTCACCACCCGCCCGGCGTCGACATCGAGACAGGGGATGACCCTCACCGTGCGGATGCCGCCACCCCCTCCGCCACCGTCATCCGGCCGTCGACCAGGGCCCGGCCGGTGATCGCCCCGTAGAGGCGGCGTTGGCCGCCGCCGGTCTCCACCGACAGGCCGGCCAGGGCCTCGATGTCCGGGGCGGAGCCGACCCCGCCGGAGGCGATCACCGGGAGGGCGGTGGCCTCCAGCACCGCCGCCAGCCCGACCAGGTCGGGGCCCGACAGCATCCCGTCGCGTTCGATGGCGGTGACGATGACCGCGGCCAGCTCCACCTCGGCCAGCTCGTCGAGAACTTCGTTCACCGTCCGGCCTCCCGACTCCTCCCACCCACGGATGGCGATCTCCGCCCGGCCCTCGGCGTCCAGCCGGTAGTCGAGGCCCACCGCGATCCGCCCCGGATGCCGCCGGGCCGACCGGGCGGCCAACCCCGGGTCGTCCAGCACCGCGCTGCCGAGGATGACCCGGGCGATCCCCCCCGACAGCAGGGTGTCGATGTCCTGATCGGTCCGCACCCCCCCGCCGGTCTGTACCGGGATGTCCACCGCCGCGGCAATGGCCAGCACGGTGGCCCGGTTGGCGGCCACGCCGGTTCGGGCGGCATCGAGATCGACGACGTGGAGCCAGGGAGCGCCGGCCGCCGCGAAGCTCCGGGCCAGGGCCACCGGATCCCCGTAGTCGGTCTGCCGGTCGAAGTCGCCCTGGATCAGCCGGACCGCCCCGCCGTCCCGGATGTCGATGGCCGGATAGAGGTCCACTAGGAGACCGAGCCCGCAGCCGAGCCGTTCCCGTCCACCCGCCGCACGAAGTTGGCCAGGATGCCGAGCCCCACCGGGCCGGACTTCTCCGGGTGGAACTGGGTTCCCCACACCGGGCCGAGGCCGGCGGAGGCGGTGACCGTCCCGCCGTAGTCACAGGTGGAGGTGGTCTCCGCGGTCACCTCGGGGGCGAAGGAGTGCACGAAGTAGACCCAGGCCGGGTCGGGGAGCCCGGCCAGCAGGCCGGAGGGGGCGGCGGGGCCCACCTGGAGGACGTTCCACTGCATCTGGGGGTGCTTGACCCCCGGCGGCAGCGCCCGCACCCTCCCGGGCAGCACCCCGAGGCCCGGGGTGGTCGGGTCCTCTTCGGAACCCTCGTAGAGGAGCTGGAACCCGATGCAGATGCCGAGGAACGGGAGGCCCCGGGTGACGGCGTCGAGGGCGACGGTATCCAGCCCGCTCTCCCGCAATGCCCGGGCGCAGGGACCAAAGGCCCCGACCCCGGGAAGGACCACCCCGTCGGCCCGGGCCGCCTCGTCGGGATCGCTGACCAGGCGGGCGTCCGATCCCAGGTGTTGGAGTGCCTTTTCGGCGGAGCGGAGGTTGCCGATGCCGTAGTCGAGGACCGCAATCACGAGGCGGCCGGGTGGCGGCCACCCGGTGGGCGCGGCGGGGAGATCACAGTGCCCCCTTGGTGGAGGGAATCCCCCCACCTTCCTGGCGAACCGCATCCCGCAGGGCGCGGGCCACCCCCTTGAAGGAGGCCTCGATGATGTGGTGGGCGTTCTTGCCGGTGCGCAGCCGGATGTGGAGGGTGATCCCGGCGGCGGTGGCGAACGCCCGCCAGAACTCCTCAGCCAGCTGCGGATCGAACGGCGGGGTGCCGAGGGCGATGACGTCGGGGGCGAACTCGACGTCGTAGGCGAGATAGGGCCGTCCGGACAGATCGAGGGCGACCTCCACCAACGCCTCGTCGAGGGGCAGGTTGATCGACCCGAAGCGGCGGATGCCGGCCTTGTCCCCCAGGGCCTCGGCCAGGACCTCGCCGACGGTGATGCCGACGTCCTCCACCGTGTGGTGGGCGTCGACGTCGAGGTCGCCCACCGCCCGGACGCTGAGGTCGAAGCCGCCATGCTTGCCGAGCTGGCTGACCATGTGATCGAAGAAGGGAAGCCCGGTGGAGACCTCGGTGGTGCCGGTGCCATCGATGTCGAGGGACACCTCAATGGAGGTCTCCTTGGTGGCCCGGCTGGAGGCGGCGGTCCGGTGGGTGGGCTGGGTGGAGGAGGTGACGGTCATGACAAGCTCTCGTTCAGGGCCTTGAGGAATCGATCGTTCTCGGCGGGGAGGCCCACCGTCACCCGGAGGCACCCGGTGACCCCCGGCCATTCCGAACAGTCTCGCACGAGCACCGAACGGTCGAGGAGGTCGGTCCACACCTCCCGGGCCGCCCGGTGGGTGGGCCGGAAGAGGATGAAGTTGGCATCCGAAGGCCAGGTGTCCACCGGCAGCTCGGCCAGGGTGGCGGCGATCCGGCCCCGCTCCTCGGTCAGCATGGCCACCCGGGCCTCCATTTCGCTCACATAACCCAGCGCCAGCCGGCCGGCCAGCTGCTTCACCGCGTCGAGGTGGTACGGGAGGGCCACCAGCTCGCAGGCCTCCACCACCTCGGCCGGGCCGACCAGGTACCCGAGTCGGGCGGCGGCCATCGACCACGTCTTGGAGAAGGTGCGCGCCACCACGGTGCGGGCCGCTCGGGGGGAGGTGCCGGTGACGATGTCCAGCGCGCTGGAGGGGGCGAACTGCCCGTAGGCCTCGTCGATCACCACCAGGCCCGGGGCCCGGTCGATCACCGCTTCGATCACCTCGGGGGGGTCGGCCCGTCCGGTCGGGTTGTTGGGCGAGCAGAGGAAGGTGATGACCGGGCGGCTGGCCTCGAGCACCCGGTCCACCTCGCCGAGGTCGAGCAAGAAGTCGTCGGTCCGCTGGCCGGCCGCCACCGTCGTCCCGGTGGTCCGGGCGATCTGGCCGTGCATGGTGTAGGTGGGCTCGAACAGCGCCACCGTCCGCCCCGGCCCGCCGTAGGCCAGCATCAGCGACTGGAGGACCTCGTTGGAACCGTTGGCACAGAAAACCTGGGCCGGGTCGACCCCGTGGCTGTCGGCCAGCGCTTGGCGGAGGGCGGTGGCCTGCCGGTCGGGGTACCGGTTGAAGTCGACATCGGCCAGCTCCCGTAGGAACTCCTCCAGCCAGGCGGCCGGTGGGGCCAACGGCGATTCGTTGGTGTTGAGCCGGACCTCGACATCGACCTGGGGCGAGTGGTAGCCGGTGAGGGCCACCAGATCGGGGCGGACTGCCGGCCGGCCGCGGCCGTCTTCGGTCGCGGCCTTACCGTCGGCGGTCAGGTCCGCCATCGCAGCCTCACCGAATCGGCATGGGCGGGAAGGCCCTCGGTCTCGGCCAGGGTCACCACGTGGGGACCCAATTCGGCCAGCGCTTCCCGGCTCACGCTCACCGCATGGAGGTGGCGGCGGAAGTCGTCGACCCGCAGGGCACTGGCGAACCGGGCGGTGCGGTTGGTCGGGAGGACGTGGTTGGGCCCGGCCAGGTAGTCACCCACGCTGGCCGGCGACAGCGGCCCGAGGAACACCGCCCCGGCCGACTCCACCCGGGGCAGCCACGACTCGGCGTCCTCGGTGAGGATCTCCAGGTGTTCGGGGGCGACCACGTTGGCGACGTCGATCGCCTGTTGCGGGCCGTCGACCAGCACCACGTAGCCGCCGGAGGCGAGGGTCGCTTCGAGGTCGGCCCGCCGCGGTGACGCCTCCACGATCCGGTCGAGATGGGCGCTCACCGCCTCGGCCACCGACTCCGACCAGGTGATCAGCCAGGCCAGGCCATCGGGGCCGTGCTCGGCCTGGACCACCAGGTCGATGGCGGCGAACTCGGTCGGGGTGTCGGGGCCGGCGATGACCACCACCTCCGACGGGCCGGCGAAGGCCGACGCCACCCCCACCACCCCCGACACCTGTCGCTTGGCCTCGGCCACGTAGCGGTTACCGGGCCCCACGATCACGTCCACCCGGGCGATCGACTCGGTCCCGTAGGCCATGGCGGCAATTGCCTGGGCCCCCCCCACCCGGAACACCTCGTCGACTCCGGCCACCGCCGCAGCGGTGAGGGTGGCGTCGTCGATGGAGCCGTCGGGACCCGGCGGCACGCACAGCACCACCTCCTCGACCCCGGCCACCCGGGCCGGCACCACGCACATCAGCACCGTCGACGGGTAGCGGGCCCTCCCCCCCGGCGCGTAACACCCGGCCCGGCCGACCGGTCGGATCAGCTGGGTGACGGTGATCCCCGCCGACTCGAAGTCGTCGGTCTCCACCGGTCCGGCCTCGTGGGCGTGGTAGGCGAGGATCCGGTCGTGGGCGATCTCCAACGCCTCCCGGACCGGCGCCGGGCTCCGGAGGAAAGCCGCCTTGACCTGGGTCATCGGCACTCGCAGGTCGTCGAGCTGGAGGTGGTCGAACTCCTCCGTGAAGCTCCGGAGGGCGCTGTCCCCCTTGGCCCGGACCTCGGCGATGATGCCGGCCACCGCCTCCGCCGATCGCTCCTGCTCGTCGGCCGGGCGCGGCAGCGCCTCCCGCAGCTGGCGGCGGTTCCCGGCAAACCCGCGAAGGTCGAGGCGGCGGAGCAACATGGCCTGTCGATGCTACCTGGCCCGGTTCGGGCCACTGTCGATGGCCAGGTGAAATCTGTGTGACCGATGGGTGGTGGTCGGGTCGACGGGGCCACCATTCCGGTACCCCGTGTCATGATCGTCCGATGGCCGCCAGCAAAGCAGAACTCTCGTCCCTCGCCACCGCGCTGGAGGACCTGACCCGCCGGGTGACCGCCCATGCCGACGCCGCCAGCAACAGCAAAGACGAGGACATGGCCAAGGAGCTCTTCGCCATCGAACGGGCCCTGGTGGGCGCCAGCCGTCGGCTGACCCGGTTGACCACCGCCCGGCGCCGGTCATGACCGGCGGATTCCCCACTCCTTCGGTCGATGGACGTGGCTTTTACTATGAACTCAGACTATTGTACGTCGTATGAATAATCGGGTGGATTCGCCGTCCGGGACCGGGGTGGAAGGGTCGGCGGCGCCCCGATCCGAGCTGTACCGGCCGAGGAACCCGGTGCGGTTCATCAGCGCCGCCAGCCTTTTCGACGGCCATGACGCCGCCATCAACATCATGCGGCGGATCCTCCAGACCCAGGGGGCCGAGGTCATCCACCTCGGGCACAACCGTTCGGTCGACGAAGTGGTGGCGGCGGCGGTGGCCGAGGACGTCCAGGGGATCGCCATCAGCTCCTACCAGGGCGGCCACCTCGAGTACTTCCGCTACGTGGTGGACCGGCTGCGACAGGAGGGTCGCGGCGACATCCAGGTCTACGGAGGGGGTGGCGGGGTCATCATTCCTTCGGAGATCGCCGAGCTGGAGGCCTACGGGGTCCGGCGCATCTTCTCCCCCGACGACGGCCAGCGGCTCGGATTGGGAAAGATGATCAACCTCCTCATTGAGGAGTGCGACATCGACCTCGCCGACCGGCTCCCGGCCAGCCTCGACGAACTGCTGCTCGGCAACGTGGCCGACCTGGCCCGGGTGATCACCGGGATCGAGGCCGGCTCCCTGCCCGAGGAGATGGCCGACGGGCTGACCCGGGCGGCCCGGGGCCGATCGGTTCCCGTGCTCGGGATCACCGGGACCGGTGGGTCGGGCAAGTCGTCGCTGACCGACGAGATCATCCGTCGCTTCCGGTTGGACCAGGGGGACAAGCTCCGCATCGCCGTCCTCGCCGTCGACCCCACCCGCCGGCGCAGCGGGGGGGCGCTCCTCGGTGACCGCATCCGGATGAACGCCATCGACACCCCCCAGGTGTTCTTCCGTTCGGTGGCCACCCGGGGCTCGACGTCGGAGATCCCCTCCCCGGTCCCGTCGATCATCGACGCCTGTCGGGCCGCCGGGTTCGATCTCGTCATCGTGGAGACCCCCGGCATCGGGCAGGGCGACGCCGCGGTGGTCGACGTCGCCGACCTCTCCCTCTATGTCATGACCCCGGAGTTCGGCGCCGCCTCCCAGCTGGAGAAAATCGACATGCTGGACCTGGCCGACGTGGTGGCCATCAACAAGTTCGACCGGCGGGGGGCGGAGGACGCCCTCCGGGCAGTCAGCCGGCAGTGGACCCGCAACCATGCCGGGGGCCTGTCTTCGGCGGGGCCGGGGGGCCCGGCGCCGAGCCAGGAGCCTCCGGTGTTCGGCACCATCGCCTCCCGGTTCAACGACCAGGGGACCACCGCCCTCTACCAGTACCTGCGGGACGCCCTGGCCGATCGGGAGCTCCCGATCTTCGGCTCCCAGCTGGCGGCCGTGGAGGTCCGGGCCTCCCCGGCCGGGTCGGCCATCGTCCCCGCCGACCGGACCCGCTACCTGGCGGAGATCGCCGAGACGGTGCGCGGCTACCACGCCGCCACCCAGCAACAGGCGGCCATCGCCCGACGCATCCAGTCGCTGGAAGAGGTCGCCGGGCTGATCGGGGCCGGCGCCGAACCTTCCGCCGCCCGGGAGGTGGTGGCGGTGGAGACGACCAACGCGGTCGAGGCGCTGGAGCCGTCCAACCGGGCCCTGCTCGACGAGCTCCCGGAGCTGCGGACCGAGTTCGCCGGCGATCAACTCACCGTCGGCTCCGGGGACGGCGCCCGATCGGCGCCCCTCTCGACCACTTCGCTCTCCGGCACCCGCATCCCGAGGGTGGCCCTCCCCCGCAGCACCGACCAAGGGGACCTGCTCCGCTGGCTGCGCTCCGAGCACCTTCCCGGTCACTTCCCGTTCACCGCGGGGGTGTTCCCCCTCAAGCGGGAGAACGAGGACCCGGCCCGGATGTTCGCGGGGGAAGGCGACGCCTTCCGCACCAATCGCCGGTTCCACCTGCTGGCCGCCGGCCAACCCGCCACCCGGCTGTCCACCGCCTTCGACTCGGTGACCCTCTACGGGCGGGATCCGAACACCCAACCCGACGTCTACGGGAAGGTGGGGACCTCGGGGGTCTCCATCGCCACCCTCGACGACATGAAGGTGCTCTACGGCGGCTTCGATCTCTGCGACCCGACCACCTCGGTGTCGATGACCATCAACGGACCCGCCCCCACCATTCTGGCCATGTACCTGAACACCGCCATCGACCAGCAGCTGGAGCGGTTCAAGCTCGACCAGGGTCGAGCGCCGACCGAGGCGGAGTCCGAGGGGGTGCGCCAGCGGGTGCTGGGCACCGTCCGGGGCACCGTCCAGGCCGACATCCTCAAGGAGGACCAGGGCCAGAACACCTGCATCTTCTCCACCGAGTTCTCGCTGGGGGTGATGGCCGACATCCAGGAGTTCTTCGTCGAAAACCAGGTCCGCAACTTCTATTCCGTCTCCATCTCCGGCTACCACATCGCCGAAGCCGGGGCGAACCCCATCACCCAGCTGGCCTTCACCTTGGCCAACGGCTTCACCTACGTCGAGTCGTATCTGGCCCGGGGACTGGATATCGACGACTTCGCTCCCAACCTCTCCTTCTTCTTCTCCAACGGGATGGATCCGGAGTACACCGTGATCGGTCGGGTGGCCCGCCGCATCTGGGCCGTCGCCATGCGGGAGCGCTACGGCGCCAACCAGCGGTCGCAGAAGCTGAAGTACCACGTGCAGACCTCCGGACGCTCCCTCCACGCCCAGGAGATGGCCTTCAATGACATCCGCACCACCCTCCAGGCCCTCTGTGCCATCTACGACAACGCCAACAGTTTGCACACCAACGCCTACGACGAGGCGGTGACCACCCCCTCCACCGAATCGGTCCGCCGGGCCCTGGCCATTCAGATGATCATCACCAAGGAGTGGGGCCTGGCCGCCAACGAGAACCCGCTGCAGGGCAGCTTCATCGTCGAGGAGCTCACCGACCTCTTGGAGGCGGCCGTCCTCGACGAGTTGGACAACCTCTCCGAGCGCGGCGGCGTCCTCGGGGCAATGGAGACCGGCTACCAGCGGGGCCGCATCCAGGACGACTCGATGGTCTACGAGCATCGCAAGCACGACGGCTCGCTGCCGATCGTCGGGGTCAACACCTTCGTGGCCGACGCCGGCTCCGAGACGCCCCACGCCCTGGAGCTGGCCCGGGCGACCACCGACGAGAAGGAGGGCCAGATCACCCGGCTGGCCGAGTTCCAACGCCGGCACGCCGCCGATGCCCCGGCCGCCCTGGCCGAACTGCGGGAGACCGCCCTCCGGGGCGACAACATCTTCGGAGCCCTGATGCGGACGGTCCGGAGCGCCTCCCTCGGACAGATCACCCAGACCCTCTTCGAAGTCGGCGGCACCTACCGGCGGAACGTTTAGGGGCAGAGCCCAACCGGCAGCCGGTGGGCCGGAGGGTGCCGCCTCCCATGGATCCGGAGGTTCAGCGCGGGTGGCGACGATACTGAACGGGTGACTGAGACGTCGGAGTCGTCGACCCAGAGGGGTGACGACCGGTTGCTGCTGACCGGGCTCTTCTTGTTGACGGTGGTCACCGGGATGGCCGACGCCGCCAGCTATCTCGGACTCGGCCAGGTGTTCACCGCCAACATGACCGGGAACGTGTTGCTGCTGGGGTTTGCCACCGACCCCTCCGCCCACCTCTCCTTGACCGGGAGCCTGATCGCGCTGCTCGCCTTCGCCATCGGCGCGGTCACCGGCAGCTACCTGGTGGGTAGCCGCCGGCAAACGCCCCATTACCGCCGCGGGTTCATGGTGGAGTGGGTGGTGCTGGCGGCGGCCACCATCGTCCTGTTCGTCGCCCACCCCGGACCCGCCGGCCGCACCGACGCCGTCCTCGCCCTCATCGCCCTGTCGATGGGGATCCAGAACGCGGTGGTGCGGCGGATGGGCCTCCCCGACGTCAACACCACC
This sequence comes from Acidimicrobiales bacterium, assembly GCA_036268775.1. Taxonomy (GTDB): domain Bacteria; phylum Actinomycetota; class Acidimicrobiia; order Acidimicrobiales; family RAAP-2; genus DASZIT01. The sequence goes on along the minus strand of DATATM010000014.1, from coordinate 13,158 downwards.
GTGCTGACCACCGCCCTCGGTGGACTGGTGGCCGACGCGGTGGAAGTACGGGGACGGCCGGTGCGGGCCGGCCGGCGGGTCGCCACCATCCTGCTGCTGTTCGGCGGGGCCGTCCTCGGGGCGGCCCTCGAGCACCTCGGGGTGCGCTGGACCCTGCTGGCCGCCATCGGGCTGGCCACCCTCGGGATGGCCGCCATCGAGCGGTCCCACCTCCCCCCGCTACCGGCCTGAACTGCGGGTCAAGCCGGCCGGCGGGGTCGAGCGCGACGGGAAGTCGGTGGCGGAAGGGGCCGAAATGACGTCGAAGGGGACGGGAAACTCCCTGATGACAGCAGCAAAGGCGCCCCGAAGGGCGCCTTTGCGCGAGCGGGTCGGACGGCGGGCCCGAACACCGCTCCACGGAACCAGGTGGCGGGAACCGGTTCCGAGTACTCAATACAACCGCATCCAGGGGCCATTGTTCCAGTCATGACCCCAAATTCAATAAAGTTCTTATGTTCGGCCCGCCGGTTTCTTCCCCTTGGCCGACGCCGGCCGGCTGGAGCCGGCGGCCCGCGCCAGCTGGAAGGCACTGGGGCAGAAATCGGCCAGGAGGCAATCGGCACACCGCGGCGTCCGGGCCACGCAGATGCGGCGGCCGTGGAGGATCAGCCGGAGGCTGAAGGCCCCGTGATCCCGGGCCGGGATCATCTGGTTCAGATCCAATTCGATCTTCACCGGATCGGTCTCGGTGGTCAGGCCCAGCCGGCCCGACAGTCGGGTCACGTGGGTGTCGACCGGGAGCCCGGGAAGTCCGAAGGCCACACTCCGCACCACGTTGGCGGTCTTGCGACCGACGCCGGGCAAGGTGACCAGATCCTCCCTCCGACTCGGGACTTCCCCTCCGAATTCGGTCACCACCGCCTGGGCCATGCCGATCAAGCTCCGCGCCTTGGCCCGGAAGAAGCCGGTGGAATGGATGATCTCCTCGAGTTCGAGGGGATCGGCGGCGGCCAGCTCGGCCGGATCGGGATAGCGGGCGAACAGCGCCGGGGTCACCATGTTCACCCGCTCATCGGTGGTCTGGGCGGAGAGAATGGTGGCGACCAGGAGCTGAAACGGACCGTCGTGGTCGAGTGCGCAGAGCTCGTCGGCCGATCCCGGATACTCGACGGCGAGGCGGACGTTGGTCTCTCGGGCACGGCCGGCGGGGGTTCGGGGTCGAGCCACCGCTGGAGACTACCGGTAGCGTCACCTCCATGAACGGGGTGCAGCTGACGACGACTCATCGCCTCGACGCCGACGCGCTGGCCCACATCACCCGACTGGCCGATGCCGCCGCCGCCGACGACGGCTATGAAACCCTCAGCGAACACAAACGGTTGGAGCTGGTCCGCGCCTCCCGTGCGTCGGAGGCGACCGAGTCCTCGGATGCGGCCGGGAGCAGTGGCGGTGACGGGCCCCATGAGTTCGCCGCGGTGTTCGCCTGGGTACCCGATCGCCCCGACCCGGTTGGCTACGCCCAGCTGAACCCGGGTGGCACCAACGGGACCCTGGGGCTGGAGATGGTCGTCGACCCGCAGTTCCGGAAGCCCGACCTCGGGATCGCCGACGCCCTACTCGACACCGCCCTCGGCGAGGCGGCCCGGATGAGCGCCGGCCAGGAGGGTCGGACCCTGCGCTACTGGGCCGCCCATGCCACCCCCCAGCACGACCGGTTGGCCACCGCCCACGGCCTGCGGAAAGAGCGGGACCTCATCCAGATGCGGCGTCCGCTCCCCCTCGACGACGACCGGCCCAAGGTGGCGACCCGTCCGTTTGTGCCGGGCCGGGACGAAGAAGCCTGGTTGTATGCGAACAACCGGGCCTTTGCCACCCATCCCGAACAGGGCAACTGGACCCTCGCCACCTTGCTCGAACGGGAAGCCGAGCCCTGGTTCGATCCGTCGGGGTTCCTCCTCCATGAGCAAGATGGGCGGCTGGCCGCCTCCTGTTGGACCAAGGTCCATGCCACCACCGATCCGCCGATGGGCGAGATCTACGTCATCTCGGTAGACCCTGATTTCCAGGGACAGGGACTGGGGCGGGCGCTGACCGTCGCCGGTCTCGACAGCCTGGCCGATGCCGGCCTCCGGGTCGGCATGCTCTACGTCGACTCGGACAACCCCGCCCTGTCGATGTATCGGTCGATGGGCTTCACCGAAGACCATGTGGACCGGGCCTACCTCGGCTCGACCGATCCCAACGGCGACGCCGGCTCGTCAACCTCGACGGACTGACCGTCCCGGCCGCTCGGCGGGCGCGAGGGTGTCAGTGACCGCCGGCGCCGATCAGATGGCCGATCGAATAGGTCACCGCGGCCGCCGCTCCCGAGATCAGCAGCTGCCGGGCGGCCGACCACAGCCAGAACCGACCGGTGAAGTAGGCCAGCGCCGTACCCACCGTCACCGCACTGACCCCGCCCAGGATGACCGACCACCACATCGCCAAGGCGCCGTGGGTGATCAGCCAGGGCAGCAGTGGAATGAACGCCCCCACCCCGAAGGTCACGAACGACGACCCGGCGGCCTGAAACGGGTTACCGGTCTCGTCCGGATTGATGCCGAGCTCCTCTCGGGCATGGGTCTCCAACGCGACTTCGGGGTTGCTCATCATCCGCTCGGACAGCTCTTCTGCCATGACCGGCTCGAGGCCCCGGCTCTTGTAGATGGCGGCCAGCTCGCGACGTTCGTCCTCCGGCTCGTGGCGGATGGCCTCCCGCTCGACGTCGAGCTCCCGCTCCAGCAGTTCGGATTGCGCCCGCATCGAGACGTACTCCCCGGCCGCCATCGAGAAGGCTCCCCCCACCAGGCCGGCCAACCCGGCCAGCCGCACGGCTCCCGGCGAGGAGTTGGCGCCGGCCATCCCCAGGATGAGCGCGACGTTCGAAACCAGTCCGTCGCTGATGCCGAAGACCGCCGCCCGCGCCCCTCCGCCCTGCAAGTTCCGGTGATGATGTCCTTGATCCACTGACGGCAGCGTAGTGACCCCGGACCATGAGGATGAACTGAATTTTGCCTATAGGAGAGCCTGTGGGACCAGGTGGTCGCACCGACCTCCGATCCCATACACTCCGGTCATGCCAACCACCGTGCAGGGAATCGACACATTTCACGAATTGGTCGGACAGCAGCTCGGCTACAGCGAATGGCACCGGATCGACCAGGATCAGGTCAATCTCTTCGCCGATGCCACCGGTGACCATCAGTGGATCCACGTCGATCCGGAGCGGGCCAAGGCCGGCCCCTTCGGCGGGGCCATCGCCCACGGCTACCTGACCCTGTCGCTCGCCCCGGTGTTGTTGGGCGAGGTGCTGGTGGTCGAAGGCATGACGTTCGGGGTCAACTACGGCTGCAACAAGGTCAGGTTCCCCTCCCCGGTGCCGGTGGGCAGCAATCTCCGGATGGGCGTGGAGGTGCAATCGGTGGAAGACGTCAAAGGCGGGGTGCAGGTGGTGTTCGGCATGACCTTCGAGACCGAGGGGTCGACCAAGCCGAGTTGCGTGGCCGAGGTCGTCTACCGCTACTTCCACTGACCCGGTCGCTCCTCCCGGGGCAAACGCCCAGCTGAGGAATCAATCGGAGTATCGCTCTGACAATTGGAGCGATTACTCGTAGGATGAGGTCGTGGAGCTCCGCGTCGAACAACTCTCGGCCCAGGCCGGCGTGTCGGTCGACACCATCCGCTACTACCAGACCAAGGGTCTGCTGGATCCACCCCGCCGGGAAGGCCGGGTGGCCTGGTACGGCCCCGACCATCTGGCCCGGATCGCCCGGATTCGTTCCCTCCAAGACCGCGGCTTCACCTTGGCCACCATCATCCGGTTCGTCAACGGCGACCTCGACCGCGACGACGAGGCATTGGTCGGAACCCTCACCGGGGCACCTTCCGAAGAAGTGGCCACACCGGCTCCGCCCTCCGAGTTGGAGTCGGACCCGCCCGAGCTCTTCACCCTGGCGGAACTGGCCGAGCAGACCGGTGTGCCCCTGGCCCTCCTGAAGGCCTTCGAAGCCGAAGAGCTGCTCATCCCTCGTCGGGTCGGATCGGTCGAGCGCTACACCCGGCAAGACGTCGAGTCCGCCCAGGCTGGGCTACTGCTGCTCGAATGGGGTCTACCGCTCTCGGAACTGCTGGAGCTGTCGCGGCGGCACCATGCCGCCACCGTCGAGGTGGCTCGCACCGCAGTCGAGATGTTCTCCACCCACGTGCGGGGAAAGCTGCGTGCCGCCGAGCCCGCCGAGGAAGGGCCGGCCGACGACGGGACCTCCCGCCTGGTCGAGGCGTTCATGGATCTGCTGCCGGCGGTGACCACCCTGGTCGAACACCACTTCACCCGCACCTTGTTGAAGGCGGCCTTCGATCACATCGAACAGGTGGGTTCCGACCGGGAGCGTCAGGCGGTGTGGGAGCAGGTCAACCAAACGCTCCCGCTGCCCGACACCGCCGCCCGGGCCGGCACCGAGTTGTCCCGATGATCCCGAGCGAAGAACTCCTCCAGCCCCGGACCGCCCTCGATCTGGCCGCCCGGGCCGCCGATGCGGATCTCCCCGCCGGGGAAGCGAAGACCGCCCTGGTCCGCTCCATGTTCGACACCATCGCCCCCCGCTACGACCTGGTGAACCGGCTCATGACCTTCGGTCTGGACGTCGCCTGGCGCAAGCAGTCGGTGCGGGCCCTCGGCCTGCCGGCGGGATCCCGAGTCCTCGACCTCGCCTGTGGGACCGGCGACTTCCTGCGGATCCTCACCCGGGGCGGGCTCCGACCCTTCGGGCTGGATCTCTCCTGGGGGATGCTCCGCGCCAACCAGACCGGCGCCCCCCTCGCCCAGGCCGACGCCGCCTCCCTCCCGGTGGCCACCGACGGGGTGGACGGCATCACCTGTGGCTACGCCCTCCGGAACTTCACCGACCTCGTCCCCGCCTTCGAGGAGTTCGCCCGGGTGGTCCGTCCCGGCGGCCGGCTCAGCCTCCTGGAGGTGGCCGAACCTGACCATGGATTGTTGCGGATGGGCGATCGCATCTGGTTCCGCCGGGTGGTCCCGGTCATCGGTGGCGTCCTCTCCGACCGGGCGGCCTACCGCTACCTGCCCCGATCGACGGCCTACCTCCCGCCCACCGACCAACTCCGGGCGATGCTCAACGACGCCGGCTTCTCGTCGGTCAACCGGCGAGCGCTCTCCGGTGGCCTCAGTCAGCTATTGACCGCCACCCGGCGGGGTCGATGATGCCGACGCCGACATCCCTGTCCGCCACCCGCCGCCGGCTTCCGCCCGAAACCCAGATCGACCCCTGGGCGCTGGCCGGGGAGACGGGGATCCTGTTCGATGCCGGCGACCGCCTTCTGGTGGGGATCGGCTCCGCCCTGGTCATCCCGCTGGAGACCGGGCTCGACTCCCCTGGCGACCTCGCGCGGGTGCGGCGCACCCTGGCCGAGATCGGTAGCCACGACGAGGACGGTGGGTTCGGATCGCCGGTGTTGGCCTTCGGCGCCTTGCCCTTCGACCGATCGGAAGCCACCGGGTTGGTGGTGCCCGAAGTCATCTACGAACAGCGGGCCAACGGCGACCAGTGGGTCACCGTGGTCGGCCGACCCTTCGCCGGATCGCCCGGCGACGAGTTGGCGGCGGCCCGCCGGGACCTCACCACCCCGGCCCTCGACACCGGCCAGGGGGAGGCCGAGCCGGAGATTCGGGGAGCCGGGGTTCGTGAACTGTCGTCGGAAGACGAGTTCCTCGACATCGTGGCCGAGGCCGTCGCCGCCATCGACCGGGGCGAGCTGACCAAGGTGGTGCTGGCCCGACAGGTCGACGTCGACTTCGAACGGCCCATCGACCTTCCGGCCCTGCTGCAGCGGTGGCGGGCCATGGAGCCCAACTGCACGGTCTTCTCCCTGCCCACCCCGAAGGGCCAGTTCGTCGGGGCCAGTCCCGAACTGCTGATCGAACGCCATGGCGAACAGGTCTACAGCCGCCCGCTGGCCGGGACCACCGGGTTGATGTCGGATGCGGATGCTTCGGAGTTCCGCTCCTCCACCAAAGAGAGCCTCGAGCATCGGTTGGTGGCCGAAGCCATCGGTGCCGCCCTGACCCCCCTCTGTTCCGAGGTGGACCTTCCCCCCGGACCGGACCTCGTCCGCCTCCACAACATCATCCATTTGGGGACGGCCATCCGCGGGACCCTCCGCCGGCAGTCGACTCCTGACGGGGACGACGCGGTGCCGACGGCCCTCGACCTGGTGGCGGCCCTCCACCCCACCCCGGCGGTGGGTGGCGTCCCCACCGACCGGGCCGTCGACACCATTGCCAAGTTGGAGCCCGACCTTCGGGGCCCCTATGCCGGGCCGGTGGGCTATGTCGACGGCAACGGTGACGGCCACTGGGTGGTCGGCATCCGGGCGGCCACCCTCCGTGGATCCTCGGCCAGGTTGGCGGCGGGAGTGGGGATCGTCAGTGGGTCGGAGCCCCAGGCGGAGCTGGCGGAGACATTGCTCAAGTTCACTGCGGTGTTCGACGCGCTGGCCCCCGGCCTCCCTTTCACCACCGGTCGCCACCGTCGGGCCCTGCCGGCCATTCCCTGACCACATTTCGGCGGCGGCGGAGGGCCTCTACGCCGATCCGGCTCGCCGGTCGGTCTCGACGATCACTTTGGCCAGGAGCGGCGACGCGTCCCTGGCGACGAAATGACCGGTGTCGGGGATGGCCACCAGTTCGGCGCCCGGAATGGCGGCGGTGAGACTCCGGGCGGCCCGGGGAGGCACCACCACATCCCACATCCCCGCCACCACCGAGGTCGGCACCCGCACCTGGGTCAACGCCGCGGTGACCGATGGCAGCTCGGCCAGCAGGGCCCGCTGTTCGTGGAGGAACGTCCGCCGGTCCCGGCCCCAGGCCCCCCGCCAGCCGCCGGGCATCTTCTCGTTGGGGAGGGCGGCGGCCAGATAGGCGCGCAGCTTGGATGCCGCCGCCGGAATGTCGCCGCCGCCCGGGTTCAACCCGGCCTTCCCCACCCGACTCGGCGACGCCGGCGGCTTCCGGCCGATCCGGCTCAACCCCACCCGAATCCAGGGAAGGATCACGCCGATGCCGGTGAGGGCGGCCACCGTCAGGAGATCGCCGATCCCCGGCACCACCATGAGCCGATCCAGCCGGTTCACGCTATCCCGGGTCCCCACCGCTCCCACCAGCACCAGGCTCCGCACGGTGTCGGGGTGGCGAAGGGCCAACAGCACCGCCACCCCGCCCGACCAGCTGTGCCCGACCACGGTGGCCGGGGCCGCCCCCCGGCTCCGGAGGAACTCGGCCATCACATCGGCATTGGCGGCCATCCCCGTCGCCTCGCCCTCGCTGTCCCCGTAGCCCGGACGATCCGGGGCCAGCACCCGAAAGTCGGCGGCCAGGCTGTCGATCAACGGGGCCCAGGACGTCTTGCTGCCCGGCTGACCGTGCAGCAACAGCACCGGATGTCCGGATCCGGTGTCAATCGTCGCCAGCACGGGTACCCCCGATGTGCGGTTCAACCGGAGGCAGCTCGGCTGGTGGTAGGTGAGGCGGGGAGGCGGCGGTCGGCGCCGTCTGGCCGTTGCCCGGCCCCGGTCGGCCGTCGACGGACCCGTTGGCCGGGTCGGGAGCCGGTGCCGACCTGGGCTCGACGGCCGAGTCGGGAGGGAGCGGCGTGATCGGTCCCCACCCATAGGTGGGAAGCGTGACTTCGAAGGTGGCACCCTTCCCCAACTCGGTATCGACGGTGACGTAGCCGCCGAGCGTCCGGGCCACCGAGGCCACGATGAACAATCCGAGTCCGGATCCGCCGTCCGAGCCCGAGCCGTTCCCGCGGTAGAAGCGATCGAAGACCCGCTTGGCCTGTTCGGCGCTCATCCCCGGCCCGTGGTCTTTGACCCGGAGGATGGCCCGGGCTCCCTCGCTGACCATCTTCACTTCCACCGGGGTGCCGGCCGGCGTGTGGACCAGGGCGTTGGCCAGCAGGTTGTGAATCAGCTGCTGAAGGCGCTGCTCGTCACCGGCCACCGCCACCGGCCGGGGGGCGACCACGGTGATCTTCCGGCTCGGGTCCATCGCCCGGGCATCGGCGGCGGCGTCCGCCACCAGGGGGGCCATGTCGATCCGCACCCGCTCCGGTTCCGGGCCTTCGCCAATGCGGGCCAGGGTGAGGAGGTCCTCGACCAGCACCCCCATCCGGGCCGCCTCACTCTCGATCCGGGCCAGGGCTTTCTCCCGGTCCTCGTCCTCCCGCAGGGCGTCCTTCCGGAGCAGCTCGGCATAGCCGCGAATCGAGGTCAGCGGGGTCCGCAACTCGTGGGAGGCGTCGGCCAGGAACCGACGCAGTCGGTCCTCGGACGCGGTCCGCTGGGCGAACGCCGCCTCGATCTGGTTCAGCATGCCGTTGAGGGCCCGGCCCAGGCGCCCGATCTCCGTCTCCGGATCCGAGGGGTCCACCCGCCGAGTCAGGTCCCCGGCGGAAATGGCGTCGGCCTCCTTGGTCATCTCCTCGAGGGGGCGCAGGCCCCGCCGGATCAACAGGGTCATCAACGCCAGCAAGGCCACCACCACCGCCAGCGATACCGCCAGCTCGATGTTTCGGAGCGAGGTGAGGGTGGCCTCCACCGAGTCGAGCCGGGTGGCGACCACCAGCGTCCCTCCCGGCAACGCCGAGGCCTGTAATCGATACCGGGGGCCGCCGTTGGACTCGGAGGTGACGTTCACCGAGTCGGTGTCGGGGTGATAGCTGCCTTGCGACTTGGCCTGTTGTTGGACCGAGGCGGTCGGCTCCACTGGCAACGGGCTCGGGAGCCGGGGGGCGGGGTCGCGGGCGGAGGTCGACCCCGAGGGCCGGGACACCACGATCTTGCCGCTGGCGTCGAAAATCTCCACGTAGATCTCCGGGCTGACCCGCGAGTCGATTTCGGTGGGAGTGACCGGCACCCCCCGGGTGTCGGCCCGGAGCACGTAGCCCTGCATCAGGGCGTGAGCCGCGTTCAGCTGGTCATCGGTCCGTCCATACAGATAGGAGCGGAGTGAATTGAGGGTGACGAGGTCGACGGCGGCGAGGCTCAGGGCCACCAGGATGATCATGGAGGCCAGCAACCGGCGCCGGAGGGTCACGGTCTCTCGACCCCGCCGACCCCACGGTCAGTCGGGCACCGTTTCACTTCCGGGGCTCCCGCAGGCTGTAGCCCACCCGCCGGATGGTCTGGACCAGCGGGGGGTCGTAACAGTCGACCTTCTTGCGCAGATAGGAGATGTAGGTCTCGACGATGTTGGGGTCCCCGTCGAAGTCGTAGTCCCACACCGCATTGAGGATGTCCGACTTCGACACCACCCGACGGGAGTTGACCAGGAGGTACCAGAGGAGATTGAACTCGGTGGCGGTGAGGGCGATGGGCTCTCCCGCCCGCCACGCCTCCCGGGTCTCGTCGTCCATGACCAGATCGGCGAACCGCCGACGGTTGTCGGAGAACTCGGTCGAGTCGGACCGGGCTCGCCGAAGCACCGCCCGGATCCGGGCCACCAGCTCGTCGATGCTGAACGGCTTGGTGACGTAGTCGTCGCCCATCTCCAGCCCCGCCACTTTGTCCTCCACGGTGTCCCGGGCGGTGAGGAACAGCACCGGGGTGTGGACCCCGGAATCCCGGAGGAGCTTGCAGACCTCGGTGCCCTCGATGTCGGGCAGCATCACGTCGAGGACGATCAGGTCGTGGACGCCGGCCCCGGCCAGAGCGATGCCGATGGCCTGGGAGCCGGTGCTGGCGATCTCCGTCTCGAAGCCCTCGAAACTGAGGGCGGCGGCCAGCACATCGGTGATGTAGGGCTCGTCGTCGACAATGAGAATGCGACCGGAGCTGCGGTTCGCCTCCGACGGGTCACTCACGGACTACCTGGCGATTGCCCTCGGCGCGACGGAAGATCCGTTGAATCCCCCACCAGGTCACCAGGGCGAACGCTTCGACCACGATGAAGGTCGACATCTTCGACTCACCCTCGGTGCGGTCGACGAAACGGATCGGGACCTCGACGATGGCGGCGCCGGCTCGTTTGGCCCGGTAGGTCATCTCGATCTGGAACCCGTACCCCTCGGCCCGAATGGTGTCGAGGGTGATCCGCCGGAGCACGGTGGCGGCATAGACCCGGAAGCCGGAGGTGGAGTCGGTGATCCCGAACCCGAGGAGGACGGAGGCGTAGACGTTGCCCCCCCGGGACACCAGGCGCCGATGCCATGCCCATTTCGGAATCGATCCCCCCGGCACGTACCGGGAGCCGATGACCAGTTCGACGTCTCCTTGCTCGAGCGGGGCCACCAGGCCGGGCAGAGCGTCGGGGTCATGGGAGAGGTCGGCATCCATCTCCACGCAGGCGTCGTAGCCGCGATCCAGACCCCAACGGAATCCGGCCCGGTAGGCGCTCCCCAACCCGGCTTTCTCGGTCCTCCGGAGGACCTCGATATTGCCGATTTCGCCCCCCAGCTTCTCGGCCATGTCCGCGGTGCCGTCAGGGCTCCCGTCATCCACCACCAGCACGGTGGCATCGGGAAGGGCGCCACGGACCTTGTGGAGGACTCGCTCGATGTTCTCGGATTCGTTGAAGGTGGGGATGACAACCAAAACTTGCACTTGGGCAGTTTACGGGACCGGCTCACGGTCATCGGGGGCGGGGTCTTCCGTCCGGTCGATCCCGTTGGGGTGCGGGGATTCCGGCCTGGTGGAGTCGGGGGCGAGTCCGGACCTGAGCGACGGCGTCTCCTCGCCGGATTCCCTCTCCGCCCGGGTCTCCAGCCACACCTCCTTGACGATCACCTGAATGGCCGCCCCCACCGGGATGGCGGCCAGGGCGCCGGCCAGCGCCCCGAGGGCCGATCCGAACACCCCGCCGAGTTGCGCCCCGATCAACACCGAAAGGAGCACCAGGAGGGGATTCATGCGAACCGTCCTGGCCATGACGATCGGGTAGAGAAAGTGGTTCTCGATCAGCTGGAACCCGATGAACACCACCAGCATGACCAGGGCGGCGGTCGGCGAGTGGAGGAGGGCGATGAGCACGCTGGGAATCGCGGCGATCAAACCACCGACCAGGGGGATCATCGCCACCAGGGCGACCCACAAGCCGATGAGGAGGGCGAAAGGCACCCCGAGGATGGCCAGGGTCACGAACACCACCACCCCGAACGCCAGTGACAGCGCCACGGTGCCCAACACGTAGGAGGTGACGGCCTGCGACACCCGGGTGCCGACTTCCTCGACGGTCTGGCGCCGCTTCGGTTCCATCGTCCGGAGGACTGCACTTCGCATGTTCGGCGCATAGATGAGCATGAAGAGCGACAGGAAGGCGATGGTGAAGAGGGCCAGCATGGTGGAGAGGACGGCCTTGCCCACGTTGGCGCCCACGCTCAACGCCGGCTTGCCGAGCTTCTGGGCCGCCTGCTGCAGCTTGGGGGCGTTGGTCTGGACCCAGGTGAGCAAGTGGAAGTGCTGGAGGGTACGGGCCAGGCTCCCGTGGCCCTTTTCGAGCTGGTTGACCATGGAGGGTAGTTTCGTAGCGAAATGGGATAGCGCATTGACCAGCGGGTAGCCGAACAGGCCCAAGAGACCGATGAACGCCAGCAGAGCGACCAAGAACACGATGCCCACCGCCTGGCCCCGGCTCCGTCGGTGACGCTGGAGGAAGACCACCGCCGGGTTGAGCACCAGGGCGATGAAGCCGGCGATCAGGATCCAGAGAATGATCTCCCGCAGCCGTCCGAGCAGGCGGTAGGCCACCCAGGTGATGACGACCACCGCGTCGATGGTGAGGATGGTCCGGAGAGGAACCCCCTTGTCCTGGGCCGAAGTCAACATGCGCTGCCAGCGGGATCCCCGGTTACCAGTCGCCTTGTCTTCGCCGCCGGCTACCGGGTCGGTCATGGCACCAGCATGGCAGGTCACCCTGCCAAAGGCGTGCCAACATGAGGGGAATGGCTGTCGGCATGGGGCAGGAACCAGGCCTGCAGGACGGGTCGGACACACCCTCGCCGCCGCCGGCGCCGAGGCATCGGCGGCGCTGGTGGCATCGCGGCCCCTTTGTCCGCCGAGAGGTACGCATCAGCGTCGGCCTGGTCATCGCCTTCCTGTTCGCCTTCTACATCGCCCTCCCGCTGCTGGCCAGTCACCGGAGCGAAGTCGAGTCGCTGGGACACATCCGCTTCCAGTACGTCGTCCTCGGGCTCCTGCTCGAGGTCGGGGCACTGGCGGCCTATACCGAGCTCACCCGGGCGGTCCTCCCCACCGGCCAGCTCAGCCGGTTCCGGGCCTTCCGGATCAACCTCTCCACCCTCGCCCTCAATCACGTCTCCCCGGGGGGCGGGGCCCCCGGAGCGGCCCTCTGGTACCGGCTGGCCACCCAGTCGGGGGTCAGCAGCGGCGATTCCGGCTTCGCCCTCGCCACCCAGGGCATCGGCTCGGCCGTGGTCCTCAACGCCCTGTTCTGGTTGAGTCTGGTGGTCTTCTTGGTCATCCACGGCTTCCATCCCCCCACCGGCCACACCGGCGGGGCCAGCGTCTCGGTGTCGATCCTGGTCACGGTGGCGGCGGCGCTGGGGGTCATCGTGATGACCGCCTTCGGCGGGATCTTCTATCTGCTCACCCGGGGCCAGGACCGGGCCAAGGCTCTGGTCCGGCGGATCGCCGTCCGGCTCCACTTCCGGCATCCCGACCGGATCGCCGAGTCGGTGGAGGGGATCGCCAACCGGTTCGCGCTGCTGCTGGAGAACAAGCCGCTGCTCTACCGGGCCTTGATGTGGGCGACCGCCAACTGGTTGCTCGACGCCGCCTCGCTCTGGGTCTTCGTGGGGGCCTTCTCCCATTTCATCTCCCCGGTGGACCTGATGGTCGCCTACGGGCTGGCCAATGTGCTGGCGGCGATCCCGATCACCCCCGGCGGGCTCGGCATCGTCGAGTTCGTCCTGGTCTCGATGATCACCAGCTTCGGCCCCACTGCCGATCAGGCCCTCTCCGCGGTCCTGGCCTACCGGGCAGTCAACTTCTGGCTGCCCATCCCCTTCGGAGGGCTGTCCTACGCCTCCCTCGAGTTCGAGCGGGGCACCATGTACCGGCGGCTCCACCTGTTCTTCCTCCACCGCTACCAGCTTCGGCGTC
>DATATM010000013.1:0-103803 GCA_036268775.1 Acidimicrobiales bacterium | reverse complement strand
ATGCCCGGGAGGGAGTTGACAAAGGGGGCATTCCCGAAGGCGAAGACCCCGCCGTCGCTGCCGACCAGGAAGTAGCCCTGGTCATTGAAGGTCGGCACCATCCCGACGATGTTGTTGACGTGGATCCCGAGGGCGGGGAGGGAGCCGAAGAAGCCACTGGACTGGCCGAGGGGGAAGACGAACACCCCGCCGTCGTTGCCGACGAAGTCATAGCCACTGGCAAGGACCGGGGGTGGGGGTGGCGGCGGTGGCGGTGGCGGGGGTGGAGCCGCCACCGTCAGCGTGGCGGTGCCGTTGGAGGCGGCGAAGTTGGCATCCCCCGAATAGGAACCGGTGACCAGATCGGTCCCGACCGGAGCGGAGCTGGCCGAACAGGTCGCCACTCCCCCCGACACGGTGGCCGCACAGAGGGTGGTCCCGGTGGTGGTGAAGGTGACCGCCCCGGTCGGGGTGCCGGGGGTCCCGGTGACCGTGGCCGAGTAGGTGACGCTGGCTCCCGAGGTGACCGAGCTGGGGTTGACCGACACCACCGTGTTGGTGGCCGTCGGTCCCGGATGGGTAACCGTCAGGGTGGCGGTCCCGGTCGAGCCGTTGAAGGTGGCGTCCCCCGAATAGGTGCCGGTGATGGTGTCGGTCCCGACCGGGGCGTTGGTCGACGTGCAGGATCCGGCGCCGGCCGCCAGGGTGGCGCTACACAGGGTGGTCGAACCGGTGGTGAAGGCGACCGTCCCGGTCGGGGGTCCCCCCGTCCCGGTGACGGTGGCCGAGTAGGTGACGATGTTCCCCGACACCACCGAGGTCGGATTGACCGTGATGGCGGTGGTGGTGGGAGCATGGGACACCGTGAGGGTGGCAGTCCCCGAGGAGCCGGCGAAGCTCGAGCCCGAGGTCGGGGTGTAGCTACCGGTGACGGTGTCGGTGCCCGGCGGGGCGTTGGTGGCGGTGCAACTGCCCACCCCTCCCACCAGGGTGCCGGTGGTGCAGAGGGTGGTGGAGCCGGTGGCGAAGGTGACCGTCCCGGCCGGGGTCCCCGAGCCCGAGGTGACGGTGGCGGAGTAGGTGACCGTCGCTCCTGGGGCCACCGAGGTCGGCGAGACGGTGATCGTGGTGGTGGTGGGCAGCGGGGCCCCGGTGCCCTCGAACGCACCGATCGAACACGGGCTTCCCCTCAGGATGCCCCGTTGGTCGAACTGGGGGCAGAGGGCCGCCGGTATTACGCCGATGGCCGGGCTCCCGGCCGACAATGCCTCGGTCTGGGTGGGCCCACCGTTGTTGGCCAGGGGTCCGAGCAGCGGGTTGGATGACGACAGGTCATGGTTGGCGGTGGTGAAGGCACAGGTGGAACCGATGTCCTCGTTGTAGCCATTGGAGACGACCGGGGAATTGGCGCACTCCTTGGGGGTGAGCGGCAGCCCGGCCTGGTCGTTGGCCAGGATGGTCCCGAGCAGATTGGCCGACCCGGCGTTGAAAAGACCACCACCAGCGCTCCCGGCAGCCTGCGAAGTCTGGTTTCCCGAGATGGTGACATTCTGCAGTACCAGGTTTGCGCTGCTGTTAAAGATGCCGGCACCGTCAAAGCCCCCGATGTTGCCGGCCACGGTGTCGTCGATCATGGACAGCCCGTCGGCATTGAAAATGCCAGCCCCGTCACCGTCACCCGGGGCGGTCGCCACGATGGCGTTCCCGCTGATGGTGGAGTAGTAGATGGCGTCGAGCGGCGAGGCGTTCCCGCCGTAGAAGCCGGCACCCAGTTGGGTCGGATTCCCCGAGACGATCTGGTTGTTCGACACGGAAGAGGCGATGACGGTGGCGACCGCCACTATCGAGTAAATCCCCGCCCCGGCAATGCCGGCTGAGTTGTTCGACACGCTGGATGCGTTGACCAGCAGGGTGGCGCCGGAGTTGAAGATGCCACCGCCGCCCGCCGACGAGGCGATGGCGCTATTACCGGTGACGGTGGCGCCGGAGATGCAGACCTTGGAAGCGGGGATCGGCAAGGGCGGAGCCGGGCTCGGGGAGATGCTGGTGCTGCACGTCGCCCCCGATGAGCTGCTCAGAGAGATTCCACCCCCCTGACCCCCCCCGGCGGAATTGTTGGTCACGCTGGTGCCATTGTTGACCAGCAGGCCCCCGGCCAGCTGTTCGATGCCGCCGCCACCAAAGGCCGCCGGGTTCAGCGAGATGTTGACACCGCTGAAGGTGTCCTCAGCGGTAGCGCCGGTGGCGTCAACGACAACCCCACCACCACCTCCGGTAGTTGCGGTGTTGCTGGAGATGGAGCCCCCGCTGACCATGAGGCCGCCGCCGGCCGAGTCGTCGTAGATGCCACCACCGCTGGTGGCCTTGTTGCCGTTGATGGTCACCGCGCTCAAATTCGGCCCCACCCCGCCGAGGTTGAAGTCATTGTAAAGCCCTCCGCCCGAGTTGGCCGCGGTGTTGCCGCTGATCGAGGATCCGAAGCCGACCGAGAGAGGCCCGTTGTTGGCGATGCCGCCCCCGTCGCCCGAACTCGCCGTGTTGCCGGAAACCGTGACGCCGTCCAGTGTCGTCGGGAGGTGGGCAGGCGTATTGATATTGGTGATACCGCCGCCGCTCGGAGAGGTGTTGGTGGCGACCGTCCCCCCGGGGATCGTGGAAGAGCCGAGGGTAAGGGTCGAGTTGGCGTTGTAGATACCACCCCCGTCGACGGTGGAGGAGTTGTTCTGGATGGCGACCCCTGTAGCTGTCAACGTTCCACCAAAGTTCTCGATGCCGCCGCCATCCGGCCCGCTGGTGTTGAACGTTACGGTAAGCCCGGTCGCATTCATGACGCCGACATTGATAACGCCGCCGCCGTTGCCAACGGCGGTGTTATTGGTCACCGTTATGTTGGTGGCGGTCAGCTGACCGGACGATTCGTTGGCGATGCCGCCGCCGTCACCAGCATTGCTGTTCTGGACGGTGACTCCCGAGAGTGCGAGGTTGCTGGAGTTGTCGATCCCACCACCAAACCCTGCCGCCGATCCGTTCTCGATCGTGAGATTGGAGATGGTCACGGCTCCTGCTTGGGTGGCGGGGACAGAGAAGACCTGCGAGCTGCCGTTTCCACTGACGATCGTCGAAGAGGCCCCGTTGCCAGTGATGGTGAGCGCCTGACCAAAGCTGTTGTTAATGATGAGGACACTGGCGAGTTGGATGGTTCCGGTCAGCCCAGAAGCGAATGTAATCGAGTCGGTATTGCTACCGGGGACCCCAAGCCCATCGGCCGCGTACTGGGTAAGCGCATTTCGGAGGGTGCACACTCCAGTGCCCGAGACGCAGTTCGCGGCGGTACCTCCGGTATCAGCAAGGGAGTTCACGACGAAGGCGCCGGGGGCCGCCCCGGCTGGTACTGCCGTCGATATCTGCAGGACGCCGAACAGCAGTAAGGAGGCGCCGAGCAACCCCCCGGCACCCGCCAACCGGCGGAGTTGCGTCGCACCCGAGCTTCGACAGAGGCACTTCCGGCGGCCGCCCTGAGCAAGTCCCAACCGACGCGAACGTGCCGACTCAGCCATCTCAGTCTCCTCGCTGTGGTACAAGGGAAGGGTATGTCTTGCCAATACGGTGGTCAACAGAGTTTGGATGCGGTTAGAGGACCTCATCCTTCACCCGGCGTCGGGAAAGGACATCAACCGGGACGAAGAGAATGACCGCATAGCAAAGGAGGGCGACTCCGGTGGCTATGGCCATCGTGAGTGAAGGCCCCTTGCTCTGGTCACCCACGAATTTGGCGCCAGAGCTCCACGCCGCCAGGATGGCCAACAGCGCGACTCCGGTGAGGGAGATGGCCAAGGGACTTCGGGTGAACACGGCTCGAACCACTGCAGAGATGCCGGCGATCACCAGAAGCGTGCCGACAATGGCATGCAGGCTGAGGCCAACCGGGCCGTCAGCCACCGCACGGCCGAAGGCTGCGAACATGCCCTTGCTGTGGTCTGATGCCGGCAGATTGGCATACAGATTCGTCCAGATTCCGAGCCCGAACTCGATGACCAGCATGACGGCGGCAGCAAATGTATTGGTTCGGAGGTCTCGAACCAACCAGGGCGCAAGTTCTGATCCGGGTGATGCCTGGGTGGTGCTCACAGCATGACCTTCCCGCCGGCGATGTCCAGGGTGGCGCCGGTAATCCACGATGACGCCGACGAGCCGAGGAAGAGGGCAGTCGCGGCCACGTCTTCGGGCTGGCCGATCCTCCCGAGTGGAAACATCGCCCCCATGGCTTGACGGTCTTCCTCCGACACCCAGGCGCGCAGCTTGTCGTTCTCGATGGCTGACGGCGCGATGCAGTTCACCCGAATCCCCTGGTGGCCGTACTCATTGGCCAGGTGGCGGCTGAAGGCGATGACCCCGGCCTTGGCTGCCGCGTAGGCCGCCGACGATTTCGCCGGCTGGCGGGCGGCGGCAGATGCCATGGTGATGATCACCCCCGAGTGCCGGTCGAGCATGCCCGGCAAGAATGCCGACACCGTGACGAAGGTGGAATTGAGATCGCTGTCGATGACCTCTCGCCAGTGGGCGCCGGTCTCGGTGGCGGTCGGAAGCGGCATCCCGTTGCCCCCGGCAAAGGGGGCCAGGATGTCGACGGGGCCCAGCTCCCCCTCGACCCGGGCCTGAAGGCCTCGGACGTCCTCTTCCACCGTGCAGTCGGCCGCGACCCCAATGGCCCGGACGTCCATGGCCTTCAGACTCTCGACGGTCGACGCCAGCGCAGCTGGGTCGCGCCCGACGACGGCCAGGTGGCAGCCATTGGCGGCGAAGGCGAGGGCGGTGGACGCCCCGATCCCCCGGGAGCCGCCGGTGATGGCGACCAGCTTCCCGGCGAGGTCGGGGTAGAGGCCAGGGGTGCTCGGGGGAATGAAGTCGGGGTGAAGCATGGTCAGGATCCTCCTGGGATTCGGGACGGGGATGATGGAGTGAACTGCCGATCGATTCGGCTCAGGTGACGCGAGTCCGGTGACTCCATCCCGTCGTCCGAACCGAACGGCGACAACAATGCCGATCGGAATGGCGAACCACGGGAAGGAGTGGCTGTGACCGGCGTCCGAGAAGACATTTCCAACCGAAACGGCCACGATGATGGCGAGCACCAGAGGGAGAAGGAACCAGCCGCCCGGCCCCCGGCGGGGAAGTCGCCCGGGGTTGGCGGAGCCGAGCGAAGGGAGGTCGGCGAGGAGTCTCGAGAGGTCACCGCGGGTTCGGGCCCGGAGGGCACGCTCCGTCCGCTGTTCGAACTCAGTCAGGTCCAGGCGCCCGGCCTCGAAGTGTTGATTCAGCCGTGTTGCCACCGAGTCCCGCTCCTCGTCCGAGACCCGCAGGTCCGGTTCGTCGGACCGGCCTGACATCCCCGAGGAGGAATCGGCGAAGGCAGCCGGATCGCTTCCCCACCACGAATAGCCGGTGGCATACCCCGACTCCGCCCCCCAACGACAGGTGCGACCGATCCGCTGCCGTGTGGTACCACCGGTTTGCTCACTCATTGCCTTGCTCCTCGCTTCCCTCGACCGGGCTCGCTGGCCAGTTGGGTTCGCTTGAGGATTATACCAAGCAAGTATGATCTTCTGTCAATACAATCATCAAACTCTAGGATCTGCCCATGTCCGCTGACCTTCCTCAACCGACGGGACCCTCGGTCCCGCCTCCGAGCGTGGCCTTCACGGTGTCCCGCCTCGGGTTCACGGTGAGCCAGGCCTTTGCGGCTGGATTACAACCCCTGGGGATCGATCCTCAGCACTTCGGGCTCCTGCGGATCCTGCTGTTCTCCGAAGGCGAGTCCCAACGGGCCATCGGGACCCGCCTGGGCATTCCACCCAACCGGATGGTCAGCCTGGTCGATGACCTGGAGGCGCGAGGGGCGGTCAAGAGGGACAAACACCCGACCGACCGGCGTGCCCATGCGCTCTCACTCACCCCGAAGGGCAAGCAGCTGTTCGAGACCGCCTTCGAAGTCGCCACCTCTTTGGAGGACCGCCTGTGCGAGAACCTCTCCGGAGACGACCGGGAACAGCTCCTCGCCCTCCTGGGTCGGCTCAACCGCCTCACCGAGGTGCCCGATGGGGTGCACCCCGGACTGACGGCCTGAGCGACTCCAGCCCACGCCAGCCGGTATCGCACCCTGGCGGCACACCCGTTTCGTACCATCGGGCCATGCCGAAAACCGTGAAACGTCACCGCTGCATCGACTGCGGGGCCACCACCGTCCAGTGGGTGGGCCGGTGCCCGACCTGCGGGGAGTGGAACACCCTCATCGAGGAGTCCGAGCTCGATCCCCTGGTGCAAGCGGTGAACGAGCTCGATCTCTCATCGATGCCGGTGCCGCTGTCGTCAGTGGACGTCGCTGAGGCCGCCGCGATTCCCTCGGGGATCGCGGAGTTCGACCGGGTACTCACCGGCGGGCTGGTCCCCGGTTCGGTGACGCTGCTGGGTGGGGAGCCGGGTATCGGGAAGTCCACCTTGCTCCTCCAGGTCCTGGCCGCCCGGGCCGCCAAGGGACACCGGGTCCTGCTGGTGTCGGCGGAGGAATCTGCCCATCAGGTCCGTCTTCGGGCGGAGCGACTCGGTCCGATTCCCCCCGGCCTCCTGATCCTGTCGGTGACCGACGTGGGGGCGGTCATCAACGCGGTGGTCGAGGCGGAGCCCGAACTGGTCGTGGTGGACTCCATCCAGGCGGTCGCCATTGGCCCGGCGGTCGCCGGCGAACGGCGGCCGGGCGGCGTCCCGGGAAGTGTCACCCAAGTCCGTGAGTGCGCCGATCAACTCGTCGGGATGGCCAAGGCACGTGGAGTCGCCACGGTGCTGGTCGGCCACGTGACCAAGGACGGCTCGCTGGCCGGACCCAGGGCCCTCGAGCACATGGTGGATACCGTGTTGAGCTTCGACGGCGACCGTCACCACGCCCTCCGGATTCTGGTGGCGGTGAAACACCGATTCGGCCCGACCGGAGAACTCGGGCTCTTCGAGATGGGCGACCAGGGGCTCACCGTCGTGGACGACCCCGGGCGGCTGCTGCTGGGGGACCGAAAGACGGGTGTCCCCGGAGGGATCGTGCTCCCGGCCATGCAGGGGCGTCGAACCTTACTGGTGGAACTCCAGGCCCTGGTCGCCACCGGGGTAAGCACGCAGTCGAAACGTTCGGTGGTCGGCCTGGACGCCGGGCGGCTGACCATGATTCTGGCCGTGCTGGACCGCCATTGCGGGATCCCGTTCCTCGGGTTCGACGTCTTCGCCTCGGTCGCCGGCGGGATCCGGGTGACCGAGCCCGCGGCCGATTTGGCTGTCGCGATGGCGGTGTCGTCCGCATCGTCCCGGGAGCCGCTCCCCGCCGACCTGGCCGCGGTCGGGGAGATCGGCCTGGCGGGGGAAGTCCGACAGGTAAACAACCTTCCACGGCGGCTCGAAGAGTGCGTACGGCTTGGCATCACCCGAGTGGTGGTGCCGGCCTCGTCTCCGCCCGGCCCACCCGGTGTGCAACTCATTCGGGTGGCGACGGTGGGGGACGTCTTCCTTCAGCTCGGTCACCCACCCCTTGATGATCCATGGCCACGTATGGATCCTGGTGACTGGCTTGACGAGGACGACCAGCGACGCTGACAGGTACGCTGCGGGGGTGGTGAGCACCCGCCAGAGTTCGGCGCTCGACGATGCCCTGGCCATGGCCGCTCCCGGTCGACCGCTCCGGGACGGCCTCGACCGGATTCTGCAGGCAAAACGGGGAGGGTTGGTGGTGGTCGGCGACGACCCCGAGGTCCTGTCCATCTGCACCGGCGGGTTCCTCCTCGACGCCGAGTTCAGCCCCCAGCGCCTGTCGGAGCTGGCGAAGATGGACGGGGCCATCATCCTGGCCCACGACGCCTCCCGCATCGCCCGGGCCAACGTCCACCTGATGCCGAAGTCCACCATCCCGACCACCGAGACCGGCACCCGGCATCGCACCGCCGAGCGGGTGGCGAGGTCGATCAACGTGCCGGTCCTCTCG
Source organism: Acidimicrobiales bacterium (assembly GCA_036268775.1). Classification (GTDB taxonomy): domain Bacteria; phylum Actinomycetota; class Acidimicrobiia; order Acidimicrobiales; family RAAP-2; genus DASZIT01. The sequence continues at coordinate 95,807 of DATATM010000013.1, read as the reverse complement.
GTATCGGCGGCGATGTCGGTGATCGCCATCTACCGCAACGACCAGAAGCACACCCTCCAGCCCATCAGCTGGCTACGGGACCGGGCGGATCAGGCGCTGGCCACCCTCCAACGTTTCCGCAGCCGGTACGACGTGGCCCTCAACGGGCTGTCCACCCTCGAGGTGGAGGACACCGTGTCGGTGGGGGACGTCACCGGGGTGCTCCAGTCGGCGGAGATGGTGGTGCGCATCGCCCGGGAGGTGTCGGGCTACCTGGTTGAGTTGGGGGACGACGGGCGGCTGGTGCGGCTTCAGCTGGCCGAGCTGGTCGACGGGGTGGAGCAGTCCCTACGCCTGGTGGTCCAGGATTACCTGCGGGTCGCTTCCTCCGATCCCGCCAAGCGGCAGGCCCAGGTGGACCGGGCGGTGGCGATGCTCGCCAATCTGGCCTCCGATGAGCTGCTCAACGTGCAGAAGGTGGCCGACGTCCTCTCGCTTCCGGCCACCGCCACCGACACCCACGCCGGGGTGGAACCCCGGGGCTATCGCCTGCTGGCCCGCCTCCCCCGCTTCTCCGACGCCATCATCGAGCGGATTGTGGACCGGTTCGTCAACCTCCAGCAGATCATGCGGGCCTCGCTGTCGGAGTTGGAACAGGTCGAAGGGGTGGGGGTGGCCAAGGCCCGCTCGGTGAAGGACGGCCTGATCCGGTTGGCGGAGACGAGCATTTTCGAGCGTTACCAGTAGGGCCAGCCGCGGATTTCGGCAACGGAAGTGCTGGCCCCAAGGGCCGATGAGGGGAAGAGTGCCTCCTCCGTGTATCCTGGTGTGCTCGCTCTACGCTGTCCCGATGACGCTCACCTGCCCGGGATCAGCACGCAACGCCAGGAGGCTCGGTGTTCGACATCGGTGACAAGGTCGTTTATCCGCACCACGGCGCGGCAGTCGTTGAACGACGTGAAACAAAAGAGGCATTCGGGAAGAAGCAGGAATACCTGGTTCTCCGCTTGGCTTATGGCGATCTCACGTTGATGGTCCCCTCCGACAACACCGAAGGGGTGGGCCTCCGGGAGGTCATCAACGACGAAGAGGTCGAAGAGGTGTTCGCGGTGCTCCGGAAGAAGGAAGCCCGGATGCCGACCAACTGGTCCCGCCGGTACAAGAACCACTCCGAGAAGCTCCGTTCCGGGGACATCTACCAGGTGGCCGAAGTGGTGCGGAACCTCTCGATCCGGGACAAGGACAAGGGCCTGTCGGCCGGGGAGAAGCGGATGCTCAGCCGGGCCCGTCAGATCCTGGTGTCCGAGCTCACCTTTGCCCTCGCCGTCGACGAGGAGACGGCCGAGAAGCGGCTCGACGAGGAACTTCCCTGAGCCGACCCGGGCCGATCTGGGCCGTAGTGGTGGCCGGCGGGTCCGGGAGCCGGTTCGGAAGCCAAAAGCAGTTCCTCCCCTTGGATGGAAAACCGGTGGTGGCCTGGTCGGTGGCGGCGGCCCGCACGGTGGCCGATGGGATCGTCCTGGTGGTCCCCGACGGGTCAGCCCCCCTGGTTGAGGACGTGGGGGCCGATCGAGTGGTCACCGGCGGTCCCACCCGGTCGCACTCGGTGCGATCCGGACTTTCGGCGGTCCCGGCGGAGGCGACAGTGATCATCGTCCATGACGCCGCCCGCCCCTTGGCCTCCGCCGCGTTGTTCGCGGCGGTGGTGGACGCAGTGGGGCAAGACGGTGTCCATGGGGCCATCCCGGTGTTGCCGATGAACGACACCCTTAAGCGGGCGCCCGAGGGACGGGTGGCCTCGACCGTCGACCGGGAGGGGATCGTCTCGGTGCAGACTCCCCAGGCGTTCGTGGCCGCCACCTTGCGGGCGGCCCACGCCGAAGGCGGCGAGGCCACCGACGACGCCGGGCTCCTCGAAGCCCTCGGCGCTACGGTGCAGACGGTGCCCGGCGAGCCGCGAAACTTCAAACTCACCCATCCCGAGGATCTGGTGATGGCTCAGGCCCTCGTCCAGCGCGAACGGGAGTCCCGGTGACCGAGCGGGCGGCCCCCTTCCGTATCGGCCAAGGGATCGACCTCCACCGGTTCAGTAACGACCCCTCCCGGCCATTGGTGCTGGGCGGAGTCACTATCGCCGGGACCGGCACCCGCGGCCTCGAAGGTCACAGTGACGCCGACGTGGTGGCCCACGCCATCGCCGACGCGGTGCTCGGAGCGGCCGGGCTCGGCGATCTCGGACGCCACTTCTCCGACACCGACCCGACCTGGTCGGGAGCCGACAGCATCGGTATCCTCACCGGGGTGGTGGAGCTGGCCGGGGAGGCCGGCTGGTCGCCGGTCAACGCCGACTGCACGGTGGTGGCCGAGGAGCCGAAGCTGGCTCCCTACGTGGCCGAGATGGCCGAACGGCTGGGCGGAGTCCTGGGGGCGCCGGTCAATGTCAAAGCCACCCGGGCCGAAGGCCTCGGGGCGCTGGGCCGGGCCGAGGGCATCGCCTGCACCGCGGTGGTGCTGCTCCAGCCGCTGGTCACCGACGCTCCGGGCGACATCGCCCCGGGGGTGATCGGATGACCCCGGCGGCGGGCGGGGGCCGAGGCCGGGGTGGGAGCCCTCCGGGCAGAGGCCGGGGAGTCCCGTCCGGCCGGGGCGGCCCTCCCCGATCCGGTAAGCCGTTGCCGGCCCGAAGCGGGCGTGGCAGTGGGGCCCCGGGGCGGGACGGGTCCAATCGTGGCGGTGCTCCCGGGCGCCGGGGAGCCGGCAGCGATCGGGATCGACCGGCCAAACGCGGCCAGGAATCGTCCGGGCTGGGCGGCGATCAGGTGGAGGGCCGTCAGGCCGTCCGGGAGCTGCTGAGCGCCAACCGGCGTCCGGTGAAGTCGCTCCTGATGGCCGAGGGGATGGACCAGGCCGCCATCCTCAACGACATCGAAGCGTTGGCCACCCAGCGGAGGGTCAAGGTCTCCTACGTGTCCCGCCGGCGTATCGACATGGTGGCCCGCACCGAGGGGCCCCAAGGGGTGGTGGCCCTGGCCCGACCGGTGGAAGAGGTGTCGTTCGAGAAGCTGTGCGAACCGACCCGCGACGGGCGCCAGCCGTTCCTGCTGGTGCTCGACGGGATCACCGACCCGCACAACCTGGGCGCCCTCCTCCGCAGCGCCGAGTGCGCCGGGGTCACCGGGGTCATCCTTCCCCGCCATCGCTCCGCCCACCTGTCGCCGACGGTGGCCAAGGTGGCGGCCGGGGCCATCGAGTATCTGCCCATGGCCCTGGTGCCCGGGATCCCGGCCACCCTCCAGCGCCTGTCGACGGCGGGGGTGTGGACCGTGGGCCTCGACGGTGATGCCCCCGCCTCGCTCTACGAGCTGCCGTTGGGTCCCGAACCGGTGGCGTTGGTGCTGGGATCGGAAGGTACCGGCCTGGCCGCCCTCACCCGGAAGCGCTGTGACGCCCTCGCCTCCATCCCCCAACACGGGACCCTCTCGTCGCTCAACGTGGCGACGGCCGGAGCCATCGCCTGTTTCGACATCGCCCGCCGTCGGGAGAGTTGAGAGGGGCGGCGGCCGGAGTCAGCCGCTGAGCAGCGGCAACACCAGCGAGCAGGTGGGCCGGAAGGACGGATTGTCGGCCCCGACCGCGTTCATGACGTCCTGGAGGGCGACCGGGTCGTAGATGATGCCGATGTGCTCGGTGAAGTCCGTACTGCATTGGTTCTGGAGCAGGATGTTCTGGGCCCCGGCACCGGTCAGGAAGGCGTTGGTGTAGGGGGTGACGACTTCGTCGTAGCGGGACTCGATGACCACGTACTTCACCTCGGGGACGGTGTCGCCGCCGTGGTTGAGAGCGGCGAGGAAGGAAGAGCCCAGGAACTGCTGGTCGAAGGACGGGGCGCCGAAAGTGGTGAACGACAGGCCGGGGATGGCGTCGGCCAGCGGGCTGTAGGCATCGGTGAACCCGTCGAGGTTGGTTCCGTGGTTGGAAGGCGCCAAGCCCACCAGCATGTGCACCTTGGGGGCTCCCCCCAGTAATTTGAGGTAGTAGCGCGGCATCATGCCGCCCTGGGAGTGACCGACGATGTCGACCTTGGCGGCGCCGGTGGCGGCCAGGACTCTGGCGATGAAGGCCGACAGTTCAGCGGCTGACTGTTGGATGGGGGCGAGGCCGAAGACCCGGCCGAAGGTCAGCGAGGTGGCGCCGTAGTTGAAGCCGTAGACGCAGTACCCGGCATTGGCCAGCATCGGCGACAGCGCCTGCCAGCTGAGCGCTTGGTTGGCGATGGTGCCGTGCACCAGCACCACCGGGTAGGGGTGCTGGGCGGAGACGTGACAGGCCCAGTTGTCCGAGCCCGGGGGCATCGAGGTCGGCGCGGCGATCTCTGCCGCCAGTCCGGTGAAGACGTTCCCGATCGGAAGGGGTTGCGAAAAGGCGGGAGCCGCCGCCGCTACCCCGGAAGTCATCATCGTGGCCAACATCAGGCAAATCGCCCCGATCAGCATGCCGATGGCGGAGAGGTAGTGCCTTCTCCCGAGTCGACTTCCCATACCGGTCATGGGCCCACGGTATCGGCCGAGAACTGCCCAGCCAGGAAGCAGAGCTAGAGGATGGAGCGCTCGAGGCGATCGGGGCCGGAGGGAACGGTTGAATTGTTCGCAAGGAGGGGCTAAGAATTCGAATCATTGGTGCAGACGTGGGGGATTTCGAAGGAGGGCTTCATGAGCTCAATCATTCGGCGCGTTCTGGTCACAGTGGTGAGCGGCATCGCCGTGGTGGGACTGGGGATCGTCATCGGGAGTAGTGCTACGACTTCGGCGGGGGCGGCTCAGCCGTCTGGCGGCTACTACGAGGTCGCGACAGACGGCGGCGTGTTCGCGTTCGGCACCGCAAGCTTCTTCGGCTCTATGGGTGGTCGCCCGCTCAACAAGCCGATCGTTGGGATGGCAGCCACGCCCGGCGGCAAGGGTTACTGGCTGGTGGCCTCGGACGGCGGGATCTTTGCCTTCGGTGACGCTGGCTTCTATGGCTCTACCGGGAGTCTCACGCTCAACAAGCCCATTGTGGGAATGGCGGCAACTCCAAATGGCGCCGGCTATTTCCTGGTGGCATCGGACGGAGGCATCTTCGCGTTCGGAAACGCTCGATTCATGGGATCGACCGGGAGCCTCACGCTCAACCAGCCCATTGTCGGGATGGCGCTGACCGAGGGAGGTGGCGGCTATTGGTTGGTGGCACAGGATCGTGGCATTTTCAATTTCGGGAATGCGCCGTTCAATGGGTCGGGAGTCTGCATTACGCAGTGCAGTCAAGGGCCGCCGGCGGTTGGCATCGCTGCGAACTTCAGTAGCATCGGCGGCTACTGGATCACCCAGTCCGACGGCGAGACGGGGTACTTCCCGAACAACATGGCTGACTTCGAGAAAGGCTTCTTCGGGCCGGGTGCAGCCATTCCCGGCTTGGTTCAGCCGGTGGTGGGAGTAACGGCATTGAAGGACGGCTCCGGTTATTGGTTGGTAGCCGGTGACGGGGGAATTTTCACCGCCGGTTCCGCGCCGTTCTACGGGTCCATTGGTGGCCACCCGCTCAACGCGCCGGTGGTAGGGATAGCCTCGACCCAGTAGTAAAGGGCTACTGCTCGTCCCGACGGTACCCAAAAAGTCTGGGCCGCCTGTCGAGCGCAACCTCTGAGTCGAGGGACGACGACGTGTTGGCGGCGCGCCCCAGAAGGCCCGCCCGGGCCACGCCGGTCGCCGAACTTGGCGAGGCACCCTTATCCCCTCAGGCTGGCTCAGCCGACCTCGGCGACCTCGACGCCCTTCCAGAAGGCGACCCGGTCGGTGATCTGCTTGGCTTCGTCCTTGGGCTCGGGGTAGAACCAGGCGGCATCGTCGTTGCGTTGACCGTCGACCACCACCGAGCGGTAGCTGGCTTCGCCCTTCCAGGGGCAGTTGGTGTGGGTCTGGCTGGATTCGAAATATTCGGCCCGGACGTCGGCTTCGGGGAAGTAGTGATTCCCTTCCACCACCACGGTGTCATCGCTCTCGGCCAAGACAGTCCCATTCCAGATTGCACGTATCGTCATGTCCAGTACAACAATGGTGAGCCACAAATCTTCCCCCCGACCGGATCTCGGGGATCAAGGAGCAGAGGATGAGCACAGACAGCGCCACCGAGCACGCCGAGATCATCGTGGTGGGGATGGGGCCGGGGAGCGAGGATGCCGCCGAGCGGTTGGCCCAGGACGGCTGCGACGTGGTGGGCATCGACGGCCGGCTGGTGGGGGGCGAATGTCCCTACTGGGGGTGTGTCCCCTCCAAGATGATGATCCGGGCGGCGAATCTGTTGGCCGAGGCCCGGCGGGTTCCGGGCATGGCCGGGGAGACCACCGTCCGGCCCGACTGGTCACCGGTGGCCAAGCGCATCCGGGACGACGCCACCGACAACTGGGACGACCAGGTGGCGGTGGACCGCTTCGAGGAGAAGGGTGGCCGCTTCGTGCGGGGATTTGCCCGGCTCGACGGGCCCACCCGGGTGGTGGTGAACAACCGGACCATCGAAGCCTCCCGGGCCATCATCCTCTCGGTCGGGGCCAAGGCCTCGGTCCCCCCCGTCCCCGGCCTGGCCGACACCCCCTACTGGATCAACCGGGATGCCATCGAGACCGAGGAGGTACCGGAATCCCTGGCCATCATCGGAGGGGGGCCGATCGCGGTGGAACTCGGGCAGATGTTCTCCCGTTTCGGGTCGTCGGTCACCATCATCGAGCGGGAATCCCGGATCATGAGCCCCGAGGACCCTCAGGCCAGCGAGTTGCTGACCAAGGTCTTCACCAAGGAGGGCATCGACGTGCGGGTGGGGGTGAACATCAAGTCGGTGTCCCACGACGGGCACGGCTTCTCGGTCAGCCTCGACCAGGGTGATCCGGTGGTGGCGGAGCGGCTGCTGGTGGCGACCGGGCGTCAGCCCGACATCGGTGGCCTCAACCTCGAGTCGCTGGGCATCGACCCGAAGGCACGGGAAATCCCCACCGATGACCATCTGCGGGTGGTCGACGGGGTCTGGGCGATCGGCGACGCCACCGGCAAGGGCGCCTTCACCCATGTGTCGATGTACCAGGCCGACATCGTGGTCAACGACATCCTGGGGATGGCGGTGACCCCGGCCGACTACCGGGCCCTCCCCCGGGTGACGTTCACCGATCCGGAGATCGGCTCGGTGGGCCTCAGCGAAACGGCCGCCCGGGAGCAGGGGCTGAGGGTGCGGGTCGGGAGAGCATCGGTCCCGTCCTCCACCCGGGGGTGGATCCACAAGGCCGGGAACGATGGTTTCATCAAAGTGGTGGAAGACGCTGACCGGGGGGTGCTGGTCGGCGCCGTCTCCATGGGGCCGGTCGGAGGCGAAGTCCTCGGCTTCCTGGTCCTGGCCGTCCATGCCGAAGTCCCCTGCCACACCCTCCGCCACATGATCTACGCCTATCCCACCTTCCACCGGGCCATCGAGGCCGCCCTCAAAGACCTCGATTGAGCCCCGGTCTTTGTCGGGCCTATCGGGTGGGGCCGAACCGCTCGACCCGGATCTGCTCCTCTTCCACCCCGGCGGCCCGGAGGAGGTCGGTGGCGGCATCGGAAAAGCCCGACGACCCGCACACGTAGACGGTGGTGTCCGCTCCCACCGGCAGCGGTAGGTCGTCTTCGGTGAGCCGGCCGGGCGGCCGGGGGCAGCCCTCGGGGGTCCGCCGGGTGTAGATGACGTCGGTCTCTGCGCCGGGGAGCTCGGCGGCGTAATAGAGATCCTCAGGGGTGCGAATGGAGACGACCAGGTGGACCAGCTCGGTCCGTTGGGTCCGGCGGGCCAGGCGCAACATCGCCATCACCGGGACGATGCCTGACCCACCTCCGATCAGCAGGGCGGGGGAGTTACCTCGCCAGACGAACCAACCGCCGATCGGGCCCCGCACTTCCAGATCGTCGCCCACCACCACCTCGTCGTGGAGGAAGGTGGAGACCTCCCCCTCCTCCAGACGCTCCACCGTCAGCTCGATGTCGTTGGAGCCGTCGGGGGCGGAGGCCACCGAGTAGGAACGCTGGGCGGTGTAGCCGTCGGGGGCGGATAGCCGCAGCACGTAGTGCTGGCCGGCCAGGTAGTCGGCGGGTCGGTCCAGCCTCAGCCGGAAGGTCTTGGCCGTCGGGGTCTCCGGGCGCACCTCCACCACCTTGGCCGGTTGCCATTTGCCCGGGGGAGGGACGGGAGCCGGCGGGTCAGTCACCCTGGTAGCGCTGCTCCAACCACGGGTCGCCGTGGTTGTGGTAGCCGTTACGCTCCCAGAACCCCGGCTCGTCGTGGTCGATGAGCTCGAGGCCCGAGACCCACTTGGCGCTCTTCCAGAAGTAGAGGTGGGGGACGAGCAGGCGGGCGGGACCCCCGTGCTCGACTTCCAGGGGCTGACCCTCGAAGTCCCACGCCACCCAGGCCTGTCCCCCGATGATGTCGGCCAGGGGAAGGTTGGTGGTGTACCCGGTGTGGGACTCGGCCATCACATGGGTGGCGGAGGGAAGCGGGCGGGCGGCGGCGAGCAGGGCATCGACCGAGACTCCGGCGAAGGTGACCCCGAGCTTCGACCAGGTGGTGACGCAGTGGATGTCCCCGGCATAGGACGACCCGGGGAGGGCGTGGATCTGGTCCCACGTCCAGGTCACCGGCTCCTCCACCAGTCCCTTGACCGAGAAGGTCCAGGTGTCGGTGGACAGCTTCGGGGTGGACTCGGCGGTGAGGACCGGCCAATCCGAGCCCACGTCGTACTGCCCCGGGGGCAGGCGGGGGTCTCGGGGTCCACGGCTGCGAAACCCACGGGTGAAGTTCATCGGGCTAGGCGGCCTGGGGGTTTTCCAGCACCATGGCGACGCCCTGGCCGGAGCCGACGCACACCCCGAGGATCCCGTACCGGACCTCTCGCAGCTGGAGCTCGGTGGCCAGGGTGAGGACGTAGCGGGTGCCGGAGGAACCGAAGGGATGGCCGATGGCCACCGCCCCCCCATTGGGGTTGAGACGGTCGTCGGGCACCTCGAAGCCGTCCAGCTGGTTGGGGAGTTCCCGCAACACGCCGAGGGCCTGGGCGGAGAAGGCCTCATGGACTTCCCAGATGTCGATGTCCTCCGGAGCCAGGTGGGCCCGCTGGAGGGCCGTCGGCATCGCGAAGGCGGGGCCAATCCCCATCAACTGCGGGTCGAGGGCAACGGTGGCCGACGACACCACCCGGGCCAACGGCTCGATGCCAAGCGATTCCGCCGCCTCGCCGCTGGCCAGCACCACCGCACTGGCGCCGTCGCTCAGCGGGGAGGAATTGCCGGCAGTCATCTGGGTGGTGTTCGGCTGCGGGTGGAGCGCCGCCAGCGCCTCGGCGGTGGTGTCGCCCCTGATCATCTCGTCGTGTTCGAACGTGCGGCCGGGCTGTTTGCGGGTGCCGGGGATCTCGACCGGATGGATCTCCTTGGCCAGCCGGCCCGAATCCCGAGCCGCGGCGGCGTGGAGGTTCGACCGCAGGGCAAAGGCGTCGATCTCCTCCCGGGTCAGCCCGTACTTGTTGGCGACGTTCTGGGCCGTCTCGATCATGGCGATATAGGCGTTGCGGGCCAGCAGCGACGGGTTGGGTGGACCCCCGGCTCCCGCCCACATGGTGTCGAGCAGCAAGACCGGTCCCCGGGGCATGAAGGGAGCCTCCCCCTTCATGTACGCCCATCCCGATCTGGACATCGATTCGACCCCGCCGGCCAGCCCGACCTCGACCTCCTCGCTGCGGATCCCGTGGGTGATCTGGATCGCCCCGCTGAGGGAGGAGGCACAGAAGCGGTTGACGGTGATGGCCGGCACCGAATCGGGAAAGCCGGCCGCCAATGCCGCCCAACGGGCGATGTCGCCCATGCCCTCGTGGGCGGGGTTCACGCAGCCGGCGGCGATGTCGTCGATCCGCTCGAGGGGAACCCCGACCCGCTCGCAGGCCGCCACCATGGTCTGCCCCAGCAGGTCGTCGGTGCGGAGGTGGGAAAGGGAGCCGCCGTACCGCCCGACCGGGGTTCGCACGCCACCAAGAATGAATGCGTCGGTTGCCATGTCACCTGTCCCTTTCCTGGGTGCAAGTACTGAATCGCACCCTAACGGGAGGGCCCGACGAACCGCACGGCCGTCGCCAGGCCGGAGCAACGGCCCGCAAATGAGCTGGGTCCGCCACCACGACAAGTGCGACGCCTGGTTCATCGTCGCTCCCTGGGGCTCGGTGCGGGATGCCCACTGGCCGGACGGCTCGGTAACATCGGCCGCATGGCAATGGACGCTCTCCAGTGGCTCCGGGCTTTCGCCGCCGAGTTGGACGTCGAGCCGCCATCCGAGGCCGAGGTGGAGACCCTTCTGGCGCTGGCCGGGGTTGCCGCCCATGCCTCCGAACGCCCCGCCGCCCCCATCACCTGCTGGTTGACGGCCCGAGCCGGCGTCACCCCGGAACGGGCGCTGGCGTTGGCCCAACAGCTGTCCGACTCGTCGTCATGAACGGGGTCGCCGGGTTGCTCCTCACCGGTGGCGCCAGCCGGCGAATGGGTCATGACAAGGCGTCGATCCGGGTGGGGGGCGAGTCGGCGGCCGACCGGGCGGCCGGGCTCCTCGGCTCGGTGGCCGCTCCGGTCTGGGAAGTGGGCCCCAGCCACTGCTACCTCCCCCACGTGCTGGAGGACCCGGTGGGATCGGGGCCGGTGAGCGCAGTGGCGGCCGGGTGGAAAGCACTATCGGGCGCCGGGTACCGGGGACCGGTGGTGGTACTGGCCTGCGACCTCCCGCTCGTGACCCGGGAACTCCTCGGGTGGTTGGCGGGGCACCCCGAGGAGCGCACCGTGATCCCGATGGTCGAAGGCCGACCCCAACCGGTCTGCGCCCGGTGGTCGCCGCCCGACCTCGAGCGACTGGTTCAACTCCAGCAGAGCGGGTATCGGTCTTTCAAGCCCATGTACGAGACGTTCGACATCGCCTTCGTCGAGCCTGACGCCTGGAACTCGGTGGGACCCTCCCGGTTGCTGGCCGACACCGACACCCCCGACGACCTCCAGCGCCTCGGGATCGAGTGGGAGCCGGGCGAGATGGCGCCGGGGCCATCGTCGGTGGCCCCCGGAACTCGATGATCACCCTCGACGAAGCCCGGCGGTACGTGCTGTCGGGTTGCCGGCCCCTGCCGCCCCAGGCCCTGGCCATCGACGACGCCATCGGGTGTGTCCTCGCCGAGTACATCGTCGCCACCGAGCCCGTCCCCCCCTTTGACAACTCCGCGGTCGACGGCTTTGCCTATCTGGCTTCTGCCGTCGAGGGGTTTCCAGTCTCACTGATGGTCGCCGATGTGGTGATGGCCGGGGGACACCGCGATCGTCGGGTAGAGCCGGGGCAGACCGTTCGGGTGATGACCGGCGCTCCCCTCCCGGATGGCACCGACACCGTCTGCATGCTCGAGCACGCTCGCGCCGACCCGAGCCGGAGCTCGGTGGTCATTGACCTTCCGCTGGCCGCCGGAGCCAATGTCCGCCACGCGGGGGATGACGTCTTTCCGGGTGACCGGGTGTTGTCGCCCGGGACGGTGGTGGGTCCGGCCCAGGTGGGGGTCCTGGCCAGCCTGGGACGGGAACGGGTCCGGGTCTACCCGCGCCCCCGGGTGGGGCTGCTCTCCACCGGGGACGAGCTCCACGACGGGCCCGGACCTCTCGGGCCCGGTCGGATCCGGGACTCCAACCGGCATCTCCTCCTCGCTCAGGTGGCGATGGCCGGCGGCCGGCCGGTCGACCTCGGCATCGTCGGCGACGACCTCGAAGCCATCACCACCGCGCTCTCGGAAGCAGCTCGGGACTGCGACGCGCTGGTGGTCAGCGGGGGGGTGAGTGTCGGGGATCGGGACCTGGTCAAAGTGGCGCTGCACAGGCTGGCCGGCGCGGCAATGCGCACCATGCAGGTGGCCATCAAACCGGCCAAGCCCCTCGCCTTCGGGGTACTGGCCGACTCCCAGGTGCCGGCGTTCGGGCTTCCCGGTAATCCGGTGTCGGCCCTGGTGAGCTTCGAGCTCTTCGCCCGCCCGGGACTCCGACGCCTGGCCGGGCACCGACGCATCAACCGCCCGGTGGTGCCGGCCACCGCCGCCCACCACTTCCTGCGCCGCCCTGACGGGAAGGTGCACTTCCGACAGGTCACCGCCCACCGGGACACCGACGGGTTGGTGTGGGCCTCGTCTGTCGAGGGGTCCCACGCCCACCGGCTGAGCGCCATGACCCGGGCGAACGCGCTGGCCATCCTCCGGGACGGCGAGGGCGTGCGGGAGGGCGAACCCGTCGATCTGCTGCTTCTCGACCCCGCGGGGGTGGGCGGCGACCAGGATGAGTCCCCATCGCTGGGTTGGGATGCGTCGCTCGAGAGCGCACCGGTCCGGTGAACCCGGTCACCGCCCGCCGGTTGGTGCAACGGGTGAGCCTCGGCGATACGCCGGTGCGCCAGCCCGACCTGTTGGCGGTGGAGGAGCCGCTCGAGCTTCGGGTCGGTGGCCAATCGCTGGCGGTGACCATGCGGACGCCCGGCGCCGATTTTGATCTGGCTGCCGGCTTCCTGGTCAGCGAAGGCGTCATCACCCGACACGACGAGTTGGCCCGGATGACCTACTGCACCGGCAGCGACATCGATGAGGGGAACCGCTACAACCTGTTGGATATCAGCCTGGGCCGGGGGGTGTCCCCGCCCGACGCCACCGTCGCCCGGGCCTTCTTCACCACCAGCTCCTGTGGCCTCTGCGGCAAGGCGAGCATCGACGCGGTCCGCACCCGGTCCGCCTTTTCAGTCGGGGAGGATCCGCTGCGGATCACCCCCGCCCTGCTGGCCTCCCTCCCCGACCGCCTGCGGGCCGCCCAGGCCACTTTCGAGAAGACCGGCGGGCTCCACGCCGCCGGATTGTTCGACGGGGAGAGCGGCGAACTGCTGGTACTGCGAGAAGACGTGGGGCGGCACAACGCGGTCGACAAGGTGATCGGGTGGGCCCTCCGGGAGGACCGGCTGCCCCTCCGGGGGACGGTGCTGTTGGTGTCGGGGCGGGCGTCGTTCGAGCTCACCCAGAAGGCGTTGATGGCGGGGATCCCGCTGCTGGCGGCGGTCTCTGCTCCCTCGTCGCTGGCCGTCGATCTGGCCGCCGACTCCGGCCTGACCCTGGTCGGCTTCCTCCGCCATCCGTCGATGGTGGTCTACGCCGGTGACGCCCGGGTCTCCGCCGCGGCGGAACCGACCGAAAGCCAGGTCCGTGTCCCGTAAGCCGCTGAAGGACGATGTCACCGAAGCCGGCCTGACCGTCGGCAAGCCGGAGACCTGGGCCGCCGGGGTCCCCGGCGTCGCCCACTCGCTGATCCAGGCCTACGAGGAGATGGGGGTGCGCCGCAGCGCGGTCACCCTCCGGGCCATCAACCAGAAGGACGGCTTCGACTGCATGTCCTGTGCCTGGCCGGACCCCCCGGATCGCAAGACGGCGGAGTTCTGTGAGAACGGGGCCAAGGCGGTCGCCTGGGAGGCGGACCGGCGGCGGATCCCGTCGTCGTTCTGGGCCGAGCACGACCTCACCTGGCTGGAGACCAAGAGCGAATACTGGATGGGCCAGCAGGGACGGCTGGTCGAGCCCGTCTACAAGCCGGCCGGGTCCGACCACTACCGCCCGATCAGCTGGGACGAGGCGTTCTCGACCATCGCCACCGAGCTCAACTCGCTCGCCTCCCCCGACCAGGCCACCTTCTACACCTCGGGGCGGACCAGCAACGAGGCTGCCTACGTCTACCAGTTGTTCGTCCGCGCCTTCGGCACCAACAACCTGCCCGACTGCTCGAACATGTGCCACGAGTCCACCAGCGTGTCACTGGCCGAGACCATCGGGGTCGGCAAGGCGACGGTGACCTACCAGGACTTCCTGAAGGCCGACCTCATCATCATCATGGGGCAGAACCCGGGCACCAACCACCCGAGAATGCTCACCGCCCTGGAGGAGGCCAAGCAGGGTGGCGCCCAGATCGTGGCGGTGAACCCCCTCCCCGAGGCCGGGCTGCTGAGGTTCAAGAACCCCCAGCGGGTCAGCGGGATCGTCGGATCCGGCACCCCGATGGCCGACCAGTTCCTGCAGATCCGGCTGGGCGGGGACATGGCCCTGCTCCAGGCGGTGTCGGCCCGGGTGTTGGCCGCCGAGGATGCTGCCCCCGGCACCGTCCTCGATCAGGCCTTCCTCGATCAGCATTGCGACGGGCTGGAGGCGCTGCGGGCCCACCTGCAGGATGTCGACGAGTCGGCGGTGCTGGCCGCCACCGGGTTGACCAGTCAGGAGATCGACGCCTTCGCCCACCGCTATCTCCGGGCCGAGCGGGTCATCGTCTGTTGGGCGATGGGACTCACCCAGCACCGCAAGGCGGTCGATACCCTCCGGGAGATCATCAACCTCCTGTTGCTGCGGGGGAACCTCGGCAAGCCCGGAGCCGGGGCCTGTCCGGTCCGCGGCCACAGCAACGTCCAGGGCGACCGGACCATGGGGATCTGGGAATCGCCCCATCCCGAATTCCTCGATGCGCTGGAGGCCGAGTTCGGGATCCCCATGCCGCGGGAGAACGGCTGGGACGTGGTGGAGTCGGTCCGCCGGATGCGGGACGGGGACGTCTCGGTGTTCATGGGGCTGGGAGGGAACTTCATCAGCGCGGTGTCCGACACCTCGGTGGCCGAAGCCGCCATGCGGGGAACCCGGCTCTCGGTCCAGGTCTCCACCAAGCTCAACCGGTCCCATGTCGTCACCGGCGCCAGCGCGATGATCCTGCCCACCTTGGGACGGACGGAGATCGACCACCAGGCCGGCGGTCCCCAGTTCGTCAGCGTCGAGGACACCGTCTGCATGGTCCACCCGTCGACCGGCAAGCTGGCGCCGGCCGGCCCCCAGCTGCTCAGCGAAGTGGCCATCGTCTGCCGGCTGGCCGAGGCCACCCTGGCCGACCGGTTGGCCATCGACTGGACGGCGATGGCGGGGGACTACGACCGCATCCGGGACCGGATCTCCCGGACCGTACCCGGGCACCAGGACTACAACACCCGGATCCGGGCCGATGGCGGCTTCATGCTCTACCACCCGGCCCGGGACGACCGGCGCTTCGACACCGACACCGGACGAGCCCACCTCACCGTCAACCGGCTGGAACCGCTGGACTGTCCGCCCGGTCGCCTGCTCCTCCAGACCATCCGGAGCCACGACCAGTTCAACACCACCATCTACGGCCTAGACGACCGCTACCGGGGGGTGCGAAACGGCCGGCGGGTGGTGTTCGTCAATCCCGACGACCTCGAGGAGCTGGGCATCGCCGACGGCGACTGCGTGGACCTCCACAGCGAGTGGAGCGACGGGGTGGACCGGATGGTCGAACAGTTCCGGGTCGTCTCCTTCCCGACCGCCCGCGGCTGTGCGGCCGCCTACTTCCCCGAAGCCAACGGCTTGGTTCCCCTGGACAGCACCGCGGAGAGGAGCAATACGCCCACCTCCAAGGCGGTGGTGGTCCGACTGGAGCCGGCCCGGGTGCACCAGGTCGCCGAAGGGCTCGGCTGAGCCGACTCGCGACTACCGGTGGTCAGACGGCTGAGGCCCTCAGCAGTAGGGGTGGCAGAGCGTCATGAGGAACTCATCACCGTCCGAGGCCCACATGGCATCGATCACGAACCCGCAGGCCTCCAGTTCCGCCTCCAGGGCGTCCGGGGTGAACTTGGTGCTGATCTCGGTGAGCATCTCCTCCCCGGCGGCGAAGGAGATCTCCATATCCAGGTCGGCGATCCGGATGGACTGGTCGCCGGTGGACCGCAGCCACATCTCGATGCGCTGGTCGGCCTCGTTCCACTTGGCCACGTGCTCGAATTGGGCCGGGTCGAAGTTCGCCCCCAGCTCCCGGTTGAGGACATGGAGCAGGTTCCGGTTGAACTCGGCGGTCACCCCGGCGGCATCGTCGTAGGCGTCGACCAGGCGTTGGCGGTCTTTCACCAGGTCGGTGCCGAGCAGGAGGCGGTCGCCGGCGTCCATCACGCAGTCGAGGTCGACCAGGAACCGCCGACGCTGGGCCGGGTCGA
The DNA here is from genome assembly GCA_036268775.1 of Acidimicrobiales bacterium. Taxonomy (GTDB): domain Bacteria; phylum Actinomycetota; class Acidimicrobiia; order Acidimicrobiales; family RAAP-2; genus DASZIT01. Next base: position 79,703 of record DATATM010000013.1, on the reverse strand, counting down.
GATTGCCGATGGTCCCACCCAGGAAGGCGAAGAGCCGACGGCCGTTTCCGGGTAGCTGGTCGAGGTGCAGGTGGAAATCGCCAACCACCGCGGAGACGGCCAGGCCGGGGTAGTCCTCCGCCAGGGCGTTGGCCGCCGTCCACAGGGTGGTGTCGCTGACGTCGAGGGGGATGTAACGGGCCAGCCGACCGGTCGCCTGCATGGCATCGAGCAGGACCCGCGATTTCTCACAGGTGCCGGCGCCCAGCTCCACCAAGGTGTCGGCGTCGGAGAGGTGGGCCATGTCCTTGGCGTAGGTCTCCAGGATCCACCGCTCCGACCGGGTCGGGTAGTACTCGGGGAGCCGGGTGATCTCGTCGAACAGCTGGCTGCCCCGGTCGTCGTAGAAGTAGACGGGCGGCAGCTGCTTCGGGGTGGAGGTGAGGCCGTCCCGGACGTCTCGTTCGAGGGCTTCGCGGAGATCCTCCGGGGTGAGATGGATGTCGAGGGTCGGCGCGATGAACCCCGGCTGGTTGTCGGTCACCGAAGGGCCCGATCGTGGCTCAGGCATTCCGGGCCAGTCGGAGGCCGGAGAAGGCCCACCGGGCTGACGGGGGGAAGAAATTCCGGTAGGTGGCGCGCACGTGGTCGGCGGGGGTGACACAGGACCCGCCGCGGAGCACGTACTGGTTGACCATGAACTTGCCGTTGTACTCCCCGACGGCGCCGGCGGCGGTCTCGAACCCGGGGTAGGCGGCATACGCCGAGGAGGTCCAGGACCAGATATCGCCGCCGAGGACGGTCCCCAGCGCCGATTCCTTCGGTGTGAGCGCGGTGGGGTGGAGCTTCTCCGGGTCGAGGAAGTGGCCCCCCTCGGCCCCGGCGGTGGCCGCCGTTTCCCACTCCGCCTCGCTCGGGAGTCGGGCTCCGGCCCAGCGGGCATAGGCATCGGCTTCGTAGTAGCTGATGTGGCAGACCGGCTCGTTGGGATGGATGGGTCGGGAGCCGCCCAGGGTGAAGATGTGCCACTGGGCGTCCACCCGGGTCCAGTACAGCGGCGAGTCCCAACCCTGGTTCTGGATCGCCGCCCACCCGTCCGACAGCCAGAACTCCGGTCGACGGTAGCCGCCGTCGTCCATGAAGGCCACCCACTCCTGGCAGGTCACTGGTCGGTCGGCGATGGCATAGGGGCTCAGCAGCTCGGTATGGCGCGGGCATTCGTTGTCGAAGGCGAACCCGTCCCCCGCATGTCCGATGTCCACCATGCCGCCGTAGTGCTCGGTCCAGTTGGTCGGCGGTGGGTCCCAGCTCCCGGGTTCGGGGGCGGCCAAATCGGCGTAACAAGGGTGCAGGGGATTCCGCCACAGCACGTTTTTGATGTCCATCAGGAGGAGTTCTTGGTGTTGCTGCTCGTGATGGATGCCTAGATCGATCAATCCAAGGGTCGTCTCGTCGAGGGGCAGGGCCAGCAACTCCTCCATGGCCCCATCCACGTGCGACCGGTAGGCGGCAATGTCGTCGATCCCGGGCCGGGAGAGGAGACCACGCTGATCGCGGGGATATGGGGTGCCGACTCCCTCGTAATAGGAGTTGAATAGATATTCGTACGCTGGATGGAAAAACTCGTATCGTTTCAGCTTCGGGCCAAGCAAAAAGGTCTCAAAAAACCACGCAGTGTGGGCACGATGCCACTTTGTGGGACTGACGTCAGGCATCGACTGTACCGTCTGGTCTTCTGCCGACAGGGGGGAGGCGAGCAGGTCCGTCATGTGCCGCGTTTCTAGGAACCGGCTCGTGAGTGCAGTAGATTCAACGCTCGTCAACAGATCGCCCATAGCTGCTCCTCAGCTGTCACAATCGAAGGTTGAGACGGCGGACAGAGGCCTCGGGTGCGCCGTCTGCGTTGAACTTACCCTTTTGTTGTTCGTTTCATGTCGCGCGGGGAGATGAGAGCGGTCTAGCTGGGGTGCAGGGCACGCTCAAACCCGTGACCTGCACTCCTTCGGCGGCATCGTTAAGGCCGGCCCGACGGTTGTGGGAGCGGGAGGGGCGCTGCCCCTCCTCGGTGTCAATCGGACCCTTGGGGTCCCACGACCGCTCAAGCGTGACGGCTTTCGCCGGCCGTTTGCAAGATTCCGGATGGCCGCTCCGCAGGTCGGCACTCCGAAGGGCAGTCCTCGTTCATTTTGAATGGAGGCCGGAACCGGGGCCCTCAACGTATCTTTCCGGCCGAGCATTCCGCGCCAATAGACATTAAAAACCGTGGAGAGACGCCCGAACTTAAATTTAAATCGCGTCACGGCGAACTTCGCTATTTCCATTCGCAACGTTCAGTGTTATTGTCACTTTCTGCATAGAACGGGTTGTACCTCTTTTACCCGGGCAGCAAGCGCCCGAAACGGAAAGCGGCAAAAAATGTCACTCAGCTCCTCATCGAATGGCCTCAGTCGGCGACGCGGCTTTCGAATCAAGCGTGCGGCTGTCCTCATCGGTGGGTCCAGTCTCCTCCTTGGCGGGCTGGCCTTCGTCGCTCCGGCCGCCGCCCTGCCGCCGCCGCCGGCTGCCACCGTTTCGGCCAACAGCCTGACGTTCAGTGACGTACCGGTCGGGTGGAGCTCGACCCAGACGGTGACCATCAGCCAGACCGACCCCACGGCTACCGCGGCCAACGCGATGACCGCCAGTGACTTCACCCTGGGTGGAAGTCCGACGTTCTCGTTGACATCTGGCCCCACCTGCGGCCCAGTGGGAACCAACTTGAGCCAATGCCAGGTCAGTGTCACCTTCACCCCCACCAACGCCACCACCAAGACCGGCTCGCTCCAGATCAGCGGCGGAGTCTCCTACACTCTCAACCCCAACCCGTTTACCGTCGCCCTCACCGGCAGCGGTGCGGCGGCCAAGCTCACGGCGTCGCCCAACCCCATCGCCTTCGGACCCCAACCAGCGCCACTCCGGGCACAGCAGTTGGTCACGGTGACCGACACCGGGCAACTTCCGCTCACCCTCGGGGCCCCGAGCGTGACGGGGTCCTCTGACTTCGGCATGCTCGTCGGTGCGACCTGTACGAGCGGCACCGTGATCACCCCTGGCGATCCGGGTTGCACGCTCACCGTGACATTCACGCCTGACGCCTCTCAGAATGGTGTGATCCAAAACGGAAATCTGCATCTGCCTGCGACAGCTGCCACCGGACCCTCGCCAGTTGGGATAACCGTTCCCCTCTCGGGCACGCCAACGGCGACACCTCCCGCACTCACCGTCACCCCCAACGCCGCCGGCATCTCCTTCGGGCCGACTCCGGTGGGCAACACCTCGCCGAATGTGACCGAGACCGTCACCGACACCGGTCAGCTGCCGGTGGCCAATCTCCAGATCGGTGTGACCGGGTCGGAGTTCGGCCTAGTACTCGGCACCTGCGCCCAGGGCCAAACTCTGACTGCCGGTGCCTCGTGCACCTTCAGCGTCAACTACACCCCGGTCGCACCGGCCGGGAACGGGCCCGGGACTTCGACCGGATCGCTCGCCGTGTCCGGAACCGGCGTCACCCCCGTAGTGATCCCGCTCTCCGGCATCTCGACCGTGCCGGTCATCCAGATCAGCCCAAGCCCGACGCTCAACTTCGGCACCGTCCACCAGGGCAGTTCCAGTGTGAAGACGATCAGCGTTTCCAACAGCGGCTCGGCCCCTCTGACCTTCGGGGCCAATACGCTGCTGCAAGGCGGCGTCCCGGCCGACTACACCCTGGTGTCCGACACCTGTGCCCTCGCCACCATCGCCGCCTTCAACGGTACCTGCGCGGTGACCATCAGCTTCACGCCGTCCCTGTCGGCGCCGCCGGATGACGCCGGCTCGGCGTACTCGTTCCTGGACAACAGCGGCACCGGCGGGACGCCGAATTCGGTGCAGATCGTCAACTTCAAGGGCACGCCGACCGCCCCGCTGCTCGGCACCTTCGTGATGCACCCGAATGCCATCAACTTCGGCCCGGTCGTGGTGAGCACCACCTCGGCCGCAGTGCCGGTGCTCTTCGAGAACAACGGCTCGGCCAACGTGACCCTGACCGGCATCGGGCATCCCCTCACCCCGAACTTCAACCTGTCCGGGAATTGTGTGCTGGGCCAGATCTATACGCCTAACACCGCGACCCCGGCCAACCCGAGTCCCGGCTCGTTCTGCAATGGCTCGGTGACCTTCAGCCCCGGGGCGACTCCCGGGCAGTCGTACACCGACACCATCACCACCACCTTCACCACCGGAGCCGGGGCGGGGATGAAGACCGAGACCGATACGTTCTTCTTGAACGGCACCGGGTTCGGCACCACCACCACCAGCCTCCCCTCCGGGGTAGCCGGCTCGGCCTACAGCACCCAGCTCCTCGCCGCCGGTGGGAGCGGGACCTACAAGTGGACCTCGATCGGCAGTGCGTTGCCCGTCGGGCTCAGCTTGAGCAACAAGGGAGTGATCTCCGGGACGCCGCTCACCGAGAGCTTCACCAGCGGGCTGATCTTCCAGGTCCTCGACACCACCACCGGTGAGATCACCCAGACCGGTCCGCTGACTCTGACCATCTTCCCGGCGCCGTTGGTACTGACCGTCTCGGGCACCCCGACCCCGGTCGGTGTGGTCGGTGCCCCCTACGGGCCGATCACCCCGGTTACCGTCTCGGGAGGGACTCCGCCGTACACGTTCGTGGCGGTGGGCCTGCCCCCGGGGCTGAGCATCGACCCGCACTCGGGCGCCATCAGCGGCACCCCAACGACGGCTGGGACCTTCAATGCGGGCATCGGCGTGGTTGACAGCTCGCTTCCGCCCTTTGGAGGTCCGCTGGTCGGCGCGGTCATCGTGCAGTTCGTGATCGTGGCGCCCGGGCTGTTTGTCACCCCCATCACTCTGCCCAACGGCACAAAGGGGCACGTTTACCCGAACACCCAGCTGGGGGCCACCGGAGGGACAACCTTTCCCGGTGGTGTCTACCACTGGTCGGTTCCAGCCGGATGCCTGCCTACCGGGCTCTCCCTGTCGCCTACCGGTGTACTGAACGGGACCCCGACCCAGCCTGGCACCTTTACCTGCACCTACACGGTGACTGACAACTCGTCCCCAGCCATGAGCGTTTCAGAGACCCTCACCTTCTCGGTGGCGTCCACGACGCTGTCGCTGGCGGCGACACCGGGTCCGGCCAATGGCCAGGTCAACGTGGTCTACCCGGGAGCCAACTTTGCCATCCTCCGTTCCGGGGGGACCGGGCCGTTCAGCTTCAACCTGGCCTCGGGCAGCTTGCCCGCGGGCCTCACCCTGGCTCCGAGCGGCCTCCTCACCGGCACCCCGACGACGGCAGGAACCTACAACTTCGCCGTCCAGGTGACCGACTCGAGCAGTCCGGCCCAGACCGCCCAGCAGACCTACTCCATCGTGATCGCCCCGGCCGTCGCGCCGGGTCCGCTCACGGTGCTCCCCAGCACGCTGCCAGGTGGCACGGTCGGATCGGCCTACACGGTATCCACTCTCTCAGTCACCGGCACCGTCGTCGGAAATGTCACCTACTCGGTGACGTCGGGTGGGCTGCCTCCGGGCCTGAATCTGACCCCATTGGGAACCGTCCAGGCTCAGATTGCCGGGACGCCGACTACGGCCGGTAGCTATACCTTCACCATCACGGCGACTGACAGTGCCACACCGGTGCCGGCCACCGGGAGCCAGAGCTACACGGTGGTGATCGCCGGGGTGGCGCCCGTCGTGGTCACCAGTGCGACCTCGTTCACGGTCACCCACGGCTCGCCGGTGGCGGGGCAAATCACCGCCAGCGGGGGTATTGGAGGTGTCTACACCTTCGCCAAGACCGGCGGCCCCACGGACGGGCTCGTCCTGGGTTCTGACGGCAGCCTTACCGGCATCCCGACGACGGCTGGCACGTTCGTCTTCAGTGTGGCGGTTTCAGACGGGCACGGCCATGTCGGCCACGCCACCTTCACGATGACCGTCACATAGAGAGGATCTCGAGTAGCCCGGACGCACATGGCGCCCGGGACCGATGGAAGGCTGCCGAGAACGCCTGGCATCCCGGAATTTTGCCCAGGCAGAAGCAAGACTCGAGGGGCTTGGGCCGTGGCCCAGTGTGAACAACAGCAGATCCGGGATTCCCGGTAACAGAAGAGGCGATTGCATGTTTGAGGGTCAACAGGTCGGAGTCGCCCCTGGCGGTTCACTGCGGCACGGAAAATTTCAGGGCCGGATCGTTCGCTGGGTAGCCAGCGCATCGGCGGTCATGCTGATGGGTGGCGCGCTCACCCTGGCCAGCGCCACCCCCGCGGCGGCGGCACCCGCCCCGGTGACTATCGCTCCCACCTCGATCAATTTCGGCAACGTCGCCTCAGGCACCATCAGCGGCCCGGTGACGGTCACCGTCGACCAGACCGCTGCCGGCACCTTCACCCTGGCTCCCTCCGACGTGGCCGTGACCGGACCGTTCCACGTGAACAGCGTCACCTGCGGGACGGTGGTGACGGGCTTCGGGCTGGAGAATCAGTGCCAGATCGTGGTGGTGTTCGATGCGCCGACGGCACCGGGGCCCGCGTCGGGAACCCTGACCATCAATGGCGTCTATAGCGGCAGCCCCACCACGGTCCCCTTGTCGGGGACCTCGGTCGGCGCGGCGGTGGCAGTCGTCCCCGGCAACGTCGACTTCGGGCCAGTCGTCGATGCCACGTTCGCCCCCGCCGAACCGGTGTTCATCTTCAACACCGGCCTGGCCAACCTCCACGTCACCAGCGCCTCGCTCACCGGTAGCACCGACTTCACCATTTCTTCGAACCCCTGCAACGGTGCCACCATCCACCCTGGGGCATTCTGCACCGTCCAGGTGGTGTTCAGCCCCCAGGCGGGGGAGACAGGGGTGCAGAACGCCAGTCTCAACGTCACCACCAGCAACGGCGGGACGGCTGCCGCTGCCCTGGCCGGCACCGCTGTCCCCGTCCTCACCGGCCTGGTGGTGAGCCCGCCGACCCTCAGCTTCGGGAGTGATCCGGTCGGGACCCCGTCGCCCACCGCCACGGTGACGGTGCAGAATTTCGGGCCCGGTCCGGTCACCGTGAATAGCGAGCAGGTCACCACCGATCCCAACGACTTCTCGGTCGGTTCCGCCTGCACCGGTCAGGTCCTGGCCGTCGGCGGCAGCTGTAGCTTCACCGTGACCTTCAACCCGACCAGTGCCGGGGTCCACCTTGGCCTCGTCACCATCAACACCGCCGGCGCCCCTTCCCCGACCGTCGGGCTCAGCGGTTTCGGCACCCTGGCCGAGGCGCAGATCACGCCTCCCAGCCCCATCAATTTCAACGGCGTTCCCAAGGGGACTCAGAGTGCCCCCCAGACCATCACCCTCACCAATGTCGGCACCGGTCCCCTTTCTGTGTCCTCCGACCAGATCGTGGGCACCAACCAGGCTGATTTCACCACCCAGGCCGACAATTGCATCTTCGCCACCCTCCAGCCCGGCGAGTTCTGCACCGTCGACCTCCTCTTCACCCCGAGCAACGACGGGCCCACCCCGGAATCGGCCTCGTTCCAGTTCACCGACAACGCCGGCAGCGGATTGCAGAGCATCTCCCTGGTCGGCACTCCGTTGAATGCTCTCGCCGGGACCCTGACCTTCAATCCCAACCCGGTGGCCTTCAACAGCGTGGCCATTGGGGCGACCCAGGCGCTCACCGACACCGTGACCAACTCGGGCAATGCCCCCCTGACCATCAACTCCGTCTCCAAGACCGGGGTCAACGCCGCCGACTTCGGCCTGCCCGGCAACACCTGCACCGGGGTCACGCTGGCCATCGGCACCTCCTGCACTGTCCAGGCCTCGTTCACCCCGACCACCACCAACCCGGAGTCTGCCAACCTGGCCTTCAATTACACCACCCTGGCAACGACTGTGAACCAGAACCTGCCGCTGAGCGGGAACGGGTCGGCCGGCGGTCCCACCGTCCTGTCGTTCAATCCGAACCCCGCCTCCTTCGGCACCGTCCCGGTCAACGAAGCCGCCACCCTGGTGGTCAACGTGACCAACGTGAGTGCCACCAACGCCACCCTTTCGCCCTCCATCGTGGGGGGGAATCCCGATTTCACCCTCGTGAGCGGTGCTGATGCGTGCGCCGGAGTCACCCTGACACCTGGGTCCAGCTGCACCATCGGGATCAAGTTCCTCCCGCAGCAGACCGCCACCGAGCAGGACATCCTCTCCATCGGTATCGGAGCCGCCGGCCCGGCTCAACAAGACCAACTGATCGGGACCGGGGTCACTGGCACCTCGCTGCAGGTTACGCCCGGGGCGCTCAACTTCGGGGCGGTGGTCCTCGGCCAGCAGAGCCTGCCTCAGACCGTCACCCTGGTGAACCTCGGTGCAGCTCCGCTCGTCCTCCCGGCGGTTCCGGCCACCATCGGAGCCATCAACCCTGGCGATTTCGCGATTGTCGTCAATGGCTGCGCCTCGGCCACCCTCAACCCGGGCCAGAGTTGCAACATCTCGCTGGTGTTCGTCCCGACCGCTCTTGGCGCCCGCAGCGCCCTGCTGTTGGTGGAGGAGTCGAGCGCCAGTCCTAACCCGGCCCAGGTCACCCTCAGCGGCGTCGGCGTACCCCCCACGCCGCCACCGCCCGGGCCCCCCAGCCAGGGCTATCGCCTAGCCGCGGCTGACGGCGGTGTCTTCGCCTTCGGGAATGCCCCGTTCTTCGGATCGACCGGTGACTTCAAGCTCAACAAGCCGGTGGTCGGGATCGCCTCGGACCCCGCCACCGGGGGCTATTGGGAAGTGGCGTCCGATGGCGGGATCTTCTCCTTCCACGCCCCGTTCTTCGGATCGACCGGAGGCCAACACCTGAACCAGCCGATCGTCGGTATGACGGTCACCCCCGACGGTCTCGGCTATTGGCTGGTGGCTGCCGATGGTGGGGTCTTCGCTTACGGTGACGCCGACTACTTCGGATCGATGGGGGCGCAGACCCTCAATGCCCCCGTCGTCGGTATGGCAGCCGACCTCGCCACCGGGGGCTACTGGCTGGTGGCTGCCGACGGTGGGGTCTTCGCCTTCAACGCCCCCTTCCTGGGCTCGACCGGCGGGGTTTTCCTCAACAAGCCGGTGGTTGGGATCACCGCCAGCAATACCGGCCAGGGCTACCGGTTCGTGGCGTCGGACGGCGGGATCTTCGACTTCGGGGATGCCAACTTCTACGGCTCGGCCGGCAACATCGCCTTGAACAAGCCGGTGGTGGGCATGAGCACCACTGACGACGGCGGTGGGTACTGGCTGGTGGCTTCCGACGGCGGGATCTTTGCCTACGGCGACGCCAACTTCTACGGCTCGATGGGTGGGACGCGTCTCAACCAACCGGTGGTCGGAATGGACACCTTCTAGTACCTCGACCCTTTTGTCTTGTCCCGCTTCGTCCTGTCCCGCGGGGGACAGGACGCGGGTCGGTCGTGTTCGCCATGGACTTTCCCCTCCGCGGATTCGGCGATGAGGATGACTCTGAACCAGGGCCCTTGTCCTGGGGGCTGGTCGACGTGCTCGGTTTCATCGGCGCGGGAATCCCTGGTCCGACGCCGGCCCTGTCCGGCGCCCCAGACCCCAAACTGGGAAAACTTGCACAGAGTGTCGATTGGGCCTCCTTCCGTTCGTAGTTGAAGTGACGCCCGGCAAGTTGCCAGGCCACACACAAGGAGGTTTGGTTATGAGCAGGATTGTGGTCACGGAGTTCGTGTCGCTGGACGGGGTGATGGAAGACCCGGGTGGCGCGGAGGGAACCAAGAACGGTGGGTGGACCTTCAAGTTCGAACGCGGCCCCGAAGCCGGCAAGTTCAAGGTGGACGAACTGATGGCCGCCGACGCCCTCCTCCTCGGGAGGGTCACCTATCAGGCCTTCGCCGCCGCTTGGCCATCGATGGGCAGCGACGAGTTCGGGGCCAGGATGAACAGCGTGCCCAAGTACGTCGTGTCGTCCACCCTGGCCGACGACGAGGCGAAATGGGGCGACACCACCGTGCTCCGGGGCGACGTGGTGGCCGAGATCACCCAGCTGAAGACCGAGCCCGGCGGCGACCTGCTGGTGGAAGGTAGCAGCCAGCTCGTCCACACCTTGGTCGAGCACGGACTGGTGGACGAGTACCGGCTGATGGTTTTCCCCATCGTCCTCGGGAGCGGCAAGCGCCTCTTCCCGGATGCCGACGTGGTCTCCGAGCTAACCCTCACCAGCCAGGCGGCCGACGGCGGCACCCTTCTGCTGACCTACCAGGCGGCGTAACCGGTGGTGGCGAGGAGGGGGCGCCCTCTCTTCTGTCGCCACTCTGCCGGTGCTACTGGCGCTTGAGCGAAATCGCCAGGTCCGGCTTGACAATCGAGGCGACGTATCGGGGCCAGATCATGGCCCCGTGAACCTGGAAGTTGACGACCTCGCCATCGGCGACATCGAAGGAGTGGTTTGGGCTGGAGTAGCGGCCGGCCCGGATTCGTAAGGTGTGATCTCCTGGCTCGACCGGGATCTCGACCGTTTCATGAGGTTCGAGAGAGCCGGCGCTCTGATCATCGACCCAGGTCTCAAATCGGCCTCGTCGGAGTTCGATGCCCACCCCTTCCCGAGTCAACTTCAGCGTTCCTGACACGTGTATCCCCCTTTCTGGAGATGTATATATACCGACTCGGCGCAGCGCCGCCTGTCGTTCACCGTCATCGTCGTCCGGGGGTATGTCCAGGGGCGGCGAGTCGTCGGTGGTGGTGGCAGACCAGGAAGAAACCTCCCGCCGGGCGATGACGAATGAGTAAAAAGAAATGGGAACTTCGACCAGCGCCATCACAAACGCCGCTCGGTGGGCCTTCCCGATGGTGGTCACAAAATTGAACCAGGCGTCACTGAAGAGAAGGGTGCCGGTGATGGTGGCGGTAACCGCCACATAGCGCGAGCGTCGAAACAGGCACCAGGCGGTGAGGGCCATCCCGAGGAATTCGAAGATGTCGAGACCCGTCCAGAAAAGACGCAAATTGTGAAGCTGGGCATTACGAGGAGCGACGGTGGCAACGGTGATGAACAGCGGGATGAGGACGACCACCGCCACCACACACACTTTCGGAAACCATCGGGGCACCGAGTCTCGGCTTCCCCGGTCTCTGGACAGCTTCACTGCAAACCAGATGGAATAAGCGATCAGCGGCACTTTGACCCACAGGTCATAGAGGCGCACCACCAATAGGGGGCGGTGATCGGCGGTGATCGAATCGAAGCAGCCGGAGATGAACAGGTAGGTGGCGGCAGACGCGATCCACACCACCGCGCTCGCCGCCCCTTTGCGAAATGCGGCAGCGGCCAGCAGCAACCCGACGACGGTGAACACCGACATTCCCAACGAGGTCAGCTTCAGATGGTAGCCACCGGCCACTTCCCGTTGGCTGAAGTACAGCACCACGATCCAGGGAATCAGGAGGACGGCGCCACCGCTGTACAGGAGCAGTGCGAATCGATTGACATTGCCGTCGTCGGTGGTGCGCCCATCAGCCGACGTCGAGACCAACACATTTGGAGGGGCGGCCCTCAATTCAGCCGCCGATGTCGAGGGTCGGCTGGCTCGACCCCGGGCGCTTTTGCAGAATCCTCACGGTTGCGGTCATACCTCGATCCTCTCCGTGGGGTGGCTGTGTTGGCCAACTCACCTGCTGTGGGACCATAGCCTCGTCATCGGCGAAATTCCTGGGTTCGACCGGATGATCAGGGTCGGGTTTCGCGGTGGCGCGCAGCGGAGTGCCAGAATTTGAGGGATCTTCGGATTCAGCTGGTAGCGATGTCAATCCTGCGAGTAGGTCAACAATCGTCAACGTGCGACGACGTGACGGCCCAAGTCAAACGGTCGCAGTGGATTCCTAAGCGTTCAGCTCGCGCCGGACTTGGGCCTCGACTTCACTAATCGATTGTTCGAATCGATCTTTGGCGATTTGCTTCGCTTCCTCGTCTGCGGCGGCGAGGTAGTCCTCACGTGCCCGCCAAAATAGACTGAGCAGCTCTCGCACCTTTGTGCTGCCGAACGTTCGTAGGCGAGCGGCAAGCAACTGAGGGAGTTCGTCATCGCTGACAGGTCCACCTGGTACCAGGAACCCGGCGTCGTATATGCCGAGTTCGATTCCGATCCGATGCATCAAGCCGATCAGGTCCACGTAGACCTCGGACTTGCGCTGCCACGAGCGTTCCTCGCTAGCAAGCGTCATGGCGCCTCGGTGCTGGACGTAGTAGCCGACCGCCCCACCCACCACGGCGGCGACGACCCCTATGAGTGCGGAGAAGAACAGAGGCCACGACGACGCTGACTGCACCACCACGTTTGCGAGCATTCGCGGCAACATTAATCAGCGTCCCAGTCGGAGTCCTTCTTGCCGGGGAACTGACGGATAAAGGCAGCCGGGGCGGCACCCCATCCACTTGTTCTCTGCAGCCGGTCTCGGCAGTGTCACCCCGTCCGATCCTCTCGAAACACGCTGTCACTCGGAGTGCGATCGAGGCCGGACTGTCACTGCCGCCGAGCTTCGCTTGGAGATCCGAGGTGCGTTCCAGCGCGTTCGTGGCTACCCGATTCGCGGAAAGCCAAATTGTGAGCCGGCGGTGGGAATCGAACCCACGACCTGATGATTACAAATCATCTGCGCTACCAACTGCGCCACACCGGCCAGAACCCGGGGTTGCCCGCTTCTCCGGGCATCCTACTGTTCCGACCCTGACCGACCAGGGCCAATGCCGAGCCGGGAGGCCGTCGATCGGACCCCTGGATTTCGAAACGCTTGCATCAGAAGTCCCTGGTTGGCAGGCTGGACCGGAATGACCGATCAATCCGGACATGGCGGAACCCCGTCGGAGCATGGTGTCGATGGGGAACGTCCGCCAATGATCGGTCGGGCCGCCATCCTCCTGATCATCTTCATCATCGCCACCGCGGTGTCGCTCAGACAGGTCAATGCCCCGACCCCGGCGGCCTCGGCGGCGGCCGCCACGACCACCACGGTGGCGGGGGCGACGACCACCTCCACCTCGCATCCGGGCGCCACCACGACCACCACCACGCCGCCGTCCAGGGTCCCGGTGGTGGTGGCCAACGGTTCGAACGTCTCGGGGGCGGCCGGGTCCATCTCCACCCAGCTCCAGTCGGCGGGATGGCAGGTCCTCCCGGCCGAGAACGCCACCTCCAACGTCACCGCCTCGGTCGTCTACTACGTGGCCGGTTTCCAGCCGTCGGCGGCGGCCATCGCCAGGCTGCTCGGGGTACCGACCAGCGGGATCCAGCCGTTGACCTCCGCGGCGCCGGTCGGGGCAGTGGGATCCGCCGATGTGGTGGTCGTGGTCGGTCCGGACGTCGCCTCCAAGATCGGGACTTCGACCACCACCACCCATCCGGCCACCACGACGACCCATCCGTCCACCAGCACCACCCACCCGGCGACCACCACTACCAAGGCCAAGTCCTGAGCCACGGCAGTACCGGCGAGCCCGCCCTCGCACCCGAGGTGGTGGTGGCCCTGTCCCCGCTGGTGGACGACCCTTCCGCCACCGCCATCCTCACCGACTTCGACGGAACCCTCGCCGCCATCATCACCGACCCGGCGGAGGTGGAGCCGCTGCCGGGGGTGGCCTCCACCCTCGCCAGGTTGTCGGCCGGCTTCGGGTTGGTGGCGGTGGTCTCGGGACGGCCGGTCTCCTTCTTGACCGAGCACCTGGCCGGAGCCGGTCGGCTCCAACTGGTCGGCCTCTATGGGCTGGAGCGGTCGGGGGAGCGCGGCGAGGTGATCGCCGCCCCGGGGGCCGAACCCTGGCGCCGGGTGGTGGAAGCGGCGGTCACCCGGTTGAAGTCGGCCGCCCCCCCCAACGTCACTGTCGAGCCGAAGGCGTTGACCGTCACCGTCCACTGGAGACGGGATCCGGCCCTGGCCGCGGTGGCCATCGGGCTGGCCGAAGCCGAGGCGACCGCCACCGGGCTGGAGACCCATCCCGGCCGGATGAGCATCGAGTTGCGACCGCCGCTGGCCATCGACAAGGGGTCGGTGGTGGCATCGCTGGTGGAGGGTTACCGGGCCGCCGCCTATCTGGGCGACGACCTCGGTGATCTGCCCGCCTTCGCCGCCCTCGACGCCGCCTCCAGTCGGGGGTTGGTCACGGTGAAGGTGGCGGCGGTCGATGGCGAGAGCCCGGCCGAGGTGGCCGCCGCCGCCGACGTGGTGGTCGATGGTCCGACGGGAGCGCTGGCGGTGCTCCGCTGGCTGGCCGACCGGGCCGGTGGCGGCCGGGGAGAGCGTTGAGGGGTCAGTGGGCGGCGTTGAGGAGGTCGCGCAACCAGGAGGCGGGGCTCCGGCTGAGGATGATCTCCCGCAGCGTCTTGCCCATCGCCGCCCGTTCGGCTTCGTCCATGTTCAGCGCCTGACTCAACACCGACACGGTGCCACCCACGTCGAAGGGATTGACCTCCAGCACCCCGGGCCAGAGTTCCTCGAAGGCGCCGGCCTCCCGGGACAGGGCGACCACCCCGTTGCGGGTGTTGACCAACGAGCCTTCCTTGCAGACCAGGTTCAACCCGTCGCGGATGGGGTTGACCAGCAGGACGTCGTAACGGGTGAGGGCGGCCACCGACCGGAGGTAGTCGTCGTCCACCAGGAGGATGATCGGGGTCCAGCCAGGAGTGGCCCACTGCTCGTTGATACGGGCGACGGTCGACTCCACCTCGTTCTGGTAGGCGAGGTACTCGGCCAGGCCCTGGCGGGACGGATAGGCGAGGGCCAGGAACACCACCCGCTCCCGCCACTCCGGCTCTTGCTCCAGCAGTTCTTCGAAGGCCCAGAAGCCGCGGAGGAGGTTCTTGGACAGCTCCATCCGGTCCACCCGCACGATCACCTTGCGGTCTTCCCCCCCGATGGCCTCTTCCAGGGCGACCAGGGCCTGGCCGACTTCCGGCTTGGCCGCCGACTCCGCCAGTTGGCCGGGGTCGGGGGTGAGCGCGGAGGTGAAGGTGGAGATCCCCTCGCCCACCCGGGCCCGGCCGATCCCGAGCTCCCGCTGGCAGGCCTGGTAGCCGGCGGCCCAGCGGTCAGAGTGAAAACCCCGGGCGTGGAAGCCGGCCATCCCCGCCAACAGCTCCTCGGCCACCGACACCGGGAGCATCCGCAGCGCGGCGGGATCGGCGAACGGGGTGTGGGTGAAATGGACGGTGCGGAGATCCGGGCGGAGCCGGAGGAGCTCGGACCCGAGCAGCGACAGGTGGTAGTCGTGGACCAGGACCCGCCCGCCCTTCGCGGCCACCTCGGCCACCCGGTCGGCGAACATCCGGTTGTAGTCCCGGTAGGCCTCCCAGGCCTCGCTCCAGTGCTCGTCGGAGCGGGGCCGACGGGCGGCGTCGAACAGGTGGTGGTGGCAGAACCAGAGGGTGGCGTTGGAGACCACGTCGTAGGCCATCTGGTAGAGGGCGGGATCGGGCTCCAACAGCTCGAGCCGGAGCCCGGGCTCGGTGGCCAACCCCTCGGAGATGGCCATGCGGTCGGCATCACCGAGAGCACAGGCCACCCAGGTGGCACCGGTGCCGGCCACCAACGGATGGAGGGAGCCGGCCAGGCCCCCTGCCGATGGACCGGCCACCGGACGACCCTCGTCGAAGTGGAACGAGAGGGGCCCCCGGTTGGAGACGATCACGGTGTCGGCGAGAGAGTCGTCGCCGACCGGACCCGAGGGGGTGCCTGCCATGTGAAGACGCTACCCGGTGGGGGTGGGTCCGAACCCGGCCAATTCCAAGGCCCGCACCTGGCCACTTGACAAGGTAGTGAGTGACCACTCACAATGGCATGGTGATGGTTTCCACCCGACAGACGGCAGACGAGCGGCGCACCTCGGTGTTGGCCGCCGCCATCACCGAGTTCGCCCGCTCCGGGTACGCCGGCACCTCCACCGACGCCATCGCCACCCGGGCCGGGATCTCCCAGCCCTACCTGTTCCGCCTATTCGGCACCAAGAAGGATCTCTTCATCGCCACCTACGACCTGGTGGGGGATCGGATCATCCGGGAGCTGACCAACGCCGCCGAGGACCTCGAGGGGGAGGAAGCCCTCCATGCGATGGGCGACGCCTACCTGGAGTTGATGCAGGATCCGGATCTGCTCCAGGTGCAGATGCACGGTTTCGCCGCCGCCTGCGGGGATGCCGACATCGCCCGTTGCTGCCGGCGCACCTTCGAGGTGCTGTGGCATCTGATCGACGAGCGTCTCGGCCTCGACGAGGAGGCGGTCCGCCAGTTCTTCTCCGCCGGGATGATGATCAACGTCATGACGGCCATCGACCTGCTGTCGATCCCCGATCACTGGGCCCAGTCGTTCTGTCCCCCATCCGAAAAGTCCGAAGCCGTGGCTGCCGCCAGTCGCGCCCTCGAGGAGCGGCGACGCTCCGAAGCCGAGCTCGATACGGAGGTATCGGCATGAACATGAATCAGCCCTTGTCAGTCCCCTTTTTTTTGCCCCGGTTAGGTAGTAACCACTCACAACCTAAGTCGGGCTGGAGCCGGGGACCCGGACCGTTGGCGGCGCGGCGGGGCCGCCTCGACGCCACCCGCCGCCGCACCCCTCCATCGAACCAATCGACTCAATCGGACATCACTCAATCGGACATCACTCAATCGGACATTCATCACCGCAAGGAGAACCCCGTCATGACCACCGCCCTCGACCCCTCCGGTGCCGTCGCCCCTCCCACCGATTCCGGACCCCCGGTGGCGGAAGCGCCATCCGGACGGGGGGCGCGTTCGAGGGCGGTGTGGGCCATCGTGATCACCGGCCTGGCGCTGTTCATGGCCTCGCTCGACAACCTGGTGGTCTCGACCGCCCTGCCGGTCATCCGGGTCCACCTCCACGCCGGGCTCTCCGGGCTGGAGTGGACGGTGAACGCCTACACCCTGACCTTCGCGGTGCTCCTGCTGACCGCCGCCGCCATCGGCGAGCGGTTCGGGAGGCGGCGCATCTTCGTGCTGGGGATCGCCATCTTCACGGTGGCCTCCGCGGCCGCCGCCCTCTCCCCCAACATCGCCATCCTGATCGCCGCCCGGGCGGTGCAGGGCGCCGGCGGCGCCATGATCATGCCGCTGTCCCTCACCCTCCTCAGCGCGGCGGTCACCCCCGAGCGCCGGAATGCCGCCCTCGGCATCTGGGGGGCGATCGGCGGCACCGCGGTGGCCTTCGGCCCGCTGGTGGGCGGGGCGGTCACCACCGGATGGGCCTGGCAGTACATCTTCTGGTTGAACGTGCCGATCGGGCTGGTGCTGGTCCCGCTGGCCTGGTGGAAGCTCCGCGAGTCGCACGGCTCCCCCTCCCGCCTCGACTTGGCCGGAGTCGGGCTGGTCAGCGTGGGCCTGTTCGGGATGGTCTTCGGCCTGGTCCGGGGCAACGCCCACGGCTGGAGCAGCGAGGGCGTCGTCTCCTCCTTCGCCATCGGGATCGCCGCCCTCGCCGCCTTCCTCTGGTGGGAGCTGCGGTCGGGCCACCCGATGCTCGACGTCCGGCTGTTCGCCAACCGGGCGTTCGCGGCGGTGAACGTGACCGCCATGTTGTTCAGCTTCGGGATGTTCGGCTCCATCTTCTTCCTCTCCCAGTTCCTCCAGACGGTGCAGGGGTACTCCCCGCTCAGCGCCGGGCTGCGGGTGCTGCCCTGGACGGGGATGGCCATGCTCCTGGCTCCGGTGGTCGGCCTGTTGGCTGAGCGGTGGGGAGGGAAGATCCTGGTGGTCAGCGGGCTGATCCTCCAGTCCGCCGGGTTGTTCTGGCTGGTGGCCCTCACCAACCCGACCACGCCCTACATCGACTTCGTCCCTGCCTTCGTGGTGGCGGGCGTCGGCATGACCCTGTTCTTCGTCCCACTGGCGTCTTTGGTCTTGGGTTCGGTCCCTGCCCGGCTGGAAGGGGTGGCCTCGGGCACCAACAGTGCCTTCCGGGAGCTGGGCGGGGTGCTCGGCATCGCCGTCCTCGGGGCGGTGTTCTCCTCCTCGGGCAGCTACGCCTCCGGTCAGCAATACGTGAACGGGCTGAAGCCGGCCATCGCGGTGGGAGCGGTGGTGGTGATCGTCGGGGCGCTGGCCGCCCTGCTGGTGCCGGGCCGGGCCCGGGTGCGGGCGGCAGCCGCGGAGCTGGAGGGTCTCGGCGTCGACCTGGACTCGGACGTCGTATCGGGCGCTTTGTCCGGTGTCGACGGGTCGGATCGGTCGGAGTCGGAGTCGTTGCCGGAATCGGAAGAGGAGTGGCGGGAGCCGGCGTTGGTCGGCTCGGGTTGCGGGGAACCGGGCCGGGTGGGTACCGCTTCCTGACCGGACGGCCGATGGATCAAGCGAAAGCCGCGGCCGTGAGGGTCGTGGCTTTCGCCGCGTCCGGGCCCGGGTGAGGGACCTAGAGACCTCGGGTGAGGTCGGCCCGGGCCAGGGCGGTGCGCAGGATGTCGGTGGCCTGGGGGCGGAGTTCCGACAGCGGCCGGTTCCGGTGGGCCCGGACCCCGAGGTCGACCTGGGCGATGGTGTCCGCCCCGAAGTCAACGGCCACATCGATCAACAACGCCAGCTCGACCTGGTAGCCGTCGGCCAACCCGCACTTCTCCAGGACCGACCGGGGGGCGGCGGTCTCCCCGGCCAACGGCTGGAGGATCCCGGTGAGGTCGGGAAACAGCAGATCGATGATCGGCTTGGCCACCAGCTCGGTGACCCGGCCACCGCCGCCGGGGGCACCGTGGAGGGGACGCTGGTAGTAGCCCTTCACCAGGCTGGTCGAGTCGTCGACGAGGAGGGGGCCGAGGAGCCCGGTGACGAAGTGGGGCCCGAAGTTGGTGACGTCGGCATCCACGAAGGCCACCAGGTCCCCGTCGGTCACCTCGAGGGCGGTCCGCATCGCCTGTCCCTTGCTGCCGGGGGTCGGTCCCTCGATGCCGCGTTCGGCCGGGACCACCCGGGCACCGGCCTGGCGGGCCAGCTCCCCGGTTCCGTCGATCGACCCGTCGTCGACCACCAGCACCTCGTCGACCAGCGGCACCCCGCCGGCCACCCCGGTGAGGGTGTTGACGATGGTCGCCACGATGCTGCCGACGGTGGCGGCTTCATTGCGGGCGGGGATGCAGACCGAGATGCGGCGGGTGCCCTTGACCTCGGCCAACGTGGCCGCATCAAAGCGGGAGTGCGGATAGCAGCGATGGCCGGGTGTGGAGGGCTGAAGGGAGGGCTCGGCCGGCATCTGGTCGTCTCCGCTCCGCTGCTGGGCCATAGTCACCCCACTGTATTCGGCGCCGTAACCGGGGCGATCCCCGGGCCGCCATTGACGCGGCACCCCGTTATCGTCCAACATAGACACCATCATCCAGAGCAGCTGAGGCACCGGGGCCTGTGACGCTGCGGCAACCAGAACCACCTCCGACCCGCCCAAATGGGTCGGAATGAAGTTCCAGGTGCCAATGCCCGAGCGATGAGGAGAGCATTGTGGACTTTGTAACTGGGCTGCGCTGTCGAGAGTGTGGGCGCGCCTATCCGGCCGAAGCGCTGCACGTCTGCGACTACTGCTTCGGGCCCCTCGAAGTGACCTACGACTACGAGCGGATCGCCTCGACGGTGACCCGCGAGCGGATCGCCGCCGGACCGAGGTCGATCTGGCGATACGCCGACCTGTTGCCGGTGGTCGACGCCGCCCCGGTCGACCTGGGCGCCGGGTTCACCCCGCTGGTGCGGGCCGAGCGGCTGGCCGCCGAGCTCGGCCTCGGCGAGCTGTGGATCAAGGACGACACCGCCAACCCCACCGGCTCGTTCAAGGACCGGGTGGTGTCGGTGGCGCTGACCAAGGCCCGCCAGCTCGGCTTCAAGGTGGCCGCCTGTGCCTCGACCGGGAACCTGGCCAACTCGGTGGCGGCCCACGCCGCCCGGGCGGGGATGGACTCGGTGGTGCTGATCCCCTCCGATCTCGAGCAGGCCAAGATCACCATGACCACCGTCTACGGCGGCCGGGTCATCGCCGTCGACGGCACCTACGACGACGTCAACCGGTTGTGCGCCGAGTTGACCAGCGAGCGGCCGTCGTGGGCGTTCGTGAATGTCAACGTCCGCACCTACTACGCCGAGGGCTCCAAGACCCTCGCCTTCGAGGTGGCCGAGCAACTCGGCTGGGAGGCCCCCGACCACGTGGTGGTGCCGATCGGTTCCGGCAGCCAGCTGACCAAGATCGCCAAGGGGTTCGAGGAGCTGGGCCGGGTGGGCCTGCTCGACCAGGTGCCCTCGGTCCGGATCTCCGGGGCCCAGTCGGTGGGGTGTGCCCCGGTGGCCACCGCCTTCGCGGAGGGGACCGACGCCATCCGGCCGGTGAAGCCGTCGACCATCGCCAAATCGCTGGCCATCGGCAATCCGGCCGACGGCTGGTACGCCCTCGACGTCATCCGGAAGTCGGGCGGGTCGTGTGCGGCGGTGACCGACGATGAGGTCATCGACGGCATCAAGCTCTTGGCCCGCACCGAGGGGATCTTCGCGGAGACCGCCGGCGGGGTGACGATTGCCACCCTGGCCAAGTTGGCGGCCCAGGGGGTGATCCGGCCCGACGAGCGGGTGGTGGCCATGGTCACCGGCCACGGGCTGAAGACGGTCGAGGCCTTGACCGGGAAGGTGGGGCCGAGCGCCACCATCACCCCGACCCTCGAAGCCTTCGACGCCGCGTTCGGCGAGTTCGACGAGCTCGACCCGTCACTCCAGGCACCAAGGAGCCGTTCATGAGTATCTCCATCCGGGTTCCGGCCCAGCTCCGCACCCTCACCGGCGGGGCGGGCGAGGTGGCCGTGGAGGGGTCCACCGTCGGCGAGGCCCTCAAGGCACTGGATGCCGCCCACCCCGGGTTCGCCGACCGCCTGTTCGACGACGCCGGCCAGTTGCGGCGGTTCGTCAATGTCTTCCTGACCGACGAGGACGTGCGCTTTCTCGACGGCCTCAACACTCCGGTGACCGACGGCCAGACGCTCTCGATCGTCCCGGCGGTGGCGGGGGGCTGACCGGCGATGAGCGGCGGCGCGGTTCCCGGCCCGGATCAACCGGTCAACATCGAGGCCGAGCCGGAGGACGTCCTCCACACCTTGGTGGCCGAAGAGGTCGGCGAGGTCGACCCCGACGCCATCGAGCCGGTGCTCGACGAGTAATCCGCTCCGGCCCCGCCTGGGCACCGCCCTGACCAGGGATTGCGCCCGGAACCGGTCGCCCGGAGCCCAGAAAGCCCAAAATTCAGACTGGCGGCGGTTGCAGATTACCGGTGGGCGTGGTTTGCTGTTAGCACTCGACAGTCTAGAGTGCTAACAGTGCAAAATCACGCGAAGAACCCACGGAGGAACACCTGATGGCCAAGTTGATCACGTTCGACGAGGAGGCCCGCCGGTCCCTCGAGAGCGGCATGAACAAGCTCGCTGACGCCGTACGCGTCACCCTCGGCCCGAAAGGCCGCAACGTAGTGCTCGACAAGAAGTGGGGCGCTCCGACCATCACCAACGACGGCGTCTCCATCGCCAAGGACATCGAGCTCGAGGACCCCTTCGAGCGCATCGGTGCCGAGTTGGTGAAAGAGGTCGCCAAGAAGACCGATGACGTCGCCGGGGACGGCACCACCACCGCCACCGTGCTGGCCTGGGCCATGGTCCACGAGGGCCTCCGCAACGTCGCTGCCGGTGCCAACCCGATGAGCCTCAAGAAGGGCATCGAAGTGGGTGTCGAGGCGGCTGTCGCTTCGCTGCGGGGCATCGCCCGGGACACCGACTCCAAGGGTCAGATCGCCCAGGTGGCTTCCATCTCCGCGGCCGACTCCGAGATCGGCGGCATGATCTCCGAGGCCATCGACAAGGTGGGCAAGGACGGGGTCATCACCGTCGAGGAGTCCCAGACCTTCGGCATGGACATGGACCTGGTCGAGGGCATGCGCTTCGACAAGGGCTACATCTCCCCCTACTTCGTCTCCGATCCCGAGCGCATGGAGGCCGTCCTGGAGGACGCCTACATCCTGCTGGTCGGCTCGAAGATCACCGCCGTCCGTGACCTCCTCCCGCTGCTCGAGAAGGTGATGCAGTCGGGCAAGCCGCTGGCCATCATCGCCGAGGACCTGGAGGGCGAGGCGCTGGCCACCCTGGTCGTCAACAAGATCCGGGGCACGTTCAAGAGCGTGGCCGTCAAGGCTCCCGGGTTCGGCGAGCGGCGCAAGGCCATGTTGCAGGACATCGCCATCCTCACCGGCGGCCAGGTCGTTACCGAAGAGGTCGGCCTCAAGCTGGAGTCGGTCGGGCTCGACCTGCTCGGCCAGGCCCGCAAGGTGGTGGTCACCAAGGACGAGACCACCATCGTCGAGGGCGCCGGGTCCGAGGATGAGATCAAGGGTCGGATCAACCAGATCAAGGCGGAGATCGACAACACCGACTCCGACTACGACCGGGAGAAGCTCCAGGAGCGTCTGGCCAAGTTGTCCGGCGGAGTGGCCATCATCAAGGTCGGCGCCGCCACTGAGGTGGAGCTCAAGGAGAAGAAGCACCGCATCGAGGACGCGGTGTCCACCACCAAGGCCGCCATCGAAGAGGGCGTCGTCCCCGGTGGGGGCGTGGCCCTTCTGAGGTCGCAGACCGCCATCAATGATGCCGCCGACAAGCTCGAGGGCGACGAGGCCACCGGTGCCCGCATCGTGGCCCGGGCCGTCGAGGAGCCGCTGAAGCAGATTGCCGTCAACGCCGGCATGGAGGGCGGGGTCATCGTCGACAAGGTGCGCAACCTGAAGAAGCCCACCCAGGGCCTCAACGCCGCCACCGGCGAGTACGTGGACCTCTTCGAGGCCGGCGTGATCGACGCGGTGAAAGTGACCCGGTCGGCGTTGCAGAACGCCGCTTCCATCGCCGCTTTGTTCCTCACCACTGAGGCGGTCATCGTTGACAAGCCCAGTGATGACGGCGGCGGCGGCATGCCGGGCGGGATGGACGACTTCTAAGTCGGAATCCCCGCCGGCCCGACCAGGGCCGATGCTGTGAACGAAGGGCGCCCTCCGGGGCGCCCTTCGTGCCGTCCGGGAGACCGGTGTCCCGTCGGTTCCCTAGACTCGGCCTCGTGACCGAACCTGTCTCTCCCTCCACCGGCTGGGGCGTGCTCCACCTCTTCTGCAAGGCCTCCGACTCCGGGTCGGGCGCCTCCGACTCTGGCGTCGACGTCGAGGCGGTGACCCGGGCGGTGAAAGAGGCGCAGGCCGACGACCTCCAGGTCGTCTCGGTGTCGCTACTCGGGCACAAGGCCGACGTGGGGTTCATGGCGCTGGGCGCCGACCTCTGGCGGCTCCGGCAGCTGCAGACCGACCTCCAGGCGGCTGGCCTGGTGGTGGTCGACTCGTTCGTTTCCCTCACCGAGGTGTCCGAGTACGCCGCCGGGCTCCCCGACGAGATGAAGCAGAAGCGGTTGTATCCGCAGCTGCCCCCCGAGGGGATGCCGTCCTTCTGCTTCTACCCGATGTCCAAACGCCGCGGGGAGACGGAGGGCTCCAACTGGTTCTCGCTGCCCTTCGACGATCGGAAGGCGCTGATGCTGGCCCACGGGGCGGTGGGCCGCACCTTTGCCGGCCGGATCCTCCAGCTGATCACCGGATCCACCGGCATCGACGACTGGGAGTGGGGGGTCACCCTGTTCGGGGTCAATCCCGACGACCTCAAGGACTGCGTCTATTCGATGCGGTTCGACGAGGGATCGGCCCGGTTCGCCGAGTTCGGGACCTTCGTGACCGGCATGGTGGCCCCGGTGGAGACGGTGATGGCCACGGCGGTGCGGAGTGAGTGAGGCACCGGTCGCGACGCCGACCGAGAAGGGCGGCGACCTCGAAGCGTTGCGCTCGATCTTCCGCCGGCTGCAGCGGGTGATCGTCGCCTTCAGCGGCGGGGCCGACTCGGCCTTCGTGGCCTGGGTGGCCAACGACACCCTGGGGCCCGACCGGGTGCTGTGCGTCACCGCGGTGTCCCCATCGCTGGCCCCCGAGGAGCGGGCCGACTGCGGAAAGCTGGCCGCCGAGTGGGGGTTGCGGTTCCTGGAGGTCGAGACCGACGAGCTGGCCGATCCCGACTACTCGGCCAACGACGGCTCCCGTTGCTACCACTGCAAGGCGTCGTTGCTGGAGGCGCTGGATCCCATCCTGGCCGGCGAGCTCGGTGGCGCAGGGGCGACGGTGGTGCTCGGAGTCAACGTCGACGACCTGGGTGACCACCGGCCGGGTCAGCAGGCCGCCGCCGAGCGGGGGGCGGCGTTCCCGTTGGTCGAGGCGGGGTTCACCAAAGCCGACGTGCGGGCCTGGTCCCGGGCCCTGGGCCTGCGGACCTGGGACAAGCCGGCGGCCGCCTGCCTGGCCTCCCGGGTGCCCTACGGCACCCCGGTGACCCTTGGCACCCTGAGTTCGGTGGCGGAGGCGGAGTCGGGGCTGCGGGCCCTCGGCATCGGCCAGCTCCGGGTCCGTCACTACGGGGACACCGCCCGGATCGAGGTGATGGTCGAGGACCTGCCGATGGTGGTCGCCCTCCGGGAGGAAGTCATCGCCGCGGTCCGGGCGGCCGGCTACCGCTACGTCACCCTCGACCTCGAGGGGTTCCGCTCCGGGAACCTGAACGACGCCCTCGACGGGGGCGCCAACTCCGGGCTGTCGCTGGCCTCCGGACCGGGAGCCGCCCGGTGATCGGGGTCCGGGTCAAGCTGACCTTCCCCGACGAGCTGGTCCGGGAGCCGATCATCGCCCGGCTCATCAATGAGCTCGACATCGTCCCGAACATCCGGAGGGCCGATGTCGGCGAGCAGGGCGGGTGGATCATCTGCGAGCTCGACGGCGACGGGACCACCGTCGACCGGGCACTGGAATGGTTGCGGGGCGAAGGGGTACAAGTGGACTTGTTGGGAGACATCGTCGAGAGTTGAACGGCGAGGCGGCGCCGGACGGGGAGGCATCGATGGACGAGGCAACGGAAGAATGGCTGTTCGCCAACCGCCGCAAATGGGACGAGCGGGTCAGGGTCCATGCCGCTTCCCGCTTCTACGACGTCGACGGCTGGCTCCGGACCCGGCCCGGCCCCCGTCCCCGGGAGGCGGAGATCCTCGGGGACGTCCGGGGTCTGGACCTGGTCCACCTCCAGTGCCACTTCGGGCTCGACACGCTGGCCTGGGCGGATGCCGGGGCCCGGGTGACCGGACTGGACTTCTCTCCTGAAGCAGTGCGAATGGCCGAGGAGCTGGCCCGGCTGGCCGGGCTCCAGGACCGGGCCCATTTCGTCTGTTCCGATGTCTACGCCGCCACCGAAGCCCTCGGCCATGTCACCTTCGACATCGTCTACGTGAGTCTGGGGGCGTTGTGCTGGCTGCCGAGCGTGGAGCGGTGGGCCGACCAGGCCGCTGCGCTGGTGCGTCCGGGCGGCAGGCTCTACCTCCACGAGGTCCACCCGTTGGCCTGGGCGCTGGCCAACGAGTCGCTGGAGATCCAGTACTCCTATTTCGAGGAGCTCGACCCCTTCGTCGACGACTCCAGCCTCACCTACACCGACAGTGACCGGCCGCTCCAGGAGACCCGGAGCTACGAGTGGAACCACAGCGTCGGGGAGGTGGTCACCGCGCTGATCCACCGGGGGTTGCGGATCGACGTGCTGGAGGAGCACGACTGGACGGTCCATCAGGTGTTTCCCTGGCTGGTGGAGGTTGGCCACGGCCGATGGTCGACCCCGCCGGGGCAGCCCCGCCTACCGCTCACCTACACGGTGGTGGCCACCCAGACCGGGTGAAGCCGGCTCGGGCCGACCTCGACTGGGTGCCGGTTCAGCCCTCGTCGGTGGTGCGAATCGTCCAGCCGGCGCCCGACACCTTGCGGGGCTCGTAGAACAGGCAGCCTTCCGGGCAGCCGAACGGGATCTGCTCGTTGGCGTTCATACGGCAGCGCTCGAGCTTCTCCTCGTGGGAGGTCGTCTGCATGATGTAGTGACGGCAGTCCTGGTTGACGGGCACGCCCTATTCTGACCGAAGTCGACTGCCCATCGGGGTGCAGGCCCCCAGGAACGAGTGGTATCCGGCGGGTGGAGGCGGCAGAATCAGGCCGGCGGCGTCCTTGGGGGGCCCGGGCGGTCGGTCGCCGGTGGGTGGTGGTGCTGTAGCGTCGGGCGAGTGGAACCTGTCCCATCCACCAAACAGCTGTTGCGCTGGAGCGAAGCCCTGGCCGGCATCGCTCGGACCGGTCTCGGCTTCACCGAGTCCCTCTACGAGCAGGAGCGGTTCGAGGAGATTCTGCGGGTAGCCGCCGACATCCGGGTCGCCGTCGACGAGGGTGCCACCGGTGCCGAGGACGCCGACGGCCTGGTCGAGGAGTGGATGTCCACCGTCGGCAAGGGGGTGCCCGGCTACGTCACGCCCAAGGTGGCGGTGGGTGCGGCGGTCGGAAACGACAAGGGCGAGATCCTGCTGGTGCAGCGGGCCGACTCCGGGGTGTGGCTGTATCCGACCGGGTGGGCCGACGTCGGCTATTCCGCTGCCGAAGTGGTGGTGAAGGAAGTCGAGGAGGAGACCGGCATCGACGTGGAGGTGGTCCGGCTCATCGCGGTGCTCGACGGGCTCCGGATCGGGATCAGCCGGATCCCGCTGTACTCGTTGGTGTTCCAGTGCCGGGCGATCGGCGGGGAGCTGAAGGCCCATCCGCTGGAATGCGCTGACGTCGGATGGTTCTCCCTGGACAACCTCCCCCAGCCGCTGGCCGGAGCCGAGCGTTGGGGCCGTCACGTGTTCGCCGCCCTCCGGGGCGAGCCGATCGAGGTGCTCTACGACTCGGTGCGCTCCCCGACCTGGCGGGGCGACCCGGACAAGGTCTGATTCTCCCGATGGCCGACAGGAACGGTTCGACCCCTCCGGCGCGGGCCAACGGCGGCCCGGTGGTGGTGGCCGAAGCCACCGAGGTCACCCCGGGGATGGTGGAGGCGTTTGCCCGGCTGGTCCCCCAGCTGTCCTCGTCCTCCCCCGCCCCCAGCGGCGCCGAGCTCGAAGCCATCGTGGCGTCCCCGGCGTCGGTCCTGCTGATGGCCTCCGATTCGTCGGGGGCGCTGGTCGGCTCATTGACCCTGGCCCTCTTCCGGGTCCCCACCGGGGTGAGGGCCTGGATCGAGGACGTGGTGGTCGACGAGTCGGCTCGGGGGGCGGGAGCCGGAGAGGCGCTGGTGGTCGCCGCGCTGGCCCGGGCGGAAGCGGAGGGAGCGAAGTCGGTCGACCTCACCTCCCGGCCCAGCCGGGAGGGGGCCAACCGGCTCTACGTCCGGCTCGGCTTCGAGACCCGCCAGACCAACGTCTACCGCTACAACGCCGACCACCGGGCGCCGACCTGAGCGCACCCGTGCCCCCGCCCCGGGTGCCGGTCCTCATCTACGACGGCGATTGCGGGTTCTGCACCTCGGTGGCGGCCGGCGTCTCCCGCCACTGGCGAGGGCCGGCCGAGGCCGCCGCCTGGCAGGACCTGGGTGCGGGCGGACTGGCCGAACTCGGGCTGACCCCGGAGGACGCCCAGCAGGCGGCCTGGTGGGTGGATCCCGACGGTCGCCGATTCCGGGGGCACCTGGCGGTGGCCGAGGCCTTATTGGCGGCCGGCGGCTGGAGACGACTGGCCGGAGCGGTGTTGCTGGTGCCCCCGGTGAGTTGGGCGGCGGCGTTGGGCTACCGGTTGGTGGTCCGCTATCGCTATCGGCTGCCGGGGAGCACCGACGCCTGCCGCACATAGGGGCGGTTGACCGTTCAGCCCGCCGGCGGGGTGTCTGCGGCCTCGGGCCGACTCCCGCCACCGGGCCCGACTTCGCTCCAGACCTCGATCAGATTCTCGAGCCGGGGGTAGAGACGGCGCTTCCTCGGGGTGGAAGCCGCGTCGATTCTCGGGCGGCGGCTTCCCGTCGTGTCGTGGCTCGGATGAGGTGCGGGCAACTTGGATCCTTTCCAGTCGACGCCGGGGGAGGGTCGCTACGTTTCAGATCAGCTCGTCGTGGATGGAGCAGCGTTCGGTCGGGTTGTACCGCGAGAGATGGGTCCCGCAACCGGAGCGGGAACAGACCCTCCCTTTCCGGTAGGTCGGTGTCGGCCGCCCGTAGACCGCCTCGACCCCTCTGACCCAGCCGAAGCCCTCCATCAAGTCATCTTTCATCATTGTCGGTACCTTCTTCTCTCTCTTCTGTTTCGTCTTCTGTTCCGGTTGCCGGTGTCAGGCCGCGACTCGACTGCGACTTCGGCGGTGGATCACGTCGCCAAGTCGGTCGTCATCCCGGTCATCGCGGCTGACGGCGGGCTGGGGTGCCGACGAAGCCGGCGCCGACCGTCCCGCCGCGTCAGATGGAGTGCCGACGATCATCGGTACCTCCGCCGAGGTGATCAGTGGCGTGCGCCAGAGCGACTGGAGCGCCGCCGCCCTTTCCGCTCCTCGAGCCACCCGCACACCGGCGCGCTGCAACCGGATGGAGATGAAACCCAGGAGGATGGCAATCGGCACCTCCCCGAACACCGCGGTGGCGACGCTGACCATCAGGCAGCGGCCACTGTGGGCGGTGATGATGTCGAACCAGGCGTCGCAGAGCAGCAGGGCACTGGTGATCAAGGCGGCGGGCACCGCCACCTGGCGCTGCTTCCAGAGGGCCCACGCAGTGGTGGACAGGCAGCTGAGTAGGATGAGATCGAAGCCGGTCCAGGCCAGCGGCCAGTTGCCGACCAGGTAGGACCGGGGCAAGGTCACCGCCAACCCGATGGTCCAGGGGACCAGGGCGAGGCAGCACAGGGCCAGGAACCGCACGATCCAGCGCCGGGAGGCGCCCGGGGGCCGGGCCACCGGGAGGTCGTCCGGGCTCGGCCCCTGCAGGCAGCGCAGCACCTCGGCCCGCTCCCCCGGGGACAGTTCGTGGATCAGCTGGAAGATGTCTGCCGGCTGACTCCGTACCCCGGCGGACACGGATGGGCTCTGCCTCTCACAGGCCACGGGGGAATCCGATCGATTCCAGGGCGGTCAGCGGGGTGCCGACGTCGAGCTGGATCTGGGCGTGGGCGTTGAGCGGAATGTCCCGAGGGTCGCCCGTCCAGTGCTGTCCGTTGTAGAAGGCGATGACCGAGCCGGTGGCCGGTCCCACCTGGCCCGGGGTGAGTGGCACCCCCCAGATGTCGAAGAACTGGCCCAGGTGATAGGTGGCGGTGACCGGTGACTCCACATGGATGATGCCGTCGGCGGCGTGGGTGTGGAGCCAGTAGAAGCAGGACCCCGCACCGATGAACGGGCCCTGGGCGGTGGCCTCCGCCTGCGGGTTGGCGATGCCCACCGCGGCCGGCACTTCCTCGGCGATCCCGTTCACGAAGATGGTGAGGTGGGAATGGATGTGGAAGGCGACCTGCTCGCCGGTGGAGCATTGAATGTTGTCAACCGTCTGACCGGTGGTCATGGGGGGTGCCAGCACCGGCCCGGCGGGGACGGGGACCCCTTCCGAGCCAGTGGGGCCGGGTGATCCCGGCGAGCTCAGGGCGCCGAGGGTGGAGAGCGTCTGGAGGGGGAGCGACGGTTGGAACCCTCCTCCGCTGCTCGCCTGGCTGGTGCCAACTCCGGTCAGCACGACGGGGAGGCCCACCGCCGCCGCCACCACCACCACGGTGGCGCTGGTCCACCACAACCGCAGGCGGCAGTGTTTGGCCGCCCGCGCCTCGACCGCCG
Organism: Acidimicrobiales bacterium; assembly: GCA_036268775.1. Classification (GTDB taxonomy): domain Bacteria; phylum Actinomycetota; class Acidimicrobiia; order Acidimicrobiales; family RAAP-2; genus DASZIT01. Next base: position 49,987 of record DATATM010000013.1, on the reverse strand, counting down.
AGGGTCGTCGCAACGGTCGAGGCGCGCTGTTGGCGGAGCTGTTCTTGGCCACGGTGTCTCTTCTCCCGATTCCTGAGTGCTGTGGGGCTCAGTAGCCGCGGCTGATCGGGCCGGGAGCCGGAGTTGCAGGGGCGGACTTGAGGGTTGCGATCCCCGGAGTGGCCACGAAGAAGTTCTGCACCCCTTGACCGGTGACCTGGCCCGGATTGTCCTGGCGGAAGGAGTAGAGGAAGTGACCGTTGTAGGTGACTTGGTGACCGTTGGACGTGCTCACCACCTTGAGAGGGCCATTGGCGCCGGCCTCGGTGGGCGCGGTGGTGGCGACTAGGGGCGGCCACAGGAAGGCGAGCTCTCCGGTGACCATCGATTTCGTCGCCGTGTCCGGTTGATAGACGTAGAGGGGAAAGCCCCTACCGTCGACCAGGACGGTCTCGGTGGCCCCGCCGACGGTGGCCGGTGCGGTGTGCAAGGTCGTGGTGTCCACCGTCCCCATCGCGGTGTTGGCGGTGGTGGGAGTGGGGGTCGAAGCCGGATTGGCGTTCGGAACGGTGGCGACTGCTGTCGCCGACGGGGTGGAACCGCCGGCGGTGGCGGCGATGGTGACGCCGGCGATGGCGGCGACCGACAGCCCGACAGCGGCCAGGGTGGCGCGGGGGTGTTTCATGCTTCCTCATTTCTGGGTTGATTGGCTCGGAGCAGTGGTGCGTTTTTGAACTGGCACTCGAGCCAGATCCCGGCCATCAGCAGATGACCGACCACACCGATGGCACGACGGTCGATCTCCGGCCGAGGCGTCCGGCTCGTGAACGGACGGTTGATTGCAGCTGGCATGGGAGCTCCTCTCGCCGGAAACCGATCGTCGTGTTGTTGCGATGGGTAATACGGCGGGGGGTTACAACCTCACCGGTCGCGGCGGGAGTCATGGTTCCGCCCGCGCGCCTGCGGCGCGACCTAGGTGGGCGCCCGCGGGGGAAGGATCAGGCGGGTCGGCCGGTCTGGCTGGCGGACCCGTGGGCTACCCGGAGCGGGAGGGTTCAGGCAAAGGTGGCGGAGGCCACGATGGCGCCCGCCGAGTTGACCAGCTTCGCCCCCCGAAGCCGCCCGATATCCACCTGGATGTTCCTCGAGAACTGACCGGTCCCGCCCTGGAGCTCGAAGTTGCCGACGGCCACCGTGGTGCCGTTGGCCACCTGGAGCTGGCAGACGATCGGCCCGGTGTAGCTCGAGCCGTCGACGTTCATGAATACCCAGGAGGGATTGCCGCGATAGGCGACGATCTGGCCCATGACCCGCCCGTCGGCGGTCTCGAAGGTTCCGGTGCGCACCGCCGACCCCTGGGGGGCCTGGACGGCGGCGGGCACCGCCGCCGAGTTGAACGACTCGGTGACGGCGGCAGTCCCTCCCACCAGCACCAGGCCGGCGGCGACCGCCGCCCACGCCACCCGTCGGCGGCGCGCCTTGATGGCCCGGGTGATGGGGACGACTTCAGAGTCCGCCTCGGCCGCCAAGGATTCGTACAAGTCGGCCACGAATTGCTCGTCGGGGCCGGCATCCCCGGGACGGGCGGCCCGGAGGGTGATGGCGGTGCGGAGGACGTCGGCATCCTCGGGCTCGGCCTCGAATTTCCCCGGGCGTCGCCCCTCGGCCAGTGCATCGATGAAATCGGACAGTCGCCGGCGGGTCACCGTTCCAGCTCCAGTTCGACCTTGGCCGCCATCTTCAACGCCCGGTGCTGGAGGACCTTGGCATTGCTGACGCTGACGTCCATGCTGTGGGCGGCTTCTTTGATGCTGCAGGCCTCGAGGAAACGGAGTTCGAGGATCCGTCGGTAGCGATCGGGGAGGGCGGCCAGGATCTTGCCGGCCCGGCGGGGGGCGTCGCTCGGCTGGTCGGGTCCCGACGGCTCGGCCAGATAGGCGGCGTCGGACTCCGGATCGATGGAGGTGACCGGCAGGCCGAGGCTGCGTCGCCAGTGGGAGGCGAGGACGGTCTGGGCGGTGAGCAGCAGATACGACCGCACCTCCCCTTTCGACGACGTCATCCGGAGGGGGCCGAGGGCGGTCCGGAATACCTCGGAAGTGAGGTCCTCGGCGTCCGCCCGGTTCCCCACCCGGGCGTACATCAACCGGTAGAGGCGGTTCACGTTGTCGCGGTAGACCGCCTCCCAGTTCGCGTAAGCCTCGGTCTCTACCACTCGGAGGTAGACGACGTTGTCGCTGCCGGGGTCGGATTCTGGGCTGTCACGGAGCGGGGAGGGCCGAGGAGCAGGAAACATCTCACCTTAGAATAGGAAGGCGGGTTACACGGGTCCGGTCGCCGCGCGACGCCCCGCTGGGCCTACTAACCCCTGACCTGGGACGGAGCCCCGGATTCGCTCGGGACGGCTGGATCCGAACCGACCCGCGGGGACCCTCCCCGGGGATTGTGTGGCCGCGAGGCGGGCTACGCTCCCTCAAGCCCATTCGGGCACCAAAGGAGTCAGATCAGATGAGTGGCCGCCGTACCTGGATAGGAATTGCCGTGTTGGCATCGAGCCTCGGACTGGCGGCCTGCAGCTCATCGACCAACTCGTCGTCGACCACCACCACCACTCAGGCGTCGTCCGGTTCGACCACCTCGACCACCGTCGCCACCACCGGCGGGGCCGCCCCCAACAGCGCTTTCTGCCAGGACCTGGCGTCGGCCAGCCCGACCGAGACCAACCTCTCCAACGCCCTCACCACCGCCATGAACACCAAGAACCTGGCCAAGGTCAAGACCGCCTTCGGGCCGTTCCTCACCGAGAGCCAGTCGGAGCTGCAGAAGGCGACCGCCGCCGCCCCCACCGCCTCGGCGGCGGTGAAGGACGCCTTCAAGACGGTCACCAACTTCTACACCCAGGTCAAGGCCAAGGTGGCCAGTGCCACCAACCTGACCACCCTGCAGAACGACATCACCAACCTCTCGAACGCCAAGGCCGTCACCGATGCCGGCAACACCATCTCCGGCTATGTGACCGCCCAGTGCGGGACCCCGGTCACCACCACCACCGCCGGCTGACAGCGCCCGCCTGCCGGCCGCCCGGGCCGCCCGGGCCGCCCGGGCCGGAGATCAGTTGATCTTCACCAGGTCGATGATGAAGATGAGGGTGTCGTTGGTGGCGATCCCCGACCCCTGGGGCGGGTTGGCCCCGTAGGCAAGATTGGGCGGGATGACCAGCTCTCGGCGCCCGCCCACCTGCATGCCCACCATCCCCTGGGTCCAACCCGGGATCACCCCGCTGAGCGGGAACTGCACCGGTTGGCCGCTGCCGTCGTTCCAGGAGGCGTCGAACTGCTTCCCGTTCGACCACGCCACCCCCACGTACTGGACCGTCACCGTGTCCTGGGCGGTGACCGCCGGGCCGGTACCGGTGATGAGGTCGGTGCTCTCCAGCTGGGTGGGGGGAGTGCCGGTGGGCGGGGTGACGACCGGCTTGGACCCGAAGGTCCCGACCGGTGACGGGGTCTGCACCGCCGGGATCGGGCCGGTGGGCGCCGCCGGGGCGGTGGTGGGCGGGGAGGTCGAGGTGGTGGCGCTCCCCCCGCTGGTGGTGGCACTTGACGAGGGGGAGGAGCTGGCGCAGCCGGCCAACCCGAGGGCGCCGACGGCCAGGGCGGCGAGGGTGAGAGAGCGCAGATGCGGACGAAGCATGAACGAGGTCCTTTCGAGGGGTTCAGGGTGAGGCGCCGGACAGCGGCCCGAGCGGTGCGGGTGGACAGAATCCACTGAATCGGTCCGCAGAACGGTAGCCGCGGCGGGGACCCTCCGGTGGGCAGGCCCCCAACCAGGTCCAGCCCGTAACCTGGATCTATGCGTTTCGTCATCATCGGTGGAGGCCCGGCCGGCAACCAGGCCGCCACCCACGCCGCCCGCCTGGGGGTCGACGTCACCCTCATCGAGCGGGACGTGGTGGGGGGAGCCGCCAATCTGTGGGACTGCATCCCCTCCAAGGCGATGATCGCCACCGGTGGTGCCCTCTCCTACCTCCAGCGCATCACCGGGATGGGGGTGGAGCCGGCCGGTGGCGCCCTCGACCTCCCCCGGCTCCGGGAGCGGATCACCGGCATCACCGACAACCTCGAGCAGAGCTACACCCAGATCCTCACCAGCCAGCAGGTCGACCTGGTCCGGGGCACCGCCACCCTGGTCGGTCCGCACATCGTGGTGGCCGACACCGCCGACGGCCACCGCACCTTCGAGGCCGACGCCCTGATGCTGAGCACCGGCAGCCGCCCCCGGATCCCCGAGTGGTTCCACCACGACGCCGACCGCCTGCTCACCACCCGGGACGCCTACCCACCCAACCAGCTGCCCGAGCACCTGGTGGTCATCGGGTCGGGGGTGACCGGGGTGGAGTTCGTCCACATGTTCTCGTCGCTGGGTTGCGAAGTGACCCTCATCGTCAGCCGGCAACAGGTGCTGCCCCAGAAGGACCCGGAGGTGGCGGCCGTCCTCGAGGCCGATTTCACCCGCCGGGGGGTGCGGCTGATGAAGGGGGCCCGGGCCGTCGAGGTGGACAGGACCGAGGCCGGCATCGTGGTCCGCTGCGACGACGGTCGGATGGCGACCGGGTCCCACGCGCTGCTGGCCATCGGCTCGGTCCCCAACTCCGAGGGGTTGGGCCTGGAGGCCGCCGGAGTGGAGGTGGATCCGGCCGGCTACGTCCCGATCAACCAGCACTGCCAGACCAACCTGCCCCACATCTACGCCGCCGGCGACCTCTCCGGGAAGCTGCCGCTGTCCTCGGTCGCCTCCATGCAGGGGCGGAAGATCGCTGAGCACGTGGTCGGCGGCCACTCGGTGGCCCACCGCCACCTCAACTACGACCACGCCCCGTCGGCCATCTTCACCGAACCGGAGATCGCCGACGTCGGGTTGGCCGAGGCCGACGCCTTCGCCGAGGGACGGAAGATCCGGGTGACCAAGGTCCCCTTCGCCGCCAGTTCGCGGGCGCTGATCGACAACGACCCCCGCGGCTTCGTCAAGATCATCTCCGACCCGGCTACCGGGGTGGTGTTGGGGGGCTCCATCGTGGGCCAGAACGCCTCCGAGCTCATCTCGGTGCTGGCGGTGGCGGCCACCGCCGGGCTCCGGGTGTCCGACATCGTCGAATCGATGCTGGTGCACCCCACCCTCTCCGAGGCGGTGGCCGAAGCCGCCGAGTAGCGGGATAGAAACCGCCGCCGCCAGTTCCGCCCACCGGCGCCAACACTGCTCCCCCTCATCGGCGTTACACCCGCCTGTAACCCTGGACCCATGAATCTGAATCTGTTGGAACGGGTGGCCGACCAGCTGCGCAAGGGCCTGGCCGACTACGACCCCGAGCGGATGACCGGTGCCGACGCTGCCCGCATGCTCGCCGGGTTCGCGGAGATCGAGAAGTTGGCGGCCGGGGGCAAGCTCCTCTCTGCCCGCCGGGTGGAGTCGTCCAACGTCTGGCGACGGGAGGGGCATCGCTCGGCGGCGGCCCACGTTGCCCAGGCCACCGGCTCCGGACTCGGCCCGGCCATCAATGCCCTGAAGGCGGCCCGGAGCCTCGGCTCGCTGCCGGCCACCGACGATGCCATGCGCAACGGGCGGCTGTCGGAGACTCAGGTCAAAGAGATCGCCGGGGCCGCCATGATCCAGCCGGACGCCGAGCAGGAGCTGGTGGACGCCGCCAACAAGCAGCCGCTCAATGTCCTCCGACTCCGGTGTCGCCGGGTGCGGGCGGCCGGCATCGATCAGAGCCAGGCCTACGAGCAGATCCGGCGGGCCCGCTATCTCCACCACTGGACCGATGAGGAAGGTGCCGTCCGGTTCGACGCCCGGGTGACCGCCGACGCCGGGGCGCGACTGGCGGCGGCGATCAAGGCGGAAACCCGCCGGCTGGCCGCCGATGCCCGGAGGGCCGGGTGCGAAGAGCCGGCCCGAGCGCTGGCCGCCGACGCCCTGGTCGGGTTGGCCTGCCGGCCCGACTCCGAAAGCGGGCAAGCCGGCTCGTCGTCAGGGCCGGCCACCATGGTCCATGTCCGGGTCGACCACGAAGCCCTGCTGCGTGGGCACCTGGAGCCCGGAGAGATTTGTGAGATTCCGGGTATCGGCCCTATCCCGGTCGATGTCGCCCGTCGGTTGGCCACCGACTCCATCCTCAGCGTGCTGGTCACCGACGGCGTCGACGTCACCTCGGTGGCTCACGCCGGCCGCACCATCCCCGGCACCATCCGCACCGCCCTCCTCGAGCGGGATCCGATCTGCGTGGTGCCGGGCTGCGATGTCCGGGAGGGGTTGGAGATCGACCATGTGCTGCCCTTCACCGACGGCGGCCCGACCTCCCTCGCCAACCTCGCCCGCCTCTGCCACTGGCACCACTACCTCAAGACCCATAAGCGCTACCGGCTCCTCCGGGTGAAGGACCAGTGGGAGTGGCAACCGCCACCGGTCGCCACTCACGACCGGGTGGCGGGCCCGTCGGGCTAGGGCACCCGGAGCATCTCCGTCCCCGCCCAGGCCCGCTCACCCCGAGGCACCGGGGTCAGTCCGAAGGCGTCTCCTGCCGTTGGCGCCAGGCCGCCTCGGCCCGAAACGCCACTTCCCGCAGCGTCTGCCCGTTCCGCCGCGCTGCCCGGGCGACATCGTCGTGCTCGGCCTTCACCCGCCCAGGACTCACCTTCATCCGGATGAGACACCCGTCGACCTCGACGGTGTCGAAGCGGCGCGACGCCGGCCACCGCTCCCCGGTGGTGGCCCGGACCCCGAGAGTTCCGGTTTCCGCCCGGAGGACCAGGCGCAGCTGTTGGCCGGCCGATGGGTCGCAGAGGACGTGGACCACGGTGCCGGGCCGACCCTTCTTCATGACCACCGGCGACAGCCAGGCGTCGTGGGCACCAGCTTCGAGCAATTCGCTCACCGCGTGGGCCAGCTGTTCGCCGGTGGCGTCGTCGACGTTGGCCTCGAGGTGGAGGACCGGCTGCCCGGCATCGGCCTCGGGGTGACCCGCCCCTCCGGCGCCGCCGTGGGCCTCGGCCCCGGACCCGTTGGCGGCCCCCATCCCACCGGGGGTATCGAACCCGCTGGCCAGATCGATGCGGGTGCCGATCACCACCTGGGTGAGATTGGGCAGCTCGTCGAGGTCGCGGGTGCCGGCCCCGAACCCGTTGGTGGCGACCCGCATCGGCGGCATGGGGCCGAACCCGGTGGCCAGGGCGGCGAGCAGGGCCGCCCCGGTCGGGGTGGTCAGCTCGACCGGGATGTCGCGACCCCAGGTGGGCATCCCCTCCAGCAGGGCGACCACCGCCGGCGCCGGATTGGGCAGCATCCCGTGGGCGGTGCGGACCATCCCCATGCCGGTCGCCACCGGACTCGATTCGACTTCGTCGACTCCGAGCACCTCGAGCGCGGCGATGGTCCCGACCACGTCCACGATGGTGTCGTGACCGCCCACCTCGTGGAAATGGACCTGGTCGACCGAGCGATGGTGGAGGCGGGCCTCCACTTCGGCCAGCGCCGAGAAGGTGGCGAGGGCGCGCCGGGTAACCCGCTCGGGGAGGCGAGCCTCTTCCACCAGGCCGACGATGTGGGCGTGGGTGCGGACCACCACCGAGTCGTTCACCGTCACCACCGCCTGGGTGGCAGCGATCCCTCCCCGCAGCACCGACTGGCACTCGAGGGCCCACCCCCGGAACGGAAGACGTTCGAGGAGAGCCAGCACCTGGTCGAAATCCGCCCCGGCGTCGAGGAGGCTGCCGAGGGCCATGTCCCCGGCGATACCGGCGAAACAGTGAAACCAGGCGACCGTGCGGGGGCCGCCGCCGGGGCTCACGGCAAGGTCCGGGCCACGGCGCAGGCCGCCCCGAACCCGTTGTCGATGCCGACCACTGTGACCCCGGCCGCGCAGGAGGCGTGCATGGCCAACAGGGCGGTCACCCCTTCCAGCCCGGCGCCGTAGCCGGTGCTGGTCGGTACCGCGATGACCGGCGCCGGGGTGATGCCGCCGACCAGACTGGCCAGCGCCCCCTCCATCCCCGCCGCCACCACCACCGCGTCGGTCTCGGCCAGCTCGTCGGCCGACGCCAACAAGCGGTGGACCCCGGCCACCCCGCAGTCGACCAGCAGGGTGGGTCGCAACCCGAGGGCGATGAGGGTGGCCTCGCACTCGCGGGCGACGGGCAGGTCCGAGGTCCCGGCGGTGATGATGAGGGTGCGGGCCATCCTCGGCGGGGCGGGTCGCCACACCACGGTGGCGAGCTCTCCCCGGATCTGATCACCACCGGTGGCCAGCCCGGTCACCGTGACGTCGCCCCCGGGGTGATCGGTGAGCACCCGCTCGACCTGAGCCCGGTCCGCCCGGGTCAGGATCACCGGACTGGCATCGGATTCGTCGATGCCCCCCAGCAGCTCCCCGACGATCGCCGAGCACTGCTCGGCGGTCTTGCCCTGGCCGTAGACGGCCTCGGGAAAGCCTTGCCGGATGGAGCGGTGGTGGTCGACTTTGGCGAAACCGAGCTCGGCGAACGGCAGCCGCCGCAGCCGGAAGACGGCGTCGTCGGGGGTACAGGCGCCGGAGCGCACGTCGTCGAGCAGGCGTTGGAGAGCGAGTTCGTCCATTTGGTTCACTATCCTGCCTGGGTATGGCCTCGGACGCATCTCAGCACGCAAAGCAGGGCGATCAGCTGCGGATCGGGTTCCTCGGGCCTAAAGGCACCTTCACCGAGGAGGCCCTGTTCACCCAGCCTGACTATGCCGCCGCCGAGTTGGTCACCCTCAATTCCCTCGCCGACGTCCTCGAATCGGTCCAAGAGGGACGTGTCGACCTGGGGTTCGTTCCCATTGAGAACGCCATCGAGGGCACGGTACGGGACACCCTCGACAGCCTGGTGTTCGACAACGACCTGTTGATCCAGCGGGAGGTGGTCCTCGACATCCACCTCCATCTCATGGCTCCGAGGGGGATCAAGCTCGGCGACGTCCAGCGGGTGGCCTCGATTCCGGTGGCGACGGCCCAGTGCCGGAAATTCCTGGTCGGCAAGCTGCCCACCGCGGAAACGGTACCGACCAACTCGACAGCCGATGCCGCCCGGTTGCTCGGAGAGGGTGATCCGTTGATGACCGGGGTGCCGACTGCCGCCATCGCGCCACGGTTGGCCGCCTCGCTCTACGGGCTGGAGATTCTGGTCGAGGACGTCGAGGACCATCCCGAGAACCAGACCAGGTTCGTGTCAGTCGCCCGCCACGGGATCCCAGCGCCGACCGGCCACGATCGGACCAGCATCGCCTGCTTCCAGAGCGCCGACCATCCTGGCAGCCTGTACGGCATCCTCGGTCAGTTCGCCGCCCGCAACATCAACCTGACCAAGCTGGAGTCACGCCCGACCAAAAAGGCGCTCGGTGACTACTGCTTCATCGTCGACCTCGAAGGCCACATTGCCGACGAGGTGATTGCCGACTGCCTGCGGGACCTGCACGCCGATCTGGCCGGGGTCAAGTATCTCGGCTCTTATCCGGCCGCGGGGGCGGCCGGTCCGGCGATCCGTCGGGAGGCGGACGCCGCTTGGGCGCAAGCCGATACGTGGATAGAGGGGTTGCGGGCGCAGGTAAAGCCTTCGGAGGCGCCCAAGCGCTCACGCTGACTGCCGTCGGTAGTGAATGCCGCGGCTACCCTGACGGGCGTCTGGAGGGATGGCAGAGCGGACGAATGCGCGGCTCTTGAAAAGCCGTGAGACGCAAGTTTCCGTGGGTTCGAATCCCACTCCCTCCGCAAAATGAGCTTGACCCCAACGGGTGGCCGCGCTCATGCAATGTGGCCAGCTCGTTTACGTCAGCGTGGGTGTACGCAATACGATTTCCACCGCTCGGACCGGGTACCTAACATGGGGGAGGGGAGGAACCACAATGGCCAACCATGAGCGGCCAGGACCGGTCGTCAGTCTCACCTTCGACAACGGGCCGTGGCCCGGGGTGACCGACGCCGTCCTCGACGAGCTGGCGCGGCGGGACCTGCCCGCCACTTTCTTCGTAGTCGGGGACCGTCTGGTCGGCCAGGGGCTGGACCTGGCCCGGCGGGCCGTGGCCGAAGGCCATCGCCTCGGCAACCACACCTACACTCACACCCTTCTGCTGGGTGCAGCCGAGGACGCCGCCGACGCCGTGGCCGCCGAGATCGAGCCAGCCGCGGCGCGATTGTCCGGCCTCGACGGGGAGGAAAAGCTCTTCCGCCCTTACGCCGCCGGAGGGGTGCTCGACCACCAGGTGCTCAACGCCGCCGCCGTGTCCTACCTCGTCGCCCACCAATACACCTGCGTCCTCTGGAACAGCCTTCCCCGCGACTGGGAGGATCCCGACGGGTGGACAGAGCGAGCCTGCACCGACGTTGCCGGCCAGCCCTGGACGGTGGTCGTCCTGCACGACGCGCCCACTGGAGCCATGAAGCAGCTCCCTCGTTTCCTGGATGCCCTGGCCGACATGGAGGCGGAGGTCCGGCCGGACTTCCCGGAGTCGTGCCTCCCCATCCGCAGAGGCCACGTCGAGCAAGATCTGTCATCGCTATTGCCAACGAGCTGATCAGAGTGAGCGTCCACATGTCCACGACCACACCCGGGCCGATGCGCCTCCACCACAACGCCTTCATCACCGACGATCAAGAGACCACCCGGAAGTTCTACGAGGACGTCATCGGTATGCCCCTCGTGGCCACCTGGGCGGAGAAGGATGAACTCTTCGGGGCGGAGCGGACCTACTGCCACACCTTCTTCGCTCTGGCCGATGGGAGCGCCCTGGCCTTCTTCCAGTTCGCCGACTCCGCCGACCAGGACCTGTTCAAGACCGCCTTCGAGCCCAGCCCCTTCCGTCACATTGCCCTGGCCGTCGATCAAGACACTCAGGACCAGATCAGAAAGCGGATCGCGGAGGCCGGCATCACCGCCCCCGACTCCTTCGTGCTCGAGCACGGCTACTGCGTCTCACTCTACGTAACCGACCCGAACGGACTGCTCCTCGAGTTCACCGTTGACCACCCTGACGCCAAGAAGATCAACGAGGTGCGAAAGGCCAGTGCGCGGAAGGACCTGGCCCGCTGGTTGGCGGGCGACCACACCAGCAACAACACCTACCGGTAGGCCGCTGGGGCTCAGATCGTCAATGGCCCACCGTTGACATCGATGGTCTGGGCGGCCACCCCGGCTTGGCGCGTCGGAGGCCAGCCGATCGGCGCGTTTCGATCATGGCCGATCCCGCCCGCTCGCCGGTTGTGGATCGATGTCGTTGACTCTCGCATCAGCGGTGACGCTCCACCCCGGCGCTGGTGAGTAACGGCAGGTGGTTCCGGTAACCAGGCTCGTTCGCAGGTGGAGGCCGAGGTCGGGTTCGACGGCTTCGATCGCCGCCACTGCACGTACCAGTGCCTTGCGCACTGCCGTTCGAGCGCGCTCGTTGTTGTCGGGAAATGCTCGCGCCCTACCGCCCAGCCCGACGGAAGATCGGAGAGCGGTGGTGAGTGAGACGAGCTCCTGACGATATCGGTTGGCCACCGATGCCTCGAGGTCGTCGCGGGCAAGCAATGCGTTCAGCTCCCGGGCGCGGCGCCGGTAGCTTGAAAGGGCGCGCTCGTCGGTGAGCGCGTCCGAGCGGTATGCCGGCAGAAGCCCACTGGAGGCAAGACTTAACACATCGAGGTCCCGGCCAGGTCGGACGATCAGCTCGACGAGGTAGGAGAACCCGACGCGATCGGGTAGGACAGTCGCCCGACCGTCGACCGAGATCCGGAAGCCGCCTGGGCACGACCGTAGAGACGCTTCCCGGGAGCGCGCTGTTATCAGAGACACCAGCTTGCCAGCGACCAACCAGGAGGGGTGCGCGGGAAGCACCATGCCGATTCGTGTCGCCCGTTCTTCGGCGCGATGGGCCAGTTGTTCGGCTCGAGCTTTCTCACTTTGCCCGCCCCCCGCACGCAAGACGCCAGCGAGGGTGTGCTCGGTGAGCACGGCCATCGGCCGGTTCCCAAGTCGACGGTCAGCGCGAATTGCGGCTTCGAGGTGATGTACGGCGGCGTCCATGCGACCGGTGGTGGCGGCACACAGCCCGAGGGCCCTTTCCGCCGACCCGAGGCACACCACTGCCAACGATGGCATGACCGGAAGATGGGCGTAGGGGGCCAAGAGCTCACCTGCACTGGCGGCAACCTCTGCGTCACCGAGGAGATAGGCGGTCTCGGCCACCAGGAACTCGGTCGTCAGCCAGCTGCTTGAGGGCGGCAGCCTCTCGAGACCGATCCCACTCAGGCGGGCGAGTGCCTCCTCCGAGGAGTCGAAGTCACCGATAGCCGCAGACAGTGCCGCATCCGCTGACACATACACGTGATCGTTGAATCCCAGACGAGGTGACATCGAGATGGTCCGAACGAGCTCGATGACCTCCTTTTCTCGGCCTTGCCACCAGCGTAAGACGGCGAGCATGGCCCCGTAGTAAGCCGGCGAATCGGGATCGCCGGCTGCCGTACCCCGCTCCAAGGCCTTCGTCGCCACCACCTCAGCCTTTTCAAAATGCCCGGCCCGGGCCAAGACCATTGCCCCGAGCACATCGGAGACGAAACAGAGTGCCTCGCAGGCCTCAACTGCGGATCGCTCGCGTAGCTCTTCGAGGGACTGGCCGGCACGCACGTCTCCGAGCAGAAACAGATCCACCGTCCGCCAACAAAGGCCCATGAGGGTGAGGAGTGGGTCTCCCCCCCTCGCGCCCAGACGAACTATCTCTTCGGCCAATCCGAGGCGCACCTCGGCATAGCGCGGACTGAGGAGCACGTGGTGGAGCAGCGAGAGCGCCTCGGCCGTGGCGGCTTCGTCGCCGAAGGCGCGGACGGACTCTACGCCCGCCATGACCGCCTCCACCGGCCCTCCCTGGTAAACGGCTTCGGCGGCTTGGCGCACGGCCAGTCGGGCTTCCTCGACCGAACCGGCCGGAGCCAGAGAGCGAGCCCGCTGCCAGACAGAATCGACGGCCACTCGGGCGACGACGTCGCGGTGTTCGTGGACCCAGATGCCGCCGACCCCCAACGCCGCAGTCACGAATGAAGAGGGATGCCCACCCGCCTCAGCGGTCTTCGCGGCCTCCATGTACCCTGCTCGGGCTTCTGCCAGGAGCCCGGCTCGACGTTTTCCTTCGGCGTGCTCCAAGAGGGAGGTGACTGTCTGCCCGTCTCCCCCGGCTTCCGCCATTTTCCCAGTGTAGCCCCGCATCCGACGCCGTCGAGGGGTCCGTGCCATCCGATGGCACAGGGCGTCACGCCTTAGAAGCGAACGAACAGTCACGGGGACGAGTCAGAGGAGAATTGCAATGTTGTGGATCGCCGTGGCACTGCTCCTACTCCTGGGCCTCGCAGTCGGAATGCTCCCTGCGAGGCGAATGGAGCGCCGTCGGCGCGCTGCGGCGCGAGGGCGGCTCGGCGTGGTCCTGTCGATCCTCCTGTTCGCAGCAGCCATAGGAGCGGCGACGCCCGGGGTGACCCAGGCGTTGGCACTCACAGGCCCGACGTCCAGCGCGCCTGGCGACACCCTGGGCTCGGCGGCCTCGGGAGCCGGGACCCCCGGGGCGACATCGGCGTTGGCACTCACCCGCCCGGCGCCCGTGCCTGGAGGCACTCTGGGGGCGGCGGTCACCGGAGCCTCGACGCCCGGGGCGACGCCGGCGTTGTCCCTCGGAGGCTCGTTGCTCGGCGTGCTGAACGGCGTGCTGGGCGCGACCGGGCTGCCGGGCACGACCGCCCCCAGCCTGAACGCCGTGTTTAATACCCCGAACCTGGGCAACCTGCTGGCAGCGGCGGGCTGCCCGATCGCCAAGTCGCTGCCTAGCCCGCCGGTGCCGAACCAGATCTCGCAGGTCATCTGCGCGTTGGGCGAGCTCGACTACGCCTACCGGACCGTGTACGTGGCGCCGAACGGCACCACGCTGACCCGGATCACCCGCGCCTTGATCGGCGTGCCCACCCCCATCAACGTCGACGGCACAGGCCTGCCCGACTTCCTGGGCACGCTCAGCCCCAGTCTGTCGGGCGGACAGGTGGGGCTCATCCTGGACATCTCCCGCCTGGGCTTGCTCCCGGCCGGCGGCCGGGTCTCGGTCGAGGCGATCGCGCTGGATCCGGCCGCCCCGGGGACGTACGTGGGCGCCGGGGAGGACGGGCTGGCCGCCGGCACCGACTCGGACTGGACGGCGACCCTGACCCTGGTGACGGACAGCACCGCGGGGACCGAGATTCGGCTCACCCAGAAGAACGCCGGAGCGCCCTCGAGCGTGGGCGTCCTGGGCGAGCTGTTCTCGGGATCCAGTCCCGATGCCCCGACGGACGTGTCGCGGGGAGACGTCTCGTTCGCACCCGTGCCATCCACGCTGACCACCGACGTCAAGTTGGGGCAGTCCAGCCAGGAGGCCTCGGTCACCTCGTCCTCCCCGACCACCGTGGGGGCGACCGTGAGCCTGATCAGCGCTGGCGACGATAAGGAGATAGTCGCCGCCGTCAACAAGCTGAACAAGTCCCTTGACCTGGCCTACACCCACCCCAACGGCGACACCAAGGTGAGTTACACCTCGGACGCGACAGTGGGAGCCCTCAGCGCGCGGTATCACGACACGGTCAACGGCGTGCTGGCCACCGCCGCGGCCCTCGATGCCAACGGCGTGCCCACCGGGTTGTCGGTGGATCAGGCAGGCGCCCAGACCGCGGTCACCACTTCGGGTGGGGCGATCGGTCTGGTGGAAGCGCGTTACGGGGCGGGACGTGAGGCGCCGGCCTCGGCCCCAGGCGCGGGCGCCTACGCCGCCTATCACGCCTACACCGACGGCTCCTCGACCGCCGGCGTGCGGCTGCCCAACCTCCAGGCCCTGACGCTGAACGCGGCCGAGCCGTTCGCCGGCGATCTGGTCCTGACCGCCGCAGTGGGATATGTGGCGCTCTCCGCCCAGGACGACACCCAGGGCTACGTGGTCGGCGGCCACCTGAACAACCTGCCCAAGCACTCCACCGTAGGCATCAATCTGAGCAGCAGCGGCGGCGGCATCGTGACGTTTGACGGCCACGGCACCGGGATCGATGAAATTGCGGTGGACGCCACCAACACCAAGGGCACCTTCTTCAGCCGGGCCAGCCGGATCGACGCCGATATCATTCAGATCCCGGCCTCGGACACGATCACGTTCTCCGACGGCAGCAGTGACCCCCAGACCACCCAGTCGACGGCGTCGGCGACAGCGTCGATCGGCACGATCTCGCTGCTGGCCAGCGACGGGTCGGACGCGCCGGCGGTGACCGGCTCGGGGGTCTGGTACACGGACACCCTGTCGAGCTTCAACGCCTTCGCCCGGATCGACGGGCTGAGCGGGTTCAACGTGTCGCTGACCAGCGCGGGCGACTCGCTCGAGTCCATGAGCGGCTCGATCCAGACCGCCAGCCAGGATCCGGGCTGCCAAGGGTCCGGCGGCCAAGACCTCACCCTCGACGCCCAGACCGACTCGGGCACCTTCGACGGCACGATCGATGCCCTGCCCTCATCGGTCGCCTTCAGCATGGCGCCCGACGCCTCCGGCAACACGATCTTCGACTACCAGGCAAGCGCGCCGATCAAGAAGATCACCGCTGACGGCACCGGGTTCTCGGCGATCGCCGCCCTCGGCGTCGGTGGCGACATCGCCCCGCCGATGGACAGGTTCCACGCCGAGATCGATTGCCTGCCGGCGCACATGACGATGGACATGGACAAGAGCGGCGAGACGAGCCTGAACACCTACGGCGACCACATCGGCGAGGTGATCGCCCAGGTGTACAACCATCAGGTCGGACCGGCGACCCCGGCCGACGTCGGCTATGCCGACTCAACCAACTCGATCGTTCCGGCCCCGAGTGGCGACCAGCTCGCCTACTACGACCCGGCCACCAAGGGGATCAGCATCGACCTCAAGAGTGTCGGCGCGTTCGACTTCTTGGACGACAGCACCACCAATGTGCTCAAGCTCCAGTACGACGTCGACTCGAACACACCGCTGGCGTTCGACTACATCAGCCAGTCGCTGACCTCGCCTCTCGGCCTATTGGGAACTGTTGAGAAGCCCCAGCCGGGGACGCTGACGGTGGACACGAACACCGACGGCACCATGACTATGCAGTTCGCCGCCAACAGTCAGAGCACCAACCTGACTGGCGACGGCGGCCTCGGAACCGTCAATTTTGACGGCTTCGTCAAGAGCAACTACCTGCAGGGCGCACTTGGCAACGTTCCCGCCAATCTGAGCATCTGCCTCGACTATTCGACCGGCGTCGAGGACTGTGGCCCGCCGTGGGTCTACCAGGACGCACTTGGCAACCCCTTCATCGACAATCCGCCGCAACTGTTCGCCGTCCACGTGGTCCCGACCGACCTGAACGGCAACGTGATCAGCACGCCGCTCACCCTTAGCGGCGAGTTCTGCTTCGGAAGCGCGCTCAAGAGCGATTGCGACAAGACCGGCTCGAACCAGGGCGGGGGGCCGGCCGGCCTGTTCATCCCCGCCGGCCAGCCGCTGGCGTTCGACACCCTCTGGGTGGGCTTCGGCCAGCACACCGACGACTGCCATCTGTCCTTCACCTGCGGCCGTGCCTGGGCGGGTCTGGACACCACCAACGAGGGCGCCGACCCGGGCGGCAAGCTCACCGGAAAGGCCGAGTACTACCAGAGTGGCGACAACGACGTGACGATCACGTTCGACACCAACGGGGCCGGCTACGTGGAGACGAACCAGCTCTACGTCTATGCCGACTACAACATCGGGGCGGACTTCGGCTTCGACGAGCTCTCGCAGGGGTCGATCAGCTGTGGGGCCAGCGGACACCAAGGCCTGCTGCTCAACGAGGGGCCGGGGATCGATCTGTTCACCAACTCGTTGCTCGGACTCTGCCCGTAGCGCCACAAGCGAGGCCCACCCGGTCCGTCGAAGCGAGGCGAGGCGAGGCGAGGCGAGGCGAGGCGCGATCTGACTATGGCCATCCAGACACCTACCGGGACCATGCGGTCGCGATTGAACTCACGTGAATCGATCTTCCAGATTCGAGCGCAGCTGTCGTGACCTCCGGCCTGGCTCTCTTCCTACCGACGGATTCGATCCAGGCGCGATGCACAGCGGTACGCATTGACATCGCAAATCCGGGGTGCAGCTCGTAGGGTCTCGAACCTCTCGGTGCTGAGGATGAGTGTCCTCGACCATGGGGAGTACAGTCGCCACCGGAGGCAGGGCAATGACTGAGCACGGAAGCGACATAAATCGAAGGCAGGAATGGGAAGGCCTGAAGGCCCGATTCCTGCGACCTCCGGATGAACGACCGGCGTCGTCGGCGGGAGGTCTCCATCATTTTGCCTTGCTCTCGAGTGATGTCGAACGCACGATCGCCTTCTACCAAGGCGTCCTCGAGTTTCCGCTGGCCGACTTGTTTGAGAACCGGGACTACCGAGGGTCCACCCACTTCTTCTTCGACGTCGGTCACGACAACTATTTGGCGTTCTTCGACTTCCCCGGTCTTGAACTCGGTCCGTACCGTGAAGTGCTCGGGGGTCTGCACCACATCGCAATCTCTGTCACCCCCGACCAATGGGAACGGCTGGTCGCCAAACTGGAGGCGGCCGGCATCGAGACGCACATCGTCAACGGATCCTCGGCGTATTTCCCGGGTCCCGATGGCGAGCGGTTGGAACTCCTGTCGCTCCCGCTCAGTGACATGTACGGGACGAACGTCAGCCGGTCAACCTCGCCCGGTAGCTGACCTGGGCCAGCGACAGAACCAACGGTTGCCAGGGCGGAATCGGTCTCGGCGGCTGACCCCGTTACTGCCGGGTGTGTCCGCTCAACGCTTTAGCTTCGGCCCCGTGCTCAGGATCACATTGGCCGTTGTCTCTATCACCACCGTGGGACGAAGCCGTCCTGGTTCAACCCGGCTGTTTTCTGTGCCCGGGAAGACCCGGTGTATGAGCGCACGAAGCGCGACGAAACAGACCGCCGTCACGATGGCCAAAAGAAAGACGAAGGCGATCACAATCAGCGCGCTGATGAAGAGGACGAAACCGGCCACTGCCGCGACTACAGCACCCACCGTCCCGGCCAACCCGGAGCGGTGGACCGGCCGCCCCCAATTCTTCGGTGGGAAGCCTGTTCCCGGCCCGGGGAAGTCCATCAGTCCGCCCGCGGTCATCGGGAATGGCTTCCGGAGGTCAGCTGCCGCCGGCGGCCACTGACCAGATAGACCAGGCCCGCAGAGATCGCCAGTTCAAAGATGATGGTGAAGAAGCCGATGCCGAGCAGGCCCCCAATCAGGCTGCCGACGAATGCGCCGATGAGACCGACGCTCAGGGTCCTTCCGGCACCGATTGGATTCGGACCCGGAACGATGAGGCGTCCCAGCCCGCCGATCACAAAGCCAACAATGAGGAGGCTGACGATGTATCCGATAATGCCCATGGAGGCAGTCTTGTCGTCGAATGTGGTGTTTGTGTAAGAGCCGGATAACAAAGGTTGAAGAATGGGCAGCGATTTGGCCTCTCGGGTGCGGCGGACAGATTCCGGGGTCAGTCGGATCGGAGTGGTGACCCGCGTTGACGCCCTTCTAACCTGGGACTATTGAGTCCCTCCGACCCGGCAAGCGCGGTCCGTCCTCACTACACTGCGAGTAGGTCGACTTGGCGCGGGAGGGGAGTCTGCATGGGGTCCACGTTGAGGGCAAGAATTGGGTCGGCGCTGGCGGGCGTCCTCGTCGGCCTGGTCCTCATTGCGACGCCCTCTCCCGCATCGGCGGGCCAGGCCAACACCGCAGCACCGGGCCATGTGTCCGTCGTCCCCAGCCAGACTCCGGCGTTTTCGGGTGACGCTCCCGACCCCGACATCGTGCTCTCCGGGGGCACCTACTACGCCTTCACCACCGGGACGCCTCTCGGGAACAACCTCCAGGCACTCATCGACACCACCGGGAATCCCACCACCGGCTGGCGGTCCTACACCGGCCAGACGTTCGGATCGACCGCGCTGCCGGCCGTGCCGTCCTGGGAGACCCCCAATACCCAGACGTCACCCGGGGTCTTCTCTTACGGCGGCCATTGGGTGATGTTCTATGACGCCTCGGTCAACCCCAATGCCCCGGACAGCGGGCATAGCTGTCTGTCGGTGGCAACCGCCCCCTCGCTGAGCCCTTCGTCGCCGGTGTTCAGCGACTCTTCCAGCGGCCCGCTCTACTGTGCGGCGGGAGGTGTGCTCGATCCGAGTCCGTTCATCGACCCGGCCACCGGCGCCGCCTATCTGTTGTGGAAGTCCAACGACGGGAGTTCGGCGCAGCCGTCCCAGGTGTGGTCGGTCCAGCTCAGTGCGAACGGGACAAGCTTTGTCGGAACGCCGACGGTCCTGCTCACGGTGGACCAGGCCGCCTTGCCCTGGGAGACCACCTTCGACGACCCCCAGATGGTGTTCAGCGGCGGCGCCTACGACCTCCTCTTCTCGGCGGGGGGCTTCCTGTCGGCCAGCTACTCCGAGGCCCTCACCACCTGCAGCGGCCCCCTGGGCCCGTGCAGCCAACCCTCTGGTGGGCCCTTCCTCACCTCCTACGGGAACGTCGCGGGTCCGGGCGGCGGGTCGCTCTTCTTGGACGCCGGCGGGCAATGGTGGCTCGGCTACGCCGGTTGGCCGAGTTCGTGCACCAATTACTCGTGCGGCGGGTTACGGCGGTTGTTCGTTGCGCCGATCAATCTCAGTAATGACGTCAACGTTCCGTGCAACCCGCCGGCCAATCCCACCGGTTACCGGATGGCTGCCAGCGACGGAGGCATCTTCAGCTTCGGGAACCTTCCCTTCTGTGGATCCACCGGGGCGATCTCCATCAACCGACCAGTGGTCGGCATCGCCGACACCGCGGACGGCGGAGGGTATTGGACGGTCGCCTCCGACGGCGGCATTTTCGGTTTCGGGGATGCGGGCTTCTTCGGCTCCACCGGCGCCCTTCACCTCAATCAGCCGATCGTCGGGATGGCCGCCACGCCCGACGGCAGGGGCTACTGGCTGGTCGCCTCCGATGGCGGCATCTTCAGTTTCGGGGATGCGGGCTTCTTCGGCTCCACTGGCGCCCTTCACCTCAATCAGCCGATCGTCGGGATGGCCGCCACGCCCGACGGCAGGGGCTACTGGCTGGTCGCCTCCGACGGCGGCGTCTTCAGTTTCGGGGATGCGGGCTTCTTCGGCTCCACCGGCGCCCTTCACCTCAATCGACCCATTGTCGGGATGGGCGGCCCGTAACGCCGGCTCGACCCGCGGTGAAGCCCCGATGACGGCGCCCTCCGGCGCTCCGAGTCAGTCCGTGCAGACGGTGCCGGGCGCCGGTTGGGCACCCGATAGCAAGTAGGCCTGGTCGATGTTTCTCACGCAGGCGCTGTAGTAGTACGAGACGTGGTTCTCGCCCTGCCAGGTCACCAAGAATCCATGCTGGAGCTCGTGAGCCAGGTTGACCGCCCACTGGTAGGGCGTGACCGGGTCCTTGGTCGCCCCGGTCACCAGTATCGGAGGTGAACCTGGCGCAATGGTTGGCGCCGGGGTCCGGGTGGGTGGCGCCGGCCAGACGGCGCAGCTCAAGAGTCCCCAGGCGAGCAGCGGTCCGAACACCGGCGCCTGGGTCCCGAGGGAGGCGGCCAACGCCGGGTAACTCGAGGTGTCCAGGGACACCGGGTGATCAAGGCAGAAGATGGCTTCGCCGGCGTCGGACCCGTTGGTGGAGCCGTTTTGCCGATAGCCGTCGGACATGGCGAGGACGGCACTGGAGTTGCCCGCCGACGCCGCCCCGAGGGCGTTGGCCAGGGACGGCCAGTCGCTCTGGGCATACATCCCGTCGAGAAGGGCGTTGTAGATCTCGCCTGGCCCGGCGCTCCGCCCGTTGCCGGCCGGGATCGGTTGCTGGCGACTCTGGGCGATGAGCGCCAGCAGCGCCGAAGTCGGGTCTCCTGTCGGACGCCACGGGCACGAGGACGAACCCTGGCACCAGGCCAGGAAGTCGTCGAGCACTGCCTCCAGACTCTTGGCTTGATCCAGGGTATACTGACTCGAGTCCATGGCCGGGTCGATTGCGGCGTCGAGCACCATGGCGCGGACGTGAGTCGGGAACAACTGGGCATAGGTGGCGCCGAGCAGGGTTCCGTAGGAGTGGCCGATGAAGGTCAGCTGGGCATCCCCGAGGGCGGCGCGGATGCGGTCGAGGTCACGGGCGGCGTCAACGGTCCCGACATAGGGAAGGAGGCTTCCGCTGTCCAGGTCGCATTGGGCGGCATAAGCCTGGGCGTTCGATACCAGAGCTTGCTGGGCTGCCGCGGTCGATGGCGCCGGGTCGGGAAGCGGGCTGGTGGTGTCCGCCGGTGCGCCGTTGGCTCCGCAGTTGACCGGATCGCTTCGCTGCACTCCCCGGGGGTCGAACGAGACGATGTCGAAGTCGTCGAGAAGCCCAGAGGTGAGGATGCCCAGCTCATTCGGGAGGTCGTTGATTCCCGATCCGCCCGGTCCGCCGGGGTTGATCACCAGCGAGCCGATTCTCTGCGACGGGACTTCGGCCGGGTGCCTCTCCACCGCGATCTGGATGGTGGTGCCCTGTGGATGGGAGTAGTCGAGCGGAACCGTCACCGAGCCGCACTCGAGGCCAGAGCCGCATCCGCTCCACTGCACCGGGGTCACCGGGAGCGGCGGCTCCGTCGTGGTGGTCGTAGCGGCCGTCACCGAGGGCGTCGTCGGACCCGAGTGGGAGACCGCGGTCCGACTCTTGGCGGCGGTGCATCCTCCCAGCAACAACGTCCCCACTACGGCGCCCATGAGCAGACGGATGGACACCGGAATTCGATGATGAGCCGGAAGCCCACTCCTCGTTGGTCCGGACCTAGGCCGGAGCATCGTGGGAGCCGTCCCGCTGCCGACGGATGCTGGCCTGCCGGGTGGCCAGGAGCATCAACTCGGCGTCGCTCCAGGTGGCTTCCTTCGGAATCATCAGATTCTCCAGCGCCGCGCAGGCGCTCTTGGTCATAGCCAGGGTCAGAGGGTCCATCGACAGGAGCCGTTCTGCCATCGCCCGCGCCGCTCCCGCCAACTCGTCATCGGGATAGACGTGATTGAGGAAGCCCCACGTCTCGGCCTGCTGGGCGGTGAAACGCTCGCAGGCCATGGCCAGCTCTTTCGTGCGGGCCGGGCCGATCTCCCGCATCAGACGAGGAAGGGCCTGCCAGCTGAGCGGAAGGTCGAGCTCCACTTCGGGGATCGAGAACCAGGCCGACTCCGCCGCCAGCCGGAGGTCACAGCAGCTGAGCAGCACCACCCCGCCGCCGATGGCCAGTCCGTTGGCGACACCGATGATGACCTGGGGAAGTCGATCGAGCAGCTCGCAGGTCCGGCCGCCGAGGTGAACCCGGGCCCGGCGATCGATGTCGTTCATCGGGGTCCCGGGGCGGCGATCGGTGATCTCCGCGCCGGATGAAAACGCCCGACCGGAACCGGTGAGCGTCACCACCCGCACCGAGTGATCCGTCTCCAGGTCAGCGAGCACCCCTTGGAGCTCGTCGTGGAGCCCGATGTTGAGGGCGTTGAGCTTGTCGGGCCGGTCCAATGTGATGGTGAGGAGCCCGTCGAGCTCTGGATCGGGCTCGACCTGGAGGTAGTCGTAATCTGGCATCGCCCAAGTCAACCACCCGGGGTCCTCGGCGAGCATCGGGGCAAGCCGTTCCAATCCGGAGACCCGTAGATCCCGCCGGGCTCATCTGCCCACCGGGAGGTTGCGGCCCAGCTCAGGCCATGCGACGATCGTGCCGTGTCAGGGTCGCCGCCGGTGAACCCGGACCTATTGGCGGTCCGGGGTGGGGAGCGACCCAGTGAAGGCGCTGGGGTCGCCGTGCTCGAACTCCGCGGGGTCTCCAAGGCGTTCCGACAGGGCAGCGACGAGGTGCGGGTGCTCGACCACGTCGACCTCTCCATTGCGGCGGGCGAGTTCTGCTCGCTGGTCGGCCCCAGTGGATCCGGCAAGTCCACCCTTCTCCATCTGGCCGGGGGCATCGACGCGCCCGACCAGGGGGAGGTGTTGGTGCAAGGGGTCGACCTTGCCTCGCTGAACGCCGCCGCCCGGGCCCGACTGCGCCGCCGCCGGATCGGATTCGTCTTTCAGTTCTTTCAGCTCCTTCCG
The DNA here is from genome assembly GCA_036268775.1 of Acidimicrobiales bacterium. Taxonomy (GTDB): domain Bacteria; phylum Actinomycetota; class Acidimicrobiia; order Acidimicrobiales; family RAAP-2; genus DASZIT01. The sequence goes on along the minus strand of DATATM010000013.1, from coordinate 26,793 downwards.
GCGCTGACGGTGAAGGAGAACGTGGAGCTCCCCTTGACCTTCGATGGGCGTCGGGACACGTCAGCGCCGGACCTCCTCGACCGCCTGGGACTGAAGGAGAAGGCCGGCCGCCTTCCGGGGGAGCTGTCGGGAGGGGAGATGCAGCGGGTGGCGATCGCCCGTGCCCTGGTGGCGGGGGCGCCGTTGATCCTGGCCGATGAGCCCACCGGGAATCTGGATGCCGCCACCGGCGGCGAGGTCCTCGACCTGTTGACCGAGCAGGTCCAGCGGGCCGGCGCCGCCCTGTTGCTGGTCACCCACGACCTCGCCGCCGCCGAGCGTGCCGATCGGGTGCTGTCGCTCGACGACGGCCATCTCCTCCGGCGATGATCCGGGCCATCCGGCTCCTCAATCTCCGCCGCCTGGCCAGGATCCGGTTGCGGACGGTCATCGCGGTGATCGCAGTGGCGGCCGGGAGCTCGTTGGCGCTTTCGGTGTTGATCGTGACCCAGAGCGTCTCCTACTCGCTCAGCCGGTTCAGCCAGCAGGTGGCGGGATCCTCCTCCCTCCAGGTGGTCGGGGCCACCGCCTCGGGCGGCATCGACGCCCACGCCCTGGCCGCAGTGATCGGCACCCCCGGAGTCGGTCAGGTGATCCCCCTGGTCCAAGCCGTCTCCGTGGTGCAGACCCACAAGGTCGGGCGGCAGAACGTGGTGGTGCTCGGCGTCACCTGTGCGGCCACCGCGGTGGTGGGGGGCGCCGGTTGCGCGGGTCCCGGTGGTTCGTTGGGGGCCAACCAGGTCGTGACCTCGACGCTCCTCCGATCCCAACTGGGTACCGGGTCGTCGCTCGAGACGAACACCGGGGCCCTGCCGCTGGCCGGATCCTTCGGGCTCGCCGCCCTCAACACCATCAATCACGGCGACGTGGTGGTGATGGCGCTCGGCACCGCCCAGGCCCGCTTCGACCGACTCGGTCGGTTGGACGTTATCTATGTCATCCCCCGCCATGGAGTTCCCCCCACGGTGCTCCAGTCCCGGCTGAGCCGGGCGGTAGGGGGATGGAACGGAGTGACCAGCAGCACCGCCATTCCGCCCGAGGTGCAGCTGACCATCGGTGGGTTCACTCCCTTGCTGACCCTGCTGGCGGTGTTGGCATCGGGTATTGCGGTCGTCCTCGTCTACAACGTGGTCGCGCTGACCCTGGAGGAACGCCGACGGGAACACGCGATCATCGCGGCCATCGGTGCACCGCCCTCGGTGCTGATCGCCGGACCTCTCATCGAAGTCGGCGCGCTCGGAGCGGTGGGAGGCCTGCTCGGCGCGTTGGCGGGGGCGCTGATCGCCCGACCGGTGCTCGCCACCCTCAACAACGTGACCATCCATCTGGTCGGCATCCCGCTCAACGTGAGGACCACCGGTTGGACGCTCGTGGTCGGAGTGGTGGTCGGGACGGTCATCGGCCTGCTGGCGACAATCCGACCCCTGCTGCGGTCGATGCGCCTCGACATCGCCGGCGAACTGTCGAGCCGGGAGCAGCGAGAGCGCAGCTCAGTCCGCCACACGGTGCGCAACGGCATCGTGTTCACCTTCCTGACCGGGTGCGGGCTGGTGCTGAGCTGGTTGGGGGTGCGCAACGGATCGCTGCAGTCGTGGCAGCCGCTGGCCGCCGTCGGGGGGTTCCTCCTCGCCGCCATCTTCGCCATCCTGGCCAGCGGCGCCTGGGCCCCGGTGGTCGTGCGGGGTCTGTGGCACCGGGGTGGCGCCCGCGGGGGAGTTGTCCGACTGGGAATCGCCAACCTGGTGCGGGATCCGAGCCGCACCGGGGTGATGGCGGTGGCGATCGGGGCGGCGGTGAGTGTGGCGGTGATCACCTCCAGCTTCAACCACTCGGTCGTCCACGACATCACCGCCCAGTTCCAGACCTCGGTGCCGGGCCACGGCGTGAGCGTGTCGACATTGGCCGGCAAGACCGGATTCAACACCGATGCCCGCATCCCGGCCGCCGACGTTGCCACCCTTGGGCACCTGCCCGGCGTCGCCGGAGTCCAAAGCTACCAATTCGTGATCGCCGGTCACAGTGCCGGCCAGCTCACCCTGGTCGAGGCCAGCAGCTCGTTGCCGAGCGGCCTGGCTCTCTATGAGGGCCGGGACGACCCGGCTGTCTTTGCCCGTGGCCAAGTACTGGTCGGCGCCGGCCTCGCCCGGCGGGACCACCTCCGGGTCGGTTCGGATCTGGTGCTCGGAACCCCGAGTGGGTTTGCCCGGGTGCCCATCGAAGGGATCTGGGACAACGGGAATGCCGGGGGCAACAACGTGACGATGCCGCTGAGCCTGGAAACCCAGCTCTACGGCCAACAGCTCCCGAACGATCTGACCCTGTTGCCGGCCCCCGGGGTGTCGGAGTCGGTCGTCGCCGCCCGAGCGCGCCGGGCCCCCGTGTCGTCCTTCCTCACCTTCTCCACTCCGAGCCAGGCGCTGGGCGACTCCATCTCTTCGGCGTCCGGCCAGATCACCGGATTCTGGGCGCTCCAGCGGGCGCTGCTCGGCGTCTCCTTTGTCAGCGTCCTCTCCACCCTGGTGCTGGTGGGCATCCAGCGCCGCCGCGAGTTCGGACTGCTGAACGCCATCGGGATGACGCCGGGCGAGCTGTTCTCCATGGTGGTGTCCGAAGCGCTGGTGGTGGCGGTGGTCGGAGCCGGGCTGGGCGTCCTGGTCGGGTTCGTGCTCCTGGAAGCCCTCCTGAACGCCACCCCGCTCTTCGTCGGGTACCACGACACCTATATCCTCGATTTAGGATCGCTTGTCTATGCCCCGGTGGCGGTCGCAGTGGCGGTGGTGGCGGCGCTGTGGCCGGGGTGGCGAGCCTCGCGGCTGCCGATTTTGGAGGCGCTCCAGTTCGAATGAGGAGGGCCGGGACCGGGGTCGAATCCGACCAGGTCCGGAGCCGGGAGCGGCGGGCAACGCCCTCGGCGGAATAAGCCGTGGTTGGGCTAGGTTCCAATTGACGATGGAACTGGACGCCGGCCTCGCCTTTGCCCGTGACCACCGGAAGGCGGTCTTGACCACCATCCGGGCCAATGGGCGCCCGCAGCTGTCGAACATCCTCTATCACGTGTTCGACGATGGGCTGATCCGGATCTCGGTGACCGTCGACAGGGCCAAGTACCGCAACCTCTCCCGTGAGCCCTGGGCGGCCTTGCACACCTCCCGCGAGGACTTCTTCGCCTACGTGGTGCTCGAAGGCAGTGTGGAGCTGACCCCGGTGGCGACCCGGGCCGACGATGAGGTGGTGCAAGAACTGGTCGACTACTACCGGGCGGCCATGGGCGAACACGAGGACTGGGCCGCCTACCGGGACGCCATGATCGCCGAGCGCCGGGCCATCATTCGCTTCTCCCCCGAGCGGGCCTACGGCATGCTCCCGCCCCCACCGCCGTAGAGCGCGGCGAACGGAAGCAAAAGCGGGTTGACCAGGGGCGCCCCCGGAGGGGCCGGGGGCCTTGGCATGATCTAGGCATGGTCACCATGTCGATCGAGCAATTCGAAGGGTTGGTGACCGATGCCCTCGACGGGATCCCTGCCGATCTCGGTGGCCAAATGGAGAACGTCGCGGTGGTGGTGGACGACACCAGCCCGGCCGGGCCGCTGCTCGGACTCTACGAGGGGATCCCGCTGACCGAGCGGGGCAACAGCTACATGTCGGCGGTGCCCGATCGCATCACCATTTACATGGCGACCATCTGTTCGGTGTGCGCCACGACCCAAGAGGTCATCGATATGGTCCGCAAGACGGTGATCCACGAGATCGGCCACCACTTCGGGATCGATGACCGGCGGCTGAAGGAACTCGGGTGGGCCTGACTCGGGGCAGGCGCCGACTGACGGATGGAGCGACGATGACCGAGTCCAAGCCGGTGGTCAGGGAGATGCGACTCGACGAGGTGGACCTCCGTATCAACTACTTCCACCACTCGTCCGACGAATACCTCCGCCAGTTGGGTGTCGACCGCGGCCGGTTGTTGACGCCCGAGGCCTGGCGGTCGTTCTACGAGGAGGACTATGCCCGCCCCCTCCACGGGCGGGAGAACTACTCGGTGGTGTGGGAGCTCGATGGTCGGACGGTGGGATTCAGCTCCGCCGACCACATCCTGTTCGGCAAGGAAGCCTTTTTGCACCTCCACATGGTGGAACCCGAATTGCGACGGGTGGGACTCGGGACCAAATTTGTTTCGCTGTCGGCCGAGAGGTATTTCCGGGCTCTCGAGTTGGAGCAGCTGTTCTCCGAACCGAATGCCTTCAACACTGCGCCCAACCGGACGCTGCAGCGAGCCGGGTTTCGGTATCTGTTCACCCATGAGGCCCAGCCGGGCCCCATGAACTTCTTCCAGGTGACCAACCGATGGGTGATGGATCGCCCGCCGAGCGCCAGTGGTTGAGAACCGGGCGCCCGGAGTCGCGGTCCTGGCCGCCGGCGACTTCTCCTCATGGATGACCGCCCTGCAGGCCGCCATCCGAGGCGAGGGCGGATCGGATGTGCCCTGTGACGGCTGCACCGCTTGCTGTCGCTCGTCGCAGTTCGTCCACATCGAACCGGACGAGACCGAGACGCTCGCCCAGATTCCCCCCGAGCTGTTGTTCGCCGCCCCCCGGTTGCCTCGAGGCCACGTGCTGCTCGGCTACGACGACCAAGGGCGCTGCCCGATGCTGGTCGGCGGGCGCTGCTCGATCTATGCACACCGTCCCCGGACCTGTCGGACCTACGACTGCCGGGTGTTCCCGGCCGCCGGTGTCTTTGACGGTAACAAGGCCCTGATCGAGCGTCAGGCCCGGAGATGGCAGTTCAGCTACCGGTCGGCGACCGACAGGACCGAGCATGACGCCGTCCGGTCGGCCGCTACCTTCCTCGATCAGCACCCCGACCGATCACCGGAGTGCCCGGTTCCGACCGACACCGCCCAACTCGCCATCCTGGCCATCGAGGTGCACGGGCTGTTTCTGGGCGACGGCGACGGGTCCCCTGAGCCGGTGGTCGCCCGTCCCGACCCCGAAGCCGTCCGGGTGGCGATCACCCGACACAGCCGGAGCCGAGGGGCGGCCTCCGGCGATCGACAACCGTGAGGGTCGGCCCGCCCCCGGCGTGCCGTGCCACCATGGTTTGATCGAAACGACCCGGATCGATCAATGGCTGTGGGCCGTCCGGCTGCACAAGACCCGCTCGGCGGCCGCCGCGGCCTGTCGGGCTGGGCACGTCCGGATCAACGGGGCCAGCGCCAAGCCTTCGTCTCCGGTCAGAGCCGGAGACTCGGTAGAGACCCGGGTCGGCGACCGTCCCCGGATGGTGGAGGTGGTGCGACTGATCGCCAAGCGGGTTGGCGCTCCGGTGGCGGCGGAGTGCCTGATCGACCACAGCCCGCCGCCACCCCCTCGAGAGTCGAGCGTCCCGAACCTGTCGAGGGAACCAGGTTCGGGCCGTCCGACCAAGCGCGACCGACGCAGTCTGGACAAGCTCCGCCGCCTCTGACGACCGGGACGTCGCCGGCTGTGGCGCCAAGGCGACCTTGTCCGATTTCCGCCAGACAACCGGTGGGGCCCATGCCACACTGGTTGGGTGATCGACGACTTCGAGCAGTGTTACCGAGCGGTAACGAGTCGGGACACCCGCTTTGACGGATGGTTCTTCACCGGGGTGACGTCGACCCACATCTACTGCCGGCCGAGCTGTCCGGCGATCACCCCCAAACGCAGCAATGTCCGGTTCTATCCGACCGCCGCCTCCGCGCAGCAGTCCGGATTTCGGGCTTGCATGCGATGCCGCCCGGATGCGTCGCCCGGGTCCCCGGAATGGGACATGCGGGCGGACGTCGCGGCTCGGGCCATGAAGCTCATCGCCGACGGCATCGTCGACCGCGAAGGGGTCGCCGGCCTGGCCTCCCAACTCGGTTTCAGCGTCCGCCAGATCCAGCGGGTGCTGGTGGCTGAAGTTGGCACTGGGCCGCTGGCCCTGGCCCGGGCCCAGCGGGCTCAGACCGCCAGGATCCTGATGGAGACGACCGACCTCCCGGTTGCCCAGGTCGCATTCGCGGCCGGATTCTCCAGCGTTCGCCAGTTCAACGGCACCATCCGAGAAGTCTTTGCCATGACCCCGAGCGATCTCCGTCGGAAGAGCAAGGGCCGGGAGGGCGGGGGCGGCGCCGGGTCGATCCAACTCCGGCTGCCCTACCGGGCGCCGCTGGATGCCGAGTCGCTGTTCGCCTTTCTGGCCTTCCGGGCGGTGCCCGGGGTCGAGTCCTACGTCGACGGGACGTTCCTCCGCAGCCTCGATCTCCCCCACGGCGAGGGAATCGTCGAGCTCACCCCCGATGAAGGATGTGTGCGATCGACGTTCTACCTCCAGGACCTCCGCGACCTGACGGCGGCGGTGGCCCGGTGCCGCCGGCTGCTCGACCTCGACGCCGATCCGGTGGCGGTCGACGACACGCTCTCCCTCGACCCGCTGTTGCGCCGACACGTCCGACGATCCCCCGGAAAACGGATGCCCGGTGCGGTCGACGGGGCGGAGCTGGCGGTTCGGGGGGTCATCGGCCAACAGATTTCCGTGGCCGGCGCCCGCACGGTGACCGGCCAACTGGTGGGAGCGGCCGGCCGGCCCCTGGTCAATCCCCGACCGACGGTCACCCATCTGTTCCCGACGGCCGAGGAGATCGCCACCGCCGGGGACGCCGCCTTTGCCATGCCGGGAAGCCGTCGCCGGACTCTCGAGGCGCTGGCCGCCGCCATCGCCGAGGGCACCGTCAGGATCAACTCCGGTGAGGACCCCGTCGAGCTCGAGCAACGCCTGCTGGCGCTGCCCGGGATCGGACCCTGGACGACCGCCTACATCTCGATGCGGGCGCTCGGCCATCCCGATGCCTTCATGCCGACCGACCTCGGGGTCCGGCGGGGCATCGCCCGGATGGGTCACAACGACGACCTGACCACCGTCACCCGGTTGGCGGAGAAGTGGCGCCCGTGGCGGGCCTACGCCATGGCCCATCTGTGGTCCACCCCACTCGAACCCGAAGGAGAGGCCAACGCCGCATGACCACCGCAACGAAACCCCATTCCCATCGTCGGCCCCGGCCGCCGGCGACCATCAAGACGATGTGCATCTCCACCCCGGTGGGCGAGTTGTTGCTGTGCGCCGATGACGACGGGCTCACCCACCTGGTCCTCCCGGGTGCTCACCGCCCGCCGGTGTCGGCCGGCGTCGAGGAGAACGACGGTGGTCAAGATGTCGGCATTCATCACCACCTCCTGGACGCCGCCACCCAACTCGACGAGTACTTCGCCGGGGAGCGTCAGACCTTTGAGCTGGCGCTCGACCCCCAGGGAACCCCGTTCCAGAAGAAGGTGTGGTTCGCCCTCGCCGACATCCCCTACGGGGAGACGATCAGCTATGCCGAGCTGGCCCGCCGGGTCGGCCGACCGAAGGCATTCCGGGCGGTCGGGCAGGCGAACGGGAGGAACCCGCTCGCCATCATCCTTCCCTGCCACCGGGTCATCACCTCGGTCGGGACCATCGGCGGCTACGGCGGCGGCCTCCCGATGAAGCGCGAGCTGTTGGCCCTGGAGGGCGCCGCTGCCTTCCGCTGACCTCGTCGGCGGCTCCGATCGAAACTCCGGCTCCGACTGAAACTCCCACTAGGCGCCGAACAACAGTCCGTAGTTGGCGCCGCGGCGGAGGTGGTGGCCGCCGTCGATGGCCAGGCTGTCCCCGGTGATCCAGGAGGACTCCGGGCCGGCCAGGAACCTCACCGCCGAGGCGATGTCCTCGACGGTCCCCAATCGGCTGATGGGCATCTCCGCCAGGTAGTCGTCGAGCAGCGGCCCTCCGGCGGTGATGGGTGCCATCAGCTCGTCGTCCACGATTCCCGGCTGCACGGTGTTGACCCGGATGCCGACGCTGCCCAGCTCCTCGGCCGCGCACCGGCAGAGCATGTCGATGCCGGCCTTCGCGGTGCCATAGGCCCAGAGGTAGCGGTGGGGGAAGCCGCCGGCTCCCGATGACATCCCGATGATGGAGCCACCCGGAGGGCGGTCGCCACCGACCCCGGTGCCCACGCCCTCACCCATCAGCGGCGCGCCGTGCTTGATGCTGAGGAAGGTGCCGATGAGGTTGAGCTCCACCGTGGCCCGCACCTGATCGAGGTCGGCGCCGATGATCGGGCCCATGTGGTTGGCGCCGCCGGCATTGGCGAACAGGATGTCCAGCCGACCCCGGGCCTCGGCGGCGGCGGCAACGGCGTGGGCGATCTCCTCCTCGATGGTGACGTCGGCGACCACGTAGCGGGCCGTCCCCGTCATCGAGCCGGGAGGCGAGGACGCCGCCACCGCCGACAGGGTCGCCACCGCCCGCTGCAGCTTCTCCTCGGTTCGACCGCAGATTGTCACCTGGGCACCATCGGCGACCAGACGGGAGGCGGTGCCGAGCCCGATCCCGCTGCCACCTCCGGTGACCAGGGCCGAGAGGCCGGCGATCCCGGTCCGGTCTGTGTTCGCAGTTGCCATGTAGCTGCCCTTTCGCTGACGACCCTCTGGGTCGCGGTCCATTGCCGGCGATCCGCCCACCGTGTTCCACCGTCCACGACCTGGAGACCGTGGTACACATGGCCGGCTGAATGGCGCATGATACGGCTCCGGGCGGAACGCCGGGGAGCCCGAGCGGGCCGAGGACGGGGGAGACATCGGATGACCGACAGAGAGCTGAACCTGGCTGACCTCTTTGAGATCGTGGTCGACACCGTGCCCCAACGCGAGGCGCTGGTGGCGGGAGCGGCTCGGAGGACCTACGCGGAGTTGGACCAGCGGGCCAACCGGGTGGCGCACTATCTCCAGGATCAGGGGATCGAGCCCGGCGCCCACGTCGGGATCCTGGCCCACAACTGCGCCGAGTGGTTGGAGGTGATGATCGGTTGCTACAAGGCGCGAGTGGTGCCGATCAACCTCAATTTTCGATACGTGGCTCCCGAGCTCCGCTACGTGGTGGACAACGCCGACCTCGAGGTATTGATCTACGAACGAGCCCTGTCGGCGCTGGTGGCGGCCTCGCTGGCCCCGTCGGTCGGAGCCGCCGGAACCACCACGGAAGGGGCCCCGGCGCTAGCCGCGCCGAGGGTGCTGGTGATGATCGAGGACGGTTCCGACTCGCCGACCGACATCGGGATCCCCACCGTCGAGTACGAGGCCGCCCTGGCCGCCGCCAGCCCGGAGCGTCACTTCCCCCCTCGTTCCCCTGACGACCTGTACGTGCTCTATACCGGCGGCACCACCGGGATGCCCAAGGGGGTGATGTGGCGGCAAGAGGACATCTTTTTCGCCGCCATGGGCGGTGGGGGGTGGGGACGGGAGCCGATCGCCGCCGCCGAGGAACTGTCGGAGCGGCTGGTGGTCGACGATGAGAGACGGCCGGTGATGCTGGTGCTCGGCCCGATGATGCACGGCAACGCCCAGTGGGTGGCTTGGAACTGCTTGATGTTGGGTGGAACGGTGGTGCTCTACTGCTCCCACCGGTACGACGCCGACGAGATACTCCGAATCGTCGGTGACGAGAGAGTGGTGTCGGTGGGACTGGTGGGTGATGCCATGGCCCGGCCACTGGTGGAGGCACTGGCCTCCGCCCCGCCCGGCACCTACGACACCTCGAGCTTGCTGGCGGTGGGATCGGGGGGCGCCATGCTGTCGAAGACCGTCAAGGACGAGCTCAATCAACAGCTCCCCAACATCTTCGTGATGGACCACTTCGGATCCAGTGAGAGCGGAGCCCAGGGGTCGGTCGACACCGGCGCCTCTGGGCCTCGGTTCGTCATGGGCCCGGGAACCACCGTGCTCGACGACGACCTCCAACCCCTGACGCCGGGGGATGGTCGGATCGGGCGATTGGCCCGATCGGGGCGTATCCCGCTCGGATACTTCAAGGACGAGGCGAAGACGGCGGCGACGTTCCCGGTCGACGCCGCCGGGGTCCGATGGACGATCCCGGGGGATCTGGCCACCGTCGAATTGGATGGCACCATCACCGTCCACGGCCGTGGCTCGGCCTCCATCAACTCCGGTGGAGAGAAGATCTTTCCCGAAGAGGTGGAAGCCGCGGTGAAGGCCCATCCTGATGTGTACGACGCCATCGTGGTGGGCATCGCCGATGCCCGGTTCGGAGAGCAGGTGGCGGTGGCCCTGCGTCCCAAGCCCGGGACCGCGCCCATCACGTTGGAAGCCATCCAGACCCACTGCCGCACCCTCATCGCCGGCTACAAGGTGCCCCGCCGGTTGCTGCTGGTCGACGAGATCCCCTTGACCGCGGCCGGAAAGCCCGATGCCAAGGCGGCCAAGGCGCGGTTCTGACTCGCAGTCGGCTCAGCTCACCATCGACCGGCGGGCCCGGGCGATCGCGGCGATGCAGGCGATCACCCGGTCGGCCGCGGAGACGAGGATTTCCCCGGTGATGTCGACCGACCGGAATTCCCCCGCGTCGGGCCAGAGCCCAACGACCCGCGCCGGCACCGGCCGGGAGGGGGAGCGCAGGGAGGCTGCCAACGCCAGGAACCCGAGCTCGGCTTCCCACCCGGCGATCGGCATCCCCGAGGCCACCGACACCAACGCCACCCTCTGGGATCCGCCACCCGTCGTTGGTTCGAGGGAGATCTGCAGTTCGGACCGGCCCTTGAGGCGCACGGTCCGGGGGGCGGTACACACCCACTGATCGTCGGGCCCGCCGATCCGGATCGTGCGGGCGAAAGAACCCCAATCGAGCGACGACCACAGCGCAGTGGCCCAGGTCGCCGCCTCCGCCAACGCCACCGATCGGGCGGCGGGGGTCAACGCCGCCATCCAGGGCTCCCAGTGGAACGTCCGCCACCCGGTCCGGCCCCACTCGGCGGCGGCTTCATCGGCGAGGGGCCCGACCGCCTCGCCCGGGTTCGAGAAGCGGTGGTTGAAACAGGCATCCACCGCCGACAGGCCCAAGGAGCGGCGGACGAAGACCGGCTTCCAGGCGAACGGCTCTTCGGGGCCGGCCAGAGCCTCCGGGTCCCGGTGGGCCTGGCGGAGAAGGGGAACCGTGACGACTACCTGGGCGGGGGCCGGGAGCTCCTCGACCAAGGAGGGAACGGCGTCCAGCAGACGCTGACGCACCCACTTCCGGTCGGCGGGTCCGATCGGTGCCGCCGCCGGGGCCAGGATTGCCGCCGTGACCTGTTGGGGTCGGAGCAATTGGGTCATCGAGCGCCACCGATCGGGTCAGAGGAGGCAATCGCCTGTTCGCCGAGGGCCCGAATCCCCGCCGCGGTCCGACGGGCCGCCGAGGCCAGCAGCTCGTCGCTGACCGGATCCACATCCAACTCGCCGGTCCGGGAGTAATAGGTGGCGACGGCAAACGGGGGTGCCGGGCTCCTCAAGGTCTCGAGCAGCGCATAAAAATGCAGGTCATGTCGATGCTCCGGTCGGCGCACCCCGGACTTGACCTCGACGATGGCGACCGATGCCACTCCGAGCCCGGGACGGCCGATGGCGAGGTCCACCCGACCGGACAGCTCGACCGACCCGCCGGCCACGCCGACTCGCATCGGAACCTGGGTGCGGGGAAGCCAAGCCGGATCCAACCTCGGCCACCGGGTGACAAGGTCGGCGGATTGGCGGACAACTTCAGCGGCCAGCGCCCCTCGCTCGGACGCCGGCAGATTCTCGATCCAAGTCACCAGCTGGGCCTGTCGTTCGTCAACGCCCAACCCGTCGAGGCCGTCCCGCATCGGGTCGCCGATGGTCCCGATGGTGATCAGCTGTTGAAACAGCCCATCGATGAGCGCCCCGCAGGCCAGCGCGGTAGTGGGTGGCTGGATCTCGCCGTCGGACTGAGGCTGGCCTCGTAGTGCCCGGGTCAGTCGATCCTTGGTGACCAGGAGCGCCCTGATGGACGCCGGATGGGAGGGCGGGGGTACCGAAGCCGGGTCGGGTCGCAGGCCGAGGCCTTGTTCGAGGGACTCTCGAAGGCGGGCAACCCGCTCGGGGTCGGCCAGGGGGCGGGGGCGCCCGGTGACCCGGATGCGATCGAGGAGGGCATTCCCCGCCAGCGGCGTCCAGCCCGGCGCCCGGGTCGGCTCCCCGCGGCCGGCCTCCTGACCCGGAGCCTGGGTCCTCAGCTCCCTCCTGTCGATGTCCATCACCACCATGGAAGCAGTATCGCAAATGGATGTGACAGCCCCGTCGGGGCGGTCCGTAATAACCTTCTCCCGATGCCCCTGGCTGCTGCCAACACGTTGTTCACGGTTGGCTTCACGCTGTTCGTGGTGGCGTTTTTGGTCCTGACCGTCCTCACCATCCGGTTCACCCTGCGGCGGGGACGGGTCGCCCGACAGGAATGGTTGGCCCGCCAGGAGGGCTTCGACATCGGTGGCACCTCCGCCAATGGGGTCGGACATCCGGAACCGATGACCGCGCTGGTGTTGGCCGGAGGCGGGACCCGGGGGGCCGCCCAGGTCGGCATGCTGGAGGTGTTGGCGGCCAACGGATTCGTTCCCGACCGCATCTACGGAACGTCGGTCGGGGCGGTGAACGGGGCCGCCTTCGCCGGAGATCCGACCGTCGCCGGAGTCGAGCGGATGGCCGGCATCTGGCGGGGAATCACCGGCGACGACATCTACCCGTCGAGATTCGTCCACGGACCCTGGCAGTACCTCCAACAGCGCGAATCGATCCATCCCAACTCGGGACTGCGAAAGGTGATCGAAGAGGGGCTGACCTACGAACGCCTGGAGGACGCCACCGTTCCCTTCGAGGTGGTCGCCACCTCGATCACCGATGGTCGGGAGCGTTGGCTGGTCTCCGGCCCGGCGGCGGAGGCAATCCTGGCCTCGGCGGCCATCCCCGCCATCTTCCCTTCGGTGGAGATCGACGGTGACCGCCTGGTCGACGGGGGGGTCGTCGACAACGTGCCCATCAGCCGGGCCATCGATGCCGGGGCCACCCGGATCTTCGTGTTGCTCTGCGGGCCGCTCAGCTACACCCCGCCGCCGTCGAAGCGCCCGGTTGAGGTGATGCTCAGCGCGCTGTTCATCTCCGTCCACGCCCGATTCAGCCGCGAGCTGGCCCGGTTGCCCGACGGGGTCGAAGTCATCGTCTTCTCCAGCGACGGCGTCTCCTCTCGGGATTACACCGATTTCTCCGAGACGGAGACCCTCATCGCCGCCGGTAGAGCCGAAGCGACCGCGGTCCTCCGGAGGCACGGTCTCCTCGATCCGGCGCTCCTGGCGGTGGCCGACGAGCCGGAGACGGACTCGGAACCGCGGCCGGACGAAGCCATCCCACCCGAACGGACGTCGGAGGACCTCACTACCAGTTGAGGGGGAGGGGGATGGGTTGGCCCGCCAGGGTCCCGGGCGAGGAACTCATCCGATCGAGGTCGCCGGCACCATCTTCAGTTGACGGGGCGCGAGTCAGGCAACTCAGGCCGGCGGGTTCAGCGGGTCCGGTTCAGGATCCGAGGGTGAGCGGCAGACCGAGCGCCTTGGTCAAGCCGTTGACGGCGCTGTTGGCCGACGAGATCGGACTATTGACGCCGGCGCCGGCGGCTGTGCTCGGAGCCCCCGCAGGCGCCGCCGCCGAACCGGCAGTGCCGGAGGGAGCCGGAGCTGGGCTGGCTGGTGGGGTGATGGCACCGCTGATCTTCGTCCCCACTGCGCCGACTCCGCTCTCCACTGGATTCACCAGGGTTCCCGCTACCGGGTTCACCTCCGCGACCGCACCCTTGACCGCGTTTCCGAGGCTGGTGACCGCGCCGCCGAGGGGCCCGCCGATGTCGGTGCCCAGATTGCCGACTGCACCCGGCCCGTCGCCGGCGGAGGCGACTTTGTCGAGGATCCCCCCGATGCCGAACTCACTGAGACCGAACGGCGCCGGCAACGTCGAAGTTGCCGCGCCGGAACCCGATCCGCTTCCCGAAACGACGGTGCCAGAACCGGAGACGGTGCCGGCGGTGGTGGCCGCGGTCGAAGGCGCGCTGGGCGGGGCACTGGAGGTGATGATCGGCGAAGCCAACGCCGGCAGCTGCGTGACAATGGGGGCCGGATTGGAAGATCCGGCCACGGGGCCGCCGGCGACCGGCAGCATGAGAACGGTTCCGACGGTGATGGCGACCGCGCCGGTGGCGGCGGCGACCGACGGGCCGAACACCCCGAGGGCACCGGTCCCGAAATCGGAGAACGCCCCGGTACTGAGTGCCCCGAAGGCGTTGCGGGTGCCGTCGACGGCATGGCCGACGCCGTGCTTCATGGCCTTGGGCAGCCGGATCACCGCGCGGGCCGGGAGCAACACCAGGAACCCGACCAGGGCGCCGACCTTGCCGCGCTGCTCGTCGAGGATGAGGAATTCACGCTTGAGGGCCTGGCGGGCCCTCCACAGCAGGGTCTCGACCGCGGTGACCCCGACACCCTCGTGCTCGGCGATCTCCCGGTAGCTCCACTCCGAGCCTTCCCGCATCTGGAGCACCCGCTGATGCCGGGACGACAGTTGGCCGAAGGCAGTGGCCACCATCTTCGAGTCGACCTCGTGGAGGACCGCATCCTCGATGTCGTAGGTCCCGGTGTCGGCGGCGGTGATGCGCGACTCCTCGACGGGAGTGAGCCGGGAGCGCCGCCGCAGGGTGTCGACGCAGAGGTTGGAGGCAATGACAGTCAGCCAAGGATAGAAACGGCGCTCCCCCGCGAATCGGGGAAGGGCGCGCCAGGCCCGGACGAACGATTCCTGAACGACGTCTTCCGCGTCATGGGCCTGACCGAGACGCTGCATGCAGAATCGGTAGAGCCGCCGTTGATAACGGAGGTACAACTCGTCGAAGGCCTGGCGGTCGCCGGCCTGGCAACGCTCGACCAACAACTTGTCACGAGTGACGTCAACAGATCCGTCGCGTGAAGGCGCGTGCGTAGTAAGGAGGTTGTCCGTGAGACGATCGACCTGCTCTACCTCGTCGTGCCGGAGCGCCATCACTCCAACCTCCCCACTTGATCCCCGTAAAGCCCGTTTTCAGGTTTCTGGCTCCGATTGACGCTCCGGAACCAGCTCCACCTTGACCCCAGAAGCAGGATCTTTTCTCAGAGGATAGGCGAAATCGTCGAAAATAGGAAGCGCGAGATTGACATTCTCGCTCGGCCCTATCGGGGGGTGAATTCGGACCCGCAACTCCCCCAAGATAGATAAGTGGCGTCAGGACTCAGCCGTAGGCACGAACTGGGCCTGTCAAGGTCCACCGGACTCCTATCGGCCGGCGATGACGACACCCACCGTTCACCTTCAAGACATTCAGAATTCACAGTGGCATTCCAGGCACGAATCCAAGGCCATTCGGCCGGGAAATCCCGACCATCGGTTGCCATGACAAGCCCGAGATCCCGAGGGAGACGCATCCGTTTCCCCGGCACCATCTCCACTGCTTTCCGGGGAGAACGCTCACCCATCCCCGCTACCCCAAAAATGCCCTTCTAGGCACGGATAGCCGGGTCCAGGGAATGGACAGACGGCGTCCACAGCTGTGGCGATCCACGACGACGGGGGTACCGGAACGCCGATTCCAGTCCCGCCCCGTTGGGCTCCCGGCGGACCGATACAGGAACGGGATTACACCCATGAAGTATCGTTGTTAGAGATGCTCAAGTTGGGGTAGCGTGACGCCGAGCGGGCGAACGGGCCCCGCGGACCTCGACAAAAAGCGGAGACCAAAACATGAATGAATCCACTACACCCCGAGGGCGCAACGCCCGCACAGGGCTAGCCAGCCACGGAGCGCATGCCGCCCGTCGGAAAGGGTTCGTCCGCCGTGTCGGCCTGCTTCGCATGATGGGGGCCCTGTTGCTCGCCATCAGCGCGGCGCTCGGCTCGTTCGCGTTCCTGGGCGGAGCGGCTTCGGCTGCCACCGACTCCGGTACCGGCAGTGCCTTCGGCCTCCAGGCCGCGTTGGCCGGTACCAACCTGATCCCGCCGACCCCGTCGGTGGCTCTGGGTACGAACGGTCAAGCGGCTTCGAACACATTGGTGCCCGTCTCCCTCCCGGGAGTGCTCACCGCCGGTGTCGCCTCCGCGTCCTCGTCGTCGACCAACTTCGGAACCGCCGCTGAGACCATCACCAGCTCGGCCTCGTTGGCCCAACTCACCGCGCTGAGTGCCCTCACCGTCGGCGCCGTCCAGTCGACCTGTACTTCGAACGCCAAGGGTTCGACCGGTGGAACCACCGTCGCCAGCATCAGTGCTGCCGGTACGCCCGTGCCGATCCCATCCAGCGGGCCGGTCTCCCTGCCCGCTCCGCTCAACGCGCTGTTGAGCATCTCGATCAACCTCCAGACCGTGGCCAACGCCCCCGGATCCACCAGCATCACGGTGGATGCCCTCAAGATCACGGTGCTCGCCACCGCGGTCGAGGTGACCGTGGCTGAGTCGAAGTGTGCGGCCACCGGCCCGGACATCAACGCCGTCGCCACGCCCCCGACCATCACCGGCGTGAACCCGAACACCGGTCCGTCCTCAGGTGGGACCACGGTCACCATCACCGGGACCGGATTCACCTGCGTGACCGGCGTCAAGTTCGGCACCACCCCGGCTGCCACCTTCACGGTGGTCAACAGCACCACCATCACCGCCACCTCCCCGCCGGGAACCCCCGGCACCGTGGATGTGACCGTGACCAGCTGTAACGGGACCAGCCCGACCAATACCGGCGACCAATTCACCTTCACCGGTGCCTCCAGCACTTCGACCACCAATGGTGGGACGGGTGCCGGCGGCGGGTCCGGTAGCGGCGGTACCGGTACCGGCGCAATCTCCGGAGTCACTGCGGTGCACACCGGTGAGCCGTGGGCCGGGTCCATTCCGCTGGCCATCATCGTGTTCCTCCTCGGCTGTGCCCTCTTCTGGCGCCGTGGCTTGACCTCAGCAGTGAGTCGGGCCACCCACGCCATGGCGACGCTTCGCCGAGGTGACGACCAACGGTAGCGATGGAGGTCACCTCACGTCTGACTCACCGGGCGCGGAGGGGGCTCAGATTCCGTCGGCACGCATGGACCGATGGCCATACATCGTGGTTGCAGTGGCTTCGTGCCCGGCCGTGGTTGAAGCGATCTACCAAGATCGCCGCCACGGCCACGGGTGCGGTGCTGATCTGGGCCTCGCTGGCCTTCGTCGGGTATGCGACCGGATGGACCATCCATAAGCACAAAGCGAACGCGCAACTGGTTGCGCAGGTGAAGACACCTGCGCAACCAGGGGCCGCTTGTGTGGAGTCAACCCCCCAGCAGGGCCAACTGGCCGGGGTGATCGACGTTCCCACCCTCTCGTTGACAGCGCCGGTTGAACAGGGAACCGACGATGCCGAGTTGAACGTGGCGGCAGGACACGCACCGGCTTCGGTCTGGCCGGGTCAGAACGGATCTTCGGTGCTGCTCGCCCACGACGTCAGCTATTTCGTGCATCTCGGGGACCTGAAGCCCGGGGACCTGATCACCTATCGCAACCAGTGTCAGCGGTGGACGTTCCAGGTGACCGGCAGCAAGGTGGTCAACGCCGGGGACGACATCACCAACTCGGCCGGCCCGACCCTGGTCCTCGACACCTGCTGGCCGACCAATGCCTTGTTCTACACGTCGCAGCGGCTGCTGGTGTCCGCCGCCCTGGTCGCCAATCCGGTGACTCCGCCGACCAAGTCGAACAAGAAGGGGACCACCACCACCACGACGGCTCCCCTCACCGCCCCCTCGGTGGCCACCGTCAACTACACCACGCCGGCCCCACCCGCCCTGGTGGCCCAAGGGCTCACCCTCGACCAGAATTCGACCCCGATGGGAACCATGACCCTCACCGGCCAGACCTCCCAGGCCTTCCAGCAGTCGCCGAACCCACTGGGTCTGACCGCCGCCTCACTGCAGGCGTATTTCGGGGGCATCCATGCCGCCGAACAGAACCGATCCGACTGGTGGGCCGCCATCGCTCCAGGCGTGACGATGCCAAAAGCCCTGGAAGGGACCACCATCACCGGGCATAATTCCCCCCTCAACGTGGCAATTGATTCGCAAGGGGGCGCGGTGTCAACCGTTACCCTTACAAGTACAATTACGGTCGGTGGGTCCAACGGGGGCACATATGACCAATCGGTCACCCTCGGAGTCGCAGGCCCCGTCGTGACGATTCGGCAATGGGGGTTGACGCATGGATAAGAAGGGGAAAGTGCCCAAATCACCGCCACGTGGACGGCATTCGCCGGGTGCCGCCGCCATGAGCGGCTACATCCCGGCTGCGCTTGACGCCGTCGGCGAGGACATCAACCCCTTCCGGGCTTCCTCCCGGCCCTCCACCAAGGGCGAAGAGATGTTGAGCTCGGCGGCAGGGACGGTTGCCGACTGGCTCTCGCCGGTCACCTCCCGCCTTGTTTACGCCGGCCGGGTGGCCGAAGTCGCTTCCCTCGGCATCGGCGATGTCCTCCGTCGCCGCCTCGGTACCGCGCTGGTGATCGCCGGCGCGGTGATCAGCCTGGCGGTCGGAGTCATCCTGGGTGGGGCGGGCAGTTCGGTCTCGGCATCCCTCCCCGGCGTCCAGTCCTCCAGCACCAACAACACCAGCGCCAAGGACTGGGGCGAGTTGCGTACCAACATTTCGTCGGGCACCACCGGCTCCTCGTCCGGCAAGAGCCAGGCCCCCAACACTCCGGCTTCCGCCGGCAGCGTGGTCGGTGGCGGCTCTTCGAGCCTGCTGGCCGGCGGCAACACTGCGGGTCCGCTGGCCACCGTCCCCAACTCCTCCTCCTCCGGTTCCCATGCCCAGTCCCCGGCCGCCACCACTCCGGCGGCATCGAGCAGCGGCGGGAACTCAACTCCGCCGCCCTCGGGTGGCTCGGTGGCCGGCAGCGGCACCAAGCCGACGACCACTCCGACCACCACCTCGGGCGGAAGCAGCCCGACCACGACGAAGCCGACGACGACAACGACGAAGCCGCCGACCACCACCACGACGACTTCACCGCCGCCGACCACCACCACGACGCAACCGCCGCCGCCGACGACCACGCCGACGACCGCACCCTGTAGCCCGCTGAATCACTTCCTCAACATCTGTTGAGCGTGGCTTCGTCGGGCAGCCGGCGAAGGGTCTTGGTTCTGGCGAAGGACTTCGTAACCCCGAGGCATTCACGCCCGGGACGAGAGTCCAAACGGGTGACGACCGAGCGTGGCACTAGCTAGCGACGAGGACATCGCTCTTGCTACTCGCTGAGGGCCGCTCGTTCGTTTGGCTGCACCGGCGGGAGCGCCCTTTTTGCACTATCCCGTGGCCCGCAAGCAGGCTGGAGAGTCGATGTGCTCCTAGCCAGAGGAGCGACGACCAGCCCGGCTAGTTCTTGGGAGCGGCGACTAGGCCGCCGAGTCCGAGCGCACCGACGAGTCCGAACACCGTGCTGTTCACGGTTGTCTCCAGTCCGAGCACGAGACCTGAGACCGCGCCGGTTGGCGACGTTGGAGGCGTGGTCCCGGTGGGACCTGGCGGAGCCGTTGTGGGCGTCGTGGTCGAGGAACTAGTGGGACCCGGGATGGTGGTGCTCGTCGTGCCGATGGTGGTGCTATTGCCATTGCCGACGATGTTCGCTCCGGACGTTCCCGAGTGAGCAATCGGAGCAACGGTAAACGGACCCGTCGAGTTCGAGCTCGAGGTCGATGTGCTGGGCTTGGTACCGCCGTTGGGGGTACCGCCGCCGCCACCAGCGGTCGACGGCGTCGTGGTGTGATGCTTCGGGGGCAGCGCCGTCTGAATGCCGGGAGACAGGGTCGTCACCGCTGCCAGCGTCCCACCGATAGCGACCAGGCCGGCTGCCACCGCCACACTGGCCCGCCGGGAGACCCGGGAGGTGATCGATCCCTTTGGACGGCGGAGATCCACCACTGCGCCGGCTCCAGCGGTGGCCAAGGTGACTGCACCCGCTCCGACCAGGGCCCGGTCCACTCCCCGGCGGCGGTAGAGGTCGGTGTCGGCGGCGTCGAGCAGTTCCGATGGCTGTTGGTGCTCGGGGGCGAGAGAGGCGGCGCCCCAAGTGAACTGCGGGGTACCCGCGGTGGAGATCCGGTGCATGAGGGGTTCGACCTCGCCCAACCCGATCCCCTGCAGGACAACCGCGAACTCGTCTCCACCGGTACGGAAGACGGTGTCGGAGGTGCGGAGTCCCTCGCCGACGGCGTCCACCAGTGAGGTGAGGGTGCGGTCGCCCTCGGCGTGGCCGCGAGAATCGTTGATCCGCTTCAAGCCGTCGAGGTCAATGGCCACCACTACCAGCTCGGATCCGGACCGGCGCGCCCCTGACATCGCCCGGGTGAGCATCAGGTCGAGGGCCCGCCGGTTGCCGACCCCGGTGAGCGGGTCCAGTAGTGCGGCCTCTTCCAGTTGGTTCAGCGAGGTCCAGGTGGCGGCGTCGATGACCGTCCGCCAAGCCCGGTGGTAGGCGGCGCGGTCGGCGTCGCTTCCGGCGTCCACTTCGGAATCCATCGAGGTTTCGAGAGCGTCCAGCCGGCTGCGCATGAGTGATGCCGATTGGTGGGCCCGGGCCCAACGGTGGCCGGCCTCGACCAGCGCACTCTCCACCGCCTCGCTGGAGGCGAACTTCCCCGTCGGTCCGTCAGCCCCGTTGGTGGGGGCATCGGTCGTCACTGGGCGTGGGGCCGCCACCGCCGCTCGGACGGCGTCGGCCACCAACTGCATTTCGTCGTCTGGCCATGGCTCCTCGAACGGAGAAACGGCTTCGTTCATGAGTGGTTCCCGCTGTGTCGAAGGATCGGGAACTGCCGACAGTCCCCCCCCGCCTGATGCCAAATGGTACTTCTAAGGCCTCGTGGTTGTGTCATCTGCCGTCCTACCTGCTGGTATCGACCCATCAAGGCGATAACTTGAGGTTACCACCGTCCGTAGTGAGGAACTCACTGGTAGTGCATACCTTGCGAAGAGATCCTGAGCAGGTGAATTTCGCCAGGTTGGAGGGGGTCCGGCGTTATCTCCACAGAGGCAAACGGCGTGAAAGCCGACGGAGAACGCGCGGGAGGTGTGCATGAGGGGTCTGACTGGCGGACGGGCCCCCTTTTGCAGCCCAAGCGGCTTCGAACCTCAACGTTGTCGGCGTTCCTTGTGCCTAGCACCATCCGGGTTCCCCGTTCCCGGATTGATCGAACGTCGGCTGGCTGCCCCCCTTCGGGCTCTCGATTCCCCTCATACCATCCGGTATGTCGGGCGGACGGACCGCCGAAGCCTGTGCCAACCTGCCGGCCCTGGCTTTGACGACTTCCGGACGCCTGACATCGAGCGGGAGCATCGGAGGGGGGTGGCTCCTTCTTGTCCGGAGCCCCACCGACAACTCACCCGAGCCGGGCTGCCAACCACCCTCTCGTAATCGAGACGTTGACTTCGACGGCTTAAGTCGTTCAGGGCGCCGGGCCCGATTGCTATCGCCGTCGCGACGAGGTGTGGTTACCGCCATGGGGCCCGTCCGACGGGTGATCGGCCGCGGGAGTCGGGGGAGCCACCGGAGTTCGCCCCCCCGATTGTCTCCCGGGAGTTGGAATCGGGGGTGTCGGCTCCGCGCTCGATGGCGTCTGGGCCGCGTTGACCACCGCCGGGGGCTCGACATCAATCGAACTCGTTGCCACCTGAGCAGCCGGCGGTTGAACGGCAGGAATTGCATCGGAGACGACTGCCGCCAGAGCCGCAGTGGCCTGGGCGACGGCCTGGGTGAGAAGAGCATCGCCGGAACGCTCCGCCGCCCGAACCGCGGCCCGGGCGGTAGCCGCCTGAGTGGCGGCGGTCTGTGCCGCCACAGCTTGCGCCGGGAGAGTGTTGCCCGACTTGCCCCGAGTGGCAGTTGCCGCCGCGACCGGAACCGTGGTGGTCGGAGGCGGCGCGGCCGTCGGACTGGGGCTCGGGCCGGTCGTCGTGCCTCCCGCCGTGGCAGCAGTTGGGCCCGGAGTCGGGCTGGTGGCGACGGCGGAGGCGAGTTGGACATGGGGCGATGTGCTTCCGGTGGTGACCGGGGCCGGCGAAGTCCCTCCGGTTGCGGCGACGACCGAGGTGGTTGCTTTCGGGGGTGGCGTCGATGGGCTCGAGGTGATGATTGGAGTCGTCGTCGGGGTGGTCGGCAGCGTCGTGGGGGTGGTGGACGATGTGGGGCCGCCTGAACCGCCCGCCGGGGCCGGCGGTTTGTCCCCGTGCTTCGGGGAAAGGGCGGTTTGGGTGCCCGGTGACAGGGTGGAGACGGTGGCCAGGGTTCCACTGATGGCCACCAGCCCGGCAGCGGCCGCCACACTCACCCGCCGGGAGACCCGGGAGCGGAGCGACCGGTGGGAACCTCCTAGACCGGCGACGACCGCACTCGCCCCGACTGCGGCTAAGTCGCGTTCCACCCCGCGATGGCGGTAGAGGTCGGTGTCGGCGGCGTCGAGCAACTCGGCCGGTCGCTGCTGCTCGGCCGTGAGCTCGGCGGCTCCCCAGGTGAACCGCGGCGTGTCCCCGGCCAGGATCCGCTCCATCAAGGCATCGACATGACCCAGCCCGGTGCCAGGCAGGACGACCGCGAACTCGTCGCCACCGGTCCGGAACACGGCATCGGAGGCGCGAAGCCCGCTACCGACCGCGTCCACCAAGGAGGTCAGGGTGCGGTCACCCTCGGCATGACCCTGCGAATCGTTGATCCGTTTCAAGCCGTCGAGGTCCATCGCCACCACCACCAGCCCCGACCCGGTCCGGCGCGCCCCGGACATGGCCTGGGTCAACATGAGATCGAGTGCCCGTCGATTCCCCACCCCGGTCAGCGGGTCGACCAATGCCGCTTGCTCCAACTGGTTCAGTGACGTCCAGGTGGCGGCGTCGGTGACGGTCCGCCAGGCCCGGAGATAGGCAGTGCGCTCCGCTTCGGTCCCGGCATCCGACTCGGCATCCATCGAGGCTTCCAAGGCGTCGAGCCGGTTGCGCATCAGGGATGCCGATTGGTGGGCCAGCGCCCATTTTCGGCCGGCTTCGCTGAGGGAGCCCTCGATGCCCTCGGCATCGCCGGCTGACCCCGCTGGCCGGTGATCGGTGGCTCGAGGGTCGCCCCAGCGGTACTGATCGGAGGCAGTGACGGCCGATCGGATCGCGTTGACCACCAGTTGGGTCTCGTGGTCGGGCCAGGGTTCCTCGAACGGCGAGACGGCTTCCGTCATGGGTCGTTCCTGGCCGGTCGTGCCGTCGAGCCCGGCGCGTGGTTCGACACCCGACGATCCGAAATTATTGTGCTGCGGCCCCGTGGCTGCTTCATCTGTCCTGCCTGCCGACCTACTAGGGAAGTAGGTGCGATGGAGCCATATTACCACCCTCCGTAGTTACAATACCACTAGGAGCGATGTCTAGGCAGACGTCCTGCCACTTGATTCCATCCGACCCGGACGCGGCCCGATCCAGGCCGAAGCCCGACGGTCAGGGTGCGGACTCGTTGACCCACCCGGACTCGGGGCGGTAGCGCCGCACGACCTTGGCCGGGACCCCGGCGATCACGCAGTGATCGGGGAAGCTGCCCCGCACCACCGAGCCGGCCCCGACCACCACGTTGCGTCCGAGGGTGGTCCCCGGGAGGATCACCGCTCCGGTCCCGAGCCAGCACCCTGATCCGATCCGCACCGGCTTGTCCGTCGGCATCTGGGAGTGGACGGGTTCGTCGGGGTCTTCGTAGCCGTGGTTCTGGTCGGTGACGTAGATGTAGGGCCCGGTATAGACGTCGTCGCCGATCTCGATGCTGAAGTGGCCGACGATGTGGCTGCCGCGCCCGATCATGCACCGGTCCCCGATGTTCACCACCGGATCGGTGACCATTTGCTGACCTGGAACCATCCCGGCGGAGAGGCTCACATGGGGACCGATCAGCGTGTTGTCACCGATGTGGATCCAGCGTTCGCCGAATGTCGCCCCCGGAGGGAAGGCCACATAGCTCCCCTCGCCGAAGGCGCCGAACCGGGCCGCCTTCCCGCTGGTGGGCCCGGTGGCCCCGTGGAGAGCCAACCAGTCCCACCCGTACTGGATGGCGGTGTTCAGCCAGTTCCGCCGCCGCCAGCCGCGGGGTTGGGGCGGCGTCGGCCGCCTGGAGGGATTGGCGACCGGGGTGAGCGCCGGTGAACGCAACCGGGGAATCGGATCGCCGAAATCCGAGGTCGGGTCGGGACCCGGGTCGTGAACGGACACCCCGGCACGCTATCAATGCCATAGCATCGGCGGTGATGAGTGGAGCCGGCCATCCTTCCCGGCCGGCTCGGGGCACCCAGGGCCGGGTTGGCTTCGAGGCCGCCTCCGATGTCTACGAGCGGGGTCGCCCCGGCTACCAGGATGACCTGGTCTCCTTCGTGGTCGATCGGGCCGGCATCGGGCCCGGGATCCGGGTGCTCGACCTGGCCGCCGGCACCGGCAAGTTCACCCGCCAGTTGCTCCCCTTCGGAGCCGCCTGCATCGCGGTGGAGCCGTCGGCGTCGATGCGGGAGGTGCTCACCGAGGTCGTCCCCGGGGTACCGGTGGTCGCTGGAGTCGGCGAAGCCATCCCGCTGGTGGCCGAGAGCCTGCAGGCGGTGGTGGTGGCCCAGGCCTTCCACTGGTTCGACGCCCCCCGGGCGCTGGCCGAGATCGCCCGGGTCCTCCGGCCCGGCGGGGTGCTGTCGCTGGTCTGGAACGAACGCGACGAGAAGGACCCGGTGATGATCGAGTTGAGCCGGATGACCTGGTGGGACCGGTGCATGCCCTATCCGGTGGGCATGGACTTCTCCCCGATTATCGATGCCAGCCACCGCTTCGGGCCGGTTACCCGCTCCGAGTTCCAGTTCACCCAACCGCTCGACCGCCAGGCGCTGGTGGACCAGGTGGCCTCCCGCAGTTACGTGCGGGTGCTCCCCGACGACCAGCGGGCTGCCTTTTTGGGCGACGTCGCTGCCTTCGCCGGCACCCTGGACGAGCCCATCATGATGCCGTACAACACGCAGCTGTTCACCGCCACGGTGGCCAAATAGCCGGTCGGTTCCCTGGAAGCCGCCGCCTCGGCTCCGGCGTCCGTCTTGCGTCGAGGGGCCCCGGTGGTGAAGCCTCGGGCCGACCCACCGGGGTGGTGGGCCGACCGAGGGAGCGATTGTCGATGGTGAAGCTGACCTGTCTGTTGAAGCGCAAGGAGGGGTTGACCCCCGCCGAGTTCCAGGCCCACTGGAAGAACATCCACGGACCGCTGATCGCCGGGAGCCAGAGCGGCAGCCACGTCATCCGCTACGAGCAGCACCCCCGGCCCCTTGACGACTACCGGGGCGACGATGACCGCTCGGGCTACGACGGGGTCACCGTGCAGTGGTTCCCCTCCATGGACGAGTACAAAGCCCACATGGGCGAGGATGATTTCCCCGCGGTGATGGAGGACATCGCCAACTTCCTCGATCTCGACCATCTCGACTTCGTGGTCACCGAGAAGCCATGGGTGGTCATGGACGGGAAGGCCGACTGGGACTGACCGGTATCGGGCCCAATCGGGGCCGGGAGTCCGGGCGGGATGGAGGTGTCTGGAGTCAGCCTGTGCGGGTCTCGACTGTCGAGCACTTGATCCCACCCTCTCCCGATCCGGGACACACGTGGATCCTGGCGCCGACCTTTCATGGAGGTGAACGGAACGCGAACTTTCGGTTAGTTGGCAGGACCAAGGGGGTATTCGTAGCGCTGAAGGGGTTCATGTCGTGAAGGGGGAGGGCAATGATGTTGGAGAATTCGAGGTGGAATCGGGCGACCGCGAGGATCCTCGGGAAGGCTTCAGTGGCGCTGTTCGGCATCTCGCTCCTGACGGCTGGCCTTGCCGGGCTCGCCAGTGGACCGGCTGGCGCCGTGTTGCCGAAAAGTGCGGGCTACGTGATAGTGGCATCCGACGGCGGGATCTTCACCTTCGGGGGAGCCCTTTTCTACGGATCGACGGGGGGCACCCATCTGAACCAGCCGATCGTGGGCATGGCCGAAACCGGGGACGGTGGGGGTTACTGGCTGGTGGCCTCCGACGGTGGAATCTTCAACTTCGGTGACGCCTCCTTTGCCGGATCGACGGGGGCCCAACACCTCAACCAGCCCATCGTGGGCATGGCCCCCACCATTGACAGCGGGGGCTATTGGCTGGTCGCCTCCGACGGCGGGATCTTCTCCTTCGGCGACGCTGTCTTCCACGGATCGACCGGCGGCATCCATCTGAACCAGCCGATCGTGGGCATGGCTGCCACCCCTGACGGTGGTGGCTACTGGCTGGTCGCCTCCGACGGTGGGATCTTCGCCTTCGGTGACGCGGTCTTCTACGGCTCGACGGGAGACCAGCACCTCAACAAGCCGGTCGTGGGTATCGCCCCCGCCATTGACGGTCATGGCTACTGGCTGACCGCCGCCGACGGCGGGGTCTTCAATTTCGGTGACGCCAGATTTCACGGCTCGACGGGCGGTATCCATCTGAACCAACCGGTCGTGGGCATTGCCGCTTCCCCCGAAGGCGGGGGCTATTGGTTAGTGGCGAGAGATGGTGGGATTTTCAATTTCGGTGATTCCCCGTTCTACGGCTCGACCGGCAGCCAACATCTGAATGCGCCGATCGTCGGGATGTCGATGTCCTTCTAGATGATCAATTCCAAGGGATCAGTGGTCGTAGGCAACGAGAGATCGCAGTCTTGGCTGGCCGCTGTGGTGGTTGTGCCAGATGGCCGCGGTGAGGGCGAGAAGCCGCTGCAGGACCCGGGTGACCACCCCGTGTTGG